>NZ_BPIK01000001.1:487500-1687500 GCF_026004075.1 Meiothermus sp. | reverse complement strand
GCATCCTGGACTCGGTGCGGGCCGACCCCGACCGCAGCCGCTGGGCGGTGGCGGTGGAGCGGGCCATAGACCGGCTGGACTGGGATGTGTCCGCCGTGGATCGAGACCCGGCCAAGGCCGCCGACCGGGCGGCCCTCCTCAAAATCATCAAGCCCGGCGACCTGCTATTTAGCAGCGTGCCCTTCGACGAGGCGCCCCGCTCCCCCCGCACCGCCCCCGACCGCGAGGGGCACATCGGGATTTACGTGGGCGAGGTGGATGGAGTGCCCAGCGTGGCGGAAAACACCCGCGCCGAGCGGGGCCGCTGGTGGGGGCGCAAAACCGCCCTCCGGCTCACCCCGCTGCAGCAGTGGGACGCCGTCACGACCCTGGGCCGGATTCCGGCCCGGTGGAAGCCGTGAGCGTCACCGGCGCGTTCCGTGAGCTGGATCGGCTGATTCGCTTCGCCGACAGGCTGCGCCAGCCGCAGTTTGCCGCCGGGCTGGTGAAGAACCTGGGCCAGGCTGCGCTGAACCAGATTGACGAGTCCTTCGCGGGGCAAAAAGACCCCTGGGATCGGCCCTGGAAGCCCAGCGCCCGGGCCGAGGCCACCGGCGGCCAGACCCTGCGCAAATCGGCCCGGCTGCAGCGCTCCATGACCTCGCAGTCGGCCCTCAAGACCGACCCCCAGGGCTTCGAGATCGGCACCAACGTGCGCTATGCGGCCACCCACCAGTACGGCGCCACCATCGCCCCCAAGCGCAAGCAAACCCTGCGCTTCCGGGTGGGCAAGGACTGGGTGCAGGCCCGGCGGGTGGAGATTCCGGCCCGCCCTTTCATCCCAGAGCCCGAGCTTTCGCCCCGCTGGGAGCAGGCGCTGGAGGAGGCGGCCCGGGCCTACCTGGAAAAGGAGATTCGATGAACCGAACCGAACTGATCGAGCACATCCACGCGCAGACCGGCCTGAGCAAGAAGCAGGCCCAGGCGGCCCTGAAGGCTGCCCTGACGGCCATCGAATACGCCCTGGCGGACGGCAAGGAGGTGCAGCTCACCGGCTTTGGCACCTTCGTGACCGCCCGCCGTGCGGCCCGCAAGGGCACCCGGCCCGGCAGCGGGGAGGCGATTCAGATCCCCGCCAAGACGGTGGTGCGCTTCCGTCCCGGCAAATACCTGCGGGAGGCGGTGAGCTAGGTTGACCCAGGCCCTGTTCGAGCGGCTCAAGGCCGAGCTGCCCCGGCAGGTGAAGCTCGAGCTGGGTCCCGAGGCCCTGAACCAGCTCGAGGCCCCCCTCAAGCTGGTGCTGGTGCCGGGCCAGGACACCTTCACCGCGCCGGATGGCCGGGCTATCTCGAGCGAGGCCCTGGCCCAGGAGCCACCCCCCGAGCCCAAACCCAAACCCCCCTACACCCGGCTGGCCGGCTATACCCTGCACATCTGGGGCAAGGACTACGCCACCGTGGAGGGCATCCTTTCCGACTGCGTGGCGGCGCTGCGGCGCATCTGCGGAAGCGCCCTGGAGCTCTTCCCCAGCGGCTGGGACGAGGACGAGACCGGCCAGGCGGCGGCCCTGCCCGCCGACAAGCGCCGCTATCAGCTCCGCTTCCGGGTGTTCCTGGAGGTGGGGGCGGCAGAGCCGGGGGTGTATGTGCGGCTCGAGCGGGCCCTGCTCGACCAGACCGAGGTGCTCCCCTAGGAGGAAACACATGGCAAAAAACGACACGACTGCGGAACCCCGCAAACTGCAAACCGTGGAGGAGCTGGCCGCCGAAGCCGGCACCCCGGACTGGCTGCTGGCGGCAGCCCGGGCCAAGCACCGCTGGGTGGTGGGCCAGGAGCTGACCAAGGCGGCCTTTGAGCGGGGTATTGCCGAGGCGGCGAATGAGCCCATCGGAGGTGCGCGATGACCGGCCTGCCCCGGGTAGAGGTCAAACCCCAGGACTTTGGCATCGGCTCGGTGCCGGTTAGCGGGGAGGGAGTACACGTCAAAATTGGGGTGGCCACGGTATTGGCCCCAAATACCCTGGTGACCGTGACCAGCCCCCAGGGCGCCAAGGAACAGGTGGGTGGCAAGCTGGCCGAGGCCGCCGCCCTGGCCTTTGGCGAGGGCACCCAGGCGGTGATCTGCCTGGCTGCCAATCCCAGCGTGGCCGGGGTCGCCGGGGCCGTCACCAAGACCGGCACCGGCACCGCCACGCTGACCCTGACCGGCAGCACCCCCCGCGACGATTACAAGCTCCGGGTGCGCATCACGCGGGCGGCGGCCAACCTCGCAGCGGCCCAGGCCGCTTTCGAATACAGCCTGGATGACGGCAACACCTACAGCCCGGAGACCGCCGTGCCGGTCTCGGGGGTCTACATCATCCCGGACACCGGCCTGACCCTGACCTGGACCGACGGCACCTTCGTGGTGGGGGATACCTATACCGCCACCTGCACCGCCCCCGGCTACACCCTGACCGACCTGATCAACGCCCTGAACGTGCTGTTTGCCCGCACCGAGCTGTCGTATCGGTTCATCCACGTGGTGGGGGCGGCCACCCCCACGGTGGCCGCGGGCGTCAACACCGCCCTGGAAACCCAGGCCAACGACGCCAACAACCCCCGCTTCATTCACGCGATTCTGGACACCGCCGACGATACCGACGCCAACCTGATTGCTGCGTTTTCCAGCTTCACCAGCGTGCGGGTGGGGGCCGGGGGGCGCTACGCGGATGTGGTCAGCCCCATCACCGGCCTGGTGATGAAGCGGCCCTCGGCCTGGGTCATTGCGGGCCGCTACAGCGGGCGACCGGTGGAGGAGCACCCAGGGCGCTACGCCTCTGGGGCGCTCAAAACGGTGGTCAAGCTGCACGGGGACGAATCGGTCACCCGGGCGCTGGACGCGGCTCGCTTCGCCACCTTGCGCACCATCCAGGGCGGCTTCTACATCACCCGGGGCCGGCTGTTCGCCCCGCCCGGCAGCGACTACGAGCAGGTGCAGCTCCGCGAGGTGATGGACGTGGCCTGCGAGATGGCCTACCGGGCCTGGCTGCGCTGGCTCAACGAGCAGATCCAGGTCTCGGCCCAGACCGGGCGGATCCTGGAGCGGGAGGCCCTGCGCATCGAGGCCTACGTGCAGGGGCTGGTTCGCACTGCCTTGCGCGGCAAGGTCTCGATTGACGAGAACACCGACCAACCGGCGGTGTACGTGCGCATTGACCGCGCCGAGAACATCCTCAGCACCAAGACCATCCCCTACGACATCAGCATCGTCCCGCTGGGCTACGCCGAGCGGATCACCGGCAAGGTGCGGTTCTTCAACCCGCAGCTCCAGCCGGTAGCCTAGGAGGTGGCGCGTGGCGATTACCGTACGCAACGGCAAGGTCTACGACAACTCCAGCATCCAGCTCGACCTGGACGGGGAGCGCATCCCGGTGAACGTCGAGCTGGAATACAACACCGGCGAGGTTTCGGAGGAGTACATCTACGCCGGGGGCAAGCCGGTGGGCCGCACCCCCGGCCAGATGGCCCCGGCGGATGTGACCATCAAGATGCCGGTGGATCAGTGGCACCAGTTCCGCGCCAAGTTGGGGGCCAAGTACAAGCGCAAATCCTTCAACGCGGTGGTCACCTTCGTGGATACCGACGAAAACGTCATCATCGACAAGCTTAACGACCTGCGCATCCTGAACGATGCCCTTTCGGCTACCCCTGGCGCGGAGGCCCTGATGGCCGAGCTGACCTGCAAGGCGCTGGACGTGGTGCCCGGCGACCTGGCCACTTTCTGATATTGCTTTGAGCCGGCCCTGCCCCTGGCGGGGCCGGAACCTTTTTGAGGCATAACATGGGAAAGCCCGAAATTTTGACGGACGACCTCGAGGGCCTTTTGCCCCCCACCACCATTACCAGGCTGATTGAATCGCACGGCGACCGCTTGTTTGCCCTGGTGCGCCAGGGCCGTGCGCTGGTGTTTCGCCCGCTCTCCAAGGGCGAATACCGGCTGATGCGGGCCGACCTGGACAAGGCCGCCAGCGGCCAGAAGCTGGCCCTGGACACCTACGCCATCGGCGAGAAGTACGCCAAGGCGGCGCTGGTGTATCCCGAGAAGACCGAGTTCGAGCAGATGTTGGAGGACTACCCCGGCCTGGCCGACGTTATCAGCCAGGACTTGGCGGCCATCGCCCAGATGGCCGAGACGGAGTTCCTTCAACAAATCCGCCGACCTGCTGAATGAGGCCCTGAAGCACCGCGACCGGCCCCTGTTTGCGGGCCAGCTCCTGCTGGCCTACCGGCGGGGAGAAGACTCTCCCGAGGCCCTGGCCGGGGCCGCGCTGGAGGCGGCGGTGCTGCTGAGCCACTTTGAGGAGAAACCATGAGGCGCCTGACCTGGTTTTTCGGCCTGCGCAACAACCTCGTGACCCAGTCGCGGGCCATGACGGCGGGCCTGGGCCGCATTCGCACCCAACTTCAGGGCTCCGGGCGGGACAGCACAGCCGCAGCGCGGGCCATCGCCGGCAGCTTTGGGATTTCCACCGCTGCCGCCCGCCGCCTGGTGGGGGCCCTGGTGGCGGTGGGGGCGGCCAGCCGCCATCTGGGCAGCATCCGTACCCAGGCCCAGAACGCCTACAAATCCTTGAGCGGCCTGATTGGCCGCCTGACCAGCCTGCCCAACCTGCTCATCGCCGGGGCCGCGGGGCTGGCCACCAAGAGCGTGTTTGACGCCCTCGGCTTCAAGGAGCAGCAGCTCATCAGCCTGCGGGTGATGCTGCGGCCCCAGTTCGGGGCGGATGCCGGGCGCCTGGCCAAGGAAACCTATGCCATGCTGTCGAAGTTTGCAGCGGCAACCCCCTTCGAGACCCAGGAAGTGCTGGCCGGCGGCAAGCAACTGCTGGCCGCCGGGGTGAGCGTCAAGAACCTGCAAGGGCTGCTCAAGGACGCCGGCGACCTGGCCTCGGCGATGGGGGTTCGGCTGGAGGACGCCATCAGCCCCCTGACCCGGCTGCGCTCGGGCAACTTCGGCGAGGCCTTCGAGCGGCTGCGGGAGCTGGGCATCAGCCGGGAGCTGCTGGAGGCCCAGGGGCTCAGGTTCGACAAGAGCGGGAGCTACGTGGGCACGGTCAACAAGGCCATGCTGGCGGTGCGCCAGATCATCCAGAAGCGCTTCGGCGGGCTGATGGAGGAGCAGAGCACCAGCATCTTCGGCCTGATCTCCACGCTCAAGAGCCGCCCCTTCGAGCTCTTCAGCCAGATGGACGTGGGCGACGGCGGGCCGCTCAAGCCCTTCAAGCAAATGCTCGGCAACCTGGCCGCCCTGACCGACTTCAGCCAGGGTCCCGGCGCCGCCATCGCCCGCCGCTTCCAGGCCAGCCTGGCCCGGCTGATGCAGGCGGTGTTCGGGCCGCTGGCCAGCGCCACCGAGCCGAAAAAGGCGGGGGAGGCCATCCTGGGCTTCCTCGACCGGGCCGCCCTGCTGGCGCAGAAAGCCCGGCAGTATTTCCCGCTGGCCCTGGGGTATGCCCGGCAGTTCTGGACGGGGGTGCAGGCCGGGCTGGGCGCGCTGCAGGGGGTGTGGAAGGCGTTGGAGCCGGGCATTGCGCTGCTGGGCGGCCTGGCCAGGGGGTTCTCGGCCAACCAGGCCGGCCTGGCTGGAACCAACGCCGGGGGGCTGGCCCTGGTGGGCACCCTACTGGTGCTCACTACCGGGTTCCGCCTGCTCAACTCCCTGACCTTCGGCCTGGCGGGCACCCTACTGCGCCTGGGCCTGGTCTGGGTGGCCACCGCAGCCCGCATGGCGGGCGGCTGGCTGCTGGCGATGGGGCCGGTGGGCTGGGTGATCGCCCTGGTAGGGGGTTTGGTGGCTGCCGTGGTGGTGGCCTACAAGCGCCTGGGCTGGTTCCGCGACGGCGTGAATGGCGTATGGCAGGCCATCATCACCAAGGGCGGGGAGCTGATTGTCTGGGCTAAAGGGTTGCCCGAGACCATCCGCAGCGCCCTGGCCAACCTGCCGGGGCTGATGCTGGAGATTGGCCGCAACGCCATTACCGGCCTGTGGAACGGCCTCAAGGCCGCGCCCGGCAAAATCTGGGAGGCAGCCAAGGGGCTGGCTGTGCAGGCAGTAGGCGGGGCCCGGGAGGGCCTCGAGGTGCGCTCCCCCAGCCGGGCCCTGGCCCGCATCGGGGAGCAGGGCGGAGCGGGGCTGCAGCGCGGCCTGCTGGCCATGCGCGGGGCGGTAGCCGGCGCCGGACTGGCCCTGGCCACGGCGGCCATACCGGCAGCGCCCCAGATGCCGGTGGCGGCCATTGCCGCTGGCGCGGGGGCGGCTGCTGCCACTGCTACCCGAGAGTTGCACGTTCACATCGGCAGTATCGTGCTGCAGCAGGCCCAGACCCCCCAGGAGGCGAAGGCGCTCGTGGTGGAGGCTATTCTGGAGGCTCTCGAGCGGGCCGCTATCGAGGAGGGAGCCTGATGGAGCGCGACCAGATCATATTTGTGGGGCCTGGTGGCCAGCGCTTTGCCATCAAACCCCAGGCCCGGGGCCAGAACGAGATTCAGGGCGTCGTGCAGGTATCGGTGCGCCGCACCTTGAAAGAAGAAACTGCTGAAATCCCTAAGAAGGGGCTCGAGTACACCTACCTCGGCTACGACTATGCCGAGGTCACGGTGGAGATCCGGGTCTGGAAGGAGAGCGAGTTCACCAAACTCCAACGGCTGATCCAGCTCTTTCGCCCCAAAGGCAAGGAACAGAAGGCTCCTGAGGTGTACCAGCCGGTACACCCCACCCTGCGGCGGCATGGCATTACCCACCTGTACATTTTCAGCATCGAGGAGCCGCCCTATGACCCTGTGCGGGGCTGGACGGCCACCCTGCAGATGCGGGAGTGGCGGCCCAGCTACAAGAAGGTGAAGGTTGAGGCCACTCAGATTGGCAAGAAGGGCGGGCAGGGGAGCGATACCGACACCGGGGGGGCCGACCGGGACGGTACCCCCACTTCCCAGCAGCGGGCCCAGGCCAACCCGCCCAGCGCGCGGGGGGTGCAGCCATGAGCTACCTGACCGCCAACAATATCCCCGTCAGCAGCGGCATTGTTGTGGTTCCGCGCACAGGCCGCCCACTGGCCGAGCTGCGGCTGGGGGAGGAGGTGGGACTGGCCCCCGGTGAGGCGGTAACCCTGCGCTTCGAGGATGGCACCACCTACCGTACCACTGTACGGCGCAGCGGTCCGAGCGCAGGCGCGACCGAGGTTTTTCTAATCGGCGGCTACGATGGGCTATCAAAAAATCTTCCCCCGAAAGACTACCAGGGGGTTCCAGCGTCGCTGATAGTGCGGGACTTGCTCACCGAGGCCGGTGAGCAGCCAGGAGAACTGGATCTGCCCACCGTTTTTGTGCGCTGGGTTCGCCGGGGCGGCCCGGCCTACGAGTCCCTGCAGGCGGTCATGGAGCGCCTGCCGACCCGAAGCTGGCGGGTGCTGCCCGACGGTACGACCTGGGCGGGGAGCGAGACCTGGCCCCAGGGGCCCGAGGGCGCGGTGGTCGCCGAGGCCGCCCCCCAGCGAGGCTGGTTTTCGCTGCTACCAATGCCCGCGCTCCGGCCCGGGGTCATGCTCAAAGGCCTCTGGGAAGGCCAGACGCGGGAGATTGGCCGGGTGGAGCGGGTGATTCATCAGATTGGATTAAAGCTGCGTACTGCGATCTACACGGGAGACTAGATGCAAGAACGACTGACCAAAGCCATCAAGCGGCTGGCCCGCCCAGCCCACCTGGACTACCTGGCCCTGTATCCCGGCAGCGTGCTCAAAGATTACGAAGACATGCACGTGGATGTGCAGGTAGACGACCCCCGCCTGGGTGCCCTGACCCGGGTGCCAATCTGGCTGGGCCTGCCGGGGGTAACCGTAAAGGTAGCGCCGGGATCGCGGGTGCTGGTGGGCTTCCACCAGGGCGACCCCGAGCTGCGCTACTGCGACCTGTGGCGGGGCGAGGGACTCCGGGAAGTGCGACTGACGGCCAGTGTCCAGGTGACGGTGGACGCGCCGTTGGTGGAACTGGGGGGTGCGGGAGGCTCGAACGTGCTGCTGCAGGGCCAGCCGCTAACGTTTATGTTCAACACCACTCCTATCGCAATGGTGCCCACCACCGGCACCGTGCAGGCGGGGGGCTCTACCAAAGTGCGGGGGGTACAATAATGCCCGACTTCGGAACCGACCTAGCGGTGTTTCCCGATTTATCCTGGACGCTCAAAAGCGGATTGGACAACCTGGCCGAGGCGGCGGCCCGCTGCCTGATAACTGCGCCGGGCAGCCTCTTCTATGCCCCCGAGTACCGGCTCGACCTCAAGCAATTCCTGAACCGCGAGATCACCCCCGAGACCCTCTTTGAGATCGAGGTGCGGGCAACGAACGCCCTCGAGGCCGACCCCCGCATCTTGAGCGCCGAGGTCACCGCCAGCCAGCCGCAGTGGAACCAGCTCGATCTGGACATCGAGCTGCAGACCGAGGAAGGCCCGTTCAGTCTGGTGGTGCGCATCAGCGACCTGAGCGTGGAGGTGCTGCGTGCCTAGCCTGCAACAGCTTTTGCAGCCTCGCACCCGCGACCAGGTGATGGCGGCGCTGATTTCCTTCCTCCAGGCCAAGGGCTACCCACCCACCGACTGGATCGAGGGCAGCGTGCAGCGCACCCTGGTGGAGCTCCAGGCGGCAGGACTGGCCGACCTCGAGGCCCTCCGCCTGGAGATTGCCAGGGGCGGATTTCTGGACACTGCGACCGGGGATTACCTGGATTTGCTGGGCCAGAGCGCCTATGCTTTGGCCCGCAAGCAAGCCACCTTTGCCCGGCAAACCTTCCGGCTCACCGCCCAGGCCGGGTTTGGCCCCTACAGCATCCAGCCCGGCCAGCTTTGGGTGGGCAATGCCGCCGGATTGCGCTTTAACAACCTGGACGGCGGCACCCTCCCCCTGGGCGGCACGCTGGATCTGGAGTTCCGGGCCGAAAGTCCTGGCGCTGCCTACAACCTGCCATTAGGCTCGGGCACGATCATGTTTACCCCACTACCAGGCGTAACCATTGTGAACACGGCGGTGCTGGAAGCAGCCATTGATAAAGAGAGCGACGCCGCCTTTCGGGAGCGCTGCCGCCTGCGCTGGGGCGAGCTGGGTTATGGTGCCACCCGGGCCGCCTATGAAAGCTGGGCGCTGTCCAGCACCCCATCGATTACCAAGGTGCGGGTGCTGGACAACAACCCACGCGGTCAGGGCACGGTGGACGTGGTGGTCTGGGGGGAGGGCGGCCTGGGGTCGGGGGCTGTGGCGGCTGCGGATGCATACATCCAACAGCGCAAACCCGTGACGGCAAACGTGCAGGTCTATGCCGCCACCCAGGTGAACATTGCCATAACCGCCACCATCCGCCTGAAGGCCGGCTTCCTCACCCAGGTGCAGGCCGAGGTTGCTTCCCGACTAGCTGCTTTCCAACAAAGCCTTCCCATCGGGGCAATCGTATATCGATCGGCTCTGGTCGAGGCGCTGTTTGTGGCTAATGTCCTGGACGTGGCCCTAACTGCCCCCCCTGCCGACCAAACGTTGACCCCCACGCAGGTGGCTAACTTCAACCTGAGCGCCACCTATCAGGAGATTTAGATGCCGGGCCAGGAGATTGATTTAGTCCAAGTCCGGCTCTACGAGGACTGGCTGCCCGAGCTGGCCCCGCCCTGGCTGCAAAAAGACCGGGGTTGGGCGCTCCTGGCCGGCTGGGGTCGTGCGCTGGACGAGTACAGCTCTTTGGTTGTTACTGGCTTACTGGCCCGCTGGGTGCATTTGGCGCCGGAGGATGCACTTAATCGCCTGGGCACAGAGCGGGGCCTTATCCGGTATCCGGGAGAGAGCCTCGAGAGCTGGCGCACCCGCGTGGTCGGCGCCTGGGAGTTCTGGCGGTGGTCGGGCACGGAGTACGGCCTGTCACTGGCCCTGCTACAGCTTGGCTACTCATCTGCGATTGTCCCGGTCTGGACGTATGATAGCGCGCGCTGGAGCGAGTTTGATGTTTTCATCTACCCCGCCACCCGGAGCTACGACGGCTCGCCGGATGAGCGCAGCAGAATCCTGGCTATCATCAACCAAATCAAAGCGGCCCATACCCGTTTGGCCAAGCTCACCTATGTGAGCTTTGGACCCTTGACCTGGGACCCGCCCGGCCTCACTTGGGACCCCCCTGGCCAGGTGTGGGGGGACTCGCCTGTACAACTGTACCCCTAGGAGCGCACATGCCAAAAACCCTGACCCCAAACAATATTTTCCCTGCCAGCATCCCCAACTTTCCGCTGGCGGGCAATAGCGAGCCGGTGGCCATTGGTCCGCTCGAGGCCGCCATCCAGGCCGTGTTCGACCGCACGGAAAATCTGCACCAATCGCGGCTGGTGGTAGAGGGCCCTGGAGTCAAGCGAATCCAAAAAGTGGCTTCTCTGGCGGCCCTGCAGAGCCTAGCTGGGATGAACGACGGCGACGTCGTGGATGTCGAGGGATACGGCCGCTACCGCCTGTACAACCCCTCGGCCCTCGCCGCCGACGGGCTGTGGGTGCTGCCCGCCACCGGTGGGGGCCGATGGGTGCACACGCTCAACCTCATGCGGGGGGGCAACTCCGGGTTGGCGACGCTCACCAGCGGCGGGCGGCTGGCCCAGGACGTGCGGGACGGCAGCATCCTCACCGCACACCTGGCCAACGGGTCTGTTACCGGGCCCAAGCTGGCCTCGGGGGCAGCGGTGGCGAACATTGGGTATACCCCACTCAACAAAGCTGGCGACACCATGACCGGCCAGCTTATTAACACCGAGCGTATATTCGCCCACCGGCAGGGTGGTTCCGGCGGGCCATTCATAAGCCTGGCCATCGGGGACGACGACACCGGGCTCAACTGGGTGAGCGATGGCGTTGTGAATATGGTGGCCAACGGGATTGCGGTCGTTCAATGGAGTGGATTTGAATTCAATGTGAATGTTCCGATCAAAGGGCGATACGACCATCAGCGCCGATTCACGGTGAGCGGGAATGTCGGCGGAACCGGCGGTGGAACGCTGAATAGTGGGACTAGTATAACCCTCCAAACGATTCCCGTTAATTTGAATAACCAGACATTGAGGCTAGTCCGAGCACGATTCTGGAGCAACACGGCGTTGAAGCTGAGAGTAAGCAATTCCTTTACCTGGACGAGTAGCAATGCCGGTGGGGAGCACGTGCCAAATTTCAACCTACGTGATGTTTTTACAGGTACAGTTATCATTTACATCGACGCAGTAAACGATTCAGGATCAGCAATATCCATTCCACCAAATATGAGCTGGTGGCTTGAGTTCGAAATTGTCTAGCTATGGACGAAAAAGAACGCACCATCCAAATCCTGGGCCAAAAGCTAGCCCAGGCCGAAACCAACCACGCCTATGCCGTGGCCTTGCTGGAGGCGGCCCTGGAGCGGGAAAAAGCGCTCCAGGAGAAGCTGAAAGATCTTGAGGCCAAACCAGCCGAATAGGAGGCCAAATGCCTACAGAACGGGGAAAGCTGACCGCCTTTCCCACCATACATCGTGGTGTGTTGGGTTACGCCTACCGGGTGGTGTTCACCCGTAGCTACCGATCCCCCAACGGGGAGCGGATACCGGCGAACTTCAACGGCCTCGAGGCCCGCCTGACCATCTACCCGGCCAACAAGCAGGGCCCCCCGCTGCTTGACCTGAGCACCACTGCTATCAAGAACGTGCGCGAAGGTGCGCACAGTTCTTTTCCTGCCCCGAAGGGTCTTGCTGACCTTCTTCGTATCTGACAGGCGTGACTTTCCCGCCTGCGGCAGAGACCGTCTCTGCCGCAGTGCCGCCGTTACCGGACGGGCTCGCCACGGGTAGGGCAGTTGCGGTTGCCAGCCGTTTCAGGTTGAGCGCCGCGTTGAGATCGCGGTCATGGCGCGTACCGCATTCCGGGCAGATCCATTCCCGATCTTGCAACTTCAGCGTTTCGTTCTTCCAACCGCAGACCGAACACAGACGGCTGCTCGGATACCATCGGTCCGCGATGACCAGCCGGGTGCCGAAGCGTTTGGCCTTGTATTCCATCTGCGTTCGGAACATGCCCAAGCCCACATCACAAAACTCCTTCGGGGATGCCCCGTCTCTTCAGAGCGGGGAGGAACTAATACGTTGGTACTCGGAATCAGACTTTTGAAGTTTCACGCGAATAGTGCAAAACTATACAAAATAGGTGGATAATTGTGCATAGTTATACATGAGAAATTTACCTTTATGTCGTTTCTCATTTTCACCTTTATGTCGTCGCGTGACACTGTTCTAGACGGTAAAAATGCCATTATCCAGCCGCACATTTCCGCTGCGGCTGCCCGAAACTGAGCCTTTGGGGTGTCGTCTTAATACTCGAGGGGTGGCCTTGGCTGGTGCAAAAAAAGCCAACCCCTAACCCATAAAGGTCAGGGGTTGGCCAGAAAAGTTGAGGTTGGGAAGAGGCGTAAGCCGGGTTCTGTTTCCGCAGCCATCTCTCTGGGATGAGCGTCGCCGCTCACCTCAAGCGTCCCTACCGCAGGTCGTAGCGAACCGGGTCAGTTCTCCCTGGCGTGTCGCCCCGCCTAAGCGGGACGTGGGACTTGCAGCAGATGGGGTTTGCCTAGCTGCCCCTGTTACCAGGGGCACTGGTGCGCTCTTACCGCACCGTTTCACCTTGACCGCTCGCTTTGGGGCGAGGGCCGTCTGCTTTCTGTTGCACTATTCCGTCGGGTTACCCCGCCCAGCCGTTAGCTGGCATCATGCCCTGTGCTGCCCGGACTTTCCTCTGGTGTTTCCACCAGCGGCTGCGCCCTCTTCCCAATCGCTTATTGTAGCAGATTGCTGGCTATGCCTGGGCTACTATTTTCTCCACTACTTTTTTCACCCGATCCCCCGGGGCGGCGGGGCCCAGGGCCTTGGTCACGATGCCGATGGCGGCCATGGGCGACTTGAGCGAAGCGAAGTCTACGTTGGCCCTGATCCAGGCTTCAATTTCCGACTCGCTCATCTCCTGAGGCAGGTATCTGTCCAGGAAGGCCAACTCGAAGGCGTTCTGGTTTTCCTCGGCGGTAACCCGCAGGGCCTTGAGAATTTTGACCGCGTCGGCGTCGGGCAGCGGCCTTCCATCGCCCTTGCGGTCGAGCTCGGCCTTGACCACCCTGGCGTAGTCGCGGGTGGCGGTGTCGCCGCGCTTCATGGCTTCGACGATCTCCTTTTTGATGGCTTCGTAAATGGATGCGTTCATGGATTCAGTTTAGCCCTTACTGGGTCAGCAGACCGTTGTAAAGGTGCCATTGCCCCGGCGGGTTTCAAAAGAGGGCTTTGTGAAGGGTATGATTCTGCCGTATGCGTGCGCTTTTGTCGGTATCGAACAAGGCAGGTCTGGTGGAGTTTGCGCGGGGCCTGGCGGAGCTGGGCTTTGAGCTGGTTTCCACGGGCGGAACCCACAAAACCCTACAGGCGGCGGGGCTGGAGGTGACGTATGTCTCCGAGGTGACAGGCTTTCCCGAGATTCTGGACGGGCGGGTCAAGACCCTTCACCCCCGCATTCATGCCGGGCTGCTGGCGACCAAGCGCCCCGAGCACGAGGCCGAGTTGCAGGCCCAGGGCATCCGCCGGATTGACCTGCTGTGTGTCAACCTGTATCCGTTCCGGGAGACCCTGGCTCGAGGGGCTTCGTTTGAGGAGTGCCTCGAGAACATCGACATCGGGGGGCCGGCCATGCTGCGGGCCGCGGCCAAGAACCACCAGGCGGTGTTGCCGGTGTGTGACCCGGCCGACTACCCCGAGGTGCTGCAGGCCTTGCGTACCGGCGTTAGCAGCGAGTTTCGCCGCAGGCTGGCGTATAAAGCCTTTGCCCACACCGCGGCCTACGACGCGGCCATCGCCGACTTTTTGGCTTTTGAGAAGTTCCCCCAGACCCAGCTTTTGAGCCTCGAGCGCCTGCCGGTGGAGCTGCGCTACGGGGAGAACCCCCACCAGGAAGCGGCGCTGTACGCCCTCGAGGGCCAGAGAGGCCCGGTGCTCCACGCCCGGGTGCTGGCCGGCAAGCCCATGGGCTTCAACAACTACGCCGACGCCGACGCGGCCTGGAGCCTGGTGAGCGAGTTTGAGCTGCCGGCCTGCGTGGCCGTCAAGCACGCCAACCCCTGTGGGGTGGCCCTGGCCGACGACCCCAAAACCGCCTGGGAGCGCGCCCGCGACGCCGATACCCTCTCGGTGTTTGGGGGGGTGGTGGCCTTCAACCGCCCGGTAGACCTCGAGACCGCCATGGCCACCCGTGGAACTTTCCTCGAGGTGCTCATCGCCCCCGAGGTGAGCCCGGAGGCCCTCGAGTGGTTCCGCAGCAAAAAGCCCGACCTGCGGGTGCTGGTTGCGGCCCCAGCCCATGCCGACCAGCGGGAGTTTCGCCCCATAACGGGCGGGTTCCTGGCCCAGGATCGGGATATGCGGCGCTGGGAGGAACTCAGCCTGCGCTACGTGACCGAGCGCATCCCCACGGCCCAGGAACTCTTAGATCTCAAGTTCGCCTGGTATGTGGGCAAGCACACCCGTTCCAACAACGTGGTGCTGGCCAAGGATGGGGTCACGGTGGGGCTGGGTACGGGGGCGGTGAGCCGCATCTGGGCTGCCGAGCGCGCCATCCAGAACGCAGGCGAGCGGGCCAAGGGGGCGGTGCTGGCCTCCGAAGCCTTCTTCCCCTTCGACGATGTGGTGCGGGCTGCCGCCGCCGCAGGGGTTACGGCCATCGTGCAACCCGGCGGTGCCAAGCGGGATGAAGAGGTGATCGCTGCCTGCAACGAGCTGGGTATCGCCATGGTCTTTACCGGCTCGCGCCACTTTAAGCACTGATGCTATGGGATCGCAATCGGAGAACTTATTCACGAACAGGGTATAGTGATAAAAATCACTAAAAGGCTACACGGCCACATCCAACGGCCGGTGCAGCTATGGAGCCTCTGGGATGGAGGAAATAGATGGGAGGGCACTTTGTTTATGAAGAGGCGGCCGAAGCGCGCTTGTTCAAACAACGGGTTGAACGGCGGGCTTCATACGGCTGCGGAAAACCAGCCCTACCCCCAGCAGCACCAGGGCGCCGCCAATCCAGGTCCAGATTCCCAGGGGTTCCCGCAGGAAGACCCAGCCCAGCAGCAGGGCGATCACCGGGTTGATGTAGGCGTAGGTGGTTACCAGGCTCAGAGGTAGCAGTCGCACCGCCAGGATGTACGAGGTGTAGGCGATCAGGGAGCCAAAGACGATCAGATACAGGTTGCTAGCCCAGCCCAGGGCGGTGGGGGTATGCCAGGGCTCACCCAGCGCGATGGAGATGAGCAGGAAGCCCAGCCCTCCAAATAGTTGCTGGTAGCTCGAGATCACCACCGGTTCCACGCTGGCAATATGGCGCTGGGTGTAGATGGTGCCGCTCGACCACATCAGCGGCGAAATCAAGAGCAGCGAGAAGGCCAGCAGGTTGGTGGGTGCGTCGGTGCTCAGCTTGGGCACGTTGAGGGCCAGGATACCCAGCAGACCTATAAGCAGCCCCAGCACTAGGAGTCCCGAGGGTCGCTTTCGATCTAGCAAGCCCTCGAGCGTGGCAGCCCAGATGGGGGTGGTGGCGATCATCAAGGCCACATAACCCGAGGGCACATACTGGGTAGCCACGAGAATCAGGCCCGTACCACCCAGCCAGAGCAGGCTACCCGAAAGCGCCAGCTTGCCCAGCGTGTTGCGACTTGGCAGTATTTGCCAGCCACGCCAGCGGGCATACAGGAGCAGTAGCAAAGCCGCCGGGATAAACCGGGTGGCGCCCATCCAGAAGGGTGCAAATCCGTTCAGCAGGCCAATTTTGAAAGCCAGGTAGGTGCTGCTCCAGACCAAGTACACCACCAGGAGGTGAAGAAGGCCAACACGGGAATAGGGCATCTGGAAGGACTGGATGAAGGTATCGGGGGGCTTTGGGCGGCTCAAAAAAGCGACTCTTGGCTTACGGCCTTGATCTCAAGGCCCTGCTTGGGGCCGAGCTCGTCGAGGGTTTTTTTGACCAGTTGGATGTCCTGCCAGGTGAGGTGTTTGGGGCTGCCAGCTTCGCGGGAAGGGTTGCGTAGCAGATAAGCCGGATGGAACATGGGAAAAATTTTGATGCCCTGCCACTCGAAAAACTTACCGCGGGCTTTGGTTATGGGGATTTTTTCACCCGCGAAGAACTCGAGCGCGGTGGCGCCTAGCGGGATGATGATCTGCGGCTTGATGAGCTGAATCTGCTTGATCAGCCAGAGCGAGGTGCAGGTCTTGGCTTCTAAAGGCTCGGGTGCACGGTTCCCCGGTGGGCGGCACTTGACGATGTTGGCAATATAGACGCTGGCGCGGGGGATTCCGGCGGCCTCGAGGATTTTATCGAGCAGTTGTCCGCTGCGCCCTACAAAGGGCCGTCCCTGCAAGTCTTCGTCTTCACCCGGCCCCTCGCCCACAATCATGAGTTTGGCGTCGGGGTTTCCTTCCCCAAAGACGACGTGGGTGCGGTTTTTGGCCAAACCACAGGCCGTACAGGCTTTGGCTTGAGCAGCGAGCAGTTCGAGATTCATGGCAAGAAGCAAGCTAGAGAACAACAGTCACAACCGGGGTGCGGGTATCCCCCGTACCCCTGCCCAGAGTCGTTATTGTAAGGGCTTGCGGGCCTTGCGGGCCTCCCGGCGAATTTTGGGGTCGAGGCCGATCATCAGGAAGAAGTTCTCGAGGGCATTTTCCTGGCCCTTGATCTCGGGGTGCGCGTCTTCGGCGGTGCCGGTTACGAAGGGTAGCTGCTGGTACAGCTCGAGGGCCTGACTAACAACTGCATCGGGGCCTTCGGTTTCGGCCACCTCGGCCAGTTTGGCATAGATTTCGCGTCGGGCTTCGGCGTGCATGCGAAAGACATCGGGGTTCGGTGTCTCCGGGGCCCGAAGAACATCCTGCTTGGCAATACGGCGATAGTGTTTGAGACCGCGCACAATCTCTTCGGTGGAGAGGGTCACCTTGTACTCCATCCTAGCTCCTTTCAACGCAGAACCCTTCTGAGGGTAACGGTTGACTTTTCTAATGTGATTATAGGATTCGTGAAAATATAGTGTCAACGCAAAGTTGTTTGATCAAAATCTATGTTTAATGTACCAACGTGCTCGATTCAAAACAGTAATACAGGGCCATGCCTTTCGGTAAAAGCGAGTCGTTTGCAGGAGTTATCTCGAGTGTATCTGACTGACCGAAGCCTGCTAAGCTGCGGCCAGCAAGAGCATGGTATGCCCCAATACTTACAAATATTTGTCGTCGGCGCGATATACTGCCGTTTATGGAAAGCCTGGGGCACTACTTGTTGCGGGAGCGCATAGCGCTCCCGGGGGTAGCTGCAGTGGAGGCCTTTGAAGGTCAGGATGCGCGCACAGGTATAGACGTGCTGGTGTTCAAGCCTTTGCCTGAACCACCGCCTAAGCTATCCATTCCCCATACCCTTTCCTGGGTAGACTGCGAAGAAAAAGCCTGGATTGCCGAGATTCCTGTCGGGGCGGTCAGAACCACCTGGCTGGCCGGGCGAGTTGAGCTTGCTCGGCTGACCCAGTGGTGCAAGCAGCTTCTGACGGTGCTCAATCGGGTGCAGGAACAGGGTATTCCCGTTGGGTACATAATTCCAGAGCTTATTTGGGCCAGGGGTAGCCGGGTTTGGTTGGGTGGGGTGGGGGTGCCTAATCCCGAGCATACATGGGATTTTGTTGGCTTGCTTAACACCATCAAGGTATTGGCAGGAGAGGCCTATCCCGCCCTGCCCTGGAGGGAAGCGCTGGAAAACTATGCGACAGGACAGCTCGAGTTCGCGGCATTAATAGAGCAGCTCGAGGTGCCTGCTCCACCTAGGCAAGACCTTGCTCAAGCCAAGGGTGAACCTTTTTCGACCGCAGGGGCGGACAGTTCGCGGGAAACCCCTCCTGTGCTTGATGAATCCGAGGCGCAGGTCCTTGTGGAAGCAGAGCAGAAAGACGTCCTTAAGCCAGCCCATAGCAAGAGTCTTAAAGTTCATATCTCCGAACCCGCTGTGTCCACACCAACGGCTACACCCCCGCGCCGCATTCGCATCGAAGAGCGCCTCGAGCCTCCCTTTGAAGTGGTCGAACCCCCCTTACCCAGCCGCCGTATGGCCTTGGTCTGGCTTTGGCTGATTCCCTTATTGTTGCTGTTAGGTGGCACAGGCTTGTGGCTTCGCTCGAGAGTGCCCTCCTCGACGCAGACTACGGTTTATCCGGTTGAGTTTCGCCTGCAGCCGCCAGGCCCCAGCGCGAGCCTGGTGATCATAGAAACCCCAGAGGGTTCGAAGATGCCACTTAACACCGAGGTGGCCCAGCTTCCCGGTCAGGTGGAGTTTGACAAACCCGGTATTTACCGCATTCGGGTTCGCGTGCAGGGCCGGATGCCAGTAGAATCCCTCATCGAAGTGCCCAACCCTGGAGGGGTCACTATTACCTTGAAGTAGCGCTGTAGGACGGCCAAACTGCCGCCCCCGGTAATCGTCGGATTTTGATTGTCAAGGCATTGGGTGACGCGCGGCGAACAGTTTTGGAGGTGCGGGTTCAGGGGAATACCCAGTCTTCGTAGGAACCCCACCCAGCCAGTATGCTTCTGGTATGAGTGTGGTTATCCTCGACTATGGCTCCCAGTACACCCGCCTAATCGCCCGACGCATTCGTGAGCTACGGGCATATTCGGTCATTTTGCCTGGAACCGCCAGCCTAGAGCGCATCAAAGCCGAGAACCCACAGGCCCTGATTCTCTCGGGTGGGCCAGCCTCGGTGTTTGATCCTGCGAGTCCTCGGCCCGCGCCGGGGGTGCTCGAGCAGGGCTGGCCTGTTTTGGGTATTTGTTACGGAATGCAATTCCTGGCCCAACACTATGGGGGCAAGGTCGAGCGGGCTGGGCGTCGTGAGTACGGTAAGGCCAACCTGATATTTCACGCCGGCCCGCTTTTTGCTGGCCTCGAGGGCGAGTTACAGATGTGGATGTCCCATTCAGACGCCGTCACTGAGTTGCCTCCAGGCTGGCAAGTGATTGCCAGAACTGACGAAAACCCAGTGGCGGGCATTGCTGCGCCGGATGGGCGAACATTTGGGGTGCAGTTTCATCCTGAGGTAGTACATAGCCCCAAGGGAATGCAGGTGCTGGAGAACTTCCTCGAGCTTGCCGGAGTTCCCCGCGACTGGACGGCCCAGCACACCCTGGAAAATCTCATAGCCGATATTCAGGCTAAGGTGGGTGACGACAAAGTAATGCTGGCGGTCTCGGGGGGGGTCGACTCCTCCACGCTGGCCCTTTTGCTCGCTAAAGCCATTGGTGACCGGCTTACAGCGGTTTTTGTAGATCATGGCCTGTTGCGCTTGGGAGAGCGCCAGGAGGTTGAACAGGCCTTGCGCCCTTTGGGGAAGGCCTTGCGGGTGGTGGATGCTTCCGAACAGTTTTTATCGGCCCTGCAAGGGGTCTTTGACCCTGAACAGAAGCGAAAAATAGTGGGCCGCGAGTTTATCCGGGTGTTTGAGCGCGAGGCCCGACGGCTATCGGCCCAGGGCTACAAATGGCTAGCCCAAGGCACCCTCTATCCCGATGTGATCGAGTCGGCGGGCGGCGGCGAGGGGAGTGCGAATATCAAAAGCCACCACAATGTAGGGGGATTGCCCGAAGACCTAGAGTTTGAGCTGCTCGAGCCCTTCCGGTACCTGTTCAAAGACGAAGTGCGCGAACTGGCCCTGCTGCTGGGCTTGCCTGAGCCCATCCGTATGCGCCATCCCTTTCCAGGCCCTGGTCTGGCCATCCGCATCCTGGGGGAAGTTACACCCCAGAAGCTGGACATCCTGCGCCGGGCCGATGATATCTTTATCTCCAGCCTGCGCGACTGGAACCTTTACGATCAGGTTTCCCAGGCGGCAGCTATCCTAACCTCTATGCAAAGCGTGGGGGTGATTGGTGATGAACGGAGCTATGGCTACGTATTGGGCCTGCGGGCAGTATCCACAGTGGACTACATGACCGCCGATTGGGCCCGGCTGCCGCTGGATTTTTTAGACGAGGTGGCGCGCAAAATTACCCGCCAGGTGCCGGAGATTGGGCGAGTGGTCTACGACATTACCAGTAAGCCTCCGGCCACCATCGAATGGGAGTGATGTAAACCTCGCCTAGTGTGTTCAGTTGTGGTCTGCGTCTTTGCTTTGCTCCTCGAGCCAGCTCACCGCTGCCGACTGCAGGATGCGTGGACTGGCTCCGGACTGCTCCATGGCTTGTAAATAGGCCTCGAGGCGCTCAGCGGCGGCCATTGCCTGCACCGAGTTAGCCAGCCGCACCCAGGCTCTGGAGAGCTGATCGGCCTCGTCGAGGGGTAGGCTGAGGTGGGAAAGTTGCCAGATTTGCTCGGTAATCCAACCCCACATTACCAGTACCTGGCTTCTGGAAATGCCCCGGTGCTGATGAACCCGTCCTACCAGGACTTGCCAGGCAAAGTACTCGGGGTCAAACGGCCCGGCAATTGTGCGCCGATACCATACCCGCAGTACCTGCTCGCGCATGGCTCGTTCACCCTCCCGAAATACCGAGCGGGTGGCGGGATGACTGAAAAGGGTGTCGTAAAACCCGTTTATTATCCAGTCTTCCCACCCCTGCAGGTGGGATCGGTAGGTTTGAATAGTGGACGCATCCTGAGCCCCAAAGCGAGTGGCGGGAGGTAGGGTGTCCCAGATGGTTTGGGCTACTTGAAAATACTCGCTCAATGTCAAGTGCATAAATGTAGTTTATGCCTGAGATATGGGACAAATAGCCTGATAACAACACCCCCACCCGTGGGTGGGGGTGCCACTTCCCGGCGACTAGGCCGAACGAGCTTTTGAGGTTGCTTTGCGGCGCTGCTCGAGGGTTTTGTACCAGACCACCAGGGCCGAAACCACGTAAATGGAGGAGTAGGTACCCACAATAAAACCCACGAAGATAGCCAGCGAAAAATCGCGCAATACCGGCCCACCCAGAAAGAGCAGAGCCAGTATAGGCAGCACGGTGGAGAGGGAGGTCATAAGGGTGCGGGAGAGGGTCTGATTGATGGAGGTGTTCACAATGTCGTAGTAGCTCCGCCCCCGCATGATCTTGAGGTTTTCTCGGATGCGATCCGAGATGATCACCGAGTCGTTAATGGAGAAGCCCACGATGGTAAGCAGAACCGCTACAGTTGGGATCGAGAACTCCAGCCCCAATAAGCTGTACATCCCAGCCACAATGGCCACGTCGTGGCCCACCGCAATCACACTGGCTACACCGAACACCCAATCGAAGCGGAACGCTACGTAGATTAGAATCAACGCTAGCCCCACCAGCACCGCGAAAATGGTATTCCGACGTAGTTCGGCTCCAATGGCCGGGCCTACCGTTTCGGACTGGAGGATGGTGGCTTGTAGGCTTTCCTGGAACTTTTTCTCGAGCTCAATGCGCTGTTCTTCGCTGACCTGTCGTACTCGCACCGAGAACTCGTTACCGTTCACGCTGGAGAGCGAGGTGATGACCGATTCGGCCCCGCGCAACTCGGCAATACCAGCGTTGTCGAGAAAGCTGCGGATCTGGTCGGCTCGAGTGCCCTCGGGAACCCGGATGGTAAAGGCCGTACCGCCGGTAAAGTCGATGCCAAAGTTGAAACCTTTGACAAAAACGATACCTGCTGCGATAACAGCCAGGGTGAGCGACGTGGCCGTTACATAGCGAGAGATGCCCAGGAAGTCGATTTTTGTACCCCAGAGCCAGTAAGGTGGCTTGACCTCACGGCGGTCGCCGATGGTTTCTAAGAGCCAACGACTGAAGATCAGGTTGGAAAAGACCGAGGTTACCACGCCTAGCGCCAGCATGACCGCAAAACCCCGCACCGGGCCGGTGCTGTACTGATAGAGTGCGGCTGCGGCCAGAAGGTGGCACATGTTGACGTCGAGAATAGTGATGATGGAGTGGGAGAAGCCGCCGGGAATGGCCTGACGGAACTTCTTGCCCATCTTGAGCTCTTCTTTGATGCGCTCAAAGGAAAGCACGTTGCCGTCTACCGCAGCGCCCAGGGTCAGAATCAGACCGGCGATGCCCGGCAGGGTGAGGGTGGCCCCCAGCAGCGAGATGGAAGCCAATAGCAAGATGGCGGTATAGATGAGGCCCAGTGCAGCCACCAGCCCCATCCAGAAGCCGTAATAGGCGAAGATCAAAACAAACAGCAAAATTGTGCCGATAATCCCTGCCTGGATACCTGCGTTGATGGCATCCTGGCCTAGGGTGGGGCCAATTGCGCGGGTCTCGGCCACTTCTAGCTTGACCGGCAGCGAGCCCGAGCGCAGCACCAGGGCGATGTCGGAGGCTTCCTGTACCCCTGAAAGCCCCTCGATCACGGCCCGTCCACCGGCGATGGCCTGGCGGATATTGGGCGCGGTATAGACTTTGTCGTCAAGCACGACGGCCAACTGACGGCCTACGTTGGCCCGGGTGACCTCCTCGAACTTTTTGGCTCCCTCGGGGGTGAACTCCATATCCACCTGGGGTCGGCCAAACTGGTCGAAGGAAGCATTGGCGGTACGCAGGTCGGCCCCAGTGAGCAGGGGAGGGCCCAGATCCTCGAGCTTGTAGAGGTTCTTCTCGAGCTCGGCCCGACGGGCAGCCAGGGCGGCTCCGCTGAGGCCAGAATTCCGCAGTTGTTCGTTGATTTGCGCCACCGTAGTGCCAGTAGCCCCTTGATTGACGATGCGGAACTCGAGCTTGGCGGTCTGGCCAATCAAAGCCAGGGCACGCTCCTGCTGGTCCTGCTTCAGGCCGGGTAGCTCCACGATAATTCGGTCGTTACCCTGTACCTGTACCAGCGGCTCGGCTACTCCAATGGCGTTGACGCGGTTTTCGATGACAGTACGGGCTACGTCCAGCTCGGTTTTGGCTACGGATGGGTCGGGGTTGGGCTCAGCCACCTTAAGGGTGATACGTAAACCCCCTTGCAAATCGAGGCCCAGCCGGATCAGGCCATCAGCGGGCAACAGAGCGTTTTGCGGGTTGCGGGCCTCCCAGGGGCGGAACAGCCCCACAATGGCAGCTAGGAGCAGCCCGATTAGAAAAACAGCTTTCCAGGTGCGATTGGTCATATCCGTTCCTATTTGTGTTTAGCTCAAGGACGGGCAGCGGTGCTTTTGCAAGCTGTCATCGTCCAGACTTAGTAAGGTGAAGGGCCATATGACGGGATGATTGCAAGGCATAGAAAAGCATGGCGCCTGGGCTAGCCACCATCAGTTTGCAGACGCGCATAGGCCAGATAGAGCCGTCGCTTAGGGGGTGGAGTTGGGTGTGAAGGGGGTTCGTGACCAACGACGATGGTGTGGTTGCGAATGCTCGGCCCCCGGACTACAAACACCAGCCCCAGACCCAGGGGATTGAACTTGGCTTTGGCCTCGAGCAGTTGTGGGGGAAGGGGCGCAGCCATCCAGCCCTGGCTGAACCCACTGCCGGCTCTGGTGTTGCTGGGTGACCAAAAGAGCCCTGGCCCCAAGGCGATCAGGGCCAGGGTGACCAGGATGATCCAGCGTTGCCAGCGTTGCATAACGTGTAGCCCCACCACTTTATATCGGAACCGGGGGTTTGACCAGCTCGAGCGACATCCGGGAACGGGGTTCAGATTGGATTGCTCAACACTTCCCAGCGACCGAACCTGCACGCCACCTGCGGTGGAGTCCTGCATCTGCCAAGAGATGGCCGAGCCTGCACAATCCCCACTGCGCCAAGTGGCTAGCTTCAGTCTATGGCCACCTCTACCTGCTGGCTGGCCTCGAGCACGTCACCTTCCTGGAAATCAGTGAAGCCGTCCAGCATTATTCCACACTCGAAGCCTTGAGTTACCTCTCGCACATCGTCTTTGAGGCGCTTGAGGCTTTCGACCTTGCCTTTCCAGACCTCCTTGCCCTTGCGCAAGACCCGAATGTCGGCGTTGCGGGTAATCTTGCCCGAGGTGACCATGCAGCCCGCAATTACCCCGCGGCTCAGCTTGAAAATAGCTCGAACTTCGGCGGTTCCCAGGATTTCTTCTTTGAAGACGGGCTCACGCTGCCCTTTGACCATCTTGCGAATCTCGTCGATTAGCTCGTAGATAATGCGGAAGCTTTGCAAGGGCACACCTTTTTGCTCCGCAGCCTTCTTGACTGATCCGCTGGGATTAACGCTAAAGGACAGGATAGCCCCGTTGGCGGTGGAAGCCAGCAGCACATCCGACTCGGTAGGCGCACCGACTGCGGCCAGTAGAACATTAATCTTGACTTCTTCGGTGGCTTCCTTGGCCAGAATGTTTTGGATGGCCTCGAGGGAACCTTGGGTATCGGCCCGTAGAATCAGATTGATTTCCTTTTGCTCGTCTTGGTGCACTTTGCGCATCAGATCGGCCAGACTACGGGCCCGATTGAGCTCAGCCCTGGCCTCAGAAGCTTTGCGTTCTTCAATGCGTTCCTCGGTAATTTCCTTGGCGGCCACTTGGTCGGGAACCCAGATAAAGGTTTCGCCAGCCGCGGGCAGATCGGAGAAGCCCAGCACCTGTACTGCACTACCAGGGCCGGCCTCGGTACGCCGGTTGCCTTCGGCATCGGACATGGCTTTGATCTTGCCCCAGTGTTCCCCTGCTACTACATAGTCCCCAATTTTGAGGGTGCCCTGCTGTACCAGGAGGCTCACCAAAACCCCGGCTTGCTTGTCTACTCGAGCCTCCAGTATCACCCCCTGGGCTTCGGCTTTGGGGTCGGCTCGCAAGTCTTCTAGCTCGGCCAAAAGCAGAATGGTCTCTAGCAAGTCTGAGACGCCCTGACCAGTCTTAGCGGAGATGGGCAGCACTTCGACATCCCCCCCGTAGGCCACCGGTACCATGCCGAGCTGCATCAAGTCCTGATAGACCTTGTTGATGTCGGCACCCGGCAAGTCCATCTTGTTGGCTGCAAAGATGATTTTGGCTCCAGAGGCCTTGGCGTGCGCGATGGCTTCCTTGGTCTGGGGCATCACTCCTTCGGTAGCTGCAATCACAATAACAGCAATGTCGGCGACCTTGGCCCCCCGCTGTCGAATGGTGGTGAAAGCTTCGTGGCCAGGTGTATCGATGAACACCACGGTGCCACCTTTGGTCTTGACCTCAAAGGCCCCAACGTGCTGGGTGATACCCCCGGCCTCCTTTTCGGCTATGCGACTTTTGCGCAGGTAGTCCAGCAGGCTGGTTTTCCCGTGGTCTACGTGACCCATGATGACCACTACCGGGGGACGGTGAGGAATGGACTTGCGCGCTTCCTCAGCTTTCCGCGCAGCTTCGGCGACCCTTTGTTCGCCAATGAGCTCCTTGACTGCCAGCGCGGTGTCTTCCTCGAGGGTACTGGCATGGGATTTGTAAGTTACCCCCATGTCGTCGAGGATTTTTAGCAGCTCGTCATTGGTCATGCCGAGTTCTTTTGCGAGCTGATAGATTCTAATTTTTGCCATGCTGACCTCCAGTTCTTTTCACCTAAAGTCATGTCTCATGCGAGGATGATTGCTTGTCCTGCAAAGCCAGACCTGTAAGGTTTCCCAGAACCGTGTGTAAGGCTAAGGAGAGTTCTGCCGCTTTGGCCCCGGCAAAGCGGCGCAGTTTTTTTTCAGCCCAGCAACCGGGGCGATCGGGGCACACATAGCTGCCGCGTCCAGGCTTGCGGCCAGTGGGATCGAGTACGGGGCCCTCCTCGGTCATTACAATCCGCAACAATTCACGTTTGGGCCTGCGCTCTCGACAGGCAATGCACTGGCGGATTGGAATGTGCTTGGCTTTGGGCATTGAGCCTCCGGGGAAGTTTGCAATTGCTACTCGTCGTCCTTGAACAGGCTCTCAAAGCGGCTCTTGGCATCGCTGGAGACGCTCAGCGACTCTTCTTTCTCAGCAGCTTTTAGGATGGCTGCGTCAAGATCGGTGATCTCCTCGGCTTCTTCAAAGTCAATTTCGTAGCCGGTGAGCTTAGACGCCAGACGCACGTTTTGCCCGGCCTTGCCGATGGCCAGGGAGTGCTGATCCTTGGCGACTACCACCTTGGCACGATTGGGCCCGTTCTCACTGGTCTCAATCTTAATTTCACCTACTGTGGCCGGGGATAGCGCATTGCGGATAAACTCTTTGGGATTAGGGCTCCACTGAATAATGTCGATCCGCTCGCGGCCAAGCTCAGCCGAGACCGCCTGGATGCGTTGCCCCTTATGCCCAATGCAGGCCCCAATGGGATCCACGTTGGGATTATGACTTACCACAGCCACCTTGGAACGGCTGCCTGGTTCACGGGCTACCGCCTTGACCTCCACAATACCCTCGGCGATCTCGGGAACTTCCTGGCGCAGCAAGTAGCGCAAAAGCTCTTCATGTGCTCGAGAGACCACCAGGCTGGGCCCTTTGGTCGAGCGTTGCACTTGCTTCAAATAGACCTTGATGCGCTGGCCGGGATGATAGCGCTCGGTGGGGATTTGCTCCTTCGGTGGCATTAAGGCTTCACCACGCCCCAGCTCGACGTAGACATTGCCCCGGTTGTCGACGCGAGCCACACTACCGGTCACAACCTCGCCTTCTTTGTCCTTGTACTCGTTGTGTACACGGGTGCGCTCGGCTTCTTTGAGGCGCTGGGTGAGTACCTGCTTGGCAATCTGTACCGCGATGCGACTAAACTCCTCGGGGTCTACGGGGAACTCCATCTCTTCGCCGACTTCAACCTCCGGGTCGTACTTTTTGGCAGTCTCGAGGTCGATCTCTTTGTCGGGGTCTTCCACCTGTTCGACCACCCGCCGTATCTCCAGCACCTCGAGGTGGCCTTCCTGAGGATCCAGGTGTACCTCTATGATGGGGCCTTTTCCTTCCTCCTCAACGTCTTTTTGGCGAAAGCCTTTTTGCCTTAAGTAGGCCAACCGCAGGGCTTCCTCGAAGTTGGAGATGAGCTCTTCGGCGGTAACCCCACGTTCGTGGGCCACTTGGGACAGGGCGTCTACAAAATCTTTGTTCACAGATCTTCCTCCTCAGAATATTTTCTCGTTTAGCCCGGCCGCCTACCGGGGCTGATCGGGCCACTCTGCCAGATTGGCTTTGAAGGTGCCGAGCTCAAGGGTGCGCCTCTCGTCTTTGTCGAGCAAAAACTCCACCACGCCATCCTTGACCGTTCCGACGCGTCCGGTAAAGTTGCCCTGAGGGCTGCGCACCTTCACTTTCAGACCTACAAAGCGTTCAAAATGGCGGGCAGTGAAAAGCGGACGGTCGGCGCCTGGCGACTCCACCTGGAGTAAGTAGTGCGCTGGAAGCAGAGCCTCGAGGGTGTCCAGATGCGCACTGAGTGCGTGATTGGCCCGCTCGAGGTCGGCCACCGAAACAGGCACCTCATCCTTGCGTTCGATGCGTACGAGTAGGATGGGTTTTTTGCCACTTTTGAGGCTCGCCTCGAGCACGTCGTAACCCAGAGGCGATAGCACGCTACCAGCAACCTCACTCCACAGGTTGGCGCTGTCTGAACCGGCTTTTCTTCCCATCTGCATAGACTTTTCCGGCTCCACCCTTCACCTCCTTCCCAAGAAAGAAGGGTGGGTTGAAAACCCACCCCCTGGAATCTCGGGAGAACTTACTAAGCAAAGTTTAGCACCGTTTGATGAGAGGGTAAAGTGAGACAGGCTCCCTTAGCACCCTCCGGCGAAAAAGGGTCAGTGGAACAAAAGAAAACCCCCTCTTGCTCGAGGGGGCACTTGGTGCCGGGAACAGGACTTGAACCTGCACACCCTTGCGGGCGCATGACCCTGAATCATGTGCGTCTACCAATTCCGCCATCCCGGCTCAGGGCAAGCAAAATAGTAGCTAGTTTAGTCCTTCTCGTCAAGGGGGTGTAATTGGGTGGCCCTGGCCATACATCTGGACGCACCCCCCATATTGACAGAAGGTGATACTGTCGCTATATTTGTGTTTTGCTTGGGCTGTTAGCTCAATTGGCAGAGCAACTGACTCTTAATCAGTGGGTTGCAGGTTCGATTCCTGCACAGCCCACCAAGTCCAGGACGAGAAAAACCCGAGGGATGCTTACCCTCGGGTTTGTCCTTTTACGGTGATTTTACGGTTTATGGATTCAGGCCTTAGCTCGTGGTCGTGAAAGTAGGGTCTCCACATCCACCACCCACCCCTGCCGCTCGTGCTCGAGGACGTGTCGGTAAATCGAGAGGGTGATGTTGGCGTTCGCATGCCCCATGCGCTCGGACACAAGCTCAAGGGGTGCACCGTTCGCCAGCAGGTGGCTACCGTAAGAGTGTCTGAGGTCGTGCACCCGCAAGGGCGGAATGCCCAGGGCCTTCACGATTCGGCGGAGGGCATGAGCGGGGGCCCGGTAGTCCAGGGGCCTTGTGGGGTCGTTCCCAGGGAATAGCCACAGCGTAGCGGGTGGGGTCTCGCCCAGCCGGTCTTCCCACATGGCGTGATAGGCCCTCAGCCGCTCCAGGGTGCTGTGCGGGACGGGTAGGGTGCGGCGGCTCGATGGGGTCTTGGGTTCTGTGAGCCGTCCATCACTCCAGGCCCGGCGGATGGTGAGGGTTCCGGCCTCGAGGTCAAGGTCTTGCCACTGTAGGCCCAGGCACTCACCCACCCGTAGCCCCAGGTTGAGCATGAGGCGCAACGAGAGGGCGATTCTCTCGTCCTTGTAGGTATCCAAAGCCGTAAGCAGGGCGGCGGCCTCGTGAGCCTCCAGCGATCTACCGGCGCGGTCGGTAGTGGAGCCTCGGGGTAGTTTGACCTTCACAGGGGATACAGGGTTGCGGTGAATGACCTCGAGGTTCAGTGCTTCCTCGAATATGGCGTGCAGCCGGGTGCGCACTGCTCGGGCGGTGCGGGGTTTTCGGGTCTGCAAGAGATTGTCCACCAGGGCACGGATATGTGACGGTGTGATTTTTTGCAAGGGCAGCTTGCCCAGGGTGGGCAGCACCAGCCCCAGCTCGTACCGGTAGGACTCGAAGGTGCGCGGCCTGACCTCCCGGCGCTTGCGCTCGAGCCAGCGTTCGGCCCATTCCTGAAGCGTGACGGTGGAGGGGTCGGCCAGCAGTCCCTTGTGGTAGAGGGCCACCTGCTCGGCAAGCCAGGCCTCGGCCTCTTTGCGGGTCGGGTGGTAGCTCCGCACCCTTAGCGGTTTGCCGTCCCCGTCATAACCCAGGTTCAGTTCGGCGCACCAGCGGCCTGATGCTTTGTGCAAGTAGGTTGTACCCCCACCCTTACCGCGCTTTTTTGCCATCCTGCACCTCCAGTCCTAAAGCCTCGAGACCGACCATCACCACCTCACCCCGCTTGTCCGGGGGTAGCGCTTTGAACCGCTCGAGCACCACAGCAGGGGCGCGGATGTAAACCCGCTCCCCGGTCTCCCCATCCTCGAACAGCCGCAAACCCCACCGGGCGGCCAGGGCCTCACGTGGGGGTCTCACCAGATGCAACTTCTCACCTTTTGGCATATCGGGATTATACACGGTTGCCTACCGAAAAACGTACTTTCGTAAATAAGTGCGCATTTTGACCGGGTGCTGGAGGTGGACTCCAGCACCCGGTGGTGAGCCGGTCAACCCTCACCAGTAGGTGTGACCGTGACCTTGCCATCCCTGGTATAGCGGACAACCAAAATCGCGTGCGGGTGCTCCCGGCGCACCTGCTCACACAGCCGCTCGAGTTCGGCCTCCTGCTCCCGCGTGAGGGGCTGTGATGGTTTGCCGTAAGAGCGTTCTATCGTGATGGTGGTCTCGGGACGGGTCAGTCGCTCAAAGAGTCTGTCTATCCTGCTTTTCATACCTGACCTCCTAGTGCTTGCACACGCTCTTCCAACTGCTCGAGCCGGGCCTCGAGATCGGCGAGCTCAAGCGTCTTCAGATAGGTTCCAGCCGCTGTAGACAAGCCGTGAATGGCTTTCAGACGTGTGGCGGCCTCCAGAGTCCGGTCAAGCGCGATGGACTCGGCCTCGATGAGGACATTCCACAAAACGGCTTTTAGTTGCTTCAGGTCTCCGGGCTTTCGGCGGCGTAAGCGTGTTACTTGTGCGATGGTTGCCATATTTTCAACTCCCATCCCCCCTCATCTAGGCGGCCTCCTGCTTGCGCCGCACCACCGCCACAGGATGAGGGCCCGCCAGCAAGGTGATGCTGTGGCGCGGTGCGGGATAATAGCTCATCACCCTGGACAGCGCCTCGTGCAGCCACTCTTCAGCGGTGAGGCGCGGCATCCCCGGCCACCGGCTGTGGCGGGCCAGGTCGTCCCGGCTCGGGCGCACCAGCCGGGCCACGACCTCACCGTCCACCTCCACCAGCAGCAGCGGATGGGGATGCGCCTCGAGGCGGGCCACCACCTCCGGCAGGCGGGAGAAGAGGGCGGCCCAGGGGTTCATAGGTCAATGACCTCCCACTCCCCCCCACCGTCCTCCAGGCGCTCAGGTTTTGGAGCATTTTGGAGTTTTGGAGCATCCCCCTGCTCCAAAACATTTTGCGTCCCTGACGGCGATTGTGGTGTTTTGGAGTTTTGGAGCATAGAGATAGAGATATGGGAGTGCTCCAAAACCTCCCCCGGCAGAGGGGGCGCTTCAGGCAGTCGGTAGCCCACCGGCCTCCCCTGGCCGGGGAGGACGGCCTTCTGGAGTCCTACAGCGTCCGCTATTTCGTCCAAGTAGCGCTCGGCGGTCTTGGCGTGGACGTTCGCGGCCTGGATGATGGCCTGTACCAGGTCGGCCTTGGGCACAACCGCGCCGCCCTGTAGGGCCTCGAGGACGGCGGCGCGGGCCTTGTCCTTGCGCGGATTGCCCCCCTCGGGAAGGTCGGCCTCGAGGAACCTCACCTGCCCGTCCTGGAACAGAAGCTCCACGCCGAAAGGCTCCACTACCGGCGCAAAGGAGTTTTTGAGTACTTCCCACCTGAGGAGGTGGCGGCCCTCCACCTCGGCAGGGGGGACGCGCGTCAGGATGTGCACCGCCCGGGCCTGTGCGGTTTTGGCGATGCTCCCCAGAAGGCCCCGTGCCCCCGCTCTCTCCCCGGCCATCGGTTTGGGCAGGTGGTCAATCACCACCACGGCGGCCCCGGTCTCCAGCGCCAGGCGGCGCAGGTGGTAGAAGGCCCCCTGCACCAAGTGCGCTTTTATCGTGTCCATCGGGAAGGCGGCCATAAAACTGTCCACCACCACCAGCCCCGCCCCGACCTCGAGGACTACCTCCCGCAGCAGCGCCAGCTCGTCTTCTCCCAGACCGTAAGTTTCCCCATCCGGTTCCAGGAGGGTAAACCGGCCCATATCCCCGTCGGGATGGGCGGCCTTGTGCTTCTCCAGCCAGCCCCGGATGGCGCGGCCATCCCCGGTGGACGCGTCAAAGTCGACATAAACCACCGGCGAGGTGGACAGCACCGGCCTGCCCAGCACCTCCCCGCGCGGGCGCGTGCACTGCCAGGCCAGGCCGGACATGAAAGCGGTCTTGCCCTCCCCGGGCAGCGCTCCAATAACCGTCACGAACCCCTGAGGGATGAGGCCCTGCCACAGCCAGGTGATAGCAGGCAGGGGGGAGGATAGGTCAATGCGCTGGAGTCCCATCACTACCTCCCCAGTCGCGGTTTTTGGAATCGGAGCACCGGCTTCTTAGTTCTATGCTCCAAAACTCCAAAACCAGAAGAATGCCCATCATTATCGCTAAAGGTTTTGGAGTGGGGGGGTGCTCCAAAACTCCAAAATGCTCCAAAACCTGACCGGTTATCCGGCAGGTCACGGGGGGCCTGGCTCCCTTTCTCGAGGCCCCGGCGGATGGTGCAGCGGGCCTCCTGGAGGCTCAAACCGATAGACAGCGCGGCTTCCTCGAGTGCGTCCTGAACGCGCATCCGGTCAAGCCCCAGGTTCTCAAGCTGTCCAAGACTGAACGCGACTCGAGACAGGACGTTGTTCCGGTTGCCAGGCGCGGCGCTCTGCACCTCGACAATCGCACGCGCGAGTGCGGCTTCAACGTACTTCTCCGCGCGGCGGCGTTCGTCGCGCTGCCACCGCGGACGCGGATCGGGATAACCGGAGTCCAGCGTCACCAGTCCCTGATAGGCCACCAGCTTGATCTCTTGCGGCGTGAGCAGATAGCCCTCGAAGGTCTCGGGATGGTAGGCCACCAGCAAGACGTTGTGCTCCAGGACAGCAGGCGGTGGTGTTTCAACCGTGAATCCGGCGGCCTCGAGGGTGACGCGCGCGGCGGCCAAGTCATCCGTGCTAAAGTAAATCTGTCCCATAACGCCAGCACCTCACGCAGCCCCGCTTTGCCCAGCGGGGCTTTTCTCCTCGAGCTCGTCAAGGCGGCCCTCAAGCAGGGCCAGCACCACGCGGCGCGGCATCAGGTACCTCTTGCCCAGGGCCATGCCATACTGCCGCGCCAGTTTGTACAACTGGTCGCGGCCAACACGGTGACGGCCAATCAAACGCCGGACTTCTTCAACGGTAAGTAGTGGGGGTAACTCGTTCATGCCCCCATGTTCTGAAAGTGGACGTTCAAACTGAAGGAAATTTAGGTCTCAGCCAAATGTCCGGTAAGCCCCAGCATCTCAGCAAGCCGGTTTACTGCCTTGCGTACCGCGTCCTCGCCCACCGGCGGGTCTGTGCGGTCGGCTATTTCCGCCCAGGACAGCCCCTCGAGTCTCAACGCCAGCCATGTGAAGTGTTGAAGGTTGTATTTTACGCGCGTCTTTTGCCAGCCCCAGTACTGGTAGTCGTTCTCAACATCCTTTATGTATTGCTCCACTGCCTTATGAGCCATTTGTCTGAAGGAACTCGCGCTCATCACGCGTGGGTCGAATGTGCCGGTAAAGGCCATGAAGCGATCGGATAAAGATTCGGTACTCGGGGGTTCCAGCCCAAACTCCCTGAAGTCTGGCAAGTATTGGTCTTGATTTTTCAGGTACTCTTTCGCCCAGATACCGTAAGGCTCCTGTGGCAGGCCATAGCGCTCCAGCCAGGCCTCCACGCCGCGCTCTCTCAGGTAGGCCAGACATGAGGGAGCGTGCGCTATTAGCGCACGCCAAAACTCGAGGCGGTAGCGGGTTATCAGAAAACCATCATCCGGATTTTTGGGATTTGTCCACAGTTCGGCCATGTGGTTGCCTCCTGCCCCCTATGGCCGATAAAATCAAGGTAGCCAGTCCAAGGCGCTCCTGGTCTTCTCGGCCAGGGGATTTTCTTTTTAGAGAATAGCACACCAAGCCGCACCAGGACGACACAAAACCACTACGGTTTTCTACGGTTTATTTACGGTTTATGGAGCCGAAAACAGCCGAACGTGCACGGAAACACACTCTTGATTTTTGCGATAAACAAGGGCATATCCGTAAGCAGTCGTGAGCAGCCGAGGGGTTTTTGGTCTTCTCTTAATCAGTGGGTTGCAGGTTCGATTCCTGCACAGCCCACCAGGCTTAGAGCCTGCTAACTAGCTGTTCGTAAAAGCTCCACAGTTTTCGCTGTCATCAGAATCGAAAAAGCCAACCAGTGCCAACCTCGCAAGGTCTCAGCCAGCCGCTCATAGTCTCGCGCCAGCCTGCGAAACCGGGATGTCCAGGCAAACGAACGTTCCACCACCCAACGCTTCGGCAGCAGCACGAATCCTCGTTTGGCCCCTTCCACCTTGACCACACACAGGGCGATGCCTTCCGCCTCTGCCGCTTGTGCCGCTTCCTCCCCAGTGTAACCCTGATCCACAAAGGCCACTTCCACCTGCTCCCCCGTCACTTCCTGCACCTGTTGACTGAGGGCTCCCACCTGGGCCCGTTCCTGTTCACTGGCCGCCGTTACTACCAGGGCCAGCAGATGCCCCAGGGTATCTACCGCCAGGTGAACTTTGCTTCCCTTGCGTCGTTTGTACCCATCGTATCCGGCCCGCTCCCCACTTTGCGGGGTGGACTGTAGGGTGCGAGCATCGTAGATGGCAGCGCTGGGATGGGCGGCTTTGCCCTGGAGCATTCGCAGGGTCATGCGCAGGTCGTGTACAGGTCTTCGAAGACCCCCCGGTTCATCCAGCGGTAGGCTTGCGCCTGAACGATATGGGGGGGTGGGAAGTCGTGGGGCAGGTAGTCCCACTGAGCACCGGTTCGAACCATCCAGCGCAGGGCGTTGAACACTTCGCGCAGGTCGTACTTGCGCTGGGGTGCTTCAGCGGGGCGAGGGTCAAATAGGGCAGCACCAGAGCCCATTCCTCATCACGGACGTCCGATGGGTAAGCACGGCGGTTCATGCTCTAAACATAACTGCAGTGCCTGATTTGGGTAAGGTGGTTTGTAGATTCTAGCAAGAAACCAGGGTGAACCGCCCTGGTTTTTATTTTGCCTCTCAAGCAATCCCGGCTATGGGCATTTTGCGACAAATGACCTAAGGGTCTTTTGTTTGAATGCTACATTTAGAGCAGCGTACGTGCTATGGGGATTTTGAATAGGAAAACATCGCGCAATCAAATTCTTCTGAGTGTGGCGGCTTTGCTAGGCTGGGGGGTTGTTTCGTTTTTGTTTCTCCCGGACATTTACCAGACTTTTAGTTTTTTGTTCTTGATCCCTTGGGTCTGGAAGGGGGGGCCACGAAGCCTGGTGTGGGTTGGGTCACTGGTACTTGTTTATACGGTGATCCAGCACCTGTTCCCCAAACCAAACCTGAGCCTGGACAGCCTTTTAGTGACCACGTTACCTGGGCTGGTAGCCCTGGGCTTTATAGCCTGGTTGCGTGAGCGTGATCGTCGCTCGCAGAGGGAACTTGAAGAGTCCCTGCGTTACATGCATTTGTTAGAAGAAGCGAGCTTGGATATCAGTATGTCCAACGACCCCTTGGAGCTCACCGAGAGTGCCATGACGTCGCTGTACCACCTCGATATTGCTCCACACCTGGCCTTCGTGCGCTTTCGAGAAGGCAAGCCGGTGGTGGTTAGCGCGCGTGGGGCCCTCGAGCGCTACCGGGGGCGCCACCTACCCCAACAGAAGCTGAGTACCCACGCCTCCCTCACCGACAACTTTACGGTAGGAAACTACCTCGAGGGCATTCCCGAAAGCGCGGGCTGGTCTACAGCTGCAGTGCCAGTCTCGGCTCGACAGAAACGCCCACTTGGAGTGATTATTCTGGCCCGTGAGGGAAATAAGCCCTTTCAATCAGACGAAAAAGCCATAGCCAACTCGCTGGCTCGAATAATGGGGGCGCAGCTGGGCCAGATGGAAGCCCTCAAGCAGCTCGAGGACGCTTACGACGGCACGCTGCGCGCTTTGGGGCTGGCGCTGGAATTCCGCGACCACGAGACCCAGGGTCATACCAAGCGGGTGGTGGCCTGGTCTGATCAACTCGCGCAGGACGTGGGCCTCGATGCTTCTATGCGCAAGTTCCTGCGCTGGGGGGCCTACCTGCACGATATCGGTAAACTTTCCATCCCCGACAACATTCTGCGCAAGCCCGATAAGCTCAACGATGAAGAATGGGAGATTATGAAAAGCCACGTGGTGAGGGGTTGGGAGATGCTCTCGCGGGTGCCCTTTCTGCCTCAGGAAACCCTTGAGGTGGTGCGCCACCACCACGAAAACTGGGACGGCAGCGGTTACCCCGACGGTTTGAAGGGTCAGGACATCCCCGTCCTGGCACGTATATTTGCGGTGGTGGATACCTTCGATGCGCTTTACAGCCCTCGCCCCTACAAGCGGGCCTGGAAACCTGCGGAAATTATCGAGGAACTTAACCGCCTCAAGGGTAAAAAGCTCGATCCCAAGCTGGTTGACATTTTTATCAAGCGTATCACCTCGCCCTCCGGCAAGGAGGCCATGGAGGCTGCCAACCCTAGTAAAACCGGCGTTAGAGCGTAGCTTCTTTGTGCTTAGCTGAAAGTGCCGGGCATTTTTGGCTGCGACTGGGCTAAAATAACCCCCAATGCAGCTTTTCCCTCCGCTGGATCAAAACCCACTGACCGAACTGTTTCATGCTCGAGTGCCCAAAGGGGAGCCCTGGGCCTGGGTACTGGCCCAACGGATACTGGCCAGCGAAGCTGTGCCCCGGCGGCTGCTTTGCGAGCCTTTGAGCCCTGGGTTGGCGGCCTGGATTGACGAAGAGCTAGCACGCCTGCGGCGCGAGCTGGAGCACCTCAGGAAGCAATACCCGTATGCCGACTTTGGGAATCGTGAGCCCAGCCCGGCCGAGGTTGAGGCGCTGGACGTGCTCCTGCGCGGCTCGTCGATGGATGTGCAGGCGCTTTATCGGATCTATGGATATGGAATTTACACTCACCACAGCGCTTTCGTGTTCGATGGACAGGTAAGGGCCGTGGAAAAGCCCGATCCGGCGCGTTTTGACGACTTGGTGGGCTACACCCGGCAAATTGGCATGCTGCGCACCAACATCGAACGTTTTTTGGCCGGAAAACCGGCGGTGCCGATGCTGCTGTACGGGGCTCGAGGCTCCGGCAAATCCACCTCGGTCAAAGCCCTGCGCACCCACTACGCCGAGCGCGGCCTGCGGCTGGTGGAGGTTTTATCCGAGGGGCTGGATCAGCTTCCCCTGCTGATGGAGGAGCTGGCCCCGTTGCCGTTTCGCTTTGTGCTGTTCATGGACGACCTGGCCTTTGCCGAGGGGGATGAGCGATTCCACCGGCTCAAGGTACTGCTCGAGGGCGCGGTCTACGAACGGCCCGCCAACGTGCTGGTGGTGGCAACCTCCAACCGGCGCAACCTGGTCTCCCAGCACTGGGCCGAGCGCCCCGACCCCAACGCCAGCGACCCCGCTTCCTGGGACACCCTGCAGGACAAGCTGGCCCTGGCCGACCGTTTTGGGCTGGTGCTCACCTTTCCGCCCTTCGACCAACAGCTTTATCTGGAGGCCGTGGCCCACCTGCTCGGAAGGGAGCTAGACCCCGACACCCGCACGGCAGCCTTGCAGTTTGCCCTGGGGGGGCGGGGTTTTTCCGGGCGCACCGCCCGGCACTTCGCCAATCAGCAGTAGCCCTGGGCCGGGCTAGATGGACTGGAACAGGGCCTGCCGCCTGCGCTCGAGGGCGGCGCCAATGAAGCCAAAGAAGGGCGGTGAGACCCGCATGGGGCGGCTGGAGAGCTCGGGGTGGGCTTGCAGGCCAATAAAGAAGGGGTGGTCGGCCAGTTCAATCGCCTCCACCAGTCCCTCACCGCGGCCCTGCACACCGGGCGTGACCGCCGAGACCGTCAGGCCGCCCTCGATGAGCCGCTGCACGTAGGCGGGGTTGACCTCGTAGCGGTGGCGGTGGCGCTCGTAGACCAGTTCCTTGCCGTAGAGCTTGTAGAGCAGGGTTTCGGGGTGAATGCGCATGGGCCAGTTGCCCAGCCGCATGGTGCCGCCCATCCCCTCGACCTCTAGCTGCTCGGGCATCAGGTCAATCACCGGGTGGGGGGTGTAGGGGTCGAACTCGGTGCTGTTGGCCCCCTCGAGGCCCAGCACATTTCGGGCGTACTCGATCACCGCAATCTGCAACCCCAGGCAGATGCCAAAATAGGGCAGCCGGTGCTCGCGGGCGTAGCGGGCCGCCAGGATTTTGCCCTCCACCCCCCGGATGCCAAAACCCGGCCCCACCAGCACACCGTCCACATCGCCCAGCAGCTCGGCGGCCTTAGCCAGGTCGGTAATTTCCTCGGCGTTGACCCACTGGACGTTGACCCGTGCGTCGTGGGCGATGCCGGCGTGGCGGAAGCCTTCCAGGATGCTCAGGTAGGCGTCGGGCATCTTCACATACTTGCCCACGAAGGCCACCGTCACCTCGGCGGCGGGCTGCTTGAGTTTGCGCACGGCGTTCTGCCAGAAGCTCAGGTTGGGCTGGATGGGCTCGAGGCCCAGCTTTTTCTCTACCACCCGTCCCAGGCCCTGCTCCTCCAGCACCAAAGGCATCTCGTAGAGGTACTGCACGGTGGGGCTGCTGAAGACCTCGCCAGCGTGCACGTTGGTAAATAGGGCCACTTTTTTACGCACATCCTCCGGCACCATCTTCTCCGAGCGCAGCACCAGCACATCGGGCTGGATACCCACCCCGCGCAGGGTGGAGACCGAGTGCTGGGTGGGTTTGGTTTTGAACTCCTCGGAGGCAGCAAAGTAGGGCACCAACGTCAGGTGCAGATACATGATGTCCTGATCGTCTTCGTCGAACTGAAACTGGCGGATGGCCTCCAGGAAGGGCAGGCTCTCGATGTCGCCCACCGTACCCCCCACCTCCACCACCACAATCTCGGCGTTTTGCTCCTGGGCGGCGCGGCGGATGCGGTCTTTGATCTCGTCGGTGATATGGGGAATCACCTGCACGGTCTGGGAAAGGTACTCCCCGCGGCGCTCTTTCTGGATCACCGACAGATACACCTGGCCGGTGGTGATGTTGTTGGCCCGTGAGAGGTCTATGTCCAGAAAGCGCTCGTAGTGGCCAATGTCCAGGTCGGTCTCGGCCCCATCGCCGGTGACGAACACCTCGCCGTGCTCGTAGGGGCGCATGGTACCGGCGTCCACGTTGACATAAGGGTCAATTTTGATAGCGGTCACCCGGTAGCCGCGCCCCCGCAAAATGGCCCCCAGGCTCGAGGTAAGGATGCCCTTGCCCAGACTGCTCACCACACCGCCGGTCACAAAAATGTATTTCATAAACAAACCCCCGTGCTGCGCTACCCGACGCAGCGCTACGAAAACTTGGCTTACTAACGCTCAACCCCTGCGGTAGAGCAGCCAGACTATCACGGGATTTGATCGTACCACGTCGGGCCCATGTTGTGTCCAGAGCCGTTTACTTTTCGTGTAGCCAAAAAAGTTTGACTTGGTACAATCTATGCATGGCACGTGCCACCCGCCTGTCTTCCGAGGTTGCGCCGGGCATATTTGCCATCCCGGTTCCCATCCCGTACCCCTTCAAGTATGTGAACTGTTACCTGCTTGTGCCGGGCCCTGGGGTTGGTGAGGGCCCGGTGCTGGTGGACTGTGCGCTGGATACCCCGGAGGCCCGGAGCGGCCTCGAGGCCGCCCTGCAAGAGCACGGGCTGGAATTTAGTGACCTTCAACACCTGGTGGTGACCCACCACCACCCCGACCACTACGGCCTGGCCGGGCTGATCGAGGCCCAGGGGCCTACGGTCTGGATGCTGGACGTGGAGAAGGCTCGAGGGCACATCTTCTGGAGCGAGCCCGAGGAGATGACCCGCATCGGGCAGGCGTTGTTCCAGCGGCACGGGGTGAGCGAGGCCTACCTGAGCGACCTGGGCCGGGAGATGGCTAAAACCCGCAGCCGGGTGCACCCGGCCCGGAACCTTCAGATCTTTGGTGATGGACAGGCCCTTACGCTCGCGGGCATGCGCTTCCGCGCGGTCTGGACGCCCGGCCACGCCGACGGCCACGCCATGCTGCTGCGCGAGTCGGATGGTGTGCTGCTGGCCGGAGACCAGATCTTAGAGCGCATCTCGCCCAACATTGGCCTCTGGGCCTACTCATACCCCAACCCTTTGCAGCACTACTTCGACTCGCTGGAGAAAACCGCCGCCCTGGGGGCTTCGCTGGCCCTGCCGGGGCACTACCGGCCCATCCGGGACATCGCCGGGCGGGTGGCCGAGCTTAAGGCCCACCACCGTGAGCGGCTGGGGTTCTTGCTCGGCCTTATGGATAGCACGCCCCAAACCTGCTGGCAGCTATCGCTGGGGCTGTTTCCGGGCGACCTCAACCTGGCCCAGCGGCGCTTCGCCTGGTCGGAAACCCTGGCGCACCTGGAGTATCTGGTGGCCGAGGGGCAGGTAAAGCGGCTCGAGCTTGACGGGGTCGTTCACTATAGCCGCGCTTAAAGGCTTCTGCTGGGCCTGCCAAGTTGATTATCATTACCTTACCGGGCCATTTATCCGTCTACCCGTAAGATATCCTGGGGCCAAGGGGGTCACAGATGAGCAAGGTCTACAAGAAGGTGGAGCTGGTAGGCAGCAGTTCAGAGAGCCTCGAGGACGCTATCAAAGTAGCGCTGGCTCGAGCCCGCCGAACCCTGCGGAACCTGGACTGGTTCGAGGTCAAGGAGATTCGCGGCAGCCTGACCGACGGCTATGTGAACACCTACCAGGTCACGCTCCTGGTTGGTTTCCGGCTCGACGAGGGAGAATAGCTCACCACGCCAGGGCCATGCCATCGGCACGGGGCTCGGTGGCGGCTAGGAAGGCTTCGGCGGGCTTCAAAATCATCTGGCCCCGGCCAAACGAGGCCCACTCGCTTTGCAGCACCACCTCGTGGCCGCGTTCTCTGAGGCCCTGCACCACGTGCAGGGGCACAGCGGGCTCGAGCTCCACCCGAAGGCCCCGCGTCCACTGCCAGCGGGGGGCGTCCAGGGCGGCCTGGGGGTTCATGTGGTAGTCTTCCAGGTTCACCACCACCTGTAGATGCCCCTGGGGCTGCATATGCCCGCCCATCACCCCAAAGGGCCCCAGGGGCTTGCCCTCGCGGGTGAGGAAGCCGGGGATGATGGTGTGGAAGGGTTTCTTGGCCGGCGCATACTGGTTGACGTGCCCTTCATCCAGCACAAAACCGGCACCCCGGTTTTGCAGCGAGATACCGGTGCCGTCCACCACAATACCGGCCCCAAAGCCCATGTAGTTGGACTGGATAAAGGAGACCTGTAGCTCGCCGTCGGCGGCGCACAGGTAGACGGTGCCCCCTTGGGGCGCACCGGCCTGCACCGGCAGGGCCTGCTCGCCTATCAGGCTCCGGCGCTGGGCCAGGTAGTCCGGGTTCAGCAGGTCGGTGGCTGAGACGGTCATGTAGCGGGGGTCACCCACGTATTTTTGCACGTCGGCAAAGGCCAGTTTCATGGCCTCGAGCTGCAGGTGGAAGCCCTCCACCGAGTCGCGGGGGTACTGGCTTAGCTCGAAGCCCTCGAGGATTTTCAGCGCCATCAGGGCCGCGATGCCCTGCCCTGGAGGGGGTATCTGGTGTACCTCGAGGCCCCGGTACCGCACCGAGAGGGGCTCCACCCACTCCGAGCGGTAGGCGGCCAGGTCGGCGTGGGTCAGGTAACCCCCGGTGGCCGCGGCAAAATCGGCGATCCGGTCGGCCAGTTTACCGCGGTAAAAACTCTCGGTGTGGGTGCGGGCCAGCTCCCGCAGGGTCTCGGCGTGCCGCGGGCTGCGCCAGATCTCGCCAGGCCGGGGGGCCTTGCCGCCGGGCATGAACACCGCTTTGAAGGGTTGAAAACAGGCGTCCTGCAGGGGGCCATACACCGCCTCGATGCGCCGCCAGTTGCGCCCGGTCTCGGGGGTGACGGCAAAGCCCTCCTCGCCGTAGCGGATGGCCGGCTCGAAAAGCCGTTCGAAGGGCAGCTTGCCAAACTTTTGATGCAGCTCGCGCCAGGCGTCGGGTGCCCCCGGCACCGTGACCGGTAGCCAGCCGCGGGTGGGCACCGCTCCGCCTGCGGCAAAGGTCGCAAAGTCCAGACCAGCCGGACTCAGGCCGTTGGCGCTCAGGCCGTGCAGTTTCTGTCCATCGTGCACCAGGGCGAACGCATCGGAGCCGATGCCGTTGGAGGTGGGCTCGAGCACGGTCAGGGCTATAGCCATAGCCAGGGCCGCATCCACCGCGTTGCCCCCGGCCAGGAGCATCTCCATGCCGGCCAGGGCGGCCTGGGGCTGGCTGGTGGCTACTGCGCCCCGTTTGCCGGTCACCACGTTGCGGCGGGAGGGATAGGGATACTGGTTGAGGTTCATAGCACGGGACCTTTCTGAAATTGGGCGTAATTTTTGCACCCGCCCTACTTCTTCATGCGCGGATCCAGGGCATCGCGCAGGCCGTCCCCAATCAGATTAAAGGCCAGCACCGCCAAAAAGATAGCGAGGCCTGGGAACAGGGCCATGTAGGGTGCCTGGCTCAGGTAGCCTCGAGCATCGTTGAGCATCGAGCCCCACGAAGGCGTGGGTGGCTGCACCCCCAACCCCAGAAAGGACAGGGTGGCCTCGGCCAGCACCGCCGTGGCCGTGCTCAGGCTCACCTGAACGATTAATGGCCCCAGTATGTTGGGTAACAGGTGCCGGGTGATGATGCGGCCATCGCTGCCGCCCAGGGCGACGGCGGCCTGCACATACTCGCGGGGGCGTTCGGCCAGCACCTGTCCGCGAATCAGGCGGGCAAACACCGGGGTGGTGACCACCCCAATCGCCAGCATGGTGTTTTGCAGGCTCGGGCCCAGCACGGCGGCCAGGGCGATGGCCAGCACCAGAAATGGAAAGGCCAGCATGGCGTCGGTCAGGCGCATCAGCACATCGTCAATCCAACCGCCGTAAAAGCCAGCCACCAGCCCGATCAGGCCCCCCAGCAGCAGGGCCAGCAGCACCGAGATTAAGCCCGCGGCCAGCGAGACACGAGCCCCATAGAGCACCCTCGAGAAGATGTCCCGCCCGAGCTGGTCGGTGCCAAACCAGTGCTGGCTCGAGGGGGGTTGTTGCAGGGCGCTGAAATCGGTCGAGGTAGGGCTATAAGGCACCAGGATGGGCGCGAAGATGGCCCCCAGCACCAGCAGCAACAGCATGACCATCCCGGCCAGGGCCAGGCGATTGGCAAAAAAGGCACGTAGCGTACGGTTGCTCATCTCAGTGGTAGCGGATGCGCGGGTCAATGGCCGCATAGAGCAGGTCGGTGAGCACGTTGATCAGAAACACCGCTAGGGCCGAGATCAGCACCACCGCCTGCAAAACCGGGAAGTCGCGGTTGAAGACCGAGTCCACCAGCAGCCGCCCAAAGCCGGGGATGGAGAAAACCTGCTCGGTGACCACCGCGCCTCCCAACAAACCGCCTAGCTGCAAACCGATCACCGTTACGACCGGGATAGCGGCGTTGCGCAAGGCGTGCTTGTACACCACCACCCGGCCTTCCAGACCCTTGGCTCGTGCGGTGCGCACGTAGTCCTGCGAGAGCACCTCCAGCATGCTGTTGCGGGTGAAGCGGGCGATGGCGCCGGCCAGCGCGGTACCCAGGGTAATGGCGGGCATCAGCATCAGGAGAAGGTTTTTCTGCAGGTCTACCCAGGGCTCAACGTAGCCGGAAGGCGGTATCCAGGCCAGCCGGATGCTAGAATCTACAAACCACCTTACCCAAATCAGGCACTGCAGTTATGTTTAGAGCATGAACCGCCGTGCTTACCCATCGGACGTCCGTGATGAGGAATGGGCTCTGGTGCTGCCCTATTTGACCCTCGCCCCGCTGGAAGCACCCCAGCGCAAGTACGACCTGCGCGAAGTGTTCAACGCCCTGCGCTGGATGGTTCGAACCGGTGCTCAGTGGGACTACCTGCCCCACGACTTCCCACCCCCCCATATCGTTCAGGCGCAAGCCTACCGCTGGATGAACCGGGGGGTCTTCGAAGACCTGGTACACGACCTGCGCATGACCCTGCGAATGCTCCAGGGCAAAGCCGCCCATCCCAGCGCTGCCATCTACGATGCTCGCACCCTACAGTCCACCCCGCAAAGTGGGGAGCGGGCCGGATACGATGGGTACAAACGACGCAAGGGAAGCAAAGTTCACCTGGCGGTAGATACCCTGGGGCATCTGCTGGCCCTGGTAGTAACGGCGGCCAGTGAACAGGAACGGGCCCAGGTGGGAGCCCTCAGTCAACAGGTGCAGGAAGTGACGGGGGAGCAGGTGGAAGTGGCCTTTGTGGATCAGGGTTACACTGGGGAGGAAGCGGCACAAGCGGCAGAGGCGGAAGGCATCGCCCTGTGTGTGGTCAAGGTGGAAGGGGCCAAACGAGGATTCGTGCTGCTGCCGAAGCGTTGGGTGGTGGAACGTTCGTTTGCCTGGACATCCCGGTTTCGCAGGCTGGCGCGAGACTATGAGCGGCTGGCTGAGACCTTGCGAGGTTGGCACTGGTTGGCTTTTTCGATTCTGATGACAGCGAAAACTGTGGAGCTTTTACGAACAGCTAGTTAGCAGGCTCTAAAGGCATATATCAGCAAGATGCCCAGAAAAAAGTTAGGGATCGAGATGCCCGAAAGGGCCATCACGGTCACGCTTGCATCAATTGCGGTGTTTCTTCGCAACGCCGCCAGCACCCCCGCCGGAATGCCAATCGCGATGGCCACCAAAAGCGAGAACAAGCTGAGCTCCAGGGTGGTGGGTAGTTTTTGCCAGATAATGGGGGCTACCAGCTCGTTGCCGCGAATCGAGCGCCCCAGATCACCCCTCACCAGGCCCCACAGCCAGTCGGCATACTGCACCAGGATGGGCCGGTTGAGCCCCAGTTCCTCTCGGATTTGCGCGACCAGCTCGGGGGTGGCCTCTTCGCCCAGCAGCAGCCGGGCCGGGTCACCCGGTAACACCCGGGTCAGCGTAAAAACCAGCACTGTGACCAGCAACAGGGTGGGCAATCCACCCATCAAGCGCCGCAGGACGAAGAGGAACACCGCTTTTAGCTCCTACTGACCGCCCAGGCTCACGCTGCGGAAGCGCAGGATGCCATCAGGAATAACCGGAAGGCCGCTCAGGCGGCGGCTCACGCCGATGGTGGTCTGGGGGTGGTAGACGTAGATGTAGGGCAGGTCTTCCTGGATGATTTTGGTGATCTGGCTGTACAGGTCGCGGCGGGCCTCCGGCAGCCGCACGGTGCGCGCCCGGTTGAGCAGGTTGTCCACCCGCGGGTTGCAGTAACCGGAGTAGTTGTTGGGTGCTTTGCAGCGAACGAAGTCGTAGATGTTGCCGTCGGGGTCGGGCCGCCCGCTCCAGCCCACCGCCACCGCCTCGAGCTCCAGCTTAGCGGCCCTATCCAGCAAGGTGCCAAACTCCACCTGCTCGATGCGCACCTGAATGCCTGCTTCGGCGGCCATAGCCTGATACACCTGGGCCAACTGGGCCAAAACGGGGCCAGGCGCAATGGTCAGGGTAAAGCTGAAGCCCTGTGGACGGCCGCCTTCGGCCAGCTTCTGCCGGGCCAGGGCCAGGTCGCGCTTGGGAACGGGAATGGTTTTGTCGTGCGCCAGGGTGCCGGGGGGGAAGGGCCCATTGGAAGGGAGGGCCGTGCCCAAAAACACCACCCGGTCTACCACATCGCGGTCAATGGTGGCGGCAAAAGCCTGACGCAAGGCTTTGTTGGTAAAGGGCCCCTTGGTGTGGTTGAGCCAGATGCCCTGGTAGCCGATGCCCGGGAAGTTGTTGACCACAAGGTTGGGGTTATTGCGGATGGCTGCGAGGTCTTTAGCGGCTACCGGGGTAATGATGCTCACCGCACCCGAGAGCAGGTTGGCAACCCGCACGTCGTCGTCGGGGAACGGGCGGTAAACGAGCTGCTCGATGCGGGGAAGGCCGCGCTGCCAGTAGTTTTCGTTGCGCGCCAGCACGATGCGATCCTGCCGGCGCCGCTCCACGAACTTGAAGGGCCCGGTGCCCACGGGGTTGTTGCCAAACTCGGCCCCTAGCCTCTGGACAGCCGTGGGGCTGACCATCATCCCTGAGCGGTCGGACAGGATGGCCAGGAAGGGTGCGAAGGGCTCCCGTAGGGTCACCCGCACGGTATAGGGGTTGACAACCTGCACGTTGGTGATGAGCGAGAGCTCGCCCGAGCGGCGGGAACCGGGGGCGCTGCGGTAGCGATCCAGGTTGAACTTGACCGCCTCGGCATTGAAGTCGGTGCCGTCGTGGAACTTGACGCCCTGCCGCAGGTTGAAAACATAGACCTTGCCGTCTTCCTCTACGCGCCAGCTGGTTGCCAGCATGGGCACGATGCGCAGGTTTTCGTCAAGATCGACCAGCTTGTCGTAAATCTGGTTCTGCACCTGCCGATCCACGAGGGCAGAAGAAAGCAGGGGGTCGAGGTTGGGGGGGTCGGCGTCCAACCCCACCGTGACCGTTTGGGCCAGCCCCAAACCGCCCAGGCTCCAGAGAACAACTGCTGCCAACCACTTTTTCATCGGTCTACCTCCTTGATTTTGGCCGAGTTTTCAACCGTGCTCAGGTGGGCCAACATAGCCTGACGGGCCGCTTCGGGGTCGGAAGCCCGAATGGCCTCGAGGATGCGCAGGTGCTCAGAAAGGGTAATTTCTGGGCGGTAGCGTTTAGCGGTGGATACCAGGCGGATCTGTCGCAACTCGACTTCCAGTAAGCTTACGATCTCGCTCAGCACCGCGTTGCGGCTCATATCGGCCAGGGTTTTGTGAAAGAACATGTCGAGCTCGACAAATCGGTACAGATCTCCTTTGGCTGCCTGCTGCTGAGCGAGCAATTCCTCGAGCCGGGTAACCCCCTGTGGGTGGCTGCGCTCCGCGGCCAGGGCGGCCACCGCTGGCTCCAGGATGCGGCGTACCTCAAAAAGCTCGACGATGAAGTCTTCCTGGTGCAGCCTCGAGCGCAAGCGGCGACCAAAGCTCTCCGAAGGAGAGGCCACCCGTGTCCCGTCCCCCTGCCGGATTTCCACCCAGCCGTGAAGCTCGAGGATGCGCAAGGCCTCCCGCACCGAAGAGCGGCTCACGCCAAAGCGGCTGGCCAGGTCGCGCTCACCAGGCAACTGGTCGCCAGGCCGCCAAACGCCGTCCTGAAGCAGCTGCTCGAGGTCTTTGGCGAGCTTCTCGGAAACACGGGTCGGGCGCACCATCGGAAGCCAGCCCCCTTATTGGTCAGACCACTGAACCAGTAGTTGCATGCAAATACACTAAGTTGGGCAGCCAAAACGTTTGTGTTGCCGGCTACACTTGTGTTGCAAAATCGAAATGCGCTGTTTGGCTGTTGGCTGACCAGAGCGGTTTTCGGAAAGAACCCAGCAATCCTCAAAATCAGGGAACCGCGACAAGCCAGTACCGAAGAGCTATTCTTGGCAAAAATCCACCATGAATGTCATAATCAGAACTATTCCAAACTATTGGTTGGCCTTGCAGCCGAAACATGGAAGTACATGCATAACCGGCTAAACAGGCTCATCCCAGCGCATAGGCCGGATCGAGGTGCACCGGCCCCCTTCCAAAACCAGCTCGGTCGCGCAGAACATGGCCCGACCTGGGGCAGCCTTGAAGGGGGTGGGCCGCTGGGTGATGAAGCGGCCCAGGAAGCTCTCGATCTCACCCCCGATGATGGAGTGAATGGGGCCGGTCATGCCCACGTCGGCCTGGATGGCGGTGCCATTGGCTAGAAAGCCGGCATCGGCGGTCTGGACGTGGGTGTGGGTGCCCAGCAGGGCTGCGATCTTGCCGCCCAGGTAGTGGCCTAATGCATATTTCTCGCTGGTGGCCTCGGCGTGCACCTCGAGCAATGCGTAGTCGTGCTCGACCTCGGCCAGCAAGGCCTCGCTGCTGCGGAAGGGGTCGTAGAGGTTCAGGCCCATGTTGACCTGTCCCATCACCTGCATCACCAGGAGTTTTTCACCTTTGGCCTCGAGCACCCAGTGGCCTTGCCCGGGCGTGCCGGGGGGGTAGTTGAGGGCGCGAATGATCGGCTCGGTTTCGATGAGTTCGTAGACGTCTTTGTGATCCCAGGCGTGGTTACCCAGGGTGATCAGGTCGGCACCGGCTTCGCGCAGTTTGCGGTAGGCGGGCTTGGACAGGCCCTTGCCGTGGTGGGCGTTCTCGCCATTGACGACGACCAGATCGTAGTGGGGGCGTAGGTCGGGAAGGTGCATCGCCACGGCCCGCAAGCCCGGCTCTCCAAAGACATCGCCGACAAACAAAACACGCATAGGCCCAGCTTATCGCGGCTGCCGGAATGACGGGGTGCAAAAGACCGCAGGCTCTAACTTCCCCACGGGCAGCTTCGCCCCTTGGCCCGTTGTAACAAACGGTGTTTTCCCGTTTGAGCACCTATTTGCGCTTCCCGGGAGAATATTAGCAGCAGGGCACCTAGCTTTGGGTTGCTAGGCCCGGGTAGATGACCTCGAGCTCCCCCCAGAGTTTTTCCGGGCTGTTCACAGGAAGGCGGCAGGCCCCGTGCTGGCACAGGTACGCCAGACCGGGCTCTCGGTTTTGCAGAACCGGGAGCGCGTTGGGTGGGCCATAGGCCAGGGTGGTGAGGGGCAAAAACCACTGGCGAATGGGGTGGATCATCTCTGTTGGTGCTACCAGGGCCAGCTCGCTGCCGCGGGTGCCCACCAGGTGGGCCTGGAGCAAGGCCGGAAAGCCAAAGGCATTGCGTGCCAGACTCTGGGCATAGAACTCCACCGCCGAAAGAGCCGCCCGATGCCAGTCCGGGCGCTCATAAAGCGCTGCCAGCCGGAACAGTAGCTCGGCAGCCGAAGCATTCCCCGATGGATAAGGGCCATCGTAGGCATCCCGGGCCTTGACCGGCAGGGTGGTGTCCAGCGAGTCGCGAAAGGCCCCCTCGGGCTCCTTGAAGTGGCTCAGAATGGCCTCAGCCAGTTTTAGGGCATTCTCGAGCCACCCCATCTCCCCGGTGGCCTCAAAGAGCGCCAATAGACCCAGTCCGTACTGGGCCTGGTCGCTCAGATAGGCCTGGGGCTTGAGCAGACCGTTGCGCCAGCTATGCCGCAGCAGACCGTCTTGGTACATCTCCTGCATCACAAACGACGCATTTTTGCGGGCGGCCTCGATATACTGGGGCTGTTCCAGCCAGCGTCCCACATCGGCCATGGCCCGCAGCATCAGGCCGTTCCAGTCGGCCAGCACTTTGTCGTCGGTGAGGGGCCAGACGCGTTTTTTGCGAACTTCGTAGAGGCGCTGGCGAACGCTGTTAACCCAGCTCTGGTAGGCTTCGGGCCCCATACCCAGGCTTTGCATCAAGGCCTGATCGGGGAAGCGGCGTTCCAGCACGTTGCTGTGCTCCCAGTTGCCGGCCTCCGAGACGCCGAAGAGCTTGATGGCAGCATCGGCCTCCGCACCTAGAATTTCACGGATTTCGGCCTCCTGCCAGACATAGAATTTTCCTTCCACACCCTCCGAGTCGGCATCCTGGGCCGACCAGAACTCGCCCTTTGGCCCGGTCATTTCCCGTAACACATAGTCCAGGGTCTCTTGAGCAATCCGTCGGTAGCGCCGGGCTTGCTCAAAGGTGGCCTGGGGCATTCGGCTGGCTGCAGCGTAAAGCCGGGCTAGCTGGGCATTGTCGTAAAGCATTTTTTCGAAGTGCGGCACCCGCCAGATGCCGTCCACGGCGTAGCGGTGGAAGCCACCCCCTACCTGGTCGTAGATGCCACCTTCGGCCATCCGATCCAGCGTGAGCTGAAGGTGTTTCCAAGCGGTTTCGTCGCCCAACCAGGCGTGGGAGAGCAAATACAACAGGCCCGGTGATTGGGGAAATTTGGGCGCACCCCCAAAGCCGCCATAGGCCTGGTCGAAGGCCCTGGATAACCCGGCCAGGGCAGCAGTGTGCAGTTCCTCTGACAAGACCCCTGCCCGTGGTTTGAGCTGGTCTTGCAGGTACGTGGTGAGCTGCTCGGCGTTCTCCAAAACCTCTTTTTGCTGGTGCAGCCAGGCATTGTGTACGCCGGCCAGCACCCGCCGGAAGCTGGGGAAGCCCTGCCGGTCTTCGGGCGGCCAGTAGGTTCCGCCAAAAAAGGGCCGCAGGTCGGGCATCAGGAACATGTTCATGGGCCAGCCGCCCGAGCCGGTCATGGCCTGCAGGGCCGACATGTAGACCTGATCCACATCAGGCCGCTCCTCGCGGTCTACCTTGATGGGCACGAAATGGGCATTCAGAAATTGAGCCACTTCGGGGTCTTCGAAGCTCTCCCGCTCCATCACGTGGCACCAGTGGCAGGTGGCGTACCCCACCGACAAAAAAATGGGCTTGTTTTCGGCCCTGGCTTTGGAGAAGGCTTCCTCGCCCCAGGGGTACCAGTCCACCGGGTTATGGGCGTGCTGCAAAAGATAGGGGCTGCTTTCCTTGGCAAGTCGGTTTGGCACACCCCCAGCCTAGCCATTGGGCGTTAGAGTAAAAGTGTGGTGAGACGCAAGCCCACCCGCGCGACCGTGCGCTACCTGGCCCGCCGCTTGCTGGCTGGTTTGATCGACTTGGGCGTGCTGGCGGGCTTGCAGTTTGGCATTGTACGGGCGGCAACCGCGCTGTTTCCGCCCACCCACCCGGGCCACCACTTTTCAACCGAGGGCCTGATTCTATTTGGCCTGTTCTCCCCGCTGGCCTGGTTTACCTACGCGGTCTTGCCGCTATCGCGCTCGGGCCAGACCCTGGGTAAGGAGCTGATGGGGCTTTGGGTGGTGAACCAGGTTGGGCGGCCCCCCAGCCTGTGGCAGGCTTTTGTGCGGGAAAGCCTGGGGCGCTGGCTGAACGCCATGGTACTGAACCTCGGCCTGCTGCTGGTGCTGTGGGATCAAGACCACCAGGCCCTGCACGACATGATGGCAGAGACTTTTGTGGTGGTGCTCCGAGCGCGACAGGGCGGTGGTTTGCTAGACTAAAAAACTGTGAGCGACAGCGCCACCAAGACCCGCAGTCAGACCGCCACCCGCACCCCACCGCGCTACAAGGTGTTGCTGCTCAACGACGACTACACCCCCATGGACTTTGTGGTGGAGGTGCTGATGCGCTATTTCAAAAAAAGCAGGCTCGAAGCCACCCGCATCATGCTGCAGGTGCACCACGCGGGGGTGGGGGTGGCCGGGGTGTATCCCTTTGAAATTGCCGAGACCAAGGTCAACCAGGTGATGGCGGCGGCCAGCGCCGAGGGCCATCCGCTGCAGTGCACCATGGAGCCCGAGTAGGGCCGGTTTTTGATGCCGGAATTGCAATATCCAAGGTGCCAAACGTACAAAAAAGCGCCGGTGCCTGGGGTAGGGTTTGGGCATGTATCTTTCCTCCCAGGATCAACGCTGGTACCGGCTGGCCTTTGTTCTGGCGATTCTGACCGTTGCTTACAACCTGCTCGAGGGCCTGGTCTCGGTATGGTTCGGCGTTGCCGACGAGTCCCTCACCCTGTTTGGCTTTGGCCTGGATAGCTTCATTGAGATGATCTCGGGCCTGGGCATTCTGGCGATGGTGCTGCGCATCTGGCAGTACCCCGGAGCGCCCAAGGGTCGCTTCGAGAAAACTGCCTTACAGATTACCGGAACCGGTTTTTACGGGCTGACCGGGATTCTTTCGGCCATGGCCCTCTACAACCTGAGCACCCAGCACAAGCCCGAGACCACCCTGGCGGGCGTGGTGATTGCGGTCATCTCGATCTCGCTGATGTGGGCGCTGATTCACTATAAAACCCAGGCGGGTGTGGCGCTGGGCTCGGAGGCCATCCTGGCCGATGCCAAGTGTGCACGGGTCTGCATGTACATGTCGGGCCTGCTGCTCCTGTCGAGCCTGGTTTACACCCTGAGCGGCATCTGGTTTGTGGATAGCCTGGGGGCTTTGGGCCTGGCCTACCTGTCCTTTACCGAAGGCCGCGAAGCCTTCGCCAAGGCCCATGGCGCTGCGTGTGCTTGCCATACCGGAGGCTAGCAGGCGACTTTTGCAACAATCGGAAACCACCGGCCTGCTAGACTCGAGCCAGCAGGTATGGAGACCCCCCTGACCCCCACCCTTGAACGTACCATCCGCCGCGCGCTGGAGATTGCCCTCGAGCGCGGGCACGAGTACGCCGGCCTCGAGCACCTGCTCCTGGCCCTGCTCGACGACCCCGACGCCAGCCGGGTGTTGCAGTACTGCAAGGTCAACCTCGAACACCTGCGGGCGATGCTCGAGGAGTCGCTGCGCCAGTTCGAGCGCATTCCGGGCAGCGAACCCGAGCCCACCACGGCTTTTCAGCGGGTGATCCAGCGGGCGGTGTTGCAGATGCGCTCCGCCGGGCGCGACCAGGCCAACGGGGCCAATGTGCTGGTCGCCATCATGGACGAGCGGCAGTCGGCGGCCTATGCCCTGCTGGAGCAGCTTGGCGTGAGCCGGCTCGACCTGACCTCGGCCCTCTCGAGGGGGGCCCTGCCGCGGGGGGCGTCGTCCAACATCGAGCCCGTGCAGATGGGCGAGGAGGGCGCGGGTGTGGCCCAGAACCCCCTCGAGGCCTACTGCACCAACCTCACCGAACGGGCCCGCAAGGGCGAGCTCGACCCGCTCGTTGGGCGGGAGAGGGAGCTCGAGCGCATCCTGACCGTGCTCTCCCGCCGGCAGAAGAACAACCCCCTGCTGGTGGGCGACCCTGGGGTGGGCAAGACCGCGCTGGTGGAGGGGCTGGCCCAGCACATCGTGGCCCAGACCGCAGCGCTTCCCCTGCCCAGCCGGCTGGTGGGGGCCGAGGTCTTCGCGCTGGACATGGGCAGCCTGCTGGCCGGCACCCGCTACCGCGGCGACTTCGAGGAGCGGGTCAAGGCGGTGATGAAGGCCCTCGAGGCCCATCCCAACGCCATCCTGTTCATAGACGAGATTCACACCATCGTGGGCGCAGGCTCCACCACCGGCTCTACGGTAGACGCCAGCAACCTGCTCAAGCCGGCCCTCACCGGCAAACTCCGGTGCATTGGGGCCACCACCTTTGCCGAGTACAAGCACTTCGAAAAAGACCGGGCCATCGCCCGGCGCTTCCAGAAGATTGACATCGGCGAGCCTTCCCACGCCGACGCGGTGAAAATCCTGGAGGGGCTTAAGCCGCGTCTGGAGGCCCACCACCAGCTCACCTATACCAAAGCGGCCCTCGAGCGGGCGGTGGAGCTGGCGGCCCGCCACCTTTCCGAGCGCCGCCTGCCCGACTCCGCGCTGGACGTGCTGGACGAGGCCGGGGCCGCCCAGGCCCTGCTGCCGCCGGGCAAGCGCAAGAACCGCATCGGGGTGGCCGAGGTCGAGGCCACCGTGGCCCGCATCGCCCGCATTCCGGCCAAGAACCTGAGCCGTGACGACGAGGCCGTGCTGGCCAGCCTCGAGCAGGAGCTAAAACGCGCGGTGTTCGGGCAGGACAGGGCGGTGGAGGAAGTCGCCAGCGCCATCAAGCTTGCGCGCGCCGGCCTGCGCGACCCGCAAAAACCCATGGGTTCGTACCTGTTCGCCGGCCCCACCGGGGTGGGCAAAACCGAGCTGGCCCGCCAGCTCGCGGCCTCCCTGGGGGTGCCGCTGCTGCGCTTCGATATGTCGGAGTACATGGAGAAGCACTCGGTCTCGAGGCTCATCGGTGCACCGCCGGGCTACGTGGGCTTCGACCAGGGCGGCCTCCTCACCGACGCGGTGCTGCAAAACCCCCACTGCGTGCTCCTGCTGGATGAGATCGAGAAGGCCCACCCCGACCTCTACGCCATTTTGTTGCAGGTCATGGACTATGGCCGGCTCACCGACCACAACGGCAAAACCGTGGACTTCCGCAGCACCATCCTGATCATGACCACCAACGCCGGGGCCGCCGAGGCCAGCGAACTGCGGGTGGGCTTTCTGGGGGGCACCCGCAGCGAGGCCAGCGAAGAGGCCCTCAAGCGCATGTTCACCCCGGAGTTCCGCAACCGCCTGGACGCCATCGTGCACTTCAACCCGCTTTCCCCGGCCATCATGCAGCAGATTGTGGGCAAGTTCCTGGGGCAGCTCGAGGCCCAGCTCAAAGAGCGCAAGGTGGCGCTCGAGGTGCAGCCCGAGGCCACCGCCTGGCTGGCCGAGCACGGCTACGACCGCCTGATGGGAGCCCGCCCGCTGGCCCGGCTGATCCAGGAAAAAATCAAGAAACCCCTGGCCGATCTGCTGCTCTTTGGCCCGCTTAAGCAGGGGGGGCGTTTGCAGATTGTGCGCCAGGATGGGGAGATCGCGCTAAAGGCCCATCCGGCCTAAGCACGAAGAACCAACGGCCCATAGGGTATGCTCGACCCATGAACATCCTGCTTTTGGGGGGAACCCGCTTCGTGGGCCGGCACATCGCCGAAGCAGCTTTGCAGCGCGGCCACCGGGTGAGCACCTTTACCCGTGGCACCAACCCCCTCCCCGGCGCCGAGTCGCTGGTGGGGGATCGCAAAAAAGGTGACCTGGGGGCGCTCGAGGGCCGTATCTGGGACGCTGTGGTGGATGTCAATGGCTACCTGCCGCGGGAGGTGCGGGAGGCGGTGGGGGTGCTCAAAGGTCGGGTGGGCCGCTACGCCTTTATCTCCACGGTCTCGGTGTATCGGGAGTCGGCTGCGCCGCTGGACGAAAACGCACCCTTGCAAACCCTGGCCGACCCCACAGTGGAAGAGGTGACCCCCGAAACCTACGGCGGGCTCAAGGTGCTGTGCGAGCTCGAGGTCGAGCGCGCTTTTGGCGAGCGCAGCCTGGTGGTGCGCCCCCACCTGGTGGTCGGGCCCCACGACCCCACCGACCGCTTCACCTACTGGCCGCGCCGTTTTGCTGGAGGAGGCCGGGTGCTGGTGCCGGGCAAGCCCGAAAATACCTTGCAGTTTGTGGATGCCCGCGACCTGGGGCAGTTTGTGATTCTGGGTCTGGAGAAAGGCCTGAGCGGAGCCTACAACGCAGCCTCTACACCGGTGACCTGGGGCCATCTGGTGAAAGCCTGTCAAGAAGCCGCGCCCAACCCTGCCGAGGCGGTCTGGGCCGATGAGCAGTGGCTTTTGGACAATCAGGTTACGCCCTGGGCCGACCTCCCGGCCTGGATTCCTGCTTTTGCACCGGGCCGCGGCCTCGGCCAAATTCAGAATGCCAGGGCCCAGGCTGCTGGTTTCAGCATGCGCCCCCTCGAGCAAACCGTGCAAGATACCCTGGCCTGGGACAAGACCCGCAGCGAACCCCTTCGGGCCGGTATGAGCCGGGAACGGGAACTCGAGCTCCTTGAGCGTTTGCAAAGGCGGTAAATAGAAAACTGCGCGTCAGTCTGTAGTGCTGCGGGCAGTAAAATAAAACACCATAGATAGCCAGATTCCAGGAGGGCTGGGGTGGCCGAGTTGAGCTTTCAGTTGAATGGACGATCCGTTCAGATTTGCGATGTGGACCCGCATACCACCTTGCTTTCGTGGTTGCGCCAGGTGGGCCTGACCGGCAGCAAAGAAGGCTGTGCGGAAGGGGAGTGTGGGGCCTGTGCGGTGCTGCTGCGCAAGCCCGACGACCGGGGTTCGCGCCTCGAGGCCGTCAACGGCTGCCTGCTGCTGCTGCCCAGCCTGGCCGGCCAGGAGGTCTGGACGGTGGAGGGGCTTTCTTCCGATGCGCAGCTCCATCCGGTTCAACAGGCCATGCTGCAGGGGGGTTCGCAGTGCGGCTACTGCACACCGGGCTTTGTGGTCAGCATGGCGGCGGAGTACTACCGCAAGGGGCGGGAAGGGTTCGACCTCGAGGCCCTCTCCGGCAACCTCTGCCGCTGCACCGGCTACCGGCCCATCCGGGACGCGGCGCTCGCGCTGGGCCAGCCCGCCCCCGACGACCCCCTGGCCCGCCGCTGCCAGGAACCCGCCCCACCCCTGGGCCCCCTGCACTACCAGGCCGGCCCCACCTACCTGCGCCCGGCCTCCCTGCCCGAGCTGTTCCAGGCCCTGGAGGAGCATCCCCAGGCCCGGCTGGTGGCCGGCGGCACCGATGTGGTGGTGGAGGTCAACCAGCGTTTTGCTCGAGCCGAGGCACTCCTCGACCTGAGCGTCCTGCCCGAACTCCAGACCCTACACTGGGGCCAGGGCTATGTCGAGCTTGGCGCGGGGGTTCCTCTGAGCGCGCTCGAGCACTGGCTAAATGGCCGCATCCCCCTCCTGGCCGGGTGGTTTCCGCTGTTTGCCTCGCGCCTGATTCGCAACCGGGCCACCCTGGGGGGCAACCTGGGCACGGCCTCGCCCATCGGCGACGGCCCGCCGGTTCTGCTGGCCCTGGGGGCCGAGGTGGTGCTTGCGGGCGCGGCAGGGGAGCGGGTGCTGCCGCTCGAGCGCTTCTTCACCGGCTACCGCCAGACCGCCCGGCAGCCCGGCGAGGTCATCCGTGCGGTGCGCATCCCCCTGCCCCTGGCCCCGCAGGCCCGCTTCTACAAGGTAGCCAAACGGCCTATGGACGATATCTCCACGGTGGCCGCCGCCTTTGCCCTGCGGCTGGAGGCGGGCCTGGTGCAGCACATCCGCATTGGCCTGGGTGGGGTGGCCGCCACCCCCGCGCGGGCCTACCAGACCGAGGCCTTTTTGCAGGGCAAGCCCTGGGACGAGCGCACCGTGCGGGCCGCAGCCGAGGTGATCCGGGGTGAGTTCAGGCCCATAGACGATCACCGGGGCAGCGCGGCCTACCGCACGGCCATGCTGGGCAATCTCTTACAAAAGTTCCATGCCGAGACCGCGGAGGTGGCCGTATGAAGGTGGTGGGCCGGGCGATCCCCCACGAGTCCGCCAGGGAACACGTGACCGGTCGGGCCCTCTACACCGACGACCTGCTGCCCCGCTACCCCCAGGCCCTCCACGCCTGGCCGGTGCAGGCCCCTTATGCCCATGCCCGCGTGCTGCGCCTCGAGCCCGCGCCGGCCTACCGGGTGCCGGGGGTGGTGCGGGTGCTCACCGCTCAGGATGTGCCGGGCCTGAACGATTCCGGCATCAAGGGCGACGAGCCCCTGTTCCCTTCCGAGGTGATGTACCACGGCCAGGCGGTGGCCTGGGTGCTGGCCGAGACCGAGGAGGCCGCGCGGCTGGGGGCGGCGCAGGTGGCGGTGGAGTACGAACCCCTGCCGGCCATTCTCACCATCCAGGAGGCCATCGCCCAGGGTAGTTTCCAGGGGGCCACCCTGCAGGCCCGCCGGGGCGACCTCGAGCAGGGCTTCAGCGCCTCGGCGCGGCTTCTGTCGGGGGCGCTGTACCTGGGGGGGCAGGAGCACTTCTACCTCGAGACCCAGGCTTCGCTGGCCCTGCTCGACGAGACCGGCCACATCCTGGTGCATTCCTCCACCCAGCACCCCTCCGAGACCCAGGAGGTGGTGGCCCAGGTGCTGGGCCTGCCGCGCAACCAGGTCACGGTGCAGTGCATCCGCATGGGCGGGGGCTTTGGCGGCAAGGAGGTGCAGGCCAACCCCTATGCGGCGGTGGCGGCCCTGGGGGCCTACCTGACCCGCCGCCCGGTGCGGGTGCGGCTCTCCCGTCTGCAGGACATCACCCTGACCGGCAAGCGCCACCCCTTCTACGCCCGCTGGAAGGTGGGCTGCTCCGAGGAAGGGCGGCTGCTGGCCTTGCAGATCGAGCTCTTCTCCGATGGCGGTTGGTCGCAAGACCTGAGCGAGCCTGTGTTGGCTCGAGCGGTCTGCCATGTGGATAACGCCTACTTCATCCCCCACCTCGAGGCCACCGGGCGGGTCTGCAAGACCCACAAAACCTCCCAGACCGCCTTTAGGGGCTTTGGCGGGCCGCAGGGTATGGTCTTTATCGAGGAGGTGCTCACCCAGGTGGCCCAGACCCTGGGACTGCCGCCGGAGGTGGTGCGGGAGCGCAACTTCTACGGGCTGTCCGACGACCCGCAGACCTGCATCACCCACTACGGTCAGGAGATTAAGGACGTGGAGCGCATCCGCCTGATCTGGAACGAGCTTAAAAGCAGCGCCGAGCTCGAGCGCCGCCGGCGCGAGATTGCGCTTTTCAACGCCCAGAACCCCCACCGCAAGCGGGGCCTGGCGATGACCCCGGTCAAGTTCGGCATCTCCTTCAACTTCACCACCTACAACCAGGCTGGAGCGCTGGTGCTGGTCTATCAGGACGGCTCGGTGCAGGTCAACCACGGGGGCACCGAGATGGGCCAGGGGCTTTACACCAAGATTCAACAGATTGCCGCCGAGGCCCTGGGTGTGCCGCTCGAGGCCGTCCGCCTGATGCCCACCCGCACCGACAAAGTCCCCAACACCTCGGCCACCGCGGCCTCCACCGGGGCCGACCTGAACGGGGCCGCGGTCAAGGATGCCTGCGAGAAAATCAAGGCCCGGCTGGCCGGGGTCGCGGCCCAGCGCTTCGGGGTGAACCCCGCCGACGTGGTGTTCGAGGGCGGCCAGGTCTGGAGCATCTGGAAGCCCGAGGAGCGGCTGGCCTTTGCCGAGGTGGTGCGGGCTGCCTACGCCCAGCGGGTGCAGCTCTTCGCCGATGGCTTCTATCGCACGCCGGGTCTGCACTGGGACAAAACCCGGATGCAGGGCAAGCCCTTCCACTACTTCGCCTACGGCGCGGCGGTGAGCGAGGTGGAGGTGGACGGCTTCACCGGCCAGTACGCTTTGCAACGGGTGGACATCCTGCACGATGTGGGCGACTCGCTCTCGCCCCTGGTAGACCTGGGCCAGGTGGAGGGCGGCTTTATCCAGGGCCTGGGCTGGCTCACCTTAGAAGACCTGCGCTGGGACGCGGAGGGCCGTGTAGCCACCCGCTCGGCCAGCACCTACAAGCTGCCCAGCTTTTCCGAGCTGCCCCCGGTGTTCAACGTGCGGCTCCTGCCCAGGGCCACCGAGACCGGGGTGGTGCACGGCTCCAAGGCGGTAGGGGAGCCCCCCCTGATGCTGGCTATCTCGGCGCGCGAGGCCCTGCGCGACGCGGTGGCGGCCTTTGGTGCAGGGGGCTACGTGGAGCTGGCCTCGCCCGCCACCCCCGAGGCAGTCTACTGGGCCATTGAGAAGGTTCGGGAAGGGGCCTTGGTGTCTGGGGATTGATAAACTCGGCGTTTCAAACCAAACTAGCCTCATGCCAACGGTGGTCAATGTGGGCCAAGCAAAAACGCACCTCTCGAGCCTGCTCGAGCGGGTTCGGGCAGGGGAGGAGATCATCCTAGCCAAAAACGGCCAGCCCTACGCGCGGCTGGTGCCGCTGGAGAAACCCCAAAAGCGCAAGCTGGGCCTCATGAAAGGGCTCGGGAAAGTGGATGAAGCGTTCTTTGAGCCGCTTCCCGAGGAAGATTTGAAGGAATGGGAATGAAGGTGGGGCTTTTGCATGGATGCTGGCATTGGTTGGTTAAGCCTGGCGTCGAGCTCTTGAAAGGAGCCTCGCTGGGCTAGGCTGGAGGAACGATGCGCTGGTTCGATCACCTGGCCCAACTAACCGAGCGCAAGCGACCCCTGGTGCTGGTCACCCTGGTGGTGGTGCGTGGCCATGCGCCCCGCGAGGCCGGGGCCAAGATGCTGGTGACGGCGGAGGCGGTCTACGGCACTATTGGGGGCGGGAACCTCGAGGCCACCGCCATTGGGCTGGCGCGGCAGATGCTGGCCGCGGGCGCTGCCAGCCCTCAGATGCACACCCTGCGGCTCACCGAACAGGCCCCGGCCGAGTACGGCGTGCAGTGCTGTGGGGGCGAGGTGACCATCCTGCTCGAGCGGGTGACGCCGGCCCGGCCCACCGTGGCCCTCTTTGGGGTGGGGCATGTGGGGCTGGCCCTGGCCCGGGTGCTCTCGATCTGCCCGGTGGCCCTCTGGTTGGTGGACTCGAGGGCCCCCATGCTGGACGAGGCGCGCTTAGCACCCATGCACCGCGGCCAGGCCGAGATTAAAGCCTTCCACGCGCCCATCCTGGACGGGGTGGTAAGCGACCTGCCCGCGGGTGCGCACCTGGTGGTCATGACCCACGACCACGCCGAGGATCTGTTCGTGCTCGAGATGGCCCTGCGCCGCGCCGACCTGGGCTATATCGGCCTTATCGGGAGCGCGGGCAAGTGGGCCCGCTTCCGCCAAAAGCTAAAGGCCCAGGGTTTTTCCGACCAGGACTTGCAGCGGGTCACCACCCCCATCGGGCTGCCGGGGGTCAGGAGCAAAGCGCCAGAGGCCATCGCCATCGCCACGGCGGCCCAGTTGCTGCCCTTTATTTTCGAGGATAGCCCCCAGGCCCAGCCGGGCCGCACCAAGGTGGCCGAGTAACGCTGTTTTCGGTATGATTTGCGGCAATGCCGGCGCTGCTCGAGCTGAAAAACATCACCAAGCGCTTCCCGGGGGTGGTCGCCAACGACGAGGTGAGCCTCGAGGTCTACCCCGGCGAGGTGCTGGCGCTCTTGGGGGAGAACGGGGCTGGCAAGTCCACCCTCATCTCGATTCTGTATGGCCTCTACCGCCCCGACGAGGGGGAGATCTGGATGGAGGGCCGTCCGGTGCGGATTGCCTCCCCCATGGACGCGCTCCGGCTGGGGATCGGGCTGGTGCCCCAGCACCCCACGCTGGTGGGCCGCCACACCGTGGCCGAGAACCTGGCCCTGGGCATTGGCAGCCCCCTGTGGCCGGCCCAGCGCATCGTGCCCCTGGTGGAGCGAATCGCCCAGGGCTACGGCCTGCAGATTGACCCCAGGGCCCCGGTCTTCCAGCTTTCGCCGGGCGAGAAGCAGCGGGTGGAGATCGTGCGGGCCCTGCTGCGGGGGGCCAAGGTGCTCATCCTGGACGAGCCGACCAGCGTGCTCACCCCCCAGGAGGCCGAGGCACTGTTCAGGGTGATGCGGGAGCTGCGGGCGGCGGGCAAGTCACTCATTTTTATCTCCCACAAGCTCGAGGAGGTGCTGTCCATTGCCGACCGCTGCACGGTGCTGCGCCGGGGGCGGGTGGTGGGCAGCCTGCAAAGGGAAGAGGCCAGCAAGCCCAGGCTGGCCGAGCTGATGGTGGGGCGCAGTGTGAGCTTCGAGCGCAAGCGGCAAAGCGCCTTGCTGGGAGAGGTGATCCTCGAGGTGGATGGTCTGCGGGCGAGGTCACACCGCAACCTCCCGGCCTTGCAGGGGGTTTCCTTCCGGCTACACCGTGGGGAAATTCTGGGCCTGGCCGGGGTGGCGGGCAACGGGCAGAGCGAGCTGGTGGAGGTGCTGGCAGGGCTCCGAAGCATCGAGGCGGGCTCGGTGCGGCTCCTGGGACGGCCCCTGCCGCCCCATCCGGCACGGCTGTTCGATATGGGGGTGGCCCACATCCCCGAAGACCGCATCCAGATGGGCACCGTACCCAGCATGAACGTAGCCGAAAACCTGGCCCTGCGCACCTTCGACCGACCCCCCTGGGCCCGCGGCGGCCTGCTCAACCCCAGGGCCTTTGAAGAGGAAGCCCGGCGGCAGGTGCAGGCCTACGCCATCGCCACCCCCAGCCTTCGCACCCCCTCGAGGCTCCTTTCGGGCGGCAACATCCAGAAGGTCATTCTGGCCCGCGAGCTGGCCGGGCATCCCCAGCTCATCCTGGCCGTGCACCCCACCTACGGCCTCGATATCGGGGCCACCGAGCAGGTGCACCGGGTCTTGCTGGAAAAAACCCAGCAGGGGGCGGCGGTGCTCCTGGTCTCGGAGGATCTGGAGGAGCTGCTCTCGCTCTCCGACCGCATCGGGGTGCTCTACCGGGGGGCTTTGCAGGGGCCGTTTGCGGTGGAAGAGGTCTCGCGCGAGGCCATCGGCCTGTGGATGACCGGGGGTGCGGCGTGAGGCTCGAGCCCCTGGCGAATGCCTCGCCCGGGCGGGTGCTGGGGGTCACGCTGGCCGCGCTGGGGCTGGCCTTTGTGCTGGTGGGCGCGGTGTTTGTGGCCTATGGGCAGAACCCGCTCGAGGTCTACCGCATCATGCTCACCGGCACTCTACTGGACGCCAAGGGCTGGCAGGAAATCCTTCGCCGCAGCATCCCCCTGCTCTTGATTGGGGTGGGCCTGACCCTGGCTTTTCGCACCCAGTTCTACAACATCGGGGCCGAGGGTCAGCTTTTGCTGGGGGCGGTGCTGGCCGCCGGGGTGGCCCTTTTCGTGCCCTTGCCGGCGCCCCTGAGCCTCCCGGCCATGGCGCTGGCCGGCGCCCTGGGCGGGGCGCTGTGGTGCGGCCTGGCGGCCTGGCTGCGGCTGCGCTTCAGCGTCAACGAAATCCTCTCCACCCTGATGCTCAACTACGTGGCCCAGTCGCTGGTCATCTTCCTCATCAACGGCCCCTGGCGGGGCAAGGATGTGCGGGGCTACATCTACTCCGACCGCTTCGCCGAGTACCAGCAGATTCCGGTCTGGGCGGGCTCGAGCGTGCACTGGCCCACCCTGCTGCTGGGGGTGCTGCTGGCCCTGGTCTTGCAGTTTGTGCTCTTCCGCACCACCCTGGGCTTCCGCATGCGCATCGTGGGCGAGAACCCAGGGGCCGCGCGCTACCTGGGGATTGCCCAGGGCTGGGTGCTGCTGCTGCTGGCCCTCATCACCGGGGGTATGGCCGGTCTGGCCGGGGTGGGGGAGATCGCGGGCATCCACCACCGGCTCATCGAGCCCAGCCAGCTTTCCAGTGGCTATGGTTTTACCGCCATCATCGTGGCCTGGCTGGCTCGAGGTCACCCGGCCCTGGTGCTCCTCACCGCCCCCCTGATGGGCCTGGTGCTGGCCGGGGGCGACCTGCTGAAGGTAAGCCTGAACATGCCCTTCCGCATCGTGGACATCTTCAGCGGGGTGATTCTGTTCTGCCTGATTGGTTCAGAGCTTTTTTTGCGCTACCGTGTCCGCTGGGGCAGGTAAGATGAACCCAATGCCCGCCGGAAGCGGTTATGCTGGTACGAACTTATGCGAACCACGCTGGACTTGCCCGATGACCTGTACAAGCGACTCGAGCAGTTGGCTGTTCGGGAGGGGAAACCCTTGGGGGAAATAGTGCTGAGGTGCTTGGAGGAGGGTTTGAATCGTCAAGCCACCAGTACGGCTCAACTTATCCTGCCCGTCGTGCCGGAGGCGGGTCGTAGGATGAGAGCTTACGCGCATGCGGAGCTATGGGGTCTTTTGGATGAGTAAGCGACTTTAAGCGCTTCGCTGGTCTAAGCTGCGTGTTTGTGTATGGAAGAGATCATCAACGCCCTGGCTCGAGCCCTATCCTTTGGCACCCCCCTCTTAATCGCCTGCCTGGGAGCCATCCTGAACGAGCGGGCCGGGGTGGTGAACCTGGGGGTGGAGGGCATGATGGCCCTGGGGGCCCTGGCCGGTTTTGCGGTGGCCTACGGCAGCGGCGCAGGCGATGGCAACCTCTGGCTGGCGGTGCTGGCGGCCATGCTGGCCGGGGCGCTGGCCGCTTTGCTGCACGGCTTTGTAACCATCACCCTGCAGGCCAACCAGTTTGTCTCGGGCCTGGCCCTGACCATGGTGGGCCTGGGTACGGCGGGATTGCTGGGCAAACGCTTTGAGGGGCTGCCGCTCTTCAACCAGCCCCCCGAGTGGCCTTTCACCCTGGGGGCCTTTGTGCTGGCGGGTCTGCTGGCCTTTGTGTTGTATGCCACCCGGACGGGGCTTTCGCTGCGTTCGGTGGGCGAGAACCCGGCGGCTGCCGACCTGCTGGGCATCAACGTACTGCGGGTTCGTTACGCTGCGGTGGCGGCGGGTGGGTCGCTGGCTGGGCTGGCTGGGGCCTACCTTTCGCTGGTCTACCGCCCCTCCTGGACCGACGGTATGACCGCGGGGCTGGGCTGGATTGCGGTGGCGCTGGTGATTTTTGTGGGCTGGAGCCCCCTACGCGCCGTATTCGGGGCGGTCTTTTTCGGGCTTCTGTACTACCTGCAGTTTCGGCTGCAGGGGCAGGTAGCCATTCCCTCGGAGGTATTTGCGAGCCTGCCCTACCTTCTGGTTATACTTGTGCTGGCTTTGTCCGGCCTGCGCGGACAGCAGGGCAACGCCCCTGAGGGGCTGGGAAAACCCTATCGGCGAGGGGAACGCTAAAGCCTTGGCCTGCTCAATAAGGTGTGTTGCTGGAGGGGATGTATGCGAAAGACTTGGTTGATTGGTACGGTGATGGCGCTGGTGTTAGGCCTGGGGATGGCCCAGCAGTCCAACCTCAAAGCCTGCATTATCTACGTGGGCCCCATTGGCGATGTGGGCTGGACCTATGCCCACGACGAGGCCCGGCGGGCTGCCGAGAAGGCCATTCCGGGGCTCACCACCCAGTATGTGGAGTCGGTCAAGCCCGCCGACACCCTGGCCACGGTAGACCGGCTGGTTGCGGGCGGCTGCAACGTAATCTTCACCACCTCTTTCGATTTCATGGATCCGACCCTCGAGGCCGCCAAAAAGTACCCTGAGGTCATCTTCGCCCATGCTTCCGGCTTTAAGCGGGCCCCCAACATGCTCACCTACATGGCCGATTTCTACCAGATCTACTACCTGAACGGCCTGATGGCGGGTGCCCTCACCAAGAGCGGCAAGGTGGGCTACGTGGCGGCTTTCCCCATCCCCGAGCTCAAGCGTCATATCTCGGCTTTCGCCCTGGGCGTGCGGGCGGTGAACCCCCGCGCCACCGTGAACGTCAAGTGGATCAACGCCTGGTACGACCCCGTGAAGGCCCGCGAGGCCGCCGAGGCCCTGATGGCCGAGGGCAACGACATTCTGGCCTTTACCGAGGACACCGCGACCGTCATCCAGACCGCAGCCCGGCGCAGGGTGCCCAGCTTCAGCCACTACAACTCGATGTACAAGTATGCGCCCGACTACGTGGTCTCGGGGCAGTTGGTGGACTGGAGCGTCATTTACATTGATATCCTGAAGAAGGTGCAGAACGGCACCTACACCCCCAAGAACCTGCAAAACGTAGACTACTGGTGGCTGGCCCGCGAGAAAGCGGTGATGCTGGGGGCTCAGGTGGGCATGCCCATCAACCCCAAGTTCGAGGCGGCCCTGAAGCAGGCTAGCATGACCGTGAACGGCAGGAAAGTGAGCGTCTACGACCGGGTGATGGAGCTGTACAAAGACATCCAGAGCCCCAACCCCAAGTGGGATCCCTTCACCGGCCCCATCCGCGACCGCAACGGGGTGCTGCGCGTGCCGGCGGGGCGCAAGATGACCGTGAAGGAGCTCAACGAGATGCAGTGGGTGGCCCCTGGGGTGGTGGGCCCGGTGCCGGACGAGCCCAAATAATCTCAGCGAAAGCTTTTTACCTGGCCTGGGCAGACCAGGCCAGGTTTTTTTGGCGGGGCGGGCCTGCGCTTGCGAGGGGCCTGGGCTTACCTGTACCATGCGCAGAACATGAACCTCCAGCTATCCGACCTCCAGTACGCGGTGGACGTGGCGATGGGCCGCCAGCCGGGAAGCCTGCTGCTCAAAAATGCCCGGCTGGTCAATGTGTTCACGCTGGAAATCCAGCACACCCACATCCTGCTGGCCGGGCGGCTGGTGGCGGCGGTGGGGCCGGAGTACGCCTCGGCCCAGGCAACAGATGTGGTGGATCTGGAGGGCCGCTGGGTGGCCCCCGGCATGATTGACGGGCACGTGCACCTCGAGTCCTCCCTGGTCTCCCCGGCCGAGTATGCGCGGGGGGTGGTGCCCAGGGGGGTAACCGGGGTGGTCACTGACCCCCACGAGATCGCCAATGTGGCCGGGGTAGCGGGCATCGAGTGGCTGATGGAGGCCAGCGAGGGACTTCCCCTGGAGGTCTGGATCACCGTGCCCTCCTCGGTGCCCTCCACGCCCCTCGAGACCAGCGGTGCAGTGCTGGGGCTGGCCGAAATCGAGCGGCTGCTGGCCCATCCTCGGGTGGTGGGGGTGGCCGAGCTGATGAGCTTTCCGGCCATCCTGGCCGCCGATGCCACCGAGCTTGGCAAGGTGCTCCTGGCCGAGCGCTCCCGCAAGTCGCCCGAAGGCCACGCCCCCACCCTGATGGGGCCCGCGCTGCAGGGCTATTTAGCCAGCGGCATCGCCTCCGACCACGAGAGCACCACCCTGGAGGAAGGGCGGGCCAAGCTCGAGGCCGGCTGCTTCCTGATGGTGCGCGAGGGCTCCACCACCCGCAACCTGGAGGCCCTGGCTCCGCTGCTGCGCCCGGAACACGGCGAGCGCGTCGGCCTGGTAACCGACGACCGCCTGCCCTCCGACCTGCTCAGGGAGGGCGGAGCGGACTTCCTGGTGCGCAAGGCCATCGGGCTGGGGGTAGACCCGGCCTACGCCATCCGCGCCGGTAGCTGGAACGTGGCCCGCCACTACCGTCTTTTGCGCCGGGGTGCTATTGCCCCCGGCTTCCAGGCCGACCTGGTGGTGCTGGACGACCTGCACAGCTTCCGGGCCCAGGCCGTCTATCAACGGGGTCGCCGGGTGGCCCACCAGGGGCAACTGGAAGTGCCGCTCCCCCGGGCTGGGGCCTCGAGGGCGGTCTCCCATACCGTCCGGCTGCCCGACCTTGGCCCCCAGGATCTGCGAATTCCGGCCAGCGCAGGAAAGGTGCGGGTGATCCGGGCCATACCGCACCAGGTGCTAACCGCCGAGGAGCACCTCGAGCCCACCGTGCGCGATGGGGAGGTGGTGGCCGACCCCAGCCGCGACCTGGCCAAGCTGGTGTGTTTTGAGCGCCACGGCAAAAACGGCCGCATCGGTAAGGGTCTGGTGACCGCGTTTGGCCTGCAAAAAGGAGCCCTGGCCTGCACGGTGGGCCACGACCACCACAACCTGATGGCGGTGGGGGTCTCGGACGCCGACATCGTAACGGCGGCCCGGCGGCTTTGGGCCCTGGGCGGTGGGATGGTGGCGGTGGCCGACGGTGAGGTGCTGGCCGAGCTGGGCCTGCCCATCGCCGGCCTGATGACCGATGAGCCGCTGGAGGTGGTGGACGCCCGGCTACAGGCCCTCGAGGCCGCCGCCAAAACCCTGGGGGTGACCCTGCCCGACCCCTATATGGTGCTCTCCTTCCTGGGGCTGGCGGTGATTCCCGAGCTGCGCCTGACTGACTACGGCCTGGTGGATGTGCGGCAGGGGGCGGTGGTGGGGCTCTTTGTAGAATAGGTCGGCATGACCGTTCTACTGCGTGGTCTGATCCTTCACACACCCCAAAACCCTTTCCACACCGCCGGGGCCCTCGAGGCCTTTTCCGATGGGGGATTGGCCTTGCGGGATGGGCAGATCGTTGCGCTGGGCAGCTTTTCTGAGGTTCGCAAACACTACCCCGAGGCCCCGGTGCAGGACTGCCGCGAAGGGGTGCTGCTGCCGGGGCTGGTGGACACCCACGTGCACTACCCGCAAACCCGGGTAATTGGCGCGATGGGCTACTCGCTGCTGGACTGGCTGGAAAAGCGCACCCTGCCCCTGGAGGCCCGGCTTTCCGACAACAGGCTGGCCCGTGAGCTGGCCCGCGAGTTCGTCTGGCTCCTCTTGCGCAACGGCACCACCACCGCGCTGGTCTTCGGCTCGCACTTTCAGGGGGCCACCGCCAACCTGTTTGGGGCCGCCGAGGACGTAGGCCTGCGCATCATTGCCGGGCAGGTCTGCTCCGACCGCATGTTGCGCCCCGAGCTGCACACCACCCCCGAGCAGAGCTACGCCGAGCAGAAGATGCTCATCCAGCGTTTTCATGGCCGGGGCCGGCTGCGCTACGCGGTGACCCCCCGCTTTGCCCTCTCGGCCTCGGAGGGGCTGCTCGAGGTCTGCCAGGCGCTTTTGCAGGAGCACCCCGACCTGCACTTCACCACCCACATCAACGAGAACCTCGAGGAGATTCGCACCGTAGCCGAGCTTTTCCCCTGGAGCCAGCACTACCTGCACACCTACGACCGCTTTGGCCTGGTCACCGAGCGTTCGGTGTTTGCCCACAACGTCCACCCCACCGAACCCGAACTGGCCCGCCTGGCCGAGGCCCGGGCGGCCATCGCCCACTGCCCCAGCTCCAACGCCTTTATCGGCAGCGGCATCTTCCCCATGAACCGACACCTGCGGCACGGGGTTCGCTTCGGGCTGGGCTCGGATGTGGGGGGCGGCACCGGGTTTAGTCTGCTCAAGGAGGGCCTGATGGCCTACCTGGCCCAGCGCTACGCCCCCGAGGGGGTGGGCCTGACCCCGGCCCACCTGCTTTACCTGGCTACCCTGGCCGGGGCCGAGGTGCTGGGCCTAGGGGAGACCGTAGGGAGTCTGACCCCCGGCAAGGCCGCCGACGTGATCTGGGTGCGGCCCGAACCCGGCAGCACCCTCGAGGTGCACTTCCGCCACCTGGACTCGGCAGAGGACTTGCTGGGCTCGCTCTTCACCCTGCACGGCGAGGCCCAGGTGCACAGGGTCTGGCTCGAGGGCCGCGAAGTGATGGTATCTTGACCCGCATGGAACAGGTGTATGTGCTTCCGGCCTCGGTGTTTCCAGCGGCCCAGGCTTCCCTCATCCCGCTCGAGGCCGCGCTCTTACGGAAAATCGAGCAGGAGGGGTTTTTCCTCGAGCGCCCCCTGGCCGAGGAAGACCCCACCCACCGCCAGATCATCCCCTATGCGGTGGTGCGCCACCGGGGCCGGTTTTTCCTGATGCGCCGCACCAAAGGCGGGGGCGAGGCCCGGCTCCATAACCGGTACACCCTGGGCGTGGGCGGGCACATCAACCCTGAAGATGTGGGCGGCAACCCGGTCTTGGATGGGCTGCGCCGCGAACTTTTGGAAGAGGTGGGCGTTCGGGCCTACGCTGCGCAGCCTGTGGGCTTCATCGTTATGGCCGACAGCCCGGTGAGCCGGGTGCACACGGGCGTGGTGTTTGTGGTGGAGGCCGAAGACGAACCGCGGGTGATGGAAGCAGAGAAGCTCGAGGGCCGCCTGGCCTCGCTGGAAGAGGTGCAGCAGGTGTACGAGGGGCTCGAGGGCTGGTCGAAGGTGGTGGTGGACTGGCTCAGGGCTAAATGTTTTTGAAAGCCAGAACTTCGAGGGCATCTTGGCGGTTTCCGTCACAACTGATACGGCGGGGCGCTGGCAGGACAATGATTGCATAGCCCGATTTGGTGTAGAGTTCGTGAATTCGATCGGTGAGTTGGTTGGAAATTATCACGGGGCCGCGATGCTTTTCTAGGTACTCCACCAAACGAACCTGATCATTCCAGGAAAACCCTCCCGGACTGTACTGCGTGAATTCAACGTCATAAGGGGGGTCGGCGTACACGAAAGCGTCGGGGTCAATTGCAAGTTCGCTGAAGTCGCCGGTCTTAAACTCCCAGTCGCGGAAAACTTCTTTGTAGCCCGAGAAATCGGTCTGGTAGTTGACCGTCTTATACTTTCCAAACGGTACATTAAACTCACCCGAAGCGTTGAAGCGACACAGCCCGTTGTAGCCCGTTCGGTTGAGATAGTAGAACAGCGCCGCTGCTTCAGCAGTATTGGCTCTTTTCTCACGTATGAGCTGATTGAAACGCTTGCGATAGTCTAGATAGAATTCCCGCTCGTAAACCATTGGTATCGAAATTTGCAGCCCACGACGAACCCACTGATAAAAGTTGATCAGATGTGGATTGGTATCGTTTAGCAGAGCAGATTTGGGTCTCAGGCCCAAAGTGACCCCCATTCCGCCAACAAAGGGCTCGACGAAAAGCCGGTCGCGGTGTTTAGACCAGTACGGCTGGAGGTGTTTCACCAGCCAGCGTTTCCCTCCAGCCCACTTGAGCAGCGGGGGCAGGCCAACCCTAAAAAGTGGTTCGGCTACCATTGGTCACCTCATTCTCTACAAAAAAACCGCTTGAACCAAAGATCGGCGTATTCCTCGCGCACGAACCCCTCAACCATAGCCCAGCGTTCGTAGGATTGGCGAAAGCCGGCTCCGGAAAACACGACGATGGAGTGTACACCCAACAAACGGTCTCGCTTGGCTTCTTCAAGGGCCCGAAACAGTTTGTCTTCTGCCGAGCCACTGGTTTTTTGTTCTTTACACTCAATGTAGAGGTAGGGTTTGAGTTCGCCGTTCTCCTTTCGCAGAACAGCAATATCTACCCTTCTGTCGGTTTCTCGGATGGCACTGCCCAGGGGTGAGGAGTACTCGACTTGCACTACGTATTCGTCTAGATCGCAATTTTTGAGAGTTTGCTCTAGCAAAGACCTAATTCGCTCGCGCAGGCTTGCGGACATACCAAGAGTTTATGATAGGAACCATTATCTGACCAGATCATCTGAAGAAGACAGAACCGAACCTGCTAGACTTGGCTATCCGGTTGTTATAAACTTTGACTCGGTATAAAAATAGCTAACCCAAAGCTATAACCCTTTTTCGCCTGGAGGACAGAATGCGAATCAAGAAGATCGGTGTGGTGGGTTCGGGGACGATGGGCGGAGCGATTGCCGCGCTGGCGGCCTCGGCGGGGGTGCCGGTGGTGATGCTGGACATTCCCGGCCAGGAAGACAAGCTCGAGCTGGTCAAAAAAGGCCTCGAGCGCCAGCTCAAGAGCAAGCCGGCCAGCTTCATGGACAAAAGCCGGGCCTCCTTAATCGAGCTGGGCACCACCGACGAGCTGGAAAAACTCAAAGACTGCGACTGGATCGTGGAGGTCATCATCGAGAAGCCGGAGCCCAAGCAGGCCCTGTTTGCCCGGCTCGAGGCCCTGGGCACCCAGGCCATCGTGAGCTCCAACACCTCCGGTATCCCCATGAAAACCCTGCTGGAGGGACGGGGTGAGGCCTTCCGCAAGCGCTTCCTGGGCACGCACTTCTTCGCCCCGGTGCGCTACCTGCACCTTCTGGAGCTGATCCCCACCCCCGAGACCGACCCGGTGGTGCTGGAGGCCATGCGCCGCTTCGGCGAGCGCATTCTGGGCAAGGGCACGGTCATCTGCAAGGACGCCCCCGGCTTTATTGCCAACCGGCTGGGCGTGTTCGGGATGGCCCAGGCCATGCGCCTGATGATGTCGGAGGGCCTCACCATCGACGAGGTGGACGCCCTCACCGGCCCGCTGGTGGGCCGTCCCAAGAGCGCCACCTTCCGCACCGGCGACATCTCCGGCCTGGACGTGCTTAAGCTGGTCTCTACCGAGCTTTCGCACACCACCGGCGAGGACTTCCGCATGCCCGACTGGGTAGAGAACCTCATCCAGCAGGGCAACCTGGGCGAGAAAACCGGGGCCGGCTTCTACAAAAAGGTGGGCAAGGACATCTATACCTACGACTACACCAGCGGTGAGTACAAGCCCCAGCAAAAGCTACGCCTGGATGAAATAGCCGCCATCAAAGACCTGCCCCTGAACGAGCGCTTGAAGCGGGTGGGCGACCTGCCCGGCAAGTACGGGGCTTTTGCTCGCAAGCTGTTTTTGCACAACGCCCACTATGCCCTCGAGAAGGCCCAGGAAATCGCCTACGACATCGTCTCGGTAGACCGGGCGCTGGAGTGGGGCTTCGCCTGGGAGCAGGGCCCCTTCAAGAACATGGACGCGGTGGGCCTGGACTACCTGCGTAAAGGCTTTGCCGAGTTGGGCCTGCCCGAGCCTGAACTCCTCAAAAAAGCCCAGGGCAGCTTCTACAAAGACGGCCACTACCTGGGCTTCGATGGGCAGTATCACCCCATCCCGGCGGAAGAAGGCGTAATCCGGCTGCAAACGGTCAAGCAGGCCGGCAAGACCCTGCTGGAAGGCAAGGAGTACGCCCTGCTCGACCTGGGCGATGGGGTGGCTCTCTTCGAGAACCGGGCCAAGATGGGTACCTGGGGGGATGGCTCCATCTCGGGGCTGCACAAAGCGCTGGACTGGGTTGATGCCAACGGCTATGCGGGCCTGGTGATTGGGCACGAAGACCCCCGCACCTTTAGCGCCGGGGCCAACCTGGCGCTGGTGCTGATGGCCGCGCAGGAAGGGGCCTGGGACGACCTCGAGCTGGCCACCCGCCGTTTCCAGCAGACCTCCATGCGCCTGCGCCGTTCGCCCTTCCCGGTGGTGGCCGCACCCTTCGGCCTGACCCTGGGCGGTGGGGCCGAGTTCAGCCTGCACAGCAGCGCCATTCAGGCCCACGCCGAGCTTTACATGGGCCTGGTCGAGACCGGGGTGGGCCTGCTGCCCGGCGGGGGCGGCACCAAGGAGATGCTCTTCCGCTTCACCCAGGAGCTTGCGGCCTATGGGCCCGAGATTGACCTGTTCGAAGGGGTCAAGCGGGCCTTCCAGATGATCATGCTGGCCCAGACCAGCACCAGCGCCCTCGAGGCCCGCAACATGGGCTTTTTGCGCCCGAGCGACGGCATCAGCATGAACCGCGACCGCCTGATCGCCGACGCCAAGCGCCGGGTGCTCTTCATGGCCCCCGACTTCGTGCCACAACCCCCCATGAAGGTGCGGGCCCTGGGCAAGGAGGCGCTGGGCAACCTGCACTACGCCCTGTGGCAGTTCCACGAAGCCAAACAGGCCAGCGAGCACGACGTGGTGGTGGGTAAGGCCGTGGCCTACGTCCTGTGCGGCGGGGACGGGCCGGCCCGCGAGGTGACCGAGCAGGACATCCTGGATCTGGAGCGCGAGGGCTTCCTCAAACTCCTTGGCACCAAGAAAACCCAGGAGCGCATTGCCCACACCCTCAAGACTGGCAAGCCATTGCGGAACTAGAGCAGCGCTGGGAGCCAACCCGATAGGCCTCAAACCGGATTCGGATAGTTCACCAACCTGGTATTGCACAGACAGGCGCGCCCCACCTTGGTGGGGCGCGCCTCTGGTCTTTTCTCGCTTTCGCTAGCCTAGCTTGGCGCGTACTAGCTCCACGATTTCGTCTATGGTGTCGGCCACCGGAATATCGGCATCGGCAAAGGCCGCCAGCTTACTCTCGGGCGTACCCACACTACCCATGATGATGGCGCCAGCATGGCCCATTTTTTTGCCCTTAGGCGCGCTACGCCCACCGATAAAGCCCACTACTGGCTTCTTCATGTGCTCCTTAACGTAGGCGGCAGCATCTTCTTCATCGGAGCCACCAATTTCGCCGCAAAGCACCACAGCGTGGGTTTCGGGATCTTCGTTGAAGAGGGGCAGCAGATCTTTGAAGGTGGTACCGATGATGGGATCGCCCCCAATGCCAATGCAGGTAGAGATACCGTAGCCTGCGTCGGATAGGGCCTTGGCTGTCTCATAGGTAACGGTGCCCGAGCGAGAGATCAGGCCTACCCGACCCTTCTTGAACACGCTGGCGGGCATAATGCCCAGCTTGCACTCTTCGGGCGTGATAAGGCCTGGGCAGTTACCACCAATCAGACGCACATTCCCCATAGCTTTGATTTCGGCCACGGCTTTGACCATATCCATGGTAGGGATGCCTTCGGTGATCAGTACCACCAGCGGCACACCGGCATGGGCGGCCTCGAGGGCTGCATCGGCAGCGGCAGGTGCTGGCACAAAGATAATGGAAGCATCCACATGGTGGTGGGTGGCCGCTTCCTTAACGGTGTCGTAGACGGGCACGCCCAGCATAGTCTGGCCCCCTTTGCCAGGGGTGACACCGGCGACCACCTTGGTGCCGGCCTTCATCATGGCCTCGGTGTGGAAGGCTCCTTCACGCCCAGTAATGCCCTGCACGATGACCTGGGTATTTTTGTTGACCAGAATGCTCACTTCGTACCTCCCGTCATCGAGATAATGGCTTTGGCGGCTTCAGTCGAGGTGGGATACATATACACGGGTCGACCTTTCAAGAGGGCTTTGGCTTCTTCTTCGGCAGTACCGGCGACGCGCATGGCCACCGGCTTGGTCAGGATACCTTCGTCAAGCGCACGGATAACCCCTTTGGCTACTTCATCGGCGCGGGTAATACCCCCAAAGATATTGATAAAAATACCCTTTACATCGGGGTCTTTCAGCACCACTTTGAGCGCGTTGTACACGACATCGGCCTTGGCTCCGCCGCCAATATCCAAGAAATTGGCCGCCTTACCGCCGCAGCGCTGAACCAGGTCGAGGGTGTACATGACCAGCCCTGCGCCGTTACCGATTACGCCGATATTGCCGTCGAGCTTGACGTAGCTAAAGCCGTAGTTGGATGCCTCGACCTCGAGGGGGTGCTCGGCCTCGAACTCACGCAGAGGGGTCAGGTCGGGGTGGCGGTAGAGCGCGTTGTCGTCCAGCACAATTTTGGCATCGGCAGCTACCACCTCGCCAGTGTCGGTGATCACCAGCGGGTTGATCTCAGCAGTAGAGGCATCAATGCCTACATAAGCCTGGTAGAGCTTGACCAGCACATCAGCCAGCTTGTTGAGATTGCCCTCCATGCCGGCGCGCTTGACCAGCTCCCGCGCCTCAAAAGGCCGTAAACCCTTATGAGGGTCGATGGGGTACTTAATCAGGGCGTAAGGGCGGGTGGCAGCCACCTCTTCGATGTCCACGCCCCCTTCCTTAGAGAGCATCAGCACCACCCGCTGGCTCACCCGATCCAGAATCATGCCCGCGTAGTACTCCTTGGCGATATTGAGCCCTTTGGCTACCAGTACCTTTTTGGTGATGAAGCCATTGATATTGAGCCCCAGAATCTGGGCAGCTTTTTCGCGGGCTTCTTCGGGGTTTCGAGCTAGCTTTACGCCCCCAGCTTTACCTCTCCCGCCTGTGTGTACCTGGGCTTTAATGACCACTAGGTCGCCATACTCGCTGGCGATTTGCTTGGCCTCATCGGCGGTAAAAGCGATTTTTCCCGGGGGAACCGGGATGCCGTATTTGGCGAGGATGTCTTTGGCCTGATATTCATGTAGGTTCACACTTGCCTCCGTGGTCTCTTTGCCTTTTTGCTAACCAAACAGCTACCTAGCGCTGCCGCACGCCATTATAAGTTCTTTTTTGAGGGCTTTGCGAACCCGGAAGCTCCTGCCAGGCTGCGCAATTCCAATGCTTATCGCCTGCAAGAGTCACGTGAATCCCAACCAGGACAAAATTGCCCTGCGAGCTTCAGACAGCTTATCTACATAAATCGCTGCGGCAGATATCCAGCACCGCCCAGTCACGCCCTGGTTGGTCTCGTACCACTAGTTTTACAAAAATCATTCCGCCTTCGCTCCAATAACGGTCTCCGGTGCTGCCGTCAAATTCGGCCCGGGATACTGCCCGAACCAGTTTATTGCGGTTGTCTATCCAGTAGTCGCGGTAGATGAAGGGCTCCCCGCTGTATGGGATAGCCACGTAGATAAATTCTCCTGACACACTGTCGTCAAAGCGAAGCTTGAGCTTATTGGGGATGACGCCATTCACGCCCAAGGTGTAGTTACGGCCCTTGATGACAGTAGCCCCAAAGTTACTGTTATCACCATCCCGTGGCGCGCCCCACATCTGAAATACCGGGTTGCTACCATCGTTGCGGGTCAGCGAGACCGGAGCGATGTTGCCGCCGCTTTCGTTATAAATGTACAGCCGCCCATAGCTGTAGTTGCACACACCAGCGTTCCAGTCAGCCCTAATTTGGCAGTTGGTATCGAGCAGAAAGGGGGTATTGAGCACAATGGCATGGCCCCGGCTACCCCCTACCGTACCATCGGCGTCCACGAAAACGCTGCCCCGGTAGCCATCGGCGTTGTCATCTTTGGCGATCTCTTCGGGGGTGGGTTCCGGGCGGGGGGGCAGGTATACGGGTTTGGCGTTGGTGAAACGCGCACCTTCAGCAAAGTTGCGGCTGTCAATGGCAAAAGCAGTGAAGCGTAGATAGCTCAGGGCCCCAGCTTCACGGATGGCGGTATGGCTGCCCTGGGCATTCTGGATTTGCAATGGTTGGAAGTTGATGAAATGTACATTGCGGAAGCCAACTTTACCGTCGTAGAACTCAAAACCGCGAATAGGAAAGTTGTCCGCGATAGGGCCCCCACTGGCCGCCCAGGGCCTGGGCAGGCTGCGCCCGTCGCTACCGCGAAATTCCCAGTTTTCGGCGAAGCCCTTGTTGGCGCTATCGCCCACTATCAGCGAGTCTTCCAGCGTGCTCTCGTGCGAGGCGAAGGTCACGCCAATGGCATTGTCGGCCAGCTTGGCCCCGGTGACTTTGTGATTGATGCCGCGCAGCCAGGCAGCGTTGCCTCGATTTTTATAGGCGGTAAAGTTTTTGAACTCAGCTACTACGGGCGGGTTCTCGGTATTGTTGTTACTTAAGTTGCTGGGGTTGGTACGGGGGTTATAAACGGCGGGCTCTGCTTTTAAGGTGTCTTTGTTGGGGCCGCGGTCGACCATCAGGCCATCCCAATTAGAGTGGGCCACATTCCCCGAGAACTCACCCAATGGGGTGCGGCGGGGCCAGATGGTGGTGGTGGCCGAGGGGCCGGTGGGGTTCTCGGGCAGGGCGTACCAGAAGCCGGTGTGGTCGGAACCGGCGGCCACGTTGTTCCGCACGATGTTGTCGGGGTGGGAGATCCAGAAGGTGGCCGGGGTTTTGTCGGTGGGAATCACGCCCTCTTCGCCCTTGGCTAGGTCGGGTTCGCGGGTCAGGATGCCCAGGTTGCCCTCGATGAGGTTTTTGGTTTCGGCGCCGTCCTCGAGGAAGTAGCAGTGGCCCAGGGTGTTGTAGGATACGTTACCCGACACTTCGACCTCGCTGGTACCGTGAACGGTCACGCAGCGGTTGAAGGATTCGTGGATGGCGGACTGTTTGATGTACTGCCCAGCGGCTCTGCCCATCAGGTGCCAGTGGATGGGGTAGCGGGCCAGCCGGTTGCGCTGTCCCATTCGGTATAGCTCCACGCCGGAGACCCGCATAGTGCTGCCCATCATGGCCATAATGTGGCCGCCAAAACCGGTGCTGCTCGACGAGTCGTCGCCCCGGATCAGGATGTTGCGGGAGAGCAGCCCCACCTCGCCCCGCTGGTCTACCTCAAAGGTGATCTCGCCAAAATGGGGGTACTTGAGGGGGGCGTCCAGGGTGAGGGTATTACCGCTAATGGCCTGGATGGTGCGCACCTCGGCCTGCCGCGGGTTATAGTCGGTCGAGGCTAGCACGATGCGGTCGCCCACGCGCCAGCCCCTGGCGTCCAGCACGCTGATCTGGGTGGCCCCGACGGGGGCGGTCTGGGCCAGCTTGGTCCAGCCGTTGCGGGGCTCGCCGTGCAAGTCCAGAATGCCCCCCATCACCCCCAGCACCTTGGTGCCCATACCCATCTGGTCTTCGTCGGGGTTGTTGCCGGTGAGGGTGATGATGGCCCGGTTGCGGAAAGGCTGGCTGGGGGTGCCGACCTCGAGCTTCCCGTGCACCATAATCCAGTCTGCGCTGAGTTCCAGGTCTCGGTTATCGAAGCGCAAAACGCCGTTGATGGTCAGGCCCTTGAGGGGGGGTGGGCTTACGTCGAGCACCACAGCCAGGTCAGCGGGAATCACCACCACCTCGCCGGCGCGGGGTAGCTGTCCGCTAGGCCAGGTTTTGGGGTCGGACCAGAGTCCAGTGCGGCTTGGGTTGGGGCCGTTGGGCGGCGAGACCCCTACGCCATCGGTGTTACAGGCCACTAAAAATGCTACCAAGAACAAACCCAGCCACTGCTTCATCCAAACTCCTATAGGTTAGTGTGGTGCAGAAAACCTACTGTCGCAAGCGTATTTACGCAACTAACTTTTAGGATACGTCCTGTGTAACTCTAAATTTGTAGGCCTTGCATTAAGGCTGACTTCATCCAAAATGCGGTGGCTTTTCAAGTTCAGCTTGCTGCGGCCTAGACAAAGCCTCGAGTCCGTTCTATACTCAATACTCGCTGGTGCCGAGGAGTAGCGCAGCCTGGTAGCGCACCTGCTTCGGGAGCAGGGGGTCGCTGGTTCGAATCCAGTCTCCTCGACCAACCTATCTTTCAAGCAACGCATCGGGTCGGGCTCTCACCCGACTCAAATAACGTTTGGCGAAACTCGTAAAGAGCTTAGACTGGGCTCTTGTAGGTGAAGTCTTCTATAGGCGGTGCCCTTTTGGTAGCGTCTTTTTACAGCAGAACCATGAAACGTTTTCTAGTCTTTGCAGGGGCCTTGATTGTGGCCGGTTTGGCCGTTGCCCAGACCAGTCCGTACCGCTTGCGGGTTCTTTCCTGGAGCTGCCAAAGTTTCTCTCGAGGTGCTCTAATTCAGGGTATGGTGCGCAACATCAGCGCCCGGCCTTTGCAGGACTTGCGGGTGAGCGCCCGGATTATTGGCCCAGGGCTGCGCATGGCCACCAACTCGGTGCCTTTACAGGATCGCAACCTGCTTCCGGGGGAGACGGCGCGCTTTGAGCTGCGGGTTCGTACCAACTTCGATACGGTGAGCCGCTGCGAGCTGTGGTTCCGCAACCCTCGAGTCATTCAGATCGCCACCCTGGTGCCCAATCCTCGTTGAGCTGCTGGAAAGCGGATATTTGGTAACATTGCGGCTATGAGATTAAGCCTTATCGCTTTGGGAATCTTCTTGTTTTTGGGCCTGGGCTATGCGCAGGGGACGGTGTATAAGCTGCGCGTAACCGAGTGGAGCTGTACGCCCAGCGCCGGGGTAATGATTGCGCGGGGAACCGTGGTCAACCAGTCGGGTCAGACGCTCAACAACGTGCGTGTCAACCTGCGGGTGGTGGACAAGGTGGTTACCACAGTCAGCGGGGTTCCGAACCGAAAGGTGTATGGCACCAATTCGGCCCCAATTGCCGTGCGAAGTCTGGCCAATGGGGCCAGCAGCCGCTTTGAGGTGCGGGTTCGACCCACCCAGAGCCAGGGCGTGCAGTGCCAGATCTGGTTCCGTAGCCCGGACATCGTGCAAATCCCCACCCGCGTACCGGGTCAGTAACTTGTCATGCTGCGAATTTTGGGTGGAACAGCCAAAGGGGTGGCCCTGAAGGTGCCGGACTCGGCGCGGCCCAGCCCGGTGCGGCTGCGCAAGGCGCTCTTCGATTTTTTGCGCTTTAGGTACCCCCGCCGGGGCCGCTTCCTGGATTTGTACGCGGGTAGTGGCGCGGTGGGCCTCGAGGCCGCCTCGGAGGGCTTTGAAACCACCCTGGTGGAAAAGGATCGGCAGGCCATTCAGTTCCTGAGGGAGAATGCTTTCAAGGCCCGCCTGAAGGTTCGGATCGAGGGGATGCCGGTGGAGCGCTACTTGCAAGAAGCCAGGCGGCAAGGGCTGCGCTTCACGGTGGCTTTTATGGCCCCGCCCTATCCCCACGACCTGCTGCAGGACTTTGCACGGCTGCTCGAGGCGCGGGTGGTCGAAGCGGGGGGGCTGTACATCCTGCAACACCCTACCGACCTGCACCTGCCGATGGGGGAGCGGCGGGTGTATGGCTACAACTGCCTCACCATCATCGAGGCCGACATGGTCGAACAGCCTTAGTGAGGGTTTGACCCGAGGCGCTTTGCTATGTGAAGATACGGGCCGAAAGCGAGGCGCTATGCACGTGGTTTACCCTGGCAGTTTCGACCCTTTGCACAACGGGCATTTTGACGTGATCCAGCGGGCCTCGAGGCACTTTGCAAAGGTCACGGTGGCGGTGCTCGAGAACTCCTCCAAGCGGGGTTTATGGCTGTTCACGCCCCTGGAGCGCGTGGAGATTATCCGACGGGCGGTGGCCTCGGCCCGGCTTGCCAACGTGGAAGTGGATACCTTCAGCGGCCTTCTGGCCGAGTACATGAAGCAGATTGGCTCGAGGGTCATCGTCAAAGGGTTGCGGGCGGTCTCCGACTACGAGAGCGAACTGCAGATGGCCCACCTGAACCGCCAGTACGGCAACCACCCCGAGACTTTTTTCATCATGGCGGCCACCCGCTGGTCGTTTGTCTCCTCCACCATGGTCAAGGAGATTGCCCGCTACGGGGGCGACGTCTCCAAGCTGGTGCCCCCGGCCACAGCGGAAGCCCTGCGGGAGAAACTCAGCTCTGTGGAGAAGTGAAGTATGCAGACACACCCAAGCAAATACGGTAAAGCCCTGGAAATAGGCCATCTGATTGGGGGAGAGGAGGTGTTTGAGGGGCGGATGCTCGAGCGCCACAACCCCGCCGACCGCGCCGACCTGGTAGCCCGTTTCCCCGAAGCCTCCAAAGAAACCCTGCGCAAAGCGGCCCAGGCGGCCCAGAAAGCCTTCCAGGACTGGTCGCGCACCCCAGCGCCGGTGCGTGGGGCGGTGCTGATGAACCTGGCCGAGGTGCTGACCCGCGAAAAAGCCACCCTGGTGCGGCTGATGGTGCGCGAGGTAGGCAAGACCTTCAAAGAAGCCGGCGGGGATGTGCAGGAGGCCATTGACACCGCTATCTTTTTCGCCTCGGAAGGCCGCCGGCTCTACGGCCAGACCGTGCCCAGCGAGATGAAGAACAAAGAACTCTTCACCTTCCGCCGGCCCGTCGGGGTGGTGGGGATGATTACGGCGGGCAACTTCCCCATCGCGGTGCCCTCCTGGAAGCTGATTCCGGCCGTTCTGACCGGCAACACCGTGGTCTGGAAGCCCTCCGACGACTCGCCCGCGCTGTCGTATGTGCTGGTGAAGCTATTTGAAGAGGCGGGCCTGCCCCCTGGGGTGATCAACGTGGTGTTTGGGGGGGGCAAGGACTCCACGGGCCAGTGGCTGGTGGAGCTGATGGACGAGGGGCTCCTGAACAAGTTTGCCTTTACCGGAAGCACCGCGGTGGGGCGCTGGATTGGCGAGGTGGCGGGCCGCAACCTGCTGCGCCCGACCCTCGAGCTCGGTGGCAAAAACCCATTGGTGGTGCTGCGCGACAGCGACCTCGAGCTGGCCGTGGAAGGGGCCTGGTGGAGCGCTTTCGCCACCGGCGGCCAGCGCTGCACCAGCGCCGGCAACATCATCGTGGAGGCCCCCATCTACGACGAGTTCAAAAAGCGCTTCCTGGAGAAAACCGAGTCTACGGTGGTGGGGAACCCGCTCGAGCACCCCGAGGTCACCTATGGGCCTTTTATCAACGCCCGCCTGTACGAGCGCTGGATCGAGCACTATAGCTGGGGCCAGGCCGACGGTGCTACGCTGCTTTTTGGCAAAGCCCGCATAACCGCCTCGAACCCCTACCCCCGCTTCAAGGGCGACCCCGAGGCCGGCCTGTTCGGCTGGCCTACGGTCTGGGAAGCCCGGCCGGGGATGCGGCAGTTTGAACAGGAAATCTTCGGCCCGACCATCAACCTGGTGCGGGTGGATGGGCTGGACGAGGCCATCCAGGCGGCCAACGCCCACCCCTACGGGCTCTCGAGTGCGGTCTACACCAACCGCCGCGACTGGGCCTACCGCTTCAAAACCGAGATTAAGGCCGGCATGACCAGCATCAACAACTCCACCGTAGGGGCCGAAGCCCACCTGCCGTTTGGGGGTATCCGGGGCAGCGGCAACGGTGCGCGTGAAAGCGGCGTCTGGGTCATCGAAGAATACACCTACTGGCAGGCGGTGAACGAGGAGTACTCCGGCAGGCTACAGCTCGCCCAGATGGACACCGACTACACCCAGCCCCGCACGCCGACCAACTGGGCCGAACTTTTGGGATAGCGGCTATTTTCGGAACCTGAGCCGCTGGGTAAGCCGGGCGAAGGCCTCGGGGTCTTCGGCGGTGCAGAACCGGTCGAGGTAGGGCAGGGCTGTGTTCATGCAGTTGGCTCGAGGGTCGTAGCCCTTCTGGTTGAGCAGGGGATTGAGCCAGATCAGGGCGGCGCAGCGCTGGCGTATTTTGCGCAGGGCCATTTCCAGGATTTCTGTTGCCCCGGTATCCAGCCCGTCGCTGGCTACAATCACAATGCTGTCGCCGCGAATCAGGCCGCCGTACTGCTGCTCGAGCCGCAACAGGTTTTCCCCAATGCTGGTGCCGCCGCCCCAGGCCCGGCCCAGCCGGTGGAGCCGGGGCCGCTCGGAAAGGCTTTTGGCTTTTTCGAGCTGCCGGGTTATGCGCTCCATCTGGGTAGAGAAAACAAAAACCTCCACCCGGTTGCAGCGCATCCGCAGGGCATAGGCAAACTGCAACAGCCGGTCGGCGTAGTCCTGCATCGAGCGGCTCCCGTCGAGCACGAATATAAAGCGGGGCTGGCGTTTGGGGTGGTGCTGCCAGGCGGGGTAGAGGGGGTCGCCGCCGGTGTGCAGGGATTTGCGCAGGGTGCGCCGCAGGTGAAAGCGCGGCCCTTTGCTGGCCAGTGTCCAGCGGCGGCTGCGCCCCAGGCGCACCTGGTTGACCATCTGGGTAGCTGCCTGCAACATGGCCTCGAGGTCTTGTTGGGGTATCTCCACTTCCGGGGCCTCGGCCCCTTCGATACGGCTGAACATGGCTTTGAGCAGGGGGGCGGCCCAGTCGGCCGGGGTATCTTCGTGGGGATGTGGCCGGCCCTTACCACTCAGGTCACCTGCGCCCTCCGGGTGTTCGGGAGAAGAAGACCGACGGGCCGGTATCTGCTCGTGGCCTTCCTCCGGGCCGCCGGGGGTGGCTTTGGGGGGGTGGTTGGGGGCTGCCGGACGCTGCCTCCCCGAGAGGAAAAACTGAAAGAACAGGTCGTCGAACACCCGCTCCTGCTCGAGGCTGCTGCACATGACCAGCTTGAGGGCCTGTCGAACCTCCTGCAGGTTGCCCAGGTGCACGGCCTCGAGCGCGAGCAAGCCATCCTGTACTTCCTGTGGCCCGACATTGAACTGCTGGGTGGTGCGGCGCAGGTGCTCGCCAAAGGCCACCAGGTTCTCGAGCAGGTTGCCATGAGGAAAAGCGTTGGGCGGCATGGGTAGCGTCTCCAACAGCCAGCTTGATCTGCTCAGACGACCAGCTCGGCGATGCGGGCTTTATGGGCTTCCACCAGGGCCAGGTCGTCTTTGTCCTTGATGATTACGCCCCAGGTCTGCTCGAGGATGCTCATATCGAGGGACTCCTTGTGCAGCGAGACCAGGGCCTCGGCCCAGTCCAGGCTCTCGGCCACGCCGGGGGCCTTGTTCAGGGGCAGCTCGCGCAGGTGGGCCACCACCGTTGCAATCTTTTGCGCCAGCCGCTCGTTGATGCCCGGTAGCCTGGCCCGGATGATCTCGACCTCTTTTTCAAAGCTGGGGTAGTTTTGCCACAGGTACAAACAGCGCCGCCGGAGGGCGTCCGACAGCTCGCGGCTGCGGTTGGAGGTCAGGATCACGTAGGGCCGGTGCCGGGCCTTGAGGGTGCCCAGCTCGGGGATGGTGACCTGAAACTCGGCTAAAAGCTCGAGCAAAAAAGCCTCGAACTCCTCGTCGGTGCGGTCTATCTCGTCAATCAGCAGCACCGGGGGTTTATCCTGCGAGATGGCCTCGAGCAGCGGGCGGCGCAGCAGGTAGGCCTCACTGAAAATCTCGGCCTCGCGCTGGGCCACGCTCTCGCCCGAATTCTCGGTCAGGCGGATGTGCAGCATCTGCTTGGGGTAGTTCCACTCGTACAGGGCCTGGGCAGTGTCGAGGCCTTCGTAGCACTGCAGCCGAATCAGCCGGGTATCCAGCACCTCGGCCAGGGTTTTGGCGAGCTGGGTTTTGCCCACCCCGGCGGGGCCCTCGACCAGCAGCGGCTTGCGCAGAGCCATCACCAGCCGCAGGGCGGTGGCCATGGGCAGGTCGGCGATGTAGTTGCGCTCGCGCAGGATGGCCTGGATGCCCTCGACGCTTTGTAGAAGGGAATTCTGCTCAGCCGGGTTCATGCCCTGCCCTTCAGGTACTTTTCGGGGTTCTTCAGGAACTTGGCGCGGCAATTGGGGCAGCTAAAGTAGTAGGTCTGGCCCTGGTACTCGGCGCTGACGGCTTTGGCGATTTCAACCATCTCGCCGCTGGTGGGGTCTATAGCCATACCGCTAGGGACGCTGGTGGGCGCTGAAACCACCGGGGTATCGGCTGCGATGGCTTGAACCTGATCGAGCGCCTGCAAGGGGTTTGGGGAGGCCTCTACGACTACTTCCCGGGCGTTCTTTTGGTGCTTGAGCGAGATGATCTCGGCCAGGATCGAGACGGCTACCTCGTCGCGCCCGCGCCCCCCCAGGTCGAGGCCGGCGGGGTATTTGAGCTGGGGGAAGGTGGTTCTGGGCACCCCCAGAATTTCCAGATTGTCCAGCACTGCAGCCCCGCGCTTTCGGCTCGCCACCAGCCCCAGGTAGGCCGGGCGGGGCATGTGCTGGGCGATGAGCACCAGGGCGTCTTCGTCGTAGTGGCCCTGCGAGGCGATTACGATATGGGTTTTGGCGGGGTTTTGCGCGTCGAGCCAGCCCCCCAGCTCGCGCCAGTCCAGCACCTGAATCTCGGACTCGAGGCTCACCCCGGCCAGCTCGGGCTTATCGCAGGCCAGCGTGACGGTGTAGTTCATGCGGGCAGCTATCTGTGCGGTGGTGAGGGCGATTTGCGAACCCCCCACCACCAGCAAGCAGGATTTGCCAATCAGGGGCTCGATGTAGACGTCCACCGCGCCCTCGCTGGCGCAGGTCATGGGAATGACCACCTCGTCGGCGTGCTCGAGCACCACCTTAGCCGCCGCCTCCGGGGTAATCCTGACCAGCCGGGGCTTGCCCAGGCGCAGGGCCTCGAGGGCCTGTTTGCGCACAATTTCCCGTGAACAAGCACCCCCCACATACCCTTCAAAGCACCCATCTTCAAAGATGATGGCTTTGTCGCCCAAATGCGAGGAGACCGGGGCCTGCCGCGAGACCACCGTAGCCAGCGCAAACGACTGGCCGGTTTGCCTGAGTTCAGCGATTCTGCTGTAGATGTCCATTTGTATTCAAGCGTAAAGCCAGATTAAACTGGAAAATCAACCGCTAATCACAAAACGGGCATTAAACCATCGGGCGTCCAAGCCAGCACTCGAGGGAGGCCTGCGCACTTCCGAGGTTAGCAGTCGCTATATTCACCGACGCTTAGCCCCTAGGATCAACTATACTTCGCTCATTTTTTGGCCCATGTTGGCAAACACCGTCTCGATGAGCCGCTTGGCCTGGGCATCCAGCACCCGCCCCCCCACTGTAGCGGCGGGGCCGCTCACCGTGGCCTGGCCCTGCCAGTCGAGCAGGGTGGTCTGGTTGTCCTGGCCTTTGATGTCGGCGCTGGCGGTAAGATCCACGGCACTACCCAGTCCACCGCCGCGGATACGCACCATCACCTTGTTTTCGTCTGGACGAGGGTCAAGCTCAATGTTGAACTTGAATGTACCCCGCACAGGCCCCACCGCCACCCCTACGGTGGCAACCATGTGCTTATCGTCCTTGATCTCCACACTCTTGAGGTCGGGCAGGCAGGAGGCTACTTTTTGGGGATCCTGGATAAAGCTCCAAACTTTTTCGGGGTTGGCTTGAACGTTTTCTTGACCTTTGTACTCGAGTTTCATATCTCACACCTCACAAATGGCCTGAATTGGCCCAAAAGCCAGTCTTCCAACACATTGGCGCACAACATGCCAGGCCCGGTGGGCGCGCAGCGATGGGGTGGGCAGCTTACTACAGAACGGAGACTGTCCACCCCATTCTTGCTGCAACGAACGACGATTAACAGAAGCCCAATGCAGTTCGCGACAGGTCGCAGGCGCTTGGGATATCAGTTCTGGCTAGAAAGCGTCCACTCCGGCCTGCCGCAAAATCTTCCAGACCTTTTCGCGGGTGATGGGCATGTCGATGTGGCGCACACCCAGGTGAGCCAGGGCGTCCACCACGGCGTTCACAAAGGCGGCCGGGCTGCCCACCGTGGGCGACTCGCCCACCCCTTTGGCCCCAATGGGGTGGTGGGGGCTGGGGGTAACGGTGTGGCCGGTCTCCCATTTGGGGGTCTCGAGGGCGGTGGGCAGCAGGTAATCGGTGAAGTTGGAGGCCAGGTGGTTGCCCTGTTCATCGAAGGCGATCTCCTGCATGAAGGCCATGGCGAAGCCTTCGGTCAGGCCGCCGTGCACCTGTCCTTCCACAATCATGGGGTTGATGATGGTGCCGCAGTCGTCAATGGCCACGAAGCGGCGCACCTTGACCTCGCCGGTGCCTTTGTCAATGTCCACCACGCAGACGTAGGCCCCGTGGGGGAAGGTCAGGTTGGGGGGGTCGTAGTAGTAGGTGGTTTCCAGTCCAGGCTCCAGGCCAGGGGGCAGGTTGGTGTAGGCGGCAAAAGCCACCTCGTTCATGGTCACGCTCTTGCCGGGTACGCCCTTGACCTGGAACTTCTTATCCACCCACTCCACGTCGTTTTCACCCACTTCGAGGAGGTGGGCGGCGATCTTTTTGGCCTTCTCGCGGATGCGGCGGGCGGCCAGGGCCATGGCCCCGCCAGCGGTGGGGGTGCTGCGGCTGGCGTAGGTGCCCAGGCCATAGGGGGCGGTGTCGGTATCGCCTTCCTCCACAATAATTTTGTCCACGTCCAGGCCCAGCTCTTCCGAGACGATCTGGGCCCAGGTGGTCTCGTGGCCCTGGCCCTGGTGGCGCGTGCCGGCCCGCACGATGGCGGAGCCCGTGGGGTGTACCCGAATCTCGGCCCCGTCGAACATCTTGATGCCCAGGATGTCGAAGTCCTTACTGGGCCCGGCCCCCACAATCTCGGTAAAGGTGGAGATGCCAATGCCCATCAGCTCGCCCCGGGCCCGTTTCTCGGCCTGCTCTTTGCGCAACTCGGCGTAGCCGATTTTCTCGAGCGCCACTTTCAGGGTTTTCTCGTAGTCGCCGGAGTCGTAGGTCCAGCCCAGGGCCGAGGGGTAGGGGAACTGGTGGGGCTGGATGAAGTTCTTGAGGCGCAGCTCGGCAGGGTCCATCTTGAGCTCGTGGGCCAGCACGTCCATGCTGCGCTCGATCAGGTAGCTGGCCTCGGTCACGCGGAAGGAGCAGCGGTAGGCCACCCCGCCGGGGGCCTTGTTGGTGTAGACCGCCTCCACCTGGGCGTAGGCCTTCTGGAAGTCGTAGGATCCGGTGCAGATGCTGAACAGGCCCGCCGGGTACTTGCTGGGGTCGGCGGCGGCGTCAAAGGCCCCGTGGTCGGCCAGGGTATAGACCTTCATGGCCGTGACCTTGCCGTCTTTGGTGGCCCCAATCTCGATGTCCATGTGGAAATCGCGGGCGAAGCCGGTAGTGGTGAGGTTCTCGGTACGGGTCTCGACCCACTTGACCGGGGCGCCCAGCACGATGCTACCCACGATGGCGCACACGTAGCCGGGGTAGACCGGCACCTTGTTGCCAAAGCCCCCGCCGATGTCGGGCGAGATGACCCGGATGTTGTTCTCGGGAATTTTAGTTACCAGCGATAGCACCGTGCGGATGGCGTGGGGCGCCTGGGTGGTCATGTAGACCGTAAGGCGTCCGGTGGCTGTGTTCATGTCGCCAATACAGCCACAGGGCTCCAGGGGGGCCGGGTGGCTGCGGGGGTAGATCATGTGCTGCTTGATGCGCACCTCAGACTGGGCCAGGGCCTTTTCGGTTTCGTCCTTGGAGCCCACGTCCCAGGTCCAGATGTGGTTTTCGTGACGTCGAGGCCCGTGAGCGCCGGTCATATTGCCCTTAATGTCTTCACGCAAGACCGGCGCATCGGGGGCGGTGGCTTTGTAGGGATCCACCACTACCGGTAGGGGTTCGTACTCGACCTGGACTGCAGCAGCCCCGTCAGCGGCGGCCTGACGGGTCTCGGCGTAGACGGCGGCTACCTCCTGGTGCTGGTACAGCACTTTACCGTCGGCCAGCACCATCTGCTTATCTCCGGCCAGGGTCGGAATCCAGGAAAGCCCTGCGGCGGCTAAGTCTTTGGCGGTGATGACGGCCTTGACACCGGGAATTTTCAGGGCCTCGCTGGTATCGATGTTCAGAATTTTAGCGTGGGCGTAGGGGCTATGCACCAGGGCCATGTAGAGCATGCCTGGAAGGTTGATATCGTCGAGGTAGTTGCCCTTGCCCACGATAAAGCGAGCGTCTTCCTTGCGCTTGATGGCCTTGCCGAGTCCTTGGATGCCCTTGGGCTCGAGGTTGGGGGTCTGGACTGCCATGGGTGCTCCTTTTTGCTTGGGTAAATCGCTGGAAGCAACAAGCCAGTAGCCTGGGGTTGGATCACTAGTCGTCGGCGGCTGCGCCTGCGGGTTGCTGCAACATCTGAGCGGCCTGCTGAACGGCTTTTACGATGTTCTGGTAGCCGGTGCAGCGGCAGAGGTTGCCCGAGAGACCAAAGCGAATCTCTTCCTCGGTGGGGTTGGGGTTGTGCTGCAAGAGTACGTGCGCGGCCATAATCATGCCGGGCGTACAGTAGCCGCACTGCAGGCCGTGCTGGTCGTGGAAGGCCTGCTGCAATGGGTGCAGCTTGCCACCCTGGGCCATGCCCTCGATGGTGGTAATTTCGTGACCCTCGGCCTGGACTGCAAACATGGTGCAGCTTTTAACCGCGGTTTTACCATCGAGCACCACCGTGCAAACCCCACACGAAGAGCTGTCACAGCCGATATGGGTTCCGGTAAGACCGGCATCGCGGATGGCATGCACCAGCAGGGTGCGGGGCTCCACATTAAGTTTTTTCTCTGAGCCGTTGATTTTTAGCGTGATTTCCATGCTGAGCTCCTACCTGTAAGAGAGCGGCTTTAGGCCACCACCACGTTCAGGCGCTTCAGGGCTTTAATCAGGCCCCGCCCTACCAGTACCCGGGCCATGTCCTTTTTGTACTCGGCGGAGCCGCGCGCATCTGGATTGGGGTCGGCAATTTTGCGGGCCTCTTCGGCGGCGGCCCGGATTAGCTCGAGCGTAGGTTTCTGACCCCGCAAGATTTTCTCGGCCTCTTCAACCCGCAGGGCCATGTGGGCTACGGCGGTGATGCCGATGCCGGCTTCCTTGATGGTACCGTCGGGGTTGAGCTCAATCTGTACAGCGGCGGCGGCGGTAGCGTAGTCGCCCACCTTCCGCTCGATTTTTTCGTAGGCGCCAGAGGTGAGCGCGCCGGGGACTGGGAGCCGCACCTCCACAGCCATCTCGCCCTCGCCAATTGAGGTCGCGAAGCTATCCACCAAAAACTGGTCAATGGCCTCCACTCGAGCCCCGCCCTGGTTCTGAATGACCATCTGCGCCCGCGCCGCAATGGCCGCTGCCGCCCAGTCGCCGGAGGGGTCGTTGTGGCAGAGGGAACCCACCACCGTACCCCGGTAGCGCACGATGGGGTCGGCTACTACCATCGAAACGTCGCTAATTAGGTGGTATCTGGTTTGTATATCCCGGCTGAACTCTACATCGGTGTCGCGCACCAGCGCTCCGATGCGGAGCATCCCGTTTTCTTCTTTCATATAGCCCAGGTTGGGTAGCTTGTTGATATCTACCAGCACTGCAGGCTGGGCCAGGCGATAGCGCATGGCCGGAATCAAGCTCTGCCCTCCGGCCAGCACACGGGCATCAGAGCCGTACTGGGCCAGATGGCTCAGGGCCTCCTCGAGGGACATCGGACGTTTATACTCAAAGGCCGCGGGTATCATGCAGTCCTGCCTCCTTTTTGCTTTTGCAAGCCAGAATAATCTATGGCCTAAACCTATCTGGCAAGAATGTTTAAGCTTACAGTTTGAATCATATTTCTGTAAGCTGCTGGGCTATGGTGGATGCCATTGTGCTATCGGCAGGGCGGGCCTCGAGGTTCGGAGTGCCAAAGTTTTTGCTGCCAGCAGGCGAGGGTCATGTGCTGCTGACTCGGGTGCTCGAGCGGGCCGCTTTTGCGTTAGATGGGCGCATAGTTGTGGTTTTGGGGCGTGCAGCAAAGGTGGCCCGCTACGTGGTGGAGCGCTGGGTAGAGACCACCCCAGGTGTGGACTCGAGGGTGAAAACTGTGCTTAACCACAACTATCGGTATGGACAGAGCACCTCGCTAAAGGCCGGTATTCGCATGCTTTCGGGCGCTTCGGGTGCACTGGTACTTCTGGCCGATATGCCAGCAATTGAGCCGACTAGACTCGAACAAATGCGAGAAGCTATAGAGACCAAAACCCCTCAGATACTCGCGGTAGCGGCCAGTGTAGAGGGCCAGATACGCCCCCCTGTATATTTATCCGCGAGGCTTTTCCCGGAAGTGCTTCGGCTCAAGGGTGACCAGGGGGCAAGGGCCATCTTGAGTACCCGCCAAAAGCAGATCGAACTGCTCGAGTGGGGCGATGGGCTTTGGTGCTCCGATATTGACGACTGGCCGACCTACCGTTATCTCGCCTATCGGATGGGGTGGGCAAAGGAGCCTTTTGCTCCCATTCCCCATGCCTGTGTCTCCGCGGCTCAGGTCAAAGCGAAGGTAGATGCAACCCTGGCATCGAGTGCGGTGCCCTGGCTGGCCCCCGGCTTACTGGTGCTGTCCGGGAAAGGTGAAACCCACTGGCTAGACCTGATCGCACCCTACCGGGGTGTGAGGGGTATTGTGGTGGGACGCTCGAGAACCCCCGCCCAATACCTGCAACTGCTACGGAGAGCCACCTTGTCAGCTTTGTCTGCTGGCGTATAGCCTCAATCCTGCCCCGGAGGAAGCGTTTGTACTGTGCTGGCTCCGATAAAACCGTGAATAACCAACCACAAACAGCTCTGATAGCATTCCGGCTATCGTTCACTTTTCCTAAACGATACTGCCGGAATGCACTCCTGCTCCCTTCGGTCGGCTCGAGCCCTTCACCTTTGGGTGTAATCAAAAAATGAGGGGTTCGAGCGGAACCGGTATAACAGAGCACTTACTGGGGGCGATCGGCCTGTGCCTGCTGCCCGGTAGCTATTTGTCACAACCGTGATACCCCTTAGGCCCTATTCTTAGACAGGGGTGGCATTATGGGAGCTACACAAATCGATTCTTCGGTAAGCGGGTTGGGATATATTACTTGCTTGCTTTCTACCGGTTGGCAATGATACAGCCTACCGAAACCATCTGTTTAGTCACCCTGGAAGTGCTTGTTTGAAGCGTACCGATTTGAATATGGCAATAATGCGGGTAGCTGATTTGAAGAGAGGCCTTGCGAGTGCAACGCGATACTGATAAGGCAACTGGACACTCGACGCCTGCACCGGCAACCGTCGAGTCGCTACTGTCGGATGCCCAAGGACATCTGAGCCGTAATCCCAGGCAGGCTGTTCGCTTGGCTGAGCAAGCCAAAGCCCTGGCCCACCTGAACGGCCAAACGATGCATGAGGCGCGGGCTGCCTTGATCTTAGCCAGGGCCTACTTACGGCTGGGTCAGTTAGTCGAGTCGCTTCGGGTGGCACAAACCGGCCTCGGGCTGGCCCAGGATCCCGAACAGCAATTAGAGAGCTTACGACTTCTGGCCAACATCTTGCGCGAACGGGGTGAGCTGGGGCAGGCCAGTATGTACCTGGAGGAGGCCATTCGACTGGCCCAGGAGGCCCGTCTGCCTGCTGCCGAAGCAGACTGCCTTAATCTCCAAGCGGGTATCCACCACGCCAGGGCCGAGTATGCCCAAGCCCTGGACAAACTCACCCGAGCTTTGGGCATCGTGCGTACTTTGGACAACCCGGCGGCCCAGGCCAGCTACCTCAATAACATCGGAATCCTTCGCACCGAGCTGGGGCAGTACCCCCAGGCCCTCGAGGCCTTCTTAGAAGCCTACCAGCTTTACCAGCAAGAAGGGCACAGTGCTCGGAACCGTGCCGGTAACCTGGCCTCTATCGGCAATCTCTACATGGAAATGGGCGACTTCGATCAGGCCCACCGATACTACGAGCTGGCCCTGGATGAGACCCGCCAGTCCGATGATCGGGTTATTGAGCTCCAGGTCATTCAACTTATGGCCGAGCTGGCATACAAACGCCAGGATTTCTCACAGGCCCAGGAACTCTACCAAACCATCCTTCGGGCTAGCAAGGAACAGGGTTTGGAACGCGTACAGGCCGCGGCCCTCGAGGGCTTGGCAAAAGCCCAGATGGCCCTGGGCCAGCCTAAAGTGGCCGTCCAAACCCTATCAGAAGTACTGCAAATGGCGCGCTCGAGCGGCTGGGGCACTACTGTCCTGGACGTTCTCCTGAGTCTGGGGGAGGCCTGGTTGGCCCAGGGCGAACTCGAGCAAGCCCTGGCCTGTGGCCTGGAGGTTCTCGAGCTTGCAGGCCAAGCCAACCGCAAGCGCAGTGCCTACCTGGCCCACCGACTGCTGTCCCAGGTACACCGCACAGGTGGTGCATACCAGAAGGCCTTTGAGCACCTGGAAGAGTACCATCGCCTCGAGCGGGAGGTGTTCAACGAAGAGAGCGAGCATAAGCGACAGACTCTTATCAACCACCTCGAGCTCGAGCATGTACGAACCGAAGCCGAGCAGCTTCGCCTCAGAACCCAACTGGAACGCCAGGCCCGCGAAGAAGCCCAGGCCAGGGTTTTTCAGCGTACCCAGGAGCTCGAATTTGCCCAGCTCGAAATCGTTTCCCGGCTAGCTTTAGCGGCGGAATTTCGTGACGATGCGACTGGCGAACACACTTACCGGGTAGGGCGCAATGCGGCCATGATTGCCAAGCAGCTGGGCTGGCCCTCCGGCGAAGTAGAGATTCTGCGGCTGGCCGCACGCCTTCACGATGTGGGTAAGATTGGCATTCCCGATGCCATTTTGCTCAAACGCGACCGACTGACTGCAGATGAATATGAAATTGTAAAAGAGCACACCACCATCGGGGCGCGCATTTTGTCCGGGGGGCGTTCCAGACTTCTGCGCCTAGCCGAAGAAATTGCCCTTACCCACCACGAGCACTTTGACGGCAGCGGCTACCCTAATGGCCTGGTGGGCCAGAACATACCCATCTCTGGCCGCATTGTCGCGGTGGCCGATGTGCTCGACGCTCTCACCCACGAGCGGCCCTACAAGCGCGCCTGGTCGGTAGGGGAGGCCCTGGCCGAGATTCGGCGTCAAAGCGGAAGGCAATTCGACCCGGCGGTGGTGGAAGCCTGTCTGGCCGTTTTTGCCGATGCCTCTGTGGGTGTAGAAGAGTATATGCAGCGCCTGGACTCCGACCTCTCGCTCTCGGTGCAACTCGAGAAGGCCCAGCTCGGCTGGGCCGACAAAGAGGTTGAGCAGCTTAGGCAGAACTTTGAGCAACTTTTGGCCGAGCGTACCCGTGAACTCGAGCAGGCCCGCCGGGAAGCCCAGATGCTGGCACGCCGCATGGAATTAATGGCTCATACCGACGTGCTGACCGGTTTGGGCAATCGTCGGGCTTTTGAGTCCGACCTCGAGAGCGAGGTTACCCGCGCCTACCGGGTGGGCTATCCCCTGAGCGTGCTGGCTCTGGACGTGGATACCCTCAAGCAACTCAACGATACCGAAGGTCACGAGCGTGGAGATGCACTGCTGCGTACCTTCGCTCAGGCAGTTCAAGAGAGTTTTTTGGACGTGGGAAGGGTATACCGCATAGGTGGTGACGAGTTTGCTGCAATTCTGCCCTATCTGGAGACCCATCACCACGGCGAGATTTTGCACCGCATAGATGCAGCAGTGCGTCATACACAACAACAGGGGTTCCCCAATGCCAGTGTTAGCCGGGGTATAGCTACGCTGCCCGAGGAGGCCAGCTCCGACGGCGATTTGGTGCGACTTTCCGACCAGCGTATGTATCAAGACAAGCTCATGCGCCGCAAGGCTCGAGGGGTTGACGCTTGAAGACCTCGAGCGAAGGTATGCGCGAGGCGGATTACCGCAGTTCCCTCGAATTGATACCGTTTCCGCTTGAATCCTTTACCGCCCTGCGCAGTCAGAGGTGAAGGATTCAAGCCGACCGAAGGGAGTAGAAAAGCATTTCAGTAGAATCGTTTAGGCTTGTCAAAGTAAACGATACTACCGAAATGCGTATGTAAAGATTGGGAAAGGCCGCCTCAAATGCCCTTCTCACACGCAGAGGTGGTATCAGATACCGGCCAGGGGTCGGTGAAGCTCGAGCGAAAGTGAAGCCAGACGGGTAATGCTCCGATCAAGCTCGTCCAGCACAATAAGCAGATCCAGATGAGCCAGGGTGGTAGCGCGGCTTTCGATACGCCCTTTTTCTAGGCGGCGTAGATGGGAGCGACGCAGCTCGTGCAGATAGCTTTCCAGGTTGGCGTGCTCGTCAATAACCTGCTCGGCCAGGGCCTCATTGCGAGTAGATAGAGCGGCCAATGAGAGTTTCAGCCGCTTGAGCACTTTCTCGGCAGCCTCGGCCAGTTCGCCACGGCCTTCCTCGGAGAAGTCTAGGTTCTGGGCGTACAGCTTGTCCTGCTTGCGCAGCATACGCCGCACCTGATCGCCCATATGCTCAATCTCGCTGGCCGCCATCATTAGCACCAGCGGCGAGTTGCCCGGATGACGGGCCGATAAGTCGCTCAGATAGAGCACAATGGCACGGGCCAGCTGGTCTACCTTCTCCTCCCGCCGGGCCACCTCGGCGGTATCACCGTTGCCGTGGGCCAGAATCTTCACGGTCTCGGTGAGCATTTCCGAGAGCTGGTCGCCGATGCGCCCAACCTCGCGCAAGGCCAGACTGGAAGCCAATTCATGTGACTCGAGGGCCTCCTCAGAGATGTATCGGGGGCTGATGCGGTGCTCCGAATCGGGCATCAGTCGATGCATGACGCTTTCGAGGGGCCGTACCACGGGCAAAACCAGCAGCGAGGCCAGCACGTGATATAGCAGGTGCCCCTGGGCTACTGCAGCCGAAGAACCCAGGCCAAGCTGCTGTGCCAGCTCGCCACTGAAGCGGGCGAAAGCCGGTAAAAACAGCACAAAGGGAATGGAAAGCAGTATTTTCCAGCCCAGGTGAGCCGCCGCAATCCGACGGGCCGCCGGGGTGCTATCCCAGGTGCTGAGCAGCAGAATCATCCCCGATCCAGCCCCCCCACCCAGGGTGAGCAGAAGCGCAGACGACAGACTGAAGGCGCTCGAGGCCGCCAGCGCCAGGGCCAGCGCAGCCACTGCATTGGCCGAGCCCAGCAACGAGGCCAGGGCAAAACCCAGCAACCACAGGCCCAGTGGAGAAGATTCCAGGCTCTGGCGTATCAGGATAAAAAGCTCCGAGCTGGTCATGGGCAGTAGCCCCTGTACCATCAGTGAAATTCCCAACAGCAGCATTCCCAGCCCCAGGATTCCTTCACCCCAGACCTGGATCCGCTTGAACAACGATAGTACGAACCCAACCCCTACAATCGGCAGGGCCATCGCGCTGATGGGGGTGGCTGCCAGTTGCAGCGCCACCGTGGCGCCCCCTTTGGCGGCCAGGCCCAGCACCAGCGCCGACCCGAAGCTGGCAATGCCCGATTCGGCCAGCCTGATCGCTGTGAGGCCCAGTGCAGTACTATTAAGGGTCAAAGCACCTACCAGGACTCCAGCCAGCCAGGCCCGCCTCGAGCGAGCCGTAGCCCAGGTCAAAACCCGGCGTGCGGGCCCACCTACTGCAACTGCCAGGGCCTGGGACAGGAAGGATAGCCCCTTTACCAGCAACGCCAGACCGCCCAAGGCTTCTAACACTTGACTTTCCCCTGACCGCTCAATCTGCTGCAAGTATAGGCGCAATAACTGCTAGAGTCCAGCAAATTCGAACCTAGAAAAGCCGTAAATTCATATAGCGCAAAGCTCGAGGCCTTCTTTCGAGCCTATAGCCCTGCTCTACTTTGCAGGTGTTCAATAAATTATTTTCTGTCGTGTAGGGCAGTTGAATCTTGACATTTTTCCGACAAGCCGTATGATTCAACCGAGGAGGCAAAAATATGTCTTTTTTGAAGCGGAATCTCCGTTGGTGGGCTCTTGTGTTCGCACTGCTAGCAACAAGCATGGGCTTTGCCCAGCAGCGGGTTGTCAATGTGATCTGTAGCGTCACGCAAAACTGGTGTGAGGCCTTGGGGCCGGCCTTCAAACAGGCGACGGGCATTGAGGTGCGCATCGTGAGCGTCTCGACCAACGAGGCCCTGGCCCGCTTACGGGCCGAGCGCAACAACCCCACCTTTGATGTGTGGTTTGGGGGCACAGGCGATCCACACTACGAAGCCTTCAAAGATGCCATCACCGAATGGTATCGGGTCAAGTCCTACAACGATTTGTCTCCTACCATGAAGCAGGCCATCGGTACGACCTACACCCCGCTTTACCAGGGGATTCTGGGCTTTGGCATTAACCCCAAGGTGCTCCAGGATCGCGGCGCACCCATTCCTCGCTGCTGGAAGGATCTCGCCAACCCAGCTTACCGGGGTCTGATTCAGGTCTCTAACCCCAACACCTCCGGAACCGCCTACACCCAGATTGCCACCTTGGTGCAGTTGTTCGGCGAGGATGAAGCGTTCGATCTGATGAAGAGCTATCACCGCAACGTGGCCGAATACACCCGCTCGGGCGTGGCCCCGCGCATTGCGCTGGGGCGCGGTGAGATTGGCATTGGGATTCAGTTCATGCACGACCTGGTGGAGTTCAAGAAGCAAGGCTTCCCCATCGAGATTGTGGCTCCCTGTGAGGGTACAGGCTACGAAATCGGCGGCCTGAGCCTGGTGCGCGGGGCTAAGAACAAAGCCAACGGCCAGGCCTTCATGGACTGGGCTACTTCTCCCGAGGGCCAGCAGGTGGGCTTCCGGGCAGGCATTTTCTCGTTGCCTTCCAACACCAAAACCCCTCTAATCGAAGGCATTCCCAACCCCAAAGACTTCAAGCTCATCAACTACGACGCCAAGAAGTACGGCGACCCCGATCTGCGCCAGCGGCTGATTGCCCGCTGGACAAGAGAGGTATTCCCGTTGCCGCGCCGCTAAACCCATGCTGGAAGTGATGATTGGTTGATTTGCTGAATGACTCCGCCTAACGGCGGAGTCATTCAAGTGATGCGGGCGATAACTACAACGCTATCAAAGGAGCCTGAATGGCTGTAATAGGAAAAACCGGCCTTGTGGGCATGGCCAGCGGAAGGTCTTCTGCGTGGATGGCCGGACTGGTAAGCCTGCTGGGCCTCTTGCTACTGCCGTGGGTTCGTACCGACCGAAGTTTCCTCGAGTTCAACCCCAACCTTCTGGCTATGAGCACCGCCCCGGTGTTGGGAGCGGTGCTGCTGGCCATTGCACTCAGCCTTACGGCCCTGAGCTTGCTCCGCCTTCCCCTGGTGCATAGGGGCTACGCCTTGGTGGTGCTAGGTTCCGGGGGCTTTCTGGCAGGTGTGGGGTGGCTGGTGGCTACCTCGGCGCCGCTGGGGTTGGGCGCGCTGGTGGTGCTGGTCGCCCTGCTGACGGTGGTGGGCATTGGGCTGAGCGAGTCAGGCATTATCCAAAACGACCCCTTTGTCACTACCAGTATCCTGCTGTCTGCGCTGTTTGTGCTGCTGTTCATTATCTATCCACTTTTTACCGTGCTGCACGAATCGGTGGTGGTTAAGGGTGTCTTTACCCTCAGCAAGATTCAAAGCGTGCTCAGCTCACCGCTGTTCATCACCATCGAGAATCCCTACACTGCCCAGTCGGAGCGCTTGCAGGTGGGCCTGGTTACCCTGGTCGCTGGGCTGTTGGGTGCGGGGCTGGCGGCCCGTGGAGGTTGGCGCTGGCCTCGAGTCTTCAGCGGTTTGGTGGCGGGTCTGGTGCTGGGTTGGATTGTGGGTGCGGGCATTTTTGGGGGTGGGGCATTTCCTACCAGCCTGTACCTAGCCCTCATCGTGGCCCCCATTACCACTGCGCTGGGACTGGTGTTCGCGCTCTTGGAGCAGCGCTCGAGGGCCGACTGGGTTCGCCGCAGCCTGGGGGTGGTCAGCCTGCTGCCCCTCATCACCCCACCGTTTGTGTTCGCGTTTGCCCTCATCTACTGGCTGGGGCGCAGCGGCATCATCACCAGCGACCTGCTGGGCCTCAAAACCAGTTTTTTGTTTGGCATCAACGGGGTAGCCATTGCCCAAATTTTCGCTTTCACCCCAGTGGCCTTCCTGATTCTGCGCGGCTCGGTGCAGGGCCTGAACCCGGCCCTCGAGGAGGCTTCGGCCACCCTGCGGGCCCACCCCTGGGATACCTTCCGCCGCATTACTTGGCCCCTGCTGCGCCCTGGGCTGGCGGCGGCATTTTTGCTGACCATCATCGAGTCGCTGGCCGACTTCGGCAACCCTATGCTGCTGGGGGGTGACCGCAACTTCCTGGCCACCGAGGTATTCCTGGCCCTGACCGGACGCTACGACCCCAACGAGGCAGCGGTCTACGGCGCGGTGCTATTGTGTCTGGTACTGGTGATATTCGGCTTGCAGCGCGTGTGGCTGGGCAATACTTCGTTTGTTACGGTTACGGGCAAGCCCGGAGCGGGCAACTTTTCGCCCTTGCCGGTCTGGCTCGAGCGCACCCTGCAAAGCATCCTGGCCTTGTGGGGCCTGGCGGTGGTGCTGTTGTACTTCTCAATTTTCTTTGGCTCCTTTGTACAAATTTGGGGTATCAACAACAGCTTTACCTTCAAGCACTACATTGACCTGACCAACCTGGGCCTGCCGGTACTGTTCAAAACTGCGCAACTGGCCTTTATCAGCGCAATTATCGCCACCCTGGTAGGCTCCCTGATTGCCTATCTGGTCTCGAGGCAGCAGTTCTGGGGGCGGGGGCTATTAGAAGTGGGTTCGATGCTCTCCTTTGCCACCCCCGGCACCGTGATGGGTGTAGCCTACATCCTGGCCTTCAACACCGGCCCCTGGCTGCTTACCGGCACCGGCATCATCATCGTGCTGGCGCTGGTTTTTCGTAACATGCCAGCAGCGGTGCGGGGGGTTATCTCGGGCCTTTCCCAGATTGATAAAAGCCTGGAGGAAGCCTCCACCCTGCTCAGAGCGCCCTCGAGCACCACCCTGCGCAGGGTGTTGCTGCCCTTGCTTATCCCCCAGCTTCTGGCCGGGCTGGTTTTCGCCTTTGTGCGGGGCATGACCGCCATCAGCCAGATTATCTTCCTGATTAGCCCCGGAAACGCACTGGCCACCGTGCTGATGTTGCGCTGGATCGAGCAGGGCGACCTGGGCCGGGGCGCGGCCATGGCCACGGTAATGATTCTGGGTTTGCTCACGGTCATCCTGATTCTGTTTGCCGCCTCGAGGCGGCTGGGACGCGGCGCCTCGCTGGAGTCCGCGGTGTGAGGTCAATATGCAGCAAGCTGTAGCCAATCTGAAGGGCGCGCACCAGGCGGTGTCGGTTAGGCTCGAGGGCATCGTCAAGAAATTCGGCAAAGTGACCGCGGTGGAAAAGGTAGACCTGGAGCTACCGGCGGGGAAGCTCGTCACCCTACTGGGCCCCTCGGGTTGTGGAAAAACCACCATCCTGCGCATGGTAGCCGGGCTCGAGCGCCCCACCGAGGGACGCATTCTTTTTGGCGGGGAGGACGTCACCCGGCTACCGGCATATCTGCGCGACATCACCATGATGTTCCAGAGCTACGCCCTCTTCCCCCATATGAACGTCTATCAGAACATCGCCTATGGCCTCGAGGTGACCCGTCGCCCCAGGGAGGAAATCCGCGAGCGGGTGGCCGAGGTGGTACGGCAGGTAGGCCTGACGGGCCTCGAGGAGCGCCCGGTAGCGGCCCTATCGGGGGGGCAGCAGCAACGGGTAGCCCTGGCCCGCTCGCTGGTTATGCAGCCACGGGTGCTGCTTTTCGATGAACCGCTCTCCAACCTCGACGCCAAGCTGCGCAAGCGGGTGCGCGAGGAAATCCGCGACATACAGCAAGAACTCGGCATCACCTCGCTCTACGTAACCCACGACCAGGAAGAGGCCATGGCCATCTCCGACCTAGTGGTGCTGATGAACAAGGGGGTCATCGAGCAGCAGGGCGACCCCCGTACCCTCTACACCAGGCCCATCAGCCGCTTTGCCGCCGACTTTATCGGGCGGGCCAACTTTTTTGAAGGGTACTACAGCGGCGGACTCCTCCAGGTAGGAACTTACAGCCTGCCCCACCAGCAGGAGGGCATCTCGGGCAGGGTGACGGTGATGGTGCGGCCGGAGGCCCTGCGGGTCTCGAGGGAAGGGGAGGGCCTCGAGGGCACCGTGCACCTGGTGTCCTTTCTGGGTTCCTCTACCGAGTTCAGCGTAGACACCGCTGTGGGTCGGCTCGAGGGTGTGGTCGCAGGCGACGCCCCCGAGCTGCCGGGCCGTGGCGAGAAGGTTCGGATATGGTTTGCTCCGCAGGGAACCTATTTGCTCCCGGCATGAGCTGTAACGCCCCACTTTGTACCGAACTGCCTGATACGCTACAGTAGGCGCGATGATGCAGTACGATATCTTAGTTGCTGGGGCGGGCATTATCGGTGCGGCCTGTGCCTATCGCCTGGCCGAACGCGGCCTGCGAATAGCTGTGCTTGAGCAGGCTCCGGCGCCGGCCATGGGTTCGACCGGCAAGAGCGCGGCGGGTGTGCGGGTGCAGTTTACTGAAGCCACCAACATCCTTCTGTCCTGGTATTCCATTCAAGAGTACCAACAGATGCCCGAAGCCGCCTACCGGCCCATCGGCTACTTGTTTTTGGTGCCGGACTCCCAGTGGGAACAGCACCTGGCGGGGGTGGAGCTGCAGCGCAGCCTGGGAGTGCCGGTGGAGGTGCGGGATCTCGAGGCTGCTCAGGAATGGTTCGACTTCATGCCGCTGGCCGCGGGCCTGGAACCTACCCTGGGGGCTACTTATGGCCCTGCTGATGGCATTGTAGACCCCCATGGCATTTGCATGGCTTACCTCCGGCGTGCAAGGGAGTTGGGTGCTGTGGTGCTTACCGAGACCGAGTTTTGCTCAGCCGAACCGACCAAGGCCGGGTGGAAGGTGCAGACCTCCCAAGGATTGCTCGAGACCCGTATCATTCTCAATGCTGCTGGGGCCTGGGCGGGCGAGGTGGGGCGCAGGGCCGGGCTGGAAATTCCCGTGCATCCCGCCCGACGGATGGTTTTCTGCACCGCGCCCATTCCCCATCCTGCCTGGCACCCCCTGACCATAGATCTGTCCAGCGGTTTCTGGTTTCGTCCCGAGCACGACCGGTTAATCTTTGGCCGCAGCAACCCAGATGACCTGGGCTTTAGCGAGGGTATGGACTGGAGCTGGCTCGAGCCCACCCTGGAGGTGGGCCTGGCTCGCTTCCCCTGGCTCGAGCAGTTCCAGCTCGACCACAAAGCCAGTTGGTGGGGCTACTATGAGGTGACCCCCGACCACAACCCCATCCTGGGCCGGATGCCCGGTGTGGAGGGCTGGGTTAACGCCTGTGGCTTTTCCGGCCATGGGGTGCAACAGGCTGCTATGGTAGGCCGTCTGATGGCCGAGGAAGTGGTGGAGGGTCGGGCCTGCAGTTTGAATATAGACGCACTGCGCTACGAACGATTTGCTGGCGCAAAAAATACAGTTGAAAAGAATATCGTTTAGGGTTGGCAGGTAGCCCAGGGGATGCTATACTTGCAAGGCTGCCGAGTTTGAAGCCCTCCCAGGAGGCACTCGAGCGGCCACATAGGAGTAGACCATGGCCAAGATGAAGACCCATAAGGGCGCCAAAAGCCGTGTCAAGATCACGGCTACAGGCAAAGTGGTAGGCAAAAAGCCGGGGAAGCGCCACCTCAACTGGCACAAGTCGGGCAGCAGCCGCCGTCAGAAAGGGCGCGACTTTACCTTTTCGAAAGGTGAAGAGCGCCGTGTCCACCGTCTGATGCCCTACGACGTATAAGGAGAGGTGATACAGAATGCCACGCGCCAAGACCGGTGTAGTTCGTCGTCGTAAACACAAGGCCATCCTTAAGCGTGCCAAGGGCTTTTACGCCCTGCGCTCCAAGAGTGTTCGTAAGGCCCGCGAAACCCTGTTTAGCGGAGCCATGCGCTCCTTCAACGACCGCCGCAAGCGCAAGGGCGATATGCGCCGCTTGTGGATTGTGCGTATCAACGCTGCTGCTCGTCAGCATGGTCTGAGCTACAGCGTGTTTATGCACGGCCTCAAAAAGGCTGGGATCGAGCTTGACCGCAAGATTCTTGCCGATATTGCGGTACGCCAGCCCGAAGCTTTCGCTGAACTGGTCAGCAAAGCCAGGGCCTAGGTAGGTTTTATCGATCCACAACACCCACCCCTGCGGTGGGTGTTGTTTTATACCGTTTCCGCTTGAATCCTTCACCGGTGGACGCAGTCAGAGGTGAAGGATTCAAACCGACCGAAGGGAGTAGAAAAGCATTTCGGTAGTATCGTTTAGGCTTGCCGAAGTGAACGATACTGCCGAAATGCGTATTATGGCTCCAAACTCTGTATGGCCGGCCGTGGGTACTGATCGCCTAGATGAAACCAGAATTGAACAGCATATTGCTGAACTGTGACAAACTACCTCGAGCAAAGGGAATGTACTTGGGTTCAAAAAGCTAGTCTATTGGAATGAGCTTCTCCTTGAATCCGGCATGAAACCCAGCGAACCCTCTCAGCAGGTTCGTATTATGGGGTTTTTCTGGCAACGCACCCGCTATTGCAAGCTTTTGCCAAAAAACTTACTCATCGAGTAAAACGGGGTCGTCCTTTGGAACGGCTTTGTCCTCGGCTAGCGAGAGCTTGGCTAGGGTGAGGGCCAGTACGTGGACGCCCCTGGCAATATCTTCGGGCGCGGCATACTCATCTGGGCGATGGCTCACACCTTGCCGGCATGGAATAAACAGCATAGCGGTGGGGGTAATCCGGGCCATGAACAAGGCATCGTGGTAAGCCCGGCTCACCATAAACTTGAACTTTACCCCGGCCTCGCCACACGAAGCCACCAGGGCCTTTAACACCTCAGAGCCTGCCTTGGCGGGGGGGTCTATGTTGATAATTTCTACGCTGTACTTGATGTCACGTCTGGTGCAGACCTGCTCGACCCCCTGAATGACACTGCGAATCACCTGATCCCGGCGGGACTGTTCGATATCGCGGATGTCGACCTCGAGCCTGACCCGGCTGGGCACGCTATTGACTGCGTTGGGATAAACCTCGCAAAAGCCGGTGGTAGCCACGGTATTGATGCTGCCGCTGTTTTTAGCAAAGGCCTCCACACCCAGAATAATCTCGGCGGCGGCGCACAGGGCATCGCGCCGATCGGGCATCAGAACGGTTCCGGCGTGGCCTCCTACCCCCTCCAGGTTAACCCGCAGGGAGGCCGGGGCTGCAATGGCCGTCACGATGCCCAGCGGGACGCGTTCTTGCTCGAGCACCGGTCCTTGCTCGATGTGCAGCTCCACAAAAGCCGAGTAGTAGCCCTCGGGGAGGGCCACGTCCTCCAGGCGGCCCATATAACCAGCCTCCCAGCGCACCTCCTCAAGGGTACGCCCCTCCGGGTCTTTGAGCTCGCGCAGCGAATCGGGGCTCAAGACCCCGGCCAGGGCCCGGCTCCCCAGGCAACCAATGCCAAAACGGGTGGGCTCCTCGGCGGTGAATATGAGCAGTTCGATGGAGCGGTAGGGCTTGAAGCCGCTGCGCTGAAGGGAGCGGATGGCCTCCAGCCCTCCCAGCACACCCACCGTACCGTCGTACATGCCGGCATAGGGGATGGCGTCGAAGTGGGAGCCGGTACCCACCGCAGGCAGATCGGGCGCGGAGCCCTCCCAGCGGGCGAAGATGTTGCCCAGCCCATCTTCCCGTAGGCTGAGACCCGCTTCCTCGCACAGCCCCTTGAGGTAGGCCCGCGCTTCCAGGTCGGGCTTGGTAAACAGGATGCGGGTAATGGCCGGCTTGGGGGTATCGGAAAACTCCGCCAGGGCCTCGAGTTCACGGATAATTCGTTCTTGGTCTATTAGGGGTCGTACGATCATGGGCTACTCCGATAAAAATTTTGGAAGATATGCTCAAGTCAGACTTGTAGAAAATCCAGCACGAGAAGTTTACCGCACCCAGCCAACCAGCCTCCACCGCCCCGATGCGGCGTGAGGGGCGCTATCAGGAGAGCAGCTCGAGCGAGTGCCGGTTGACGTCTTTGTAAATCAGGTACTTGCTGGGTGTTTTGCCCAGCGCCCCGAACCACTGTGGGCAGTAGGAGGCCATCCAGATGACGTCGCCGGCCTGCACGGTGTACCAGTGGTCGCTCAGCCGGTACACCCCCCCGCCCTCGAGGAAGAGCAGGCCGTGTTCCATCACGTGGGTTTCCACCAGCGACAGGTGGGCGCCGGGGGCAAAGGTCATGGTGTTGACGGCCATATCAAAAGAGGGGTTATCCGGCAAGAGCAGGCGCACCTGCAGGGCCTCGTCGCCCAGGAGCGGGCTGCTGGGGATATCGGGCTCGTGCCCGAGCACCACGGAGGGCACTTCTACCCCGGCCAGGGCCTGGTAGGGCTTGTCGAATACCACCATCCGCGCGCGGGCGGCGGCCTCGAACCGGTGCGGGGTGTTGGCCGGCAGGTAGGCGTAGTGGTGGGCCCCCAGGGCATGCCGGGCGCCGCCCACCTCGAGCGCCACCGCACCTTCCAGCACATAGGCAAACCGCTGGATATCCAGCAGGGTCATCTCGCCGGTGCCACCGGCTTCCATCTCCACCGTGTACATCTTGAAGCGGGCCCCCAGCTCGGGGGAGATGTGCACTATGCAGGCCGTGTTTTTCCAGCCGGGCAGGGGGGCCCGCACAAAGGTATCGGGGGTCAAGAGGGCGTGGTCGGGGGCTACACGGGTACGGGTAAAACCGGTCAGACTCATAGACTCCTCTAGGTGAACAGGCCCGTCAGGGTTCTGTCCTGAAGGGGATCGACCCCTTGAGCAATCGAACCTCGCTGGGCTTTTCTATCTTACCCAAGGCATACACCCGCTGCCCCCGTAGCCAGGTCTCTCGCACAGCCCCCACGAAGGTACGGCCCAGGTAGGGCGAGATGGGATGCCGGTAGTGCAGGTTCTGGGGCTCCAGGGTGTGGGTCTGCTGCAGATCTACCAGGGTGAAGTCGGCGTCGTAGCCTTCGGCCAGGCGGCCCTTGCCCACGAGGCCAAAACGCCGCGCCGGGTTGGCCGAGAGCAGGGCGGCCAGCCGCTCCAGGGCCAGCCCGCGCCGTTGCCAGCCTTCGGTTAGAAGCACAGCCAGGGTGGACTGCACCCCAGCAATCCCGCCCCACAGGGCAAAAAAGTCGTCGCCCTGCTTCATCTCGGGGGGGCTGGGGGAGTGGTCGGAAGCGATGATATCAATCTGCCCCTGCAACACCTGGCTCCACAGCAGGGTTTGTTGGTCGCTGGAGCGAAGGGGCGGGGCGCACTTGCCGACGGCCCCCAGGCGCTCGAGGTCTTCCTCGGTGAAGGCCAGGTAGTGGGGACAGGTCTCGAGGCTCACGTCCACCCCTCTGGCTTTGGCCTCGGCGGCCAGCACTACCCCGGCCCCCGAGCTGATGTGCACGATGTGCAGCCGACAGCCGGTTTCCTGGGCAAACAACAAGGCCCGCTGGATGGCCTCGAGTTCGGTGTAAACCGGCCTTGAGTCCAGAAAGTCGCGCCAGGTGGTCTGGCCTTGCTGGCGTTTTTGCTGGGCCAGGTAGGCGGTCATGGCGTCTGACTCGGCGTGCACGGCTACCGGTAGGCCCAACTGGGCCGCCAGGCGCATCCCAACGAATAAAGAAGCATCGTCGCAAGCGGGAAACTCGGGTAGGCCCGAGTTTGACATAAAAGCCTTGAACCCGATTACACCCCGCTCGGCTAGGTCGGGTAGATGCTGCAAGGTGTTTGGGGTGAGGCCCCCCCACAGGGCGAAATCGGTGTGGGAGGAGGCCCGCATGGCTGCCAGCTTCTGGTCGAAGGAAGGGGCATCGAGGGTGCAGGGCAGGGAGTTGAGCGGCATATCGAAAAACGCCGTGCCGCCGCCGGCGGCCAGGGCCGCGCTGCCGGTGGCGATGCCTTCCCAGTGGGCCTGCCCCGGCTCGTTGAAGTGCACGTGTACGTCAATCAGGCCCGGAAAGACGTGCAAGCCCTCTGCGCGAAGCTCCTGCCGGGCCGGTTCGGCAATTTCCGGGGCTATCTGGGCAATCCGCCCATCTGCGACCGCCAGGTCGGCCTGCCGCACCCCTTCGGGGGTGACCAGCTTTCCACCGCGCACGATTAGATCGAGCATCACCCCTCCCTACAGAACTTCGGCTGCCAGCCTGTGCAAAAAGTCCAGGCCCACCCGCAGGGCGGCTTCCACGTCCTGCGGCCAGACCGACTCCTCCGGGTGGTGCGAGAGGCCGCCGGGGCTGCGCAGGAACAGCATGGTGGCGGGGCACAGGGCCGCCATAATCATGGCGTCGTGCCCGGCCCCCGAGACCATCCGGTGCACCGGGTAGCCCTGGGCCTCCAGGGCCTCGGCCAGCAGCGCGTTCAGGCCGGGGTCGCAGGGCACCGCGGGCTGCTCGTACAGGGTGCGGTAGCCGAGCTCGAGGCCCCGGCGCTGGGCCACCTGCTGGGCCCGGGTGATCAGGTTGGCGACCGCCAGGCTGCGGATCTCGTCCTCGAGGTGGCGCACATCCAGGCTCATCTGCACCTCCCCCGGAATTACGTTGGCCGCCCCAGGCAATGCGGTGATCATGCCCACCGTAGCCACCAGGCCCGGCTCCTCGCGGGCCTCGCGCTCGACCAGGGTAATCCACTCGGCGGCCCCGGCCAGGGCGTCCTTGCGCAGGTGCATGGGCGCGGTGCCGGCGTGCCCGGCCTTGCCGCGGAAGGCCACCTCGAGCCGGCTCTGCCCCACGATGCCTTCCACCAGGCCCAGCGGATACCCCAGGGCCTCCAGTACCGGCCCCTGCTCGATGTGAAACTCCAGAAACCCCCTGACCTGGGCGGGGTTATAGGCGGCCTGGGGAATCTGGGCGGGCTCCAAGCCAAAGGCCCGGATGGCCGCCTCGACCGTCTGTCCCTCGGCATCTTGCAGCTTTAGCAGCTCCGGCTCGAACCGCCCGACGATGGCCTTGCTCCCCAGGAAGGGTACCCCAAACCGCACCCCCTCCTCTTCCGAGAAGGCAATCACCTCGATGGCAAAGGGCAGCCTGCGGCCCTCCAGGGCTTTCACCACCGCCAGCGCCAGCGTTACCCCCAGAAGGCCGTCGTACCGGCCCGCATCGCGCACGGTGTCCACGTGGGAGCCCATCAGCAGGGCCGGGGCGTCGGGGGTCTGGCCGGGGTAGCGCCCGATCAGGTTCCCCACCGCGTCCACCCGCACCGCCATGCCCAGCTCCTGCATCCAGGCGGCAAGCAGCCGGTGCACCTCCCGCATGGGGGGGGAGAGGAAGGTGCGGGTCAGGCGGCCTGCTTCTTCGGACAGGCGGCCCAGGGCCAGGCAGCGCTCGAGGGCTTCCTGGGCCAGTTGGGAGAAGTCGGTATCGGAAAGATTCATGTTCGGGTCAGTTGGGATGCGTTCTTGTTCGTAGGGCTCTGGATCCCTGTATCCCCGATTTTCCCATCCTGGGGCTCCCGCGGGAAGCGTAAAACGTGGTTTGCTGCGGACGGGGCAAGGGATGAAGCTTCCCGTGGGGTACTCAGCTACCCCGGTAGGTGCTGTAGCCATAGGGCGCGATGAGGAGCGGTACGTGGTAGTGCCCTCGAGCCTCGGCGATGCCGAAGCGGATGGGCACCTTGTCCAGAAAGGGGGGGTCGGGCAGGGGGACGCCCTGGGCCTTGAAGTAGGCGGCCACGTGGAAGACCAGCTCGTACAGGCCCACCGGGATGGTCTCGCCCGAGAGCAAGGGGGTATCGGTGCGGCCATCGGCGTTGGTGCGGGCCGTGGTCACCAAGGTGCGCTCGCCCGCGGGGCCGATGCGGTAGAGCTCGAGGTCGAGCCCCGCCGCGGGGCGGCCGTGGGCGGTGTCCAGCACATGGGTCGAGAGGCGTGCCATGTCTTAATCCTACGGCCTCGGCGCGCCCTGGGCCACCCAGGCCCCCAGCCTGGCCCGTTGCTCGGGGGTCATGGGCGGAACCCCCGGCACCAGCAGGGGCATGTACTGGGTGTCTACCGTAACCTGCTTGATTTTCTGGGCATACCCCACAATCTGCTCGGGGGTCTCGAGCATCACCCCGCCCGGCGCCGAGGCAAAGCCCGGCTGGGTGGGGCGGGCCGCGTGGCACATCTGGCAGTGCGCCGCGATGATGGCCTGCACCTCGGCAAAGGCCACAGGTGGCTGGCCCTGGGCCTCGAGGCTCTGGCGCGGGGCGGTCAGGTAGAAAGCCCCCAGGAGCAAAGCCGCCGCCAGCACCAGCAGGTAGGGCATGGCCCCGCCTTCAATCAGGGTTTTGTGGTGCTCTTTCTCGGTCACGTTGATGAAGTGCCGCACCGCCACCCCGGCCACAAAGAGCAGGATCAGGATGAGCCAGTTTGCCCCGTTGTTATAGGTCATGGGGAAGTGGTGGGCGATCATGGTGAAGAGCACCGGCAGGGTGAGGTAGTTGTTGTGGCGGGAGCGAAGCTGCACCCAGGCCACGAAGTTGGGGTCGAGGGCCTCGCCCTGCTGCGCGGCCCGCACCAGCTTTTTCTGTGAGGGGATGATCACAAAAAACACGTTGGCGGCCATGATGGTGCCCAGCATGGCCCCGATGTGCATAAAAGTGCCGCGCCCGCTAAAGACCTGACCCAGCAGATAGGCCGCCAGCGCGACCAGCACCCCGCCCACCAGCAAAAACAGAGCTGGGCGGTAGAGCAGTTGGGTGCTGGAAAGCCCCACGTAAATGAGCCAGGCCGCTACCAGGCTTCCGATGGCAATCGCGATGGCCGCCCAGCCCGGCAGGGTGCTGCCGGGGGCCAGCAGGATGGTACGGGGGTCGGCGTAGTAGACGATGATGAGCAGCAAGAAGCCCGTAACCCAGGTGAGGTAGGCGTCCCACTTGAACCAGTGCAGGTATCGGGGCAGCTCCCTGGGGGCGGTTTTGTACTTCTCCAGGTAGTAGATGCCGCCGCCGTGGATGGCCCAGATGTTGCCGGAGAGTTCGGCCCGTACACCCGGGCGCTCGAGGGCGTTCTCCAGAAAGATGAAGTAGAAGCTGGCCCCAATCCAGGCGATGCCGTAGATGATGTGCAGCCAGCGCACCACCAGGTTGAGCCACTCCCGGGCGTGGGCCTGCCAGCCGTTCGCCAGGGTGAGGGCCACCGCCACAGCGAAGAGGGCCAGGAGGGCCAGCACCCAGGGCCACTTGACGATTCGCAGTCGGTCTTGGTTCAGGGGGTTCATGGTGTAGTCCAGACTGATTCTAGGCGAGACGGCCGGAGGGTTGTCAAACGCAAGATTATTCTCTTTGCAGCAGGTCGGCCAGGCGGAAACGGGCAATTTTGAAGACTTCCTCCAGGGCCGTCTGGAACTCCACCTCCGGGGAATTGTGGAGCCTTTGCTCCATGGCCTGGAAGATGTCGGCCTTGGTTTTGCCTCGCACCGCCAGGATGAAGGGGAAGCCGAATTTCCCGGTGTAGGCCCGGTTCAGGGCCTGAATGCGCTCGTACTCGGCGGGGGAGAGGGCATCCAGGCCAGCCCCCTTTTGCTCTGCTACCGAGGCGGGGGCCATGCGGGCGCGGCTGCCCAGGTCGGGGTGGGCCCGCAGGAGGGCGAGCTGGGCCTCCTTGGGGGCCTGCTGCACCACCTGCACCAGGCTTTGCTGCAGGGCCTCGAGGCTGGCCCAGGGCCGCTGCGCCCAGGCCTGCTCGGCGATCCAGGGCGAGTGCTCGAAGACCCAGCCCACCCGTTCGACAAAGGCTTCTTTGGAGAGAAGATTTACTGCTTCAAGGTTCATATTCAGGCGTTCTGGCTGCGGTAGGCCCAGCCCACCAGGCGGCGCTCCAAAATGGCAAATACCGCATAGAGGGCAATGCCCATGATTGCGATGAGCAAGAGCCCGCCGAAGACCAGCGGCACGTTGAACTGCGAGCTGGCCGAGGTCATCAGGTAGCCGATGCCCTTTTGCGAGGCGGCGATCTCGGAGATGACCGCGCCCACGAAGGCCAGGGTGATGGCCACCTTGAGCGAAGCGAAGAAGTAGGGCATGGAGAAGGGAATGGAGACCCTGGTAAAGGCCTCGAGGCGGCTCGAGCCCAGCACCCGCAGCACCTCCCGCAGCTCCGGCGGCACCGAGGCCAGCCCGGTGGCCACGTTCACCACGATGGGGAAGAACGAGATTAGAAAAGCGGTCAGGATGGCTGGCACCGTGCCGATGCCAAACCACAGCACCAGCACCGGCACCAGAGCCGCCTTGGGCACGCTGTTAAAGCCCACCAGGATGGGATACAACGCCAGGTTCAGGGGCTTGGAGGTGCCCACCGCTGCCCCCAGCAGCACCCCGGCCACCACCGCAATCCCAAAACCGGCCAGGGTCGTCCAGAGGGTCTGCCAGGCGTGGCCCACCACCACCCCCCAGACCGGAAGCAGCGACGCGATGGCCTGCGAGGGGGCCGGTAGCACAAAGGGCGGAATCTTGAAGAGCCGCACCGAGAGCTCCCACAGCACAAACAAGCCCACGCTCGCCCCGGCGGCAATCAGGGTATCGCGGGTGCGGGGCTTCACGCGCCCACCCCCTTCAGGCCGCTGATCTGGGTGCGCAGGCCTCCGATCTGCTCGCGCAATTCCTTGACGATGTGGGTAAACTCGTCCTCGTAGGTGAGCTCGAGGGCCCTGGGACGGGGAAACTCCACCCGGCGGGCATAGGCGATTTTGCCGGGGCGGGTGCTCATGGTGTAGATGGTGTCGGAGAGGTACACCGCCTCGCGCAGGTCGTGGGTAACCAGAATTACCGTGGGCTTGCGGCTCATGTAGAGCACCTGCATGGCCTGCCACAGATCCTCGCGGCTAAAGGCGTCGAGCGCCGAGAAGGGCTCGTCGAGCATCAGAATTTCGGGCTGATGGATGAGCGCCCGGCACAGGCTGGCCCGCTGCTGCATCCCGCCCGAAAGCTCCCAGACGTGCGCGTTCTCGAAACCCGCGAGGCCCACCGAAGCCATCAGCTCGCGGGCTGCCTCGATGTAGGGCTTGGGGTTCTGCCGGTACTGCTGCTTGTGCTGGGCCGAGACCTCGAGCGGCAACAGAATGTTTTGCAGGATGGTGCGCCAGGGCATCAGGGTGGGGTTCTGGAAGGCCATCCCAATGCCGGCGATAGGCCCCCGCACCACCTGACCGTGCACGGTGGCCTGGCCGCTGCTGGGGGGGCGCAGCCCCGAGATTACCCGCAAGAGCGTAGACTTCCCGCAGCCCGAAGGCCCCACCAACGCCACAAATTCGCCCTGAGCGATGGAGAGGTTGACCCCCTCCACCGCCAGGTAGCCGTTGTCGTAGCGCAGGCTTACGTTGCTAAGCTCGATGAAAGGCATGGTTTGTTCCTTGGCTTAGAGTTTAGCCTGCTCGGGTTGGATGGTCAAAAAGGCTCATCGCGCCGGGCCGGTCACCCGCCGCTCGGCGATGGGGGGCAGGAAGCGCTCACTCCAGACCTGCTCCACCCGCAACGTGGTGTTGAGGTCGAAGGCTTTGGCAACCGCGCGGATGTTGCGCTCCACCCGCTCCCGCCGCACCGAGCCCAGCCCAAAGGCCCGGCTGTCGGCGGTGAGGACGTGGGTGTTGAGGGCCAGCAGCAGCCGCTCGCGCTCGAGGGCCTCGTTGATGAGCCCGTCCCGCCGCTTGACCGCCGCCACGCCCTCATCGGGGTTGGCGATCACATCCTTGAAGCCCTTGACCAGAGCCCGCAAAAAGGCCGCCACCGCCTGGGGGTTGGCCTGGGCGAAGTCGCGCCGCACCACCACCGCGTTGCCGTAGAGGTTCTGGGTGTAGTCGCCGTACTTGAAGATGACCAGATCCTCGGGCTTGACCCCCACGTTTTTGAGGTTGAGGAAGGAGGTGAAGTAAAAACCGGTGATGCCGTCGGCCTGACCGCGGGCCAGGGTGGGCTCGCGCAGCGGCACGTCCACGTTGATGAAGTTGACTTTAGAAGCGTCCAGGCCCACCGCCTCGGCAAACACCGGGAAGAGCCGGCGGCCCGCGTCGCCTGCGGGGGCGGCCAGGGTTTTGCCCGCCAGGTCGGTGGGGCGGGCAATGCCTTTGCCCTTGATGGCAAACACCGCGGCGGGGGTGGTGTTGTAGACCATGAACACCGCCAGGAGCTGGTTGTTGGGGTTTCGGGTGTTGAACTCGATCAGGGAATTGAAGTCTGCAAAGCCCATGTCGTAGTTGCCGGCGGCAATTTTGCTGATGGCATCGGCAGAGCCAAAACCCCGGTCAATGCTCACGTTCAGCCCTTCGGCGGTGTAGTAGCCCTTGTCCTGGGCCAGCAAAAAGGGCGCGGTGGGCCCCTGAAAAGCAAAGTCCAGGGTAAAACGCACGTTGGTGCGCGACTGAGACAGGCCCAGGCCGGTCAGGAATAACAGGGCAAAAAGCAGACCTCGAGTCCACATAAACAAACCTCCCCGGTGTTTTTATACACCTGGGCCGAGTATAGGTAGATGCCTGGCGCAGTGTCAACGGTAGCTCTCAATAGCTGCCAGGGTCGGATGAACGTTTTGAACAGGAGCGGCCGTATTCCCGCTTATTGCTTATGGGAAATGCCCAGGGTGTTCGTATTTTTATAAACACACCCAGGTTCATCCCGCAAAGGCTGCGGGTTCTTTGAGTGCCTGGGCAACGGCCTCGAGGGTTTTGTCCAGCTCCTGCGGGCCATGCGCCAGTGAGAAGAAGGCGGCCTCGAACTGGCTGGGGGGCCAGTAGACGCCCCGCTGCAACAGGCCGTGGAAGAAGGCCTTGAAGCGCTCGGTGTCGGAGGCCACGGCCGCGGTGTAGGTTTGTACAGGCCCCTCGCGGAAGAAAACCGTAATCATGGAGCCTACGCGGTTGATGGCGACCGGCAGCCCGGCCTCGGCAAACAGGGTTTGCAGGCCCTTCTCGAGCGCCGCGCCGTAGGCCTCGAGCCGGGCATAGGGCGGGTCCTGGAAAAGGGTCTCCAGGGTAGCCAGCCCGGCGGCCATGGAGAGGGGGTTTCCGCTCAGGGTGCCGGCCTGGTAGACCGGGCCCAGCGGCGCCACCTGCTGCATGATTTCGGCCCGGCCCCCGTAGGCCCCCACCGGCAGCCCGCCCCCCAGAATCTTGCCCCAGCAGATCAGGTCGGGTTGCAGGCCCAGAAGCTCCACCGCGCCCCCCTTGGCCAGGCGGAAGCCGGTCATCACCTCGTCGGCGATCAGCAGGGCCCCGTACTGGCGGGTCAGTCGGTGCAGGGCCTCGAGGAACGCGGGCGTGGGGATGAGCACCCCCGCGTTGCCCACCACCGGTTCGAAGATCACCGCGGCGATCTGCTCACCGTAGCGCTGGAAGAGGTCTTCGAGGGCCTGGGGATCGTTGTAATCGGCCACCAGGGTCAGCTCGGCGAAGGCCTGGGGCACCCCGGCGCTCGAGGGGGCGCTGCGGGCGCTGCCCCCGCCCCCGGTAAGGAGGCCCGAGCCGGCCTGCACCAGGAGGCTGTCGGCATGGCCGTGGTAGTTGCCCCGGAACTTCACGATCAGGTCGCGCCCGGTGTAGCCCCGGGCCAGCCGCAGGGCGCTCATGGTGGCCTCGGTGCCGCTGCTCACAAAACGCACCAGGTCGGCGCTGGGGTAGGCCTCCCGCACCCGCTGGGCCAGCCGGATCTCCCGCTCGGTGGGGGCCCCGTAGCTCAGCCCTTCGGCCAGGGCCTGCTGGATGGCGGCAATTACCGCCGGGTGGTTGTGCCCCAGAATCATGGGCCCCCAGGAGCCAATGTAATCCAAAAGCTGGTTGCCATCGGCATCCCAGAGGTAGGCCCCCTGGGCCCGCGCGATGAAGCGCGGCGTGCCGCCCACGGCCTTGAAGGCTCGCACCGGCGAGTTCACCCCACCGGGTATCACTTGCTGGGCTTCTTTGAATAACTCCTCCGACCGCGTGATCGAGTGGCGCATGTGCAGAACTTAGCACCCTTTGGCCCTATGGACAACCCGGTGTTACCCGGCACATCCCATGAGGATGTCTCGAGTCCGTTGGGGACAGGAAATTTGCCAAAGGCCGAAGAGGTAGGTGACAGTTTTGTGACACTTTTCTAAGCGTTTTGCTATTGATAATCAGTTTCGTATGGAGCGGTTGGCCCTGATTGGGGTTTCACAGCGGAGGGGCGGGGTCGAAGCCCTGACCCAGTGGAGTATCTGGTGGCAAAACCATACTCCAGAGGTGGCCGCGCTGGCCGCGGAGTGGGTGCCCCTCCTCACCTGCAACCGCAGCGAGGTGGTGCTGGCCCTGAAGGAAGGGGTGGCGCTCGAGCAGGCTCGAGCAACCTTGGTTCCACCCCAGCTTCCACGGGGCTACGCCTACCAGGGCGAGGCTGCCCTGGAGCACCTGGCCCGGGTGGCGGCCTCGCTCGACTCGGTGAACCCCGGCGAGGACCAGATTATGCGGCAGGTGCGCCTGGCCTTCGATGCAGCGCAAAAAGCCGGTAGCGTGGGGCCCCTGACCAGCTTTGCCTTTCAGAGCGCGCTCAAGATTGCCAAGCGGGTTCGCCGGGAGGTGGAGCTGGCCCCGGCCCAGACCTCACTGTTTAGCCTGGCCCGGCCGGCCCTGGAAGCTCTCCTGCCCCGCCCATCGCGGGTGGCGGTGGTGGGTACCGGCGAGATGGGCAGCCTGGCAGCCCGCAGCCTGGCGGCCCTGCCCGGCATCGAGCTTTTGCTGGTGAACCGCACCCCCGAGAAAGCCCTGGCCCTGGCCGAAGCGCTGGGTGCTCGGGCTATGTCGCTCTCCGATTTCCTGAAGAACCCCCCGCCCCTCGAGGCCCTGGTAGCGGCCACGCCGGTGGAGGGTTTGTTCGACCAAACTTTTTTTCAGGGCCAACCCCAGCTCAAGGTGGCAGTAGACCTGGGGATGCCCAGAAACATCGTTCCCGAGGCGGCCAGAGGGGTGGTGCTCTTCGACCTGAACCTGCTGGAACGCCTGGGGGAAGAACGCCGCGCCCGCTTGCGGGCCGAGCTGGCCAGGGCCGAGCTAATCGTGGCCCAGGAGTTGGAGCAGGCCCTGGTCGAGTGGGCCGAGCGGGCCATCGCGCCGGCCATCACCCAGATGCGCGAGGCCTACCGCCGTACTCTGGCCGAGCTGGTGGGTGAGCGGGTGGAACCCGAACTCATCGAGCGGCTGGCCCACCGCTTCGCGCATTTCCCGGTGAAGGGCCTGCGCGGCCTGGCCCGGCGGCATGGCCCCGAGGCCGCCGAGTACTTCCTGCAAGAGGCCGGCCTGCTGGAGGTGGGGCGTGGATAGGGTGCGCATCGCTACCCGCGGCAGCCGCCTGGCGCTGTGGCAGGCGGGCTGGGTGAAGGATCAGCTCGAGCAGCAGGGGGCTCAGGTGGAGCTGGTGGTGGTGGAAACCCAGGGCGACCGGGAGGGCCTGCCCTTTGCCCAGATGCAAGGCCAGGGCTTTTTCACCAAAGCCGTGCAAGACGCAGTGCTGAACAGGGAGGCCGACCTGGCGGTGCATTCGTACAAAGACCTGCCCAGCGCCCGGCCAGCAGGTTTGGAAATTGCCGCCGTGCCCAAAAGAGAAGACCCCCGCGAGATTTTGCTGGTTCGCCCGGAAGCCCTGGACGAAGCTGCACCCGGCCTTCCCGTGCGCCTGGGCGGCCAGGTGGGCACCAGCGCGGTGCGGCGTCAGGCCCAGCTCAGGCAGCTCAGGCCCGACCTGAGCCTGAAGGAACTGCGTGGGAATGTACCGACCCGTGTGGATAAGCTCCGGCGCGGTGAGTACGACGCTATTCTGCTGGCCTATGCCGGCTTGAAGCGGCTCGAGCTGGACTTGAGCGAGTTCTACACCCAGGTGCTGCCCACAACCGTGCTGGTGCCGGCTCCAGCCCAGGGCGCGCTGGCCCTGGAGTGCCGCCAGGACGACCACCCGCTCAAAGCCCTGCTACAACCCCTGGACGACCCCCAGGCCCGCCGCACGGTGGGGGCCGAGCGGGGGCTCATGCAGAAACTGGCCGGGGGCTGTCAGCTGGCCCTGGGGGCCTGGGCCCAGGAAACCCCGCAGGGCCTCAGGCTGCTGGCCTGGTATGGGGGAAGGCGCTACCAGGCGCTGGCCGAAACCCCCGAGGCGGTGGCCGAGGCCGTGTATCGCCAAATTTGTGCAGAGCATCCGGAGGTGGTATGCGCATCGTCTTAACCCAGTCCGAGGGGCGTTTGATGGGCTTGCAGGAGCGCCTGGAGGCGATGGGCCTCGAGGTGCTGCGCCATCCGCTCATCCAGACCCAAACCCTACCCGCCGACCTGAGACCCCTATCCGACTGCCGCTGGTGGCTGTTTAGCAGCGTGGCCGCGGTGCGGGCCGTGCTCGAGCTGGGTACCGACCTAAGGGGCCGCTGCCTGGGCGCGGTGGGCCGGGCCACCCAGCAGGCCCTGGAAGAGGCCGGCAGTAGGGTAGATCTGGTAGCACCCGAAGAGACCGCCGAGAGCCTGGCCGAAGCCTTCCTGGCCCAGCGGCCTTTTGGTTTTGTGGGGCTGCCGCAGGGCGACCGCGCGCGCCCGGTGCTGGCCCAGCGGCTGCGAGAAGCGGGCTACACGGTGCGGAGTGTGGTGGTCTACCAGACCCTGCCCGCGCCCTGGCCCTCCGATCTGCCGGTTCCGGAGCTGGTGCTACTGGCCAGCCCGTCGGGGGTAGAAGGCTTGCCGGAAAGGGTAGGGCGCAGCGCCCATCTGCTGGCCCTGGGCCCCACCACAGCAGCAGCCCTGGCCGAGCGGGGCTTCTCGTACACCCTGGTACCCAGGCCCAGCGTGGAGGCCGTTGTGGAAACCATCCAGCACCTTCGAGGTGAGACATGCTCGACCTAAAAAGCACCGAGATTCTGCCCGAACTTGCCCGGCGACCCCGCAGACTGCGCTCCAGTGCGCCCTTGCGCGAGAGCGTAGCCGAAACCCACCTGCGCCCCACCGACTTTCTGGTGCCGTTTTTTGTGATGCCAGGGCAGGGACTGGCCGAACCCATCGAGGCCCTGCCCGGAATCCGGCGTTACAGCGTGGATCAATTCCTGCTCGAGGCCGAACGGGCCTTGAAGCTGGGCCTGCGCAGCCTGCTGCTCTTTGGCGTGCTGCCCGATACCTGGAAAGACCCCCACGGCAACAGCGCCGCCGACGCAAAAGGCCCGGTGCCTACCGCCATCCGGGAAGCCCGCAAGGCCTTTGGCGAGGACGTGGTCATCTACACCGACGTCTGCCTGTGCGCCCACACCACCCACGGCCACTGCGGGGTACTGAAAGAGACTCCTCGAGGGGTGTGGATTGACAACGACCGCTCGCTGCCGCAACTGGCCGCCATGGCCCTGGCCCATGCCGAGGCCGGCGCCGATTTTGTGGCCCCCTCCGACATGATGGACGGGCGGGTGGGCTACCTGCGCCGTGCCCTGGATCAGGCCGGCCATACCGGGGTGGGCATCCTTTCGTATGCCGTCAAGTACGCCAGCGCTTTTTACGGCCCTTTCCGCGATGCGGCCAAGAGTGCCCCCAGCTTCGGCAACCGGGCCAGCTACCAGATGGACATCCGCAACGCCCGCGAGGCCCTGCGCGAAGCCGCCCTCGACGAGGCTGAAGGGGCCGATATGCTCATGGTCAAGCCCGCGCTGGCCTACCTCGACATTCTGGCCCGCCTGCGCCCGCAAACCCAACTGCCGCTGGTGGCTTACAACGTGAGCGGCGAGTACGCCATGCTCAAGGCGGCGGCTCGGGCCGGCGCGCTGGACGAGGCCCGGGCGGTGCGCGAGACCCTGGTGGCCATCAAGCGGGCCGGGGCCGACCTGATCATCAGCTACCACGCCCAGGAGGCCCTGGCCCAGGGCTGGATTTGAGGAGGCAGGCTTGCGCCACGGCTTGAACAAACTGTTTTCTGCACGAGGCCGGGTCTGGCTGGCCTTTGGTCTGGTGGTGGTGTTCTTGCTGGCCCAGGTGGCCTGGTGGATCGTCTTCCAGCGCAACACCATCCAGGAAAACATCGAGTACGCCGAGACCGCCTGGCTGCAGGAGGCCGCGCTGGTACAGCAGCTCTGGGCGGCCACTGCCCCCGAAAAGCGCGAGGCGCTGAGGCTCGAGCTGCAAAAGGCTTTCCCGCACCTCGAGGTCGAGGGCGAGCGGGTGTATGTCAACCCCGAGCGGCTGCAGGCCTACCGCACCGAGCAGATGCGCCACCTGCGCATGTTTGCCTACGAGGGGCCGGTTTTCTTGCTGGTGATGCTCCTGGGGCTTTACATCATCGGGCGCAGCCTGCGCAGTGAGCAGGAGTTCAAGCGCCGCCAGCAGAACTTTCTGATGGCCGCCTCGCACGAGTTTCGCACCCCCATCAGCACCCTTCGCCTGCTGGCCCAGACCCTGGAGCTACGCGAACTCCCCCGCGAAAAGCAGCTCGACTACCTCAAGCACATGTCCCACGAGATTGACCGCATGGAAGACCTTACCGAGCGGCTGCTGGCCACCTCGAGGCTGGCCCAGGGCATGGGCCAGATAAAGCCTGAACGCCACGATCTGAACCAGGCCGTAAGCCGTTGTCTGGCCCGCCAACAACAAACCCTGGCGGCCCGTGGAGCAACCCTGCACCTCGAGCCCTCGCCCACCCCGCTGCCGGTCGAACTCGACCCCGAGGCCTTTAGCCTGGTACTCTCCAACCTGCTGGATAACGCGGTCAAGTATAGCCCACAGCCGGAAAAACCTATCTGGGTGCGCCTTCATAGCAGAGGGGGGCAGGCGTTGTTGGAGGTCGAAGACCGGGGGGTAGGCTTATCGAAAGGCCAGCTGCAACAAATTTTCGAGCCCTTCTACCGCGTGGGCGATGAGCAGACCCGCCGCACCCGCGGGCTGGGTCTGGGACTTTATCTGGTCAAGAGCATCACCGAGCTGATGGGGGGCCGGGTCTGGGCCGAGGCCCTGCCCCAGGGCAGCCGCTTTGTGCTCAGCTTCCCCCTGGTGGAGGCCCTGGGGGTGGTGGGCGAAAGGAGGCCTGCGTGAAGCCCAAGGTGCTGCTGGTTGAAGATGAACCCGCCCTGGCCCAGGCCCTGGCCGATAACCTCGAGGGCGAGGGCTATGCGGTGGAAATTGCCCCGGATGGTCGCACAGCCCTCGAGCGTTGGGCAGCCTGGCAGCCCGACCTGGTGGTGCTCGACGTGATGCTACCGGGCCTGGACGGCCTGCAGGTCTGCCAGAAAATGCGGGCCCAGGGCCAGACCACCCCGGTGCTGTTCTTATCGGCCAGAGGGGCCCCCGAGGAGCGGGTCGAGGGGCTCAGGGTGGGAGGCGACGACTATCTGGGCAAGCCCTTCCACCTGCCCGAGTTTCTGTTGCGGGTTAAGAATCTCCTGCGCCGCCGGGCCGAGACCCCAAGGGTGGTGTACGAGTTTGCCGGTCATCGCGTGGACTTTCGCGCCTGGACGGCCTACCTCCAGGATGGCCGCAAAGAGGCCCTGGGCGAACGCGAGATGGCCATTCTGCGCCTGCTAATTGAGCGGGCCGGCGAGGTGGTGAGCCGCGACGAGATTCTCGACCGGGTCTGGGGGCAGGAGGTGTTTCCCAGCAGCCGCACCATTGACAACTTCGTGGTGCGCCTGCGCCGCCTGTTCGAGCCCGACCCGGCCCACCCGGTGCACTTTCACACGGTCTGGGGGGTGGGCTACCGCTTCACCCCCTGGCCCGAACTCAAGTCCGAAGCCACCAAGGAGCAAGCATGAATGCCCCGAATACCCAGACCCAAAGCGCCCTCTTCCTGCGGGCGGCCTGGGGGGAAGATACCCCCAGAGCCCCCCTCTGGCTGATGCGGCAGGCCGGGCGCTACCTGCCCGAGTACCGCGCCATCAAGGCCCGGGCCAGCTTCTGGGAGATGGTAAGAACCCCCGAGCTGGCCGCCGAGATCACCCTACAGCCCCTGCGCCGCTTTCCGCTGGACGCGGCCATCCTCTTCAGCGACATCATGACCCCCTTGCCGGCCATGGGGGTGCAGATCGACTTCAACCCGGGGCCGGTGGTGGCCGAGCCGCTGCGCACCCAGGCCCAGCTCGAGGCCCTGCGCCTGCCCGAAGCCCAGGAGATCGCCCCTTACGTGGCCGAGGCCATCCGGCTGGTGCGGCGCGAGCTGGCCGGTAAGCCCGTGGCCCTCATCGGCTTTGCCGGGGCCCCCCTGACCCTGGCTACCTACCTGGTGCAGGGGAGCGGCTCCAAGGACTACGAAGAATTCCGGGCCTTTCTTCGCCAGGAGCCCCACCTGGCCCACCAACTCTTACAAAAGCTCACCGAGCTAACCATCCGCTACCTGCGGATGCAGATCGAGGCCGGGGCCGAGGCCATTCAGCTTTTCGACTCCTGGGTCGGTCTGCACGACCCGGATACCTACCGCACCTTTGGCCTGCCCTACAACCAGCGCGTCCTGTCGGCCCTGGCTGGCCTGGGCGTGCCGCGCATCTACCTGGCGGTGGGGGCCTCGCACCTCTACCCCTTGCTGGCCCTGCTGCCCTGCGAGGCGGTGAGCGTGGACTGGCGCCTGAGCCTGGCCCAGGTGCGCCCCTTCTTCCCGGCCCACACCCTGCAAGGCAACCTCGACCCGGCGGTCTTGCTGGCCCCGCTCGAGGCCATTACCCAGGAAGCCCACAAAGTGCTCAGGGCTGGTCTGGGTGGCCCCCATATCTTCAACCTGGGCCACGGGGTGATTCGCACTACACCCCCCGAACACGTGGCCCACTTGGTCGAGGTGGTGCATCAGTTCAACCGACACAGCGAGGAACCTGCATGAACGAGAAAGAAACCCGTGAGTACAAAGAGAAGGAAACCCGGCGTATGGTGGATCTGGATCCTGCGGGCCTGGTAAGCCGCAAAGCCCCCGACCAGACCAAACGGCAGTTCATGAACTATGCCTTCTTCAAGCTCGACCCCGAGTTCAGAAGGCAGAGCCCCGAGTTCGTGGAGGCAGCCAAGGCCGAGTTTGCCGAGGTATGCGAGCGCTGGGCCCAGCGGGGCGAGGGCTTTATCCTGCGCACCTACAGCCTGGTGGGCACCCGGGCCGACGTGGACTTCATGCTCTGGCGTATCAGCTTTAACGTGCCCGATTTCCAGGCCATGCAGCGCGACCTCAACCGCACCGCCTTGGCCGGGTATCTGAGCCAGCCTTACTCGTTCCTCTCCATGCAAAAGCGCTCCATCTACGTGGATCGCTTCAACCCCGAAGGCGAGGGGGTGCACCTCCTGCCGGGGCAGGGCCAGTACCTGTTTGTGTATCCATTCGTCAAGACCCGGCCCTGGTACAAGCTCTCGCCCCAGGCCCGCCAGGGCATGATGGATGAACACATCTACGTTTCGGCCCCCTTTACCGGCGTAACCCTGAACACCTCCTACTCCTACGGCATCGACGACCAGGAGTTTGTGGTGGCCTTCGACTCCAACTACCCCCAGGAGTTCGTCGATCTGGTGCAGCGCCTGCGCTTTACCGAGGCCAGCCTCTACACCCTCCGCGATACCCCCATGTTTACCTGCATTAAAAAGGACATCCGCGAGGTGCTGGAGGATCTGGCCTGATGGCCCAAATGCTGGGAGAACCCATGAACGTACTCTTAATGGCCTACGGCACCCCTTACCGGCAGGAAGAAATTGAGCCCTACTACACCGACATCCGACGCGGGCGGCCCCCCAGCCCGGAGCTGCTGGCCGAGCTGGCCGAGCGCTACCATCTGATTGGGCGCAGCCCCCTGAGCGAGATCACCTACGCCCAGGCGGTGCGGCTCGAGGCCGCCCTGAACGCTACCCTGCCCCTCTACCCACAGCCTTTTCAGAGTTCCCCTGGCCCCCGGGTGCAGGCCCCCGCGCGGGTCTACCTGGGCACCAAGCACTGGCACCCCTTCATCGCCGAGGCGGTGCAGGCCATGGCCCAGGATGGGGTCAAGCAGGCGGTGGGCATTGTGGCGGCGCCACACTTTTCCTTCCGTAGCATCGCCGAGTACCGCGAGAAGGTGGAACAAGCCCTGGCCGAACTGGGCCATCCTTTCCGCTTCCGGCTGGTGGAGGCCTACCCCGACCATCCGGGCTACATTCAGGCCCTGGCCCAGCGGGTGCTCGAGCAGGTCTGGCGGCTGCGCGAGCCAGGACGGGCCCTTTTCCTTTTCACGGCCCACTCCATACCCGAAAAATCGGCTCAGGATGGCGTTTATCAGGCCCAGGTGCGCACCACCGCCGAGCGGGTGGCGCAAAAGCTGGGTCTGGCGCACTGGGACACCGCCTGGCAGTCGGCGGGCCGCACCCCGGAGCCCTGGATTGGGCCCGATGTGAACGAGCGGCTCGAGGAAGCCGCCGCCCAGGGCTACCAGGAGGTGGTGGTGACGGCGGTGGGCTTCCCCTCCGATCACCTCGAGGTCTTCTACGACCTCGACTATGAGGCCCAGAACACCGCGGCCCGGCTGGGCCTGCGCCTGCTGCGCACCCGCAGCCTGAACGCCGACCCCGACTACATCGAGGTGCTGCGCGACCTGGTGGTGCGGGAGTGGAATGCTTTTGAGCTGCCCGAAGCGGAAACGGCAGGACAGCATGGCTAGCGTGGTGGTGGTGGGGGGTGGGGCGGCGGGGCTTTCGACGGCCTATTACCTGCACCGGGCCGCACCGCATCTGCACATCACCCTGCTCGAGGCCGATGCCCGCCTGGGCGGCAAAATAACCACCGTCGCCGAGCAGGGCTTCGTGCTGGAGGGCGGCCCCGATGCGGTGGTGCGCTACAAGCCCTGGGCCCTGGAGCTGATGCACCAGCTCGGCCTGGAAAACCAGATTGTGGGCACAAAGCCCGCCCACCCCTCGGCCCTGATTCACGACGGGCGCGAGGCCCTGCCCATCCCCGCCGGGTTGCAAATGGTTATACCCGGCGATCTGAAGGCGCTGGCCCAAAGCCCGCTCCTGAGCCCTTTGGGTAAGGCTCGAGCGGCCCTCGAGCTGCTCCTGCCCAGGGGAACGCCGGACGACGAACCCTTCGGCGCCTTTATCGAGCGCAGGCTGGGCCGGCAGGTCTGGGAGCGGCTGGTGGCCCCGCTTTCGGGTGGCATCTACGGCGGCGACCCCTACGAGCTTTCCACCCTGGCGGCCTTCCCCCAGCTCAAGGCCCTCGAGCAGCAGCACGGCAGCCTGATCCGGGGGGCCATTCAGCAGCGCAAAGTGCGGGGCAGCCGCGAAAAGGGGCAGCTCTTCGCCTCGCTCGAGGGCGGCCTGGGTAGGCTGGTCGAGGCTATACAGGCCCGCCTAGGTAGGGTAGAGGTCAGGCTCCAAACCGCGGTGACCGCTCTGGAGCGCTCCGGTAGCTGGCGCATCCACACCACCCAGGGAAGCCTCCAGGCTGACGCGCTGGTGCTGGCGACCCCGGCCCCCGTTACCGGACGCCTGCTCGAGCCCCTTCACCCTGAGGCTGCCTTGGCCTTGCAGCAGATCCCCTACGGCCCCTCCTCTACCGTAACCTTCGCCTTCGCCAAAGAGAAGCTGCCGTCCCGGGTGGGCCACGGCATGCTCATGGCCGCACACCGCGGTTTCAGCGTGCGCGGTTTCACCTGGGCCGACCAAAAGTGGCCAGGCCGTGCCCCCGAGGGCTACGGCCTGGTGCGTGCTTATTTTTCTGGCCTGGAAGCCAGCAAAGAAGAGCTGGCCCAGCTTGCTCTGCGCGACCTGGCCCGCCTGTGGGGCCAGGTGCCCGAACCTCTGCACACCTGGGTGTTCCACTGGCCGGAGGGCCTGCCCCGCTACACGGTGGGCCACCGGGAACGCGTATCCCAGGCCCTCAGAGCCCAAGAGCTTCCAGGCTTATTCCTGGCCGGCGCGGCCTACCAGGGGGTGGGGCTCCCCGAGGTGATTCGGATGGGGCAGGAAGTGGCCGGGCGGGTGCTGGCCCACATCGCTACGGCGGCTCAGCCTATATAGGCGCCTGCTACGAAACACACAGCTTGAAACGCCCTCCGAACGCCAATTTGGGAGAAAGCTACCTGGCTTCAAGACATAAACCATGGGGATATAAGAGACTGTCTTAATACCCTCCCTCATGCTATAGTCACGCATGGAACTCAGACAAAGCCGCTACCCCAGCGATCTGACCGACCAGGAGTGGGCTATTCTGGCACCCCTGATGCCCCAGCCCTCCGCCGCCCCCCATCGCCCCCGGGAGAATCCCTGGCGGGAAATCCTGAACGGCATCTTCTACATCACCCGCGCCGGCTGCGCCTGGCGCATGATGCCTTATGACCTGCCCCACTGGAAAACCGTCTATCACTACTTCCGTTTGTGGCGCAAATCGGGTTTTCTGGAACAGATACACACCACCCTGCGCGAGCAAACCCGCCGTAAAGCAGGACGCCTGCCCGAACCCAGCGCGGGGATTCTGGATAGCCAGAGCGTGAAGACCTCGGGAAAAGGGGGGTCAGGGGGTATGACGCGGGCAAGAAGGTAAAGGGGCGCAAACGGCATCTGCTGGTGGATACACAAGGGCTGGTGTTGGGAGTCAAGGTGCTGCCCGCCCACCTCACGGATGCGGAGGGGGGGCGAGAGGTGCTGGAGGGGGCCAGGGGGCTGTCGAAGCGGTTGTCGCATCTGTTTGTGGATGGGGGGTACAAGCGCAGGTTTGAGGAATGGGTTCGGCGCACCTTGGGCTGGACGGTGGAGGTGGTGCGCAGGCCGGATGCCAACTTCCGGGGTATTTGGTGGCCTAAAGACCAGCCTCTTCCGGAGGACTTGGAGGAGGAAGTGCGGAAGAGGACGCGGGGGCATCGGGGGTTTGTGGTGATTCCCCGGAGGTGGGTGGTGGAGCGGACGTTTGCCTGGCTGAGCTTCAATCGGAGGCTGAACCGGGACTATGAGCTTCTACCCGAGAGCTCAGAAACCTTCATCCACACAGCGATGATTCGGCTTATGGTCAGAAGATTGGCCTCCTAGAAAGTATTAAGACAGTCTCTAAAACGTCAGTTGGGAGATAGAAAAGCAGAATAAACCTGTGTGGCACGGCAGACTCACGCTAAAGCCTCCCCTACGCTGTAAGGGAGGTTGGAGGGGTGGGTTCCGAGGTCGTTCATGCAATCTTGTGATTGCGTGGACTGGTGCGGAACAAACCCCGCCCTACCCACCCCTACGCGGTAGGGGTGGACTTTACGATACCGCCCGGCTGATTGACGGGTTTTCAACATTCGGCTTAGCTTTTTCAGCTTGTTGGATAACTTCGAGCTGACGTTAATTTACCCAGCACAGCAAAAAGCACTGCACTGGGTATTCGTGGTAAACGCTTTATCCCAAGATCCACAAAAACCTGCCTGGGCGCACCAGGCAGGTTCGCTTGCCTTGAAGGCTAAGGCGCGACGGGGGGCACCTGCACGCCGGTAATGGACACCGACGTGGCTTCCTCGGAGGAGTTGTTGGTGCCGTCACCCAACTGACCTTCCACGTTTCTGCCCCAGGCCACCACCGAGCCATTGTCTAGCAAGGCCAGGGCATGGAAGATACCTGCCGCCAGACCCCGCACGTTCTGGCCTGTGGGTATGCCCAGGACATCTACCGGGGTTGTCTGGTCACCCGCAGTAGCGCCGTTACCGAGCTGGAAGCTGTCGTCATGCCCCCAGGCCTTGACTGAACCATTGCTCAGAACGGCGAGGGTGAACTCGTAGCCCGCCGCAACGCCCACCACGTCCGTAAGGCCCGTGACCGAAACTGGTGCGTTGCTATTCGTGTTGCTGCCATTGCCAAGCTGACCGTGGTTGTTATAGCCCCAGGTACGCACCGTTCCGTCGGCCAGCAGCGCGACCGAGTGGTTGCCCCCGGCGGCGATGGCCTTTACGCCCGTTAGGTTTGGTACAGCGGTTGGTACGCTGTAGGGCGTGTTGTCTCCAGTTCCCAGCTCGCCGTTGGGATTATCGCCCCAGGCCCAGACGCTACCATCGGCTTTGAGGGCCAGGGTATGGTCGTCGCCGGCGGCCAGGGCGATTACGTCGCTAAAGCCAGGAATAAGCGCGGGCGATTCCTGTGAGGCAGTGGTTGTGCCAAGACCGAGCTGGCCCACATCGTTGCGCCCCCAGGCGTAGACGGTGCCCTCGGAGGTCAAAGCCAGGGAGTGGTAGCGGCCCGCCTGAACAGCCACCGCCTTGACCCCTGCGGGCAGGATGTTGTCACGCAGGTTGGGTGCGGCATTGGTACCGCTCGAGTCCCCCGGCCCATCCCCCAACTGCCCGTAATTGTCCCCTCCCACCGTTACCACCCGGCCATCGTTGGTGAGGGCAATGGCGTGGTACTCGCCCAGGGATATCGAGACCACGTCGTTGCTGGGAGAGGCCCAGTCAGGGTTGCTATCGCTGGTGCCGGTGGTTACCCGGCCTAGCTGCCCGTAGGTGTTGTTGCCCCACGACCAGACCTGGCCGTTGGGTTTGATGGCCGCGCTAAAGTAGCCCCCCGCAGCCAGGGTGTTGGCCCGCAGCACCCGCAGGGTAAGGGGGGCGGTGCGGGTCAGGTTGCCGCTGCTGGCCTGCACGGTGAGGTTGTACACACCTTCTGGAACCGTGCGGTCTACTGAAAGCGTAACAGGGCCGGAGGCGCTCAGGCTGGCCGGGCTGAGGCTGATACCACTGGGGGGCGATTGCAGGCTCAGGATCACCGAACCGCTAAACCCGGCTACCGGCGTGAGGGTGAGGTCGAAGTCCGAGAAGCTCTGGCCCTGGGCCCGCAGGGTGCTCGAGCGGGTCAGGGCAATGTTGAACGAGGTTACGGTTAGTTCAAAGCTGACGGTTTTGCTCAGGCTGCCCTGGGCGGCAACCAGCGTAAGGGAGCTGGGGCCGGTGGGGGTGCTAGCGGAGGTGTTAAAGGTGACGGTGAAGTCTTGCGCGGCTGAACCGCTCACGCTGATACTGGCGGGTGAGACCGTAACGCCTTCAGGGGGGTTTTGCAGGCTCAGGTCCACTGTGCCGCTAAAGCCGTTCTGGGGGGTGATGGTGAGGGTGGCGGTAACGGAGTTGCTCTGCACCACTGTTTGGGCTGTGGGGTTCAGGGCAATCTCAAAGTTGGGCTGGGGTACAGCCGTAACATTGAGTTCAAAGCTGGCCGAAGCGCTAAAGTCCCCCTGGCTGGCCTGTAGCGTGAGGTTGTGGGTCTGCACCGGGGTCGCGCTGGTGGTCTGGATTTCGAGGGAGAAGTTCTGGGCTCCACTCCCTGTCACATTCACGCTGCTCTGGCTGAGCGAAACCCCCTCGGGCGGGCTTTGCAGGCTCAGGTTCACCGTGCCGCTAAAGCCGTTCTGGGGGGTGATGGTGAGGGTGGTGGAGGCCGACTGGCCGGGGTTCACCGTTGCGCTGGTGGGGTCGAGCGAGAGCGTGAACCCTGTCACCTTGAGGGTGAGGGCCGTGGTCTTTTGTAGGCTGCCCTGGCGGGCCTGGAGGGTCAGGGAGTGATCCTGGATGGGGGTGTCGCTGGTGGTCGCAATGGTAAGGGGCACGTTTTGCGGAGCCGTGCCACTCAAGACTACCGAGTTCGGCGAGAGCGTGACGCCAGGGGGTGGGCTCTGCAAGGCCAGGTTGACCGTACCGGTAAGGCCGTTTTGGGGTGCTAGGGTCAAGCTTACCTGCACCGAGTTGCCCTGGGCAACGCTCAGGGTGGTCTGGTCCGGCGTTAGGGTTAGGTTGGGCTGCGCCGGCGAGCCGCAGCCCGCCAGCACCAGAGCGGTCACTGCGAGGAGTAAGAGAAACTTTTTCACGATACCTCCTTGCTAAATCAGTTTCATCATAGAGGCTTGGTGATGCAGGGCCAGTGACAAATGCATCCCCTGGGTTCCAAGCACACACAGCCAGCTATCCAACCGAGGCCACCCGCTTTAGACGCTGTAAAAGAACCGCAAAATCTTCTGCATTCTCCAGCACCAGCACCTCGTCCTCTACCGAGACCGCGAAGCCTTGTTCACAATGCGACAGACACGATACAAACTCCACCTCAATCCCCTGGCCCTCCCCGCCAAAGTAGCCTATCCCCAGGTGGGATTGGAGCAGCTCGAGCCAGCGCGCAAAGTGCTTTTCGCCCTCCCGGGCGTGGCAGCCGGTGCAGATGGCCAGGCGCATCAGCTTTTCAGGCGCTCGAGCAGGTACTGGGGCAGCTCCTTTACCGCTACCCGCTCCTGCTGCATGGTGTCGCGGTCGCGCACCGTCACGGTGTCTTGCAGGGTGGTGCTGCCGTCCTGGCTTTTTCCGATGGTGTCGTAGTCCACCGTAACGCAGAAGGGCGTGCCCACCTCGTCGTGGCGGCGGTAGGCCTTGCCGATGTTGCCGGTATCCTCGTAGAGCACCCGGCCAAAGCCCAGGGCCTGCAAATCGGCTTTGAGGCGGCGGGCGTAGCTGGTGATCTCCTCTTTGTTTTTGGCCAGCGGAATAACTGCTACCTTGATGGGGGCCAGGTGCGGCCTGAGCTTGAGCACGATGCGCTCCTCACCGCTCTCCAGCTTCTCCCGGGTGTAGGCCTGCGACAGCACCGCCAGCACCGCCCGGTCTACCCCTGCCGAAGGCTCGATCACAAAAGGTACGAACCACTCTTTGGTCTCGGGGTCTTGTACGGCCAGCTTGGCGGTGGAGTCGTGGTTTTCCAGCACCCGGGCCTGAATCTTCAGCTCGGCCTGGCCCTTGGTGTGGCTGCCCAGGTCATAGTCGCTGCGGTTGGCGATGCCTTCGATCTCCTCGAAGCCCAGGGTGGGGAAGTTGTACATCAGGTCGAAGGTGCGCTTGGAGTAGTGCGAGAGGTCTTCCTTGGGCACGTCCAGCACCCGGATCTGCTCGCGGGGAATGCCCTGCGCCTCCCACCAGGCTAAGCGGGTCTCGAGCCAGCGCTGGTGCCATTCTTCGTCGGTACCGGGCTTTACAAAGTACTCGATCTCCATCTGCTCGAACTCGCGCACCCGGAAGATGAAGTTGCGCGGGGTAATTTCGTTGCGGAAGGCCTTGCCAATCTGGGCCACGCCAAAGGGCAGGCGGCGGCTGGTGGCATCGAGCACGTTTTTGAAGTTGATAAAGATGCCCTGGGCCGTCTCGGGGCGCAGGTAGCCGTAGGAGTCTTCGTCGGCTACAGGGCCAATCTGGGTTTTGAACATCATGTTGAAAGGGCGCGGGGGCGTCCAGTCGCCGGGTGCGCCATCGGCGGGGTCTACCACACGGGCAGTGTTCATGGCCAGGGCAGCCTTCTCGGGCTCGGCCAGCAGACGCGAGACCAGGGCCGCCAGGCTCTCATCCTCATGCAGGCCCATGGTCTGGAACAGGGCTTGCAGCACGGCGGGCTTCTGCTCTTTGAGCAGGTGGTCGAGGCGGTAGCGTTTCTTGGAGACGCGGTTGTCCACCAGAGGGTCTGAGAAGGTGGCCTCGTGGCCCGAGTAAAAAAGCACCAGCCGGTGGGTAAGGATGCTGGCATCCAGCCCTTCCATATCGTCGCGCTCGTAGACGTTGGCCCGCCACCAGGCGGCCTTGAGGTTGTTCTTGAGTTCAACGCCCAGGGGGCCGTAATCGTAGGTTCCCTGCAGGCCGCCGTAGATATCCGAGCCAGGGAAGATAAACCCCCGGCGCTTGCACAGGCTTACCAGTTCTTCCATCGTTTCAGCAGGCATAGATTTCTCCTTTTTGGCTGATTCAGGGTTAGCGGTTGAATGCACTCGAGCTACCGGCTACCCGTCGCCAGCCTGTGCCGGAAAAAAAGAAACCCCCGGCACGCATGCCTGGGGACGAAAGTTGGTTCTTCCGCGGTTCCACCCCAGTTCCTCGAGGTCGCTCGAGGCCCTTTGAGCTGCGTTGAGGTTTGCCCCGCCGCCCTTCACCCGGTTCTTGGCTGCCCGGCTCACACCCTCCCAGGCTCGCTGTAGCGGAACGCCGGGTTACTCCTGCGGTTCAACGCAAGCTACAAGGTAACACAGCGGCCCTTTCCCATCAAGGATTTTGCTATCCTGTAGGGGATGCCCAGGTCGAAACCCCCTGTCAAAACCGAGGTGTCGGTAGAGGAGTTTCTCGCCTTTGAGGCCACCTCCTCTGAGCGGCACGAGTACGTCCAGGGCCAGATTTTTCTGATGGCCGGTGGGACTCGCCGCCATAATCGCATAGCGGTTCGGTTGGGTAGCCTAATTGAGAACCAGGCTCAACAAACAAGCTGTTTGGTGGCAATTGCCGATACCATCGTTCAGGCCGGAAATGCCCTGTACTACCCCGATGTCATGGTCTATTGCCAACCTGAAGAGGATCTGCGCGTGGTCAAAAAACCTTGCCTGGTTGTTGAGGTGCTTTCCGAGCGCACAGCCGAAACAGACCGGGGCGAAAAGTGGCTCAACTACCAGACCCTACCCAGCCTGCAAACGTACATTTTGCTCGAGCAAGACACCATGCGGGCCGAGGTGTTCCGGCGGGCCGAGGGGGGCTGGTTCTACGAGCGCATCGAAAGCGGCCCGCTCAAGCTGCCCTGCGTAAACCTGGAGATTGCCCTCGAGGATATTTACTCTCGCCTGGAATAATTCCAGCTCGAATAGCCCACCACCGACCGAAAAGGGCCTTGCTCCTGCAAAAGCAAGCACCTGCTAGGTTGGGGTGGACGAACCTCATTTGAGCGTCCACCCCAGCTCGAGGTCAGTGTACTAGAACCTGGCGCACCGCCTCCAAAACCCGTCTGGCATCCGGGCGGTAGAAGTGTTCCACCGCGCTAAAAGGGGGGTAGGGGGCGTCCCAACCGGCCACCCGCAGGATGGGGGCTTGTAGGTAATCCAGGGCCTCCTCGGCAATGCGGGCGGCAATTTCCGCGCCAAAACCCCCGGTGCGCATGGCCTCGTAAACCACCACCGCCCGCCCGGTTTTCTGCACCGAGGCCACGATGGTTGGGGTGTCCAGGGGTATCAGGGTCTCGAGATCCACCACCTCCAGCTCCACCCCCTCCCGCGCGGCCACCTCGGCGGCCTTGAGGCAGACCTCCACCATGCCGCCGTAGCAGAGCAGGCTGGCCGCGTTGCCCTCCCGCACCACACGGGCTTGGCCCAGGGGCAGGGTGTAGTAGCCCTCCGGTACCTCGGCCTTTACACCCCGGTAGAGCTTGATGGCCTCCAGGAAAAACACCGGGTCGGGGTCTTCGATGGCCGCCAGCAGCAGTCCCTTGGCCCGCTCGGGCGAGGAGGGAATCACCACCTTGACCCCCGGTACGTGGGCCAGGATGGCCTCGGGGCTGTCGGCGTGCTGCTCGGGGGTTTTGACCCCGCCGCCGTAAGGGGCGCGGATGACCATGGGGACGGTAAAGCGGCCCCGGGTGCGGTGGCGCATCCGGCCCAGGTGCGAAAGAATCTGGTCGAGGGCGGGGTATAAAAACCCGGCAAACTGTATCTCGGCCACCGGGCGCAGCCCGGCCATGGCCAGCCCAATCCCGAAGCCCACAATCCCGCTCTCGGCCAGGGGCGTATCGAAGACCCGCTTTTCGCCGTACTTTTGTGCGAGCCCGTCCGAAGCCCGGAATACCCCGCCCATGGTGCCCACATCCTCGCCAAAGAGCACCACCCGTTCATCCCTGCCCAGAGCCAGATCCAGGGCCTCGTTGATGGCCTGCACGTTGTTCAGGACTCGAGTACCACGTTCGGCAATCATGCTTCCCCCCGCAGATACTTCCAGGCCGCTTGCTGGTCGGGCTGCATCTCCTGGTAAACCTGTTCCACGATTTCCCACGGTTTGGGTTCCGGGGCCTGATCGGCCTCCTCCACGGCGGCTAAAAACTCGGCCTCGAGCGCCTCGCTTAGCGCCGCTTCCTGGTCTTCGCTCCACAACCCCAGGTGCAGGAGGCAGTTTTTCATGCGCAGAATGGGGTCGCGCTTGAGCCAGCGCTCGGTTTCCTCCTCGGTGCGGTAGCGGCTGGGGTCGTCGGAGGAGGTGTGCGGGGCTACCCGGTAGGTCAGGGCCTCAATCAGGGTGGGGCCGCCGCCGGCCCGGGCACGGTTCACGGCTTCTCTGGCTACGCTCCAGACCGCGACCAGGTCGTTGCCGTCCACCGTGACCCCAGGTATCCCGTAGCCGTGGGCTCTTTCGGCGATGCGCTGCACCTTCATCTGCTTGCGGGTGGGCACGCTGATGGCCCAGCCGTTGTTCTGCACCACTACCAGCAAGGGGGCGTTGAAGACCGCAGCGAAGTTGAGCCCCTCGTGAAAGTCGCCCTCGGAGGTGCCGCCATCCCCGATAAAAACAGCCGCAACAGCCTCTTTACCCAACAGGCGCTGGGCGTGGGCCACCCCTGCGGCCTGGGGAATCTGGGTAGCGATGGGGATGTAAAACTGCACCATGTTGACGTTGGGCGGTGCGCCCCAGCCAGCCGGGTCGGCCCGCCAGCTCAGGATGAGTTTACTGATGGGCATGCCAAAGGTGAGGGCGGCCGCACTCTCGCGGTAGCTGGGCAGCAGCCAGTCGTAATCGGGGCGCAGGCAGAGGGCCACCCCCACCTGGGCCGCTTCCTGGCCGCGGAAAGGCGGGTAAACCCCCAGCCGGCCCTGCCGCTGCAAGACCAAAGCCCGCTCGTCAAAGTGCCGGGCGCGGCGCAAAGCCCGGTAGCCCTGCAGCAACTCCGAATGACTCAGGGGCAGATCCCGTAGGGGTTGACCGGTATCGTCCAGATACTGAACTGTTTCCACGCCCATCAGTTTAGCCGATGGTCGGGGATGGGTTTGTGAATACCTCAGGCTGCCTGCTTGAGGTAGGCCTCCAGGCGGGATAGAGCGGTTTCGATCTCCTCGCAGGTTTTGCAGAAGGCAAAGCGGTACAGGCCCTCGGGGGCAGGGTTTTGGATGTAGAAGGCTGAACCTGGAATGGCCGCAACTTTGGCCTCGCGCACCAGGTTCAGGGCCTCGAGCCCCGGCAAGAGCGCGGTGAGGAAGTAGGTACCGGCAGGGGAGAAGGTTTTGAGCCCCAGCGACCTCAGGCCCTGCTCGAGCAAGTCCTTGCGCCGGCCGTAGCTCTCGCGCAGCGCCTGGTAAAAGCCCTCTTTGCGGGCGATGGGCAGGGCTTCGGCCACCGCGGCCTGGAGGGGGGCGGCCGAGCAGAAGCTGCTCCACTGGCGCATACCCGCGATCTGCGGGGCCAGGCCGGGCGGCGTGACAATCCAGCCGATGCGCCAGCCGGTGGCCTCGAGGCGCTTACCGGCCGAGCCCACTGTGAAAACCCGTTCGGGCGCGAGTTCGCGCAGGCGGATGGGAGGCTCCCCGAAGTAAAGCTCGTCGTAGACCTCGTCGCTGATAATCCAGAGGTCGTGTTTGCGGGCCAGGGCCACAATCTGTTCGGCCTCGGCACGGGAAAAGACCGAGCCGGTGGGGTTGTAGGGGTTGGTGAGCAGAAGGGCCTGGGTGCGTACCGAAATGGCCCGCTCGAGCGCCGGTAAATCTACCTCCCAGCGCTCGGTAAGCCGCATGGGAACCATCACCGGCTCGGCCCCGGCGATGCGGGCCTGGGGGATGTAGACGTCGAAGTAGGGCTCGAGCATCACCACCTCGTCGTCCGGGCCGTACAGCGACTCGGCCAGCGCGTGCAGGGCCTCGGTGCCCCCTGCGGTGATGACCACGTCCTCGGGCGAAACCCCCAGGTCTTCGGCAACGGCCTCGCGCAAGCGCGGCAGGCCGATGGGCGGGGTGTACTGGTCTACGGTGCCGATGGCCCGCCGGGCAGCCTCTAGGAGAAAATCGGGCGGGGGGTTGGAGGGAAAGCCCTGCCCCAGGTTGATGGCCCCATGCTGCACGGCCAGGCGGCTCATCTGGGCGAAGATGCTCTCCTTGGAAAGCTGGGTGCGGGGGTGAAGGTGGGCCATGGGTGAAAAAAAGTCTACCGTATCACTGCCTTCCCTTACAGGAGGGCTGTCCTTGGTCTGGAACCAAAGTCTTATCGAATGGGCTTACAAGCCCTGACCAGAACCTTCCCGGTGCGCTCGCTCATCAGCAGGGCTTCCTCGGCGGCGCCTGAGCCTTTGACCCACCAGGAAGCCCGTCCATCGGAGTACTTGACCCCCGAGGCGGCCTCGACCTGGAACAGCGGGCCGTAGGTCTGACCATTGAACACCACCCCCACCCGGTCGAAGCTATTCTGATAAACCGCCCGAACCTGGACACCCCCGGCGCAGCGGTAGATACGCTGCACCACATCGGTAGACTGGGCCAGACCTACAAGGCCGACAAACCAAACCGGCAAGATCCATCTGCGCATATGCCCTCCATTAGGCCGTGAGCAGCTTTATGTAGTCCTCGAGCTTCAGGCTGGCCCCCCCGACCAGTCCCCCATCAATGTTGGGCTGGCCGAAGAGGGCCGCGGCGTTCTCGGGCTTGACCGAGCCGCCGTAAAGGATGCGCATCTGCTCGGAAAAGTCCGAACCGTAGCGGCCTTCCAGCCAGCCACGAATGGCCTGGTGCATGGCCTCGGCATCCTCGGGGGTGGCGGTTTTGCCGGTGCCAATGGCCCAGACCGGCTCGTAGGCAATCACCAGGCTCTGTGGCGAGGCCGGGTTGACCCCTTGCAGGCTGCCCTCGAGCTGCCGCAGGGTGTACTCGACCTGGCCTCCAGCCTCGCGGATTTCCAGCGGCTCGCCCACGCACAGGATGGGGGTGATACCCTGCTCCAATAGACGCCTGGCTTTTTCGGATACCAGCGCATCCGTTTCGGCATGGTAGCTGCGCCGTTCGGAGTGGCCCACGATGGTGTATTGGCAGGCCAGGTCGGCCAGCATTTTTGCCGAAACCTCGCCGGTGTAGGCCCCTTCGACATGGGCCGAGACATCCTGCGCGCCCCAGTACACACCGTGGCCCTCGAGGATTTCCGCAGCATAGGGCAGATGGGTAAAGGGTACCAGCAGGGCCGGTTCGGCCTGGGTTTGGGGCAGTTTATCGATCAGGTCGCGGAACCACATCCGGGCCTCGGAGGGGGTTTTGTGCATTTTCCAGTTGCCGGCTACAAGTCGCTTGCGCATAGGTGACCCAATCATACGGTACGCAAGGCTATATTTTTCTTTCGACCCCGGCCATATAAACATAACGGAATTGCAACCTACCGACAAAAAAACGGTAGACTTCTGTTATGATTCAAAGCCACATCAGCCCTAAAGAGCGCGAATCATCCTTCTTCAAGCAAAACAAAGATGCCTGGGTGCGGCTAATTGCCGATTTTCGCACCTCGCTGGAACAGGTGCGTCAGGGTGGAGGGCCCAAAGCGGCGGAGCGGCAGCACGCCAAAGGGCGCCTCACAGCCCGCGAGCGGATTGCGCGCCTGATTGACCCGGGAAGCGAGCTCGAGGAAATCCTGGGCTATGCGGGCTGGCAGATGTACGCCGACTGGGGGGGTGCGCCGGGCGGCGGGGTGGTGACCGCCATCGGCAAAATTGCCGGTCGGGACTGGATGATCATCGCCAACGATGCCACCGTGAAAGCCGGGGCCTTTTTCCCCATCACCGCTAAAAAGGTGATAAGGGCGCAGACTATCGCCCTCGAGAACCACCTGCCCACGGTGTATCTGGTGGACTCGGCGGGGGTTTTCCTGCCCTTGCAAGACGAAGTATTCCCCGACCAGGACGACTTTGGCCGCATTTTTTACCTCAATGCCCGGATGAGCGGGCTGGGCATCCCGCAAATTTCGGCCATTATGGGCAACTGCGTGGCGGGGGGGGCCTACCTGCCGCTCATGACCGACGTGCTGATCATGACCGAGGGCTCGGGGCTGTACCTGGCCGGGCCGGCCCTGGTCAAGGCGGCCATCGGGCAGGAGGTGGACTCGGAGGCGCTGGGCGGCGCGCGCATGCACGCCGAGGTCTCGGGCACGGTGGACTTCTACGAACCCGACGACGAAGCGGCCATTGCCCGCATACGCGCCCTGGCCGCGATGTATGCCCAGCCGACCCTGGCCCTCTGGGCCGCGGAGCGCAAAAGCGAGGTGGAGCCCTTTCACCCGCCGGAAGACCTGTACGGGCTGGTATCGCCCGACGGCAGCAAGCCCTACGACGTGAACGAGGTGATCGCCCGGCTGGTGGACGGTTCGGAGTTCCACGAGTACAAAGCTGGCTACGGCCAGACCCTGGTGTGCGGGTATGCCCGGCTGGGCGGCTTCCCGGTGGGGATCGTGGCTAACCAGCGGCTCGTGATCAAAAAGCCCGGCAAGATCGAGGTGGGGGGCGTGATCTACGCCGAAGCCGCCGACAAGGCCGCCCGGTTCATCCTCGAGGTCAACCAGCGCTTCATTCCTCTTCTGTTCCTGATGGACGTAACCGGTTTTATGGTGGGCAAGGAGTCGGAGCAGCAGGGCATCATCCGGCGCGGGGCCAAGCTGGTTAATGCGGTCTCCAACTCGGTGGTGCCCAAAATTACCCTCATCACCGGGGGTTCCTTTGGCGCGGGCAACTACGCCATGGCCGGCAAGGCCTATGCCCCCCGCTTTATCTACGCCTGGCCTTCGGCCAAGTACGCGGTGATGAGCGGCAACGCCGCGGCCAAGACCCTGATGGAAATTGAACTCGCCAAGCTCGAGCGCGAAGGACGCAAACCCACCGAGGAAGACCTGGTCGAACTCTACGAGCGCATCAAGGCCCGCTACGAGGAGACCCTCGACCCACGCTATGCCGCGGCCCGGCTCTGGGTGGACGAGGTGATCTTCCCGCACGAGACCCGCGAGCGCCTGATCCGGAGCCTCGAGGTCTGCGCCCTCAACCCAGTGCGTGAGGCGATGCAAATCGGGGTGTTTCAAGTCTAGGGCAGTTTGCGAAAAGAACCCGGAAATCCCGGGTAGTCGAAAACGGGGTAGAATCCGCTTGCTTGCCAGCGAACCGCACGACCCCGCTCGAGGCGTTTTTTTTCTGAGGGTTGTTAATCTAGGCTTCCTTTTTAAACCGCACGGGGTATACTTTCTGCGGGTATCAGACCCAAAAGTTAGTGCCTGGAGGTTCGTAGCGATGTATCTTCGTTTGGCCTGGATCGTTTTGTTGATGGCGCTGACGGCCTGTGGAAGCCGTGTGACCCCCGATAACCTGGCCCCGGTGCTGGGGCTGGATAACCCCAACGTTATTCAGGGACAGTACATTGTGGTTTACAAGGACGACGCCAACGTACTGGCCTCGCTGCAAAGCCTTAAAGCGAGTTTGCGCGGGGGTGTATCCCTTCAGCGGGAGCTGGAAAGCCTGGGCCTGGGGCCCGATGCCAGCGTCCAGCAGGTTTACACCGCTGCTTTGCAGGGGCTTGCGGCCAGACTTTCCCCCGAGAACTTAGCGGCCTTGCGCCAAGACCCCAGGGTGGCCTACATCGAGGCCGACCAGGTTATGAGCATCAGCGCGACCCAGACCGGCGCGACCTGGGGACTGGATCGCATTGACCAGCGCACCCTGCCCCTCAGCGGCACCTTCACCTATAGCAATACGGGTAGCGGCGTGAACGCCTACATCATAGATACCGGTATCCGGGTAAGCCACAGCGAGTTTGGGGGCCGGGCTGCAGTAGCCTTCGATGCCATTGGGGATGGTCAGAACGGCAACGACTGCAACGGCCACGGCACCCACGTGGCGGGCACGGTAGGGGGCGCGGTGTACGGTGTGGCCAAAAGTGTGCGTCTCTATGCGGTGCGGGTGCTCAACTGTAGCGGCTCAGGCACCAACTCGGGCGTAATTGCCGGGGTGGACTGGGTGCGGCAGAACGCCCAGAAGCCAGCGGTAGCCAACATGAGCCTGGGTGGGGGGGCCTCGAGCGCCCTCGATACCGCGGTCAATAACGCCATCAACGCGGGGATTACCTTTGCGCTGGCGGCTGGGAACAGCAACCGCGATGCCTGCCAGTTCTCGCCTGCGCGGGTAGCGGCGGGCATTACCGTGGGGGCCACCACCTCCACCGACGCCAGGGCCTCCTACTCCAACTATGGGAGCTGCCTGGATCTCTTCGCGCCCGGCTCCTCCATTACCTCGGCCTGGATTAGCAGCGACACCTCGACCAATACCATCAGCGGAACCTCGATGGCTACCCCCCATGTGGCCGGAGTCGCCGCTTTGTACCTGCAAAGCAACCCCGCAGCCAGCCCGGCTACCGTGCGCAACGCCATCGTGGGCAACGCCACCTCGGGTGTGGTGGGCAACGCGGGGCGGCGTTCGCCCAACCTGTTGCTGTACAGCAACTACTAAGAGACTGTCTTAATACTTTCTAGGAGGCCAATCTTCTGACCATAAGCCGGATCATCGCTGTGTGGATGAAGGTCTCTGAGCTCTCAGGTAGAAGCTCATAGTCCCGGTTCAGCCTCCGATTGAAGCTCAGCCAGGCAAACGTCCGCTCCACCACCCATCTGCGGGGAATCACCACAAACCCCCGATGCCCCCGCGTCCTCTTCCGCACTTCCTCCTCCAAGTCCTCCGGAAGAGGCTGGTCTTTAGGCCACCAAATACCCCGGAAGTTGGCATCCGGCCTGCGCACCACCTCCACCGTCCAGCCCAAGGTGCGCCGAACCCATTCCTCAAACCTGCGCTTGTACCCCCCATCCACAAACAGATGCGACAACCGCTTCGACAGCCCCCTGGCCCCCTCCAGCAGCTCTCGCCCGCCCTCCGCATCCGTGAGGTGGGCGGGCAGCACCTTGACTCCCAACACCAGCCCTTGTGTATCCACCAGCAGATGCCGTTTGCGCCCCTTTACCTTCTTGCCCGCGTCATACCCCCTGACCCCCCTTTTCCCGAGGTCTTCACGCTCTGGCTATCCAGAATCCCCGCGCTGGGTTCGGGCAGGCGTCCTGCTTTACGGCGGGTTTTCTCGCGCAGGGTGGTATGTATCTGTTCCAGAAAACCCGATTTGCGCCACAAACGGAAGTAGTGATAGACGGTTTTCCAGTGGGGCAGGTCATAGGGCATCATGCGCCAGGCGCAGCCGGCGCGGGTGATGTAGAAGATGCCGTTCAGGATTTCCCGCCAGGGATTCTCCCGGGGGCGATGGGGGGCGGCGGAGGGCTGGGGCATCAGGGGTGCCAGAATAGCCCACTCCTGGTCGGTCAGATCGCTGGGGTAGCGGCTTTGTCTGAGTTCCATGCGTGACTATAGCATGAGGGAGGCTATTAAGACAGTCTCTAATACCCTTTCCGCTTGAATCCTTCACCGTTGGACGCAGTCAGAGGTGGAGGATTCAAGCCGACCGAAGGGAGTAGAAAAGCATTTCGGTAGTATCGTTTAGGCTTGTCAAAGTGAACGATACTACCGAAATGCGTATAAAGCGCTGTTAGGTCATCCCTTCAAACGCCTGTCGGCACAGACAGGCGTTTTGCATTGAATGCTCCTAGCGCTGTCGCTCGAGGCCGGTCAAGGCCAGGGCCAGCATCTCGAGGCTACTAAGGTTGTGTACCGGCAGAAAGTCGTCAATGAAGGGCATGGCGGCCACCAGGCCGCGGGTCAGGGGCTGGTAGCCGGGGGTGCCCAGGAGTGGGTTGAGCCAGATCAGGCGGTGGCAGGACTTCTGCAGGCGCTCCATCTCGAAGGCCAGCAGTTCGGGTTCGCCCTGATCCCAGCCGTCGGAGATAACCAGCACGATGGCGCCCCGCCCCAAGACCCGTTTGGCCCAGCTCTGGTTGAAGCTGTGCAGGCAGGCCCCAATGCGGGTGCCGCCCGACCAGTCCTTGACCTGCTGGCCCACCTGGGCCAGAGCAGTGTCCACGCTGCGGTGCTTCAAGAGGCGGGTGATGCGGGTCAGGCGGGTGCCAAAGGTGAAGCTTTCAATCTGCCGCACCCCCTGGCGGGTTTGCACCAGTGAAAAGGCGTGTAAAAAGTGCAGCAGCATCCGGGCGTAGCGCTCCATGGAGCCCGAGACATCGGCCAGAACTACGATGGGGCGCGGTTTGTATTTGCGGGAACGCTGCTCTAGCACCACCAGCTCGCCCTGGTGCTTGAGGGAGCGCCGGAAGCTTTTGCGCAGGTCGAGCAGTTCCTTGCCGCCGGCCTTGAGGCGGCGGGTGCGCCTTTGGGGGGGGTTCCAGACCAGGCCGTACAGCAGCCTGCGGGCAGCCTCGAGCTCAGCCTCGCTCATCTGGTCGAAGCGTTTTTGCTTGAGTACCTCGGTCTCGGAGAAGGTCAGGGCCCGATCCACCATCGGCTGGGGCTGGTTGCTGCTTGGCTGGGAGGAACGCGGTTCGCGCCCCACCTCGCCGGGCCGGGCCTTGGGGTCTTTTTTGGGGGGGAGTGGGGTTTGGTTGAGCAGCTCTGCCGGAAAACGCTCTAAGCCCAGGTGTTGCCAGAATTTACGAAAGGCTTCAGCAAACCTGGCCCGGTCTTCCTGCCGGGTTAGAAGGGTGCTCTGGGCCGCGTAAAAAAAAGCCTCCGGGTCGAAGATGGAAATCTCCCCCAGGGCCCTGGCAAAAGTGGCGGTCTGCCCCGGTGTAACCACGATGCCTTCGTGTCGCAGGCTCCGGGCAAAGGCCACCACGTGGCTGAGTAGCTGGCTGGTGGATACCGTCATAGCGCACTGGACATCTGGGCCCGGGCCAGCAGGTCGTGGGCCTGCTGTTTGGCCTTGACCACATCGTCCTGATACTTGAGCAGCACGCCCAGGGTTTCTTGCACGACCTCGAGAGAAAGCTCGGTCTGGCCCAAAGCCAGCAGCGAGGAGGCCCAGTCCAGGGTCTCGGCCACACCGGGGGCTTTGTAGAGGTCTTGCTGGCGCAGGGCCTGCACGAAAGCCACCGCCTGCTGGGCCAGCTTTTCCGGTACGCCGGGCACTTTTTCCTGCACGATGCGGTATTCTTTCTCGAAGCTGGGGTAATCAATCCAGTAGTACATGCAGCGGCGCTTCAGGGCATCGTGAATCTCGCGGGTGCGGTTGGAGGTAATCACCACCACCGGCGGCTGCTGGGCTTTGAGGGTGCCCACCTCTGGCACGGTAATCTGCCAGTCCGAAAGGAACTCGAGCAAAAAGGCTTCAAACTCCTCGTCGGCCCGATCCAGCTCGTCAATGAGCAGCACCGGGGCTTTGCCGTTGGTGCTCTCCAGGGCTTGCAGCAAGGGGCGCTTGAGCAAGAACTCCTGGCTGAACACCTCGTGGCGCACTTTTTCCTGGTCGCGCTCGCCGCTGGCTTCCAGGAGCCGTATCTGCATCATCTGACGGGCGTAGTCCCACTCATACACCGCGCTGCTGATGTCCAGCCCTTCATAGCACTGCAAACGAATCAGGCGGGTGGAGAGCACCTCGGAGAGCACCTTGACAATCTCGGTTTTGCCCACTCCCGGCTCGCCTTCCAGGAGCAGGGGGCGGCCCAGCTTGAGGGCCAGAAACACCGCCACCGAAAGCCCCTTATCGGCAATGTAGCGGTGGGCCTCGAGGGCTTTCTGGGTCTCCTCTACAGATGTCGGAAACATGCTTTTATCTTCACACAAAACCGAGGGGCCGAATTGCCTCAGCCCCTCACAATTGGTTTGGGTACTACAGCCCGGCGGCCTGCATCAAGGCCCGTTTGGCCATCACGTCCACCAGGTGCGCGCGGTACTCTTTTGAGGCGGCCAGGTCGTGGTTGAGGTTGTCGGCGGGTAGAAGCCCCTGGCAGGCCGCGGCGATGTTTTCGGCGGTGAGGGCCTGGCCGGAAAGGGCCTGCTCGAGCTTGGTGAGCCGCATGGCATGCTCTCCCGCGCCCGTTACTGCAGCCCGTAGGCCACTGGGTCCAATCACCACCGCCACCCCCACAACCGCATAGCGGCTGGCCGGGTGAGGGAACTTGGCATAAGCCATTCGGCGAGCTGGGGCAGGTGCGTGGGCAGAGCCACCGATGGGAATGTGCACTTCGGCCAGGATTTCCCCTGGCCCGACGGCAGTGGAGAACATGCCGGTGAAGAAGTGGTCAATATCCACTACCCTGGCTCCCCCGGCCCCCTGGATTTTGATTTTGGCATCCAAGGCCAGCATCGTGGCGGGTAGGTCGGCGGCGGGGTCGGCGTGGGCCAGCGAACCGCCGATGGTGCCCTTGGCCCGCACCATGGGGTCGCCAATCAGGCTCACTGCCTGGGGAATAATCGGGCAGAGTTCCTTGAGCAGGTCGGAGGTTTCCAGCTCGCGGTAGGTGGTCATGGCCCCGATCACCAGGGTGTCGCCGTCGCGGCGGATGCCCCGCAGCTCGGCCACTTTAGAGATATCAATCAGCATGGGCGGTGCAGCCAGGCGCAGCTTCATAGCTGGAATCAGGCTGTGGCCACCGGCCAGCAGCTTGGCTTCGGGATTTTGTTGGAGCAGCGATAGCGCCTCGGAGAGGTTGGTTACTTTCTTGTAGCTGAACGGTGCTGTGTACATCTCGTCCTCCGCAGGATTAAGGCTAATCGGCAGCCTGGGCTGGGCGGCTATGCTGAATGGCCCGCCAGATCTTTTCTGGGGTGTAGGGCATATCGAGGTGCACGATGCCAAAGGGCCGCAGGGCATCCATCACCGCATTGGCCACCGCTGCGGTGGAGGCGATGGTGCCTGCCTCACCAATGCCCTTGACACCCAAGGGGTTGTGCGGGCAGGGGGTTACGGTATGGTCGTGCTCGATCTGCACCAGGTCGTCGGCGCGGGGCAGGGTGTACTCGAGGAAGTTCCCCGAGAGAATCTGGCCTTCCGGGTCGTAGACGGCTTCCTCCAGGAGGGCCTGCCCCAGGCCCTGGGCGATGCCGCCGTGCACCTGCCCCTCGGCGATGAGCGGGTTGATCACCGGGCCGCAGTCGTCCACCGAGAGGTAGCGCAGGAGCCTAATCTTGCCGGTCTCGGGGTCTACCTCCACCACTGCGACGTGGGTACCGAAGGGGTAGACGAAGTTTTTGGGGTCGTAGAAGTGGGTGGCCTCGAGGCCCGGCTCGAGGTCGGCGGGGTAGTTGTGGGCCAAGTGGGCTTGCAGGGCGATCTCGAAGAAGGTCTTGGCCTTGTCGGGTACCCCCTTGACCATGAACTTGCCGCCCTCGTGAACAATGTCTTCGGGGGCGGCCTCCAGCAGATGGGCGGCAATCTTTTTGGACTTGTCAATGATCTTCCGGGTCGCCAGCACGATGGCCGAAAGGCCGGTGGGCGCCGAACGCGAGCCATAGGAGCCCCAGCCGTAGGGCATCCGCCCAGTGTCGCCGTGTACCAGCACCACGTCCTCCACCGGAATCTGCAACTCGTCGGCCACCACCTGGGCGAAGGCCGTCTCGTGGCCCTGACCGTGGCTGTGGGTGCCGGTAAAGACCTCCACCTTGCCGGTGGGCATCACCCGCACCAGCGCGCTTTCCCACTGCCCGGCCTGGGCGCCCAGGCTACCCACCAGGGCCGAAGGGGCCAGCCCGCAGGCCTCGATGTAGGTCACCACGCCAATCCCCATGTACCGGCCCTGCTTACGCCACTCCGCTTGCTGCTGGCGGAGTTGCTTGTAACCCACCATCTCCAGGGCCTTGTCCAGGTTGGCCTCGTAGTTGCCGGAGTCGTACTGCAGGGCCACCGGGGTCTGGTAGGGGAAGGCATCGGGGGGAATCAGGTTTTTGCGGCGGAACTCCACCGGATCCATGCCCAGCTCGTGGGCCATCACGTCCACCAGGCGCTCGAGCAGATACGTGGCCTCGGGCCTCCCAGCGCCCCGATAGGCGTCCACTGGCGTGGTGTGGGTGAAGGGCGCGGTCACGTGGCAGTAGATGTGGGGGGTGGTGTAGGTGCCAGCCAGCAAGCAGCCGTACAGGTAGGTGGGCACCGCCGGGGCAAAGGTGGTCAGGTAGGCCCCCATATTGGCGATGGTGTCCACCCGCACGGCGGTAATTTTGCCGTTCTGGTCTACCGCCATCTCGGCCACGGTCTCGTGGTCGCGTCCGTGGGAGTCGGTCACGAAGCTCTCCGAGCGGCGGGCCGTCCATTTGACCGGGCGGCCCAGCTTTTTGGCCGCGTACAGCACGATAATCTCTTCGGGGTACTGGTAAATCTTGCTGCCAAAGCCCCCGCCCACATCCGGGGCAATCACCCGTAGCTTGTGCTCGGGGATGCCCATGATAAAAGCCGCGATCAGGAGGCGGTGGATGTGGGGGTTCTGGCTGGTGGTCCAGAGGGTGTACTCGTCGCTGGCCTTGAGGTACTGGGCCAGCGAGGCCCGCGGCTCCATGGCGTTGGGCACCAGGCGGTTGTTGCGCAACTTGAGCTTGACGGTTTTGTAGGCGCTGGCAAAGGCTTTGTCTACCGCTTCCTTGTCACCAATGCTCCAGGTGAAGCAGACGTTATCGGACACGTCGTCGTGGACGGCGGGCGCGCCGGGTTTGAGCGCCTCGCTGCCCAGCGAGACCGCTGGTAGGGGCTCGTAGTCTACTTCCACGAGCTGTGCGGCGTCCTCGGCGATCTGGCGGGTCTCGGCAATGACCGCGGCCACGATGTCGCCCACGTGCCGGGCCTTATCGAAGGTGATGGCGTAATGGGGTGGGGTTTTGATGCCGGGGTGCAGCCAGCCGGTGGGAATGCCATTGATGCCTGCGTCCTTCATCTCCTGCCCGGTAATCACTGCCAGCACGCCAGGGTGCGCCTGGGCTTTGGAGGTGTCAATCCTCTTGATGCGGGCGTGGGCGTACGGCGAACGTACCATGGCCGCGTGCACCATGCCGGGCAGGGTCATGTCGTCGGTATAGTTGCCGGTACCGGTAATGAAGCGGGGGTCTTCGACCCGTTTCATGGCCTTACCAAATAGTTTTTCTGCCATTGTGCTCTCCCTCGTTTAGCTCAAGGTTTTGGCCCCGCGTTTGGGATTAGTCGTCCGCTGCCGTTCCAACCTTGCCGGCCATCTTGTCGGCGGCATACTGTACGGCTCGCACGATGTTGTGGTAGCCGGTGCAGCGGCACAGATTGCCCTCCAGGGCATGCCGGATTTCTTCCTCGGTAGGCTGCGGGTTTTTGTTGAGCAAGTCGGCTGCCGCCATAATCATGCCGGGGGTGCAGAAGCCGCACTGTAGCCCGTGCATTTCCCAGAAACCCTCCTGCACAGGGTGGAGCTTGTCCACGCTGCCCAGGCCCTCAATGGTGGTAATGCTGCTGCCGTCGGCCTGCACGGCGAAGAGCGTGCACGACTTTACCGCCTGGCCGTCGAGGTGCACCGTGCAGGCCCCGCACTGGCTGGTATCGCAGCCCACGTGCGTGCCGGTGAGCCCCAGGGTTTCCCGTAGATAGTGAACCAGCAAAAGCCTCGGCTCGACCTCGCTGTGGTGTTCGACGCCGTTGACCACAATCTTGATGTGTACTTTCTCTGCCATGCCTCCTCCTTAGATGTATGGATGGGTAGATTCGAAACGTAACGCCGAAGTATCAGACGGGGGGTGGGCCCTGGTTGCCGCCTTGTAAACCAGGTAGACGGTTGATGGCTGTATGGTTGCCCTGATTGGGTGCCCAGATAAAAACCGGCCTTTGCACGCCTTTACCCACACCTGAGCGCCAGGCTTTGGGGTGAAACCGAGGGGTGAAAGGAAGTCTAAGCAATGCAGCACCTCGAGGCCAGAGCTATTGAAAACGATTCCAGGTACACCAAACCAATCGAGCAGGCACACCCGTAACTGAAATCTTTAGGCATAACTATATAACCCTAAAGATGAGAGTGGCAAGAAGTAGCTGGATTTGCATATAGCAGGAAACCGGTTAAATGTGTGCTGCCAACAGAGTTGTGAGGTTGTTGTGGGTGTAACTTAGAAAAAGAGGAACAGTGTATGGCCAACGAGATTCCCATGCTTTTAGCGGCCCTCGAGGCCGCCTGGGCCGAGGGTAAACAGACCGCGCTGGCTACGGTGGTGCGGGTGATTGGCTCGGCCTACCGTCGTGAAGGGGCCAAAATGCTGGTGCGGGAAGACGGCGGCTCGGCCTGCATGATCTCCGGGGGCTGCCTGGAGCAAGAGATGATCGAAATTGCCATGCAGATCCTGGCCCGGGGCCGTGCCGAACGTACCATCTTCGACTACAACGAAGAGAAAACCTGGTGGCCGGGCTGCGGTGGCACGGTGGAGGTCTGGGTGGAGCCGGTCGAGCCCCAGGGCATGCTCCACCGCTGGCTGCAGGAGGCCACGGACTCGGAGCCTTCGGTGCTGGCTACGGTGATTGAGGGTGGGGAAGGGCGGGTCTGGCTCAAGCCCAACGGGGCGCTCGAGGGCCAGATTACCCCTCCCGAACTGCACGAACAGGTAGTTCGAATCGCCCGGCAGATGCAGGGGGGCACCTCCCGTCCCACCACCCGCTACGTGCAGGAGGCCGAGGTGTTCTTCGACGTGAGCAGCCCCATCCCCGAGCTGGTTTTGTTTGGCGCCGGCCACGACGCCAAGCCCATGGCGAACCAGGCCCTGGTGCTGGGCTTCAAGGTGACGGTGGTGGATGCCCGCCCCGAGTTGCTGCAGGGTTTCGAGGGCTGCCAGACCATTCAGGCCGCACACGACGAATACGCCCAGAAAATCAGCCTGACCCCCCGCCAGCACGTGATTATCATGAACCACCACCTCGACATTGACCGCCAGGCCCTGCGCTTTGCCCTCGAGTCCCCGGCACGGTATGTGGGTATGCTGGGCCCGCGCAACCGGCTGGAAAAAATCCTGGATGCGCTCAAAAACGAAGGCTTCGTGCCCAGCCCGGAGCAAATGGCCCGCCTGCGCAACCCCATCGGGCTGGACATCGGCGCCGAAAGCCCGGAAGAGATCGCAGTGGCAGCCATAGCCGAGATAGTGGCCTTGCAAAGGGGCTTCCAGGGTGGTTTTTTGAACGATAAGAAAGCTGGGATTCACGAGGCGGCCACAGTGCCGTTGCTTACCTGAGCGCCTTGACGGTAGAGGATTTCCCGCCTAAGATTGAGTTTGCGGCTTGGGGACGACCCCCCATCCGAACGACGCAGGGTGGAGCAGTCTGGTAGCTCGTCGGGCTCATAACCCGAAGGTCACAGGTTCAAATCCTGTCCCTGCAACCATGGCTATGTAGCTCAGCTGGTTAGAGCACACGACTCATAATCGTGGTGTCGGCGGTTCAAGTCCGCCCATAGCCACCAGTCCAGGACGCAAAAAACCGGGGTCGTCTGAACCCCGGTTTTAGCTTTGACCCCACACTTTGACCCCAATAAACTTTTGACCCCCTATGCCTTGGCCCTGGGCTTCAGCAGGTCTTCAGGGTCGAATACCCAGCCCTTGCGCTCTTGCTCCAACACATGCCGGTAAACCCCTAGCGTAATGTTGGGGTTGGCGTGTCCCATGCGCTCAGCCACAAGCTCCAGCGGTGCACCGTTTGCCAGCATGTGGCTACCGTAGCTATGGCGCAGGTCATGCACCCGCACCGGCGGTATCCCCAGCCGCTCGGTAATGCGCTTCAAGGCCCAGTTCGGCGCGTGTGGGTTGAGCGGTTTGGTGGTGTCGTTACCTGGGAACAGCCAGCCCTCGGGGTTGGGGTTGCCAAACAGCCCGGCGTACCAGATGGAGTAATGCTTCAACCGCTCGAGGGTGCTGTGCGGGATGGGAAGGGTGCGGTGGCTAGTCCCGGTCTTGGGTAGGGTCACCACCCCGGCCTTACCGTCATCTGTCCAGGCCCGGCGGATGGTGAGCACCCCGGCCTCGAGGTCTACGTCCTGCCACTGCAACCCCAGCGCCTCACCCCTACGCAACCCACAGGCCAGCATCAGCCGAAGGGCCATAGCAGTACGGGGGTCTTTGTGGCTATCCAGTGCGGCCAGCAAGGCGGCTATCTCGTGCACCTCAAGGGCTCTACCGGCCTTCTGGCTCTGACCCCTAGGGGTCTTGATCCGCACCGGCTCCACCGGGTTACGAAAGACGAGCTCCATATCCAAAGCATCCCGGAACACCTGCCACAGGCGTTGCCGCACCATCTTGACGGTGCGGATAGAATAGCGCTCTGCGAGTTCACCCAACACCTCGCGGATGTGGGCAGGCTTCACGTCCTGTAAAGGTTTGGAGCCCAGCGGGTCTTTGGCCTCGGGGTCTTGGATTGAGGGCAGGGCGTAGCCTAGCTCGAGCCGGTACAGTTCAGCCGTGCGGGGTCTTACCTCTTTGCGCTTGCGCTCAAGCCAACCCAGGGCATACCCCGCCACGGTGGTCTTATCGCGGGTGTACAGGCCCCGCTCGGCCTTGGTCTTCAGGTCGCGGGCTTTGCGCTCAGCTTCAGCAGCAGTCTTGCCAAACACGGAGACCCTTACCGACTTACCCCCTTCCTGGATGGTCAGGCGCACCTCGAAGCGTCCATCTTTGCGTCTACGTGGTTTATTCGTCAGTCTTGGCATCCTGCACCCCCTTAGCCAGCAGCACCCCGCGCTCTTTTGCGCTCAGCCCCAGCACGGCGGGTAACTGGTCTTTTCTGATGCGTATTCGGATGGATACCGATACCTCATCCGGCTCAAGCGGCTCCCGGTTGAGAAGCCGCAAGCGCTCTTCTTTGGGTAGCCGAGCCCGATCCAGGTGTTGGCCTCTTGGCATAAGGGCATTGTATAACAGGTGGTGCGATAGTCAAAAGCGCACTTAGACGTATAAGTACGCTTTTGTTTTGAGCAATAACCCCCTCCCGAGGGTCAAGAGGGGGTGTTTTAGAACTCGCTTAGGCGCACGTCTTTTCCCAAAAACAACCTTGCGGGTGTGACTGTGACCTCCCCCTCGGGGCCAAAACGAACAATCAGCACCGCGCGTGGGTGTTCGCGGCGGGCCTGCTCGCACAGCGCCTCGGCTTTCCGTAGCTGCTCCGGGGTCGGGTGTAGCTCGCTATTCAGCGCGTACGAACGGTGAAGCGTGATGCTGCGTTCACCAGTTTGTTGTATCCGTTCAAGTCGCCTTAGTTTTTCCCAAAGTCCCACGTGTCACCTCCAACTCGAGAGCGAAGCATATCGCGGGTCATGTCTATCTCGGCCAACGCTTTCAGGGCCTCGGCCACAGCGCGGATTGCGGCGGGGTTGGTGGGGTCAGCGCTTTGTGCGGCTTGCCGGAGAAACCGAACAGCCGCACCGATAGCGGGTGCCAGCTCGTGTGCCCACTGCTCAGCAAGCCGCGCTTGCCGCTCCTGGACGAAAGCGGACAGACGCGGGTCGGACAGCAGCCGCGCACGATAGCGGCGCAGCGTCCTATCCGTGATTCCGTGACGCTGACACACACTCTGGTCGTCCGAGAATGCGGCCTCGGCCAGGATGGTGGCGGCGCGTTCGTAGTCAAAGCTCGGCATACTCAATCCTATTCTCCATAGGCCACACGGTGGCTATATCCACCTCACCGGCGTAGATACGCACCTCACACACTTGGGGGTAGCGTAAGGAATCCTCCGCTGCTTCAGATTCGAGAAAGAAGCGCTTGACCACCCTCGCGCTTTGCCAGTTCGGGTAACGGTAAGCGAGGGTAAAGGTCATTTCAGAGGGGTGGGAGTCAAACACCTCCGGAAGGCCTTCACGTAAAGCCCCCCAGGTGGGGAAGCTCCAAAACGCGGCGGTATGCGGCGGAATCGTGCCGCTATGTTCCGGTTCGCTTGCACCCTTCAACCCGTTAGCCACCCGTGCCAGACACAACACCCGGCGCTCGCCGGTGTGATGGGCTTCCACCTGGATACCGTGCGCCTCAGCGTGGTGTTTGAGCCACAGACTCAGGCTCACGGGGTTAGCGGGCCAGGGCTCTACCCGGTAGGGCTCGAGGGCGATGTAAAGCTCGGTGGGGGTTCCTTCCCAGGGGCCAGCCTCGAGCAGCCCCAGCAGGGCAGCGGGTAGGTGGGGGTAGCGGCTCATATCACCAACACATCCTCCTCGTCCTCTGTCACCAGGGCCAGGAAGGCAGCGGCCTCATCCAGGGAAGCCAGCACCCGTACTTTTCCTTGCTGGTCGGTCAGGGACACCCTACCGTCAAAGGGGGGTAGAAACTTCAGCAAGTACCACACCCCTTTGACCTTGAAGCGGTATAGCCTCCCAAACCCCGCCTCGTCTACCATAGCCACCCTCGAGCCTCGAGGGGGTAGTTCGGGCACCCTCTGCCAGTGGGTAGGGCAGCCTGAGGGGTCGGGGTCGCGGGTAAGGCTCACACCCTTCTCTTCCCCCTCTTCGGGCAAAAGGAGGAGGGCCCGGCGGCGGGGGTCTTCCAGGAGGGCGCGGGCGGGCACCTCCTCCCCGTCCTCCAGGGCCCGGAGGAGGCGGGCCTTGTGGGGGCGGATGGCCTGGAAAACCTCTTCCGGGGTCTCCTCGGGGAGGAGGAGCCTCCCCCCCTCCCGGGCCAGGGGCAGGGCCTCAAGGGCCCGCAGGGCGGCCAGGAGATCCAGTCGGGTCATGGGCTCCTCCTTTGCGTGCCTCTTTCTTCCCCAAAGTGCGTGCACGATTCACTCAAAATCGGGTGGTAATGCCGTCCAGGACAGTAAAAACCATCGTGCACGCCATGTGCACGGATGTGCACACCCCCAGGAGAAACACCGTCCAGGACGGGGCAAACAGCGTGCACATTCCTCTTTACGTCCAGGACGGCATTCGCGGTGTTTTGTGTACGGGGGGTGGGCACGCTATACCTCCCTCCACCCCGAGCGTGCACGGGGGGGGTGCACGGTGCGTGCGCGCTCCTCGGTTTTTTGCGATAAAGAAGGCGCTTCCCCTTGTGCACGGGTTTTTTCCTCTTCCAGAGGGCTTTTCTCCTCCTCCCGTGCACGTTCGTGCACATAGCGTGCACGATGGTTTCCATCGTTCTGGACGTTATTTGTTGGGGTTTTTGGGGAAAACGTGCACGCTGTTTCGGAAGGATAGAGCACGCAGCTTTTTCCGGTGATGGGGTGGATGTAGCTACCCCCCTCTCCTAACTCCTGGGCCAGCTTTTCAGGCTCGGGAAGAAGCCGGAAGGATTCTTCTTCCAGGCGGGCCCCTTCCAGGGGTCGGATGGCTAGCCGGTTACCGTCCTTGTTTATGTCTATTAGCTCAGCCGCCTCGGCCTGGTCTAGCCACTTGTGCACCGTCCGTTTCGCCCAGCGTAGGTGCTTAGCCAGTTCTTTGGCGTAAACCACCACCGACTCCTCAGAACCGCCTTTCTCTTGCGCCTTTTCCACCTTCAGAGCGTGCACCTCGCCCACGGCTCGAGCCAACGCCAGGGCCTGGGGGCTGATGGTGTGCACACTCCGGGCCATCGGGCGAGCAGCCAGGTGGTAGGCCAGGGCGTAGTCCTCGAGGGTAGCCACTAGGCAATCCCCCTGGGTCTCCCTCCGGGCGTGGTGTAGCCGGGTTATCACTTTTACCAGCGTCAGGTAGCGTACAAAATCCCTACGGAGCCGGGTCAAGTCCTCAGGCAGGTCTTTGGACTCAAGCAGCCGGGTGATGTGGGGGGCAAAGGGCACTATCACCTCGGCTTGGGGCAGGGCCTCGTAGAGCGCGTGCCAGGGGCGTAGGTCTACCTCGGAGCGGGTACCCAGGGCTTCCCGCTCGGCTAGGGCGGCCACCACCCGAAGGGTGTGCTCTTTGCTGTCGTCCATGTAGAGGGAGAAGGTGCGGGTCTCGTTGTCCTCTTTCGTCAGCCCTTTGGTCATCGTTGTGATGAGTCCTGTAGGGCCTGGTCGGGTTATTTCTCGGGCTACGAGTTTCCCACTACCGTTTTTCTCCACGGTGAGATAGCGGATTTGCCCTTCTGACAGCAGGCTGCGGATCAAGTAGAGCACGTCCTCAGACTGCAAGCCGTCTTCCTCGTACAACACCAGGTGGCGGTGGGAAAAGTCGAGGTCGGTGTACACCAGGGCCTTGCTGCTCATGGATGAGAGCTCGTAGTAACCCCTGGGGGGGATTAGCTTCAGCGCGTTTGAGACGAGAAAAGACTTGCCCGACGAACTCCGGCCTTTGACCAGCACCGAGATAGGAGTCTGAGACTTAGCGGATAGCAGGGCCAGATAAAGCAGGCCCCGGTTTTCCTGCTCTCCCACTACCCCTAACCCCCCTATGGTCTCAATCGCTTTGTGGAGTAGCGCGGGGTCTTTCGAGAGCTCCTGTGCGGCCTCAAAGGCCTCGGGGGTGAGGCTAGGGGCGGTCTCTTGCCGGGCCTTCTCCTCCCACGTGGTGCGGTAGCGGGCCCAGTCTTTACGCAACGCACCGACACTAACCCCGGTCTTCTTCTTGACGGCCTGGAATAGGGCTTCCGTCTCGGTGTCCAGCAGCGCGGCCTCGTACATGCCCTTGAACAGTTCGGGCAGCAGCGCGGGCAGGGTCTCCGCTCGGGCCCCTTCCACCTTCTTGAGCAGGTCGGGGAAGGTCATACCCACCTCCTCAGCCGTTTGTAGACACGGGCCCGGTAGGTAGAGGGTTGGTAAGCGTGAGCGTCCTCCAGGTAAAGGGGATGGGAGCGGCCCACCTCGAGCCCCCACCGCACCGCTGCTCGGGCCTCGGCCTCGGGTAGTCCGGCCTCGAGGGCAGCGGCTACCAGGGCCTCTTCCGCTTCCTGGGGGTCTAATCCGTGCGGCACCAATCCACCGGCGGCACGGGCGTAACCAATCAAGGTATTGTGCCGGGTACCCTGTTGAGCCGTTCTCACCGCCTCTGCGTAAGCGCCTAGCAGCGCGGTGAGCCTCCTGGGAGAGCCCCCTATCCTGACCTCCCTCGGTGGTGGGGGTGGGGGCTCGGGCAGCGGGCGCTTTCTCTCTCGTGGGGGGAAGAGTTCAGCTAACAGGGCCTCGAGTTCGGCTTGGCGCTCCTCGAGGTCAGCGGGGTAGCCGTCCCAGCTCTCCCCGGTCACGGTGAAGAAGCGCCCAGAGTCGTACACCTCGAGGTGTACACCGGGCGCTAGATGCTCTTTTTTGCCAATCCCGGCTGGCAGCTTGCCCCTTAGCAGGATGTGGCAGCCCTTCCGGCTCGGGCTCCACTCGGTGTAAGAGTTCAGCCGATCTACGATGGTCTGAACCTCGAGGGGCACGCCCTCCCCGGCCCAGCCTTTCCAGTCCAAATCAACCCCCACCACGCCGCCATCCTTGGCGAAGACGAAGCCCACCCCATCGAAGCCGCCCCGCTCAAAGGCCTTCACAGCGCTTTCAAAATCAACCCATGTGGCAGGGTCGTTGCTCTTGGCTTCCACGCCGGAGGGCTGGTAAGGGATCTTGGTGCGCTTGCCATTCCGCACCTTGTAGCGCCAGAGCACCCACTGCTTCAGCGGGCGCAAAGTGGGAGGGATGCTAGCGGCTTGTAGGGGGCTAGGCATGGCGCACCCCCTTCACAAGCTCGTCAATCAGCCGGGAGGCCTCGAGCCGATTAGCGGGTGTCGGGCCACGGTAGCCCAGGCGGTTCAAATAGGCGAGTTGCCTGTCTGTGGGTGGGTTTTGCTCCATCCAGCGCTCTATGGCTTCCTCAGCCCGCCCCTCCCGAAAACGGCGCTTCTCCTCGGGGGACAGACTCTCCCACCACAAGGCCCAGCGAGCCCCGGCTAACAGGGCCTCGAAGTCCAGTTCAGAGAGCAACCGCAGGGTTTGCGCGGCCTCGAGGTGGCAACGGCGGCACGCCGTTTCGAGGGCGTAGCCCACCACCTGGTTAGGCTCGTTGCAGCCGGCGCGGACAGCCTCGAGCAGGATGTTGTTGGCGGCGCTCCGTTGGTTGTGGGGGAAGTGCGAGAGGAAGGCCAGCTTGTCTTGTAGAATGTTTTCGGGAAGCATAGCCACCCTCCTACTCAGCCCCGCCCTGCATGGCGGGGTTCTGTTCATCCTTACCCTCGAGCCAGGCGCGTAAAGCGCTAGCGGGGATCAGCCAGCGAGAGCCGAGTTTACGTGCGGGGATCGCACCTTGTTTGATGTAGCGGTCAACAGAGTTGAGGTGTATACCAAGAAGCTCGGTCGTGTAAGGAATTATGTGTAGGGGTTTGTGTAAAAAGAGGGGGTACCGCAATCAACAAGGAGGTACCCCATGGATCAGGATACCCTACAGATGATTTTGCGCGAAGCGGTAAGGGAAACAGCCACCGAGGTCTTGCAGATTCTGCTGGACGCCGACCGGGAGGCCTTCTTGCGGGAACACGGAGGACGCAAAAACGGCTACTACCCCAGGCGGCTTTCGACCCGCTTTGGTTCAGTGAACCTCCAGATGCCCAGGGATCGCGAGGGGTGCTACTATCCCAGCTTCCTGGAACCTTATGCCCGGCGCCTGGTGGACGTGGGGGAGGTGGCCGTGGCCCTGTATGCCGCCGGGGTGACGCAGCGCAAAGCGGCGGAGGTGCTGAGCCTGTTGCTGGGGCACCGCTATACCCACGAGACCCTTAGCAGCCTGACCGACCAGGTCTTGCGGGCGGCGGAGCAGTACCGCCAGCGGCCTTTGCCGGAGGAACTGGCCGTGGTCTACCTGGACGGTCTGTTTCTGAGGGTCATGCGGGACGACCTGGGGGTTCAGCAAGAGGCGGTGTATGTGGCGCTGGGCATCACCCCCAGCGGGGAGCGGCAGGTGCTGGGCTTCTGGCTCCTGCCCGCAGAGAGCGCTCTGGCCTGGGAGGAGGTGTTGAAGGGCTTGTGGCAAAGGGGCCTACGGCGGGTCTTGCTCTTCGTGACCGATGGCCTTCCCGGCATGGAGGCGGCCATCCAAAGGGTCTACCCCGGCGCCGAATGGCAGCGCTGCGTGGTGCACATGGTGCGCTCCAGCCTGGCACAGGTGCGTGCACGGGATCGGGGGGCGGTGGCCGAGCATCTACGCGGGGTGTACCGGGCGGAAAGCCGACAGGAAGCCCTGGAAGGCCTGGAGCGGCTGCGGCGAACCTGGGGGTCGAGGTACCCGCGGCTGGTGAGCGGTTGGTGGGAGGACTCCGCGGCGCTGCTGCGGTTCTATGGCTATCCCAAGGTGCTGTGGCCCTACCTTCGGAGCACCAATCCGATGGAACGGTTTATCCGGGAGATAAGACGCAGTACCAAGGTACGGGATCACAAGTTTCCTACAACGGAGGCGGTGTTCAAAGTGCTGTATCTGGAGAGCGAAAGGCAGGAGGGCAAATGGACAGAGCGTACACTCAGAGGCTTTGCCGAGGCAAAGGAGATGCTAGAACAGATGCTGAAGGAGCGGTACTTCCCCTCTACACAGACTGCTACACATAAATCTTGACACGACCAGAAGCTCTGCCACTTCCTTGCGGGAGTAGGCAAGTTTTTTGTTGTTTTCCATTAGAAAACCTCCGTGTTTACGGAGGCCGGAAAATCCGGCCTAGAGTCTGTAGCCGTGACAGGACAAAGCCTGTCGCCTACAGCACTAGGCCGAGGGTGCGTTAGGTTGGATTGTTGGGATTAGGACTAGCGGTTCAGGTGGGGGATAGAAAAAGCGCTCACGCGAGCGGTAGTACAGGGAGGTGCCCACCACCAAGCTGTGGATTCGGGTGGCTAGAAATGCAATTACTATCCAGCTCAGGGTTGCCACGCGGGTGGCTAAAGCGCGCAGTTTCTCATGGAGATTTTCCGCGAGATCCTCGTGCATGCACTCATAGATGGCCCTTCTTGCCGCAAACCCGAGGGGATAAAAGGGCCAAAGCGCCAGCAAGAGAGTTCTAGTAGTTCGAATCATCACGGGCAGATAGCCCAAGTAGCCGGTTCTTAGAAGACCCCGCACTGAGGCTTTTAGGAGAGGCATAACGTAGCTCGCGGGGAGCAACCACGAAAGAATCAAAGTCCTCAGCAAACGCCAGCGCCAGAGAAGGGGGAGTTTGGCGAATCCCCCAAGCGTGAAAAGCGCTTGAGTTAACTGCCTTTTCAGGATCTGCCTTTCAAAGATCAAATCCACACTGGCGGCACGTACATAGGCGGCACGCACCGAGCAACGTGCATCCTGCACTTTGCACCAGTGCTGAAACGCTCTACCGCCTCTCATACAGACATCATACCACATATTGTAGATGATTCAAAGCGAACCGCTACATGTAGCGCCCATCGAACCCGGTCTTGACCCTAGTTTTGACCCCAAACCTGACCCCAATAAAATCCAGTGACCCCAAAAAATGACCCAAAACCGGAAGTGTTCTATTGTATGTGGAAGTGTGGAGAATCGTTTTCAGGACAGCTTTTTTGTGAGTTAGTGTGTGGCCTTGTATTGGCATGAAGTCACCTCATAATCGTGGTGTCGGCGGTTCAAGTCCGCCCATAGCCACCACACCAGAACGCAATTAACCCGAGGATGCTAATCCTCGGGTTTGCGTTTTGACCGCCATCCGTGAACCTATATCAAGTGTGTAACAAGCATCGTAATTGCGCCGTACTTCTCCGTGCGCCTGGTTTACGGTAGATTTGGGTTTATGAGTTCGATCTACGACCAGATTCAAGAGACCGTAAACCACATTCGCGCCCAGACCGACTTTGTACCCGAGGTGGGCATTGTGTTGGGTTCGGGGCTGGGCCCGCTGGGCGACGAGATCGAGACGGTGGCGAGCTTTCCGTATGCGGCACTGCCCAACTTCCCCCAGTCCACCGCACCGGGGCACGAGGGGAAGCTTATTCTGGGGCGGCTCGAGGGCAAAAACGTACTGGCCTACAAGGGCCGGGTGCACTGCTATGAGGGCTACACCGCAGCGCAGGTCGCGTTTCCCGTGCGGGTGGGTTTTTTTCTGGGGGCAAAAACCTTTTTCATCACCTCGGCGGCCGGGGGGCTCAACCCCAACTGGCACGCGGGGGAACTGATGCTGCACAACGACTACATCAACTACGCACCCCTCTCGCCCCTTACCGGCCCCAACGACGAGCGCCTGGGGCCGCGCTTCCCTGTAACCTTTGACGCCTACGACCCGGATCTTCGGGCGCTGGCCCATAAGGTGGCTCGAGCCCAGGACTTCCACCTGCGCGAGGGCGTGTATGCCTGGTGGCCGGGGCCGCAGTTTGCCAGCCGGGCCGAGCTTAAACTGCTGCGCACCCTGGGGGCCGATGCCATTGGGATGTCCACCGTGCCCGAGGTGATTGCCCTGCGCCACCTGGGGGCCCGGGTGCTGGGCCTTTCCACCATTACCGATATGGCCGTGCCTGAGCGTGACCACCACGCCACCGAGCAGGAGGTGCTGGCTACCGCGGCCCGGAGTGGGGCGCTGTTCCGCAGGTTTGTCAGAGGGATTCTGGCGGCCTTGTAGCTGCCTCCCAGCTCATTTGCAGGGGGCAATCCTGTTCTGAGCGAGGCAATGGAAGTAAGGTTTCTCAAGAGAAAAATTTCATAACTGCACTGCCAGCCTGAGCTATGAGTCTTCCTGACGTTTTGCAGCGCATAGAAAAAGCCTGTAGCCGTGCGAGTCGCGATCCGAAGGGTGTCCGGCTGGTGGCGGTTACCAAGGAACACTCGGTAGCCGAGATTCAGGAACAGGTGCTGCGCTACGGTCGCTTCCCTCTGGGGGAGTCGCGCATTCAGGAGGCCCTGCCCAAGATGGAGGCGCTTTCGGCCGAGTGGCACTTTATCGGGCCCTTGCAGCGCAACAAGGCCAAGTTTGCGGTGCGCTTCGAGCTAATCCACTCCATAGACTCGCTGCGCCTGGCCGAGGCGGTGGCCCGCAAGGCGCTCGAGCAGGGCAAGGTGCAGCGGGTGCTTCTGGAACTCAACCTGGGGCGCGAACCCCAGAAGCACGGTTTTCTGGAAGAAGAACTGCCCCAGGCCATGGCCCAGATCCAGGCCCTGGAAGGGCTGCGGGTGGAGGGCCTGATGACCGTGGCCCCCTACACCGACAACCCCGAGACGGTGCGGCCCATATTTGCCCAGCTCTCCCGCCTGGCCGACCGCTATGGGCTAACCGAGCGCAGCATGGGGATGTCGGGCGACCTCGAGGTGGCGGTGGAGGAGGGGGCCACGCTGGTGCGGGTGGGGCGGGCTATTTTTGAGCCAGGGGCGTGATCTGGTGTGCCGCTGGTAAGTCTGAGTGACCTGACTCCAAAAACCAAATGCCGCTTAGTGCTGCGAGTTTGCAAGTGCGGAAAGTTATCGCTATTCAAATAAGGGCTGTAGTAGTCTAAAGCCGTGGAAGAGCGCATGACCGGTGAGTTTCGCATCGAGCGCAGCGAACGCAGCGACCTAACCCCCTTGGACATCCGCTACCAGGAGTTTCGCCAGGGCTTGCGCGGCTATTCGGTGGCCGAGGTGCGGGAGTATCTGGGCCGGGTGGCCGATGCCCAGACCGCCCTCATCGAAGAAAACGAGCGCTTGCGCAGCTACATCCGCGACCTCGAGGCCGAGCTAGCCAAGGCCAAAGAGGGCGAGGCCGAGCTGAAGCGGGCCGTGGTGGCCGCCGAGCGAATCGCCCGCGAAATTAAGGCCCAGGCCGAGCGAGAGGCCGAACTCATCAAACGGGAGACCGAGTCCGAGCGCCAGGCTGCGCTACAGGAGCTCATCGAGCAGATGAAGCGGATCAAAAACGACATTGAACAGGTGCGCAGCGAGCGCGACCTGTTTGTGGGCCAGTTTCGCGCCCTGCTCGAGGGCTACCTGGCCTCGCTGGATCGCTTCAAACGCTGAGCGCCCCACCACCAATTCTTCCCATCCTGGGGCCTCTGCGGGAAGTACAAACAGCAAGGCGAAGCTTCTCGTGTACTTAGCGCACCCCCAGCCGGGCCAGAAGGGCCAGCCAGCTTTCGCGCTGCCAGTAGGATTCCTTGAAATTCCCATGCACAGCGAAACCGCTGGCCCGCAGGCCGAGCTGCTCGGCCAGGATGAGAGCGCGGGGTAGATGCGGCTCGTCAGTAACGATGATGACCTGGGATTTGCCGACTACCGGGGCGATGTTGGTCAGGTTCTCAATGGTGCGCCGGCTTTGTTGCTCGCAGTAGAGGGCCGAGGGTGGAACCCCTCGGGTTTTTAGATACGAGCAGCCCACCTCACCTTCGCTGTAGCGGTCGCCGGGCGCGCGGCCCCCGGTGACGGCGATGCGGGGGGCGTAGCCCTGCCGGTAAAGGCGCAGGGCAGCCTCGAGCCGATTACGGAAGATAACCGAAGGCTCACCGTTGTACTGGGCAGCTCCCAGCACCACAATCCAGTCGGCTTTTTGCAGCGGACTGGACGAGGCTTTGGGGCTGAAAAAGGCCAGCCCCACCGCCAGAAACACCAAGGCCCACCACCCGCGCATATCCTTTACCCCTCCTGTTGCAGGAGCGACTGCAACAACTCTAAAGGATACTCGAAACGGGGCTGCAAGGTCGAGTTGTGCGGCGTGGCCAGAAACCACACCGGCAGACCGATGGCCTGTGCTGCCTGCCAGTCGCCCTCCGAGTCCCCGATGTACAGGGCTTCGTGGGGTTGCAAGCCAAAATGCTCCAGGGCCCGCTCTAAGAGGGCCGGGCTGGGCTTGGGCGGGGCCTCCTCGCGGGTGAGCACCAGGGCAAAAGCCAGGCCGTGTTTTTGCAGGGCCATCTGGGTGGCGGCCCGGTGGTTGTTGGTGAGCAGGGCGGTGGGCAGCCCCAAAGCGGCCAGCGCCTCGAGCAACTCCGGCATACCTTCACGCACCTTTGAACTGGCAGCCAGGGCCTGTTCGTAGGCCAGCAGCCGCTGGTGCAGCTTGGCCTGCTCGTGGGGTGGGCGCAGAGCGATGCCGTCCAGGATGAGCAGATGGGTTGGAAGCCGGTGGTCTTGCTTGAAGGTGGCCCAGGGGTTGGAAGCCCGCGGGGCCAGTACGGTATCGTCTAAATCGAAGAACACAGCCCTGGGTCTTCCCACAGCGCCAGCCTATCAGGAAGACGAATGATAAACAAAAGCCCAGGCGGCCCTGCTGCTGTGACCTTTATCATCTTTCCCTGACAAAACAGGTGCTATACTCTTAGCAAGTTGAGACTACGAACCGCGCTCCCAGAAGCCTGAAAGGTGGAAGGAGCGGGTTTGTCTTTTTGCTCGGCTTAGGTGATGAATTAGTGGAGAAAATCTTCGGTCGCACCAATGGTCTGAAACCCAGCGAGAAGAAGCGCCTTGCCAACCTGTACAACCGCCGCGTGGGGGCCAACCGCCTGCTCACCGCCGAGCTGGCCCGAACCCTGGCGACTTTGTCGGGCGAGCTGGGTAAGCCCATCAGCCTGCTCCTGGATCGGGGCGGACGGGTGATGCGGGTGGCGGTGGGGGATGCCAAAGAGCTGCCAGTGCCTGAGAGGGCCCTGGTGGAGACCCGGCTCTCCGGGTATCGCATCCTGCACACCCACCTGGGCTCGGGGGGGCTTTCACGCCCGGATCTCTCCGTGCTCTTCCTGCACCGCCTGGATGCCATGGCGGCCCTCGAGGTCGAGCAGGGCCACCCCGGCCGGCTGCACCTGGCCCAGCTCTCGCCGCCCAAGGCCGATGAAGAAGACTGGCAAATTTTCCCCTCCAAGCCCTATCACGAGTACCTCGAGTGGGATCTGGCGGCCTCGGTGGCAGCGCTGGAAGAGGAGCTTTCACGCCAGGCCCGCGGCCTTGACCTGCGCGATGGCTCGGGGGAGCGGGCGGTGCTGGTGGGGGTAGACCAGGGCGAGGGGGTGCAGGCCGAGGTAGATCTGGCCGAGCTGGCCGAGCTGGCCCGCACCGCGGGGGCGGTGGTGGCCCACAAAGAGCTGGTCTTCCGCCCCAGCCTCGACCCGCGCTATGCGGTGGGGCGCGGTAAGGTGGAGGAGCTGGTTTCCCACGCTTACCACCAGAACGCCGGCACCCTCATCTTCGGAATTGACCTGAGCGCAGCCCAGGCCCGCGAACTGGAAACCATTACTGGCCTCAAGGTGCTGGATCGCACCCAGCTCATTCTGGACATCTTCGCCCAGCACGCCCGCACCCCCGAGGCCAAGGTGCAGGTTGAGCTGGCCCAGCTCAAATACCTGCTGCCCCGGCTGGTAGGTAAGGGTAAAGAGCTGTCGCGTCTGGGGGGTGGTATCGGAACCCGGGGGCCGGGGGAGACCAAGCTCGAGGTCGACCGCCGCCGCCTGCAAGACCGCATCGCCGAACTCACCCGCAAGCTGCAAGAAATTGCCGGGCGGCGCCAGGAGACCCGCCGCCAGCGGGACAAATCGGGCCTGCCCATTGTGGGGGTGGTGGGTTATACCAACGCCGGCAAGACCACCCTGATGCACGCCCTGGCTAAAAAAGGCGATGAAGGGGAGAACAAACTGTTCGCCACCCTGCGCCCGCTGACCCGCCGGGGTTTTCTGACGGGTATAGGTGAGGTGCTGTTCACCGACACGGTGGGCTTCATACGGCACATGCCGGGCGACTTGCTGGAGGCTTTCCGCTCCACCCTGGAGGAGCTGCGCGACGCCGATGTGCTTTTGCACGTGCTAGACGCCTCGCAGGAAGGGGCGCTGGAGCGCTATCAGGTGGTGGAAGACCTGCTGGCCGAACTGGGCGTGGAGTCGCCGCGGGTGCTGGTGCTCTCCAAGGCCGATGCTGCCGGGGGCTACGACCTCGAGTTCCTCAAGGAGCGGCTGGGTGGTTTGCCGGTTTCGGCGGTGCGGGGGCAGGGCCTGAGCGAGCTCAAGCAGGCCGTGGCCGGGGCCTTGCTGGCGCAGGGGGTGCGTCCGGCGGCCTGGGCTTACGTGCCGAGAGAGTCGGGGGTGGCTGCTGCCCTCACCGATTGATGCTGCCTCAGAAAGTTTGAAATCCCTTCAGGCCGGCAGCCTCGCTCCACTGTACGTCGAGCTGAAGGACTGAAGCGCCCCTGGGCCCCTGGCGCAGGTGATGAATCAGGAGCTCCAGATCGGCTTTTTCACCTTCGGCTACCACCTCCACCCGACCGTCCGATAGGTTCTCGGCATAGCCGGAAAGGCCTAGCTCGAGGGCTTTTTTACGGGTGAAGTAGCGGTAGCCGACACCCTGCACCCGCCCGCTGACCAGTACCGTAATTCGAAGCACGCCATCAATCTACAACACTCTGGGTAGTGGTCTCCGTCATACCATAGAGGTCGTCGAGCCCGTCTGGACAGCGTGAAGCGTTTCGCGCACCATCTGTGTAAAGAGTAGTGTCGGCGCTGGCGCGCTTTCACACAGGAGCTGTTTTGTAATGCTGATACAAAACCTAGACCGGGGTCGGCTGGTTTTGGACTCGGATCAAGTTCCTTTGAGCAAAAGTCAGATTTGATTGGCTCTGGATGGGTTTTTTTCCTAGATTCCCCTCAGAGTTCTGGGCTAGACTAAATGGGTGCGGTTTTGGCGCTGGGTTCCGGCAATTCTGCTCCTCCTTCTGGTGGGGCTTCCGGCCTTTCCCCCGCTCATCAGCTACGCCCTGCAGGAAGGCCTTAAAGCGGCCAATTTCACCGGTCGGTGGCAGGCGGTGGGGGGATACCTGCTGGGGGGGCTCGAGCTGCGGGGGGTGGAGCTGGAAGGCAACGGGCTCCGGCTCGAGGCCCAGCGGCTACGCATCGGGTACAACCTGCTGAGCCTGCAACGGCGCGAACTGCCCCTGCGCATCCTGGCCGAGGAGGGCGAGGTGTTCCTGCGCTGGGACACCCTCATCCCCGAGCAGCACCAGCCAGGGGCCCCTGCGCCCTTTCAGTTGCGGGTAGATGAGCTGGTGCTGAACCGCGTGAGCGTGCAGATCGAGCAAAGCCAGAAGTTTTTTTTGCCTACCCTGCGGGCCACCATCCGCGGCAGCGGCCCCTATCAGGTGGCGGTGGCGCTGCCCGATGGGAAGCTCTGGGGCACGGTTCGCCGCACCGGGCGCGAGTTTGAGGCCTGGCAGATCGAGGCCAGGGGCGAGCTGCGGGCGGCCCGCTACTGGTTCGATGGCTTCGAGGCGGGGGAGCTCGAGGGCACCTGGACCATTGGCCCCAGGGTCAAGAACGGCATCCTGGGCAAGAACCAGATCAAAAACGCCGCCGTCAAAATTGTGGGCTTTACCCTGACCGAGATCTTCGGGGCGGTGGACTTCGATGGGCAGACCGTGACCGCCAACCTGGTCGGACGCGGCCTGGACGGCCCCCTCAAGGGCTCGGCCACGGTGGATCTGCCGGGCCAGGAGTACCGCTTCCGGGTCGAGGGCAACCCCACCCTACCCGCCCTGGCCGCACACTTCGGCCTGCGGCTGCCGGTGAGCGGGGGCGGGCCTCTGGTGCTTTTGGGCCGGGGCTGGCAGAACATCGTGATAGACGGACGCTACAGCGGCGAAGGCCGCCTGCTGGGCGAACCCCTGACCTACGAGGGCACGCTGGCCTTCGATAAAAAGTTTCGGCTCGACACGGTGGTGGATGGGGCCTTGTTCGACCGCACCTTTCAGGCCACGGTGGCCCTGCGCAACACCGACGAGTACACCGTCCGGCTGCGCGACTCCTTCCAGAGCAACCTGCGCCTGACCGGCAAGGGCCCCAATACCCAGGCCGAGGGCACCCTGGTCTGGCCGCGTCCTTTGCTGGGAGAGGCCGGGCTGCGCTTTGAGAGCCGCGGGCCGCGCTGGAACCTGCGCGTGCAGTCGGAGAACGTGGGCCTCCCCACCGCCAAACCCTTTGGCCTCTCGGGCAGCTTGCAGGGACAAGGAGCGAGTGTAGAGGGCCGGCTGGGGCCGGTGAGCTTTGGCGGTACCTGGGACAACCTGCAGATGCAGCTTTCGGGCCTCGAGCTTCTGGTGGGCCAGCTCACGGGCCAGGCCGCCCTCAAGGCCGGGCGCTTTAGCGCAAACCTGAACTACGACTCACCCTACACCCGCTTTCCCATTTCGGTGCAGCAGGACGGACAAACCTGGCGGCTATCCAACCGCTGGGCCAGCGGGCTGTACCGTGGCGGGGTGTTTACCCTGGGGGTGCGCGACCTGCCTTTACAGGTTCTGGAGGCCCTGAAGCTCTCCGGCGAGGTGCGCTACGCCCAGGGCAGGCTCTCGGGTAACTGGAACCTGCAGGGGGAGCGGCTGGGCTTAGAGGGCGAACTCTTCGATCTGGCCACCCGCTACCGGGGGGAGGTGCGCACCCCCTTGCGGGTGCTGCCCCTGAGCGGAACCGCCGATAGCACGGGGCTCCAGGCCCAGCTCGATACCCTTCGCATCACCGCCAACGGCCCTGAAGGGCTGCGCCTGCGGGGGCCGCTCGAGCTCGGCCCGCAGATCCGCCTCGAGGCCGACCTGGGTTTGCAGGGCTCGCTTTACAAAGGCCAGGTGCGCTTCGACAGCCCCTGGTTGAGCGGGCGGCTGGAGGGGCGCGGTTCGGTGCTGTGGGCCATTGCCGATGGCTATGCCCAGCTCGCTGGCCCCATCTGGCCCACCACTGCGCTCAGGGGCCGCCTGACCCTGCCCGTATCGGGGTTGGTGGAGGTGCCTGCGGTGCCCCTCGAGGTGAGCCGCACCGAGGTGCGCTGGCCGGGGGGGCGGGTGGCGCTGCGGGCGGGTTTTCCCTTCGAGGGCACCTTGCCGCTTTTGGTCAACCGCGAGGCCAGCAGCCTGGAGGCCCGGGGCAACCTCGAGCGCGGCAGCCTGCTGCTGCGCACCCCCTTTGGAACCTTGAACGGGGCGGGATCCTGGCGCAACCTGGCGGTGCGGGGCAGCCTGAACTATGCCGGGTTTGCAGGCCAGCTACAGGGGCAGGCCGACCTCTTTGGCCTGGCCTACCAGGGGCGCTTACAGGTGCCCAGGCTGGAGGGGGCGCTGGAGTTCAGGGGTCGCAGCACCAGCCTGAGCTACGCCGGGCGCTTGCAGAACAGCCGCCTTACCTTTGCCGGAGATTATCGGTGGGTGGCCGGAAAACCGCTGGAAGGGCTGCGCCTGCGGGCCATCGCCAGCGACTACGACCTGAGCCGCTGGGGGCTGCCCGGAACCCTCAAGGGCAACTGGTCGGAGCGCGGGGGCCGCCTGAGCCTGAGCACCCCCTACGGGCAGGCCCAGCTAAGCGGCTCGAGCCTGCTGGGGCCGGCCAACCTCGAGGCCCAGAGCCCCTACGGTACGGTGCGTGGCATGGTTGGCACCGAGGCCATTGCCTTGCGCGGGAGCCTGCGCCTGCCCTATGTGAGCGGCACGGTGGCGGTCTCGGGGCCCTGGAATAACCTGGAGGCCCAAGGGCAGGGGCGCTACAACCTGCCCTACCTGGAGCCGCAGAACTGGCGCCTGAGCGCGGACGTGCTGGCCCAAACCTGGAAGCTGGAAGGGCCGCTGGAGCTCGAGGGCAAGGGCCTTTCCTACGTGGGCCGGGTGAACTGGCTGTACCAACTACTGGAGCGCAAGGGTGTTTTGCAGGGCAGCGTAGAGGGGGAAAGCCTGGCAGTACAGGGTAGCCTGCGCACCACCTACGCGGGTCTGCCCGTAAGCGCTACCGTACAGGCCGAAGGCGCCGACCTGGAGAAGTTGCAGGCCACCCTCGAGCTGCCGGAAGGTCGGGTGCAGCTCGCCCAAAAGCAGGCGGTCTTCGACCTCGAGACCGCCCCCCTGGCCCGCCTGTGGAACGCCGAGGTGCAGGGTCGGCTACGGGGCCGCCTCGACCTGGCGGAGGTTTTATCCCGGAGTGGTGGGGCCATCCCTGCACCTGAAGGCGAGCTGGAAGGGGTGTTGCAGGTATACGGCCAGCAGGTGGCACTCGATTACAAAGACCGCTCCCTTTCGGCTTTCCTCCCGGCCTATCGGGTGGGGGCTCTGGTGGAGCTCGAGCCCGGCCAGCATCCCCAGGTCATCGGGCTCGGTAACCTCGAGGGCCGGCTCGAGCTGGGCGAACAGCTCAATGGCCGGCTGGCCTACCGGGTGGAAGGGCTCGAGGCGGAGGCCCAGATTACCGGGCCGCGCCTGCGTCCGGCGTTCACCCTGGAGGCCCAGGCCCTGGCCTTCCGGCTACAGGCCCAGGGCAGCTACGCCCTCCAGCAAAACCAGGGGCTGGCGCAATTGCAGCTCGAAAGCCCCTATGCCCAGGCCAGCCTGGAGCTCTCGAGCGTGGGGAGCCGCTATCAGGCTACTGGGCGGCTCTCCAGCCTGCAGTACCTGCGGCAAAGCGGCGCGCTGCGGCTCGGCGGCGAAGGGGCCCGCTGGACGCTGGCCTGGGCGGCTCCCATGCGGCTCGAAGCCCAGGGCCAGGCGGCCAACCCCGAGCAGGTGCGCCTGGCAGGGCAGGGGAACCTTGAGATAGGGGGACGCCTGTTCGCGCTCTCGGGCAGCATGGCCCTCACCGGCGAAGAATTCTCAGGGCAGATGCAGGCTCGTGGCGAGCAGATCGCCCTGGAACTGCGGGGCGAGGGGGCCAGTCTGGTGGCCCGTGGAACAGCCTACGAGGCCTACCTGGAAGCCCGTACCAACCGCCAAGGCGAACTAAGTGGCCAGGTCGGCTATACCCGCACTCTGGCCGCGAACACCCTCAAGGCCCGTGGGGCCCTGAGCGGCACCCTGTGGGCCCCGGTCTTGCAGGGCGAGGGCAGCCTGGCAGGGCGCGGGGCCGAGGTGGCGTTGCGCTTTGGCTACGGGGTGGGCGCTCCCTGGGCTTCATCCTCCGATGCGGCAGCGCCGTCCAAAGGCCTGCCAGCGGCGCTCTGGGCCCAGGCCGAGGGGGCGGGGCTCTCGGCCCGTCTGGCGCGGGGCATCCTCCAGCTCCGCATGGACAGCGACCTCGAGCCCTTCCTGGGCCTGCCCATCCGTCTCCAGGCCCAGGGCCAGGGGCCCTGGGAGAGCCTGCGCCTGCCCCTCACCCTGAGCGGCCCCAACCTCGAGGCCAGCGGAACAGCCTTCCCGGCCGGGCTACAGGTACAGCTTCGGGGCCGCTACGAACAGCAGCGTTTTGACCTGCGCTACGACCGGCAGGTGCAGTTGCAACTCGATGGCCCTTACGCCACCGGCACGGCCCGCTGGGCGGGGAATGCACCCAGCGGGTTGTTGCGCCTCGACCTGCCCTTACCCGGCGGGCGGCTGGTGGGGCAGGCCCACCTGGACGAGGGCCGGGTGGCGCTCGAGGGCCGCGAAGGCTGGCAGGGAAGCCTGAGGGGGCGGCTGCGCGAGGGCTGGGGCCAGCCCACCCGCTGGGTGCTCGAGGCCAGCCTCAAAGGCCCCTATCCGGCCCAGAACACCCCAGCAAGCCTGGAGGGGCGCTTTGAGCTCGACGTTGCCCCGCTAGCCTTGCGGGGCAACGGACAGGTGCAGGTGCCGGAATGGGGAGCGGTGCAGCTTCTGGCCCAGGGCAACGAGATAGACCTGCGCGGCCTGGACGAGCTGGCTCCCCTCACCGGGCGCTTGCGGCTGAGCCCTTTGCAGCTTAACTGGTCGTATGTGGGGGCCCTGCCGCGCGGCCTGGGCACCCTCGAGGCCCGGGGCGTATACCCGGGACAGTGGGTGGTGGGTCGCTACCAGATCGCCGGTCAAACCGCCGGTCTCGAGGGGCAGGATGCCCGCCTGCGCCTCCGCGCACCGGGGCTGGAAGCCACCCTCACCCCCGAGCGGCTCGAGGCCCGTTTGCAGGACTACAACCTGAGCGGCCTGCGCCTGAGCGGGCGCATTGCCGGGCCGTGGAATGCTATGGAAAGCACCCTGGACTGGACTGGATTTGGCCGCAAAGGGGCTTTACAGGCTACCTGGCAGCAAAGCCGCCTGCAAGCGAGCCTGCAGGGCGATCTGGAGGGGTCTCTTAACTACCAGGAGGCCTGGTCGGGGCACCTGAAGTTTCGCGAGGGGAGTCTCGAGCTTTCCGGCAAGGGGATTCCCGTGGTGGAGGGCGACATCCTGGGCTTGGCCTTGCGCCTGCGCTACCCCATGTTGCAGGTGGCCCCCAACCGCGAAAGCCTGGATAGCCCCACCCCAGCCAGCACCCGCCGGGCCAGCAGCCTGATGATTAATCTCTCCGAGCGCAGCGCCTCGGGTGAGCTGGATGTGCGCAACCTCGAGGTGCGGGGCCGGGGGCCCGAGCTCGAGGCGGTCTATCCCCTCGCCGGGGGGCGCCTGGTGGCCGGCCTGAACCTGGCTACCCTTGCTGTGCGTCTCTTAGCCCCCGAACTGGGATCGGGTGAGCTGAGCTTCAAGCAGGGACAGCTTGCGGGAGAACTCAACTTAACGGCCTACGGACTGGCCTTGAGCCTCGAGGGGGTCGGGCAGCAGGCCAACCTCCGTGTGGTGCACCCTGCTACTGAGTGGCTTCCCTGGAAAAGTGGTGCTCTAACCGGGCAGATTGGCCTCGATGGAGGCTGGAAGCTGCTGTACCGCGATCCCGAACAAAAACAGCAGATTGAGGCTGAGGGGCGCTTGCTCGAGGCTACCATTACTGCAAAGGGCTCCTGGATTGAAGGGCAACTCAAATACCCAGGGCCCGGTAACTGGCAGGGGCGTTTGCAAATCGATGTGCCGCTCGAGCCGCTTGCGAGTCGTCTTAGGCTTTTGGTGGAAGGGAAGGAAGAGCTGAGTGCCTCGGGTCTCCTAAGCGGTGATGTAGGGAATCTCGAGGTGCAGGGGGTACTGAACCGGGAAGGACTGCGAGCCCGCGCGGGTTTTAAAGACTTGGCTATCGAAGAGGTTCCACAAATCACTAGCCGCCTGCCCTTCCTGACCGGGCGAGCCAGTGGGTTGGTGCTGTACAACCAGGGGCAGCTCGAGTTCAACTTCAGCAGCCCAGGCTTTAGAGTCAAGGGCGACGATCTGGCATTGGCCACACAAGCCAGAGGTACTTATGGCGATGGTGTTCTATGGGCCGAGATCAACTTTGAGAGAACCAGCCCGCTAGGGAGACTGGGAGAGGGTAACCTGGGTTCCAACCGTACTACGGCTAAAGTTCGCCTGGAAAACGGCATCCTAACAGGAGAAGCAGTGGCGGCTTCTTTCCCTTTGCACTGGCTTTTTTCTACCTGGGCTGGTGACCTGGCCGGTCAGGCCTTTTGGACAGGCCAGGCCACTTTTAGCTACAACATCCGCAACCCCTGGGCCTCCAGGGGTCTTTGGGTAGGGGAGTATCTACGCTTCCAAGGGGGGGGTGATACCCTGGTCGGCACGGCTGCACTGCGCTTTGAACAAGAACGGCTGTATATTGACCAACTCGGACTGTCGGGCAAGGGCACCTGGACAGGCTCGGGATACTATGGCCGGCGGGGTAGCAACCTTCGCCTCAGTTTGGAGAACACCAGTTTTACCCCGGTGCTGCAGGTTATACCGAACCTCAAGCCTCTGGCCCCCGAGGGGGGGGGCACGCTCCGCCTGACCTCCAACGGGGCGTCATTCGACCTCACACTGGAGAACTTTAACTTCAAGCTAGGCCCGGTACGGGCCGAAACCCCCCGGGCGGTGTTGCGGGTGGGTAACACGGCCAGTGCTGAAGGGCGCATCAAACTGACTGCACCCTACCCCGCCGAGGCCCAGCTTTCTGGCGAAGGCGATCTCAGCAACTTCACCGTGCGGGCCACGGGCTCGGCCAATCTGCCCCTCCTGAGCCCTAATGAACCCTTTGACCTCAGCTTCAACTACCCGGCCTACACCGTAGATGCCAAGCTGCAAAAGCAAGATGCACGCCTGTATGGCACGCTCTTTCCTCAGCTCATCCTGACCCTTCAAGGTCAGGTGCCGGTCAGTTATCCCCAGTACTATTTGCTCGAGGGCCTGCTCGAGGCCAACCTTATTTTGCGCTACCAGCGGGGAGCCTACATTGTTCAGGGTGCAGCCGATGTGATACGGGCTCGCCTGGGCTTCCCCGAGGGGCAGCGCGAACTGACCATTAGTACGCCCCCCGAGCCCGGCGCCCCCCGCCCAGCCAACGTCGTACCTGTGGAATTCGCCAATATCCAGCTCAAGGCCGACCGGGGCACCATCATCCAGGAATCGCTGGCCCAGGGCGAGCTTGCAGGCGAGATTTTCCTCAACGGCGACTTTTCCAACCCCTTTCTTTCTGGGGAAGTGGTGCCCTTGCGCGGTAGCTTCAGGCTGTGGGATCGCGACTTTACCATTCGAGATCGTGGTTCCGACCAGCGCAGCTATGCGAGGTTCAGCCCGGCGGCTGGAATTTTGCCCGAACTGCAGATTGTGGCCGATACCCAGGTGCAGGATCGAGGCCAGGATAACCGGCGAATTCAGATTTACCTTACCCTCAAAGGGGAATTTCTGCGGCAAAACGGGCGGATTAAGGTTAATCTGACCCCGACCTTTGAAGCCATCTACAACAACGAAATAGCCCGCAAATCCGACGGCCAGCCCTACACCGAAGCCGAAATTTACGCCTTGCTGCTGCTCGGTCGTTCCGATCTGTCGGCCCTGCCTGCTGATATTGCCCAAACCGGGTTACAGGCGGCGATACAGAACTTTATTGTCGGGCAGCTCGAGCGCGAACTGGCCAAGGTTTTGGGACTCGATCAGGTGCGCGTGGAAATCCCTGCCCTAAATGGCGGCACTATTGAGGAAACCCGCTTTACAATAGGCCGCTACCTCTCGCCCGAGCTGTTCTTTGCGTATTCTGTTGACCTGCGCGGCTACCAAACGGTTTTTGCTGAATACTTGCAGGGGGACTATCGCTTGCGCTTTAGCACGGAGGTCTTTCCGCAGCCAAGGCCAGAGATTTCTTTTGGCTGGACAATTCGTCCCATTGGGGCCGATCTGACCCTTGAGCTGGCTACGGGTGTGGGCGATGGGTTCCGTAGCGACGGCATACGGTTTGGAATTGGCTTTACCTTCCGCTATTGAGTCCACATCAGAAGCTGGAAGTGCAGGGTAATCACAGAAGCCGTGTTATTAATCTCAGAGGCCTCTACCCGTTTGGATTCTCCGTTAGCGCGAAAGGATTTACAGCGCCTCTCACACGCACTTCACGCCTTTCGCATATGGTTGGCAGCATGAAGCGACTGTTCACCTTGATGGTGTTGTTTAGCTTGGCCCTGGCAGCCCCCATACAGGAGGTGGAGGTACGGGGTACGGACGCCGTTTTGGCGGCCTTGGTACGTATCTCCCTGCCTTTTGGCGTAGGGGATGAGCCGGGTGACCTCGAGCAGGCCCGGGCGGCGGTTCTGGATACCGGTTATTTCCGAGAGGCAAGAGTGCGCCTCGAGGGCGGCAAGCTGGTAGTTGAGGTGGTAACCAACCCCACCATTACCAAGGTGGCAACCTCGGCCAAGGCTTTTCCCGAAGCCAACGTGCTTCGCTACCTGGAAACCGAGCAAGCCATTGGAGTGGGCTCGGTATTCAATCCCAAAAAAGCCACTGAGGCTGCCCAGGCACTGGCGCGTATATATCGCAGCGAGGGATTCCCGTTTGAACCCAAGGTAACTCCCGAGACCAAGGACGTGGCGGGTGGGGTAGAGCTTTTCTTCAATATCGATGAGAGCCCAGAAGTTAAGTCGGTGGAGGTGGGAGCGGCCACCTATGTTCCCAAGGAGCGCCTCGAGCCGCTCTTTCAACCGGTGATCGAGAACGGGCGCTTCTCATTCGAACGCTTCCGCGATGCAGTAGGGCGTACGGCCGATGTATACGCGGCGGCGGGTTTTAGGGGTAGTGGGGTTGACCTGACCCGTACCACCCTGGCCGATGGCGTGCTCAAGGTGGCTTTTAGCGAACTCAAAATTGTGGAAATCAGCGCTCGAGGGGTGGATATAAGCGCACTGGGTCTTAAGGTGGGAGATCCCTTCAACCTCGACCAGATTCTGGACGGGGTTAATGCTTTATCCCGCAGCATTAGCCGGGTCATCGACTTCAGGCCCGAACGGGTGAGCCAGGAAGGGGTTCGCCTGGTTTTTCAAGCCGGTGAGCAGCGTTTCGGGGCGATTCGTGAAGTACGTATAGAAGGCAATACGGCCATTCCTACAGAATCACTTTTGGCAAAAATACGGCTCAAGCCCGGCGATGAATATAACCCGGCTCTAGCTAATGAAGACTTTGCTCGAATTCTGCGGGAATACCGCGACGCCGGCTACGACCTGGTTGGGCAGCCTGAAATTAGTTTTCGCGACGGGGTTTATGTGCAGCGGCTACGCGAACTGCGCATCGCAGGCTATCGCATCGAACCCGCACTAACCCGTACCGACCCCAGCGTGTTTTTGCGCGAGATGCCGCCGGTTGGCAGCCTGTTTTCGATCGGTGCTTTGCGGCAGGGCATTACCAACATCCTGCGTACCGGCTTGCTGCGCGAGCCGCCAGGGGTACGACCCCAGCAGGGTGATAAGCCCGAGGATGTGATTTTGGTGCTTAGCTTTCGCGAGGCCCAAACCGGCAGTTTCATACCTGGAATTTCCTGGAGTAGCCTGACTGGTTGGGAAGGCAACATTAGCATTAGCGACACGAATCTGTGGGGATTGGCTCATCAGTACAACGTCACTTTGGGCATTAACCCGAACGATGCGGGCCAGTACCTAACCTTTAGCGCTTCGTACCGGATTCCCTGGCTATACATCGATTTCGCCGACTTCAAACAGGTACGCACCTCATTTGGAGTCAATGTCTACAGCCAGCCCCAGGCCAACATTAACTTTCCCCTCGAGCAACTCTACAACGGCAACACCCCCGATCTTAACGGCGATGGCGTCATTGATGAAAAGGACAGAACATCGCAATGGCAGTACACCGAGCGCAAAACAGGTATCAACTTCTCTATTTCAAGGCCCTTGAGTGCCGATTTGCCCAATTTGCGGATTTCGGCAGGGCTGGGCTGGGAATGGAACATCCCGATACTGGAAGTCAACGATGCCAACCGGCCCCGTTGTTTGGTCAAGGTGCCGGACTCGAGCAACACCGCCAATCCGCCTGTGGCAGAGGATGCAGCGTGCAGCGAAGCCCTGCTGCAGGATGCCCAAAACAAATTTGACCAGAACGTGCGTGAATTCCAGGCTCTGAACCTCACGCTTGGTGCGACCTACACCACACTTAATAGCCCAACCTTTCCCACCCAAGGCTTCTCGGTCAACCTCAGCACCGGCTATGGTATTACCTTCCCCAAAGGCCAGGATCCCACACAGTATGTACCGGTAGTGGTGACGGGTAGAACTTACTTCCAGCTAGATCAGGCGGCACGTCAGGCTCTGGGGCTAAGGCTCTCGCTTGGCACCATTCTAGGAACCGCCCAAGACAGTCAAAAGTTTAGCCTGGGGGGTAACAGCACCGATATCACTACCTTGCGCGGTTATGACCCCCGCTTCCTCGATAAAGGTACTACCGTATTGAACGGCTCCATCGAGTACGGCTACGATTTTGGACTAAGCCCGACGGGTGGAACCAACGTCTACGGCTTTGTATTCACCGACTTTGGCCGCCTCTGGCCTGCCTCGGGCGATCTAGATGCCTTTTTCCTGGGTGCTGGTATCGGCCTGCAGGTTAATCTCGATTTGCTGGGGGCTATCCTGCCGCCCATACGCCTGGACTATGGCTTTAGCCAGCGCAATCCCTCGGGCCGCTTTGCGCTGCGTTTGGGGCTTGGGTTCTAATACCACGTTGGGGCCGAATAGTGCATAATGCCAGATTCGATTCGTTCGTCTTCGAAGGCTAGCGAATCAACCCGACCGAAGTTGTCCGTATAGTGGAGGGCGGCATTGCCCCTTGGAAGATAGGCGGCTGCTTCGACGAGCAGAGCCGGGGTGCCCTCCTGGTAAATCGGCTAATTTGTTGGGTTGGAGAACCCGACGTGGATCGTGCTGCCCTGACTTTCGGGATTGAGTGGGCGTTATCATGAGTGGTGATGAATGCAACGATCCGACGTGTGGCCCTCGAGGACAGCCCCGAATCCTTCTGGGAGCGATTTTCCAACTACGCCCAAACCTGGCCTGTAAGCCCTGAACCGATGGGGAGTCCTTTGCTCGAGGTTCTTACCCCCTGGGGCCCTCTGTTTGTTTTTGACCGAACTCTGACGCCTTTTTCCGGCGAAGAAGCCTTGTTCATTGTGCATGGACAGGCCCTACACTGGGAACCGACTTCAGATGCTCCCTCTGTTGAGCACCTTGGTGGAGGACGCTATAAAGTAACTGGCCGGGTCGAAAAAGTTCTGGATGCCCATTATTTTGTATTGGAGCTAGATGACGCAAGCAACGAAAAAAATCTGCAAATCGTCCTGGCTGCTGCAAATTCACCAAGCCCAGGAATGCTAATTAAGGTTCACCTGGCCCCACCGCTGATGGTTTTCCGCTCAGATGTGCAATTGCGGTAGCAGTTCGCACCAAACCCAAATGTGGGGTTTGTATTTGGCTTGGAAAGCGTCTTGCCAGAGACTATACCTGCCCCTGTAATATGTATCCCATCCGTAGCTTTACTTAACACGTCTACGGTTTTGAGCTGGGCCGAGATAAAGACTTCATAATTTCCTAATGAAGGAAGTATCCCAGCGGTACATGGTGTAAACTTCTTACACCCTTCATCGCATCGAGCAGCATTCCTAAACGTGGTTTTGCCCTATGATTTGTCCCCGCTGCGGTCACACCAATACTGAAGGTGAAGAACTTTGCGTTCGCTGTGGAAATACTTTGTTGCCTGGGGGGTCTTTTGTACAGGAACGGCGGTGGGTGAGCGCAGTTTTTTTTGACCTCTCGAGGTTCACCGAGTATGCGCTGGCCCACCCACTGGAGGATACCTGGGAGGCTGCCAATACTGCCCTGCAGATGGCTGCGAGTCATGTGCGGCTCTACGGGGGTCACATCGATAAGTTTTTTGGCGACGGTTTCTTGGCAGTGTTTGGGGTGCCCCGCAGCCAGGAATCAGATGCTCGGGCGGCTTTGGAGGCGGCACAGGCTATGGTGGCCTCGAGTACCCTGCCTGGGCGGGCTGGAGTAGCCAGCGGACTGGTTTTGCGGACACCGCTGGGCGGGGGATTGGTGGGCGATCAGACCGTGCTGGGGCCGGCCATCAACCTTTCACAACGATTATCGCAGGCTGCTCCTCCAGGTGAGGTTTGGTGTGATGCAACCACCATGCGTCTCGTTCCAAGCGCGATCACCGAGGCGCTGCCGCCCCAACCCCTCAAAGGCTACGCAGAACCTTTGACGCCGTTTCGGTTTTTGGGATTGCGTACGGATCCGCCGGAGGTACTGGGCCGGGAGCAGGAGATAGGCGCTTTACGCCGGGCGCTTGAGGCGGTTCGGGCAGGTACGGGTCGGCGGGTGGTGTTGTATGGCCCGATGGGGGTAGGAAAGTCCTATCTGGCCCGCCACTTTGTCGAGACCCTTCCGGATGGCGTGCGTAGCGTGATGGCTCCGCGGCTAACCACGGGCGTGACCATGCGCTATGCTTTGCAGCAGGCTCTGCAAAAGCTACTACCCGGCGGTCTTCCCCAACTAAGGCAGCTCGAGCTGCCTGAGCACCTGCGTACAATCCTGGATTTCAGCATAGGTATCGAAGCCCATCCAGGCCTGCCCACTGGTGAACTCGATCGCCTGCTGATTGAGACCTGGAGAACACTTTTGGCACGAGTAGCCCAGTGGGGGCCGCTTGTGGTGGTGCTGGAAGATATGCATAATGCCGACCCAACCGTGCTGGAGTTCACCCGACAGCCTGCGCCCCCTGGGGTCATGCTGCTATTGGTGGCGCGCCAGAACCGCTGGGAGGCCGCCGACGACTTAGAACCCCTTTTGCTCGAGCCCCTCTCACTGGAGGATACCCAGCGCCTGATTTTGCGGATTCGGCCCGACCTGGGCCCGGCCACCAGCCTTCATCTGGCCGAGGCAAGCGGGGGGTTCCCCCTGGCGGTGCAAGCCCTGAGCCTGACCTCAAATGGCGAGCCTGAACCCATTCCGCTGTTTCAACCCAGGCTGGATAGCCTGCCCCGACTGGCCCGGGTGGCCCTGCAGGCAGCGGCAGTGCTGGGTTCTACAGTTCCGCCCGAGCTGGTAAGGCACCTGGTAGGTGAGGAGGCCGATCTAACCCGGCTGGTGGGGGAGGGTTATCTCGAGGCCGACGACCGCGGCCAGCTCCGATTTGCTATTCCCTGGTTGCGCGAGGCAATTCTGGGCCAGGTAGGCGGGCAGCAGGTGCAAAACTGGCACCAGCAGGCGGCGCGCTGGTATCAGCGCCAGGGCCGCCTGGCCGAGGCTGCAACCCACCTGGAAGCGGCGGGTGACACCGCCACGGCCTACCGTATGTGGCGGGTGGTTGCACAGCAGACCTGGGCAGAGGAGCGTTACTCGGCGGCCATCTTGGGCTACCTCGAGGCTCTGCGTCTGGCCGAGGGTAATGTGCGCTGGCAGGCGGCGCTCGAGGCAGCCGAAGCCCACCTGGCCTTGGGCCGCTATGCGGAAGCCCTCGAGCTCGCACACCTTCCACTGGAGGCCCAGGAACTCCCTCAAACCGTGCATCAGCGGGCCTGGGCGATTCGACTCGAGGCCAGCCTGGCTCTTGAGCGCCCGTATGGCCGGCCTTCGGAGCCGGTCAGCGCCTTGTCGGCTCGAGCGGGCCGGGTGGAGCTGCCCAGAGCCCAGGAAATTGTTGAACCTCGCCTGGTGCTGGCGCTGGCCCGTACGCTGCCCATCGACGAAGCACAAAACTTGCTGGAAGGCCTCCCCGCATACCTCGAAGGGGCCGCTATGCTGGTTCGCGCTCGAGGCTGGCTGAGCATGGGGCGGTTTGATCTGGCCCAGGCTGAGTGCGAAGCCTGTCTCAGCGCCTATACCCATAGCCCAGTTGAAAGTTTCGAGGCGCGTCAGCTTCTTTCCGAGGCACTCTGGAGGCAGTTCAGGCCCAGCGATGCCATAAGCGCCCTGGGCCCTCCGCCGGGTGAGGTACTGCCTTCTTGGTTTACTAGCCTATATAACAGCAACCTGGCTGCACTCGAGCTCGACCTGGGTCGGTTGGAAGAAGCGGGTGCTTTGCTGGAGGAAAGCTTGCTGCTGCTCGAGGGTGCACCCCCCTGGGTGATTGAGTGGGTAAGCCGTGTCCGCTTGCGCTATTTGCTAGAGTCGGGCCAGCTAGACGACGCGCTGTACTTTGGGGAGTCGGCGGTGACCCGGATGCCCTCTCCAGGTCTGTTGGCCCTTCTAGCCCTGGCCTATGCTTTTGCCCCGGGACAGCATAACCACCAGATGTTTGAGCGACTGCTCAAAGGTCTGGACGACCAGGGAGATCCGGAGCTACAGGCAGCTTGTGAACTGGCGAGGGGTATCCGTACTGAATACCAGGGGCAGGGCGGGGTTGTCCATGCTCGTAATGCGGTGTTGCTGGCAAAGCGGAGCCGTAATCCCACCCTCTTCTTCTATGCGCTTCTTGTGCTTGGTTTTATGCAGCAAGACCGCAACCCCAAAAAGGCGCTGGCCATCTCGGGCTATCTGTTGCGTCAGACTGCAGCTACGGGCTTTGTGGTGCAGCATGACTATGCTCGTTTGTTCCGTGCACAACTTCTACTGGCTTCTGGACGCGACCCTTCCAGCCTGCTGGAACTCGAGGCCAAGACCCCACTGGCCCACCTATGGAAAACCCTGCTGCTGGGGCAGCTCAGAGGTGAAAAACCCCCCATAAGAGCCCATAGTCTTCGTGGATACGGAATCTTGGGCGTTTTGGCACGATGGTATCTCCAGCAGCCCGCCAGGCATCTGGAGCCGCGTTCGGAACAGCTCGAGTAGGTTGGCTTAGCCCTTTGATACCATTTCTGCTTGAACCCTTCACCTTTGGGTGTAATCAAAGGGGTGCATTTCGGCAGTATCCTTCACTTTGGCAAGGCTAAACGATACTGCCGAAATGTATATGACCCTCTACCGGGGCCTTGGGACTTTGCGTTTCCCACCACAGCTGGCGCCGGAGTCCCAATTTTCAGGAGCCTTTAGGTTTGGCCTCCAAATTGCTATGGCGAGTTAGAATAGGGTTCTAAATTTCATCAGGCCAACGGTCTGACACCCGCACTGTATATGGATGCTCAAAGCGCCCAAGCCATCGAACTTATCCGCTCCCGGATGTCCATCCGAGAGCTGGTGGGCCGGTACGTGGTGCTTAAACCGAGCGGCCGGGGCACCTGGAAGGGTTTATGCCCTTTTCATCAGGAAAAAACCCCCTCTTTTCAGGTAGACGAGAACAAAGGACTCTGCTACTGCTTTGGCTGCAAGAGCGGAGGGGACATCTTTGCTTTTCTGCAAAAAATCGAGGGCATCGAGTTTCGTGAAGCCCTGGAGCGCCTGGCTCAGGAGACCGGAGTAGAGCTGCCGCAGTATAAGGGGCGTTCTGCCGGGCGCAAGGAGGCTCTGCAAGTCCTCGAGCTCACCCAGGCCTATTTCCGCTCCCACCTGCCAGGCCCGGCCCTGCAATACCTGCAAGCGCGTGGTTTGACCCCGGCCTCCATCGAGCAGTTTGGCCTGGGCTATGCTCCCAAAAGCTGGGATGGCCTGGTCAAGTACCTCCATGAACACGGTGTAAGTCCACAGGAAGGCCTGGAAGCGGGAGTGCTCATGGAGCGCGAAGGGCGCTACTTCGACCGTTTCCGCCACCGCGTGACCTTTCCTATCCTGGATCCGCTGGGCCGCATCGTGGCTTTTACGGCTCGAGCCCTGGAAAAAGACGATAATCCCAAATACCTTAACTCTCCAGAGACGGCCCTGTTCAAGAAGAGCCAGTTGCTGTACGGCTACCCTCAGGCCCGCGCGGCCATTCGTGAGCGCGGACGGGCGGTGGTGGTGGAGGGACTATTCGATGTAATAGCCCTGCACCAGATGGGTTTTCCTGAGACTGTGGCGGTGCTGGGCTCATCGCTCTCGGTTGAGCAGGCCCACCTATTGAGACGGGCCGATGCTACCGAGCTTTATCTCGCGTTCGATGCCGACGAGGCCGGGCGCAAGGCTACCTTGCAAAGCCTGAACCTGGAGATTGCTCGCAGCTTTGTGGTGTATGCAGTGCTGCTCGAGGGCGGCAAAGACCCTGGCGACTTGCTGCTTGTTCCAGATGGTAAAGACCGTTTCGATACTGCACTGGAGAGTGCGCTGCCCGAGGTGGAGTACCGCTTCGAAGTGGCTTCGGCGGGGCTCGACCTCAAAAAGCCGGAACACAAGCAAAAAATCCTCGAGGCCCTCAAACCCCGCCTAATCTCCAGCGAACCCTTCGATCCGGTGGTCGAAAAGCTAAAGGCCAAGGTCATCGGTGCGCTGGAGCTGACCCCACGCGCGCTGGAAGATTATCTGGCCCGGGCCCGTACCCCCAAGCGAAAGGCCTCTTCTGCCCCCGATCGAACCCAGGGCATTGGTCTAAGCCGGCCTGATCTCACGGAAAAACGCCTTTTGCGCGAGCTGGACGTTATTGCTCTTTTATACTCGGTGCCCGAGGAAGAGTTTTTGCAGTGGGCGCTTTATGTCGAAGACCACACCTGGCCGCCGGAGGGGAGCCTACTGGCCGAATTTATGCAGGCCGCCCGTTCCGAGCAGGGCAAGAGCCGTATCCTGAAGCACTTTGAACAACGCGGCGAAGGGGCCCGCTTGATGGATGTTCTGATGAAAAGCCCCAGCTTCGATCGAAAGAGCCTCGAGGCCCACCTGAACGTAGCCTTGGCCCGGGTACGCGAGGTGTACTACGAAATGCGCCTAGACAAACTAAAGGCCCAACTCAAAAGTACCACCGACCTCGACGAGACTCGTACTCTAACTAAAGAGATCCAAGAGGTGCTGCAGGCCATCGAAGCGGAGCGGCGGGTGTATAAGCGCTAACGGGCCGTCCAGCCCAGATCCATCACCTGGGCCGAACCCGTAATGGCCCCAGCCCTGTCGGAGGCCAGGAAGAGCGCGTACTCAGCTACTTCCACGGGCTCAATCAAGCGTTTGATGGCGGCGGGAGCCAGCATCACTTGCCCAACGACCGCGGCTTCGGGGATGCCCAGAGTACGGGCCTGGTCGGCAATTTGTGACTCTACCAAGGGGGTGCGCACGTAGGCCGGGCAGATGGCGTTGCAGGTGATGCCGTACTCGCCAACCTCGAGGGCCACAGTTTTGGTCAGGCCCAACAGACCGTGCTTGGCCGAAATGTAAGCCGATTTATAAGGGCTGGCGACCAATCCGTGCAACGAAGCGATGTTGATGATCCGGCCCCAACGCTTTTGCTTCATGGTGGGCAGGATGTATTGAATGAGCTGAAAGGGAGCAGTGAGCAGCACCTGGAGCATGAGGTTCCAGGTTTCCAGGGGAAACTCATCCACCGGATGGATGCGTTGTAGGCCTGCGTTGTTGACCAGGATGTCGATAGGGCCTAGCTCAAGCGCCTGCCGGGCCAGGTCTTTCACCGCCCGCTGATCGGAGAGATCGGCCTGAATAAAGCTGCCCCCCACGGCTGCGGCGACTTCTCCCGCTGCGGGGGACAGGTCGTTCAGGATTACCTTGGCCCCTTCCCTGACGAACACTTCGGCGATGGCCTTGCCAATGCCACTACCAGCGCCGGTGATGAGGGCTGTTTTTCCATCTAGCTGCATAGTTCTATGCTATCTTGCTCGAGGCTCACAAAGCCAGGTAGGCCTTCTGTACCCCCTGATTGCTCAAAAGCTCTTTGGCGCTACCGCTCAGAACCACCTTCCCTTGCTCCACCACATAGCCCCGGTCGGCCACCTCCAGCGACAGCGCCACGTTCTGTTCGACCAGCAGCACCCCCACCCCTTCGGCCTTCACCTGGGCCAGGGTGGTCAGCACCTCCTCGGCCAGCTTAGGGGAAAGCCCCAGGCTGGGTTCGTCTACCATCAGAATTCTGGGCCGGCCCATCAGGGCCCGCCCGATTGCCAGCATCTGCTGCTCACCCCCAGAAAGGGTGCCGGCCATCTGGCCCCGCCGCTCGGCTAGGCGGGGGAAGAGGGTGTAGATGCGTTCCAACTGTTCCTGCCGCTGGGGCCAGGCCAGAAAAGCTGAACCCAGAAGCAGGTTTTCCTCAACGCTCATCAGGGGGAAAAGCTGCCGTCCCTCGGGTACGTGCCCCAGGCCCCGGCGGGCCCGCTGGGCTGCCGAGAGGCTCAACAGGCTGGACTCATCCAATCGCACCTCGCCGCCCCAGGGCCGTAGCAGGCCGGAGATGCTGCGCAAGGCTGTGGTCTTGCCGGCCCCGTTGGCCCCCAGAAGGGCCACCAGCTCGCCTGTGGCTACCTCGAGTGTGAGTCCAAACAGCACCTGGGCTTTGCCGTAGCCGGTTGTTAGATTGGTTACGCTGAGCCTCACGAAGCCCTCCCTAGATAGGCCTCGCGCACCTTGGGGTTGGTGGCTACCAGGTCGTAGGGGCCTTCCGCTATTACCTGGCCGTAATCCATTACCACCACCCTGTCGGCCAGGGCCCGCACGACCGGCATGAGATGCTCGATGAAAAGCACAGTTACACCGCTATCGCGAATACGCCGTACCAGCTCCACCGCCTCCAAAGCCTCCGAAGGGCGCAGCCCGGCCATTACCTCATCCAGGAGCAAGAGCTTGGGTCTGGTGCAAAGGGCTCGAGCCAGCTCCAGCCGTTTATCTTCTAAAAGCGTGAGTTCTCCAGCTGAGGTCTGGGCTTTGGGGGCCAGCCCGGTTAGTTGGATGACCTCCTCCACCACGCGTTCGGCCACTTTGAGCGGGGTGTTGGGTTTGCCGTACAGGGCCCCGACCAGAAGATTTTCCCACACGGTCATCTCGGGGAACGGCTGCACGATCTGAAAAGCCCGCCCCAGCCCCTTCCAGGTGCGCGCCTCGGGGGGGGCCTGGGTAATGGCTTCACCCAAAAACTCGATCCGACCCTCGTCGGGCCGCAAAAGACCTGAGATCAGGTTCAGGAGAGTGCTTTTGCCTGCGCCGTTGGGGCCAATCACCGCCAGAATTTCACCGGCCTCTACCCGGAGATTGACCGAGTTGGCCGCGAGCACCCCGCCAAAGCGCTTGGAAAGGCCCTGGATACTAAGCACGCCTCACCTCCTTGCGGCGAAAGAGGCTCACCAGCCCTTTGGGTAAAAATAGGATGGTCAACACCAATATCACCCCATACACCACCAGGTAGCCCTCGCCAATCCGTAGCCGTAGCCAGGTCTCGAGGCCCACGATGATCAGCCCACCCAGCAACGGCCCGGTGGTGGTATATAGCCCACCGAAAATGGGAATTACCAGGGCCTCCACCGCGCGGCCCAGACCAAAAGCATCGTAAGGGGAGAGAAACAGCGTCTTCATTGCGTAGACCCCACCCGCTAGCCCTGCCAGAAAGGCCGAAATCATAAAAGCCTGGAGCTTAACCCGTACCACCGGTACCCCCAGCACCCGCGCCACAGCCTCGCCCTGCCGGGTAGCGGCCATGGCATAGTGCAGGCGGCTTCTACCCAGGCGTAGGCTCACCCCCGCAGCCAGGGCCAGTACCAGAACTGCTAGATAGTAGCCCCCCAGGGGGAAAGCTCCACCGAAAGCGGGTTGAACCGGTAAGCCGATGGCTCCACCGGTAAACGCTGCTTTGAGTACCAGGGTACGCATAACCTCGCTGAAAGCCAGGGTGGCGATGGCAAAATACATCCCATGCAACCGCAAGGTGGCCAGGCCCAGAAACAGGCTCGAGGCTCCAGCTACCACCCCCCCGACCAGCAGAGCGGGAAGGGTGCCCAGGGCGGGGGCCGCGAGCGCGGCAGCGTAAGCCCCCAGGCCGAAGAAGGCCCCGTGGGCCAGCGAGAGCTGCCCGGTGCGGGCCAGCAAGTCCCAGGCCAGGGCTAAAGCGCTTATCAAGAATGCAAACTGGGCTGTATCCAGCAAAAAGGCCCGCCACTCACCCAACGGTAGTCCTGGCAGTACCAGTGCTACTAATAAAAGTAGTCCCACCAGTATCATGCGGCCCTCCAGCTACGCCAGGTAAGGGCCACGAAGATGACCAGAAAAAAGACGGCCTCCACCCACCCACCTCCACCTGGTACATAGGTGCTGACCAGGGCTTCGGCCATGGCCAAGATAACAGCAGCAGGTACTACCCCTCGCAGGTTGCCCAGCCCGGCCATTACGATGATGGCAAAAGCCTTGAGGGTGTAGGCAAAGCCCACGGTAGGGGAGGCGTAAAGCATGACCGAGAGCATTACCCCTGCTACTCCAGCCAGGGCAGCCGAAAGCCCAAAAGCCAGCAGGTAAACCTGCTGGGTCTCGATGCCCAGAAGCCCCGGCGCCAGCCGGTTTTGCGCTACGGCTCGTACGGCCAGACCCAGCCGGGTGCGATCTAGGAAGCCGTAAAGCGCACCCAAGATACCTACCGAAAGCCCAAAAGCGAGTAAGGGTGGTACGCCAAACGAAAGGCTCCCCAGGCTCAGGGTAGCCCCCTGGTAACTGGTAGAGACCACCCGGGTATCGGCGCCAAAGACTAACAGGGCGATGTTTTGCAAGGCTACCGAAAGACCAAAGGTAAGCAGCATCTGGTTGAGCTCGGGTGCGGCCAAAACCGGTTGAATTAGCCCTAGATAGGTAATGGCTCCTACCAAAAAGAGCACTAGGGCAGCCAATCCTAGGGAGAGGAAAGGATCCAGACCGGTGCTTACAAAGAGCAGATAAGCGACGAACGCCCCGATCATGGTGAACTCGCCGTGGGCAAAGTTGACGATGCCTACCACGCCTACCGCGAGGGCAAGTCCGCTGGCTACCAGCGCGTATATGCCGGCGGCCAGGATGCCGTTGATGAGGGTTTGCAGTAGCAATTCCATAAAGTTTGTCGGGATTGGCTCCGTTTAGTTTGACACCCAGCGAGTAGGCAGCATTTATTCAACCCGAACCGCAACGAGATTGGTGCAATTTGTACTCGGCCTGGGACGGAACCCCAACGGGGGCCGTTGGGGTTCATCAGAGCTGAGTGCCAGGCCCAGGCTTAGTAGTTACCAGGGAAGCGCAGGGGCCGAGCGGAGCGGCTGGGCGGGAAGACTGGCCGGCGTGAGCCCTCCAGATACTGGAATTGCAGCCAGATGCTCTGATTGAAGCCCTGGTAGCGGGTACGCCCGGTATCGGAGGGCTTGAAGGATAGGGGGCCGAAGGGGGTATCCATCTGAACCTTGGCCAGCTCGGCTGCGACCCGGTCTTTATCGGTGGAGCCCGCGGCCTCGAGCGCTTTACCCAGGCTCAGGGCGATCACGTAGCCCATGGGGGCCATGTACTCGTCGGTGACTTCGCCGAACTTGCGCCGGTAAAGGTTCACGAAGCGGCGGCTTTCGTTGTTGGCTACCGAGGGCAGCCAGGCGGTCATGCCGGCTATGTCGTTGGAAAGTTTGTTTTTCTCAAAGCCAGTCGGCCAGGCCGGGGGGGCCCCGTAGATCAGTTTGGGCTCGAGCCCCACCTGCCGGGCTTGCGCTGCGATGGGCAGGGCGTCCACGTCGTAGCCGATCCAGTACAGAATGTCGGGCCGGAAGCCCTTGAGGCGGGTCAGAATGGCGGTAAAGCTACCCGAACCCGACTTGAAAGGCTCGGCCTGCACAGTGTAACCCTGGCGCTCGAGCTGCTGCCGGTAGGTCTGGATGCCCGCCGAGCCAAAAGGCCCATCTTCGTAGAGGATGGCTACCCGCCGGGCCCCGCTGTCGTAGAGGTACTTGAAGAACTCGAGGGCCGCCGCCACGTTGTGGTAATCCCAGGGGTGGTAGTGGAAGAAACGATTGTAGTCGCTAAAAGCCTGCTCCACCACACTGCTGGCCGCTCCGATACAGAGGAAAAGCGGCTGGTATTGCTTCACCGGCCCCGAGAGGGCAAAGGTAACCCCCGAGGCCAGCCCGCCGATCACGATGTCCACCCGATCTACGGTCATCAGCTTGGTGAGGGCCGGCACCGCGGTGGCCGGGGTGTTGCCGTCGTCCACCACCACCAGCTCAATCTTTACCTTCCCGCCTGCGTTAACCTGATCCACGCCGAGCTGTACTCCGTTCAGAGCGGCCTTGCCCGCTACGGTCGAGATGGGCAGGAGCACGCCCACCCGCACCGTGGTCTGGGCCAGGGCCAGCCCAGCCAGACCCAAAACTGCCAAAAGAACCATCCAAACTTTTTTCATGCCTGCCTCCTATTAGGTTTCACAAAACCTCCTCGTAGAGCACCGTTGCCTCACCCTCGATGACCCGCTCACCTTTTTGGTTGGTGCAGACGGTCTCGAGGCTCAGGATGGGTTTATCCGGGCGGATGGCCCGCACCGTTACAGTGGCCGTGATGGTGTCGCCCAGGTAGGTGGGCTTCAGAAAGCGCAGGCTCTGGCCCAGGTAGATGGCCCCCGGCCCCGGCAGCCTGGTGCCGATGGCGGTGGATATGAGGCCGGCCACCAGAATGCCCTGGGCGATGCGGGCCCCAAAACGGCTTTTTTGGGCGTACTCGCTGTCCACATGCAACGGATTGGTATCGCCCACCGCCCCGATGAACAGGGCCACATGCGCCTCGCTGATGGTCTGGGTGTAAGAAGCGCTGTCTCCTATCTGGAACTTCATGCCTGTACCTCCAAAAACCTCAGGATGGCCCCGGCCAGCCCGGCGGTGTCCTCAACTGGGGCCACGTGGCCCACCTGGGATAGCACCCGATGGGTGGCCTGGGGGATGGCGGCCGCAATCTCCTGGCCGTAGCAGGGCGGGAAGAGCAAATCGTCCGCACCCGAGAGCACCAGCGTAGGGGCTTTGACCCGCTTCAGGCGGGGGCGCAGGTCTTCCATAGCCATAAAGCCATCCAGTAAGTTTTGCTGGGCCTCTGGGGTTGGGGCGGCCTGCTCCATCTGTGACAGTGAAGCCCCGTCGGCGATCTCCGGGTGGGCTTCCAGATAGGCCCGGCCCCAGATCCAGGGCAGGGCAACCTGCAAGCGTCCACGGGTGCCGCCCCAGGCCAGGGCCTGCCGCCAGCTTGCTACTTTGGCTCGTAGAAGCGGGTCGAGGCGGGGGGTGGTGCACAGCAGGATGAGCTTTTCCAGGCCGGCGGGTTGTTGTGCGGCGTATACCTGGGCCACCACCCCGCCGTTGGACAGGCCCAGCAGGTGGTAGCGCGGGATCTTTAGAGCCTCCAGGAGGGCGGCCAGGTCGCTGGCGTGCTGTTCGGGGGGGTAGGGCCCCGGGGGTACGGCGCTTTGCCCCTGGCCGCGCATGTCGTAGCGCAGCACCCGGAAATTCTTCAGGTAGGGCATGAGGGGCTCCCAGGCCTCGGTGCGCTGAAAGATGCCATTGAGCAGCACCAGGCACGGCGCTTCTTCGGGGCCATCCAGCCGGTAGAAAAGGCGGGTTCCATTGACGGCTTGCTCAGGCATGGAATTCCTCCATAAACTTCTGATACAGCGCACTTTTCAAAATCTTGCCGGGGCCGCTTTTGGGTAGCTCGGGGAGGAAAAGGAAATGTTTGGGCACCTTATAGCCGGCCAGCCGGGCCCTCAGAAAACGCTTCAGCTCTTCCTCGCCAATCGGCGATTTGAGTACGACCGCAGCCAGGCCCACCTCGCCCCAGCGGGCGTCGGGAACCCCCAGCACCGCGCACTCGAGCACCGCGGGATGATCGTAAAGGGCCCGTTCCACCTCGATGGGGTAGACGTTCTCTCCCCCCGAGATGAACATCTCCTTGACCCGCCCCACGATGTAGTAGCGCCCTTCGGCGTCGCGCCGGGCCAGGTCGCCGGTGCGCAGCCAGGTGCGGCCATTCTGCACAACCAGGGCCTGAGCGGTCTCGGTGGGGCGCTCAAAGTAGCCCGACATCACCACCGGCCCGGAGAGCCAGAGTTCACCCTCCTCGAGCGCCTCCTGGCCCCCGGCCCCGACCAGCCGGGCCCAGAGGTGGGGCATGGGGCGGCCCACCGATTCGGGGAAAGCTTCGGCCTCCTCGAGGCTCTGGGTAAAGCAGTTGACACCGCACTCGGTCAGGCCATAGCCCTGCTTGAAGCGCACACCCCTGGCCTTGAAGGCGGCCCGCACCGGGTGCGGACAGGGGGCCCCGCCGGAGATGGCCCAGCGCACCGTGCGCAGGTCGGCCTGGGCAAAGTCGGGGTGCTGGGCCAGCATCTGGTACATGGTGGGCACCAAAAACAGCAGGCTCACCCGGTGTTCCCGAACCCAGGCCAGGTACAAAGCGGGGTCGAACCTTTCCTGTATAAGCACCTGGCCGCCCAGGTAGAGCAGGGGCGTGGTCAGGGCGTTCAGGGCCGCATGGAACATGGGGGTGGCTACGATGTAGCGATCATTGGGGGAAAGCCCCCAGCTCATGCAGGTCTGGATGGCATTGACCAGAAGCTGGCGGTAGGGGATGAGGGCCCCTTTGGGCAGCCCGGTGGTGCCGCCGGTAAAGAGCAGCAGGGCCGGATCCTCTAAGCTGGGGGTAAAACCTGGAATTTCTTTTTCGGGCAGGGTTTGCAGGGCCTCCAGAGGATGCGCCTGGGGGTGCAGTTGCTGGGCCGGCACCGCGAAGTCTTCGGTGTAGAAAAGGACTCTGGGCCGGGTGTACTCGAGCAGCCCCTTAAGCTCGGCCTCGCTCAGGCGGTGGTTGAGCAGGGTGGGAATAAAGCCCAGCAAGGGCGCGGCAAAGTAGAGCTCGAGGTAGCCCAGGTGGTTGGGCCCCAGCACCGCGACCCGATCCCCCCGGGCGACCCCAAGGCCGGCCAGCGAGGCCGCGGCCCGCTGGGCCCGCTGGTACAGGTCTGCGTAGCTAAGCCAACCCCCACGCCAGTAGACCGCTGGCCGCTCGGGATGATAGGCGGCCAGCCGCGCCAGCCAGTTGGCGTTTAGCTCCATTGGCGCCCCTCCTCCAGGCGAAGAACCGCGGCCCCCCAGTGGTAGCCCACCCCAGCCGCAGCCAGGGCCACCAGGCTTCCGGGGCCCAGCTTGCCTGCATCCACCGCCAGCTTGAGCGAAAGAATGGGGTCGAGCTGGCCCAGGTGACCGTAGTCAGACAGGTAAATGGCGCGCTCTTCCGATAGCCCCAGTCCGGCCAGCACCGCCTGGTGGGCCGAGGGTTTCATGTGCAGCAGGGCCAGGTAGTCCAGATCGGCAGCGGTGTACCCAGCCCGTCCCAGGGCACCTTGAATGACCTCCAGGAAACCGGGCAGTGAGACCTGCTCGAGGCGGGCTTTCATCAGCTCGGGCTCGGCCACCCGCAGCCTGTACCGATCTACATTGGCTGGAGTTAGGGGCTCTACCGTGCCCCCTACCGGCACCCGCACGCTGGTAGCCAGGCTGGGGTCGGTTTTGAGCTGCGCGGCCAGCAGCCTGAATCCCGGCCCTTCCCGCCCTATCAGCGCAGCTCCGCCGCCCGCGGCCAGGTCGTACATGAAGCGCACAGCCGGGTCGGTGTAGTCAATCAGGTCGCCGTTGCGATAGCCGCCCGCTATCAGGATGTGCTGCAGGTCGGGCTGGCTCGCCAAAAGCCCCTCGGCGACTGCCAGAGCGCTGATAAAGCTGGCGCACTTTTGGTTCAGATCGAAGGCCCAGGCCCGGCGGGCCCCCACCATCTGGGCGATGAGGGGTGCGCTGCACCAGACCGGGTAGTCCTTGTGTTCATCGGTGATGCTGATGACCACATCCAGCGCAGCCCCCTCGAGGCCCGCCTCCTCGAGCGCAGCCTGAGCAGCCCAGCCCCCCATATGGGCCGGATGGTCGTTGGGGCCGGGAATGGGTTTCTGGTGAATGCCCAGTTTCTCCCGTACCACCCATTCCGGTAGCTGGCTGGCCGCAGCAATCTCGCTGCTATGCATGCGCGGTGTGGGTAGATAGATGCCCAGGCCCCGAAGGTATGCCATCTCGAACCTCAAAAATTGATTGAGATGAGTTTATCCGGGGGTTGTTACAACCTTGTTACACACAGCTCCTATTCACCCAATCTCGATATAAACGGCCCATGCAATCAACGCACACCGCACTTCGCAAGCCTTTACAGCATTGTGCAAGACTTGAAGATGGGAAAATGCCACAGCGTCTGTGTCAAAATACGCGCAGGGCTAGGCCAACCTCACCAAGTTCCTCTCGTGAAGACCCTGGCTTCGCCTGGTCCCGGTATGAGGTGCCATTTATAGTTTTTGCGCGATCTGCAAGCCTCGAGCCCGAATCCGATATGGAAGACACTTTATGGCCGCGACGTAAGGGCCCTGAGCCAAGCTTGGCTGCTGGGGGGCTCGAACTCCTCGCGTAGCATCCCGAACAGATGGATGTCTTCCTTGATGCCCTGCCGGGTCTCGTGCTGGCGCAAGACCCCCTCGCGCTGAAAACCCAGCTTTTCCAGGAGGGCCAGCATCCGGCTGTTAGAGCTGTGGACTTCGGCGGTGATGCGCTCCAAGCCCAGCTCGCCAAAGCCGTGCTCGAGCATCTGCAGGCCTGCGGCATACCCCACCCCCTGCCCCCGGTGGGTCTCGTCGCCAATGGCGATCCGCAAGCGGGCCCGCTTCTCCAGCAAATTAACGTCGCGCAGATCCACAAACCCCACCAGGAGACCCTCGGGGTACTCTGGTGTGTTGACCACAATGCCTTTACGTACCAGGTCCACTGGGGGATTGTTGAGCAGGCGCACAAACCAGTCCTGCAACTGCTCGGCGGGCAGTCCCACCGGCCAGCCGTTGGCCAGGCAGAAGGCCTCATCGCGGCTCCACTCGAGCACACGGGGTAGGTCGCTCAGAACCAGTGGGCGCAGGTGCACTTCGGTCATATCTGTTACCTTAACACCTCTCCCGGCCAGCGCAGGGTGAAGTTCGGTATCATTCACGCCGGTTCGCCGGGTTTTACGCTTAGGTTACGCAGATGGCCGACCTCAAGAAACGTTGACTACGCGAGCTTTGACCCAGGGCCCGCGCCGCGCTAGGCTTGAAGGGCTGTGTCGCGACCTCGAGTACTGCTGCGCTTGAGCCAGGCCGAAAAGTCCTTTGGCGAGCGGGTTTTGTTCAGGCAGGCCGATTTCTGGCTCGAGGCCGGGGAGCGGGCAGCCCTGATGGGGCCCAACGGGGCCGGCAAAAGCACCCTGTTTCGGGTGCTTTGTGGGGAAAAGCCCCTCGACCAGGGCCGCCTGGCGCGCCCATCCGGTGTGCGGGTTTTCTATCTGCCACAGGATTTCCGCCCGAGCGGGGGCACCGTTTACGGGCTGGCCTATGCCGTCACCCCTTTGCACCGGGCGGAACTCGAGCTACGCAACACCCCCCCCGAAAACGCGGGCGAGGTGTGGTCGCGCATCCGCGAGCTGTCGTTCTGGAAAGGCCAGGTCACCCGTACCCTGGCCGGTTTTGGCCTGGGTGCCTTGTGGGAACAGCCCGCCGAAAAGCTCTCGGGGGGCGAGGGGGTGCGGCTGGGCCTGGCGATGGCCTTTCTTTCCGGGGCAGAGGTGCTGCTTCTGGACGAGCCCACCACCCACCTGGATCTGCGGATGCGCCTGCGGCTGGAAGAGCTGCTGCTGGTCTACCCTGGGGCTGTTGGCCTGATTTCCCACGACCGCGCGCTGGTGCGCCGGGTGGCTACCACGGTCTATCACCTGGAGGCCGGTCGGTTGTTTCGCGTACCGGGCGGCTACGCAACGTACTTGCAAGAGCGCGAACGCATCCGCCGAACCCTGGAAAAAGCCCGCCTGGAAGCGCTCAAGGAGCGGGAGCGGCTGACGCAAGCCCTGCCCGACCGCAGGCGGCCCGGCCTGGATCGCCGCAAGAGCGAGAAGGCCCTGCTGCAAACCCGGGCCGAGCGCATCCAGGTGCCCGACCCGCCCCCTCCCGAGCGCCGCTGGAGCCTGGAGATGGCCGCCGAGGGGACGCCCAGACTGGTGCTCGAGGCCAAAGAGCTGGCAAAGGCCTACCCGAGCGGTGCGGGTCAGGAAGCGCGGCAGGTGATCCGCCAGGCCACCCTGCGCATCTTCCGGGGCGACCGGATTGCCCTTCTCGGCCCCAATGGGGCGGGCAAGACTACCCTGCTGCGCCTGCTTTTGTCCAGGGAGCTACCCGACGCCGGGGAGCGTACCCTGGGCTACGGGGTGAGCACGGCCTACCTCGACCAGCACTACCACGGCCTCGAGCCCGACCTGCCCCTCTTTGCCCAGTTCGCCGCCCGCTTTGGCGAGGCCCGCGCGGCGGCCCTGCTGGGCCGAATGGGCTTCAGGCCCCCCCACTGGAACGATCCCCCCCGCCACTTTTCCGGGGGTGAGCGGGCCCGGGCCGGGCTGGCCTTGCTGGGGGCCCTGAGGGCCGGTCTGCTGGTGATGGACGAGCCCACCAACCATATCGAACTCGAGCTGCTGGAGGCCCTCGAGCGGGCCCTGGCCGACTACCCCGGCACCTTGCTGTTCGTCTCCCACGACCGGGAGCTGGTTAAAAAGGTGGCGACCCGTTTCTGGGGCCTGGAGGACGGGGTGCTGGTGGAATACCCCACCTACGCCGAGGCCGAGGCCGCCCTGCTGGGCAAACCGGCCTTGCGGCTTGACCCCTACGGCGAGGTGGCCCTGGAAGAAGAACCCCCCGACGAAGCACAGGATCTCGAGGCCCTGCGCATGGCCCTGCTCGAGCGCTTATACGAACCCCACCAGACCGACCGCGCCCGCCTGCGGCTGCGCGCCGACCTGCTGGCGCTGGAAGAGGCGCTGTACCGGCAGTATGCCCATGAGTTTTTCCGGCCCCACCCCTACCGCCACCGGGTGCGGCAGGAGGGCCTCGAGGTGTTTGCCGAGGAAGAGCTGGGCCTGTGGCAGTTCTGGAGCCGCGAAGAGACGTGCTGGGGGCAGCTCGCCGGTGGGGTGCTGGTGCTGGAAGACCCACACAGCCCCAGGCTCTTGCGGGCGGTTTTGCGGGTTGCCTTTGAACTCGAGGGCGTCCAGGTGGTGCGCGTGGGCCGGCAAAGCTACGGCCGCAGCAGCTACCTGAAGCAGTTTGCAGGGGCTGCGCCGGCTAGCGACAAGCGCTCGTCGTCCAAACCCTGATTTTTACCCCTGCGCCTCGCGCACCTGGCGCTTGATGCGGGCCAGTACGGCCTGCAGGCCCCTGAGCCGCAGGGGGGTGATGATTTCTTCCAGCTTGGCGAGGGTATAGAAGTCCTCCGGTACGCCCAGCACGGCCTCGGGCGTTTCGCCTTCCAGCCCCTCGGCCAGCAGCCCGGCAAAAGCCCGCACAGTGGGGGCTTCTTTGGGGGCGTCGAAAAACAGGCGCACCTGGTTATTCTCGAGCTCGGCGTGCACGAAAAAGGGCGTGGTACATTCGTGTACCTGCTCGAGCCTGCCCTGCATACCCTCGGGCAGAGGGGGCATCTTCTTGGCAAACTCCAGCAGCATCTCGGTCTTGATGACCTTGGGTGCGCTCCCAAGGGTTTTCACCACGCTTTGCAGTCTGGGGGGTAGCTGGGCCAGGCGTTCTTCAGTAGTCATAAGCATCAGGGTAATGGCGGAGGGGATGGGGGTCTAGGGCTTCGGGCACCATGCAGGGTTCATGTGCCCTGCTGTACCAGCCTGAATAGATCCCGGCCCAGGTCGGCGTAGTTGCGCACAGGGCCGGCCTGGTTGCCGTAGGTCAGGTACAGCACGCGGTGGATGGCCTGGGCGGCCTCCTCGGCGCTATGGACGAGCGCCAACCGCTCGATGATTTCCGCCACCACCGGCCCATAAAGCTGCTCTGGGGGGGCCAGCTCGCCCATGCCCAGGGGGTCGTAGATTTGCAGGTAGGTTTGCACCTGTGCGGCCAGGTCTTGCATATCAACAGCATACCGGGCGAACCACGGGGTTCTTCCGGCCTTACGGCGCTGGACTCACGGTGAAGCTGGCGCTCTCACCCAGCGACATATTGAACTGGCCCGCAACGATGGGCGGATCGTTGGCGATGTTGCTGCTGGCAGCGTACACCTCCACTGCGTACTGGTCGCTGGTGTTGAGGTTCAGGCTACCAAAGGTGGCGGTGAACGCAGTGACCCGCGCGCTGGCGACCACGCTACCGGTGGTGCGGTTGACCAGCCGTACCAGGAATGCCCGAGCGCCCGGTATTTGGTTCCAGGAGGCCGTAACCGAACGGGTGGTGGGATTGTTCCCGATGCTGACGGTGGGCTGGGTCAGGGTGCTGCTGGCGTCTACCTCCACCGAGACCTGCTCGGTCTGGCCGTCTATGAGCGCCGAGAAGGTATAGGTGCCGCTGCTCAGGCTGGGGCCAGCATCCCAGCCCACCTGCCACCACACCCCCGAGGGGGTGCGGGAGGAGGCGCTCTGCAGGGTGATGCTCTCGCTGTAGCCACCCGGCCCGCTTACATTTACCGTAATGCTGTTGGGCTGCTGCTGGGGGCGCAGCACCAGCACGTACGACCGCCCGGCGGTGGTGGCGTTGTAGGTTCCGATAGAGGCCTGAAGTTTGGCTTGGGGCGGGCTCGAGCACCCACCCAAGAGACCCAGCATTGCGATTGCGGCGAACAGATAGTGTTTCACTCGTCACCTCGAGCCCGTAGACTAAAACAAGAATGTGAGAGCTGTTCAACAAAGCGCTCATTTCACCGTTCAGATTCAGGTAGCGGTTTTGCTTGGCTTTGGCAGGCTGTGCTTGGAAATCTTGATCCGGTGGCTGTTGGGGCCACATGGGGTACTGGCCTGTGCTGGTGCTCCTGCACATGCCGGGGGCTGTATCCAGGCTCGAGGCCTTGTAGTAAAAACACCCAACCAATCGGTTGGGTGTTCGGCGGCCCCTGGGCTCCGACTTTAGTCCAGGAAGTCCCGCAGCTTGCGGGTGCGCGACTCGTGGTACTTGAGCTTGCGCAGGGCCTTGTTCTCGATCTGGCGGATGCGCTCGCGGGTCACCCCGAAGTAGGCGCCCACCTCTTCTAAGGTGTGCTCGCGCCCGTCAATCAGGCCCTTACGCAGCTTGAGCACCATGGCCTCGCGCTCGGAGAGCTTGCCCAGGGCTTTTTCCAGCTCCTCCGAGAGCATGCTCTGGGCGGCGGAGTCCACCGGCGAGGCCATGTGCTCGTCGGGGATGAAGTCGCCGTAGAAGCTGTCCTTCTCGTCGCCGATGGGGGTTTCCAGGCTTACCGGCTCCTGGGCGATTTTGAAGGTTTCCTCTACCTTTTTGGCGTCCCAGCCTGGCCCCATGGCCTCGGCGATCTCCTCGTAGGAGGGTTCGCGGCCCAGCTCCTGCTGCATCTGGCGGGCGGTGCGGGTCAGCTTGTTGATGGTCTCCACCATGTGCACCGGAATGCGAATGGTGCGGGCCTGGTCGGCGATGGCCCGGTTGATGGCCTGGCGAATCCACCAGGTGGCGTAGGTGGAAAACTTAAAGCGGCGCTTGAACTCGAACTTCTCCACCGCCCGGATCAGGCCCTGGTTGCCTTCCTGGATGAGATCCAGGAAGCTAAGGCCGCGACCGGTATATTTCTTGGCGATGCTCACCACCAGGCGCAGGTTGGCCTCAATCAGGTGCTGGCGGCAAATCTCACCGTCGCGTGCAATGTGCAAGTAGCGCTTGGCCTCGCGGGGCAGGGCCCGCAGTCGGGTGTCCACCGCCGCGATGGTTTCGGGGTCAATGCGCAGCTCGGTGCCGGGAATGTTGGTGACCCGGCTGCTGCCTTGCACCTGGCTTCGCAGTACATGGCGAATCAGTTCGGCGTCCAAACCGGTTTCCTCGGCTAGACGCTGGGCGGCTGCTACACCTTCCTCGACCCGACGGGCCAGGTCAATCTCTTCTTCCAGGGTCAGGAGGGGCACCTGCCCAATCTCGTGCAGGTATTGCCGAACCGGGTCGGAAGTAGAGATTCGGGGAAGGGGTAGGTCTTCTTCTACCTCTTCTTCCACCTCTTCGATGGGCAGGGTGCCCAGCTCGAAGTCTGGCTCCAGGATCTCGATATCCTCGAGGTCGGCTTCGAGAATTTCCTCGCTGATATCTTCATCGGCTAGGGGCACCACGGCCAGCGCACCGCCTTTGCGAGGAGGAGCAGTCAGATCGTCGAGATCGGGCTCGACGTCCAGATCTTCTAAATCGGGGGCTTCGAGCTCATCGGCGCCAACGGCCAGCTCTTTGTCCAGAAGCGTCTCGTCCTGCTCCAGCACTGCGGTACCCTTGGACTGAGTTTTTGTGCTGGCTTTGCTAGCAGCCTTGGCTTCCGAAGATGTCTTCCTGGCTATCTCCTTGCGCGCAGGTTTGGAGGGCTGTTTTGGTGCCTCTTGGGTTTTGGTGGTGGTTTTCCCCTGGGGTTCAGGCGTTTGAGCGGCTTTGTTCGAGTGGGTGGACTGTGAGGTTTTTTTGGCCATAGATTGCTTTACGGGTTGGGTGGTAGACGAAGGGGCTTTGGTATGCGGGCTCGACTTCTCGAGCTTAGAAGGCCGGGCCTTGGCGGTTTCCTTGGTAGCCGACTCGCTAACAGAGGAGGCTGACTGGCTAGACTTTTTGCTGCTGGAAGACCCAGACTTTGGGGTGTTTACAGATGACTCCTCCTTGACCTGAGGCTTTTTGCTTTTGGTTGTTGCAGCTTGTGTTGCCGTCTGAGTGGTGCGTTTTTCTTTGGGTGCACTTTTCGAAAGCGCTTTTCCTTTGGTACTTGCGGCACTTTTGCTCTTGCTCAAGCTGCTCACCTCCCAGTAATCCAGGGCCCTTGGCGAAGCCGGGTCAGCCCAGCTTTTGGGCCATCAGAACTTTGTGGCTCTTCACGGCTACGGTGCGTACGGTGGCAAAACGCGCTTCCAGAAGGGGCTCATAGGGGAGAAAACGGTTTGCCACAAGATAAAATTTCCCGCCCCTCTCCAGGCGGGCGTAGGCGGCTTCGATAAAAGCGGTGGCGGTTTCTAACACGACAAGGCCCCCCACGTGAAACGGGGGGTTCGATACAATGGTAGTGAAGGTCTGGCCTTCTGTCAAGGCTTCGTCTACATCCGAGTGCAGAACGGTAGCCAGCTCGCCCAGATTCTTTTGAGCAGACAGTACGCTGACCCAATCGTCTTCCAATAGGGTCAGACTTTGGGCCCGACCTACTAGAGGGCGGCTGAGTGCCCCATATCCCCCGCCGATGTCCAGCACGCGGCCCAGGTCGTGGGGGAGTTCGAGCAGCAGCATGGCGCTTCCGGGGTCGAGCTGACCGCCTGAAAAAACACCAGGTAAGTAAGAAAAGTGTAGGGCTTCACCCGAGAATTCCCAGTCGAAAGACTGCCAGACCGGGGGTACTTCGGGTGCAGGTTGCTCTTTTTCCAATACAGCTACCCGGAATGCGCCGTTCCGGCGCACGAGTACGCCGTAGCCGAGCAGGCTCTGAGCCATCTTGAAGTAATGCTCAAAGCCCTTATCCTTGCTGCCAGCAATCCACAAGCGCCCACCAACGCGCAAGGCTCTGGCTGCGCCTAGCAACGAAAGTTCTACGTAGCGCGTGCCTCGGCTAGCTGGCAACACCATAGCGACTAGATCCACCGAGTCGGGCTCGGTTTCCCATGGTAACCCTCGAGCAACCCGCACCGCCGAGCCGAAACTGGCCTCCAAGCAGCGTAGCGATGCCCTCGAGGTCTCTATGGCCCGCACGTTCAGCCCGTGCTGGTGCAGGCTGTGGGCAACCAGCCCGATACCGGGGTTGAGGTCGACTGCTTCTTGACCATGCGGCTCAAGTGCTTCCGCCAGCAACTCGTAGGCTGGGTTATTAAGGCCCCGTGCGCCGGGTTTGGTATACAGGAAGCCACCTTTTACAGGGGTTTTGCGCAAGGTATGGTAGGTCTCGAGGCTCATAGATACAGGGGCTCCACCTCGGCGCGACGGGCTTTGAGTGCAGCCCAGCCCAAGGCCGCTAGGGCACGGCCCGAAGGAGGTTCGTCTATCGTTACAAGGCCCTTTGGCTGCACCTCGGCAAGCCGGGCCCGTTGGGGGGGGTGCACAATCTGGGCCTGCTCTCCCTCGACGGCATAGCAGGCGGTATAGCAAAGCTCGTTGCGGGTACGATGTACGACTGTTACCAGTCCCTGGTAGCGCAAGGCTACAGCCTCCAGGGTGTCAATGCCGGTTATCGGTACGCCCAGCCCCCGGGCCAGCCCCAGCCCGGCTGCGATGCCCACCCGCAATCCGGTATACGAGCCGGGGCCGCGTCCTACGGCTATCCCCTCGAGGGCCTGTAGCTCTACACCTGCTTGCTGCAAGAAGGCCTCGAGCTCCGACCACAGCACTTCGGCATGGCGGCGCTCCAGCCGCACTGCGTGCTCGGTGTGGGGTAATCCCAGTACCAGGTAAGAGGTGGCGGTGTCCAGGGCAAGAACCAACACCACAGGAGTATAGCAACTGAGGTGGGCTCGAGGTCGGTTTCCCTGACACCGGCCTGCTGCTAAACTTATGGCCATGAAATTGGCCATTGTGGGTGTGGGAAAGATGGGTAAAAGCATTTTGGAAGGGCTACTGCGGGCCGAGATGCTCGAGCCCAGCGATATTGGCATCCTCGATACTCCAGCGCGAACCCAGGAGGTGGCCCAGGAGACCGGAGTCAACCCCTTGCGCTTAGAGGATCTGCGCCGATATGGGCGAATTTTGCTCAGCGTACAGCCCAAAGACCTGGCCACCCTGGCCCCCCAGATTGCCCACCCCAACGTAGGCTATATTTCCATCATGGCCGGAGTATCTACAGCGGTGTTGTCCCGACGACTGGGCACCCGCCGGGTGGTACGCTGCATGCCCAACCTGGCGGCTACCATTGGCAAAAGTTCTACTGCAATTACCGGCCCTCGCGAAGCCGATGAGGCCGGCGACCTGGAGTTTGCGCGGGCGTTGTTTGCAACAGTCGGGGATGTCTACGACTTGCCGGAGCGGCTGTTCGATGCCTTTACTGGAATGTCGGCCTCCGCTCCGGCCTATGTGGCGGTGGTAGCAGAGGCCCTGGCCGATGGGGGGGTCAAGCAGGGTATTCCGCGGGGCCAGGCCTTGCAACTGGCTGCTGATGTGCTTATTGCAACTGGCGAGCTTCTGCGAAGAAAACACCCTGCGGTGCTGAAAGATGAGGTTAGCAGCCCTGGCGGAACCACCATCCATGGTCTGGCTGCCCTCGAGGCCCGTGGGGTTCGCGCCGCCCTAATTGAGGCTGTAGAAGCCGCTACCCAGAGGGGACATGAGCTGGGGAAAGATGAGTGATTTGCCCGGCAACAGTTGAGCGCCTTAATGCACCTTGAATTCTTCAATAAGGGCGTAGCATAAAACCGATGAAGCGCTACTTAACCCTTGGTTTGCTGACCGCTTTCGTGCTGGCCGCGCCCACGGCCTACTACCCCAACGGTATCGGATACTCCTGGACATATTCCTCTGGCATGGAACAGGTGTTTACCCGCGAACAAAACGGCCTGCTGGTGTTTGAGCGGCGGCTGGCAAAGCAGCCAGTAAGCGCTGATCTGCTTCGCTATAGCGATAATGGCGTGTTTCTTGAGGGCTTGATTATAGGGCAGGTGGTGCAGCGGTATAACCCTCCTCTTCAGCTATACCCGGCACCGCCCTTGGTGCTGGGTCAGGAATGGGGTGGACGCAGCACTTTTGGCGGACAAAGCGTGGCTTTGCTGGGAAAGGTTTTGCGCATCGAGGGTGTTAGCGTTCCGGCAGGGCGCTTCAATGCCTATGTGATTCGCACCTCTACCGTGACCAGTACCGGTGGTAGCCAGGTGATGGAGATTTACTTTGTCCCCGGGGTGGGGATTGTTCGTTACGCCACCCCGGATGGTGCGGCGGTTGACCTAGTGAAGTTTAGTGTGCCTAAATAGGGTATGGAACTTCAAATTGTCAAAGTGGAGAAACCAGAAAACCTGAATGTAATCCTGGGCCAAAGCCACTTCATCAAAACCGTCGAGGATGTGCACGAAGCCCTGGTCACGGCAGTTCCAGGAATCAAGTTTGGACTGGCTTTTTGCGAGGCTTCAGGTAAACGCCTGATACGCAAGACCGGAACCGCCGACGAGCTGGTGGATTTGGCGGTCAAAAATGCCCAGGCCATCGGGGCGGGTCACTCCTTTCTGATTGTGCTGGGTGAGGGCTATTTCCCCATTAATGTGCTACATGCCGTCAAGGCCTGCCCCGAGGTGGTTCGAATTTTTGCCGCAACCGCTAACCCGCTCTCGGTAATCGTGGCTGAAGAAGACGATCAGCGTGGAATTTTAGGGGTTCTGGACGGATACAAGCCACTGGGAGTTGAGGCCGAGGAAGATATTCATTGGCGCAAGGACATTTTGCGCAGGTTTGGCTATAAAGTCGGTTAACGGCTATGCCTGATGGCGGCTTCAAACAGATACCCCTAGAGTCAAAGCAGGGCAAAACCCCCGTATCCATTGCTGTGATTGGCTATGGAAATGTACCTGCTGGTGTTGAGATGAATCGCTCCCTTGGTCGGTATGGGCAGTCTCTCAGGAGACTGTCTTGTAGCAAATTTGCTGGCTCGAGCTTGCAACACAGGCAACATTAGCCTGCGAGCGTATGGGTTATTATCCGATTGCTATGCTGAAAGTTGGCGATACTGCCCCAAACTTCACCCTTCCTGATCAGGAAGGCAAGCTGCATACCTTAGAGGACTACCGCGGCAAGTGGGTGGTGCTCTATTTCTATCCCAAGGACGACACGCCTGGGTGCACCAAAGAAGCCTGCAACTTTCGCGATGAGAAAGGTCGCCTGGAAGAGCTGGGGGCGGTGGTTTTAGGGGTCTCAGCGGACGACGTGAGCAGCCACGGGAAGTTTCACAGCAAGTATGGTCTTAACTTTCCCCTCCTGTCCGACCCCGAAAAAGACATGATTCGGGCTTATGGTGCCTGGGGCACAAAAACTATGTATGGCAAGGAGTATGAGGGGGTCTTTCGCTACACCTATCTGATTGACCCCGAGGGGCGGGTGGCCAGGGCGTGGGATAAAGTAAAGCCCGACGAGCACGCACACGAGGTGGCGGAGACGCTGATCGAGTTGCAGCGGCAGACGGCATAACGCCCATACTTTACGAAGCGAACCTTCAAACCTGCCATAAAACTTTTTTATGGCAGCACAGTGTTTATTTGGCATAACGCAGATGGAAGCATAAATATGGAAGCATAAATTCAGTAAGCTAAAAGGAGCCCGGTAGTGGGGCTCCTTTTATGAACAACCTGGATAACTTCAAACAACAAGCAGCTCTCGAGGCCGTCAAGTACGTACAATCGGGCATGGTGGTGGGTCTGGGTACTGGTTCAACTGCCAGGTATGCGGTGCTGGAGCTGGGCCGCCGTTTACGAGAGGGTGCGCTTTCCAATGTGGTGGCTGTGCCTACCTCGGAGGCCACGGCCATGCTGGCCCATGAGATGGGAATTCCTTTGGTGGAACTGGGGCCTCAGGGGGTTGATCTAGCCATAGACGGGGCCGACGAAATCGCCCCTGACCTTAGCCTCATCAAAGGTTTGGGTGGGGCCTTGCTGCGCGAAAAAATTGTCGAGGCCAGCGCCAAGCAGTTTATCGTAATTGCCGACCATACCAAAAAAGTAAGCCAATTGGGGCGCGGGGTGGTTCCGGTAGAGATTGTTCGCTTTGGATACCGTGCCACCCTGCATGCGCTGGGACAGATGGGGGAGCCTGCCTTGCGCATGGACGGAGAAGATTTCTTCTATAGCGATGGGGGCAACCTGATTGCCGATGTCAACTTTGGCCCCATTACGAACCCTGAGCAGCTCGAGCTGGATCTCAAGCGCATTCCGGGCGTGGTGGAAAGCGGGCTATTTGTGGGCCTGGCTTCTCTGGCTATTGTGGCAGGCCCAGAGGGGTTGGAGCACCTGAGCGCGTCCCCCCGGTAGTTATATCCTGGCCGGCCAGCCCTTTCAACGCGTGGGTTTCGGGCCGTGACGGATGGGTCGCACCTGGTATAAAATATGCCTTATGGTAGGGGGCTGGTTTGCCCGAATGATGCGAATGTCCCGACGATAGCAGTGGTGAGGCTATCGTCGGGGCGCGTTTGCGCCCCTTTTTTTGGAAACTCAGTCTAAAACCAAACATCAAGCGCCAAGGAGTTACCTGTGAGCAAAGTTTTCTACGAAACCGCCGCAATTGACTACGCCAACGCGGCCCCCCACATAGGCCACGTGTACGAGAAAATTATCTGCGACTTTCTGGCCCGCTTCCATCGTCTGGATGGCTACGATACCAATTTCGTGACCGGAACCGACGAACACGGGGAGAAAATTGCTCGAGCAGCTAAAAATGCGGGCCAGGAGCCCCAGGCTTTTGTAGACTATGTTTCCGAGCAGCTATTCCAGCCAGCTTATCAACGCCTGCTCATCAGCTACGACGATTACATCCGCACCACCTCGGAGCGCCACAAGCGCTACGTGCAGGAAATTCTGCGTAAGGTCTACGAGGCTGGCGATATTTACTATGCCGAATACGAAGGGCTTTACTCAGTGGGTTCCGAACGCTTTGTAACGGAAAAAGAACTTGTTAACGGCATTCTACCGGGTGACTCGGAGCCGCCTATTCTGCGAAAAGAAGCCAACTACTTCTTCCGCATGGAGAAATACCGCCCGTGGCTGCTCGAGTACCTGGCCGAGCACCCCGACCTGATTCAGCCCCAAGCCTACCGCAACGAAGTGCTGGAGATGCTCAAGGAGCCCATTGGCGACCTTTCTATTTCCCGTCCCAAAGACCGCGTGCCCTGGGGCATTCCCATTCCTTGGGATGAGAACCACGTCACCTACGTTTGGTTTGATGCGCTGCTGGCTTATGTTTCTTCGCTGGCCAGCCGGGGCCTTTTCGAGAAGTACTGGCCCTTCGCCTGGCATGTCATTGGCAAGGACATTCTCAAACCCCACGCCGTTTTCTGGCCCACCATGCTCAAAAGTGCGGGCTTGCCTATCTACAAACGCCTGGTGGTGCATGGGCACATCCTGGCCATGGATGGCCGCAAGATGGGCAAGAGCCTGGGCAATGCCATTGACCCCCTAGCCTTGTTGGATAAGTTTGGCGTGGATGCAGTGCACTACGCCTTATTGCGCGACACCACCCTGGGCTCGGATAGTCCCTTTGGTGAAGAGGTGGTGGCGCAGCGCCTTAACTCCGACCTCGCCAACGATCTGGGCAATCTGCTCTCGAGGGTACGTACCATGCTGCTGAAGTACTGCGAAGGGATTATCCCAGCGGCTTCGTCGCCTGAGTCTGAAATTGCCAAAGCTGGGGTGGCTCTGGCCAACAAGGTGCGCAAAGAGGTGGATGCCCTGCGGATTCACCTGGCCCTGGAGGAAGTGCTGCAATACGTTCGGAGCCTGAATAAGTTCATCAACGATACCAAACCCTGGGAGCTGGCTCGCGACCCTGGCAAGAAAAAAGAGCTGGAAGATGTCCTGTATACCGCAGTGGAGGGGCTGCGGATCGCCAGTGTGCTCTTGGAGCCGGCACTTCCAACCAAGGCGAGGGAGCTGCGGGCTGCCCTGGGGCTGGGTGACTACACCATCGAGCAAACCGAAACCTGGGGGTTTTCCCCCGCCGGTACGCGCATACCTGAGGAGGCCCCAATTCTCTTCCCTAAGCTCGAGGTGCTCGAGTCCAAAGCCGAAAGCGTCAAGCCCAATGCGGGGCCTGCGCCCGCCAACAGTCTGATTACTATCGACGAGTTTGCCAAAGTGGACTTTAGGGTAGCCGAGGTGATCAAAGCAGAAAAACACCCGAAGGCCGATAAGCTTCTGGTGCTAACGCTCAATGTGGGCGACCACACGCGGCAGGTGGTCTCGGGCATTGCGCAGTACTACACGCCTGAAAGCCTGGTGGGCAAAAAGCTGGTGTTGGTGGCTAACCTCAAGCCTGCAGTGTTGCGTGGAGTGGAGTCGCAGGGCATGATTCTGGCTGGCGAAGACGCACAGGGCAGAATTGTGGTGGTCACACCCGAGCAAGACCTACCTCCGGGTGCAAAAGTGCGGTGAAGCGTTGCTCTACTGCGCGCTCTCAAGGTCGGGGCGCAGGCGTACAGCCTCGCGTAGATAAACGTGCTTAACTTGCTTTTGGGGCAGATCGGTATTCCAAAGCATCATTACCCGGATGACCCTGGGTAGCGCACCTGGAACCGGGATCTCTCGAGAGTTGATAAGAGGAACCATCTGCATTCCCAGCTGTCGTGCGGCTTCTGCAGGAAAGGCAGCCCGCAGGTCGTCAGTCAAGGTGAAGAACATGGCTCCTATGCTGTCAAAGTCAGTGATCTGGTTGACCTCGAGCATCTTTTCTAATAGCTCGCGGGTCGCACTCAGAATGGCTTCCCGGCTATCCTCGTCAACAGTAATGGCGCCACGAACCCCTCGCATCATGGTGTGCGCGATTTTATCGCAGCTTGCCCTTCTCGCCTAGACCTGCTATATTTATTCAGTTGACAGCACGGCAAAATCCGTGCCCAGGAGAGAATATGAAAGAGAAGATTCACCCCAAGCTGGTTCCCTGCAAGATCATCTGCAACGGTGAGGTGGTCATGCAGACCTACAGCACCAAGCCCGAGATCCATGTCGAAGTCTGGAGTGGCAACCACCCGTTCTGGACAGGCCAGCAGCGCTTTGTAGACACTGAGGGTCGGGTCGAGAAATTCCAAAAGAAGTTTGGTGGCACCTACGGCAAGAAGGCCAAAAAGCAGTAGCTTGCCTCGAGGCCGAACAGGTGGGCAGCCGCTCACCTGTTTTTTGCTGCTTCCCGGCCAAAGGTGGATGGGATACTCCAGCAGCGCCCACCCCTGGGCGGACTAGACTGCTAACCATGGATGATGGATCAACCAAATCTGGTGTTATGCTAGCACCGGCTATGAGTTTGCCCCATCTTCCGCATCACCAGGGTTGGATTGAAGTAGTGGTAGGGCCGATGTTCTCTGGAAAGTCGGATGAGCTAATACGGCGCATCAAGCGGGCGCTAATTGCCCGCCAGCGGGTGCTGGTATTCAAGCCTCTGTTGGATGATCGCTACCATGTCACCGATGTGTTTAGCCATGACGGCAGACGGGCTGAAGCTATTGCAGTGCGCGACGCTGCAGAACTCGAGACGCATCTATCCAACCCTCTGCCCGATGTGGTAGCCGTGGACGAGGCCCAGTTTTTCGATGAAGGTCTTGTAAAGCTGGTGCTCGAGCTGGCCGATAGAGGCGTGCGGGTGATTTGCGCCGGACTGGACATGGATTTCCGCGGAGAGCCCTTTGGTATCATGCCCCAACTGCTGGCCCGGGCCGAGTATGTGGAGAAGCTCTACGCGGTTTGCCCGGTATGCGGTGCGCCGGCTACCCGCACCCAGCGTTTCGTAAACGGAAAGCCAGCCCGCTACGACGACCCGGTGATACTGGTGGGCGCCAGCGAAGCCTACGAGCCGCGCTGCCGCAAGTGCCACACAGTAGTGACCAAAGAGGTACAGGAGATTCTTTAGCCTCGCCTGTAAAGCCACGCACCTCAAAGCTGTGAAGCAGGGTCAAAAGTTCTGGGGAATCGTGGCCCGACCCCTACTTTTTGCCTCTGCGGGAAGTTTTGCGGGCTTTTTGCAATATCAGCTCGAGCACGCCTCCCTTCAACGAGGCTTGGGCGCTGCCTGGAACGATAGCCTCGGGTAGGGTGAAGGCACGACGAAACAGTCCAGTGGGCCGCTCTTGGCGATAAAATGCGCCCTGTTGCGGATGCCGTATCCCCGCCAGAATGATGGTCTGGCCCTCCTCTTTGAGCTCGAGGTCCTCGTTCTTTACGCCAGGTACATCCACCAGAATGCGAAACCGAGTGCCTTCGTCGATCACATCCACTGCTGGTACCCACTCGCCCAGGGCCTCTTGGGAAGCAAAGCGTCTCGAGAGTTCATCGAGTTGCTGGCGGATGGTTTGCAAGCGTTCAATCGCATCGAAGCGTTCAATGGTCATGGTCTCGAGAATATCATGAATGACAAAGAGGGCTAGCGACTGTGGATGATGTGGATGCGCAAAAACCGGTAATTCCCGTACTAACCGGGCCAACTGCAACCGGTAAAACCGAGCTGGCCTTGCGCTTGGGCCGGATATTCCCTATAGCGGTGGTCTCGGCCGATGCCAGCATGGTGTACCGGGGCATGGACATCGGGACTGCCAAACCCAGCCTGGTCGAGCGACAACAGGTCAAACACTATCTAATCGATGTGGTGTGGCCCAGCCAAAGCTTTAGCGTTTCGGAGTATTGTGGGCTGGCTGAAGCAGCCATTCAAGAAACCCTGACGCAGGGCAAAATTCCATTGGTGGTGGGGGGTACTGGTTACTATATCCGCGCCCTAACGGAGGGTATTCACGAGCTTCCCGAGCCCGATTTGAATCTACAGGCGGAGCTTTGGAAAACGCTGGAGTTGCAAGGGCTTGAATCTTTGCTAGGAGAACTCGAGGCTGCCAGCCCCGAGGATGCCCGTCGGGTGCAACGCAACCCCCGGCGTATTGTGCGGGCCCTAGAGGTCTTGCGTCGCACTGGACTGCCCCCAGCCAGGTTTCCCAAGCGTACGCCGCGCTTTAGCTACCGAAAGCTCATTTTGTGGCCCCCCTGGGACTGGCTCGAGCCCCGCCTGGAACGCCGAGTAACGCGTATGCTCGAGCAGGGCTTGGTGCAGGAGGTTGAATCCTTGCTGGCGAGGTATCCTCAGATGCCCACAGCCTTGCAGAGCATTGGCTATAAAGAAATTGCTGGCTATCTGAAGGGCGAGTATAGCCTGGAGGTGGCGCGACAAACCATTGTTAGGGCTACGCGGGCTTACGCCAGACGACAGTACACCTGGTTTCGCAAGGAACCTGGGGCAGTTACCTTCTTGCCACAGGGTGGTGATGAAGCCTGGATCGGCGTGCGTGGTTGGTTTGAGCATTCCTTAGCCCCTGGGGAGGGCTAAAAGGTGCTGCCCTGGGGCTGGTTCAGCCATTCCCGCAAAACCCGCAGGTTGTGGGCATCGTCCTGGGTGCTGCGGGGGGTTTCCATGATAAAAATCTTATTGCGCACACGAGTATCAAGGACGAAGCGCTTAAGTTCCGCACCTATTTGACCCTCCATCAGGTTGGTGTGATGATCGATCTGCGAACCCCTTTCACCCATGGAGTCGTTGAGGTGAATAACCGGAACCCGATCCAGGCCAATGGTCTGCTCGAGTTCGTCCAGGGCCTGCTCGAGCCTGTATCCCGCTGCAAAAGCATGGCAGGTGTCGAAACACACCCCCAGCCGGGTATCCTCGATCAGCTCGGCCAGAGTATGGAGGTTGGCCCCCAGTTTTTCACCACCCCCTGCAGTGTTTTCCAAGAGCAACCTGGGCCCATTTTTGCCCAGCTTGGCGAGCTCGAGGGCTTTGAGGGCAGCCGTCCTGGCCTTTTCTGCAGGCCCTGAACCTGGGTGCACCACCACGTACTCAATGCCCAGCACCTGCGCCTTGGCTAAGTCGTCGGCCAGACTAAAGATGCTTTTCTCTCTAAGCTCGCCTTCGGCGGCCAGGTTAACCAAGTACGACGCATGAATCACCGTAGGCAGGCCCCCCAGGTTTTCCTTCCGAGCCCTGAACTCTTCCACTTCTCCCGCTTTGAGGCCACGGGTTTTCCAACTGCGCGGGCTTTTGGCGAAAATTTGGATGGCGCTCAACCCGAGTAGCTCGGCTTCCTCTGCGGCTCCGGCGATTCCGAGCTTGCCCGCAATGGACATGTGAAAGCCGTACTTCACTTGAGCAGCTCCAATTTCACCATCACTACCCCATGGGGGTGCATTCCAAGCATTTGCGCAGCAGCAAACGACAAATCGATTATACGGCCACGAATATACGGGCCTCGGTCGTTGATCCGAACCACCACGCTCTTACCGTTTTTCAGATTGGTTACCCGCACTCGGGTGTTAAAGGGCAGGCTACGATGGGCAGCGGTTAAATAATGCTTGTTAAAGCGCTCACCATTGGCCGTGCGGCGCCCATGAAACCGGGCCCCGTACCAGGAGGCCAGGCCCTGCTGATACACTTGCACAGGTGGTTTTTGTGGCTCCGGCGGGGCTAAGGGGGGCCGAATAAAGACCCAGGCTGGAGGCTCTTCGGCAGACTCAGCTAAGGGTAGCACCTCCAGGTTCATGGGATCCCAGTCTGAGGGGGGAATTGCTATCTGTAGACCTGCTGGCAAAGGGTCTTCCATGAGGCCGTTGAGCAGCATGATATCGGAGACACTAACCTGAAAAAGCCGCGCGATGCGCTCGAGGGTATCGCCCGGCTGCACTACGTAGCCCTGGGCCCCGGCCAGTGAACAGAAAAGCAGCAGCGATAGCCAACGCTTCATAGCTCAATCAGATGCTTAGGGCTGTGGGACAGTACCTCATGCCCCTGTTCGGTTACTAAAACCAGGTCTTCGATGCGGCAGCCGCCGAGGTTTGGAATGTAGACACCGGGCTCGATAGTTACCACATTGCTGGCCTCGAGAATATCCTCAGAAGCCTGACTCAGACTGGGCGCTTCGTGAATAAACAAGCCCACCCCATGCCCCAGCCCGTGGGTAAAGTGCGCGCCGTAGCCAAGGCGGGTAAGGTGGTCTCGAGCCAGCGTATCCAGTTCGCGACCGGTTTTGCCAGGCGCAACGGCTTCCAGTGCCAGGGTCTGGGCCTCCAGCACGGCCTGATAGATGCTTCGTAGCTCACCTGAAACCTGGCCCACTGCCACCGTACGGGTCATATCAGAGCAGTAGCCCCCCACCACACAGCCAAAATCCAGCGTGACCAATTCTCCTGCTTGTATCGTGCGGTTGCTGGCACCCCCGTGGGGCATGGCGCTGCGTTCGCCTGAAGCCACCGTGGTACTAAAGGCCAGCCCCTCCGAGCCGTTTTTCCGCAGGAAATACTCCAGCTCGAGGGCCACCTCGATCTCCCGCACACCCGGCTTTATGAAAGACAGGATGTGCCTAAAGCCCTGATCGGCTAACTCGGCCGCTCGCCGGATGAGTGCAATTTCCTCCGGGCTTTTCTTGCGGCGCAGCTTCTCGAAAATACCCCTGGTAGAGACAAACTCGAGATTCGGAAAGTCCTGTTGAAAGCCCTCAAGAGCGGCAACGCTCAGGTGCTCGGCTTCGATGCCCACCCGGCCCCGAAAAAACTCGGCCAAAAGCTTGTTCGTCTCGGTGCGGTTAAGCAGGATGCGATATGGGAAGCGCTGCTGGGCGGCTTCTACCAGGTAACGACCATCGGTGATGAGCGTAGGGCCGTTCCTGGTAATGACAATTCGGGCGTCTTTGCCCTCAACGAAACCGGATAGATAGCGAACGTTGTGGGGATTGGAGACAAAAAGCGCATCGAGGTTGTACTCGTCAAGCAAGCGTGCAAAGTCCACGTGAGGAACTTTACCTTATCGACCCAACTTCTAGCGGGTATTTTCTTCACAAAAAGTTACATCGTGAAAATCTACACTAGGGCTCATGGAATCACAACCTGCCCGTGCTAAGGTCATCCCCAGGATGATTGTGCGTACGGTTGCTTCGTTGTGCTTGATGACTTGTGTTGGTTGGGGCTGGGCCCAGGTTTCGACTGAGGCGGCCCAGCTCCTCGAGCGTGCGAGAAATGTGCTGGGCGGGCCGGCCCTTACTAACCTCAAAACCTACCGCGAGGTAACCACCAACATCTACTACCTGCCCGATGGTAAAGAAGAAAGTCGCATCGTAACCTTACTGCTCATAGATTTTGCTAACAGCCGTGTAAGACTTGAACTCTACGACCCCGAAAGCGTGAATGGTTCCAACCCCATTCCTCTGGCGCTGCAGCAGTATAGCCCTCAGGAAAGCTTTTTTTGGAGCCGTGAAACTTCTTTACGCCCTCTGCCAAAAGATCAGCGGGAGATCCTACGCTCGAGCCTCTATACGGGCTGGTTGGGGCTGAAATACGGTAGCAGTAACCGAGAGCGGGCCAACGTTGCACAGGGCAGTCTGCGCAATCAGACCGGACAGCTCCTTACGGTTAGCACCCAGGGCTGGGTGAGCACCTATTTGTTCAACGCCGATGGCTTGTTGCTAGGTGAGCGCCTTAACATCCCAGGGATAGGGGAGAGCATCACCTTTTTCTCCAATTACCGAGTGGTACAGGGAGTGCGGCTACCGCAAAAGTGGGAAAACTTCGTGGGCGGCGTACTCGCTGCGCGGGGCGAAGTGATCGAAGTGGAAATTAACCCCATTTTTACCGACACCGACTTTTTCAAACCCGTCCGCTAGCGCTGGGTTTGGCCCGACGACCCTCCTCGAGACAGAGCCCCTACGGGCCTGTTTGCTGGTGGAAGGCTGGGTTATACCGGATTCAAAAAGATAGTCATCAAACCTCAAGAGGCTATCTTTTTAATTCCTAGAGCATTTCCATTGATCAGGTTTGTTGGTCACCATTCGGTGATCAACAAACCGAATCTGGTATTAGTCGGCGGCCAGAGCCAGCTCAGGGTGCTGTATCCCGACCTGGGCCCCCAGGCTTCGTAGGCGATTCTCGATGTCGTCGTAGCCGCGCTCGATGTACTGCATTCCGCTGATGTGACTCTCGCCCTCAGCGGCCAGAGCGGCGATAATCAAACCTCCACCGGCACGTATATCGCGGGCCTCGACGGCAGCCCCGGTTAACTGGCGGCCCTGGATTACCAGGGTGCGATCTTTCAGGGTGACATCGGCCCCCATACGGGCAAGTTCGCTGGCGTGGGTAAAGCGATCGGGGTAGACCCGATCCGAGACCAGCGAGGTGCCGTGTACGGTGGCCAGGTAGGCTGTGGCCGGGGGCTGCAGGTCGGTGACGAAGCCGGGGTATTCGCGGGCCTCGAGGTTGAAGGGCTGGGGGTTGGGGGTGGCTTCCAGGCGGATCCAGTCTTTACCGGTGGTAATGTGGTGGCCCGACTGGATGAGCTTGTCAAGTACGGCATCCATGTGGAACGGCTCCACGTTGGTCAGGGTAATGGAGCCTTTGGTAGCGGCGGTAGCAAACAGGTAGGTGCCGGCCTCGATGCGGTCGGGGATGACGCTGTAGCGTCCGCCGCGCAGGCTGGGCTTGCCCTTGATGTGCAGGATGCTGCTTCCAATGCCCTTAATCTCGGCCCCCATCATGGTCAGGAAGTTGCACAAATCAACAATCTCGGGTTCCTGCGGGGTGTTTACCAATACGGCTTCGCCCCCCAGGGCTGCGGCCATCAGGGCTTGCTCGGTGCCGCCCAGGGTTGGGAGGTCGTAGACCACCCGGCCAGCGGCGGGCTTGTGGCGGCGGGCGGTATAGGCGACCCCCTGCTCAGTAATTTCGGTGGTGACCTCGAAGCCCAGGCTGCGCAAGGCCTTGATGTGCTGATCAACCGGACGTTCGGCGAAATTGCAGCCTCCCGGTAGGGGAACAGTACCTTCGCCAGCTCGAGCAGCCAAAGCGCCCAAAACGTTGAAGCTGGCCCGCATTTTGCTAACCAGCTCGAAAGGGGCCTGGGTGGAGCGAATTTCGGGGGTATGGAGGTGCAGGGTACGGCCCTCCCAGGCGTGGCGGGTGCCCAGGTGGCCCAGGAGCTCGAGCAAAACATCGATATCGCGCAGGCGGGGAACCTCTGTGAGGGTTACGGGCTCCGCCGTTAAAATGCTAGCAGCCATGAGTTTGAGGGCCGAATTTTTGGCTGGAAAAATGCGTAGTTCACCGCTCAGTGGGACACCACCGCGAATGATCAGGGTTCTATTCATAGTCAGGACTCATCTCCTGGGCAGTTCTGAGTATGCTTGTGCATGTTACACATCATACTTACCTTGAGCATAATAAGTAGAAATCGTATTGTCAAGCACAAATGTAACGTGATAATCTGTAGTCAGAAACGCAAGCGAGTTTTTCGCGTTACCCTATCGGATATGCCCAAAAAGGAAAAGAAACGCCTTCAAGTTGTCATCAGTGACGACCAGGACGCCCTCCTGACCAAACTGGCTTACGAGCTTTCCAGCCCCGAGCAACTGGTTTCCAAGTCGGAGGTGGTGCGCCTGGCCATCGAGAAGCTGGCCGATGGGATGGAAGAAGGCCAGCAGAAGGACGAATTAAAGGCGCTTTTGAAGCGGCTCGAGGCCGAAGAAGAGTAAGGCTTGCCTCAAAGCCCGGTTTTCCCTGGCCGCAGAATGCCCCCCTTCAGTCTGCCCCAACCCAGGCTAAACGAACCAACGGCGGTTTCTAGTGCAACCAGCTTCCAGCCGTCGGTTCCCTCGGCGGGGATGGGCTGCCCCATGGCAAAGGCCAGGGTATGGGGGTCTTCGGCCTGTAAGGGGAGGACGTGCTGTGCCTGGCTAGGTCGCAGGTAGTGTGCCAGGGGTTTACCCGGCAGAAAGCGCCCGGAGTCCTTGCGATGACCAGTTCTGGTTTCGCCCAGGTAGAGGCCGGGTGCGGGCGCTTTGATGCCCTCGAGGCTGGGCAGCCTTGGGGGTAGCAGATAGAGATGCCCGGCGCGTTCAAGGATCTGCCCATCGAGATTTATCTGCAAGTGCTCCTCGCACCAGGCCTGCCACAACGCCCGAGTCTCACGGGATAGCGGAGGGATATGCTCGAGGGTGGGATGATGCTCCTCCCCGTCGGTTTTGCGCAGCCTGGCCAGGAAATGCCCCTCCCCGCGCAGTTTGTGGGGCCATAGCCGGGCAGTTTGGGCCAGGGCCGGGTTGCCGTCCCCCCAGGCCGGAACCCCAGCGGCAAAAAGAGGGGAGATGTGAGCATCTATAATCTCCCAGCCTGGATTGCGCAAGAACTCCGCAATAACTTGCTCGTTTTCTTCTGGGGCAAAGGTACAGGTCGAGTAAACCAACACCCCTCCAGGGCGTACCAGCTCGGCAGCAGCAGCAATAAGCGACTTCTGCACTCGAGCGGCACGGGCCGGTGCGCTTGGCCCCCAGTGCGCTACCACCTCGGGATCTTTGCGAAACATCCCCTCGCCCGAGCAGGGTGCGTCCAGCACCACCCGGTCGAAGTAAGCTCCCCACCGACGGGCCAGTTTCTCGATGGAAGCCGATACCACCGCCAGATTGGCCCCCCAGCGCTCCACATTCTCCAGGAGTCCCCGCATCCGCTTTCCATCAATTTCGTTGGAGACCAGCAAGCCCTGGCTCTTCATTCGGGCGGCCAGGTGGGTGGTTTTGCCGCCCGGTGCAGCGGCCAGATCCAGCACCCGCTCGCCCGGCTGGGGGTCGGCCAGCACCCCTACCGCCTGGGCCGAGGGTTCCTGGATGTAGTAGAGCCCAGCGTAGAAGTAGGGATGTGGGCCGGGGCGGGCCGCGCTTGGGTAGTAGAAGCCCTCGGGCGACCAGGGGATGGGCTCTAGTTCCCAGGGGCTAATCTGCCGGAATTGCTCGGGGCTCAGCTTGAGGGTGTTCACCCGCAGGCCATAGCTCCGGTCGGCTGTAGTAAGAGCCTGCAAAAAATGGGGAAAGGCCTCGCCGAGCAGGTCGGACATTCGGTTCAGGAAGGCTTTAGGCAACACAGCGCTTACAATGCTAACCGATGTCTGTTGTAGCCATTGGAACCGATATCGTAGAACTTGCACGCCTACGCCGGGTGTGGGAACGGCACCCTCGGCGTTTTTTGGAGCGCCACTTTGTGCCTGCCGAGATTGAGTACTGTCTGGCCAAGTCCGATCCGTTGCCTTCGCTGGCGGTACGCTTTGCGGCTAAGGAGGCTTTCCAGAAATGCTGGCCAGATAGTTTTGGCTGGCTCGAGGTCTGGGTGGAGATAGAGGGTCGCAAACCCATACTGAACTTTGGCCCAAAGCTCCAAACCCAGATGGAAGCAGGCCGATTAAGAGCCCACCTGTCGCTTTCTCACGAGAGACACTACGCCTTGGCCATAGTGCTTCTGGAGAGAGCTGTACTTCTCGGTGAGCAATAGGCACAGCTTGTTCAAGATGGTGCCGGGAATGGGACTCGAACCCACACGCCCTTGCGGGCAACGGATTTTAAGTCCGTAGCGTCTACCATTCCGCCATCCCGGCAGACCCGTCCCTTAGTTTAGCCGTTATACGCAATCTGGCAAGATAAAACGCAGCGATACAGCGGTGAATACTGCTTTGGGTTCTAATGCAGCTTGTTACCTCAGCTGATACTCACGCGTTACTCATTCGCGAGAGCAATTAGCGTATTATCATAAAAAAACATTAATGCCAAATGAAGCGGGGGGAAAATTTATGCACTATTGGAATGCAGTGAAAAGAGGATTCTTTCAAGGGGCAAACTGGCGAAGCTTGAACCAGCGTATCTTGCTCTACCTTTGGGGCCGAACCACCCTACCTAGGTGGTTGGTCTGCTCGCAGTAGCTTTCAAACAATAAACCAAATAAATACTGCTGGTCTCCCCAATAATAACCTGTTGGCTTGGCTAGCGGCCACGAACCCTCGATGCGGTGTTGGCGGCCCTTGGTAATTAACGTAATTAACCCGGATAAAACCTTTCACTCGACATTCCCCTAAGGAGGGAGAAATATGTCCGAATTTATTGGAGCAATGTTGGTGCTGGTCTGCTTTGGGTACCTCGTTGCCATCTTCGACGACTTGATTTTCGACTTGACCTATCTATTTCGAAGAGGCCGTTTTCGGCAGACTGGTCTCTCGAAGGAGGAACTCGAAAGCGACAGCCCCAAACGTATCGCAGTTATGGTGGCAGCCTGGCAGGAAGCTGGGGTCGTGGCCGAGATGGTTAAGGCCACGTATCGTTTAATGCGCTATCCGGAGGATCGGGTCGAGTTCTTTATTGGGGTATACCCCAACGATGAGGCCACATTGCGTGAAGTGCGCGAGCTGTCCAAGAGCAACCCTCGTGTACACTGCGTGGTTAATCAAAGACCGGGGCCAACAAGTAAGAGCCAGAACCTTAATGAAGTTTTTGCTTTTATTCAAGACCTCGAGAATATCCGGAATCAGGTGTTCGATGTTATCGCCATACATGACGCAGAGGATGTGATTCACCCTTATGCATTCCGCTTCTACAGTGCCTTACTCAGTCGCAAAGACATGGTGCAGTTGCCAGTGATTGCCATGTTTCCCAAGCTGCCTCGGTGGCGGTGGCTAAATCGCATCGTTGCTGGTACTTATGCCGACGAGTTTGCAGAGAGCCACCTTCATCACATGCTGGTACGCGAGTCGTTTGGCTTGTTTGTGCCCAGCGCTGGTACGGGCTTCGCTTTGCGGCGAGAAGTGGTGAGCTTTTTGGCAGCCGAAGGCCCGGTTTTTCGTGAGGGAAGCCTGACAGAGGACTACGACATGTCTTTGCGGCTGTGGCAAAAAGGCTTTCGGGTACACTTCCACGTGCAGCGTCTTAAGCGCATAGATGATCGGGGTCGGGTTTGCAACGAGGTGGTGGGAATTAAGGAGTACTTTCCTTCTGAAATACGGACTGCTGTAAAGCAAAAGGCTCGCTGGATTTACGGAATTACCATGCAGAGCCCCAAGGAGATCAAACCAAAAAGGCTCTCCTTAAAAGATCGATTGGTGCTCTGGCGCGACCGGAAAGGGAAATACACCAACCTGATTCATTTTGTGGGTTATCCGCTGGCCTTGTACTCCGTGCTGGCCTACTTTCTTGGCTGGCCTCATGCAGATCCCAGGTTAATGCTGGTGCTCAGTGGGGGTGTTATGCTGATCACCCTCGAGCGCCTCCTGATGCGCTTTGCTGCAATCAAGTCTGTATATGGGGTAGCCGAAGCGCTACAGGCAACTTTGGTGCTGCCATTGTTTCCCTTGAGGTGGTTTGTAGGAAACATCATTAATGCTTTGGCTACTGCGAGGGCCTGGCGCATGTACTTCTGGCCCGCTCGAGGAGCCCGCAAAGGTACGGCCCCGGTCTGGGATAAAACCGAGCGGAAGAGCTATGTGCCTACTGAGGTGCTCGAGTCCGTCCGCCGCCGCTTGGGGGATGTGCTGCTCTTTTACGGTGATGTCAGCCCCCAAGAGCTGGCTTTAGCCCTGCGCACAAAGCCTTCAGGGGTGCCATTGGGTGAAATTTTATTGCGCAACCAAACTCTTGATCCCGATCGCCTCAGGCTGCGCATTACCGAAACCCAAGAACGCCTACAGAACGAACCCAAAGTATCGGCCTTAGCTGTGGATTACAGCGATTAAATGGCTTATTGCGCTTAGTTGGTCAAAGAGGTGGTCGTATGAACGTAACAAAGTGGCTCGAGGCGGTTAACAACTTCAGCAAGATTCTGCTCTTATTGGTTGGGGTACTAATTTTTGCAGCTTGTGGTAGCTCTCCAAACCCAGGCGTGCAAGACAATCAGGGCAACGGTGTCAATGCGCAAGCCGTTACCGCGGTACTGATTCTTTATCCTGATGGGCCGGGTACATTTGCTGAATCCGACGGGGTTTCTTTGCAAGGAAAATCCAAAATTGGTTCTATACAACTCAAACCGGGCCTAGCCTACGACGATTCGACAAAACCCAAAAAAGGAGGCAAAGGCAAGGGCGACCAGGCCGGGGCGCAAGCACTGGGCGAGATCCAGGCTCAAGCTTTCTCTTATCCCGATGCAGCTCAGATTTATGCCATCATGCTTACCAACTTGCTGGGTCGCTATGCCGATGTAACCGTAACCCGCAAGCCAATATCTGCCTATACGCCCGGGGAGGCCAACCAGTACTACCGTACCTTTTATATTGGCAGCACCTACGAAGATCCCATTCCCCCAGCTTTTATCACCGACATTATGGCTGGAGCCAAGGTGACTTGGCTCAACTACAACATCTGGCGTCTGGACAACACGGCCATCGGAGCCAGCCTGAGCCAACTGGGTCTGCGCTATGTGGCGCTGTACCCAGAGTACCAGCCATCCGAGTTTGCGACAGGCTTCAACAAAATCGACTACCGGGGCTATACCTTCAAGAAATACATACCAGGGTTGCTGGAAGTGCCGATCGAAATGATTGAAGTTGCTGCAGACGCCCCGAGCGTTGTGGTGCACGCCTGGGCTAAAAATAGTGCAGGACGGCAGATTCCTTATGCCCTACAAAGCGGCAACTTCTGGTATATAGCTGACAATCCCTTCACATATATTCACGAGCAGGATCGCTATCTGATTTTTGCAGACCTGATTGCGCCCATGATGGGTCGGGATGTGACCTGCACCCCCAGGGCGCTGGCCCGGATGGAGGACTTGAGCCCCAATGATGCAGGAGCAGACCTCAAGCGGATGCTGGACATCATCAATAAGGTGGGGATTCCGTTCCTTGCGACCGCAATACCGCTGTACGTGGACAACAATACCGTTCCGGTTACCCAGATTCAATGGACGCAAAACAGCGGAGCCCTCACCCAGCTTCGCCGCATCCCCAGAATCCGTGGCAAAATCTTCCAGCATGGTTACACCCACCAATTTGAAAACCTGAAAAATCCCTCGGGTATTTCGGGCGATGACTGGGAATTCTGGCGGGTCGAGCTGGATTCTAACGGTAACCGCATTACCAGCACACCAATCCCTGGGATGACAGCCAGCAGCGCGCTGCAACGCATTCTGACTGGGCGCTCAATCCTGGTAAACCTGAGCACGTCCACCGCCAACCTCACGCCTGTAGGCTGGACAACGCCCCACTACGAGGCCGATCCCAGCTACTATGCTACCTTCAACCAGACTTACAGCCGGGTTATGGAGCGACGCATTTACCGAGTAGGCTCGGTAATTGCAGGCCAGTTCTTCCCTTATCCAGTGCGGGATGTAAATGGTACCTTAATGTTGCCTGAAAACCTGGGCAGCGTGCAGCCTAATTATTTATTGCCTATGGTAGAAGAGGCGGCTCGAGCCAACCGAGTGCTGCGCTGTCCTTGGGCAGGCCACTTTTTCCACGCTTACACGATTAACCCCCAGTACGATGGCCCCAATGCTTACTCGGCAGCACAATTCGAGGGCTTTTTGCGCTATGTTCGCAATACCCTGGGCTATACTTACGTAGACCCCACTACGGTTTCAACCCAGTAGACCCAGTAGATGCGCTACGCTATGCCCCATAAAAGTTTCTTGCTGGTGGTGCTGATGCTGGGAGGGTGTCAAGATTTTACCTTCCCAGTACCACCGGTTGACCCCAGCCCACCATTGGCTAAACAGATAGGGATTCCTCCCCCAGGCTCGTATTACCATGGGGTCTACCCTGGGCAAAAAAATCTGGAAGAGTACCAGGTTACACCGGCTGCGCTGGATGCGTATACAGAAGCAGTTGGGCGCAAGGTGGCTTGGGTATACTTCTCCAACGATTGGTTTGCCAGCCGGGCCTTCCCCAAGGCAACTGCAGAATGGATACGCGCCAAAGGTGCAGTTCCGTATATCCGGCTAATGCTGCGCAGCAGTAGCGAGACATACGTGACCGAGCCGTTGTATAGCCTCGAGGCCATTCTGCGAGGCGATTTTGACGCTGATCTCAGAGCCTGGGGTCAGGCTGCCAAGGCTTTTGGTACACCGGTGCTGGTTGAATGGGGTACAGAGGCTAACGGCCAATGGTTCTCCTGGAATGGCAAGTGGAACGGAGGCTCAGTCCTGGGCCCCAAGCGCTTTCGCGACACTTACCGCCATATTGTTCAGACCATTCGATCGAGCGGGGCAGACAACCTGACCTGGGTTTGGCACGTCGATGCCTACGACGACCCCGCTACTGAGTGGAACCGCCTGGAAAATTACTACCCGGGTGACGACGTGGTGGACTGGATTGGTGTTTCTGTTTATGGGGCCCAGGAACCCACTGAGAACAATCCCCAGACCTTTGCCGATGGAATGAATGCAGTTATGCTCCGCCTGGCACAACTGGCCCCAACCAAGCCCGTGGTAGTGGCAGAATTTGGCGTTACCGCGGGCAATCCCGGAGTGAGTGCGGTGAAGTGGGCCGAGGCCGCTCTTGCCGAGATTCTATCTAACCGGTGGCCGCAAGTTCGCGGATTTGCATGGTGGAATGAGGCTTTTGACCAGACAGAGATGCGGGTTCAAGCCATACCGGGCCTCAAAGAAGTATTTCGCCAGAAACTGGCTTCACCGCAGATAGTGGATCATCCACTTTGAACGGTCGATGTCGGATTCAAAAAAGCTAGAACATAAACCTTGTGAGATTATCTTTTTGAATTCTTGAGTACATCCCTCGCTCTGCTTAGCGAAGAAAGCGCATCCCGTTCCAAGAGACGGGTATTGCCCTCCGCCACGCGGATAACTTCGGCTGGGTTAGCTTGCTACCGCTCGGTGGCGAACTGACCGAAGCTGGTATTATGGCCTCTATAGACAAATTAGCCGATAAACATCGGTTATTATTTGGGCATGAAAGTTGCCTTTATCGGACTTGGCGCGATGGGGTATCCGATTGCCGGTCACCTGGCACAACACCACGAGACCCTGGTCTGGAATCGTACCTTTGCCAAGGCCGAAGCCCATGCCAAAGAGTTTGGCTCGAGGGCCGTGGAGCTGCCCGAGGTGGCGCAGGCCGATATTCTGTTCACCTGCCTGCCCACCTCCCTCGAGGTGGACGAGATCGCCCATAAGCTGCTGCCCTACCTGCGCCCCGGTACGCTCTGGGTGGATCACACCTCGGGCGAGCCCGAGCTGGCCCGGAAGACCGCCCGGATGCTTCAAGAGAAAGGGGTTTCCTACCTCGATGCTTGTTTATCCGGCGGTGTGGCTGGCGCGGTGCAGGCCAGGGCCACCGTGATGGCCGGAGGTTCAGCCGAGGACTTTGCCCGTGCCAGGCCGGTGATGGAGGTTTATGCTGCCAAGATTGTGCACGTGGGGCCGCTGGGCTCGGGGCATGCGGTCAAAGCGGTGAACAACGCCCTGCTGGCGGTCAACCTGTGGGCCCTGAGCGAAGGGATGGTGGCCCTGGTCAAGCAAGGAGTGGATGCTAGGCTGGCCCTCGAGGTCATCAACGCCTCTTCGGGGCGTTCCAACGTGAGCGAGAATCTGTTTGGTCAGCGGGTGGTTTCGCGCCAATTCCCCAATACCTTTGCCCTGGGACTGCTGGCTAAAGATGTGGGCATCTGTGCCAAGGTGCTCGAGGCCGCCGGAACCCCGGCCCCCATGCTGCGGCAGGTGCGGGAGTTCTTCGAGGTTGCCAAGCGCGAGGTAGGCAATACCGAGGTCGATCACACCGCGGTAGCCCGGCTGCTCGAGCGCTGGTCGGGTGTCGAAATCAAATAAGAAACATTCCTCGGCAGGGATGAGAGATTGTGGGCCTAAACGTAGGACATTCTCAGATTGAACCCAGTATTGCGTCATAAAGTAAGGCATGGAACAGCTCAGGCTGAATTGGCTGCGCAAACCGGCTGTAATGGCCTTGCTGGTACTGGCGACCTTTGGCGCTGGCTATTGGGCAGGCCTGCGCTCGGTATCGGGTATCCAGGGGTCGGTGGGCTCAGGGCAGCACACAGGGCAGTTTGAGTTGGTGCAGTTCGATCAGCAACAGCAGCCCACACCTGCGCCCGACCCGCGCGAGCTTATCCCACTACAGCCAGGCCCAGGTCAGGGGCCTGGCCAGCCGCAGCCTGGACAGGGACAGGGGGAGGAGTGCCCCCTTCTGATTTACCAGGATGGCCAGTTGTTCCGCTTCGACCTGCCCGGACAACCCCTACCGGGGCCCGGAGGCCCGCTGCCGGGGCCTGGGATGCCGGGGGGCTCGCCGGAGCTGATCCCGCTCGACCCCAACGCACCCGCGTTGCCCAGCCCTCCCTCGCAACCCACCCCTGCGCCTGCACCCACCCCTCCCGACAGCAACCCCGACCAGAGTATCTGAACCCGTCAACCCCTTGCATCCCGCCATAAGAGAGGTTGTTATGAACGAAGCGCCGAAACCTACCCTCGAGCCCCAGGCCGTAATGGACGCTGCCGCCAAGCTGCGAAGCCTGCTGCTGGAAGTCAAGAAGGTGATTGTGGGGCAGGATCTGATGCTGGAGCGTATGCTGGTTGCGCTGCTGGCGCGGGGCCACATCCTGATTGAGGGGGTGCCGGGCCTGGCTAAAACCCTGGCCATCAAGACCATGGCCGAGGCCATCGGGGCCAGCTTCAAGCGCATCCAGTTCACCCCCGACCTGGTGCCCGCCGACCTGGTAGGCACCCGCATCTACAACCCCAAAGAGGCCAGCTTCGAGGTGGAGCTTGGCCCCATCTTTGCCAACCTGATTCTGGCCGACGAGATAAACCGGGCCCCGGCCAAGATCCAGTCGGCCCTGCTCGAGGCCATGCAGGAGCGCCAGGTCACCATCGGCCACGAGACCTTCAAGCTGCCCGACCCCTTCCTGGTGCTGGCTACGCAGAACCCCATCGAGTCGGAGGGCACCTACTTCCTGCCCGAGGCCCAGGTAGACCGCTTCATGTTTAAGGTCTGGATTGACTACCCTGCCTTCTACGAGGAGATGACGGTGGTAGACCGGGTCTCTACCAAGTTCGAGCGGGTGGCCGAGGTGCTCTCGGGCGACGAGCTGCGCTACTTGCAGGCTATGGCCGACAAGGTGCACGTGCACCAGGCCGTCACCGAGTACGCGGTGCGGCTGGCCCGTGCCACCCGCGACCCCGGCGAGGTGGGTCTTTCGAACCTGAAGAAGTACATCAGCTTTGGGGGCAGCCCGCGCGCCAGCGTCAACCTGATTCTGGGAGCCAAAGCCCTGGCCATCGTGCGGGGCCGCGAGTACGCCCTGCCCGAGGACGTGCGCGACCTGGCCCCGGAGGTGCTGCGCCACCGCATCATCCTGTCCTACGAGGCCCTGGCCGACGAGGTGAAGCTCGAGGAGGTGGTGCAGAAGATCATTGCCGCCACCCCCCTGCCCAAGGTGCACATCGGCGATCCCTACCGCGACACCCGCCCCCCCGCCGAGAACCCCTCGGCCTGAGCAGAACCACCTATGCTGCTGCGACGATCACGCAAAAGCCAGATAGAGGTGGCCCTCGAGGCCGAGCCCAAGGCGGCCCCACCCCGCCCGCGCGAGCTGCCTGCCGAGCTGTTGCGCAGGCTCGAGTTCAGGGTCTTGAAGCGGCTGGACGGGTTTTTGTTTGGCGACTACACCGGCTTTTTCTACGGCCCCAGCCTGGATCTGGCCGAGGTGCGGGAGTACCAGCCTGGCGACGAGGTGCGCCGCATTGACTGGAACGTAACCGCCCGCACCGGCAAGATCCACATCCGACAGTACCGCGAAGAAAAAGAGGTCACGGTCTGGCTGATGGTGGATCTCTCCGCCTCGATGCGCTTTGGCACCCGGCGGGTGCTCAAGCTCGAGGAGGCCCTGGAGTTTGTGGGCACGGCGGCGGCCATAGTAGGGCGGCACGGCGACAAGGTGGGCGCAATCGGGTTTTCCGAGGCCGGGATGCGGGTGATACCGCCGGGTACCGGCCGCAGGCAGGCGCTGCGGATTCTGCACGAGCTGTACGGGCTTATGGCGTCACAGAGCGAGGCTGTTCCAGTCACAAAACCGCGGTCGAAACCTGTGGAGACAGGCTCGCTGGAAGATGCCCTCGAGCACGTGGCCAAAACCCTCAAGCGCCGGGCCCTCCTGTTTGTGGTCTCCGACTTTCTCAATCCCCAGCCCGAGCAAGAGCCCCCATGGGCCCAGGGGCTCCGGCGGCTGGCTTACCGGCACGATGTGGTGGCTGTGCGCATCTTCGATCCCGCGGAAAAAGAGCTGCCCAACGCGGGTGAGCTGCGCCTGCGCGACCCCGAGAGCGGTGAGGAAATCTGGATAGATACCAGCGACCCCAGGGTACGTCGGGCCTACGCGGCCTTGGTGCAGGCCCGCGAAGCAATGCTAGAACGTACCCTGCGGGCTGCTCAGGTGGATGTGCTCAGCCTGTCCACCGCACAGGAAATTGTGGAGCCACTCCTCAAGTTCACCCTACGCAGAAGGGGGCGAAGATGAGCTTTACCTGGCCGGTTTTCTTATGGTTGCTGCTGCTATTACCGCTGCTGCTAGGGTTTTTGGTCTGGGCTAAAAGACGGCGCGAGCGCACTGCCGAGGCTTTTGCCGATGAGCGTTTGCGCAGGGTGGTAGTACACCAGCCGCCCAAAGCCCACGTGCGCTGGCCGCTGGCTTTGCAACTGCTGGCCCTGTTTCTGCTCTTGCTGGCGGCGGCCCGCCCGGTGGCCAGCCCACCCTTACCCACCAACAAAGCGGCGGTGGTGCTGGCGGTGGATACCTCGCGCTCGATGCTGGCCGCCGACCTGAACCCCAGCCGCCTGGAAGCCGCCAAGGCCACGGCCCGCAAGTTTATCGAGCTGGCCCCGCCCACCACCCAGATTGGCCTGGTGAGCTTTTCCGACTCGGCCTCGGCCCTGGTGATGCCCACCACCGACCGCCAGAAACTTCTGGAGGCCATCGAGCGGCTTAAACCGGCCCAGAACACCTCCATCGAGAACGCCATCATCACCGGGGTGCGGATGCTGCCGGGGCGCAAAAACCTCAAACCCCCCGCCGAGCTCCAGCCGCCCGGTTTGCAGCAGCCCGATCCCTTGCAGGGGGTGCCCGATCTCCCCACCCCCCAGACCCAGCCCCCCCAGGACCTGCTGCCCGGTAGCGTGGTAATCCTGTCGGACGGGGCTTCCAACGTGAGCACCAACCCCGGCCTGCCCACCCGCAACAGCCTCGAGATTGCGGCGCGGTTTGCCAATAACGCCAACGTCCGGCTTTACACCTTTCCCATGGGCCAGCCCGGCGGCGCAGTAGCCCAGATCGAGGGCCGGAACTACTACATCCCCTTCGAGTCCCGGAACCTCGAGCAGCTTGCCCAAGCTACCGGCGGCAAGAATACCTACCCCCCTACCGAGGAAGCCCTGCGGGCGATTGTACAGGAGCTGGGCGTGGTGATCCGCTGGGAGGGCACCAAGACCGAGATTTCCTCGCTGCTTTCGGCCCTGGCCGCCGTGTTGATGATTATGGCGGCTGGGCTGAGCCTGCGCTGGCAGCGACGGGTGCCGTAAAGGGGGCCAGACCATGGGTTTTCTCGCGCCCTGGAACCTGCTAAGCCTGCTAGTTCTGGTGCTGCTGGCTGTGCTGTACTGGCGCATGCAAAGCGGGCGCTCCAGCAGTTATGTCTGGTATCCGGGGATAGGCCCGATGGGTCATGTGGTGCAAAATTCCATCTGGGTTTACCTGCCTGCCATTGGCTTTTTTCTGGCCCTGGTGGCCGCCCTCATCGCCACGGCCCGCCCCACCCTCCGGCTGATGATGCCCGAGAACTTGGCCGGGGTGATTCTGGCTATCGAAAACGGCTGGTCGATGCGCCAGACCGATATCACGCCCAACCGCATGGTGGCCACCCAGATGGCCGCCAAGGCGCTGGTGGAGAAGCTCCCCAAGCACATCAAGGTGGGCGTTGCAACCTTTTCCGGTTACGGAACCTTGCTGCTACCGCCTACCACCGACCGCGCGGCGTTTCGATCAGCCATTGACAGCCTCGACCTGGGTGGAGGGTTCTCCTTTACTTACGGGCTGCTGGCCGCCCTGGAAGCCCTCCCGGAAAGCCCGCCCGAGGGCATGAGCCCTGGGGTGATTGTGCTCTTCTCGCACGGCCACGACGTCTCCGGCAACGACCCGCTCAAAATTGCCGAAGAAGCGCGCAGGCGGGGTATCAAGGTGCACGCCATTGGGGTAGGCACCCACGGCCACAACTTCGACGAGGAGATGCTCAAAAAGGTGGCCGACCGAACTGGGGGCCGCTACTACCCCATCTTCTCGGCCAGCGATCTGAGCAAAGTCCATACCGACCTGGGACGGGTGCTGGCCTGGCGCCCCCAGACCACCGAGATAAGCGGTATTTTGAGCCTGCTGGCAGCGCTAGTGCTGGGCTTTAGCATGGGCTGGTCGGCTTTGCGGCGACGGGTGATCTGAATGGCGTTTCTGTGGCCCTGGGCGCTGGGCTTCTTGCTCTTAGTTCCACTGCTCATTTGGCTGTACCGGCGCAACCTGCGACCGCCCGCCGAGTCGGTGGTGCTATACCCCGAGATTGCGGTGCTGGCGCGGGCCTTGAGGCGAAACAACACCTGGCGGCAGCACCTTTCGGCAGGGCTATATCTGCTGGCCTTGGTAGGGGCAGTACTGGCCCTGGCCCGGCCCACCCTGCCAGTCTTGCAGGCCGACCCCAAGGCAGCGGTGGTGCTGACGGTGGACATCAGCCTTTCGATGCGGGCCACCGATGTAAAGCCCAGCCGCTTCGAGGCGGCCCGGGCGGCCCTGCGCACCTTCATCCGCGAACTGCCAGAAGGTATCCGGGTGGCCCTGGTGACCTTTTCCCGCGACGCACACCTGGTGGTGCCCCTCACCACCGACCGGGGGCGCTTGTTGGAGGCGGTAGACTTTTTAGAGCTCAACCTGGGTACGGCCATCGGCGATGCTATCCTGGAGAGTATTGAGGCCTTACCCCCCCTTTCCGAACGCGCCGAAGCCCCCGATCCCAAGAGCCTTGCCACCATCATTCTGCTCACCGATGGACGCAGCCTGGGCGGGGTAGACCCGGTAGAGGCCGTGAAGGAGGCGGCCCGTCTGCAAGTTCGGGTGCACGCTATTGGCATTGGCCGAGCCTCGGATGGCCCGGTGCCGGGCCTGCCCGAGCAGTATGCCCTGGCGGCTCAGTTCGATGAGGAGACCCTCAAAGAGATTGCCAGGATGGGCGATGGCCAGTACTACTTTGTAGACTCGGCGGCTAAGCTCAAGGAGGCCTACCGCAAGCTGTCCCGTCAGATGACCTGGCGCGTGCGCCAGGACGAGGTATCGGCGGTGTTTGCTTTGCTGTCGGCCCTGGCGCTGGTGCTCAGTCTGGGGATAGGCCAGTTGCGGCGCCGAGTGGTATGAATCAGGCCTCGGCGCCGCTGCCGGCCATTGAACCCTGTCGCATGAGGGTCTGGGCCAGCTCGAGCCGGGCAATAAGGGAGGGGGCCTCGAGCAAAGCCTGCCGATCCAGCGCCGAGACCCGCAGGTTCACGCACAGAAAAGAGGCCTGGTAAAGGGGGTCGTCGGGCAGGTTGGCGATGGCCTCTTCCAGGGCGCTGGGGTCGGCGACTCCGGCCATGTAGCTGCGGAAAACCTCCATGGCATCCCAGGCTGCCACGATTTCCTCGCTGCGGGCGCTGCGCTCGAGGGGCCAGGGGATGTCCAGGGTGGTCTGGTACAGGTTCTTTTCAAAAACCCCCACCCCCTCCACCCGGCAGCGCTCCCCACCCCGGCAGACAATGTTGAAGGTGCCGTCCGGGTTTTCCGAGGCCGCCAGTAAGTCCACATACCCCCCCACCTCCCGGAAGCCCTGCGCGGTGGCCAGGGTAATCACAAACCGCCGCTGGTCTTCGCTCTGGGCCAGCAAGTCCCGCACCATCTGCTTGTAGCGTTCCTCGAAGATGTACAGCGGAATCAGCAGCCCTGGAAAAACCACGGTCTCGGGCAGGGGGAAGAGGGGGAGGCGCTTCACGGTATCAGGTTAAGGGGTACAGACGGCGGTGTGCAAAGGTGCTGTTTCACTTGCGCTGTTCCTGCCAGCGCTCCTGGAGTTTCTCGAAAATTCGTAGCAGCCTGGCCCTGGGCAGGATCACCTGCTCGGTGTAGCCCACGCCAATCTGGTCGCCCAGCTCGTTCCAGGCGGTGCACTGGGCGTGCACCCGGTTGCCTTCGGTGCGCAGGTGCTCAGCCACAATGCGCACCTTCATGCCGGGCAGGGCCGAGGCCAGGTGATCCACGCTCACCTTGGAGCCAATGCCCTCCTCGCCCTCTTCCAGGAAAGGCAGGATGATCTTGCGCCCGGCCAGTTCCATGTGCTTGGCCATCCAGTAGGTGGCGTAGACCGGGTGCAGCTTGCCCAGTTGGGGGTCGTCGGGGTGCTCGAAGTCCACGGTCATCTCGTCGGTGACCACCGTTTCGAAGCTGGCCTGGTAGCCGGGGGGTATGGGCTTCATAGTTTACGCAGGTCGGCCACCCGCTTGAGCTTGCCGCCCTCGCTGCGGGGGGCCGTGCCGGGGTTGATGAGCGAGACCTTCACCGAGATGCCCACGTTATCCTTGATTTTCCGGGCCACTTTCTCGCGCAGGTGGGCCAGCCGGTGGTCGGCTTCAATAACCTCGTCGGAAAGCACCTTCTGCCCGATTTCACGGAAGAAAGGCTCGGCAACCTCGAGCTTCAGCTCCACCTCGTCCATGGGGCCCTCGCGGGTAAGCACAATCTGATAGTGCGGCACCACCTCGGGAATCTCCTTCAGCACCGCCTCGATCTGGGTGGGATAGACGTTCACCCCCCGCACGATCAGCATGTCGTCGGTGCGGCCCCGGATCTGGGCCATGCGGGCGTGGGTACGCCCCGAGGGGCCGGGTTCACGGGTGATGTAGGTCAGGTCGCCCGTCCAGTAGCGCAAGATGGGCATGGCCTTCTTGGTCAGGGTGGTGAAGACCAGCACCCCCACCTCGCCGTCGGGCAGGGGATCGCCGGTCTCGGGGTCTACTACCTCGGGGTAGAAATGGTCTTCCCAGATGTAGCTGAGCCCTTCGCGCTCGTTCACGTCCTCGTTGGAAACCCCCGGCCCGATGATCTCCGAGAGGCCATAGATGTTGGTGGCCCTGACCCCCAGCCCCTCGTCCACGCTTTTACGGATGGCCTCGGTCCAGGGCTCGGCCCCCAGGATGGCGTACTGCAGGCTGATCTCCTCGGGTGCAATGCCGCGCCTTTTGAACTCCTCGGCCAGGGTCTGGGCATAGGAGGGGGTGCAGGCGATCATCTCGGGCTTGAAGTCCTGGATGAGCATAATCTGCCGATCGGTCATGCCGCCCGAGATGGGCACCACCACCATACCCAGTTTCTCCGCGCCGCCGTGCAGGCCCAGCCCGCCGGTAAAAAGCCCGTAGCCGTAGGCGTTGTGTAGCATCATGCCGGGCCGGCCTCCTGCTGCCGCCAGCGAGCGGGCCACCACCTCGGCAAAAATCTCCAGGTCGCCTTTGGTATAACCCACCACGGTAGGCTTGCCGGTGGTGCCGCTGGAGGCGTGGATGCGGGCGAGCTCCTGGCGGGGTACAGCAAACATCCCGAAGGGGTAGGTGTCGCGCAGGTCTTTCTTTTTGGTAAAGGGGAGCTTATGCAGATCCTCTACACTCCGGATGTCACTGGGTTTGAGCCCCTTCTCGTCCAGGGCCTGCCGGTAGAAGGGCACCCGCTCATACACATAGGCGACCTGCTCGCGCAAGCGCTGGTTTTGCAGTTCGGTGAGCTTAGGGCGGGGAAGGGTCTCGAGTTCGGGCTGGAACATGGGCATAGGCACCTCGAGGTCTATTGGCTTCAGAACGACAGTTTACACCTGTGGTAGGGTTGTGTTTTGCTGCACCGGCGGATCGAAGCTACGCTCATAGCGCGGTCATCCCCCCATCCACCGCCAGCACCTGCCCGGTTACGTAGTCCGAGGCCGGGCTGCACAGGTACAGGGCGGCAGCGGCCAGCTCGCCGGTTTTTCCGATGCGACCCAGCGGTGTGCGCTCGCGCACGAGCTGCTCGGTGCGGGCCAGCAGTTTTTCGGTCATGCGGGTAGGGAAGAACCCCGGCGCCAGGGCGTTCACGCGGATACCAAAGGGCCCCCACTTGACCGCCAGGTCGCGCGTCAGAGCGATGAGCGCACCTTTAGAGGCCGAGTAGGCAGCGGCGTCCATCACCTCACTGGGGCTGCCGGCCAGGCCCGCGACCGAGGCGATGTTGAGGATTTTGCCGTAGCCGCGGGCCTTCATGCCGCGGGCGGCGATCCTCGAGGCCAGAAAAGCCCCGGTTACGTTGATGTCCAGCACCTCGCGGATCTTCTCCACCGGCACTTCCAGGGCGTCCTGGCCCCAGGTCACCCCGGCGGCGTTGACCAGGATGTCCACCGGGCCCACCCGGGCAAAAGCGGCCTCGAGGCTCGCTTCGTCCTGCACGTTGCCCACAATGGGTATCGCATCGGGGATGAGCTTCAGGGCCTCCGCAAAGAAGCTTTCGCGCCGGGCCAGCAGGGCCACCCGGGCCCCGGCCTCGCGCAAGCCGCAGGCAATCTCCAGGCCCAGGCCCCTCGAGCCCCCGGTCACCAGGGCGGTTTTGCCATTCAGGTTGAACTGCTCGAGCACCTTCATACCCGCTCCACCACCATGGCGATGCCCTGTCCCACCCCAATGCACATGGTAGCCAGCCCAAACTGCACCTGGCGGCGCTGCATCTCGTGCACCAGGTTGGTCAGGATGCGGGCCCCCGAGCAGCCCAGGGGGTGGCCGATGGCGATGGCCCCGCCGTTGACGTTCAGCCGCTCGTCCTCGGGCTCGAGGCCCCACTCCTGCAGCACGGCCAGGCTCTGGGCGGCAAAGGCCTCGTTTAGCTCAATCAGGCCGATGTCTTGCAGGGTGAGGCCGGCCCGTTGCAGGGCTTTCTGGGTTGCGGGCACCGGCCCGATGCCCATAATGCGCGGCTCCACCCCCGCCACCGCGATGGCCCGCACCCGGGCCATGGGCTTGAGTCCGTGGGCCTTGGCGTAGGCGTCGGCCACCAGCAAAACGGCTGCGGCCCCGTCGTTGAGCGAAGAAGAGTTACCGGCGGTCACGCTGCCCCCGGCCCGGAAGACCGGTTTGAGCTGGGCCAGGGCCTCGAGGCTGGTGTCGGCCCGGGGGCCCTCGTCGGTTTGCACCAGGGTGGCGTGGCCTTTGCGGTCTTTGACCTCCACCGGCACCAACTGGCTGGCGTAGGCCCCGCTCTGCTGGGCCCGGATGGCCTTTTGGTGCGAGTGCAGGGCAAACCTGTCCTGGGCCTCGCGGCTAATTTTGTACTGCTCGGCCAGGTTTTCGGCGGTCTCGCCCATCGAGTCGGTGCCGTAGAGCTCCTTCATCCGGGGGTTCACCAGCCGCCAGCCCAGGGTGGTGTCGTAGAGGGTGACGTTGCCGGTGGCGAAGCCCTTTTCGGCCTTGGGCATCACCCAGGGCGCGCGGCTCATGCTTTCCACCCCACCCCCCAGGTACACCTGGCCCTCCCCAGCCCAGATGGCCCGGGCGGCGCTGGCTACAGCGTCCAGCCCGCTCCCGCACAGGCGGTTGATGGTGGAGCCGCCCACGCTGATGGGCAGCCCGGCCAGCAGCAAGGACATGCGGGCCACGTTGCGGTTGTCCTCGCCGGCCTGGTTGGCACAGCCCATATACACGTCCTCTACGTCGCTACCGGGGATGCCGGTGCGCTCCAGCAGGGCCTTGAGCGGGATGGCTCCCAGATCGTCGGGGCGCACCGAGGAAAGGGCGCCCCCATGCTTGCCAACCGGTGTGCGAACAGCGTCCAGAATGTAGGCTTCCATGGTCATAAGGTGTTTTATCCTATCGGGGTCGTATCCACAAGCGCCTTTTGCGAACAGGCTAGCCTTCGGCAAAGCGGAAGACCGTGCCGGTAAAGAGGGCTACCACGCGCCCATTGCTGCGAACCTCGATGCGGTAGGTGGCGGTGCGCCGGCCCAGGTTCTCCTCGCTGGCGTGGGCCTCGAGGTGCTCACCGGCCTGCACGGCCTTGAAGTACTGCATCTGGGTGGTGAGGGCCACCGCGGCGGTGCCGTGCGAGTTGGAGGCCAGGGCAAAAGCCGCATCGGCCAGGCTGTACAGGAAGCCGCCGTGGCAGGCCCCGTGGATGTTGAGGTGCTCGGGCTTGACCTGGGCGGCCACCACGGCCCGGCCGGGCTCCACCAGCCGGGTTTCCAGGCCCAAAAGCTGCATATAAGGGTCGGTGAGGGCGTGCATGGTCAGGCTTCGGTCTTGGTGCGGATGCCCAGGTACGACTCGATGACCCGCGGGTCGTGCAGCAGGTCCTGGCCGCGGCCTTCCATCACCAGCTCGCCAGCCTCGAGCACGTACCCCCGGTCGGCCAGCTTGAGGGCCATGCGGGCGTTCTGCTCCACTACCAGGATGGGGGTGCCCTGGGCTTTGAGTTCGCCCAGGATGTGAAAAATCTCCTGCACAATCAGGGGGGCCAGCCCCAGGCTGGGCTCGTCGAGCAGCAGCAGCTTGGGGCGGGCCATCAGGGCCCGCCCAATCGCCAGCATCTGCTGCTCACCCCCGGACATAGTGCCGGCCAGTTGCTTGCGGCGCTCACGCAGGCGGGGGAAGAGGGTATAGACGCGCTCGAGGTCTTCCCGGATGCCTTTCTCGCGGCGCTGGAAGCGGGTAAAGGCCCCCAGCAGCAGGTTGTCCTCTACCTCCATCGAGGCGAAGAGTTCCCGCTTCTCGGGCACCATCACCAGGCCCTGGGCGGCCAGGGCTTCCGGGCTGCGCTGGCCCTGGGCCTGCCCCTGGTAGCGCACCGTGCCGCTGGCGCTTACCAGCCCCACAATCCCCTTGAGGGTGCTGCTCTTGCCGGCCCCGTTGGGGCCGATGAGGGTGATGGCCTCGCCCGTCCCTACGGTGAGGGACAGGTTGCGCACGGCCTCCACGGCCCCGTAGCGCACGGTGAGGTTTTGCACTTCCAGCACGCTCATGCGGCCTCCCCCAGGTAGGCCTCGATCACCCTGGGATTGCGCTGTACTTCGGCGGGGGTGCCTTCGGCCAGCTTTTCCCCATAATGCATCACCACCACCCGGTCTACCAGCCCCATCACCAGATCCATGTCGTGGTCTACCAGAAGCACCGTTACTCCTTCGTTCACCAGCTTGCGAATCAGGGCGGCAAACTGGCGCTTTTCCCCTGCCCGTAACCCTGCCGCCGGCTCGTCCAGGAGCAGTACCTCGGGCCCCGAGGCCAGGGCGCGGGCAATCTCCAGCAGCCTGAGCTGACCGATGGCCAGCCCATCGGCTTTCTGGTGGGCCAGATGGGCCAGACCCACCCGCTCCAGCGCCCGGTAGGCCTCGGCCAGGGCCGCCGCCTCCTCGGCCCGGTTGAGCCCCAGCATGGAGGCCAGCAGGCCCCGCTGGGTGCGGGCGTAGGTGCCCAGGGCGGCGTTTTCCAGCACGGTCATCTCGGGGAAGAGGTGGGGGTGCTGAAAGGTACGGGCAATGCCCAGCCGGTGCACCTCGTAGGGCATCCGGCCTGCGATGGGCTGGCCTTTGAAGCGCACTGTGCCTTTGCTGGGCGCATAGACCGAGGTAATCATGTTGAAGCAGGTGGACTTGCCCGCCCCGTTGGGGCCGATCAGGGCCAGAATCTCGCCCCGCCGAAGCTGGAAGCTGATGCCGTTGACCGCCAGCAGACCGCCAAAGCTTTTGCTCAGATTTTCAACCTCGAGCACCACCTCACCGGGCTTGCCCGCAGCCAGCCGGCCCGGCAGGCCGCTGCCAGTGGGGTTTTGCGGGCGGGCTTTGGGTAGGTAGCGCTCGAGGAAGGGCCACAGCCCCTTGGGGGCGAACATCAGAATGAGCACCAGAATCAGGCCATAGGCGATGATCTCGTAGTTGCCGGTGCGGCCGAAAATGCGCGGCAGCAGGCCCTTAAGCACCTCCTCGAGGCCCGTCACCAACCCCGAGCCCAGAATGACCCCCGGAATGCTGCCCACGCCCCCGGCCACCGCCGCAATCAGGTACTTAATGGAGGCGTCCAGGCTGAAGGGCGTGGGGTTGATAAACTTCTGATAGTGCACGTAGAGCCAGCCGGCCACGCCGGCGTAGATGGCCGAGAGTACGAAGACCTGCAACTTGAGCACCGCCGGGTTTACCCCAAAGCTGGCCGCTGCCACGGCATCTCCTTTGGAAGCCCGCATGGCCCGCCCAACGCGGCTGTTGGTCAGGTTCCAGGCTGTCCAGGCGCCCAGCAGCACAAAAAGCCAGGCCAGGTAAAAGTAGCTTCTGCTGTCGTTCAGGCTCCAGTCCAACACTGAAATTGATGGAACCCCGCGCAGGCCTGTGTGCCCGCCAGTGAGGCCGATCCAGCTCCCCATCACGATGTACAGGGCCATACACCAGGCGATGGTGGAAAGGGGCAGGTAGTGGCCCTTGAGCCGGGCGGTGATGCCGCCCAGCACCACCGCGCCCACCACTGCAGCCAGCACCCCCAGCGGCAGGGTCAGCCAGGGGCTCAAGCCCTGACCGATGGTCAGGAGGGCGCTGGTGTAAGCGGCCAGCCCCATGAAGGCCGCCTGGCCGAAACTGGTCATGCCCGATAGGCCGGTGAGCAGGTACAGCCCCAGCGTAACCAGGGCGCCAAAGGCGATGTAGTTGCCCACCGTCAGATAAAACGAGGATGGGGGTAGCAAGAGCGGCAGCAACAGCAGCAGCCCCACGGCCACCAGGGTGATGGGGGATAGCTGAAGCCGCATCAGTCCTCCTCCCCCAGCTCGTGGCTTTGCAGGCTGCGCCACAAGAGGATGGGCAGCAGCAGAGCGAACACGATGGCGTCCTTATAGGCGCTGGCCTGAAACGAGGCCCAGGACTCCATGGCCCCCACCAGCAGGGCCCCCACCACCGCCAGCGGATAGCTGATAAGGCCGCCCAGAATTCCGGCCACAAAGCCCTTGAGCCCCAGCAAGAAACCCTGGAAGTAGGCCGGGGAGATAAGGGGGGCCAGCAGCATCCCGCTCACACAGGCGATGAGGGTGGCAATGCCAAACGAAACATAGCCAGCCTGGCTGGGGCTGATGCCCAGGAGCCGGGCTCCGTAGCGGTTGACCGCACAGGCCCGCAGGGCTTTGCCGTAGATGCTTTTAGTGAAAAACAGAAACAGGCCCACCATGGCCAGAAGCGCGAAGCCGTAGACCAGGAAGGCCTGGTTGTTCACCGGCACCAGCCCAATGGTGGTCTGCCCCCCCAGGATGGCGGGCAGGCGGAACTGCTCGGGGCCAAAAAACACCAGCCCCAGGCCCATAAAGGCAAAGTGCAGGCCCACCGCAATAATCAGATAGGTAAGCACGCTGGCGTTCTTGGCCGGCTCAAAAAACAGCCGATAGGAGGCCGGGCCAATGGGCAGCACCACCAGGATTGCCAGCAACCAGCCCAGCCACAGCGGTACCCCCTGGGCCCCCCACCAGGCCAGACCCAACACCCCCAGCGCAATCAAAGCCAACAAACCGGCACGTCTGAGATTTGTACGATCTAAAATGGCCCACCAGAGCAGCATGGCTGCCGCCAGCCAGGCTGTTCCAGGGATCTGGCCCTGCAGGTTAAGCCCGCTCACCTCGGCAGGCAAAAACCACACATAGGTGAGTGGGGCATAGACCAAAAACTCGCCCAACGGCACAAGGATGACCCTTGTTACCGCAAAAACCAGCACCAGCGAGAGCGCCAGCAGCGCGTAGATGGTGCCGTTTTGCAGTGCGTCGGCGGTGAGGAAAGATAGGATGGTCCAATCCATAAGAAAAGAGCGGGGGAGGGGGTGGGGAGGTATCGAAATCCTCCCCACCCCCAGGCCCATTACCTGAAGGTGCGCAGAAGCTTCCAGTCTAGCTTGCCGGCAGGCGTCTTAACGACCTCGACCATCACCGCGGCCTCGTTGAAGCGCAGGCCCAGGTGGTCGGTGGGGGACATGTTGAAGATACCGTGGGTACCCACCACGTTGCGGGTGGCCTCGAGCTCGTCGCGCAGCACCCGCCGGAAGGCGGCTAGGTTGGTGGTCTGCTCGCGGCGCAGGGCGCGCTCGAGGGCCGGGCGCAAAATGGCCCAGGCATCGTAGGCGTGGCCGCCAAAGGTGGAGTAGCTGCCGATGCCGAAGCGGGCTTCGTATTGCTGCACATAGCTGGTGGCTACCTGCCGGTTGGGGAAGTTGGGGGGGAGCTGATCGAAGACCAGCACCGGGCCGGCGGGCAGGCGGGTACCTACCACCACATCGCCGCCCACCCGCAGGAAGTCGGGGTTGGCCACGCCGTGGGTCTGGTAGATGAGGCCCCGGTAGCCGCGCTCGCGCAGGGTGCGCTGGGGCAGCACCGGCGCGGTGCCCGAGCCGCCGATCAGAACTGCATCGGGGTTGCGGGACAGGATGCGCAGCACCTGACCGGCCACCGAGGTGTCGGTGCGGGCGAAGCGCTCGGAGGCCACCACCTGGATGCCGGCCTCGCGGGCTGCTGCCTCGAAGGCCCGGGCCCAGCCCTCGCCGTAGGCGTCGTTAAAGCCGATGTAGGCTGCGGTCTTGACCCCGGAAGCGGCCATGTCCCGCACGATGGGCTGGCTCATCTGCTGCTCGGTCTGGGGGGTTTTGAACACCCAGCGCCGCTTTTCATCCACCGGGAAGACGATCTCGAGGTTGGCCGCCAGGGAAATTTTGGGCACACCGGCCTCGGCCACGGGGTCAATCATGCCCAGGCTGGCCGGGGTGGTTGTGGTGCCAATAATGGCCAACACCTGCTCTTCCTGGATCAGCCGCCGGACAGCCCGCACTGCCTGGGTGGTGTCCGAGGCGTCGTCAATAATCACGAACTGCACCGGACGGCCTGCCACCCCGCCCCGGCGGTTGACCTGCTCTTCCAGGAGCACCAGGGTGTTACGCTCGGGGATGCCCAGGCTGGCGGCGGGGCCGGTGGCCGAGACCACCACCCCAATCTTCAGGGGGGCTTGCTGGGCTAAGCCCAGCCCCAGTCCAAGGGCCAGTAGTCCTACCAAAACTCGCTTCATACTGCCTCCTCCTCGCGGGTTTGCAAATCTCCCTTGGCATGTGGGGCCAAGGATAGATTTCCGAAAGTTTCCAGACCTGCGGCCACCATCCGGCGCAGCAAGGGGTGTGGACGGTAGCGATCCTCGCCCAGCTCAGCCTGGAGCCCTTCCAGGGCCCGCAGCACCGGCTTAAGCCAGAGCCGCTCGGCCCACTCCAGGGGCCCCAGCGGGTAGCCCGTGCCCAGCCGCATGGCGCGGTTCAGGTCGGCGGGGCTGGCCACCCCTTCGGCCAGGGCCGAGACGGCCTCGTTGATGAGCAGGGCCAGGATGCGGAATCCTACCCCGCCGGGCTGGTCGGGCAGAAGTAGGGTGTGGTGTCCGTGGGCGCGGAAGTAGGTTTGGGCCAGCTCGAGGGCCTGGTTGGCTCCGCTCAGGGGCGCAAAGAGTTCAACGATGGCCTGTTCCCCGATGGGCGGCACCAGGCTGAAACCTGCCACCGGGCGCCCCCGGAACTCGGCCTGCACGCTGCTGGCCGAGTGTCCCCAGACCAGCGAGACCACCGGCAGATTCTCGAAAAAGTCGTGTTTGCGCTCGAGCTTGACCCGGCAGTCCAGCACAAACCGCGCCTCAGCGGCATTTTCGGTGTGTCGGAAGCGGGCCCGAAGCTCCTGGGCCAGCGGGTTGGGCCCCACAATCAGGGGAAGGGGGGTGTCCTGGGTTTGCACCGGGGGCGGGGCGGGCGGCTTGGGCGGGCCGGGGGGGTAGGTGTACCAGCCCTGGCCGGTTTTACGGCCCAGCATGCCCGCGGCCACCCGCTGGTACTGCAAAGGGTGGGGCCGGTAGCGGGGTTCGCCGTAGAAAGCCTGATAGACCGAGGTGGAGGCGGCATAGTTGACATCGAGCCCGATTAAGTCCATTAGCTCGAAGGGCCCCATGGGGAAGCCCAGGCCGCGCAGAATCCAGTCTATGTGCTCTTTAGCGATACCCTCGCCGTGCAGCCTCAGGGCCTCGCCGTAAAAGGGCCGGGCCACCCGGTTCACCAGGAAGCCGGGGGCATCCACCACCTGTACGGGCTCCTTGCCCCAGCTTTGCATCAGCTCCAGCGCGCGCTCCAGCAGTGTCGGAGCGGTCTGTAGCCCCCCCACCACCTCCACCAGCTTCATGCGCTGGGCGGGGTTGAAGAAATGCAGCCCCAGCACCCGCTCGGGGTGCTTGACCCTGGCGGCGATGGCCGAGATGGAAAAGGTCGAGGTGTTGCTGGCCAGGGTGTTGTTGGGGTTGAGTTCGCCCAGTTTGCCCAGCAGCTCTTGCTTGAGTTCGAGCTGCTCCGGCGCTGCTTCGATAACCCAGGCGGCCTTCGCGCAGTCCTCCAGCGACTGGGTGGGCTGTATGCGGGCCAGAACCTCGTCCACCGTACCTACCAGGCTGCCTTTCTCGGCCAGCTTTTGCAGGTCGGTGCGAATTTCGGCCAGGGCGCGCTCGAGGGCGGCAACGAGGGGGTCGTAGAGCCAGACAGCGTGGCCGGCCAAAGCCGCTACCTCGGCGATGCCCCGGCCCATCGTACCTGCCCCCAGAATCGCCACAGTTTCCTTCACCAAGCCTCCCTTTACCAAACAAACACTTGTTTGTTTACCTTTGTGTTGGGCGTCAGTCTAAACGCAGGCTTTCTTGCTGTCAAGAACGTTGAATCGGGCCTGAGTTCCACCATTTGGGCTATTTCAGGTCAGCCGGTTGGGCGAGGGTGGGCCTCTTCAGATGACGTGCTGCGGTAGCCCCTGTAACTCCGACTCCTGCGGCTGCACCCAACCCCCCTCGAAGGCCTCTAAAAGCGAGCCCTCAAGGAACCAGCTCTTGGGGGTTTTGGCCCCCCACAGGGTCTGGCGGCGGGGGTCGTTCAGGCTCCAGCGGATGGGCTCGAAATCGGGGTCTACCGTGCTGTAGTCGGAGGTATACAGCTCGATGCGGTGGCCGTCGGGGTCGCGCAGGTACAGGAAGAAGGCGTTGGAGACGCCGTGGCGTCCCGGCCCGCGCTCGATGGCCTCGGTTTCTCGGGCCCCGGCCAGAATGTCGCAGGCCCGGATGATGCTCATGGCGTCGGGCATCCAGTAGGCGAAGTGGTGCAGCCGGGGGCCGGTGCCGTTGGTGAGGGCCAGGTCGTGTACGTTGCCCTTGCGGTGAATCCAGGCCGCCCAGATTCGGCCGTCGTCGCCCTCGGTGTACTCCGAGAGGCGGAAGGCCAGCTTATCCATGTACCAGCGGGTCATGGCCTCCACCTGCGGCGTCATCACGTTGATGTGGTCAATGCGCTGGATGCCGGGGCCTTTGTGCAGGTCGTAGCGTTGCAGGAGCCAGGGGTACTTCTGGCTTTCGGCATAGAAGGCCACCGGAACCCCAAAGGGGTCTTGCAGGCGCAGCATTCTGGGCCGATCCTGCTCGCTCTCCCAGCGGTGGGGGAGGCCCAGGGCCTGGGCCAGCTCGGCCAGGAGTTGCAAATCCAGTTCGCCGGCCACCCGGTAGCCCAGATGCTTGACGCCGGGTTCGGGGGCCAGCTCGAGCTTGAGGGTCCACTCGCGGTCCTCGGTACCGCGCAGGTACAGAGCGCTCTGGCTTTCGTGCAGCACGTTCAGGCCAAGTAAATCTACGTAGAAGTGGCGCGAACGCTCCAGATCGGTCACGTAGAACACCCCGTGGCCGATGCGGATGATGTTGGGAGTCTGGGTCATAGTCACCTCGCTTCAGGGCAGTTGCCGGTAGCCCCGGTTCCAGTACAGCAAGGGCCGGGCCCCGCTGCCCAGTGTCACGCGTTCCACCTGCCCCACCACAATCTTGTGAGTTCCCCCCGGATAGACCGCCCAGGTTCGGCAGAAGAGCGTAGCCAGAGCCCCCTCGAGGGCCGGGGGGTCTTCGGCGGTGAGGGGTTCGTAGCCCTCGATGGGGCGCCCGGCAAAGTGGTCGGAGATGTGTTCGTGCCCCTCGGGCAGGAGGTTCACGGAAAACTGCCCCGCGCGCTCCAGAACGGGCCAGAGCTGGGCCGTCTGGTTGATGCAGACCAGGATGAGGGGCGGCTCCAGGCTCACGCTGGTAAAGCTGCTGGCGGTCATGCCTCGAGCCTCCCCCTCAAAGCGGGCGGCAATCACCGTGACCCCACTGGGCCAGTAGCGCATGACCTGGCGGAGCTGGTCTTGCAGGGTGGGTTGGGTGGTTTCCATAGCTGAAAGGGGGCGGCCTTAGTCGCCCGCGACCACCTCCGGCTGGGCCTGGGTTTTCCAGCCCAGATACTGCCGGATGCGCTCTTTGAAGGGCTCTTTGTCGTAGACCGCGTAGAGGGTCTGGTACATGCGCACCGGGTCGCCGAAGAAGAAGCGCTCGTAGAGGGTCTGGCGCGCGCCAAAGCCGCTGGTGGTCATGTCCCAGGCCAGGCGGAAGAGCTGCACGCGCTCTCTGGCCGGCAGGGTGGCCGATTGCAGGAACTTTTCCAGGTAAGGGGCCAGGGGGGAGTTGAAATCGTGTTCGGAGGGTAGGGTGATCAGGCCCGAGGCTGCTATCTGCTGGACGATCTCGTTGATGCGGGGATAAAGCCGGGGATACAGGTTGCGCGCCCCATCCAGGGCCCCCCGATCGGGGCAGACCAGGCCGTATTTGTTGGCTCGGGCGTCCCGCTCGGCCCGGGCCCAGAAACCCTTCATGGCCTCCAGATACACGATAATCTCGGCGATTTTTTCCTGCACGTGGGGGAAGGTGTCGGCCCCGATGGCCTCACCTATCAGGGAAACCAGCCCCAAAAAGGCCTCGGTTTTGGCGTTTTTGAGCACCACCACCTGATGGGCCATGTGCATCAGGGCCCCGGTCTCGGCGTAGGCGGTGTTGCAGCGCTGCAGGTCTTTGTAGATGAAGACCCGCTCCCACGGCACAAACACATCGTCGAAGACCGTGAGGCAGTCCATCTCCTCCAGCCGGCTGCCGAGGGGGTAGTCGAAGCTCGAGTCCCCCACGGCCATGCTTTCGCGGCTGATGAAGTGCAGCCCTGGGGTGTTGGTGGGGATGGCAAAAGCCACCGCGTACTTGTCGGCCCCCGGCCCTTCCTTGAGCAGGGTGGAAGGGAAGACCAGCAGCTCATCGGCGGTGGGCAGGGTGGAGAGCATGCGGGCCCCCCGCACCACGATGCCTTTTTCGTTTTCGCTCACCACCCCCAAAGGGATGTAGGGGTCGGGCTGCTCGAGGTTGCTCTTGGCCCGGTTGACCTGGGGGTTGGTAAGGCAGTGGGTGGTGGCGAGGTCGTTTTCGCGCACGTACTGCACGTAGCGGCGCACGTTGTCGGCATAGGCCCCAAAAAACTCGGCGCTCTGCTCGAAAGCCATCAGCACCGCATTCAGGTAGTCCGGGCAGCGCCCCATCATGCCCAGGTTGACATCGGCCCAGAGCTTGTAGGCCGCGCTGCGCCGGGCCAGGTCTTCCCTGGTTCGGGCCGGTAGCAGGCTCATGGCGTAGCGCTTACCGCCCTCTTCATAGGTCAGGATGTCGCGGTAGCGCGGGTCGTGCTGCATGTCGTACAGCTCGGCCAGGGCGTGGGTGATGCCCTTGAAGACCGGGTGGGTGGTGGGGTCTTCAACCTTCTGGCCCTTGTACCAGAGGTTGGGCGGGTTCTCTCTGAGGGCTTGTAGATACTCCTTGCCGCTGCGTGCCATGGGTGCCTCCTTCACTTCCCAAACTTCGGAATTGCGTGCTCGGTGAGCGGCAGGGCGATGTGCTTCAGCTCGGTGTAGAACTCCAGGCTGTGCTCGCCGCCCTCGCGGTGGGTGCCGCTCATCTTGACCCCGCCAAAGGGGGTGGGCAGGTGCCGCACGTTGTGCGAGTTGATCCAGGTCATACCGGCCTCCAGGTGCAGGGCCAGGCGGTGCGCCTGGGCCACGTCCCGCGTCCAGACGTAGGAGGCCAGGCCGTACTTGGAGTCGTTGGCCTTTTGCAGGGCGTCGGCCTCGTCCTTGAAGGGGATGACGGTCAGGATGGGGCCAAAAATCTCCTCCTGGGCGATGCGGTGGTGGTTTTCGGCCACAAACAGGCCGGGTCGCACATAGTTGCCCTCGGTGCCCACCCGCTCACCGCCGAAGATGTGCTGGGACTCCTGCTTGCCAATTTCCACGTAGCCCAGCACGCGCTGCAGGTGCTCGGGGTGGATCAGGGGGCCCACCTCGGTGTCGGGCTCGAGGGGGTGCCCCACCTTAATCCGGGCGGCCCGTTCGGCCACCCGTTGCACGAACTCTTCGAAGATGCTTTCCTGCACCAGCGCCCGCGAGTTGGCGGTGCAGCGCTCGCCGTTGAAGCTGTAAATCTGGAAGACGGTAGCGTCCAGGGCCCGCTCGAGGTCGGCGTCCTCGAAGATGATGGCGGGGGATTTTCCGCCGAGCTCGAGGGAGAGCCGCTTGAGGTGCTCCGCGCTGTTGCGGGTGATGAGGCTGCCGGTGGTGGTCTCCCCGGTGAAGGCGATTAGGGGGATGTCTGGGTGGCGCACCACCGCGTCGCCGGCCTCCTCGCCGAAGCCCTGTACCACATTGAAGACCCCCGGCGGCAGGTCGGCTTCCTGCATGATTTCCGCCAGCTTCCAGGCGGTCAGGGGCGACCACTCGGCGGGCTTCAAGACCACCGTGTTGCCGAAAGCCAGGGCCGGGGCAATGCGCCAGGTGGAGAGCATCATGGGGGCGTTCCAGGGGGTGATGATGCCGCAAACCCCGACCGGTACGCGGATGCTGTAGTTGAGCCACTCGCCGTCCACCGGGTAGCTGCGCCCGTCCATGGCCCGCTCGGCGTACTCGGCGTAAAAGCTAAAGTTCTCGGCGGCCCGCGCCACCTGGGCCCGCACAATCCGCAGGGCCTGCCCGGCGTCCAGGCACTCCATCACCGCCAGCTCGTCGCCGTGCTTCTCCAGCACCTCGGCAATCTTGAGCAGGTATTTCTTGCGGGTTTTGGCGCTCTGTTTCCACCGGGGAAACGCCGCCTTGGCGGCTTTGGCGGCCTTGTCCACGTCCTCGGCGTGGCCCTTATAGGCGTAGGCCAGCACCTGGTTGTTGGAGGGCTCGAGGCTTTCGAACAGCTCGCCCCGCACCCCCGGCACAAAAACCCCGTTGATGAAGTGCGTTACGGTGTGGGTGGCAATTTTGTTCCGCACCTGCGCGATAAACTCAGGGCGGATGGCCTGGGTTTTTTCCGATACCTTCATAGCACCACCGACCTGTCCCCTTCCTGCGAAATAATCGGCTCGGCCTCCTCGGTCTCCCACTCGATGGGGTTTTCCAGCGCCCCCAGCCCTTCAATCTCCATGCGCATGAGGTCGCCGGGGTGCACCTGGGAGATGCCCTTGGGCGTGCCGGTGAGCAGCACGTCGCCCGGCTCCAGGGTCATGAAGCGGCTGATGAACTCGATAATCTCCGGTATAGAGAAAATCATGCCCTGGGTGGTGGCCTCCTGGCGCAGCTCGTTGTTGACATAGGCCCGCATGCGCAGGTTGTGGGGGTCGGGAATTTCGTCGGCGGTGACGTAGAAGGGCCCCAGCGGGCCGAAGGTGTCCCAGCCCTTGCCCCGGATGGGCGGGCGGAAGGTGTTGGTCACGTAGTCGCGCACCACCAGGTCGTTGGCGATGGTATAGCCCCCCACGTAGTCCAGGGCGTCTTTGGCCTTGACCCGGCGGGCGTGGCGTCCCATAATCACCGCCAGCTCGCACTCGAAGTGCATGAACCGGGCCCCCTGGGGGTAGATGACCGTGCCCTTGTGGGGCAGCAGGCTGGTGTTGGGCTTCCAGAACAAAGCCGGCTCGCTAGGGCGCTTGAGGCCAAACTCGTCGGCGTGTTCGGCAAAGTTCAGGGCCAGGGCGATCACCTTGCCGGGCTCAACCGGGAGCAACCACTGCACCGCATCGGGGTGGTGGGCCTCACCGGCGTGGTCGAGCAGCATCCCGTCCTGGAGATACCCTTCCAGGGTGCGGCCTTTGGAGATAAAGCGTGCGCGTTTCATGAATCACCACAGCAACAGTAGGCTCACACGTACTGCTTGCCCGATGGATCGGGCAGCACTTCACGGCCTTTTTGCTCCGAGGCGATCAGGCCATACGACTCGGCCATGCGGCGCAGCCGGGCCTCGACCTCGGGGGTGGTGGGGCCCAGGGGTTCGCGCCACTCCTTTTCGCACAGGCCCATCCAGGACAGCACGGTTTTGAGGGGGATGGGGTTGGTGTCCCAGAAGACCGCGTCGTTGGCCTCGAGGCCGTAGTAGTGCAGCTCGAGCGCCTCCTTAAACCGGCCGTCCAGGGTGAGCTGGCACATCCGGGCGGTCTCCTTGGGCAGCCAGTTGGCCGTGGCGGCGATGGTGCCCACCGCCCCCACGCACATCATGGGGAAGGTGAGGGCCTCGAGGCCGCAGTACACGTTAAAGTCCCGCCCCACCCTGCGAAGCAGCTCCGAGACGTACTCCACGTCCTTGGAGGAGTGCTTGAGGCCCACCACGTTCTTGAAGTCCCGCCGCAGGCGGGCCACCGTCTCGACCTTAATCTCGACCCCGGCCCGGCCTGGAATGTTGTAGAGCACGATGGGCATCTCCGGCACGGCCTGGGCCACCTGGCCGAAAAACCGGTAGAGCCCCTCCTGGTTGGGCTTGATGTAGTAAGGCGTGATGACCAGCGCCCCCTGCGCCCCCATCTTGTAGGCCGCCTGGGTGATCTCCAGGGTTTCGTCGAGCCGCAGGGTTCCGGTTCCAGCCAGCAGGGGCACACGCCCCCGTATAAACCGCAGGGCCAGCTCGATCAGGTACTTGCGCTCCTCTACGCTGAGGGTGCCCGGCTCGCCGGTGGTGCCGCCCACGCTCAGGGCGTGGGAGCCCGCTTCGATCTGCCGCTCGATGAGCCGCTCGAGCGCGGCTTCGTCTATTGCACCGTTCTTGAACGGTGTCACCAGGGGTACGATGCTGCCTTTGAACTCGACCATTGCGCTCCTTTACTGATATGTGAGCCAGGCTATAAAAAGCGTCTGAGTTAGTTAATATATTAAGTAAAACCACAATTGTACTTTGAAACCCAAGGTACAATTGTCCCGAGTAAAGATATGTCGCTTCCCGCACCCAAAGACCCCTCCAATCGGCTGCTGCGCGACCTTACCCACTCGCTGCCTATGGCCCTGTTACGCACCCGCGAGGCGGTGGTGCAGCGGTTCCGCACCGTACTCAGCCGGCATGGCCTCACCGAGCAACAGTGGCGTATTTTGCGGGCGCTGGATGGGCACGAAGGGCTGGAGATATCCCTGCTGGCCGAGCAGTGCCGGATTCTTTTGCCCAGCATGACCGGCATCTTGCGGCGCATGGAACAGCGGGGCCTGGTGCGCCGCTATGCCAACCAGGCCGATGGCCGCAGCATTCGGGTGCGCCTGACCGAGACCGCGCAGGCCCTGGTGGAAGAGATCAAGCCCGAGGTGGTGGGGGTTTACGCCGAGATTGAGCGCATTCTGGGTAAGGGCAAGCTGGAACAGCTCTACGCCCTGCTCGAGGAGCTGGAAGCTGGATTGCTCGAGGGCAAAGACACAACATAGCGCCGTGAACTGGACTAAAGCACGCCTGTTCCCACCTTTTGTTCCAGTAACGCCTTAAGCCCGACCTCGTCCAGAATGGGGACGCCTAGCTCCTTGGCTTTCGTTAGCTTGGAGCCTGCACCCGGCCCGGCCACCACGTAGCTGGTTTTCTTGCTTACAGAGCCCGAAATTTTGCCCCCGTGGGCCTCGAGCCGCCGCGCCACTTCTTCTCTGGGTAAGGACAGCTCGCCGGTTAGCACGAAAGTGAGGCCCTCGAGGGCGTGGCTTTGCTGCTTTTCCCTGGCCTCGAACACTACACCCGCGGCCCGCAGGCGCTCGATGAAGCGGCGCATCTGTGGCCTGGCTAGGGCCTGGTGGATGGCCTGGGCGGTGGTCTCGGCAATGTCCGGCACAGCATCCAGGTCTTCTACTGTGGCCTTGAGGATATTGTCGAGGTGCCCAAAACGCTTGGCCAGGGCACGGGCTGTGGCCTCGCCCACCTGTGGAATGCCCAAGGCAAAGAGCAATCGCTCCAAGCCCCGGCTTTTGCTGGCCTCTATCTGCTCGATAAGGTTTTGGGCACTTTTGTCCCCCATGCGCTCGAGTCTGGCGATGTCCTCCTTTTTTAGGTTGTACAGGTCGGCAGCATCCCGCACCAGACCGGCTTCCAGGAGTTGCTCAATCAGCTTCTCGCCCAGGCCCTGGATATCCATGGCCCTACGGCTGGCAAAATGCCGGATGGACTCAAAGGCTTTAGCCGGGCATAGGGGGTTGGGGCAGAGGTGAATTTTGCCCGATAGCTCGAGGGCTGTACCACACTCGGGGCAGTGGCTGGGCCACTCTACAGGTGCATCACCCCTGGGGGCCTCGGTGACCACCCGCAACACCTCGGGAATCACCCCGCCCGACTTGTGCACCAGCACGGTATCCCCGATGCGCAGGCCCAACTCCTGCACGTAACTTTCGTTGTGCAGGGTGACCCTGCTCACGGTAGATCCGTCCAGGGAGACCGGCTCGAGCTCGGCCACCGGCGTGATCCGGCCGGTGCGCCCTACCTGAAAGATCACCTGCAGCACACGTGTCGTCTTCTCTTCGGCGGGGAACTTGTAGGCAATGGCAAAGCGAGGGGTTTTTGCGGTGTAGCCTAGTTCGTTCCATAGGGACAGATTATTAAGTTTGACCGTCACACCATCGGCTTCAAATGGCAGGGTTCTGCGCTCTGCCAGCATGGCCTGATAACCTTGCTCGATGCCTTCCACCCCCTGCACAACCCGGTAATGCGGCTCTACTGAGAAACCAAGCTGGCCCAGCTTTTGTAGTAACTCCAGCTGGGTTTTTACCCCCAGGTTTTCCGGTTTTCCCAGACCGTAAAACAAACCCCGCAACCCCCGGCTGGCACTGATTCTGGGGTCTTTTTGTCGCAGGCTGCCCGCTGCGGCATTGCGTGGGTTTTTGAAGGGTGGCTCTCCTTCCTCCTCGAGCTGCGCGTTCAACTCTAAAAAAGTCTGGATGGGTAGGTAAATCTCCCCCCGCACCTCGAGGTCGAGGGGTTTCGGTAGCCGCCTGGGGATGTCGGGAATCGCCAGCAGATTTGGTGTTACGTCCTCGCCAGTCTGTCCGTCACCACGGGTGAGCCCCTGGCGAAACACCCCATCTTCGTAGATGAGGTTGACTGACAGCCCATCAATCTTGTACTCGAGCACATATTCATGCGACTCTTCACGGCCTAGGAAGCGGTTGATGCTGGCCTCGAAGTCGGCGATATCGGTTTTGGAAAAGGCATTCCCCAGCGAGTACATGCGGGTGGGGTGGGGTACAGGGGTGAAGGGGGTCTCGAGGATGGCGCTTCCCACGGTTTGTGTGGGCGAATCGGGGGTAACGAGTTCGGGATGGGCCTCCTCCAGCTCTTTTAGCTCGCGCATCAATCGGTCGTACTCGGCATCGGAAATCTCGGGTTTGTCCAGCACGTAGTAACGGTAATTGTGGTAACGAATCAGCTCCCGCAATTCCGCGATTCGCTGCTTGGGTGTAGACATGCCAAGATGCTAACAGCTAAGGGGTCGACTGCAAACCACTTTTCGCCTGCTCGGTTGGCCTTAAGGATGCTTCATCCTTTTGTCAAGCCCCTTTCAAGCCTCATGTCTTGTGCTCTATAATGCCTGAGGCTAACAGCCAGTTAAGCACTTGTGGTGCGCACAAGTGAAATGGAGGCGAATCACATGAAGAAACTCGTAGTGCTCGGTGTTGCCGTAGCGACCGCGCTAGGCCTGGGCCTGGCCCAGGAGATTCGCGTGGGCATGGCTTTCGATGCAGGTGGTAAGAACGACCGCAGCTTCAACCAGTCCACGTTCGAAGGGGCCCAACGGGCAGCCAAGGAGCTTGGCGTAAAGGTCTTCGACTTTGAGCCCGGCGACCCCGGTCAGGTGGGCCAGGGTATCCGCCGCTTTGCGGAGGAAGGTTTTGACCTAATTGTGGGTGTGGGCTTTGCCAACGAACCCTCAATTACCAAGAATGCCCAGGAGTTCAAAGACGTTAAGTTTGCTGTAATTGACTCGGTGCCTTGCGAGGGCAAGTGCCCCAATGCAGTGGGCCTGGTTTTCCGGGAGCACGAGGGCAGCTACCTGGTTGGCTACATTGCAGGCCGCATGACCAACACTGGTGTTGTGGGCTTTGTGGGGGGCATGGACATCCCTCTGATTCACAAGTTTGAGCAGGGCTACCGGGCCGGGGCGATTGCAGGTATGCGTGAGCGGGGCATCTCCAACCCCCGCGTGCTCATCAACTACGTGGGTAACACCCCTGCTGCCTGGAACGATCCCGGTAAAGCCAAGGAAATTGCCACCGCACAGGCTAAACAGGGCGCCGACATCATCTATGCCGCTGCTGGTGCATCGGGCCTGGGCGTGCTGGACTATGTCAAGCAGCAGAAGTGCTTGAAGCAAAACGAGCTGCCCTCGGGCGTGCGCTTTATCTCCAATAACGGTTCTAATGTGCCGCGCTATGCCGCTTACAACCAGTCCTGCCCGGCAGCGACCACCCGCCCCATGTTCATGATTGGCGTGGATGCCAACCAAAACTACCTGGGTGACACTGACAACAACCCCAACACCCTCAACCACGTGCTCACCTCCATGCTCAAGCGCGTAGATGTTGCTACCTACGATGTCATCAAGTCGGTCAAGGATGGCACCTTCAAGGGTGGGGTGCGCGAGTTTGGCCTGAACAACAACGGTGTGGGCTTTGCCCTCGACGAGTACAATAAGGCCCTGATCCCGCAGGCCGTTATCAACCGACTGGCGGTTTTGCGCAGCCAGATCATCTCCGGCGCCATCAAGGTGCCCGATAAGCGTTAAGCTCTGCTTTTCTACAAGCGCCCAGGGGTTTTCCTTTGGGCGCTATTTTGCTCGAGGTGTTGGGGTTATAGCTTGTATGATTGTGAGCATGGATATTTCTGTTTCCGACTCTAAGACCTCCGCAAAGGGTGCGGTGGCTCTCGAGCTCAAGAACATCACCAAACGCTATCCCCTGGTGTTAGCAAATGACCGTATTTCCCTCGATGTTCGCTGGGGTGAGGTGTTGGCAGTGGTAGGGGAGAACGGGGCGGGGAAGTCTACCCTGATGAAAATTGTGTATGGTCTGGTCAAGCCCGACCAGGGTGAGATATGGATCAACGGCCAGAAGGTAAACATTACCGAGCCGGGCGATGCCATTGCCCAGGGGATCGGGATGGTGCACCAGCACTTTATGCTGGTAGACCCCTTTACAGTGCTGGAGAATGTGATTCTGGGTTCTGAGCCCACGCAGGGGGGACAGCTCAACCTGGCTCAGGCCCGGGCCGAGGTCGAGGCTTTGATGAGGGACCTCGAGTTCGATCTGCCGCTAGATACGCCGGTAGAGGAGCTGCCAGTGGGCTTGCAGCAACGGGTAGAGATCCTCAAGGCGCTTTACCGCAAGGCCAAAATTCTTATTCTGGACGAGCCAACCGCCGTACTAACCCCGCAGGAGGCCGATGAACTGTTCGACTTCCTGCACCGCTACGTGGAGCAAGGCAATGCGGTAATTTTTATCAGCCACAAGCTTGCCGAGGTCATCAAGCTCTCCCACCGTGTGACGGTCATTCGCGACGGGAGGGTGGTGGGTACTGTGAATACACCCGAAACCAGCGTAAACGAGCTGGCCCGTATGATGGTAGGTCGCGAGGTTATTCTTTCGGTAGACAAGTCGGAGGCTAAGCCTGCCGAGGCTGTGCTGGAGGTCAGCGACCTACGAATCCCCGGAAAAGACAAAAAACACCGGCTTAACGGGGTGTCATTTCAGGTGCGGGCGGGTGAGATTGTGGGCATTGCGGGCGTTGAGGGCAACGGCCAGACCGAGCTAGTAGAGGCTATTACTGGACTTCGACCCTTCGAGGGAACCATCCTGTACCACGGCCAGGCCCTCAAGCCCAGTGCCCGCACAGTACGCGAATGGGGGGTCTCGCATATCCCCGAAGACCGCAACGCCAGAGGGCTGGTGCTGGACTTCACCACCCGCGAGAACCTGATTCTGGGTGACCATTACCGACCGCCCTACGCAGGTTTTCTGGGTTTTCTGAATGCGGATCAAATGGAAGCCCATGCACAGGAGGTGGTCGAGACCTACGATGTCCGGCCCCGCAGTACCGAGTTGGCGGCCCGTCGCTACTCGGGGGGTAATGCGCAGAAAATTATCGTGGGGCGAGAGCTAAGCCGAAAGCCCAAGGTGTTGGTTGCTGCTCAACCTACCCGCGGGGTGGACATTGGGGCCATTGAGTTTATTCACGAGAACATTGTAAAAGCCAGGGATGCGGGTATGGCCGTTCTACTGGTCTCCGCCGACCTCAACGAGGTGCGCTCGCTTTCCGACCGCATTTTGGTGATGTTCGAAGGGCGCATCATGGGTGAACTTAAGCCCACTGAAGCTACAGAAGAAAAATTAGGGCTTTTGATGGCAGGCATCACCCTTAGCGCCGCTCAAGGTTCCTGAAACTCCCCCTGCACCCCCTCTAGCACCACCACATCGCCGCTATCAAGGTGGTACAGAACTTTGGTGCCCTGCACGAAGCCATCCTTATTCTGGCTGCGTACCGGCTTGTCCTTCCTACCGTACAGGTAGGCGATACGATCTTTCTCACGTACCACCGCGCTTTCTGCTGTGGAGGTGCGGCCATCCTGCACCAGCTTAATCTCGCCGAATAGGCGCAGAATTTCGTCGTCTACGTTATAGATCATGCGTTGGGCGCTGCCCTGCAAGGGCTTTTCTCCGGTACGCTCGAGCTCGATAGGCCCCGTTACTCGCGCGTCGCCGCTCTGATTATCGTAGTCGAGGCGGCTGCCCCAGGCCTTGCTCTTGCCTTGCTGAACTTCAACCGCCCTCGGTGCTGGTTTGAGCTCAAGCTCGAGGCGATCCTCTTCCTCGATGTACCTAGCAGTGCCCCCGGTCATGAACACAAAATCGTTCACTTCGCGGATTTGCTCCACTCGGGCAATGGCCCCGAAGGCCCTGGCATCCTCACCAAAGGTAATCTGGACACGATAGGGGGGTGGATCGGCAAAAAGCGAACGGCTAAGGGAGGGGCCTTCGGGCTTACCGCCAATCTGCACGTCAAAGGCCCTGAGGCTGCCATCGTTCTGCTCGGCAGCCTCGAGTCGAACCTGCTGGCCCACCTTCAAGTCGGTAAACTGTACCGGTTTACCCTCGAGCCAGAAACGGGTCAGTGTATCAGTGGTAAATTCTCGCGCGCCCAGGCGAAGGGACTTCTTTTCGGCGTCCAATGCTGTGATAACCCCGCCATACAGGTCGCGCAGCTCGATGATGGCCGGGGGATTATCCGGCCCGGTTTTGACCACCACAATTTTCTTGCCCCGCCGCTCGATCTCGGCAGTGGTCTGAAACGAGGGCTCGGGCTCCTGCTGGGCTATGGCTACCAGCAACAGCCCCAGAAGCAACCAAAACCAGCGCATGGCGCTTATTATTGCTCACTCAATTTGCGAAAATCGCTGACCGGTAGCCGGGGTGCCTGGGCCAGCACCCGCACCTGCGAACGATTAACGTTGTGCAGCAGCGAGTTGCCCGACAAAGTGGCCCGCTCCTTGGCGTTCACGCTCCGGGCAGGCACGTTTTGATTTCCTACCCTGCCTGCCACGATGGTGGCCTCACCGGTATTGTCGTTGTAGATCAGGCTGGCCCCGGTAGTGGTAATGTCACCGTCCACCAGGGTTACCCCGCCGGTTGCCAGCAAACGCTTTTCGTCGGTCAGACTACGTACTTCCTTAGCGCGGATTACCAGATCGCCCTTGCCCTCGCGCTTGCGCAGCAGCACAACCTCCTTGGCGTCGCTGAAAACCGCCAGCCCTCTATCTTCCTCGTAATAGACCGCATCGGAGCGCCCTTCTTGGCGGCCATTCTTTAGAGTGACGCCACCTTCGCTGGTAGAGATGTTGGTGTCGACCTCAAAAGTCATACGTGGAGCCAACACCTCTACTGGATCGCTATTTTTATCTTTGGGTTCCTGGCGCATGCGGGCATTGCCCTCGAGGGTGCCACGTCCACTGGACTCGCGGTAAATCAGCCTGGGGCCGGTAGCGGTCATTCGGTCGCGCTTGACCACTACGCTGCCCTCGAAAGAGGCCACCCGCTCGCCTTCGGCTTCCTGCATGGTTTTGCCCTGGGGTGCTTCTAAGGTTGCACGGGTTGCATTGATTTCCAAGTCCTTAACTTTACCAATAACCCCGCCAGGCTTACCTGCTTCGTAGACCCAGGGGCCATTGCGCAAGTTGCCCGAACGCTGCCCACCGGGTGCCTCGATGGTGATGATGCGCTGCTCTTTGCCTTGGGCCAGTACAACCAGTGCCAGAAGAAGAAAAAGCCATGCTAAACGTTTCATGAGCTACCACCTTCGATGGGACAGGGCGGCTGTTCTCCGCCAGAGATAAATTTCTCGATGGGATCCCGCCAGCTGGGATTCTCGATACCAAAATCGCTTCTGAAATCCTTGCCCTGCACCTCCAAACTGGGCGCGGTAATGTGAACGCTGGGGGCCCGGAACCCCTCGCGCTGGTCTATGGTAACCGGCATTTCACCGGGCTTGCCAAGGTTGACCGTGTAGCAGCCCTTAAGAATTTCCACTCTGGCGTAGGGAAGCCGAAGGTTATCGACGCGATCGATGACTACTTCGGGAGCGAAGAGCCGCAGGTCTAACTGACCTTCCACATAGCGCTCGCCTGATTGCAGGCCGATAACTCTGGCTTCTCGTGTACTGGGGTCTTGTTCGACCTGAATTGCAGCAAACTCCCAACGGGCCTTGGGGTCTTGCTCTGGGTAGAGGGTCAGGTGGACGTCCTCGAGCCTCACCCCCCGATTGGGCGTGGCCGGACTTGGCGTGGGACGGGTGACTAAAAAAACCGAAAGTACAACAATGGCCACTAGAGCGACGAGTGCGGTTCGAACCACAGCTCGAGGTTAGAAGCAAGGTAGCTTAGAAGCGTGAACTTTGGGCTAAACACCGAGTGCGCTACCACCGATTTTTCCTCATCCTGGCTCATGGGAAGTGCATATACGCGGCTTGCATTGATGGGCCAGGGGGCGAAGTTTCCCATGGGGCACCTGGACAGCAGCCCCGATGTTTCACAACAGTTGATCCACTTATTAGCCAGCATTGCTGCGTAACTCGGCTACAAAATCGTAGCGATCGCCCCGGTAGTGGCTGCGGGTAAATTCCAGCACGCTGCCATCGGCCAGGTAGCTAAGCCGCTCGATGTACAGTACCGGCTCGCCTGCCCGAAGACCCAAAAGCTCGGCTTCCTGGCGGCTGGCAGCAACCGAGCGCAGGCGTTGTAGAGCCCGAACCGGCCGTAAGCCTTTGCTTTCCAGATAGGCGTACAGGGATTCTTTGACCTGCTCGGGGTGGGGGAGCAGGTGGGCCGGCAAAGCTGCCCGTTCGACAGCCATTGGTTCACCCTGGGCGCTGCGCACGCGCTCGAGCCGGGCCACTTTCTCGCCAGGTGAGAGCGATAGGGCCAGCACCTCCTCGGGGGAGGCGGTGAACAACCCCCGCTTGAGCCAGCGCGTGCTGGGCTCGAGGCCACGGGCCCGCATGTCCTCGCTGAAGCTGGTTAGCGCCGAGAGGGGCTGCTCGAGGCGGGGAGCCACATAGGTGCCCGACCCCTGACGGCGCTGTACCAGGCCCTGCGCCTCGAGGCGCTCGAGGGCCTTGCGGAGTGTGAGCCTCGAGACCCCGAACTGCTCTGCCAGGGTTCGCTCAGGGGGCAGGGCTTCGCCGGCTTTCCAGGTGTTGGAGGCCAGGGCTTCCCGCAAGAGGGCCTCGAGTTGCAAATAAAGCGGGGTGGTGGAGTGAGGATCCAGCTTGGATTCCATAGATTGCCAGATATTATACCACTTGAATACCAATAACGTCTGACGTATACTTCAGCCGAACCAATGCGTGTGGGGCCCAGGGGCTAAGGCACCAGATGGAGGAGTTAAGATGAAAAGACGTTTTTGGCTTATAGCTGTGGTTTTGCTGATTTCGGGTCTGGGCTTTGCTCAGCCCAAGGTACTGCCGGCCTATACCAGTTTGGGTGTGACAACTGGCAAAGCTGGGGGGAGCCTCACCTTGTCGCTGGCCAGCGCCCCGCAGACGTTTTTTTACTACGGAGCAATCGATTCGGCCATCCAGAACCTGGCCAACCAGATGTTCGACGGCCTGATCGAGTACAACCTGGCCAATTACCAGATCGAACCGGCCCTGGCCACGCGGTGGACTATCACCAATAGCCGGGTTTACACCTTCGACCTGCGCCGGGATGTGCGCTGGCACGATGGCCGCCCCTTCACCGCCGACGATGTGGTTTTTACCTACACCCAGATTGTGGCCAACCCCGAGGCCCGTGGCGGCGACGCGGCCAACTTTGAGGGCGTGAAAATTGAAAAGCTGGGCGATTTCCGGGTGCGCTTTACCCTGCCCAAACCGGCACCTGCTTTTATTCACTACATGCGCCTGCCCATCATGCCCAAGCACAAGCTGTTACCCTTCAGCCAGGAAGGGGGCAAGTCCCGCGCCGAAATCAACACGGCCTGGCCCACCAACGTCAACCCCGAGGAAGTGGTGGGCACCGGCCCCTTCCGCCTGCGCAGCTACACTGCCGGGCAGCAGGTTACCCTGGTCAAGAACCCCAACTACTGGAAGCGCGATGCCGCTGGCAACCCCCTGCCTTACCTCGATCAGTTGCAGTACCTGATCATCACCGACTCCCAGGCGCGGGTGGCCCAGTTTTTAGCGGGTAACATCGGTCAGATCAACATCACCGGGGCCGAGTTCCCCGACCTCAAACGGCGCGAAACCCAGGGGGCCCCGTTCCGGGTAGTGCAGTTTCGCGCGCTGTTTGGCTCGCCGCCGCACATCGGCTTCAACTACAATGCCAAGAACGCCGAGCTGGCAAACCTGTTCAAAAACAGCGACTTCCGTCGTGCGCTACAGTTCGCCGTCAACCGTGAGCGCATCATCGAGGATGTGTACAACGGTCTGGCCGAACGAGCCAGCTATGGGGTGGCCCCGCTTTCCGAGTGGTACTACCCGGAAGTGGCCCGTCTGCAAGGCCGGTTTGACCTGAATGCGGCCAACGCCGCTCTGGATCGGCTGGGACTGCAACGGGGCCCGAACGGCATCCGGCGCCTGCCCAGTGGAAGGCCGCTCGAGTTCACCCTCACCTATGGCTCCAACTCCGCAGTCTTTACCGCCATCGCCACCATCCTGCAAAGCGACTTCCAGCGGGTAGGGGTCAAGGTCAACCTGCAAGGCATCCTGGCCGCCAACCTGCTGGGTACAGGCCGGGGCGCCGATTGGGAGGCCATCCTGCTGGCTCTGGGCGACCAGCCCGACCCCGAGCTGCGCACCCCCATCTGGAAGCCGGGCGGGGCCCTGTACTACTGGCACCAGGCCACCCAACCCACCACCCCCACCGGCCAGCCCCAGTTCAACAACTTCCTGCCCTGGGAACGTGAAATCTACGACCTGTGGGAGCGGGCGGCCAGCACCACCAACTTCACCCAGCGCAAAGCCCTCTACGACCGCTGGCAGGCCATCGTGGCCCGTGAAGCCCAGGTCATTATGATTGCCAAAGAGTATGCGGTAGGGGCAGTCTCCAACCGCTACGGCAACTACATCTACAGCCTGGGCGTGATCCCTGGCTTCAACCCCATGCCACTGATGTTCCAGCGGTAAGGGTCAGCAGCTTACCCTGGGGGTGGCCATAACCGGAAACCGGCAGGGAGTTCCACACGTTGCTTGGAGGAAAGAATGGGCAGCTATCTTCTGCGCCGCATTCTGGTGGCCATCCCCACCCTGCTGCTGATCTCAGTACTGGTGTTTGCCGTCATCCAGCTCCAGCCAGGGGGCTTCCTGGAGAACCTGCTGGAAGACCCCCGCGTTAGCCACGAGACCGTAGAGAACATCCGGCGGCAGTACCTGCTCGACCAGCCGGTCTGGGTGCAGTACCTCCACTGGCTGGGGGGTATCGTACGCGGAGATTTTGGCTACTCCTTCCTCAACAGCCGCCCCGTCTCGGAGCTAATCTGGGAGCGCATGGGCTGGACGGTTTTCCTGGCCGCTCTGACCATCTTGGCTACCTGGGTGATTGCCATTCCCCTCGGCATCTACACCGCCCTCAACCGCTACGGCCCCACATCCACAGCACTCAACTTTGTGGGCTACTTTGGGCTGGCTACGCCGGACTTTCTGGTGGCCCTTCTGCTCATCTTCCTGGTGCTGCAAAGCGGTGGAACTGCCGTGGGGGGCCTTTTCAGCCCACAGTACATTGATGCGCCCTGGAGCTGGGCTAAGTTCCAGGACATGCTGGCCCACCTCTGGATTCCCCTGATTGTGATTGGCCTGGACGGCACCGCGACCATCATGCGGCAGATGCGGGCCAACCTGCTGGACGTGCTCTCGCAGGACTATATCCGCACCGCCCGCGCCAAGGGGCTGGCCGAGCGGGTGGTGCTCTGGAAGCACGCGGTGCGAAACGCCATTAACCCGCTCATCAGCCTGGCCGGATTACAGCTCCCCACCCTGATCTCGAGCACCATCATCGCCTCCATCGTGCTGAGTCTGCCCACCATTGGGCCCTTCCTGTACGACTCCCTCTTAAACAAAGACCAGTACGTGGTGATGGCCCTCTTGATGCTTTCGGCGGTACTGCTGATGGTGGGCAACCTGCTGGCCGACGTGTTGCTGGCCCGGGTAGACCCCCGCATCCGTTACGAGTAGGCCCATGGACAAGCGCAATAACCCCCTCTACCTGGCCTGGCGGCGCTTTTTGCGCTCCAAGCCGGGGGTCATCAGCGGCGTAGTTCTGCTGGTGCTGTACCTGGTGGCCTTCCTGGCCGGCTTCCTGGCCCCCAACAACCTGACCGTGCAACACCCCGATGCCATCTACCAACCCCCCCAGCGGGTCTACTTCTTCCGCGATGGCCGGCCCGTGCGGCCCTACGTGTACCAGCTCAAGCGCGAGCGCGACCCGGTTACCTTCATCAGCACCTACAGGGAAGACCGCACCCGGCCCACCCCCATCCGCTTTTTGATCGCCCAGGGCGAGCCCTACCGCTTTTTGGGGTTCAAAACCAACTGGCACCTGTTTGGGGTGGCCGAGCGCGAGGGGTACTTTTTCCCTCTGGGCACCGACCAGTTTGGCCGCTGCCTCTTCTCGCGCATCCTGGTAGGGTCGCAGGTCTCGCTCACGGTGGGGGTGGTCGGGGTGCTGATCTCCTTTGTCATCGGGATTTTGTTGGGGGGCATCTCGGGCTACTTTGGTGGCTGGGTGGATACCCTCATCCAGCGCATCACCGAGGTGCTGCTCTCGATTCCCCGGCTGCCCATCCTGATGACTCTCTCCACGGTGATTCCGGCCAGTTGGCCCAGCACCTACGTGTATCTGGGGATTATTGCGGTGCTCTCGTTTATCGGCTGGGCGGGGCTGGCAAGGGTGGTGCGGGGGCAGGTGCTGGCCCTGCGCGAGGTGGACTACGTGACCGCCGCGGTGGCCCAGGGGGCGTCCAACCTGCGCATCATTCTGCGGCACATCGTGCCCAACCTGAGCAGCTACCTGATCGTGACCGCAACCCTGGCCCTGCCCGGTTACATCATCGGCGAGTCGGCGCTGTCGTTTTTGGGGCTGGGCATTAAGGAACCCATGGCTAGCTGGGGCCTGCTCTTGAAGGACGCGCAAAACTTCCAGTCGCTGAGCCTGTATCCCTGGCTGCTAACCCCCGGCATCCTGATATTTATCTCGGTGCTGGCCTACAACTTTTTCGGCGACGCGCTGCGGGACGCCGCGGATGTGCGCTCGAGTGACTAGAAAAGAACGAAGTTTGAAAGGTGGAAGACTTTGGGGCAGGTCGTGCTGGGGTGTGCTTCAAGCCGACCTTTTTCACCCCTTATACCATTTCCGCTTGAATCCTTCACCGTGGGGCGTAGCCAAAGGTGAAGGATTCAAGCCGACCGAAGGGAGTAGAAAAGCATTTCGGCAGTATCGTTTAAGCTTTCAAAAGTGAACGATACCGCTGGAATGCGTATTACACTCTGGTAGCCGCTCGAGCATCGCAAGCACCGTATAGGTAAGCCCTTCGGAGAGCCAGGCCTGGCCTTTGCTCAGCACCAGGTCTGCGGCATGGCCCATGCGCCCGGCTTCGAGCAAATACCCCGCCGCCCGCACGCACATCCTCGCCCCGCTGCAAAACAGCATCGGCGGCCCTGGAAAGCAGGTTCCGCACCTCCTCGGGCTGAAGCAGGGCCATGAGCGCCTGGCGTACCAAAGGATGAAAGCGAATGCGGCTGCCCACACTTTCCAGCAGTAAGTTTGCTGCGTAGCGCTCGAGCAACCCCAGGTCGCCTACCCAGGCCGTCTCCTCCGGCCCCAGCTCCCCCAGCACGCTGGCCCTGGCAGCCAGTTGTTGCACCTCGCCCGGCAGTGCAGGCACCAGATAGGCCAGCAGGCCCGCGGGGTCGGGATGGGCATAAAAGGCTTGTTCTGGTTTGGCCCCCCGCTGCATGGCCCGCAACAACAAGCGCAACCCCAGAGGCCAGCTCCGCACCAGGCTGTGGGCCTGCTCGACCTCGAAAACCGGTAGCTCGGGGGCAATGGCCTCGGCCAACTGCAAAGCCTCCGCCGCGTCGAAGGCCAGCTCGCCCTCGCCCAGCACCCGCCCCAACACCTCCCAGGGGGCGGCCCGACGGGTTAGCACGGCAATGTGTAAACCCGGAATCTGCATCAGCATTCGCAGCAGGGCCACATTCTCCCGGCTAGCGGCCCGCTGCGCCTCATCCAGCACCAGCAGGTGGGGAGGCCCCGCGCTCAGGGGCCTCGAGCATGGCCTCGCCGGCGCTAGCCCAGGCCCTGCGCTCGAGGGCCGAAGAAACCCCGTCCAAGCCCTGGCCCCACCGCGGCCTATACGCCTCCAGCAGGTGCCAGCCCAGCACCACCGGATCTGAGCAGTCCTCCCCCAGGGTAAGCCAGACCGCGGGGCGGGCCGAGAGCAGCGTGGACTTGCCATACCCAGCCCCTGCCGCCAGCACCATTAGCGGGCTTTTGGCAAAGCCCCGATGCAGCAGCTCGCTCAGGCGTTGCCGCTCCACCTCCCGCGCGGTGCGGGGAGGGAGCAACCGACTTTTGGGCACTCGGTAGGGCATTAGGACATAGTTTATCTCGCCCTGGCAGGGCCCGGCATTGAAATGTTCTGAGCCTGACCCAAAGCAATCGAAGGGCAATGTGTCCCTGGGGAAAAGACTAGATTAAGACTAGGTTCTTTTCAGGAGGCCACCATGCGCCAGGTAATCACCGTAGATGGGAATGAGGCGGTTGCCAGAGTCGCCCATAAGCTCAACGAAGTTATTGCCATCTACCCCATCACCCCTTCCTCGCCCATGGGCGAGTTTGCCGACCAGTGGAGCGCCCAGGGCAGCCCCAACCTTTGGGGTACGGTACCTCTGGTTCAGGAAATGCAGTCCGAGGGAGGGGCTGCCGGGGCTGTACACGGGGCCCTGCAAACCGGAGCCCTCACCACCACCTTCACCGCCAGCCAGGGCCTGCTGCTCATGATCCCCAATATGTATAAAATTGCGGGAGAGCTGACCAGCACGGTCTTTCACATTGCAGCTCGCTCGATCGCCGCCCAGGGGCTTTCCATCTTTGGCGACCACTCGGATGTGATGGCCACGCGGGCTACCGGCTGGGCCATGCTGTTTGCAGGTTCGGTACAGGAAGCTCAAGACTTCGCGCTAATTGCCCAGGCCAGCACCCTCGAGAGCCGCATACCCTTTTTGCACATCATGGATGGATTCCGCACCTCCCACGAGGTGATGAAGATTGAAGCACTCGACGATGAAGACCTCCGCGCACTGGTCAACGAAGATTTGATCCGGGCGCACCGGGCCAGGGCCCTTTCCCCCGACCGCCCTGTGCTGCGCGGAACCGCCCAAAACCCGGATGTGTATTTTCAGGCTCGAGAGACCGTCAATCCCTATTACCAGAGGGTTCCAGGCATCGTGCAAGATTACATGAACCACTTTGCCGAGCGCACCGGGCGGCAGTACAGGCTATTCGACTACTATGGCGCACCCGATGCCGAACGGGTTGTGGTACTCATGGGCTCGGGGGCCGAGACCGCCCAGGAAACAATCGAGTACCTGCAAGCCCAGGGTGAAAAGGTTGGGCTCGTGAAGGTGCGGCTCTACCGCCCTTTCAGCGTTGAGGCTTTTATCGGGGCCCTTCCGTCCAGCGTACGGGTTATTGCCGTACTCGACCGCACCAAAGAGCCCGGCGGCGCAGGCGAACCGCTTTATCAGGACGTGGTCACCGCCGTGGCCGAGGGCCTTTCCCAGAACCGTCCGCTGGTTGTTGGGGGTCGGTACGGGCTTTCTTCAAAAGAGTTTACGCCCGCCATGCTCATCGGCCTATTCGAGGAAATGAAAAAGCCCTCCCCCAAAAACCATTTCACCCTGGGCATCCACGACGACGTATCCCATACCAGTCTGCCCTACGACCCCAACCTGTGCATCGAACCCCCCGAAGTCAAGCGTTCGGTGTTCTGGGGCCTGGGGTCGGATGGGACGGTGGGGGCCAACAAAAACTCCATCAAAATTATCGGCGAGGAGACCGATTTCTACGCCCAGGGCTATTTCGTCTACGACTCCAAAAAGTCGGGGGCACGCACCATCAGCCACCTGCGTTTTGGCCCCAAACCCATCCGCAGCACCTACCTGATTCAGGAGGCCGATTTCATAGCGGTGCACCAGTTCGGTTTCCTCGAGCGCTACAACGTGCTGGAAACTGCACGGGAGGGGGCTACCCTGCTCATCAACAGCCCCTACGACCCAGCCGAGACCTGGAACCACCTGCCCTACGAAGTGCAGGCCCGAATCATCGAGAAGAAGCTGGCCGTCTACACCATCAACGCCTATAAGGTCGCCAGGGATGTGGGGCTGGGCAACCTGATGAATACGGTGATGCAGGTCTGTTTCTTTGCCCTCTCTGGCGTACTGCCGCGCGAAGAGGCCATTGGGAAAATCAAGGAGGCCATCCGCAAAACCTATGGAAAACGCGGAGAGGCAGTGGTTCGCAAGAACTTTGCCGCCGTAGACGCTGCTCTGTCCCACCTGTACCCCATCGAGGTACCCGCAGCCCCCACCAGCACCCTTCGGATGCCCCCGGTGGTCTCGCCCCAAGCCCCCGCCTTCGTGCAGACCGTCACCGCACCCATGCTGGCCGGTAAAGGCGATACCCTTCCGGTAAGCGCCCTTCCCGCAGATGGCACCTATCCAACCGGCACCAGCCAGTGGGAGAAGCGCAACATTGCCCAGGAGGTGCCGGTCTGGGATCCCGCGGTCTGCATTCAGTGTGGTAAGTGCGTGCTGGTCTGCCCCCACGCGGTTATTCGGGCCAAGGTAGCCCCACCCGAAGCCTTTGCTCAAGCACCGGCAGGCTTCCAGACGGCTAAAGCGATGTGGAAGGGATTGGAAGACCAGCGCTACACCCTACAGGTTGCGGTGGAGGACTGCACGGGTTGCTCGCTGTGTGTGGAGGTTTGCCCGGCCAAGAACAAAAGCCAGGTCGGTCGCAAAGCCATCAACATGGAACCCCAACTACCCCTGCGGGCCCAGGGCCGCGAACACTGGGAGTTCTTCCTGAACCTGCCCGATTACCCACGTCACGACAGCCTAAACTTCAGCATGGTCAAAAACGTACAACTGCTGCAACCGTTGTTCGAGTTCTCGGGAGCCTGTGCAGGCTGTGGCGAAACCCCCTACTTGAAACTTTTGAGCCAGCTCTTCGGCGATCGCTGTCTAATTGCCAACGCCACCGGTTGCTCGAGCATCTACGGGGGAAACCTCCCCACCACCCCCTGGACCAAAAACCGCGCGGGGCGCGGCCCCGCCTGGAGCAACTCCCTGTTTGAAGACAACGCCGAGTTTGGCCTGGGAATGCGCCTTACCCTGGATAAACAAAACCAGTATGCAAGGGAACTACTTGGCCAGATGCGGGAAAAGCTGGGCGCTGAACTCGTGGATGCGCTGCTGCAGGCCGATCAGTCCGACGAGGCCGGCATAGATGCCCAGCGTGAGCGCGTTGCGCTCTTGAAATCCAGACTAGAGGGCCAGGAGGACGCAAAGGCCAAGGATCTGCTGAGCCTGGCGGATGTCCTGGTGCGCAAGTCGGTATGGATTGTAGGAGGCGATGGCTGGGCTTACGACATTGGCTTTGGGGGGCTGGATCATGTCCTGGCCAGCGGACGCAACGTTAAGCTCCTAGTGCTCGACACCGAGGTGTACTCCAATACCGGTGGTCAGTCCTCTAAGGCTACCTCGCTGGGAGCGGTGGCGAAGTTTGCTTCCGGTGGTAAATCCACCCCCAAGAAAGACCTGGGGCGCATCGCCATGAGCTATGGCTATGTCTACGTAGCCCAGGTGGCCATGGGCGCCAACGATGCCCAGACCGTGAAAGCTTTTTTGGAGGCCGAGAGTTACCCCGGCCCGGCCCTGATTATTGCCTATAGCCACTGCATCGCCCACGGCATTGATATGGCCAAAGGCATGGAACAACAAAAACTGGCCGCCGAATCGGCTTACTGGCCGCTCTTTCGCTACGACCCCCGCCTGAAAGCCCAGGGCAAGAACCCCTTCCAACTCGACTCCAGGCCGCCCAAGATTGGCTTCAAGGACTACGCGCTGCATGAAAACCGCTACCGCATGCTGCGGCAGATCAACCCACAAGCGGCCGAGCAGATGTTTCAGGCTGCCCAGGAGGCCATCTTGGCCCGCTGGAGGGACTATGAACAAATGGCCGGGGTTGCGGCAGAAGAAGGAACCACTCAACCGAGCCCTTCCACTGCATCACCGGCTGCGGCAAGGGAGGAAGTATGAGCAAGCCTGACCTGAGCACTAGCTACCTGGGGATTAAGCTAGCCCATCCACTGGTCGCCTCGGCCTCGCCCCTCTCTTATACCCTGGATGGAATTCGCAGGCTCGAGGATGCAGGCGTCGCAGCGGTGGTGATGTACTCGCTTTTCGAGGAGCAGATTGAGCAGGAAAGCCATGCGCTGCATCACTATCTGGAATATGGCACCCATAGCTACGCCGAAGCGCTGGACTACTTTCCCCAGCCAGACCAGTTCAATGTGGGGCCACACGAGTATTTGGAGCTTCTTCGCAAAGCCAAGGAGGCCACCCAAATTCCCATCATGGGCAGCCTGAATGGGGTCTCGTCGGGGGGCTGGATCGAGTATGCCCGAATGATGCAAGAAGCCGGGGCCGATGCCATCGAACTGAACCTATATTACCTTCCTACCGACCCCACCCTGACCGGCCTCGAGGTGGAAGAAATGTATCTGGATGTGGTGCGGGACGTCCGCCAGAGCGTTACCATCCCGATTGCGGTAAAGGTGGGGCCTTACTTCAGCAACTTTACCCACATGGCCGCTCGTTTTGTGCAGGCCGGCGCCTCGGGACTGGTGCTCTTCAACCGCTTTTACCAGCCGGATTTTGACCTGGAGCATCTGGAGGTAACCCCCAACCTGGTACTGAGCCGTGCCGATGAGTTGCGCCTGCCGCTGACCTGGATCGCCATTCTGTACGGGCGTATCCAGGCCGACTTTGCCATTACCAGTGGGGTACACTCGCACCTCGAGGTGCTCAAGGGCATGATGGCGGGGGCTAAGGTGGCCATGATGGCCTCGGAGTTGCTGAAAAATGGCGTGGAGCGGGTAGGAGCCATTTTGCAAGACCTGCAAACCTGGATGCAGGAGCACGAATACGAATCTATCCGGCAGATGCAGGGCAGCATGAGCCAGAAGCATGTCGCCAACCCCGACGCTTTCGAGCGGGGCAACTACATGAAGGTACTCCGCTCCTGGCGGCCCGACCCCACCGGCAGGCTCATCAAATAGCCTGCCAACAAAAAACCTCGAGCAGCCATCCTGTCGAATCCTACGTTTGCTGAGCCTGTCGAAGCACGGCTCCGAGCGTTCGACTGAGCTCACGCCGAAGTCTTGCTGAAGCAGAGCACCCCCTCATACCGGATTCAAAAAGATAGTCATCGAACAATAGGCTTTGAGTGGCCATCTTTTTGAATCCTAGAGCACTCCCGTTCCAAGGGGCGGTATCGCCCTCCGCTACGCGGATAACTTCGGTCGGGTTAGTTCGCCACCGTTCGGTGACGAACTAACCGAATCTGGTAGCATACCGTTTCCGCTTGAATCATTCACCGCCATGTGCAGTCAGAGGTGAAGGATTCAAGCCGACCGAAGGGAGTAGAAAAGCATTTCGGCAGTATCGTTTAAGCTTTCAAAAGTGAACGATACCGCTGGAATGCGTATTACATCTCCAGTTTCCAAGCACCAAGGGCAGGGTGGCGCGGGCTGCAGGCACACCGTGTAAACCCGACCGCCGGCCTGCCGGCCAAGATGAGGCGACTAGCGCAGACTGTCTCCACAGGTTCTATCCGCGCCCCAATTTAGCTTTCTAGCTCGAGCTCCTCTAGGGCTTCCTGGCGAATGCGCCGGGCCAGGGCGGCCAGCTCGGTGTGCTCGAGGCGGGCCAGCAACTCTTCGTCTAGCGGGTCGAGGCGGAGCCCAAAGAGCCATTCCTCCGGGGCATCGCTCTGGCGGCAGGCCCGCAGAACATCCTGCAGCCAGGCCGCGCGGTAGCGCTCGAGCACCGGGTGATCCAGCTCCTCGAAGGGGCCGTCTTTACTGCGGATGTCTTCCCATAAATCCACCCGAAGCTCGGGAACCCTGCACAGGGCGTAGGGCCTGAGGAAGTATCCCGGCGCGCGGGGCGGGCGTCCGGGCTCGAGGGCGCCCAGCAGCTCCGACCACAGCACCCTGAACTCGCCGTTGGAGACCTCGAGGGCCTCCACCAGGGCCTCTTTATTCCAGTCCTTGATGAGCAGCAAGGCCAGCAGGGTGCGGGTTTTCTCGCGCTTAAAGCGCACTTCCTGGTGATTGACCCAGACCTGAAACGGGCCTCGAGCGCGAATTTCAACGCTCACACCGGGATGATAGGCTACGTCCAGCTTTCCAGCCTCCCACAAAAGCCGGCGGCTGCGGTGCAAAGGCGGGGCAAAGAGGGTAGGCTGGCTGAGGAAGGGATAGCGCGCCAGCATACCCTCCGGGTCGGCGGCCCAGGGGTAGCTGGCAGCCAGTGCGCGCAAAAATGGGTCTTGCAGCCCTGGCAGTGCGGGCAGGTTGAAGGGCAAGCCCCGCCGCAGGTGGGCCTGGGCAGCCACCAGGGTCATGAAGGCCTCGACCCAGGCATCCCCGGCTTCGCGAGCTTGACGCACCACCTCTTCAAAGGCGCGGGCTTCGCCAAGCGCGGCCAGCCCTCCGAGGGGCTCCACCCGCAAGCGAGCCGGCCCACCCTGCGAGAGGGAAAGCGCCCTTCGGTAGGCTTCGCCGGCCTCGGCCCAGCGGTTTTGGGCCAGCAAGGCATGCCCAAGCCGGGCCTCGGCCAGCGCCACCACAAAGGGGCTGCCCAGCGTCTCGCCCTCGCGGCGGCCCCGGTGGGCGGCCTGCTCGGCCACCAACGCGTCGCCAGCGATGGCCTCCAGCAGGGCCAGCAGCAGGGTTCCCTCGCGGTGGTTTTGCGGGGCGCGTGCGGTGGCATCCCCTTCCAACCGGCGCAGTTCAGCCAGCGCCCGCTCGGGCTGGCCGCTGCGCAGCCAGACCCGGGGGCCCTCCAGACCAAGCGCCATGGCTTCCTCGATTCGCCCCGAGTTGAGCAGGTTCTCGGCCCAAAGCCTTTCAACCTCGATGGGAAAGCGCATACGGGCCGCCAGCAGATAGCCCTGGGCCTTGGCTGGCTCCACCGTGTCGAGATACAACCTCGATAGGCCCAGCAGGGCCTGATCTGCACCGGCGTCCAGGGCTTGCTGATATACTGCCTCGGCCTCGGTGTAGCGCCCAGCCTGGCGCAGAGCTTCTCCATGCAGGAAGCGCAGATCGGGTCGGGTGGCCCGCATGGTTTCGGGTAGGCGTTCGAGCAGGGCCAGCACGGTGTAAGTAAGCCCTCGAGCCAGCCAGGCCTGGCCCTGGCGCTGAAGCAGGTCGGCCGCGTGCCCCAGCCGCCCGGCTTCCAACAGATAGCCTGCTGCCTGTACCTCTTCTCCCCGCTGCAAAGCCAAATCTGCAGCCTTGGTCAGCAGTCCCCGCACCTCGCTGGGCTCGAGCAGGCTCATCAGGGCGGCCCGCACCAGGGGGTGGAAGCGGATGCGTCCTCCTACTTGCTCTAACAGCAGGTCTGGTGCATAGGGCTGTAGTATTTCCAGTCCACCTACCCAGGCGGCCTCCTCGGGCCCAACCTCGCCCAGCACGCTGGCCCGCGCCGCCAGACTGAGCACCGCATCGGGTAAGGCGGGGAGTAGATAGACCAGCAAGCCTGCCGGGTCAGGGTGTGCGTAGAAAGCTTCCTCTGGCTTGGCCCCACGCCGCATAGCCCGGAGCAAAAGGCGCAGCCCTAAAGGCCAGCCCCGCACCAGACTATGGGCCTGCTCTACTTCAAAAGCGCTCAACTCAGGGGCGATAGCCTGGCCGAGCTGTAGAGCCTCGGCAGAATCGAAGGCCAACTCGCTTTCGCCGAGTACCTGGCCCAAAACCTCCCATGGTGCAGCCCGGCGGGTCAGCACGGCCATATGTAAACCCGGTACCTGGCTCAGGGTACGCAATAGCACCACAGCCTCGCGACTTGTAACCCGCTGTGCCTCGTCGAGCACCAGGGTATGGGCGGGTTGGCTAGCTAATTGCTCGAGCAAGAGATCACCGGCTACGGCCCAGGCACCCCGCTCGAGCGCACCGACCACGCCATCCAGCTTATTTCCCAGGCGGGGCCGGTAGATCTCGACCAGGTGCCAGCCCAGCACCACCGGGTCGGAGCAGTCCTCGCCCAGGGTAAGCCACAAGGACGGAAGGCTCGAGAGCAGGGTGGATTTGCCATACCCGGCCCCCGCAGCCAGTACCAGCACCGGGCTTTTGGCAAAACCTAGCCGCAGCCGCTCCAAAAGTCGCAAACGCTCTACCTCCCGCGCCGTGCGTGGAGGTAAGAGGCGGCTTTTGGCCACACGGTAGGGCATTGGCTATAGTTTATCGTGCCCTGGCCGTGCTCTCTTACAAGATTTCTTCTCGAGCCTGTTAAGCGTGTTATTGCGGCTTCGATAACAAAAAAGGCGACTATCGCTCGGCTTTATAAGCCGGGCGGTCGACTGGCTCGGCCTGGAGCTTTCCAAACAGCAAACGACCCACCTGGGTCTGAATGGCCTGGGTGATGACCACCCCCACTTCTTTACCTTTGAAAGGGATGGCGTCGTCCACTACAACCATGGTGCCGTCTTCCAGGTAGCCAACGCCTTGGCCGGGCTCTTTGCCCTCTTTGACGATGGTGATGCTCAGGGTATCGCCTTGCTGTAGCGGGGATCGCAGGGCCGAGGCTAAAGCCTGAATAGAGAGGGTTTTGACCCCGTAAATACGGGAAAGCTGGGCTAAGGCGTGATCGTTGGTGACCAAGGCCGAGCCCATCCGCTTGGCTTCAGCCAGTATCTGGTCGTCCACAGGCTCGTCGCTTTCGAAGCTATCGAGCACCTCAAGCTCCACACTCAGCTTGAGCCGCTCGAGGGTATCCAGACCCCGGCGCCCTTTGGCGCGTTTTTGGGCATCGGAAGAATCGGCGAACTGTTGCAACTCACGCAATACCTGCCGTGGTACAAAAAGGGGACCTTCTAGAAAACCCATTTCGGCGACATCCCCAATGCGCCCATCGATCAACACCGAGGTATCGAGCACCTTACCCCCCCTGGGTTTGCTGGGATGTGCCGCAGGACGGGACGGGCGAAAATACTCGCGGTTGGCGATGGCAAAAGCCGAGAGTGATGTAACCAGCACTGCTGCGATGACTAGAGAGTGAATCGCAGAGAAGCCAGGAATTTGATTGAGCAAGTTGGTCAGCAGTACCGCCAGCAAAAGCCCTAGACCGGAAGCCGTGGTGATGGCTACCGGAATCTCGGGTGGGAGCTGCTTGAGCCAGTGCTGGGCGTGCTCCCAGCGCTGCAGAGCCCAATCCATCAGACGAGGTACCAGCAGGAAGCCCACCAGCAAGCCCACCACACCCAGGTATAGGCGGTTGAGGCTGGTCAGACTGCCCAGGGGGCTGCTTCCGATAAGACCGTTGGCCTCGAGCCAGACCCCTGCCTGGTAGCCCAGATAGGCAAATAGTCCGTACAGAATCCACCGAGTCATGCTCATAAAAACTTGCTTACCGCGGCCTCGAGGCTTTTGAACTGGGGTGGGTGCACCAGACGTTCAAAACCTGCCCGCTGGCCTTCCCGCAGGCGGCGCTCGAGGCCCTCCACGCTGCGCAACTCCCCGGCCAACCCTACCTCGCCCACTACCGCCACATCTTGGGGAAGCGGACGGCCTACCACAGCAGAATACACCGCCAGCCCCACGGCCAGATCCAACCCCGGATCGAAAACCCGCAGCCCACCGGCCAGATTGACGTAGATATCCAGATTGCCCAGGGGCAGGTTGAGCCTTCGCTCCAGCACCGCCAGCACCACGTCTACCCGGCGGCTGTCCAGTCCCTGCGAAACCCGGCGAGGGGCCGGGAAAGGCGTGCGGGCTGCCAGGGCCTGCACCTCCAGGGCCAGTGCGCGCTCGCCTGAAAGGCTCAAGGCCACCACCGAACCCGGCGCTCCCAACGGCCGCTCAGCCAGAAACGCTGCCGATGGGTTAGCCACTTCCTCCATTCCCTCGTGCAACATGCTAAAAACGCCCATTTCGCCTACCGGCCCGAAGCGGTTTTTGCTGGAACGCAGCACTCTAAAGTTGCCGGCGGTTTCCAGGTACAAAGTAGCGTCTACTACGTGCTCAATCACCTTAGGCCCGGCCACGAAGCCCTCTTTGGTCACATGCCCAACCAACACGGTGGTGACCTGATGATGCTTGGCAAAGCGGGTTAGGGCCGCGGTGGCGTCACGCACAGCTACCAACGAGCCTGGCGAGGCGGTGGTTTCAATGGTTTGAATGGAGTCTACTACCAGAAACTCGGGGGGGGCGGCCTCGAGGGTAGCCAGCATAGCCCCCAGCTCGGTTTCCCGGAGCAGCTCGAGCCCCCCCGAAATACCCAGCCGCTTAGCCCGCAGGCGAATTTGCCCAGGCGACTCCTCCCCGGCCAGATAAACCACGCGCCTGCCCGCTTCCAGCATCTGCTGGGCTACCTGCAGCAGAAGGGTGCTCTTACCGACCCCTGGCTCCCCACCCAGCAACAGCACCTCGCCTGGCACAAACCCCCCGCCCAGCACCCGGTCAAGCTCCCCGATCCGACTCGAGAACCGCACCTCGCCGCCTTCCGGCACATCCTCGAGGCGGGTCAACGCCGCTGGATTGGGCACGGGGCGGGGCCTCACTACCCCGGCCTTACCAGTGCCCACAGATTTAAGCGAAGGCGCTTCTTCTTCGAAGCTGTCCCATGCCCCACAGTTGGGGCAGCGCCCGAGTGCCTTGACCGACTTGTATCCGCACTCGGTACAGCGAAACTGGATAGACGCCCTAGCCATCTGAGAGCAAGTTTAGCCTACAAATCGTGCAAACTACAGGTGTTGACGCACCTTCAAAGCGTGCTGGTTTCAGCCTGGGCATCCGCAAACAGTTGGGTCGAGAGGTACTTCATACCCGAGTCGCAGGCGATGGTTAGAACCCTTTTGCCAGGCCCGAGTTCACGGGCTACTTGCAGGGCGGCCCAGATCATTCCGCAGGCACTCATTCCAACAAAAAGCCCTTCTTCGCGGGCCAGCGGCTTGGCCAGGGGGAAAGCGTCTTCCTCCAGCACCTGAATCACCCGATCCAGCATCTTTACATCGAGGTTGGGCGGAATGAACCCTGGCCCCATGCCCTGGAACTGGTGCGAACCCATCTGGCCGCCCGAGAGCACATTGCTTCGGCGGGGTTCGCAGGCAATTATCTGGATATCGGGCAGGCGCTCGCGCAGGTACCGGCCAACGCCCATGATGGTGCCCCCGGTGCCCGAACCGTACACAAAGGCATCAAGGCGACCCTTCATTTGCTCGAAAATTTCCGGGCCGGTGGTCTCGTAATGGGCCCTGGGATTGGCTGGGTTGTCGAACTGGTTGGGCATAAAAGCGCCTCGCTCGGCCACGATACGGTTAGCCTCCTCGATGGCAGCCAACATGCGGCGGCTGGGATCGGTTAGCACCAACTCGGCTCCATAAGCTCGGAGGATGCGCTTACGCTCTTCCGACATCTGAGCGGGCATGGTCAGAATCAGTTTATAACCCCGACTGGCCGCTACCATGGCCAGCCCAATGCCGGTATTACCGCTGGTTGGCTCTACGATGAGCTGGCCCGAGCCTGGCTTCAAAATGCCGCGCTCTTCAGCGTCCTTGATCAGATACCAGGCGGTGCGATCTTTGATGGAGCCACCGGGGTTGTTGCCTTCGAGCTTCACCCAAACCTCCGCCATATCTGGCGCTACTATGCGCTTCAGGCGAACCACCGGGGTCTTCCCAATCACGTCTTCCACATTCATGGCTACCAGCATAGGGCATGGCATTGTTGGAATAACCGGTTTTGGTTTACGATTGTTTCATCTGCATGTTTTATACTCGGATGTCTCGCGGAAACAACAGAAGGTTTCTGTGAATGGAGAGGAGTAGTTATGACAGTAAGCAAAGACAATGTGGTTTCCATTCGGTATACCCTGCACGTTGAAAACGAGCTGATTGACCAGGGTGAGCTGGATTACCTGCACGGCCATCGTAACATTGTGCCCGGCCTGGAAGAAGCCCTCGAGGGCAAGGCTGCTGGTGAGCAGGTGGTGGTTTCCGTGCCCCCGGAAAAGGGCTACGGCCTTTACGACCCCGAAGGCGTGCAGGTGGTAGATCGTGCGGCCTTCCCGGCAGACGCCGAGGTTGTGGAAGGGGCCATGTTTTATGCCGAAGATTCCCAGGGTAACCCCATGCCGTTTACGGTTCTCAACGTAGACGACAAGGAAGTGACCATCGACTTCAATCACGCTCTGGCGGGCGAGACCCTCAACTTCGAAGTCACCGTTACGGATGTTCGTCCTGCAACGCCGGAAGAGCTCGAGCACGGTCATGTCCACAGCGCGCGAGAACACAGCCACTAAGCCCCTTTAGAGCTGCATGGGCAGGGGATCGATCCCCTGCCTTTTTATGTTGCTGCGAAGACGGTTGATTTTGTTGAGGCGATGACTAAGCCAGTATCTCGGATAGCACCGGCTGTCCTTGGGGAAGCCTAAACACCAGGTACTCACCCTTTGAGCGAAACATTACTAGCAGGTATTGTGGCAGCTTCAGGCGCATGAATAGCGGAAGGGCGTAGCGAGCCTCACCCCGCTCGATACGCGTTTCTCCAAGGGAGTAGATCATGAAGAAATCCTGGTCGCTTTGCATCAGGTTGGCAGTGTAGAAAAGAGTGAGGTCGGCCTGCTCTTTTTCAGCTCGAGTTAGGGCGTCCCAGACCAGCTCCTGTGCTTCTTGCGGCGTGAGATACTGACCGTGCACCAGGCCCGAACGCCCATAAAAAGCGGCAGGAAACTGCTTAAACTCGTAATAAAACCCGGTTGGGCTATGCCACCAGCGCACGATTTCGTTTTCGCCGGCGTTGCCCTGGGCTAGCTCCTGGGCATACTCGCGCGCGAGCTCGAGCGGTCTCAGGTCGGGTGGTGCACCAGTTTCCATGCTCTCCAGCAGCAATCGTTGCGGGTCAACTTCGATGGTTGGGTCGGGGCGGTTCATGGGGGTTGTTTAGGATTCGAACTCTCCGGTTCGGAGGGCTTGGATTGGCTGGGCAAGCTCGGGTTTGTCGCCAACGTGAAGGGCAGCAATGCCGCCGGTAAAAAGCTGATACCGGGTGCTAAAGCCTGCCAGGCTCATCATGGTAACGAGTGTGATTGGATCTGGGAAGCGCTCCACCGAATCGGGAAGATAGCGGTAGGCCGAGGCGTTGCCGGAAATCAACCCCCCGATTAGGGGCAGAATACGGGTGAAATAGAAGCGGTATAGCCGGCCCAGGCCACCGCGGGGTGGAGGGGGAAACTCCAGAATGCACAACCGTCCGCCTGGTGCAATTACCCTATAAAGCTCGTCCAGGGCCTTGTTGTAGTCGGCAAAATTGCGAAATCCGAAAGCGATGATTACTGCATCGAAGTGCTGATCAGGGAAGGGCAGGTTTAGGGCGTCCGCTTCAACAAAGGGGATCTCGAGCCCGGCCCGCTGGGCTTTTTGACGGGCTAGCTCGAGCATGGGGGGTGCAAAATCACCACCGATAACCTCAACTTCTGGGGCTATCTTCTTGAGCAACAGCGCGATGTCGCCGGTACCGGTGGCTAGGTCGAGGATACGAGAAGGTTTTTTCTCCAATGCGGCTTTGACAGCCGCTACACGCCAAACACGATCCACACCTGCAGACAGCACCCGATTTAGCAAGTCGTAGCGGGGTGCTATCTCCGAGAACATTTGTTGAATAACCTTTGCTCGGGTCTCCGTCGAATCTTGCACGGAGCAAGTTTACCACTCTGTTTGTTGCAAGACAGGAGGGGATCCCGGGCTGGGGGCACCAGCAAGAAGGCGCATGGGTATAATAGCCGGTTCGGAGTACGCAAAATGGCTTCGCAGTGTAGAATCCGCTCTGAGGAACTTATGGGTAGGTACCTGTTTTTAATTGCGGGGGCGATCACGTTGGTCTTGATGATCTTGTCCCCTTGGGCTGTGCCGATGCGAGAGTTCGACGGTACTGGCTACCTGCTAAACCCGCTGGGCGCCATGAACCCCAAAGGTCTTGCTTTGCCCGAGGGGCTAAGCTTTGGCTGGCTTGGGCTTTTTTTTGGGCTTTGGGCGGTGCTGTTGCTGACTGCCAGCCTGGTTATGTTTTTACCGGGTGCCCAGATGCGCGCCAGAGTACTTTATGTGCTGGGTGGGGTAGGTGTGTTGTTGTTTGCCCTCGAGGCCTATTTGTTCTACCAGGCCATTGCAGCCGCCAACGATGCCGCGCTGGCAGCAGGCGCCCGTCGGCCCCCGCTACGCCGTTTCGCACTATCCCTTGGGGCGTATGCAGGGCTGTTTTACGCCTTGGGGTTATTGCTTTTGGCTCGAATGCAACTGCCGGGTGGTCTGGCTTTTCTGGTACGTCTGCGCGGGGTGGTCGTTCCGGTCGTTTCACTCTTGCTGGCAGTGGTGGTTGGGGCCGGGGTGGTGGCTGTTTTGCGACCGGGGCTTGGCACCCAAGGGGTCGAGGACTTGGGCTTGCGCGAGCTAATTGCTGGAAAGCTCGACCTGGTCACCTATACCTTTCAAATTTTGTTTAGCCCTATTCTCAGCCTGGCCGGTATCTTTAACAGCCTAAGTTTTGCTACCCCACTTATTTTCACCGGATTGGCCGTGGCCTTCGGTTTTCGGGCGGGTTTGTTCAACATTGGAGCACCGGGGCAGCTTACCATTGGTGCGTTGTTTGCCATGCTGGTCGGGGTATATCTACCCCTGCCGGGCTGGCTGCTGCTGCCTACAGCCATACTGGCCGCCGCTTTGGGAGGGGCTTTGTGGGGTGGCATTGTGGGTTGGCTCAAGGCCCGCTTTGGGGCCAATGAGGTGATCAACACCATCATGATGAACTACATCGCCGCCTCGGTGCTGCTTTTTATGCTGGCCGCCAACGAATACAGTTTTTTCGGAAACAAAGTGACCTTGCCCTTCAAGGCTGAGGGCTTCGAGGGGCGTAGCGAGGAGATGCAGGAGGAGGCCCGGATCCCCCACATGATCGATATCCTCGCTCCCAACAGCACTTTTTCCTGGGCGCTACCTCTAGCGGTAGTGGCGGCTCTGGGGGTGTATTACGCTTTGCGGCGGCTCGAGCTGGGGAAGCGCCTGTTGGCTGCCCTCGGGGCCATGGTAGCGGGGTTTGTGCTGGGGGGCTTAGTGCCGGGTATCCCGGTTACCATCAGTTCGGCCCTGTCCTCGCAGCTTCTGAACGGTTCTTTTCTGGTAGCCGTGTTGGCTTTGCTTTTTTATAACTTTTACCTTTTTCGCACGGCAGGAGGCTACGAGCTGCGGGCAACCGGTCTGGCGCCTAAGGCGGCGGAGTACGCGGGGGTCAACCTCAAGCGAAAAATGATTATGGCCATGATTATCTCAGGGGCTCTGGCGGGGCTGGCCGCAACCCATTATGTCTTAGGGGCTGGTATGGACGGCACCTACCGACTCAAAACCTCTATTCCCTCGAGCGTCGGCTTCGATGGGATTGCGGTAGCTCTGATGGGTCAGAACATGCCTCTGGGCATTTTCCTCTCGGCAACCCTCTTTGGCGTGCTGCTGGCGGGTGGGGTCTCGCTTAATGCCCAACTCGGCATCAGCAACCAAATCATCCAGGTTTTGCAAGCCCTGATCATTTTGTTTATTGCAGTAGGCGGCTTTTTGCCGCGCTACTTTACCGACCCGCTTCGTGCGGCCCAGGTCGAGACCGAAGCTAAAGCCGAGCAAGAAGCCCGCCAGGCCAAGTCTTCGCCGGCGGCAGGAGATTAGCCTATGGAGATTGTCGTTGCGCTCTTTTTTTCAACGCTGCGCCAGGCCGCGCCATTGTTGCTCACCGCACTGGGTGGATTGTTCTCCGAGCGAAGCGGGGTAGTTAATATCGCCCTCGAGGGCATGATTCTGTTCGGTGCGGCGGCGGCAGCGATTACCGTGAACCGAATCGAGGTAGCTAGCGGGGGCCTCGAGGCCCTCTGGATTCCTTGGGTGGGTGTGCTGGTTGGCGCTCTGGTGGGTGGGCTGGTGGGTTTGATACACGCGATTGCCTCCATCAAATACCGTGCCGATCAAATTGTTTCGGGTACGGCCATCAACATCGCTGCGCTGGGCGCTCCCTCCATTTTGTTGCAGGTGCTGTACAACAATACCTCTACCTCGCAGGAGGTCAAGAACCGATTGCCGTTGATATCCTTTGGTTTTGGCGAGGTCTCTGTCCTGGTGCTGGGGGCTTTCCTTTTGGTGCCCGTGGTCTGGTGGGTTCTGTTCCAAACCCCCTGGGGTCTGCGCCTGCGAGCGGTGGGGGAGCACCCTCAGGCTGCCGAGACCATGGGTGTGAATGTGATACGCATGCGCTACACCGCGGTTATTTTGTCGGGCGTGCTAGCAGGTATCGCGGGTGCGTATCTTTCAATTGGCTTCCTCAACCAGTTCATCCGGGCGATGAGCGCCGGGGCAGGCTTTATTGCCCTGGCTGCGCTCATTTTTGGCAAATGGCATCCGTTTGGGGTGCTGGGGGCCACCCTGCTGTTTGGGTTTGCCCAGGCGCTGGCTATCCAGCTCCAGGGCGGAGACATTTTGCCTGCAACCATCGTGCAAGCATTGCCCTTTGTTCTTACCATGCTGGTGCTGGCTGGCTTTATTGGACGCAGCCGTCCACCTGCGGCGGTTGGTAAGCCCTATGACAAGTAAGTGCAGCGCGCTGGTCTATGGCTCAAAGGCTCGAGTGGGAACCAGCTGCGTATAGGCAACGGCCCGGGCTACTGTGGAGAACCCTAGCAAAAGCAAGTACACCACTATCTGAAATGGAATCCAGGTGGAGAGGGTTGAGACCAGTACCAGCGACTCCAGAATGGCAATCAGTACGAGGTGGTTTAACAGCCCACCCTGCTGCATTAAGTCCCACCCTTTACGGATGGCCCCGGGCCAGGCCTGATCGTCATCTACCATGATCTGGAAGGTGTAAAACCAGAGCAGATTGATAGCAGCCAGGCCAAGGTAGCTAAGTACGGCAGCTAGCAAGGTATTGGGTACCGCAATGGGTAAGCCTACCACAAATGCGGCCAGGGTACTGGCTACAAATACGATGCCGGCCCCAATGTTGTGGGCATTGGTGTGGCCCCAAAGGGCCTCGGGGTTCCAGAGTCCGGTGCGGGCATAGCGAACCAGAACTGTATAGATGCCAACCTGCATAGGCCCGGCCATGAGGCCCAGGGTAAATACGCTAACCAGGAGCGCTTGAACCAGTAACCAGACGATGCCGACAGGATGTTGTGCCAATAAACCAACGCTTCGGCTAAGAACCTGAACAATGTTCAGCACCCGTTACTCCCGGCAAAGAGAACTATCGACGGATCCACAAGAATAGCGAGCATTTAATCCCACCGAAGCTCACTTTTGTGTACCGTTACGGTACTGCCTTCCTCGGTCGCCAACTCCACCGTTCCAGCTAGAGGATTAAGCTTGGTTACCTTCCCACAGGTACCCTGAATACTGCAGGCCTTGCTGTTTTTGCGGGGAAGTTCGGCCAGGAGCTCCTGGTACTGCTCGTGCTCGTACTGCAAGCAACACAGCAGACGTCCACATGGGCCGGATATTTTTTCGGGCGAGAGAGGAAGCTGCTGGTCTCGAGCCATTTTGATAGAGACCTGAGCAAAGTCCTGCAGCCACTTTGAGCAACATGACTCCATACCGCAGGCCCCAAGAGCCCCCAGGAAGGCGGTCTGGTCGCGGGGGCCCAGGGCTACGAACTCCACTCGAGCCCCGGCCAGCTTACTTAACTCGCTGACCCAGCGGCGCAGGTCGATGCGCTGTTCGGCAGAGTAATGCACTGCGATGTGATTGCCATCCAGGGTAAATTCGCAGCCCAAGACCTTGGCCCGCACACCCTCCCGCCGCAAGCGTGCTTTGAGCCACCAGTGGATTTCCTCAGCTCGATTTTTGAGCTTGCTGTGTTGATCTAGATCCTCCGGGGTAGCTATGCGTACCACCTCGCCGACCGCACTGCCCGGACGAGGCTCGGTACGTACTTTAGCTAACTCCAGCCCACGCGCCGTTCTAACCACCACCCAGCTATCTACAGGTGGAGCCTGGTTGCTGAACCGATAGTCGTAAATTTTAGGGCTATGCACAAATCGCACGCCTACGCACACCATGTAAACCTCCTAAAATAGCGCAGGGAGTTCTCCCATCTTGCCGAGGCGCAAAGCTTATCGAAAGCGAAGCGGACAGTACCGGACTCAACAGATAGTTGCTAAACAAAAACGCCAGGCGGCCAACCAGTTGAATCCTGGAGGACACCCTTTGCTTTACTCCTCCAAGAAAGCTTTCGCTTTCTATAGGGCGGTATCGTCCTCCGCTACGCGGGTAACTTTGGCTGGAAAACTTACCCGATGGTGTAGACACAACCAAAACCCACATAGCAGGGATTGTAAAAGCTTACAACCCTACCTAAGCCTAAAGCAAAGTGTAGTGGGAAATCTAGAGTTGGGAGAGTTTAAGGGCCAGCCAGGTTTGCACCAGATCCTCACCCACATAGGCTGCATGAGCTTCTTGCGCACGAGTAATGGCCTCGAGGGCAGCTTTATAGGCTGGGCTATCTACAGCAAAGCGCTGCTTGAGTTGTCGACCCAGGTAGGGAAGGGCCTCCTCCAATTCGCCGAGCAGCTTGAGGGCCTCGAGGGTTTGAGCGGGCCCGGACTGCAGGGCTTCCAGCACACCCTGGGTACGGCCAACCAACCGACCAAACTCGGCAGGGTGTTCCAGGGCCCAGCGTACCTTGCCCGGAGCCCCCTGAGCAAACGCCAGCACCTCGGGATCGGTGGTGAGTGTCTGTAATAAAGCCTGCGGGACGGGCGCGAAGCTTACCTCGAGGCTGCGGCTTACCAGGGTAGGCAGAACCAGTTCGCGGCTGGGGGCTATCAGGATGATACGGGCAAAGGAGGGCGGTTCTTCCAGCACCTTCAGCAGAGCGTTGGCAGCGGCTTCTCCCAGGAAGTGCGCCCCGTCGATCACGGCCACCTTGGACTTGAAACGAGGATAGGTGACAATCCAGTCCAGCAGGCTCTGGGTCTCGGTGCCGTCGCGTGGCGCAATTTGCTCGAGGCGAATCTGGGGTGCGCGGGCTTTTCTGCCGGTTTTGGTCTCGTACTCTGGCGCGATCTCCAGATAATCTGGGTGTGCTTCTGGCCGGCACGAAGCGCACTGGCCACAAGGAGGGAACCCCTTTTCACAGTTAAGGCCGGCAGTAAACCAGCGGGCCACCTGCCGGCGGCCCACACTTTCAGGCCCGGTGAACAAAAAAGCCTGGGCCTGTAGCCTGGGTAAGAGCTCGAGGATTCTTTCGTGTCCGAGTATTTGCATAACGCTGACTTGCGACTCTAAACGACCAAGATAACCCCCAGCTATACATGGCCGGATAACTTATGAGCTACTTTCCCAACACCAGTCGTTCGTAGAGCCACATGGGAAACTGCTCGTGGTGCAGGCGGGCCAGCACGTGCTCGAGGTTATATTTGGCCCGGTAAAACTCCACGGTGTCTTCATCGGAGTCCCAGATAGCGTAGGCAGCGCCAACCACCCCGTCTCGGGGCTGGCCGGTAGAGCCTGGGTTTACAATTGCCCGAGCCTTAGGGGCAACGATCAGCTCGCCGCCATTGGCGTAGCGGTTGTAGCGCACCCAGCGCCCTTGAGCGCTTCCCTCGAGGGTGGCCTGGCCCCGTCCAGAGGGGGCTTCAAGGGTAAGATAGCTTCCGGCCAGGTGGGTATGCCCGTGAAAAATCCAGCGGTGCTTAACCTTGTCAAACACTTCACGGGCCTGCTCAATTTCTTCCAGATAGGCCAGCGGATCGAGGGGACTGCCGTGCACCAACAGAGCCCCTTCGACCTCGAGGGTCCAGGGTAGGCCCGATAGATACGCCCGGTTCTCGGGACTGATCCGCTCGGCTTGCCAGGACAAAATTTCCAATACTGGCCCGTCAATTTGCATGGCATTGATTTCTAGCAACCAGATGTCGTGGTTGCCCATCACGCCCCGGGCGTTTACCGAGCGTAGCCAGTCCAAGACTCGGTTGGCATCGGGGTAATAGCCTACGGCATCGCCCAGGAAGAGCACCTGGTCGTAGCCCCTAGCCTCCTTGAGGACAGCCTCGAGGGCGGGCCAGTTACCATGAAGATCCGAAACAATCAGATAGCGCACAGCCCCCCTATCATACTCAGCCAGCATGGATAAGTCTTGTTAACGCATAATTTGCAAGCAAAAACGTTATTCTACTACCGTGCAGACCCTAACCTCGAGTACCCCTTGGTTGGAGCCTTTGTTGGCAGAACGCACCCGGACATTGGTGGACGAGTTTGGTAGTTTTTATGCTTGGCTCGAGGGTTCATATGGTGGCGGTACGCTGCTGCTGTGGATGAAAAGCACCTGGTTGGAAGAGGTATTGCCCCAGCTCCCCAGGCAATTTAAAGGCCGTATCGTGCTGGGCCTGGATGCCTCTGAGGGCTACGCTGCGCCGTTTGCGCGGGCTCTGTATTGGGCTAACCCCCGATGGGCCTTGGTGATTAGTCCAGGAGAAGGGTTGGGTCTGGCCTACCCTGGTCGAAAAGAGGTGGCCGAGGGGGAATGGGTGTCCTGGGATGACCCCCGTGAGGCTCGACAGCTCGAGGTCGTACCCAGGCCGGAGTTTAGCTACCTCGAGCACAGAGCTTACGCACCCTGGAACGTCCCGGCCCCGGCACCGCTCCCCACAATTGAGGGGCCGGCTGTGGGGGCCGTGGGCTGGCAGCAAGGTATACCCACATATGGCTTAGGTTTGGTAGGCTTAGATAGGAGTTTGCAAACCCTACTGGAAGTATGGCGTATGTGCTAACCGGTAGGTGGTATAGGAGGTAGGAAAGTGCTGTTTGCGATCTTGTTCACCATCGGCTCGATTCTGGTCACCTGGCTTTTGTACCTGGCCCTGCGCCCTCGCACCCTCGAGGTTGAGAGCGAAGCGGCCGACCTCCGCTACATCGGGATGGCCCTGATACTCATCATCCTGACCGCGACGACCGTAGCTGCCATGTTGATTTTGGGCAAGCTAGATAAGGTCAATATTAGTTTTTAGCGCAACACCCCGTCCTGCCCAGTACGACCTAGGCTGTTGTACTGGGCAGAGTCATACCGGACTCCAAAAGATAGCCACAAAAACCTCAAGAGGCTATCTTTTTGAATCTCGCGACTGCTGAGCCTGGTGGCATACCCCTCGTCCAGCCCGGCAAAGAAAGCGTATCACTTCCCAAGGGGCGCTGCCGCCCTCCGCTATGCGGATCACTTCTACCGGGTTAGCTCGCCATCACTCCCATTGCTTGGTGGTGAATCAACCGAATCTGGTTTGCAATGTGCAAAAAAGCTGGGGTCAGTTGAGATACAAAGAAAAAACTGCAAAGTACATGCCCAGGCTGCCCAGTAATACGAAGACATGCCAGATGCCATGAAAACCTACCCGCTCGGGCAGCAGGTTGGGCCACTTGGCAGCATAGATTACTGCACCCAGACTATAGGCTACCCCACCTGCAATTAGGAAGCCCAGCGCCCAGGGATTTAGAGCCAGCTTGGGCAGGAAAAATACCGCAAGCCAGCCCATGCCCAGGTAGGTGGCGGTGTAAAGCCAGCGCGGGGCTTTGAGTGTAACAAGTTTGAGACCGACCCCTAGGGCGGCGAGCGTCCAGACCAACCCAAGCGCCCAAGGTCGCCAGCTAGGCTCTAATGCCTGTATGAGTACGGGGGTATAGGTTCCGGCAATAAAGAGAAAAATGGCGGCGTGATCGAGCTTGCGTAGCCAGAGCAGGGCCCGCTCCGAAACCTGAAGGGCGTGATACAGCGCCGAGGAGGCGTACATCAAGGTCATGGTCAGGCCGAATACCAGCGCGCCTGCGATTTTGGCCGGGTTGCCCTGGGAAAAAATTAGCAGCGCGACTGTTCCGATGAGGCCCAGAATTACCCCAATGGCGTGGGAATAGGTATTAAAGGGCTCGCGAACAGCAATGCGGAGTACAAGGGAGGTGTTTTTCATAGCTTTGGGTATAGCGCCCGAATAAAGTGTAGCACCCAGGTGATGAGATGTGTGCAGGCCACAAGGGTAATTTTGAGCAGGAAAGACTCACATTGAACCTGCGGATACTTTGCTAGCCTGGGCATCAGATGGACAACCTGGGCAGGGTGGGTTTGTTGGTTGTGCTGGCTGTGGCTGGAGCTATTTGGTTTGCGCCCCAACCATCACCGCCACCCACAACCGACGAGGCCAGCCGTCGCATTCAGCTACCGCCGGGTTTTGCTGTTCGAATTTTTGCCGAGAACCTCGAGGGCGCCCCCCGCATGATGAGCGTAGGGCCCGACGGACAGCTCTACGTAACCCTGATGTATGGAGGCCAGCTAGCGCGGCTACCCGACCACAACCGCGATGGCCGGGCCGACCGGGTGGAGGTGGTGGCGGACGGCCTGGAACTGCCGCACGGCCTCGAGTGGCACCGGGGCTGGCTGTATGTGGCTGTAAGTACGGCAGTGATTCGATTGCGGCCAGGGCGAAGCGGGTGGGAACGGGAAACCGTTCTCACCGACATCCCCGGCCCCTCGGGGCATTTCACCCGCACGCTGCACTTCGGGCCGGATGGCAAGCTTTATGTTTCGGTGGGCTCCGAGACCAACTTCGGCCCTGAACGCGACCCCCGCCGCGCGGCCATCCTGCGTTTTAACCCCGACGGCAGTCTGCCCGAAGATAACCCCTTTGCCAGCGACCCCGACCCCCGCCGCCGGGTGATCTGGGCGGAGGGCCTCAAGAACAGCGTGGACTTTACCTGGACGCCCAGGGGCGAACTCTGGGCCACCCACAACGGCACCGATCACCTCGGCGACGACCTTCCCCCAGAAGAGGTGATTGTAGCGGTGCAACCCGGAGGTTTTCATGGCTGGCCCTACTGCTACACGCCGGGTTTGGGTCTGAACCTGAAGGCCGAACGCAGCGAGGTGCCCGACCCCCGCACCCAGGGCTTCGACTGCCGAAAAGCCGTTCCGGCCCTCTTCACGGCCCCGGCCCATTCGGCCCCTCTGGGCATGACCTGGGCCCGTAACAGCCATTTCCCACCGGCCTACCGCGATAGCCTGTATATTGCCTACCACGGCTCGTTGGGCGTGCAAGATCCGGCCAAGTACCGCGACTGCAAGATTGAGCGCTTCGTAATGCAAAACGGCCTGCCGGTACGCTCGGAAACGTTTGCCACCGGCTGGCGATTGCCCGGGCAGATGTGCCGCGATGCCTGGGGCCGCCCGGTGGGGCTGGTGATTGGGGCCGATGGGGCGATGTATGTCTCGGATGCCCAGGGGGGGCGCGTTTACCGCATCTGGTACCGGGGCCGGTAGACGCTGAACACCAGAGCGTTTGTTGCTGCGAGCTAGCCCAGCTTCTGCCTTACCAGCTCCTGCACCCGTTGTGGGTTGGCCTGCCCCTGGGTTTCGCGCATGACCTGGCCCACAAAGAAGCCCAGCAGACCGGTTTTGCCGGCGCGGTAGGCCGCTACTTTGTCGGGGTGCTCGGCCAGGATGCGCTCTACGATGGGCTCGAGGGCCCCCGCGTCGCTGACCTGCTTCAAGCCCTTCTCGCGCACGATTGCTGCGGGATCCTGGCCGGTTTGCAGAGCCTCGGCCAGCACATCTTTGGCGATGCGGGTGCTGATCTCCCCGGCCTCCAGAAGCCGCACCAGCCCGGCCAGCCCGGCGGGCGTAATTTTGGCTTGGCCGGAGCGGAGGGCGGCGCCCAGGTCGTTGACGACCCAGTTGGCGAGCAGGGCCATGGGGGCTTTTTGCGCGGCCTGCATGAGAAACTCGGCCAGCCGGGGCTCGCGGGCCAGCACCCGGGCCTCGGCTTCGTGGATGCCCTGGGCTAAAAAGTGCTCGAGCTGGGCCTGCTGCTCGGGGGTGAGCGGGGGTTCGGACGGGGCCCCCTGGGTTTTGATTGAGCCTTCGTTAGTTTTAGCTTTGGGAGCGGCGCGCCGGGCCTCCGGCTCGCTTTCCTGGGCGGTGCGCGCCCAGGTGTCCTTGAGCGTCACGATACGGTTGAAGACCAGCGCCCCGGGCCGGGAGTCGAGGGGGTCTTGCCAGAAGTAACCGTTGCGCTCGAGCTGGTAGCGGGTTTCCTTGGGGTCGGCCAGCACGCTGGGCTCGATGTAGCCCTGCACGACCTCGAGGCTCTTGGGATTCACAAAGCGGAGGAAGTCGTGGTCGTCGGGGGTCTCCTCATCTTCCAGCTCCCTGGCCTCGGCCTCGGGGTGGGGTACGGTAAAAAGCCGGTCATAAAGGCGAAACTCGGCGGGCACGGCCTCGCTGGCGCTCACCCAGTGAATCACCCCGGCGGCCCGGGCCTCCTCGGGCAGCAGGGTGCAGTGGAGCTCGGTCACCCGGCCCTGGGCGTCGGTTTGGTAGCCATCGCAGCGGATCACCCCGGCCATTTTCAGGCGCACGGTGCCGCCCGGGGTCAGCCGCTTGAAGCCTTTGGGCGGGTTCAGGGCGAAGTCGTCCTGCTCGATGTAGAGTTCGCGGGTAAGGGTCACCGGGCGCACCGCCTGCTCGGGCTTTACCCGCCGCCCATCGGGCAGGGGCACCAGGCCGTCGGGGGACTCCCGGATTACGTCGTGGGGCCAGTAGGGGAGGGTCACGGTTCGGGGTTCGCTGAGGTTGGTGAGCACCACCTTGAGGGGTCGCAGCACCGCCATTACCCGGGGGGCGGTGGTGTTCAGGTCGTCGCGGATGGCCCCTTCCAGCAGGGCGATGTCCACCGTGCGGTTGGTGCGCGAGATGCCGACCTGGCCCGCAAACCGGCGGATGGCCTCGGGCCGCACCCCCCGGCGCCGCTGGCCGGCCAGGGTGGGCATGCGGGGGTCGTCCCAGCCCCGCACATAGCCCCCTTCCACCAGCTTGCGAAGTTTGCGCTTGGAGACCACGGTGTACTCCAGGCTCCGGCGGCCAAACTCGTACTGGTGGGGGCGGGGGGTCTGGTCGAGGGGGGGTTCGCCCCATAGATGATCCATCAGCCAGTCGTAGATGGCCCGGTTGTCCACGAACTCGAGGCTGCACAGGCTGTGCGTGACCCCGTCCAGGGCGTCGGTGGTGGCCTGGGCGAAGTCGTAGGAGGGGTAGATGCACCACTTTTGGCCGGTGCGGTAGTGCTCGGCGTGCACGATGCGGTAGAGCACCGGGTCGCGCAGCTTCATGTTGGGGCTTGCAAGGTCAATTTTGGCCCGCAGCACGTGGGCGCCATTGGGGAACTCCCCGGCCCGCATGCGCCGGAACAGATCCAGGTTTTCTTCCACGCTGCGCTCGCGGTAGGGGCTGGGGGTGCCGGGCTGGTCCACTGTGCCGCGCAGCCGGGCCATCTCCTCGGGCGAGACGCTGTCCACGTAGGCCAGGCCCTTCTGGATGAGGCGCTCGGCCATCTGGTACAAAAGCTCGAAGTAGTCGGAGGCGTAGCGAACCCTGGGCCCCCAGTCCCAGCCCAGCCAGCGCATATCGGCAATCAGAGCTTCGGCGTACTCGGCTTTCTCGGCCTCGGGGTTGGTGTCGTCCATGCGCAGCCGGCACTCCCCGCCGTAGTCGTGGGCGATGCCAAAGTCTATGTAGCTGGCGATGGCGTGCCCCAGGTGGGCGTAGCCGTTGGGCTCGGGGGGGAAGCGGGTCACGATCTTTTTGTAACGACCGGCCTTCAGGTCTTCATCAATGATCTCGGTGATGAAGTTGGGACTTACCAGACGGGGTTTGGGCGTTGAGGTGCTCATGCCAATATGCAAAGAATACACCGCATCCCGTATAAGGCCCAAGGGTGGGGGCCGGGTTCTAGACCGAGACCCAGGCGTTTTGCTGGCTGCTTACGACCGCGGCCTCGATGACCCGCTGGGTGGCGAGGCCGTCCTCGAGGCTCGGGGTGGGCAGGCGGTTCTGGGCGATGCCCTCGAGGAAGCGCCGGGCCAGCTCGGTGAACTGGAAATGCCCCCAGGTGGTCTCGGGGTTGCGCCCCCGCAGGAAGCCCGGGTCGGGGGGGACGGGCCGGTAAAAGCCGGGGCGCGGGGCCAGCCAGAGCTGTGCGCTTTTGCCCTGGCCCCACAGGGCCGGGGAGAGCTTGAGGGCACCTTTGCTGCCCTGAATTTCCAGCTCGAGCCGCTGGTCGGCGCCGATGTGCACCCTCGAGAGCGAGAAAGCCCCGGTTGCGCCGCCCAGCCGGGCCAGCACCGCGCCTTCGTCGTAGTTGGTGACCGGGTCGGGCCGCTGCAGGTGAATCCGGGCCTGGGCCATCACCTGGGTGAACTCGAGGCCCGTGACCATGCGCACCAGGTCGAAAAGGTGGGCCCCCAGGTCGGCCACCGCACCCCCGGCCCCGCCGGTCTCGGCTTTGGCCCGCCAGGTGGTGGGGCCGGCCGGGTCGCCCATGTAGCCGCCATGGAAGGAGCCCCGCAGGTAGAGCACCTCCCCAATCTCGCCCGCGCGCACCAGGGCCTGGGCGGTCTCGGCGGCCAGGTCGCCCCGGCTGGTGAAGGCGGTCAGGCCGATGCGCCCTTGCTGCCGGGCGGCCTCGACCAGGGCCTGGGCTTCGGCCAGGGTGCGGGCCAGGGGCTTGTCCATGAAGAGGTGCTTGCCGGCCTGCAGGGCCATCAGGCCCAGGGGGGCGTGGGTGTCGTCGGTGGTGGAGATGGCCACGGCGTCGCAGTGTTGCAGCAGGTCTTCGTACCGCTCGAAGGCCTGGGTTCCGTGGGCGCTGGCCAGTTTTTGCGCATGGGCCGGGGTGCGGCTGTAAATGCCGGCGATCTGGGCCCCGGCCTCCTTGAAAGCGGGCAGGTGGGCAAACCCGGCCCACCAGCCTGCACCTACGATTCCGATTCGCATATGGATTCCTTTCTAAGGAAGCTCTACTAAAGAGACTAGGGATGTCTTGAGAATCGTGGCTCTCCCTTAGCCGGCACCTTTCTGTCCAATAGCCCTTGAACGACACGGGACGGCCAACGCACTACTCCCTTTGGGGCAAGGGTACCTGGGCGGGCCGGGCGTTTTTGGGCATCACCCCGCCGATAATCATGCCCAGTACGTCGTCGTGGCTCACGTCCTGGGTGTAGACGGTGCCCACCACCCGCCCGTTTTTCATCACCGTGAGGCGGTCGGCCAGGTCGAAGACGTCGTGCAGGTCGTGGCTAATCAGGAAGATGCCCACCCCCTCGGCCTTGAGGGCTTTGATCAGCTCGCCCACCTTGGCGGTTTCCTCCGGCCCCAGCGCGGCGGTGGGCTCGTCCATAATCAGGCAGCGGGCCTTGAAGTAGATGGCCCGGCCAATGGCCACGGTCTGGCGCTGGCCGCCGGACATCTGGGCTACCGGCAGCCGCAAGGAGGGAATCTTGACCTTGAGCCGATCCAGGGTTTTGCGGGCCTCGAGCTCCATGAAGTCTTCGTCCAGCACCACGCCCCGCACCTTCTCGCGCCCCAGAAAAACGTTGGCTACGGCGTCGAGGTTGTCGGCCAGGGCCAGGGTCTGGTAGATGGTCTCGATGCCCAGGGCCTGGGCGTCCTGGGGGGTGCGGATGGTGACCTCCTGCCCGTTCACGAAAATCTGGCCCGCGTCGGCCTGGTAGGCCCCCGAGAGCACCTTGATCAGGGTGGACTTGCCCGCCCCGTTGTGGCCCAGCAGGCCCACCACCTCGCCGGGGTAGAGGTTGACCGACACGTTGTCCAGCGCCTGGTTGCCCCCAAAGCGCAGGCTGATGTTGCGCATTTCGACCAGCGGGGTCATGCTTACCTCCGGTTCCTCAGGTAGACCGTGTTCCAGATGACTGCGGCCAGCAGCACCAGGCCCAGCACCACGTTCTGCCACTCGGTCGGGAGGCCCATCAGCACCATCCCGCTGCGCAGGGAAGACATCAGCAGGGCCCCCAGGGCTGCCCCCACGATGGTGCCGCTGCCGCCGGAGAGGGCGGTGCCGCCGATGACCGCCGCGGCGATCACGTCGAGCTCGAGCAGGTTGCCCATGCTGTTGGTCACAAAGTTGAGCCGGGCCGCCTGCACCGCGCCGGCCAGGGCTGCCAGCATGCCCATCAGGGCAAAAACCGCCACCAGCATGCGCTTGACGTTGATGCCGGCTAGCAGCGCGGCCTCGGGGTTGCCCCCAATGGCAAAGACGTAGCGGCCGAAGCGGGTGTTGAGGGCTACCCAGTTGAGCACGAACAGCACCACCAGGGTAATCAGCACCGGTACCGGCATGCCTCGAGGGACATTGGTGCCGGGGTAGGGGAAGGCGTTCATGACCAGCACGAAAGCCAGAATCAGGACTAGCAGGGTGCCGGTGACCAGCCCCTCGGCCCAGACCGGGCGCACCGGCAGGCCGTTTTTGAGGCGGCGGCTGCGGTTGGAGAGGGCCTGATAAACCACAAAAGCCATGACCACCAGCCCTACCACCCAGGTCCAGAACTCCCCGATGGAGCCGTTGAGCCCGCCACCCAGCACCTTAAAGTTGTCGTCTAAGGGGCCGATGGTGCGCCCGCTGGCTACGATAAAGGTGGCGTTGCGAAAGATGAGCAGCCCAGCCAGGGTGACCACGAAGGCCGGCACCCCCCAGTAGGCCACCCAGTAGCCCTGAAAGGCCCCAATCAGCGCGCCCAGCACCAGCCCGGCCAGCAGCGCCAGGAGCCAGTGGCCGCCCCAGCCCAGCGGGGGAACGGTCTGGATGAGGGCCATGATCATCCCGGTGAAGCCCAGAATTGAGCCCACCGAAAGGTCGATCTGGCGGGTTACGATCACCATGACCATACCCCCCACCATGATGCCCACCACCGCGGTCTGCACCGAGAGGTTCCAGAGGTTCTGCGGACTCAAAAACTGGCCCGGCTGCTGCATGGTGAGAAGCTGGAATACCGTCCAGACCACTGCCAGCACGATGAGCATGGTCAGGATACGGCCATCCACCCCCAGGCTTTGCACCAGGCTTGTGCGGGCCCTTGCTGTGCTTTGCATCTGCATGAAAAGTCCTCCGCTCTTTTTTTGTTGAACCCGATTATACCGTGCAATTCAAGGCTTGTTTGGCTTATAAAAAGGGTGGGCAACACGCCCACCCTTAACAGACAACTCGTGCTACCGGCAGGCCGCCGGGGCGCTGGCGCCGCTCACCCCCTGGCAGAGGGCTTGCTTGGTGATCCAGCCGGCCCGCAGCACCACATCCAGGTTCTGGCGGGTGATGGGGATGGGTTTGAGCAGCAGGGCGTTCATGCGGACTTTGTTGGGCCCATCGGCAAAAATGGTGCGGCCCGGCAGTTTGTCCATGGGGGTGCCACGGGCCATGAGCACTGCGGCCTCGGCAGCACGGCGGCCCAGCTCGCGGGCGTCCTTCCAGACGCTAACGGTTTGCAGCCCACGCGCCACCCGGTTGAGGGCGGCCTGGTCGCCGTCCTGGCCCGAGACCGGCACCTTGCCGGCCAGACCTACCGCGGCCAGTGCGGCCACCACACCCCCGGCGGTGCCGTCGTTGGAGGCCACCACGGCGTCCACTTTGTTGCCGTTGGCGGTGAGGATCTGCTCCATGTTGCGCTGGGCTACCTCGGGCTTCCAGCCTTCGGTGTACTGCTTGCCCACCACCTTGATGTCGCCGCGCTTGATGGCGGCATCGAGCACCTCGAGCTGCCCCTTATGCAGGAAGTCGGCGTTGGGGTCGGTGTTGGCCCCCAGGATGAAGGCGTAATTGCCCTTGGGCCGAACCTTATAGACCTCGCGGGCCTGCATGCGGCCTACCTCCACGTTGTCGAAGGTGATGTAGTAGGCGTAGTCGTTTTCGATGAGGCGGTCGTAGGCCACCACCGGGATGCCCGCGGCCTTGGCTTTGTCAATGGCGGGCAGGATGGCGTCTTTGTCCCAGGCCAGGATGATCAGGGCCTTGGCCCCGCGCGCAATCAGGGCGTCAATGTCGTTGAGCTGCTTCTCGGACGAGCTTTGGGCGTCGGCGCTGATATAGGTCGCGCCCATGCGGCCCAACTGCTCGCGGATGGCCCGCTCGTCAATCTTCCAGCGTTCCTCCTGGAAGTTGGCCCAGCTCACCCCCACGATGATCTGCTGGGCAAAAGCTGGTACAGCCAGTGCAAACCACAACAACACCATCACTTTGGTGAATGGCTTCATGTTTCCTCCTCCTAAGCTGAGCCGATGGACCAAAGGAGCATAGAAAGACCCTGGTTTTTTCGACTCAAAAAAAAGTACCACTGTGCAAGAGACATGTCAATAACCGCCGCCCGGTGTGTAGCTGCGGAGTTCCTGGTTTCGGGTCAGCACCACGAAGCGGTTGCTGGGGGCCTCGAGCCAGTCCCCCTGCTGGCCGTCGGGCCAGCGCACCCGCAGGCGCACCCGCTCGGCCGGGCCCAGCCCAAAGTGCACGAAGCCCAGGCTGCCGCTCAGGTGGCCGCCGCCCACCGTTAGCTCGCGCCGCAGGACTCGGCCGGGTAGCTCGACCTCGAGCCAGGCCCCCACGGCATCGGGGTTGGGGCCCGGCTGCTGGAGCTTTACCTGCAGCCAGTTGCCCAGGGGCTGGCCGCTGGCCCCCCCCAGGTTGCGCCAGACCTGGGCCCGGTCGAGCCGGTTGACCACCACGATGTCCAGGCGGCCGTCGGCGTTCAGATCCACCACCTGGGCCCCCCGCCCCCGCAAAAAGCTGGCCATCCCGGCCTTGTCCCCCACTTCGACAAAGGTGCCGTCCGGCCTGCCGAGCATCAGGTTGTTGGGGTCGCGGGCTGCCGCCTCGCGCATGAAACCCACGTTGCCCTTGCTGACAAACAGATCAATCAGGCCGTCGTTGTTGACATCCTCGAACTGGGCGTGCCAGGCGGTGGACATATGCACATCGCCGCCGGTGTAGGGGCGGTGGGCGGTGGCGTTGCGGCGGAAGGCGATGTCCACGTAGCTGGGCCTCTCGGGCGACTCGAGCATCTGCAGCTTGTTGTCGCCCATGCTGGTGAGGTAGTAGACCGGGTAGCCCGAGCCCGTGAGGTCGTAGCTGGCGATGCCCATGCCCCAGATTTGCAGGCGCTTCCAGCCCTCGGCCTCGGTATAGAGCCGTGGGGGCTGGCCGGGGCTGAGCTGCCAGAGCTGCTCCTGGCCTTTGCCCTGGTAGTACTCGCGGTCGTTGGAGACCCGCAGGGCCGGGCGGCCCGAGCGGTTCCAGTCGGAAAACAACATGGAGAGCGCGCAGTAGCTGGGCTCGAGCGGCCAGGGGGGTGCGAAGCCCTTACCCCCTGGGGCAGGCCGGTACAGCGCGTTGCCCCGGCAGGTGCCCCAGGGGAAGGTGGTGTTGCGCTTGACGTAAGCGCCCGTGGCCAGGGTGGGCCAGAGTTGGCCCTGTTCCCAGGTTGCCGAAAAAGCGGTTGTCCAGGTGCTCCCCCCCTGGAAGCCCCACCGACGGTTGGCGTTCTCGAAGCGGCAATTGCCCAGCCCGCGCAGCAAAACGTCCTCGCCGTCGCGCAGCAGGGCCAGGTCGGGGAGGCCGTCGCTGTCAATGTCGAGGGGGTAAGCCCCCATCACCCCCTCGAGCTCCACCCCCGCGCTCGCTTCCCGAAAGCGCAGCGGCCCTCCCACAGGGCTCTGGTTCAGGTAGAGCTTGGCCCGTTGCGCGCCCCCCGCCAGCACCAGTTCGGGCAGGCCATCGCCGTTGCAGTCGAAAGCAGCCAGCCCGCCCCCCACCACATAGTCGCCCTCGAAGCGGCTTTGCAGGCCAGAGCTCTGGGTTTCCTCGGCAAAAATGGGCGTTACCTGGGCCAGCGCCCACGAGCCCAGCCAGATACCCAGTAAAGCCCACACCCGGTATATCCAGGGCATGAATTGCAGTATAGAGTGCTTTTGCAGAAAAGAAGCCAGACCGCTTCGCAGTCCGGCGCGATTGGGCCTGCGCCTCCTCGATAAATTTGTGCACGCAGCGATAGACTGAAAGTATGCGCATACTGCTTTGGGTACTGGTGCTGGTGGGCTGCTGGGGCCTGGGCCAGTCCAGGGCCTGGATTGCGACCCCTACCCCGGCCCTGCGCGGGCTGCTGGAGCAACTCAAGCCGGTGGAGGGCCAGCCGGCGAATTCACTGAGCTGGGAGACTTTGGACGAGCTGCAGCGCCTCGAGCTTCTGGGCATCCAGACCCAGATGTTCTCCCCCCTGCGCACCGCCCGGGCGCTGGCCTTGCTCACCGTAGCCATCCACGATGCGCTTTACCTAACCCAGGGTCGGCCTGTCGAGGCCAACGTGCTGGCGGCTTATGCCGCCCAGGAGGTGATGCTCTACCTGCACCCCACCTTTCCCAACCTCAAGGATGCCGTGCGCCAGACCGCCCAGGCCATCTACCGCCAGGCCCAGGCCCAGGGCTGGCCGGAACCCAACCTCAAGATCAGCCAGGCCCTGGGCCGCCAGGTGGGGTTGCAGGTGGTGGCCTGGGGCCGCCAGGATGGGGCCGCCCGCCAGATTATCCCAACCTACCCGGCCCCGGCCCCTGGGGTCTGGGTGCTGCCCCTGGGCCGGCCTGCGGTGGAGCCGGGCTGGGGTGGGGTGCGGCCCATTGGGGTGGCCCCCGAGGCCCTGGCCAAAGCCCCGCCGCCCCCGGCCTGGGACTCGCCCGCGTTCGCCCGTGAGCGGGCTCTGTTCTGGGAGGAGCAGGCCAAACTAGACGAGGCTGGGCGGCAGATTGCCGATAAGTGGGCCGGTGACCCTGGCACCGTCACCCCGGCGGGCCTCTGGCAGGAGGCGGCCCTGGAGATTCTGCGCCAGCGCCGGCTCGAGGCCACACAAGCCGTTGCGATACTGGCCGTGCTCAATATCGCCATGCACAACGCCAACATCGCTTGCTGGCGCGATAAGTTCACCTACTACGTAGCCCGGCCCGAGCAGTGGGTACGGAGCTTCGACCGGCGCTGGCAGCCCTACCTGCGCACCCCCAAGCACCCTTCCTACCCCTCGGGCCACTCGGTCATGAGCGGGGCGGCGGCAACGGTACTGACGCACTTCTTCCCCGAGGAGGCCCCGACCTGGGAGGCCCTGGCCAGGGAAGCCTCGTACTCGAGGGTCATCGCCGGGATTCACTGGTTTGTGGATGGCAGCGGCGGGCTCGAGCAGGGCCGCCAGGTCGCCCGTCAGGTGCTGGAAGCGCTGCAAAAACCCTAGACTATTGGTAGCCTTGCATTCCAGGAGGCCTTGTGACCCTACCCATTCACGTTGCACTGATCGGCTATGGCATGGCCGGAAAAGTCTTTCACGCCCCCGTTATTCAGGCGGTGCCGGGCCTGCACCTGGTGACCATCCAGAGCAGCCAGCCCCAGAAGGTGCACTCAGACTGGCCTGAGGTCTGGGTGAGCACCACCTTCGAGGAGGTGATCGAGAGCCCCCAGATTGACCTGGTGGTGATCGCCACCCCCAACCCCACCCACTACGAGCTGGCCCGGCGGGCCCTGGAGGCCGGCAAACACGTGGTGGTGGACAAACCCTTCACGCTTTTTGCCCACGAAGCCCGGGCGCTCCAGGCGCTGGCCCAGGCCCAGGGGCGGGTGCTCGCGGTCTTCCAGAACCGGCGCTGGGACGGCGACTTCATGACCCTGCAAAAAATTGTGGAGGCCGGCACCCTGGGGGAGGTAATCTACTTCGAGTCGCACTTCGACCGCTACCGCCCGGTGGTGCAGAACCGCTGGCGCGAGCAGCCCGGCCCTGGCAGCGGCCTCTGGTACGACCTGGGCCCCCACCTGGCCGACCAGGCCCTGCTGCTTTTTGGCTGGCCTCAGGCCCTCTACGCCGATATCGGGATGCAGCGGTACGGCGCCCAGGCCGACGATTACTTTCACGTGCTGCTGCGCTATCCCCGGCTCCGGGTGGTGCTGCATGCCAGCGCCCTGGTGCCGGGGGGCAGCCCGCGCTTTGTGGTGCATGGAACCCAGGCCAGCCTGGTGCACTTTGGCCTGGATACCCAGGAAAAAGCCCTGCGGGTGGGCTTGCGTCCGGGGGAGCCCAACTGGAATCCAGACCCATGCGAAGCCTGGCTGCACCGGCCCGAACAGGCCCCCGAGCCCGTTGTGGTGGCGCCGGGCGACTACCGGCGCTTTTACGAGGGGGTGCGGGATGCCATCCAGGGCAAGGGGCCCAACCCGGTGCCACCCGAGCAGGCGGTGCGGCTGATGGAGCTGCTCGAGGCCGCCCAGAAGAGCGCGCTCGAGCGCCGCGAGATTGCTTTAGGGGGTGAGACATGAACACCGAACAAGACCTGAAGGTGATTGCCGAGCAGGAGGCCCGCCTGCGCTTTGAGCGCTTCGATGCCGCCGTGGCCTGGGAGCTGGGCGCCCGGCTCAAAGAGGCTGCCGAGGGCCTGCACAGCGCCATTTCCATGGATATTAGCCTGTTTGGGCAGGCGCTCTTCTTCTACGCAATGCCCGGCGCCACCCCCGACAACGCCGACTGGATCCGGCGCAAGCGCAACGTGGTGCAGCGTTTTCACCGCAGCTCCTATGCGGTGGGCCTGATGCTCAAGCAAAAGGAGAGCAGCCTGGAGGCGCGGGGTCTGAACCTCCAGGACTACGCGGCCCACGGAGGGAGTTTCCCCATCTTCGTGCAGGGGGTGGGGTGCATTGGGGCCATCACGGTCTCGGGGCTGCCCCAGCGCGAAGACCACGAGCTGGTGGTGGAGGTGCTGGCAGGCTACCTGGGCCTGCCCTACGAGGAGCTGGCCCTGGATCCCTGAACAGCGCGCGGTATCCCGGCGTGTGGATAGCGGAGCCCGAGATGGATTTTGACCAGGACACCAAAGCGCTCGAGCCGGGCCCCTTTGGCCGGGCCATGCGCGCCCACTGGCTCCTCGACCCCACCATCATCTACCTGAACCACGGGACGGTTGGCGCCACCCCAAAGCAGGTGCTGGCCGCACAGCAGGCCCTGCGTGAGGAAATGGAGCAGCAGCCGGCCCGCTTTTTACTGCGGGAGCTTTCGGCCCTCTCGGGCCCTTCCGACCGCGCCCTGCCCCGGCTGCGGGAGGCGGCCCAGGCGGTGGCCCGGTTTATGGGGGCCGAAGGGCAGGATCTGGTTTTTGTGGACAATGCCACCACCGGGGTCAATGCTGTCTTGCGCTCACTGGATTTGCAGCCTGGTGACGAAATTCTTATTACCAATCTGGCCTACGGAGCGGTGGTGAATGCGGCGGGCTTTGTAGCCCAGGCCGCTGGAGCCAGGCTGGTGATGGTACAGTTGCCCTTTCCGGTGTCCAGTCCGGCGGACTACGTGAACCGGCTGGCCCAGGCCCTCTCCCCCCGCACCCGCCTGGCGATCCTCGACCACATCACCTCTGAGACCGCGCTGGTGCTGCCCCTGGCCGAGATGGCCGCCTGCTGCCGGGCGGCGGGGGTGCCGGTGCTGGTAGATGGGGCCCACGCCCCAGGGGCCATTCCCTTAGATATCCCCCGCCTGGGGGTGGACTACTACACCGGCAACCTGCACAAGTGGGCCCTGGCCCCCAAAGGCTGCGGTTTTTTGTGGGCGGCCCCCGAGCGGCAGCAAAGCCTGCACCCACCGGTGATCTCCTGGGGCCTGGGGCAGGGTTTTGTGCAGGAGTTCGACTGGGTGGGCACCAAAGACCCCACCCCCTTTCTGGCCGCGCCGGCGGCGCTGGAGCTCATGCAAGCCTGGGGCCCAGACGCCATGCAGGCCTATAACCACCACCTGGCCTGGCAGGCCGCAGTCTGGCTGACCGCGCGCTGGGGATTTGAACTGCCAGCGCCCAGGGCCATGCTGGGCTGTATGGCGACCCTGCCCCTGCCGGCCTCGCTGGGCAGCACCCGCGAAGACGCCGTGCGCCTGCAGTACGCTCTGCTGTACCAGCACCGCATCGAAGCCCCCATCCTCTGCCTGGGCGGCCGCTTATGGGTGCGCATCTCGGCCCAGGTCTACAACACCCTGGAGGACATAGAGGCCCTGGCCCAGGCCATTGATACGCATTTCGTCAGTATCGTTCATTTTTGAAAGCCTAAACGATACTGCCGAAATGCTTTTCTACTCCCTTCGGTCGGCTTGAATCCTTCACCTTTGACTACGCCCCACAGTGAAGGATTCAAGCGGAAGCGGTATGAGAGCTTTGGATAAAAAAAGCCACCCGGTTGCGGGTGACTTCTTGGCGGAGTGGGAGGGATTCGAACCCTCGATACGGAGAACCCGTATACACGCTCTCCAGGCGTGCCCCTTCAACCACTCGGGCACCACTCCAGTTTTGGCCTGCCCATGCAGGCAAGGTTGAGTGTACAGGGCAGCAAATAGAGCGTCAAGCTGGGTGGCGTATACTCAAAGGCGTGCGCTTACTCGCTGTCTTTCCACATCCAGACGACGAAATAGGGGTTTCCGGTACTTTGGCCAAGCATGTGCTGCGGGGTGACGCCGCCAAAATTCTCTGGCTCACCAGGGGCGAACTGGCCAGCCAGTTTGGCGAGATGCCCCCGGACGAAGTGGCCCGCATCCGAGAAGAACACGGGCACACCGTGGCCCAGATGATTGGAGCCGAGGCGCAGTTCCTGGACTTCGCCGACTCGAGTCTCACCGGTGGACGCGACGAAGCCCTGGCCATCGCCCAGGTGGTGGCGTCCTGGAAGCCGGATGTGGTAATCACCTGGAACCCCCATGATGTACACCCCGATCACCGGGCTTCCTACTGGGCCACGCTCTCGGCGCTCAAGTTCTGCCGGATTCCCAAGCTGGTGGGGGAGGCCCACCGCCAGTCGGTGCGGCTCTTGCACTACCACCGCGGCGATATTCCCCGTCCGGCGGTGTATGTGGACGTGGGCGAGGAAGGGCAGGCGGTGGCCGAAAAGGTCTTCAGCTTCTACCGCGATTTTTATAAGTGGGAGTACAGCCTCGAGGCCTTCAGGGCGAATCGCTCGAGGCTGGGGGCTGAGGCAGGCGCGAAGTTTGCAGAGCGGTTTCAGTCGGAGGCTCCTCTGGCCCATTCTTATCTGGGTTGATCTCCCCAACCTCAAAGCTGCCGCGCGGGCTGGTGAAGGTGTAGGCCGCAAAGGCCCCAATCAGGGTGAGGGGCAGCAGGCTATACCCGCCAATTTCGCCTGCCAGCACCACGGCCGCAAAGGGAGCACGGGCGATACCGGCCAGCAACGAGGCCATGCCCACCAGGGCAGCGCTCTGGGGCGAGGGGGCGATGGAAGGCCACACCTCACCCAAAAGCTGGGCCAGAATCAGCCCGCTCAGGCCGCCCAGGGTTAGGGCCGGGGTGAGTTGCCCGCCGTAGGCCCGCACCCCGCCGCCCAGGATTAGCAGGGCCAACTGCACCAGGAAGAGCCCGCCCAAAAAGGGCAGGGTGAGGATGGGGGAGGTGCCAAGCTGCACCCAGGGCAGCCCATTGCCGATGGCCTCAGGCATCAGCAGCAAGACCCCGGCCAGCACCAGGCCAAATAGCGCGTGTCGAAACCCAAAGGTCAGCCGGCGCGACCATCGCTGTAAGAACCGCTCGGCCTCGAGCCAGAGCGTACCTACCCCAGCGCACACCAGTCCAATGGCCAGCCCAAAGATAAGCTGCGGCCATTCCAGCGGCCCTGGGGGTAGCTCGAGCAGCGGCCCGTACCCGTGAAAAAGGCCATAAACGGTAAAACCGGCCAGGGCCCCAATCAAAGCAGGGGCCAGCGCACCGACCTCGAGGGCCAGCCCCCGGTAGACGATCTCGCTGGCTAAAAGCGCACCGGCCATGGGCGCGTGAAAGGCCGAGGCAAAGCCGGCGGCCATCCCGGCGAATGGCAGAAACCGGCTCGACTCCCCCAGGGGGATGCGTCGCCCCAGGGCGCCTCCTACCCACAGGCCCAGGGCGGCCATGGGCCCCTCGCGGCCCAGCGGAGAACCCGCCCCAAGCTGCACCAGGGAGCCGATGATGCCCCGAAAATACTCGCTGGCCCGCACCGGCTGGCCCGCGCGGTATGCGGCCAGCAGCCAGCCCAGCCCCCGGCCCGAGCCCAGGTAGCTCGAGGCCGCGAACAAGAGTGGCAGCAGCAAGGCCAGCCACCAGTAGCTCGGCCCGCGAAAAACCTGCGACAACCCGCCCTCGCCGGGCAGGCCGGGCGGCAGGTAGCCCAGGGTTTCGCCCATCAAGTATTGTTCGAAGAGCTTTAGCAGGGACACGAACCCAGCGGCGAATACACCGGTGAGTGCTCCGACGAAGGCGCTGTATAGGATGAGCGAACCAATCTGCATAGTGCACTGCGCGTTGGGCGGTATGGCCGGCGGGGCCACTACCAGGATTGTACCTGTGAAACGGGCGTTCCGCGGGTGATGCGGGGCGGCTCGAGCCCCAGCACCCGGTAGCCGTTGCGGGTGGCGGCCCGCACCAGCACCCTGGGGTCTATCCGGTTCCACAGGAAAAGGGCCTCGTTGCGCACGTCCAAGTCGGGGCTGCTGGCGCGCGAGTCGGTGCCCAGGGCGGGCTCGAGGCGGTGCTTCAGATACAGTTCCCAGGGCATCTGGCCGCACGCCAGCCCCTGGTTGCTGCGCGGACAGGCGACGATGCGGGTGCCCGATTGGGCCAGCATCTGCACCTCTTCCTCGTCCACCTGCACGCCGTGCACAATCGTCAGGTGCGGCCCCAGCACCCCCAGTTCGGCCAGGTGGCGCACAGGGGTCAGGCCGGGAACCTCCTGGTAGGCCGGAAAGCCATACCGCAAGGGGATTTCCTGTAGCGCCCCACTGCCCTGCGTCAGCAAAACCGTTTCCTCAGGGCTCTCGGCCACGTGCATCTGCATAGGAAAGCCCTCGAGCCTGGCGATCTCGACCAGCTTCTTGAGCAGGCCAGCGCTCACGTTGTAGGGCGTGTGGGGTGAGATGCCTACCCGGATCAGGCTGTTTCGCTCGCGCCAGCTCGACAACTGGGCGGCTATCTTGCTCGCCAGCGGGTCGGCCTGATCGGGGTTGCGGTTGATCACCTCCAGATACACCACCCCCGGCAGGGAGCTATGCGCCACCAGCCACTCCACAACCTCCGGCTTGTAGGCGATATCCCCAAAGCCACCCACCCCCAGCGCCCGAAGCTCATCCAGGCCCCGTGCAGCCGCCTCCACGGTGCGCCAGGGGCCATGCTCAATCACGTGCTGGATGAAGTTGGGGTAGGCCCCGCGAAAGTAGGGAACCGTGGATAAGTCCAGGTGGGTGTGGGCATTGACCACCGGGGGTGTGAGGGCTTTGCCTTTGTGCACAAGCGGCGCATCGGGATAGCTCTGCTGCAACTCTGCTAGGGGGCCTACAGCGGTCACGTGGCCGCCCACCACCACCAGGCCCCCCTCGAGCATGGGGGTGCCAAAACCCACATACACCACATCGGCTGTCCAGATTTCCGGTTTAAGGGTCAGGGTTGCCTCCCAGTAAAGCGCCCGGCGGGCTTCTGCAGGGTCTTTTCGTCGCCTTGGGTCATTGGCCCTCCACCCGCTCCAGCAGGTAGCGGTTGGGGCTGCGCACAAAGTCTACGGCGCGGTAGCCCTGGGCAAAGTAATGCCCGAAAACTTCACGGCTGTGCATCCGCCACGCCTGGGCCAGCGCGGGGTCGGTCTGCAAAATATGGCCCCAGTCTTCGGGGATCTGCACCAGGATTCTTGGGTCACTCAGGCCCCGATGAACCTCCACGGGCACCTGCTGCTCGAGGCGGTTGGCGAGTGGAAGGCCCGCTACCTCCGGGATGGGCGCGGGGGCATAGATCCGCTGAAACACCCTGGGGGCGCGCAACTCCCACACCGCATAGGCCCGGTCGGAGGGGGCCCCGGCGTTGATGCCGCCCATAGGGCCATAGCAGTTGGGGATGTAGCGATGGAAGGTGGCCCCCAGTTTGCGCAGGTTGAAATGGGCGTTGAGGCCCCGGAGCGGGTCGAAGGTCCAGACCACCCGCTCGTAGCCCTTGCTGAGGGCCCAGTCGCGCTGGTACCGCTTTAGCAGCAGCCCAATCTGGCTGCCCTGGAACTCCGGCAACACCCCGGCCATGTGCGAGTGGTGGTCGGTGGGGCGGTCGGTGGGAAAGCCGAAGATAAAGCCCACCAGCCGTTCGGGGGCGTTGGGCTCCTGGAGATAGGCCCCCGCCAGCAAGGCCCCCTCATGCACCAGGGCCATCAGGGTGCCGCTGCGGATGGTGTCGTTGGGGTCGTTCCAGATGGCCTGCTCGAGCCGGGGAATTTGCATGATTTCCTCGGGTTCGTGCAGTTCACGGATGACGATCTTCATACCCACTACGAACGGTTGGCCGATAGATACGCCGATTTCTCGGTCAGGTTCTGAATCAGGTCGCGCTTGAGGGTCACACCCAGGCCGGGCCCCTGCGGTACGGGCATCAGACCGCTGGTGGCCTCGAGCAGCTCTTCGATGATGTCCTCCTGCCAGTAGCGGCTGGCGCTGCTGGTATCGCCGGGCTTGATAAACATGGGCAGGGTGGCTACGTGGATGTTGGCGGCCCGGCCAATGCCGGCCTCCAGCATCCCGCCCATCCAGACCGGCAGGCCGTAGCTCTGGGTGATGTCGTGAATTTTGCGGCTGGCCAGAATGCCCCCCACCCGCCCCGGCTTGAGGTTGATCACCCGCCCGGCCCCAATCTCCAGGGCTTTGCGGGCGTCCTCGGGCGAGGTGATGGACTCGTCCAGGCAGATGGAGGTGGAGATGGCTGCCTGTAGCTTGGCGTGGTCGAGGATATCGTCGAAGGCCAGGGGCTGTTCGATGTAGTCGAGCCGGGCGGCATCCAGGGCCTTAAAGGTGGCGATGTCGTTGAGGCTGTAGGCCGAGTTGGCGTCCACGGTGAGGTTGGCCTCGGGGTAGGCCTCGCGCACCGCCAGGGCCAGCTTGACGTCCCAGCCGGGCTTGATTTTGAGCTTGATGCGCCTGTAGCCATCGGCCAGCCCCTTGCCCACCTTCTCGAGGGTGGCCTCGAGGCTGGGCTCGATGCCCAGGCTGATGCCCACCGGAATCTCCGTGCGCACCCCGCCCAGCACCTTCCAGAGGGGCTGCCCCAGGCTTTTGCACCACAGATCCCAGAAGGCCATCTCGAGGGCGGCCTTGGTCATCTTGTTGCCCCTGAAGCCGGCAATCTCGCCCCAGAGCTGCTCGGGGTTGGCAAAGTCTTTGCCCAGCACCTTGGGGATCAGAAGCTCCTCCAAAAGCGCCCAGGCCCCCGGGATGGTCTCCTCCCGGTAGTGGGGGGTGAACTCCATCACGGTCTCGGCATAACCCTCGAGGCCCTCGCCATACAGGGTGAGCACGATGATGTGGCGCTGGGTCTGCACCCCAAAGGAAGTCTCGAAGCGAAACTTGAGCGGTAGGGAGATAAGGCGGAGCTCGGCGGCTTCAATTTTCATGCCCGTATGCTAACGCTCGAGCGGTTAAAAGCCCAGTGCGCTCCACCAAAGAAAGTATTCACGAACAGTGTATCGTGAAATAAAGCACATATCTCACTTTTTCCATGCCTCGAACACGAAAACCGGACTATCGGGGGTTAGGGGTTCTTTGTGGAAGCCGCCAAACAACCGGTAATCGAACCCAAAAGCCCGAAGCCAGCGTTCGAGCTCATAGCGGGTGTAGTAGCGCTGGGTCAGGGTGTGGCGCTCGCGACGAAGGCTGCCGCGAGGCGTTACGGTATCCACCAGGTAATGGGTTAGCAGGGCCTGGACGCTGGTATGGTGCTCCTGAAACAGGAAAACATCGGTGCGGCCATAGCTGCCCTCGTGTTGTAGAACCCCCTGCGGCCCGATGTGGGCTGGGTTGTAGAGGTCGAAGGCGAAGCGTCCGCCCTTTTCCAGGTGCGCCCGGACACCCTCGAGTGCCCGGTCTTGCTCGTCCAGGGTATAGAGGTGCATGAGGGCGTTGAAAGGCGCGATAACGAGGGGGAACTGCCGCTCCAGCTCGAGGGAACGCATATCGCCCGCCAGCCACTTCACGCCCAAACCTTGGGTGTGCCTGGCCCCCAGCTTCCGCATCTCCCGGGCGGGTTCCAGGGCCCACACCTCCACGCCCAGCCGTGCAATGGCGCGGGCTACCCGCCCGGTACCGGCCCCCAGCTCCAGCACCGGGCCGCCGTAGTCGCGGGCCAGGCGGGTGTAGAACTCGAGGTCGTCGGTGTAGTGTTCGTACTGTAGCTGGTAAAACTGCGCGATAGGGGAGTAATCCATTGCAGAATCATAAGCCTCAGCGCAGAAGCTGCTGGATAGCTGCCTGCAATACCTGGGTGCGTTGCTCGAGGCCAATGATATCGAGATCACCACTAACAAAGCTGGCCTTGCCCCTGCCAAAGGTGCTGGACTCAGCCAGTGGGCGCTGACCGGGGTTGCTGGCTATAAGCATCAATCGGCCCCCTTGCTCCACGTAGGCCCGCAGCATTTTGCGCTGGACTTCCGGCCAATGGTTGCTCCAGTCGGGCGGCAAAACCCAGACCACCAGCGGGTATTCCGAAATTGTCCCAGCCTGTGGCCGCTTGTCGGGGCTGGCCTGCACCACTGCGCTGTTAAACCCCAAACCATCCAGGGCCTTTTTGACCGCATCTGCGTTGGAGACTTCGACTACCAGCAAAGCAGCTTTTTGTGCGGGTGATGCAGATTGAGCGGGCTGACCAGCCTGAGGACTGCTAGGCGGCGTGAGCTTCAGCATAGCCAGTGCTTCGCCCAGCCGAATAACGCCCTTTCCACCACCAACAGCGGATAGCGCCAGCGTCGAGTTGAGCAGGGCCTGCCGTACTTGCTCGGCTGAGAAGCCCCCGGACATCAACAAGGCCGCGCTACCGGCAACAATCGCTGTGCTGACCGAGGTTCCACTCATGGCCATGTACCGCCCACCGGGGATGGTGGAGAGCACATCTACCCCCGGAGCAACCAGGTCGGGCTTGCTCACCACGGTGTTGTAAGGGGCGCCCCAGCGTACCTCGCCACGGCTGCTGAAGCCTGCCACCTGATTAGAAGGGTTCGACGCGCCCACGCCCAGCACACCGGGCATACTGCCAGGAGAGGCTGGCGTCCCGCCGGAATTGCCAACGGCAAAGACCGGCAATATACCCATTTGCTTCATGCGCTCGACGACCGGTACAAACTCGCTCCAGTTCCCCTCGAGGCCCAGCGACATAGAAACGATCTGTACGTTCTGCTCGAGTACCCAGTCCAGGCCGCCCAGCACCTGGGCCAGCGTGCCATAACCGCCCGGCAGAACCAGCGCCGAAACCAGGCGCGCATCCGGAGCCACACCCAGGTTATTTGCCACCAGCAGACCGGCGGTGTGGGTTCCATGTAGCGAGGAGTCGTAGGGGTTGGTGGGATGGGGTGTGCCCTCGGGACTGATTTCTGCAAAAGCCACTATTTTCCCGCGCAGATCGGGGTGGGATGCATCTACCCCGGTGTCCAGGTGTCCGATGCGGATGCCCTGGCCACGTAGCCCGGTCGCCCACAGGCCGGGTGCGCCGATGTGCTGCAAGGCCCAATTGCTGCCGCTATTGACCGGGATGGAATAGGCCGAGGCCACGGGCTGATTCACGCGCACCGTACGGTTTGGGTAGACCCGCTTTACGCCAGGAATCTGAGCCAGACGCCCTACCTGCGACTCGGGCAGGCGCACCAGAAAGCTCTGACTGGCCCAGAAGCCTCTTTCGGCCCTCACCTTTAGGCGGCCCTGCATCTGTCCTAGATGGGCTTTGAGCAACCGGGTGAGCTCGGCACGAGCTTTCCCTTTGGGCAAATGTGGCTCATCGAGTTCTACAATGACCTCGACCATGGCGGGCTGGGCCAGCGACGATGGGGCTAGCAAAGCAAGAAATAACAGGATGAGCAGCCGGTAAAACACCATGTTTACAGGCTAGATGGCCACACCAACCAGTTTTTGAGCAGTGCCTAAAGAAATCTTGGGGTTGGCATTGAGCCAGGCTTTATCTTGCCCAAGCCAAGCGCTATTCGACGCCAGACTCGGGCCGCAAAAGGCCGATTGGATGGCTTTACCACATACTGTGCTGGAAGTAGTCTTTGGTATATGTCGCCGGAAGAGTTTAGACGCTTGGGTTACCAGCTCATCGACTTTATCGCAGAATACCGCGCTGGCCTCGAGGCCCAGCCGGTGATGTCGCGGGTTCAGCCTGGGGCCATCAAAGCCCTGTTTCCCCCCACTCCGCCCGCACAGGCTATGGGGTTCGAGGGAGTACAGGAAGACCTCAAGGCCCTTTTCCCTGGCCTGACCCACTGGCAAAGCCCCAATTTTTTCGCCTGGTTTCCCTCCAATGCCCCACTTTCTTCGGTACTGGCCGACCTGGTAGCAACCGGGCTGGGGCAGACCGGTATCACCTGGCAGGCCAGCCCGGCGCTGACCGAAGTAGAGGAGGTCATGACCGACTGGCTGCGCCAGATGTTCGGCCTGCCCGACTATTTCCAGGGGGTTATTCAGGACACCGCTTCCACCGGTACTCTGGTGGCGCTGCTCACCGCCCGGGAGTGGGCGACCGGCCAGTCCCAGGATCGAGGTGGGCTGCAAGCCGAGGCCAGGCCTCTTACCGTGTACGTCTCCGACCAGGCCCACAGCTCGGTGCCCAAGGCAGTTTTACTGGCTGGTTTTGGGCGCGAGAACCTGCGCCTTATTGAGACCGATCAAGATCACGCCATGCGCCTGGACGCGCTCGAGGCCGCCATACAGCGCGACCTGGCCGAGGGGCGCAAGCCCTGTGCAGTAGTGGCGGCGGTAGGAACAACCAATACCACTGCTATTGATCCCGTGCGCCCAATTGCCGAACTTTGCCAGCGGTATGGCCTCTGGCTGCACGTGGACGCGGCCATGGCCGGAGCAGCCATGATCCTGCCGGAATGCCGGGGCCTGTGGGATGGCATCGAGCACGCCGATTCAATTGTGATCAACCCCCACAAGTGGCTGGGGGTGGCTTTCGACTGCTCGCTTTACTACGTGCGGGAGCCTGAGCACCTGATCCGGGCCATGTCCACCAACCCCTCCTACCTCCATTCGGCGGCGGATGGTCAGGTAAAGAACTACAAAGACTGGGGGATTCCCTTGGGGCGCCGCTTTCGGGCTCTCAAGATCTGGTTCACCCTGCGCGATCAGGGCGTGGAGGGTCTGCAGGCCCGTCTTCGGCGCGACATTGCCAACGCCCGCTGGCTCGAGGCCCAGGTTCGCCAGACTCCCGGCTGGGAGCTGCTGGCCCCGGTGCCGCTCCAGACGGTCTGCGTGCGCTATAACCCAGGCCACCTTACGCCCGAGCAGCTCGACCGGCATACCCAGGACTGGGTGACCCGTACTAACCAGTCGGGCCGGGCTTTCCTGACCCCAGCCCAGCTCAAAGGGCGCTGGATGGCGCGGGTTTCGATTGGGGCCGAAAGCACCGAACGTAGCCATGTCGAGGCCCTGTGGAACCTGATGCAACAGGAAGCCCAGAAGGTGCAAATTGAAAGCTGAATCCTTCGAGCCCCTGCCCACCGCAGACGGCTCGCCTACGCTGCTACACCCAGCATTTGGTGAAGCCTACAGTTCCCGCTATGGGGCCTGGATGCAGGCCAATGAGCTGTACCTGAAGCTGACCCAGACCCACCTGCACCCATCTCCCAGGGTGCTCGAGGTGGGTTTTGGACTCGGGGTTAACTTTAGGGCGACGCTGGAGAGCTGCCTGCAGCACGGGGTGTATCTAGAATACCTAAGCTACGAGGCTTTTCCGGTCTCGAGGGAGGTATTGAACTCGGTAGAGCTGCCGCTTTCGGCTTTGGCCCAGAAGATTTGGGCCGGTGTGCTCGGGGACTGGCCGGCAGAGCCCCATAGGCCTTTGTGCCTGGAGGGCGCTTGGGGGCGGCTCGAGGTTCGCTTTGAAGATGCTACACAGGCTTTTTTCCCCGCTGAATGGGCCACCGCGATCTACTTCGATCCGTTTAGCCCTAAGGTAAACCCCGAGCCCTGGCAGCCCCACGTCCTAAAAAAGCTGTTTCTGGCTACTAGCAAGGGTGCGCGACTGGCTACTTACTCGGTGGCGGGGGGCTTTCGCCGCGCGCTGGCTGCTTCCGGCTTTGTGGTGAGGAGGGTTTCCGGCATAGGAAAGAAGGCCTGGACGGTAGCTGAGCGCCCCGAGGTCTAGCGTTAGCTCGGTGCAGTTTCGGCCGACTTGGGATCTTCGACTTCCTCAACAAGGTTGATGCCCAAAGCCCGCTCGGCCAGCCGTTCCCCAGCCTCGGCAAAGGGGCGCGAGATGAGGGTTGCGCCGGCTTCTTGCAGGAGCGGATCCTCCTCGCGGTGATAGCTGGTTGCGGCAATCACACCTGAAAAACCTCGTTGCTTGAGGCCACGGGCTGCCCGAAGCTTGGCCTCGAGGTCGGGTAGGGTTAGCAGCACGCCTCTGAGCCCTGTCAGATCTAGACGCTCCCACAGCTCGGGGTCTTCGGCATCACCGTAGCGCACCTGGCGCTTTTTAGCCCGGTGGAACTCGAGCTTGCCCTCGTCGGCATCGAGCCCCAGCACCCGGTAGCCCTGCCCGGCCAGCATCTTGTAGGCCGCCCCACCCGTGCGGCCCATGCCCACCACCAGCCATTCGGCCCCGCCCAGGCTGGTGGGCTCGTCGTCGGCGTGCAAGCCTTTGCGCTCGAAGCGCAGTAAGAACCGTTCGTAGCGCTGAAACAGGGTGTGCACCGAACGATTGAGTGGAGCTGCCAGGGCCAGCGAGACCGCCACCACCAGGCCTACTAGCTGGCCCCAGGACTCCGGTAGCAGCCCTCCTTCCACCGCGGCCACGCTGGTGATCAGGGCAAACTCGCTGTAGCTACCCAGGGATACGCTGGTCACGAAAGCGGTGCGGGCCCGCAGGCCGAAGAGGATGAACAACACAAAGAAAAGGGCGGCTTTGAGGGGGAGCAGGAGTATAAACACCAGCGCCAAGGGGAGCGCTGAGGGGGAGGGCAGACCCATCAGCCCAATTTGCAGGAAAAAAGCCACCAGGAAGGCTTCTTTCAGGCCCCACAGGGTGCGCGACAACTCCGAGGTTTGCGGATGCCCGGCCAGGGCCGCGCCTATCAGCAAAGCGCCCAGTTCGGGGGAGACCCCCAGGTTTTGGGCTAGGCTGGCCCCCCCCAGGGCCAGGCCCAGGCCGTAGAGCAACAGCAACTCGTCGTGACCGCTTTTTTCCAGAATCCAGCCCACCAAGGGTCGCAGCAAGGGCAAAGCCAGCAGCAGCAGGGCCCAGGGTGTGGGGTTTTTGACCCCTGCGTAGGCCAGCAGACCCACCGCGACCAGGTCTTGTAAGACCAGAATCCCAACCGCTACCCGCCCGTGAAAGGTGGAAAGCTCCCGGCGGTCGTCGAGCAGCTTCACGGCCAGCACCGTACTGGAGAAGGCCAGTCCAACCCCCAAAAAAAGTGCGGCGTTGGGGCTTATTCCCAGCGCGAGGCCAATAAGACCTAAGAGCAGGCCAAAAAGCACCAGATGAAGGCCCCCCACGCCCAGTACCTCCAGGCGCACCAGGCTGGCAAAACGCAGTTTCAAGCCGACCGTGAACAGCAGCAGCAATACGCCCACGTCGGCTATTTGCTCCAGAAGGGGGCTGTTTTGGTAACCTAGGCCCCACAGCGTGAAGCCTGCCCCGAGGTAGCCCACCAGCGGTGGAAGTCCAAAACGGCTTGCCAGCAAGCCCAACCCATAGGCGGCTCCAACCCATGCCAGCTCCATGCCTCAATAATAGGGGACGATTCCGGCTACTCATGCAGGCCCGAATCGTTTTTTTGGCTCAGCGCCGGGGCTTCTTTGTGGCGAAGACCCCGAAAGGGGGCCGACCCAGCCGCCGCGCAAGCCGGGGCATGAGGATCAGGTCTTTGTTGTGGAGCCAGAGTGCATCCAGCAGGGCCTGCGCTAAAGGGCCAGCGTTAGCATAGCGCCGGAGCGGTACACGGATGGCCTGGCCTTCGGCGGCGATGAGCACGAGCTGTAACCCCCCACCCAGCAGGTCGCGCAGGCCATCCACCGCTTCGACGCGGGGTAGTGGATGCTCTTCCCAGCGGCCAAAACTCCGAATGCGCAGGTGGGTGGGGGTGACCTCGAGCCCGCTCAACCAGCCCTCGTCAATCCCCAGCAGCACCATGTGGATCCCCAGCAGCCCAAACAAAATCACCGACCAGCGCGGCTCCACCCCCTGCATCCAGGCGGCAGCGCACAAAGCCGTCAGCGCCAGGCCCATAACCATCAGCCCCAGCGCAACCAGGTAGGTTTGCACGCTGCGCTTCGAGACGACAGCAGGCGATTCCATGGCGGCAAGTTTATGTGGGTCTGGCCTCCGCTACAAGGGTGTCGGGCACCCGCCGGGCTGGCTCGAGGGCTACTTTCCTACGCAAAAATTGCGGAAGACCCGGTCAATCACCTCTTCCGAGACGTCTTTACCCAGTATTTCGGCCAGTGCGTCCAGAGCCTGCTCAATGGAGAGGGCGGCCAGGTCTTCGGGGGCCTGCCGAGCTTCCTGGAGGTGGGCCTGGGCGCGGCGCAGGGCCTCCACGTGGCGCTCGTTGCTGATCCAAAGCTCCCCCTCGGGGGCTTCTCCCAGGAGCCGGTGGTGAATCTGCTGGCGCAGCTCCTGCAGGCCCAGACCGGTCTGGCTCGAGACCCTCAGGTAGGCCGCGTCGCTCCAGGCCGGGGCCAGGTCGGCTTTGGTGGCCACCTTCAGGGTGCGTTCCCAGGGCAGCGGGGGCGGGGTGGGGTGGGGCTGGCTCTGGTCGGCCAGGTAGAGCACCAGGTCGGCCTCCTGGGCAATGGCCAGGGCCCGTTCCACCCCGCTTTTCTCGATTACGTCGTCGGTTTCCCGAACCCCGGCGGTGTCCACCGCCACGATGGGCACCCCGGCAATCTCCAGGGGGGCCTCGAGGTAGTCGCGGGTGGTGCCGGGGATGGGGGTGACGATGGCCCGCTCGTAGCCCAGCAGGGCGTTGAGCAGGCTGGACTTGCCCGCATTGGGCGCGCCTACCAGGGCGATGCGGGCCCCTTTCTGGGCAATGCGCCCGGCGGGGGCGGTAGCCAGCAGGTGGGTTATCTCCTGCAAAACCGGCTCGAGGCCGGCCTGAATCTGAGCCGGCTCCACCCCTTCCTCGGGGTAGTCGAGCCAGGCCTGAATATGGGCCAGCAGGTCGAAGAGCTGCTCCGAAAGCCGACTGATTTTTTGCGATAAACCTGCGCTCAAGCCGCGCAGGGCCTGCCGCCGGGCCGCGTCCGACTCGGCCTCAATCAGGCTCAGCACCGACTCGGCCTGGGCCAGATCTATCTTCCCGTTCAGGTAGGCGCGCAGCGTGAACTCGCCGGGCTGGGCGGGGCGGGCCCCCTGCTCGAGCAAAACTTGCAACACCCTGCGCAGCACCGCCGGCGAGCCGTGGGTGTGTAGCTCGGCGCTGTCCTGACCGGTGTAGGAGTGGGGCCTGCGAAACACCAGCAAGAGCGCCTCGTCCAGCACTTCCTGGGTGTCTGGGTCGCAGATTTTTCCGTAGGTAAAGCGCCCACCTGGCAGTTTGCTGGGGTTTTTGCCCTTCCAGAGCCTCGAGACCAGCTCCAGCGCACCGTTGCCCGAGACCCGCACAATTCCCACCGCACCTTTACCGGGCGGTGTGGCGATGGCCGCAATTACGTCGTTGAGCGAAGGCAGACCCACAGGCATTTAGTTTAGGCAGGGCAGGGCCGGGTCAATGGGGGTTAGGGCAGTTTTTCTGTGACAGCCAAAGCCCAGGTCAGTTGGGTTCCCCGATATGGTAGCGCGTGCTGAGGGCCTCCGCCAGCCACAGCGCGCTTTGTTTGTGCAAAAACTGGTTGCCGTTGCCGCACTTGGGCGAGAGGATGCAACGCGGACAGCCCTCCTCGCATGGGCAGTGCTGTAGCAGGTCGCGGGCGGCCCGTATCCAGCGGGGAAACTGCCGCGCCGCCGCGCGAACATACCCCACCCCCCCCGGATAGCCGTCGTAGATGAAGATGGTGGGGCCGCTGCCCGAGGGCAGGGGCCGGGGGTAAAAGGGGTACGAGACCCCTCCAATGTCCTGCCGTTCGGCCAGCACGAAGAGGGGCAGTAGGCCAATCAGGGTGTGCTCGAGGGCGTGGATGGCCGAGGGCACCAGGGCCTCGGTGAGGGGGGTCTGGTCGGGCCAGCGTGGCTCCACCGGGTTGCCGGTCTCCGCTGTTGGCAATACCGCCAGGCCCAGGCAGGGGTGGAACCAGACGGCCTCGGTCTGGAAGGTGAGCTCCGGCATCAGGAGCGGGACTTCCTCCAGCACCACCTCACTCACGAAGCGCTTTTTGACGTACCCAATCACCCGCTCGCGCAGCAGCACCGACCCCACCCAGACCCCTTCAAGCACTTCCTCACCTTGCAACACCTCGATCTCGGTCTCGGCCCGGGGCTGGGTGTAGTAGTCCTCGAGGCCCGGCAACAGCACAATTTCCCGCCGCTCGGGGTCGAGGTTGCGCACCAGATAACTCTCGCCCTGGTGCAGATAGACCGCGCCCGGATGGGTCTCCCAGTAGGCCTGGCGTTCGTCCAGGGTGCCCAGCAGTTTCCCGGTGTTGTCGCGCAGGCTAAAGGTTTTGCCAAAGCCGCGCAGGATCAGGGCCTGGTGGGGGTTGCGCACGATGGAGAAAAGCCGCCGGTGCTTTTCGATGAGGGGGGGTTGGATGTTGTGCCAGGGCTTGTAAAAGGGGTCGAGGGGCTGGTTCCTGGTTTCCGCAGGTAAGGCGATGGGCAGCTCCCGCGCGGCGCAGTGGGCGTGCAGCGGGAAGAGTGTGGGGTTATCGGGGTCGGCGATGGCCGACTCCGGGGCGCTGGTCAGGAGCAGCTCGGGGTGCTGCTCGAAGTAGGCGTCCATGGGGTCTTCGCGGGGTATCCAGAGCACCAGCGAACGCTGTCGTCCGCGCCCGGCCCGACCGGCCCGCTGCCAGAACGAACTCACCGAGCCCGGATAGCCCAGCAGCACCACCACATCCAGCCCCCCGATATCCACCCCCAGCTCGAGCGCGCTGGTGCTCACCAAAACCCGAACCGTGCCTTCCTGCAGGGCCTGTTCCAGCTTTCTGCGCTCGGCTGCGGTGTAGCCGGCCCGGTAGGGGCGCACCCGATCGTCGGCGGCGTAGCGGGCGACCAGCTCGGCGGTGCGGCGGGCGTTGGTGAAGATCAGGGTGCGCAGCCCCTGCTCGGCGGCGTGGCGGGCCAGCAGGGCGGCCTCGAGGTTGGGGCTGCGGCGGTTTTTGCCTTCCCTGTCCAGGGCCTTGGGCACCCAGACCCCAAACTCGCGCTCGGCCCCCCGGGGGCTGGCGGTGATTTGCACGAACTCGAGGCCAGTCAGGCTCTGGGCGTGTTCGGCGGGGTTGGCAATGGTGGCGCTGGCCGCGATGACCTGCGGCCTGGCCCCGTAGTGCCAGGCCAGCCGCAAAAGCCGTTGCAGAATCAGGGCGGTGTGGGTGCCAAACACCCCCCGGTAGGCGTGAAGCTCGTCCAGCACAATGTAGCGCAGCCTGGCCAGAAACTCCGCCCACTCGCCGTGACGGGGCAGCAGGCCAAAGTGCAGCATATCGGGGTTGGTGAGGAGGGCGCGCCCCTGCTCCCGGGCTTTTTTGCGCTGGGAGTCGGGGGTATCACCGTCGTAGGCATAGATTCGGTCGGCGACCTCGAGCACCTGGCCCATCCGGCGCAACCGCCCCAACTGGTCGTGGGCCAGGGCCTTGGTGGGGTAGAGCAGCAGCGCGGTCTGGCCCTCGAGCACCGCTTTGAGCACCGGGGCCTGAAAAACCAGGCTCTTCCCCGAGGCGGTGGAGGTGGCCATGACCAGGTGCCGGCCCTGCTCAATGGTGGCAAAAGCCTCGGCCTGAAAGCTAAAGGGTTGCAGCTCGAGCGCGGCCAGTACCCCCGAGAAAACCCCGTTGTAGGGCACTTTTTGCGGCGGTGCGGCAGGTAGCAGCCGCACAAAGGCAAGCTGCCCCGCATAGCCCTCGAGGTCGCGCAGCCATTCAGCGTAGGTTGTGTAGGGAAGTAGTGCCTTGGGCAACGACATGCTGCAAACGTGGGTTAGGGGCGGTAGTCGCCGGGCTGTTGCTCCCGCACCTGAAGCAAATTGTAAAGCGGAAACAGTACCAAGAGCGCGCCAAAAAAGCCCAGCATGTGAAGATCAAACCCCTCCACAATCAGCCCGCCCAGGATGGGCAGGCTCATGCCGGCGACGTTGGACCAGAGGTCGAGCACCCCAATGGCCTGGCCGCGCCGGGTGGGGGGTGTCACGTCGGTGAGCATGGTATTGGCGCTCAGAAAAGCCCCCGACCAGCCCAGCCCCACTAGAAAAGTGCCGGCGGTGATCACCCAGTAGCCCTCACCCAGCCCCACCAATAGGGCCCCCAGCCCCGCCACCGCCAGCCCCGCCATAATCACCGGCTTGCGGCCCAGCCGGTCGGCCAGGCGGCCTATAGGCCAGGAAAAGGCGAACATCCCCATTACGTGCAGGGCTACTGAGAAAGAGATTTGCGAAAGGCTACAATCCAGGGCCTTGAGGGCCAGCGCGGTCATGGACATCATCATGACCATCTGCCCCTGCACCGTGACCGCCGTGAGAATGGCCGCCATCCGGACGCGGGCCAGGTCTTTTTGCTCGAGGTGCTCCGAAGCCGAGGCTGTACCCTGCAAGGCCCAGGCCGGGTAATACCGGGCGAGCTCGAGGGCCATCTGCTTGGGGTCGGGCTGGATGCTTCGCACCAGCAAAAAGCTCGGCAGAATCAGCATGGGCACCAGCAGCCAGGCCAGGGCGATCTCGTTGATGCCCAGGGCCAGGCCCAGGTGCTCGGCCACCCAGACCAATAGGGGCGAGAGGCCCGCCCCAAACAAAGAACCCATGGCCACCAGGCTCAGCCCCTCGGCCCGGCGGCTGGGGGGGTACATGTCGGCTGCCGCCACCCGCATCTGCTGCACCGCCCCCACCCCGCTGCCAAAAACCAGAGCACCTGCGCAGAACAAGGCAAACGACCCCAGCAGGGTGGCGGTACCGATCAGCAAGGCCCCCACCATAGCCAGCCACAAACCCAGATACAGCCCCGCTTTTCTCCCACGCCGGTCGGTCATGCGCCCAACGTAAAAGGCCGTCATGACCCTAGCCAGTGATAAAAGACTGGTGGCTAAGCCTGCAAATGCGGCATTGCCCAGCAGCATCACCACCTGGATGGCCCCAAAGGTGGGTACCAACTGCATACCCGCGCCGTTAATGGCCTGGGTGATGGCGAGCAACCAGGTGTTCTTGCGTACCTGTGCGGGAATGGGGGCTAAGCCGTCACTGGATGGTGCGGAGGAATGAGCGGACACAAAGGCAGTATACGCCCGGCTTCACAAGCCTCACCCGAAACAACCCTCGAAGGTTCAATCCGGTAGCGTTTGAGAAGCATCGGTTTGGGAGTGGCCCAGCGGGGTTTCGGATTGAAGCAGTTCATCTGCGGGGCACTGTGACCCTGCACACCCCGAATGGGCAGGCCCTGCTAAACTTGAATTCGATGGAAGCAGCCCCCAAAAAACTTTCCCCGGCTCTGCAACTGGGCATCGTCGGTCTGATCGCCGTTGGATTGGTGGCCCTGGCGCTATTTTCCGCTCCGCCGCAGCGGGCGGGCGATCTGCCCCAGGCCCAGTTGGTTCGCCTGGACGGTAGCAGCGCGGTCTTGCGCAGTGGCAAACCTACCGTGCTCACGGTCTGGGCGACCTGGTGTACCTATTGCCAGCGGCAGCTCCCCGAGTTCGAAGAGATGGCCCGCCAGCGGCCCGATGTGCAATTCGCCTTTGTCAACGACGGCGAGCCGGCCCAGCTGGTGCGCCAGTTCCACGATATGCGGGGCTTTTCCAGCGCGGTGATCTATCAGGATGCGCTACGTACCGTTTCCAGGTCGCTCAGAGTGAACGGCTATCCCTCCAACTTTTTCTACGACTCCAGAGGCAGGCTGGTAGGGGAGGTGCGGGGCTATATGAGCCCGGAGCAGCTCCAGGCCGCGCTGGCCCAGCTAAACTAACTACGAACCCCAAAGATGGGGCGTCAAAAGGTCAGGCACGGGGTTCCTAGCAATGCTCCGTTCCCGGTTCTATCCGCTAGGGCCAAGGATCTGCCTGTCGAAGCCGAACTTCTTAGCCGGAAACGGGTAAGTGTCTAGCTGGTGGTGCGTAGAGCGTCAACTCGAGCTTCCCCAACAATTGCCAGACCCCACCCTGGGTACTGTGACTGATATGGCGGCTGTGCTTACCAGAAAGCAAGCGTATTTTTCCCCCGAGCTTTTCCATTTTCTGATTGAGCTGCGTTTCAACAACCGGCGCGACTGGTTTCAGGCCAACAAACCCCGCTACGAGGCCTTGGTGCGGCAGCCGTTTTTGCGCTTTATTGCCGATTTCGCTCCGCGCCTTGAGAAAATTAGCCCCGATTATGTAGCAGGCCCCCGGAGCCTCTTTCGCATCCAGCGCGATACCCGCTTCAGCGCCAACAAAACCCCCTACAAGACCCACGCCGCAGCCCAGTTTCGCCACCAACGGGGGCGGGACGTGCATATGCCGGGCTTTTACATCCACCTCGAGCCCGACAACTGCTTCATAGGCGCTGGTATCTGGATGCCCGAGCCGGAGAACCTGCGGCGCATTCGGGCCGCCATTGCCCGCCAGGATTCCCGTTGGCTGCGGCTGCGCAGGCAGCACGAGCTCGACGGGGAAGGCAAGCTCACCCGCCCGCCCAGGGGCTACAGCGCCGATCATCCCCTCATCGAAGACCTCAAGCAGCGGAGCTTTACGGTGTCGTACGGTATTGCCGAAGAGTTGGTCACCTCGGGCGAACTGCTCCCAATCGTAGAAAAAGTGTTTCGTGAACTGCTGCCGCTCAATCAGTTTTTGAGCGAGGTGTTGCTGCTTCCTTCCGAGCCATGATGCTGCGGCTGCCCAAGGCCTGCCTCAAGCAAACCCTTGCCCATCTGCGGGCCGCCCTGCCCCACGAAGGCCTGGGCCTCTGGGTAGGCCGGGCCGGGCGGGTGGTGGAGTTCTGGCCCCTGCAAAACATTCACCCACGACCCCGCGAACGCTACGAGGCCGATCCGCAGTCCCTGGTTGAGGCCGTTCGCCGCATCGAGCAAATGGGCCTCGAGCTGGTCGCTATTGTGCACGCGCATCCCAACGGGCCGGCTGCGCCCAGCGAAACCGACCGCTCCCAGGCCTTCTGGCGGGTTCCATATGTAATTTTCGATATGAAAACCGAGCAGTTTCGGGCCTTCTGGCTACCTCAAGGGGAGGAGGTGCCGGTTGGGCTCGAGGCGCTCTAAGGTTCCAATTGCTATAGTGCTGGTATGTGGAGCAAAGAGGAGCTGGATCGCTACGCCCGCCACATCGTGCTGCCGGGGGTGGGGGGGGCCGGCCAGGCCCGGCTCAAGCAGAGTGCGGTGCTGGTGGTGGGGGCCGGCGGGCTGGGTTCACCGGTCTTGATGTACCTGGCCGCGGCGGGGGTGGGCCGGCTGGGCCTGGTCGAGATGGATCGGGTGGACGTTTCCAACCTCCAGCGGCAGGTGCTGTTCGACACCCCATCGCTGGGGCAACCCAAGGCCGAGGTAGCCAAAAGCCGCCTGGAAAACCTCAACCCCCATATCCAGATCGAAGCCCATGCCGAGCGGATTACCTCCGAAAACGCCCTTAGGCTGCTGCAACCCTACGATCTGGTAATTGACTGCACCGATAATTTCCCTACCCGCTACCTGGTCAACGACGCCTGTGTGTTACTGGACAAACCGCTGGTATATGGGGCCATCCACCAGTTCGAGGGCCAGCTCTCGGTATTTCACCATCAGGGCGGGCCCTGTTACCGCTGCCTGTTCCCCCAGCCACCCCGGCCTGGCACCGTCCCCAACTGCGCAGAGGCCGGGGTGTTTGGCGTTCTTCCGGGGGTGATTGGGAGTCTGATGGCGGCCGAGGCCATCAAGGTGTTGCTGGGGCTGGGTGAGGTGCTGTCGGGCAAGCTGTTGCTCTACGACGGCTTACAGGCCCAGTTCCGCCGCCTGAGCTTCCCGCGCCGCCCGGACTGCCCGGTGTGTGGGGCACAGCCTAGTGTATCTACACTGCAAGATTATGAGCTTTGGTGCGGTAATTCGGTGTAGAAACGCGATAGAATACACAGGCTAGCCCCGACCACGGTCAGGGCACTAAAGGAGCGATTATGAGTGCAACTGTTGCGATTGCTCGAGGTCTGGAAGATGTTATTTTCACCGAAAGTAGCCTGTGTTTCATCGATGGCGACCAGGGCCGCCTGTACTACGCCGGTTACAAAATCCAAGACCTCGCCGAGTACTCCACATTCGAAGAAGTGACCTACCTACTTCTGCACGGTCACTTACCGAATAAGGCCGAGCTAAAGGCTTTCAGCGCCAGGCTGTCCTCGCTGCGGGCTTTGCCACCTTCCATCATCAAGCAAATCAAGCAATTCCCCCGCGATGCCCACCCCATGTCCATGCTGCGCACCGCGGTGAGTGAGCTAGGCATGGTAGACCCCACCGAAAGCGATGTCTCACCCGAGGCGCTGTACGAGAAATCGCTTTCGCTCATCGCCAAGTTTGCCACCATCGTGGCTGCCACCAAGCGCCACCGCGAAGGGCAAAAAATTCTTGCCCCCCGCAAAGGCCTGTCCCACGCGGCCAACTTCCTCTACATGTCCACTGGCAAAGTGCCCAGCAAGGAAGAAACCAAGCTGATGGACGTGGCCCTGATTTTGCAGGCCGAGCACGGCTTCAATGCTTCCACCTTTACCGCCATTGCCACCTACTCCACCCAGGCCGACATCTACAGCTCCATCGTTGCCGCGGTAGGGGCGCTCAAGGGCCCCCGGCACGGCGGCGCCAACGAAGCGGTGATGAAGATGATTGCCGAGATCGGCGCCCCCGAGAACGTCTCGGCCTGGCTGGCCGACCTGCAGGCCAAGAAGGGCCGTGTGATGGGCATGGGCCACCGGGTCTACAAGTCCTACGACCCCAGGGCCGGGGTGCTCGATAAATACGCGGGAGAGGTGGCGGCCAAACACGGGCACAGCAAGGAGTATGCCATCTTGAAGGAGCTCGAGCGCCAGGCAGGGGCCATCTACAACCCCAAGGGCATCTACCCCAACGTGGACTTCTACTCGGGGGTGGTGTACTCCGATTTGGGCTACCCCCTCGAGTTCTTCACGCCCATCTTCGCGGTGGCCCGTATCTCGGGCTGGTGTGCGCACATCCTCGAGTACACCAAGGTAGATAACCGCTTGTTGCGCCCTGATTCCCATTACACCGGGAAGCTGGATCTTCCCTACAAGCCTTTGTCCAAACGCTAAAACTCTCCGCTAGATACAGCGGATGGCTTCAAAAGGCCATCCGCTTTTATTGTGATTTTTACAGCAGTGCATAATGCGACTCCCCCTACTCTTGCTGCTAGGACTGGCGACAAAGAACGATTCCAGCACTGTTTTTGACTTTTTGAAGATTGCTGGAATTCGCTCTGAGAACCGCTCTAAACGAAAACGGGCCGACGGCTCTAGCCTACAAATCGGGCGGGTTTCTGGATGGCCTGGAATAATCGCTGGCGAAACTCAATCGGGTCTACCTCTATAGCACCAAACCGGGCTAGGTGCGGGTTTTGCACCTGTACGTCAAAAATCTCGAAGCCCCTCTGGCGCAGATGCTCCACCAACCGCACCATGGCCACCTTGGAGGCGTTGGGAACACTGTAAAACATACTGTCGCCAATAAAAGCAGCCCCCAATGCAACACCCAGAATACCGCCGGCCAACCTGCCCTCGTACCAGGTTTCAAAGCTATGAGCAAAGCCGTAGCGGTGTAGGCTCAGGTAAAGCTGGGCCACTTCGGGGGTAATCCAGGTCTCGCTTTTGAAGGTCCAACCCCTGGTTGCGCAACCCTCGAGCACCCCCGCAAAATCGGCGTTGATCCGGGCCTCGAATCGCCCGGAGTTGAGCGCCCGCCGCAGGCTTTTGGGAATGTGGAAGCGCTCATCCAGCGGTATCAAGGCCCGGTAGGGTGTGCCGTAGGCCCGCTGGTCGAACCAGCCAATCCCCTGCTCGATCCCAAGGGGAAAATATCCCTGGGCATACATGTTCAGTACAGCTTGTAGGTTGATCCTGTCCACAAAGGAAAGTTTTTAGGGGTTGGACACAATGGATTTGCCCAGACTAATCTATCAGCCTGGATAACTTTTCTGCCGATACATCCTCCTGCACCTCGTCTTTTTTCATGGCCCAGGCCGGCAGCGGAAAGGTGAGGGCCAGTGGCACCGGCACCTCGGGTTGGTGCAGAATCATGGTTCCCTGCGGCAAAATCATGGCCCGCTGGCGGAAGGATGGGGGCAGGTAGCGGTACTCAGGCCGCTCGGCCTCGGCGGCATCGAGCCGGCCCACCACCCGGATGGCGGCGTTGCCGACAATCCGGCTCTCCACCTCGGAAGCGGTTTGCTGTGCACCAATCAGAATTACACCCAGGCTGCGCCCGCGCTCGGCAATGTCCAGCAGAATGTCTTTGATGGGGCTTTCGCCGTCGCGGGGGGCGTACTTGTTGAGCTCGTCCAGCACCACAAACACCCGGCCTGCATAATCGCCCCGCTCCTTGCGGCCAAACACCTCGCGCAATATGGAGCCCACCACAAACATCTGTGCCTGCGCCGAGAGCTGGTGAATGTCCACCACGCTTACCTGGGCCTGGCCGCCCAGGGGGTTGGGCCTTTTGCCGGGTTTATCTCCTCGGACGAGGTGCTCGACGTTGCCAATGGCTGCGCGCAGACGCCGCACGAAGGCCTCGAGCGTGCCTCGAGCCTGCCGGGCTGTCCAGCGTGGGTCGCCCTTCTGCTTCTCTTCGTCGTCGGCAGACTCCGGCCCCAACAGCTTGAACTCGATGTAGCGCACCAACTGGGCAAAGGTGACAATCTTTTGCCGGCCCAGCTCGTCAAATGGCACATGGGCTTCGCTGGTCGAAAGCTCATCCGACCAGTCCTCCACTAAAATATGGGGGCCCCGCTGCCCTTGCTTATCGTTCTCATCGCCCACCAGGCGGCGCAGGCGCTCGGTCACCTGGTCAATCAGAAAGCCCAGGTTGCTCATGGCCCCACGGTCGGTGAACAAAAACGGGAGCAGCCCCTCGCGGCAAAACTGCACCAAGTCCCAGTAGTAAGCGCTGGCGTCGGGGCGCCCGACATCGGCCAGAATATCGCCAGGGGTTTTACGGGGCGGGGCCAGAAAAGCCACGCTCTGGAAGGCCTGAGCGGGCAGGCCCAGCTTCTGGTAGGCGGCTTTAGCCTCGTCGTTCAGGCCGCTGTTGTCCTTATCGAGGTAGAAGAGGTCTTCCCCCTTCACGTTGAAGATGAGGGCCTTGGTGTTGGCTTTTTGCCGGTTGGCCGACGACTGGAAAATGCCGTGCAGCAGGAAGGTGGCGTAGCTGGTCTTGGCCGCTACCCCTGAGACCCCCGAGATGTTGACGTGCCCCCCCTTGAAGCCGTTGAGAAATTCGAAGTTGATGTAAGCTACCTCGCCGTTTTTCAAAAGGCCCACCGGGAGTTTTTGTTCCTGCATCCGGTCGTAGTACAGGGCCAGCCCCAGGATTTCTTCCTGAGCCAGATAGACCGGCGCGCCGGGGTCGGGGGGTAGGTATTCCTCCGGCATGATCCGGGTGACCTGCACGTGCGCGGCGTAGGAGAGGCTCACCGGCAGCAGGTCGCGCCGGGCCAGGAACACGTCGGTATCGAACTGAGCCCCTTCGTAGAGCTTGATCACCTGATCCACCATGCCGTAGTAGCGCACGCTGCCCTTACGCGGGTCGGGATGCGGAAACTCGACATAGACCAGATCATCGAGGCGCAGGTACTGCCCCTCCTCGACGGCAACCCAGAAATCCAGGGCCTTTGCTTCGCGGCTACCCAATACCATGCCTACCTGACTCACAGCTTCCTCCCAACTCTAAGCAAATAGCGCCTGCACGATTCTACGCCGAACTACCTCGGCCTGCCCCAGGTGCCGCCCCAGCCACTGCTCCAGGCCCCCTATGGGGATCAGGTTTTGCGGTGCGCGCGGATCCTTGGCCGGTGAGGAGGCCAGGGTACAAAAAAGGCTGACCGAAAGATCGGCCAGTCGAACTGCCTCGCTGGGCTCCTCGGTGGGGGTCTCGATGCGCAGGAGGGCCGCGCCGCTGTAAAAGGTGCTGTTTGGTTCCAGGGGCAGGCGCACGTACCACGAGAACACGTCCAGCGGACGTCGCAAGGCATAGCCCGGAATCAGAAATATGGGGGTGCGCTGGTAGGGTTGAAGGTTATATAGCAAGGTTTGCTGATCGGGCCCCAGGTAGGTTGTGGCCTGGGTCTTGGTGTAGCCCAGCAGCCGCCCAGGTTTTTTGTAGTCTTGTGCGCCGAGGTATATCTGCCCATCCACGATTACCAGGCCGCCCTCGAGCCTGTTCACCAGACTGGCCTCCAGGTGGCGCATCACCTCGATAACCTTGCTGCGCAGGCTGGTGGGGTCGGATTTTTCGGTCTGGATGGGTTCGTAGTGCCTGAGGCCAGGGGGTAGGGGTTCCTCGAGCTCGCTGCTGTGCAGCAGGATGTGGCGCTTTGTTGGGTCTCCTACCGGGCGAATGCCGGCCCCATCTCGCAACACAGCCCCCGCGATCACTGTTGCCAGCAAGGCCCGCCGCCCTCTGGCATCGGCGATCTGGGCGTCTATGCGCTGGCGGCCATCCACCAGGTACACAATCGGCCAGTCCTGGGGTTCGACTTTTGGGGGCGTATGGGCTACCCAGTCGCCTTCATAATGGATTTTGATGTCCTCGAGGCCGCCAGCCTCTTCATCGCTACCGATCCGTTCGGGCAGTGCATAATCGGGGTTCCAGGCTTCCAGCTTCCAGGCCATAGAATCAATCTACAACATTTAGCTTTTTACGTAAATGTTGTCTATCTAATGTTGGTAGCATACTAAAATAAAAAAGCTCCAATTGGCCTTCAAGCCCAGTAAACTCACTTCAAGCGGTTTAGTACGTCCTGCGCTTCTTTGAAGTCGGGCCGCAGCTTGAGGGCATGTTCGCACTGTGCCTTCGCGCCGGCTTTATCCCCCAGCAGCTCGTTGGCGCGGCACAGCCAGAAGCGGTAGACCGGATTGTCCTGCTCCAGGGCCACGGCCTTGGTGAAGTTGAAGCGAGCCTTTTGATAGTCCTTTAGCTCAATCAGCACCTGACCTAGGCCAATATAGGCATCCGGATAACGCACCGGTGAGAGGGCTACGGCCTGCTGGTAGGAAACCCCGGCTTGCTGCCAGTCTTTTTTCTCGTAGTAAGCATCGCCCCGTCGTAACCAGGCTTCGGCGTTGCCAGGGCTCAGGATTACGGCCTGGTCTAGGTGCTCAATGGCTAGATCTACATTGCCCCTGAGCAGCAGCAGGCTACCGTACTTGATACGCAAGCTCGAGTTCTTGGGGGCTGCCTTCACTGCTTCGTCGTAATTCTTGAGGGCCTCATCCCACTTACCCTGCCGAATGTAGATGTCGGCCAGTAAAGCCCGCACCACCGGTTCATCCTTGATGGCCAGAGCGCGATTGATGGATTCTACTGCCTGATCTAACTTGTTCTGATAAGCCAAGACGGTTCCACGCGTTGCATAGATGGGGGCATACTTGGGATTGACCCGTTCGGCTTCACGCAGGATGCTCAGGGCTTGATCCAGTAAACCCTTGGCTGCTTCGCGGCTTTCCGACAGCAGATACTGACGCACGTATACCTGCGCTAGGGCCACATACGACTGGATGAAGCTGCTGTTGAGGGTAATCGAGCGACGCAAGTTTTCAGTGGCCGCAGTGAAGCGGTTCAACTCAGACTGCACCCGGGCCAGCAGGTAAAGATTTTCGGCGCTGGGGGCGTCTTTTACAGCTCGTTCACAGGCCGGCAGCGCTGCTTCCGGACGCCCGGCCTCGTAGAGCAAAGCACACAAGCTGGCCTGGGTCTGTGGTTTAGGCGCAGGTTGGGCGGGGTTTTGCTGCGCCAGAACGCTTCCCATTGTTAGCGCCAGCACAAAGAACCAAAAACGCATCATCTTCCTCCTAAATCGTACAACTTGTAGGTTGCTGTAGTTTATTGGACGGCACGGCTGTGCAAGATTGTGTTGGCCAAGGTTTCACAAAATGCCCCAGGGCTTCATAGGATGTAACGGGAAAGATCGGGGGAGGCAAGCACATCTTTGAGCCGGGCTTCCACATACTCCTTCGTTACCTCGACTCGGCCTAAACCGGTTTGAAACGAGACTTCTTCCAAAAGCCGCTCCAGCACCGTGGCGAGTCGCCTGGCGCCAATATCCTCTAACTCTTGGTTAGCTTGGTGAGCAAACCGCGCCACTGCCTGGATGGCCTCGGGGGTGAAATGAAGCTCGGTCTCGTCGGCGGCGAGCAAGGCGGAGTACTGCTTGATGAGCGAGTTTTCCGGCTCGCGCAGGATACGCTCGAACTCCTGTGGCCCCAGAGGCTCGAGCTCCACCCGGATGGGGAAGCGGCCTTGTAGTTCTGGAATCAGATCGGAGGGCTTGGAAACGTGAAAGGCCCCGGCGGCAATGAACAGCACATGATCGGTTGAGACCGGCCCCAGGCGGGTCGAGACCACGGTTCCCTCCACGATGGGAAGCAGATCCCGCTGTACGCCTTCCCCTGAGACATCCGGCCCGCCGACCGCACCCTTGCTACGAGCGATCTTATCCATCTCATCGATAAACACGATGCCCTCTTCCTGAGCCCGTCGCAGGGCCTCTTGAGTGGCTTCTTCCTTGTCTACGAGGCGTTCCGCTTCCTGGTTTTTGAGGATCTCCAGGGCCTCTTTGACCCGCAGCTTGCGCCGCACCCTGCGCTGGGGCATCAGCCCTTTGAGCATGTCTTGCAGGCCTTGCATTTGCTCGCCGCCAAACATACCCATCATGGGCAGGCGGGCTTCCTCGGACACCTCAATTTCAACCATCTGGTCGTTGTAGCGACCTGTTCGCAGCTCATGGGGCTGAATGCGTAAAAGCGAGGCTATCTCATCTTCGGCCAGGCTTTGAGCCCGCCCCTCCACTTTGGCCTTCATCTCCTGCATCACCAGCTGGTAGGAAGCCTCGGCCAGGTCACGCACGATGGAGTCCACGTCGCGACCTACATAGCCCACCTCGGTAAATTTGGTGGCCTCTACCTTCAGAAAGGGTGCACCCGCCAGCCGGGCCAGCCGCCGGGCAATCTCGGTCTTGCCCACGCCCGTTGGGCCGATCATCAAGATGTTTTTGGGCATGACCTCACGTGCCAGCTCAGGCGGTAGTTTCTTGCGGCGTATCCGGTTGCGGAGCGCCACCGCCACCGCGCGTTTGGCGGCGGCCTGCCCAACGATATGCTTATCCAGCTCGCGCACAATTTCGGCGGGGGTCAGGTTCATGACGCACCCCCTACGCTCAAGACCTGTGTGGCCTGTCCGCTGGTGTACAGGTCTATCTCACCAGCAATGCGGATGGCCTGCTCGGCGATCTGGGGGGCCGGAAGGCTCGAGTAGCGCAGCAGGGCTTTTGCTGCTGAAAGGGCATAGGGGCCCCCAGAGCCTACTGCCAGCACCGGCTCATCGGGACTCAGCACCTCGCCGTTGCCGGAGAGCAGCAGCAGGTTGTCGCGGTCGGCTAGAACCAGCATGGCCTCGAGGTTCCTTAGGATGCGGTCGCTCCGCCAGAGCTTGGCGGTTTCAATAGCAGCCCGTTGGAGGTTGCCCTTGGCGCTGGAGAGCGCACCTTCAAACTTTTCCAGCAACATGAGGGCATCGGCCACAGCGCCAGCAAAACCAACCAGAATGCCTTCGCCTTGCTCGAGGCGACGAACCTTAACAGCCCCGGTCTTCATAATGGTCTGACCGAGGGTGACCTGCCCGTCGCCTGCAATTGCCGTGACACCGTCTCGACGAACTGCCACAATGGTGGTGCCGTGCATTCGCTCCATTCCTACGGAATCTAGCGCCGCACGGTGAATCTGGTATGAGAGCACCCTGGCGCGCTACTGCCCTGCAGGCAGCACAATGACCTAAAAAAAGTGCCGGGACGAGCGCTCTGAAAAGAGCTCAAGTCGATTTAGCGTCTGATCCAGATGTGCTAGCGCAGGGCTTTTAGGGCTAGCTTGATAAGTTCCTGGGTGCCGGCCTCGGGGTTTTTCTGGGCGATCTCGGCCACCACGCTCCGCACCTGGCCCTCGCGGAAGCCCAGGGTGATGAGGGCCAGCTCAGCTTCCTCGGTCTGGCTGCTACGGACCAGATGGCCTCCTTCGCCCATCAGGTGGGCCGGCACCTTGCTGCGCAGCTCGAGCGCGATGCGCTCGGCCAGCTTCTTGCCCACCCCCTGGGCCGCCGTGAGCAGGCGCAGGTCGCCTTCGGCCAGGGCCCGCGCCAGCAGGGCGGGGGTCTGGGAGGAAAGCAGGTTCAGGGCCACTTTGGGCCCCACCCCCGAGACCGAGAGCAAAAGCTCGAACAGTTCCAGGCTGCGTTCATCGGCAAAGCCAAAAAGCGACAGGTCGTCCTCGCGCACCACCAGCTTGGTGTGCAAAGCGGCTTCCTGCCCCTCGATGAGCTGGGCCAGCGTCGAGGCCGGACAGCTCGCCTCGAGGCCCACCCCCCCCACCAGCAAGACCACGCTGCTGGGGCTTTTTTTCAGTACCGTTCCCTTGAGGTAGCGAACCACGCCGCTAGTCTACCTGCCCTGGAAGCGCGGGGGGCGCTTCTCGTAAAAAGCCTGCACGCCCTCCTGGTGATCCTCGGTGCGGCCCGCCACCTCCTGCAGCAGGGCCTCGTACTCGAGCATCTCCTCGAGGCTGGCCCCCGCGCTGCGCCGCAGGGCCCGCTTAATCAGGCCGTAGGTTTTGGTGGGGCCCAGGGCCAGCTCACCCGCCAGCCGGGCCACCTCCTCGGCAAAGCTTTCGGCGGGCACCACCCGGTTTACCAGGCCCAGGGCCAGGGCCTCCTCGGCCTTGAGGCGCTCTGAGAGCACCTCGAGTTCGAAGGCCCTGGCGTAGCCCACCATGCGCGGCAGGTGGTAGTTCATGCCCGCATCGGGGATCAGGCCAATCCTGCTAAAGCCGGTGGTCAGCACCGCGTCGGTAGAAGCAATACGCAGGTCACAGGCCAGGGCCAGCGACAGGCCGGCCCCGGCGGCGGCCCCGTGAATAGCGGCGATTACCGGCTTTTCCAAACCGGCCAGACCCTCCACCACCGAGCGGTAGTTGCGCAGGTGATTCTTGTACGAGATGCGCTGCCCCTCAAACTCGCGCAAATCCTGACCGGAGCAGAAGCCGCGGCCCGCTCCTCGCAGCACCACCACCCGCACCTCCGGGGCGGCGGCCTCTTTGAGGGCTTTGCTAAGCTCCCGCAGCATCTCGGTGGTGAGGGCGTTGATGGCCTCGGGCCGGTTCAGGGTGAGGGTTAGAACGCCGTTGTTTTGATCGCGTAGAAGTACCTCCATGCTTCCTCCCTAGCGCCCTTTCCACTGGGGCTTGCGTTTTTCCAAAAAGGCGGTGGTGCCTTCCTGCTTGTCCTCGCTGCCAAAGGCAACCAGGAAGTTGCTGCGCTCGAGGCCCAGCCCGTGCTCCAGGCTCATGTCCTGGGCCCGCAGGACGGCATCCTTGGCCAGCCGCGCGGCCAGGGGGGCCCGTTCGGCGAGGGTCTGGGCAAGCTCGAGGGCCTCTTCCAGATACAGCTCCACCGGCACCACACGGTTCACCAGGCCGTGCTGCAAGGCTTCCCAGGCCGAGAGCACCCGTCCGGCCAGAATCACCTCCATGGCCAGGTACTTGCCCACCTGCCGGGTGAGGCGCTGGGTGCCCCCGCCGCCGGGGATGATGCCCAGGTTAATTTCCGGCTGGGCGAACTTGGCGGTATCGGAAGCCACAATCAGGTCGCAGAGCATGGCCAGCTCACAGCCGCCCCCATAGGCAAAGCCCGAGACCGCGGCCACCAGCGGCTTGCGCACCTTGCGCAGAACCTCGTACTGGTCGGCCCGCAGGCCTTTCATCAGCTCGGCCAGGCTGGTTTGCTGGAACTCGGCGATATCGGCCCCGGCGGCAAAGGCCCGCTCGTTGCCGGTAATGACCATGGCCCCGATGGCGGCATCCTGCTCGAACGCAGCAATGGCGGTAGCCAGCTCGCGCAGGGTGGCGCTGTTGAGGGCGTTGAGCTGTTTGGGGCGGTTGAGCCGCACCAGCCCCACTGCCCCGTGGGTCTCCACCAGAATGTTCTCGTACATAAAACCCCCTCGAGCCCTACTTAAGGCGGTCGGCCGGGAAGCGCTCGTTTTCCCACACATCAATAAAGGCGGTGCCCGCTGCCAGCCTGGCGCTGTGCGGAACGCCGGCGGGAATATGGTAGTAGTCGCCCTTGCGGAACACCTGGGTCTCGCCGCCGATTACGAACTCGACCTGGCCTTCCAGCACCACCCCCCACTGGCCGTCGTGGGCGTGTTCGGGCACAAAGGTTTCTTCGGAGACCTGGGCAAACCCCACCTGCCCCTTGTAGCCCGAAAGCACCGCCATATCCATGCCGGGCCAGATTTCCACCTGCTTAAAGGCCTTAAACCACTCGGGAAAGACGTTCATGTTCTGACCTCGTGTAGTCGAACAGCAGACCGATTCTACCCTAAAACATACCGTCTGCAGGGCCAGGCTCATTTTTTGCAGCACGCTATTTAGTGGTGATTTCCGCCGCATGCCCTTGCGCTTTGGCCCGGCCAGCGCGTACACTTGGTGCTGGAAGGTGAACCATGAGCAACCGCATTCTTATCAGGATGAGCAGGTTTTTTGCCTGAACCCAAGCCCCACCCGACCCGCATTTGTTACGCTTTTTGCGTTTTTCGGCGGCCTTCGGGCCGCCGATTTGTTTGGAGTGCCAGGATGCTTTTACCCAGAACCAACTGCCCCAAGTCCCCAAGCCCCCCGACTGATTCAAGGCAGGATCCACTATGCTAACCCTCGAGTCCACCAAAACCCAACTCGCCATCGAGGTCTCCGACCTCAAAAAAGTCTTCCGCAAGCGCGATGGGCTTCGTGCGCCCCTCAAGGAGGAATGGGCCCTCAAAGGGGTGTCTTTCCAGGTGCGGGAAGGGGAGACCTACGGCCTACTGGGCCCCAACGGCTCGGGAAAGTCCACCCTGATTCGCATTTTGTCCACCCTGCTCACCCCCGATGGCGGCATGGTGCGAATGCTGGGTCACACCCTACCCGAGGGTGAGCGCGAACTGCGGCGCAAAATGGGCCGTGTAAGCGTGGACGCGGCCTTCTACAAGAAGCTTTCTCCGCGTGAGAACCTGCTCTACGCCGCGCAGCTCTACGGCCTCGAGCCCCGCACAGCCGAAAAGCGGGCCATGCAGATTCTGGAGCAACTGGGCCTGGAGTCGCGCCGCTTCGGCGACCCCATCGAGGAGATGAGCCGCGGCATGCAGCAGAAGATTGCCATTGCCCGAGCCCTCCTCATCAACCCGCCCCTCCTGCTACTGGACGAGCCCACTACCGGCCTCGACCCCAAAAGCCGCCGCGACGTGCAGGCCTTCCTGGAAGACCTGCGGGCCCGCGAAGGCACCACCATCCTGCTCACCACCCACGACATGGCCGAGGCCGAGCGCCTTTCGCACCGCATCGGCTTCCTGGCCCATGGCCGCCTGGTGGCCGAGGGCACCGCCAACGAACTCAAGCAAAAAGCCGGAACCGAGAGCCTCGAGGAGGCCTTCATCGCCCTCACCGGCGAGGCCTTCGATGAGGAAGAGCTCGAAAGTTAATGGTTGTTGCACGACCTAAGGGAACACTATGTTTGAACGCTATATCCGCCCCATGTGGGCCTTTGTCTTCCGCGACTGGCACCTGACCCGGCGCTACATGAGCTGGGTGGTGGTGTTCGTGTTTTACGCCATCGTCAACTCGGCCACCATTGCCCTGATTGGCAAGGCCCAGGACGACTTCCGCCTGACCCTGACGCTGTTGCTGGGCGTGCTCTTGTGGTCTTTTTTATCGGCCATGTACAACGAGATCGCGAACTCTATCTCCTACGAGCGCTGGGAGGGGACGCTCGAGTACACCTTTATGGCCCCGGTCTCGAGGCTCATCCACCTTTCGGGGGTCTCGCTCTTTGCGGTCATTTTCAGCGTGATTCGCACCATCGTGATCCTGGTGGGGTTGGTGCTCTTTATCCAGGTCTCGGTGAACGGGGCCAACCTGCTGGGGGTCTTGGTGGTGTTGCTGGTAGCCAGCCTGGCCTTTATGGGGCTGGGCCTGATGGCTGCCATTTTGCCGGTAATGTCGCCGGAGAACGGGGCCCAGGCCACCAACATCTTCCAGGGCATTCTGCTTCTGGTCTCGGGCATCTACTATCCAGTTAGCGTGCTGCCGAGCTGGGTGCAGCCCCTGGCCTACCTGAGCCCGGCCACCTATGCCCTCGAGGCCTGCCGTAAGCTGATGGGGATTAACCACCCCGACTCTACATCCGACAAACTGGTGGGTGCGCCGCTTTCCTCGGTGCTACCGGAACTGGGTATCCTGTTGCTGATGGGGGTGGTTCTAATTCCGCTGGGCCTGTGGGTTTTCCACACCGCCGAGATGTGGGCCAAGCGCACCGGCAAGCTCAAGCGGACGGGCTAGCGGGCGGGATACGCCACCGCTTCGATTGGCAGGAGGTTACATGATTGAGGTGGTCAACCTACAAAAAAGCTACCAGAAGCTTCAAGCTGTTAAGGGCATCTCGTTCAGCGTGCAGCCGGGTGAGGTGTATGGCCTTTTGGGCCCCAATGGGGCCGGCAAAACCACCACCCTGCGGATGCTGGCCACCCTGCTCAAGCCCACCGGGGGCAGCGCTAAAGTGGCAGGTTTTGATGCGCTAAGGCAACCCCTCGAGGTGCGCCGCAACCTGGGCATCGTCAACGGTGGGATGAAGGTCTACGACAAGCTCACCGGCTACGAGGTGCTGGACTTCTTCGGGAGCTTCTACGACCTGTGGGGGCCCAAACTCAAGGAACGCATCGCCTGGGCCGCCGAGCTTTTGCACCTCGAGCCGTCTGTGCTCTCCAAGCAGGTCAGGCAGATGTCCACCGGTATGCAGCAGAAAATCGTCATCGCGCGGGCCATCCTGCACCAGCCCCAGGTCTTATTGCTGGACGAGGCCACCGCTGGCCTGGATGTGTTCGCCCGCCGGGCTTTGCTGGATTTCGTCAAGCAGTACGCCGGGCTGGGCAAGACCCTCGTCTACTCCACCCACGTGATGAGCGAGGCCGAGGAGGTCTGCGACCGGGTGGGCTTTATTGACCACGGCCTGCTGGTTTTTGAGGGCAGCCTGCAGGAGGCCCTCGAGCTCGGTTCGGGCAACCTCGAGCGGGCCTTTATCCGTCGCCTGGAAGAGGCCGCCTAAAGGTGGGGTGCCCCATGAACGAAATCTTGATCATTGCCCGTAAAGAGCTGCTTAGCGTGGTGCGCGAGCGCCGGGTGCTCTTTACCACCCTGGTGCTGCCCATCCTGATCATGCCGCTGTTGATGTTTGGCCCCATTCTGCTCTTCGGCAACGCCGCCCGCCAGACCCAGGAGTCCGTGCAGAAAGTGGGGGTGGTGGGGGTTCCGACGGTGGTGCTGGAGGAACTCCGCAAAGCCAGGGTCGAGCCCATCGAGGTAGCCAACCCCCAGGGGGCCGTGCAGAACCGCGAGGTGCAGGCGGCCCTGGTCTTCGAGAATGGGCGCTACATCATCTATGGCCGGCTCTCGGGCGGGGCCACCCAGAGTGCGCTGGTGGTGGAGAAGGTGCAGGCGGCGCTGCGCGCTTACAAAGACCAGGTGGTGGCCGAGCAACTGCGAGCCCGGGGGATTGGAACCGATATTCTGGAGCCCTTCAGCGTCGAGACCCAGGACGCCTCGCGCGAGCAGGAGCGGGCCGCTGGCCTCTTTGCCTTCCTGATTCCGTTCTTTTTGGTTTCGTTTATTCAGGCGGGCGGTATGCCGGTGGCGGTGGACGCCACGGCAGGGGAGAAGGAGAAGGGGACGCTCGAGGCCCTTCTGGCCGCCCCCGTCCCGCTCCTCCAGGTTCTGCTGGGCAAAGGGCTGGCGGTGTTTGTGATGTCGCTGCTCTCGACCTTTGCGGCCGTGGCCGGGCTTTTGCTGGGCGGCGGGGTGTTCCGCAACCTTTTTGCTGCCCAGCTTCAGGCCGTGCAGAACGGAGAGAACCAGGCCCAGTTAGGGGGTGCCCTGGCCCTCGATCCGCTGGGTTATCTGGCTATCTTGGTAACGGCAGTGCTATTCGCCCTGCTCATCATCGCCATCATGATTTCCCTGGGCCTTTACGCCCGCAGCTTCAAGGAGGCCCAGAGTTATATGAGCCCCTTATCCCTGGTGATGCTGATTCCTTTGCTCTTTCTGCAGTTCTCCGATTTTCTCAAACTGCAGGACTGGTACTTCGCCCTGCCCCTTGTAAACGTAATGCTGGCGCTGGACGCGATTGTCAAAGGCGCGGCCACTGCCACCCAACTGCTCATCACCTGGGCCTCTACCCTGGCCTATGGCGCGCTGGCGCTGCACCTGGCCTATCGCAATTTCCAGCGGGAAGACGTGGTTTTCAGAAACTAGGCCAGCGGCAGGGCTACCGGGGGCTTCTCGTTCAAAATGGCCTGTACATCGGGGTACTGCTTGATGTTGTAGTAGGGGTCGCGCTCGGCCGGGATAAAGCCCGCGTCGGCAATATGGCGCACAATCTGCCGCACGGTGGCGTGGGTGCGGTTGTGCCCGCCAGCGGCGCTGACCACGTTTTCTTCTAGCATGGTAGAGCCGAAGTCGTTGGCGCCGTAGTAGAGCGCGGCCTGGGCCACCTTGAAGCCCATGCTGGGCCAACTGGCCTGCAGGTTGGGGATGTTGTCCAGGGCGAGGCGGGCGATGGCAAGCTGCTGCAGGTACTCATGCGCGGTGGCCCCCGGGGCCTTGCCCTTCAGGCGGGTGTGCTCGGTTTGCAGCGTCCACATGGCGAAAGCCGCGAAGCCCTGTCCATAGGTGTGAAGTGCCTTATCTTGCTGCTCACGAATCTGGAGCAGGTGCGCCACGCGCTGCTCGTAGGTCTCGCCAAAGCCAATCACCATGGTGGCGATGGTGTAAAGCCCCAGGCTCTGGGCGGTATCCAGGATGCGGAACCAGTCGCTGCTTTTGATGCGGGCCGGGGCTGCCTTGGCCCGCACCTCGTCCACCAGAATTTCACCGCCTGCGCCCGGTAGACCATCGAGGCCGGCCTCCTTGAGCGCTACCAGCAGCTCGCGGCAGTCGCGCCCGGTGATCTTCTCCAGGCCCAGAATTTCCTCGGGGCTGAAGGCATCAATGCGCACCTCGGGGTAGTGTTTCTTCAGGTAGCGCAAGAGCTCGAGGTACCACTCGAAGGGCAGGTCGGGGTTGACCCCGCCTTGCATCAGGATGCGCCGCCCGCCGATCTGCATGAGTTCCTCAACCTTGTGCCCGATCTCCTCGAAGGAGAGCACGTAAGCATCGCCCTGCCGCTTGGTGCGGTAGAAGGCGCAGAAGTTGCAGGCCACGTTGCAGATGTTGGTGTAGTTGATGTTGCGGTCGATCAGGTAGGTGACCACCTGGGGGTTGCTGCGCTGGAGCCGCAGTTCGTGGGCTACGGCCGCTACTTCGGGGAGGGGAAGCCGGTAGAGCTCGAGTATTTCACTAGCCGAAAGTCGTTCGCCCGCCGCTGCACGGCTCAAAACGTCCATGCGCTTATTCTACCCACTGGCTTTTTGGAAAAAGTAGGACAAATAACCCCTGCATGTACCTGTGAACCCCATGGAAAGCCCTGTACCTGGCCCGTTGCAGCAAAGCATATTTCCCGCAGGGGCTCCTGGATAAGGGAAATGAGATGGCAGGGTGTTTGGAGCTCACCGCTCTTCTTCCTCTTCCTCTTCCTCTTCCTCTTCCTCTTCTTCCCAGTCGTCCTCGCCGTCCCAATCGTCTTCTTCCGACTCGATATCGTCAATGTAGTAGTCCTCGATCTGGCTGGCGTCGGCCACCACCTGGCCTTTGCTCACGAAGCGCAGGCCCTCCTCGTCAATCTCCAGGCTCAGATCCTCGAGGTCGGTGTCTTCGGGTACGTGCACCTGCATCATCACAGCCACTTCGATTCGCATAGCCACCTCCATGTGCTCTCAAAGCTATGGGTCTATGGTCAGGGAAATTCAAGCTCGAGTCTTCCGGCCCAAGCGGTACCTTAGAAGCTCGGTGTACATCTTGAGGCGCATACCCAGGCCCTTCCAGAAGCCGCGTTTTTGTTCCTTCATAATCTGGCCGGCCCCGTGCAGCTCTACGTAGGCCCAGCGGGCCTGGGTGCGGGCCAGGTGGTCGGTGATGGCAGGCTCGGGCCAGCGCCGCTCGGTCAGGTTGGGCACGCTGCGGAGCCACTGGGTGCTACAGGCCCGTTGCCCCGAGAGAAACGGGGTGGCGCGGTTGCCGAAGTCGGTCATCAGGCCCCCGGACTTGAAGACCCCAATGGCCATGTCCAGCTGGCCGCTTCGCACCGGCTCGAGCAGGTTCAGCAGGTGTTGAGGTTTTAGCCCCACCAGATCGGCATCCAATAGCAGCACATAGGGGGTTTGCACATGGGCCAGGCCGAAGGCCAGGGCTGCACTTTTGCCCCGGTTTTCGGGCAAACGCAGCACCCTGGCCCCAGCGGCTTCGGCGGCCTGGGCGGTTGCGTCGCTTGAGCCGTCGTCCACCACCAGCACCGGAAAACCGGCCTCCCGCGCCGCGGCCACCACCGCCCCGATGTGGGCTGCTTCGTTGTAGGCCGGAATGAGCACCGTGGCGTCCATTGGCGGCTATTCTATCGCGGTTTTGCCTGCGAGGTAGCGCGATGCTAGCCGCCCACCAGGTTGCGGATGTCGTTGATGGTCACCAGCACAATCAGGAGAATCAAAAAAATGAACCCCCCGTACGAGAGCCGGGCCTCGGTCTCGGGTTTGATGCGCCCCCCGCTCAAAGCATTGGCAATGAGCACCAGGATGCGCCCCCCATCCAGCCCAGGGATGGGCAGGAGGTTGAACACCGCCAGCGAGAGGTTGATGGCCGCCAGCAGTCCTACCAGCGTGCCAAGCCCCTGCTCGGCAGCCTGCCCGGTGATGTTGACGATGCCCACCGGCCCCGCCACCCCCTGGGCCTGCTGCCCTGAGAGGATGCGGGCGATGCTGCCCACGAACTCCTGCACGAAGCGTGGCACTGCCACCACCGTCTCGCCGATGGCTCGAGCGAATCCCTGGAAGAAGTTGATGCGGGTGTAGCCCACCAGCTCAGGCCGGTAGACGATGCCCAGCCGGGCCTGGGTGTTGTCCCAATTGAAGCGTATGGTCACCTCGGCGCCATCGCGTAGCACCACGAACACCTTTTCGCCCGTGCTCTGGCGGAAGCGGGTGACCTGGTCGTAGGCGGTGAGCTTCTCCCCGTTCAAACTGAGGATGCGGTCGCCCACCCTAAAACCGGCCTGCTCGGCCAGGCTGCCGGGCAGCACCTCGGTGACCTCGGCGCGGGTCTGGGGGATGCCCTGAATAGAGGAGAGTGCGGCCAGCACCCCCCAGGCCAGGAGCAGGTTCATGACCACGCCGGCCACCAGAATCAGGAATTTGCCCCAGCTCGAGAGCCGCGCGTAGCCGTGGGTGTCGCCGGGCATCATGCCCTCGATCTCGGCGTAGCCGCCCAGCGGGATGGCATTGAGCCGCCAGGTGGTGCCCCAGCGCTCAAACTTGAGCAGGGTAGGGCCAAAACCCACCCCAAAGTTCTTGACCCCCACCCCCTGCACTCGGGCGGCCAGGTAGTGGCCCAGCTCGTGTACGAAGATGCTGATGGAGATAATCAGTAGAAACCAGAGGATGCTCATGCTTTGCTCCGCAATCAGACCTTTACCTTCAGGTACTCACGGGCCCACCGGCGGGCCTCGAGGTCGGCATTAACAATATTGTCCCAGGTCAGTGCACCCACCGGAGTCTGCTGCAACACTTTTTCCAGCACCCTTGGGATCTCCAGGTAGCCGATCTGCCCCTGCAAAAAGGCCTCCACCGCGATTTCGTCGGCGGCGTTGAGCACCACCGGGGCCAGTCCCCCCATCCTCCCGGCCTCATAGGCCAGGGCCAGGGCCGGGAAGCGGGCGGTATCCGGCGGGTAAAACTCCAGCCGCTCGGGAATGGGGGCCTCGCGGAGCGGGGTGGGGGGCCTTTGGGGGTAGGTGAGGGCGTACTGGATGGCCAGACGCATATCGGTGGGGCCGAGCTGGGCTTTGAGGTTGCCGTCCTGGAAGCGCACCATGGAGTGCACATACGACTGGGGGTGAATCTGCACCTTGACCTTTTCGATGGGCACCCTGAACAACTGCACAGCTTCCAGCACCTCGAGGCCCTTGTTGAAGAGCGTCGAGGAGTCAATGGTCACCTTGGGCCCCATCTTCCAGCGGGGGTGCTGGAGGGCCATCTGAGGGGTGACGCTGGAAAGGTCGGTGGGTTCGTGCAGAAAAGGGCCCCCAGAAGCGGTGAGAATCAGCTCGGCCAGGTCTTCAAAGGGCTCCCCCAGCAGACTCTGAAACAGGGCGGAGTGCTCGGAGTCCACCGGGATAATCTCGGCCCCGCTCTGCTCGGCCTCCTGCCACAAGAGCGGCCCGGCGGCCACCATGCTCTCCTTGTTGGCTAAGGCCAGGCGGCGGCCTTGCTGCACCGCCACCCGCACCCCCGGCAGACCGGCCAGGCCCGGTATGGCCCCCACCACCACCTCGGCCGGCCAGGCAGCCACCTCGAGGACGTCGGCGGTGCGCAAGCCGGGAAAGCGGGCCTCGAGTTCGGGCAGGATGGAAGGGTCGGCAGCCACCACCTCGGGCCGAAACTCGGCAATCTGCTGGGCCAGCAGCTCCAGGTTTTTCCCGGCCACCAGCCCCACCACCCGGTAGCCCCGCCAGCGGCAGACATCCAGGGTCTGGGTGCCAATGGAGCCGGTCGAGCCCAGCACCACAATGCGTTTGGGGTTATCGTTCATCTTCATTGCCAGTGTACCGGTTTGGCGGGTGAGGTCTGTAACCCGAGGCGATTTGGTCTCAAATAAAAATGGTGAGGAGGTAGTAGGTGAGCGGAACCGTGAACAGGTGCGAGTCCAGCCGATCCAAGAGCCCACCGTGACCGGGCAGGAAGTAGCCGGAGTCTTTGACCCCGCAGTAGCGCTTGAGCATGGACTCGGTCAGGTCGCCCAGCTGGGCGGCAAACGAAAGCACCAGGTTGACCACAAACAGCTCCACCGGCCTGAACAGGGCAAAGGGGCTTTCGGGATAGGCCGAGCGCACGATGGTGGTAAAGAGAAAGAGCAGCAAAAGGCTGGTGGCAATCCCACCAATCGAGCCCTCCACGGTTTTGCCGGGGCTAATGGTGGGGGCCAGTTTACGTTTCCCCAGGTAGCGCCCTACAAAATAGCCCCCGATGTCGTTGGCAAAACTGGTGATGAGCGGCAGGGCCAGAATCCATAACCCCACGTTGCCGTCAGGCGAGTGGCGCAAAAGCAGGAAGAAGCCCAGCGTCCAGGGCAGGTACAGAAAGGCCATCAGGCTGTAGGCGAACCGCTGGATGTTGGCGCCCACGATCAGCTCCGAACTGAACGCGCCAATCAGCACCAGCCCCAGGGCAATTTCCCGCCAGGGTACGCCTGGGTAGGCATCGTGAAGCTGGGGTAGGCTGAATAGAAGCATCACCAGCCCCCCCCCAATCAAAAAGGCCATGTTAAGCTCGATGCCCTTGTTACGCAGCATGTAGCGTAGTTCAAACGAACCCATTACCAAGATGAATACCAGGGCCAAAAACATGAAGATGCGCCCTTCCCATAGCACCAAAAACAACACCACCACCCCGACGAGCGAGGAGATGACGCGGGTGGGCAGTGTGGGGTCGGGTCGGGCTTCGGGCACCACGATTTAAAGCATAGCAGCAGGTTTTTAGCGGCGACTTTGTAAAGGCTGGCCAAGGTGCTGCGGAAGCCGCTTAGCCCTTCAAAATTTCCTGCTCTTTTTTGTGCAGGGCCTCATCAATTTTGTGTATGAACTCATCGGTGATTTTTTGAATTTCAACCTCAGCGCGCTTGATATCGTCTTCAGAGAGATGTTTTTCTTTCTCCAGTTTTTTGGCTTTATCCAGCGCTTCACGCCGGATATTGCGTACGGCGATGCGGGCTTCTTCGGCGTAATGTTTCACCGATTTGACCAGATCGCGGCGGCGCTCCTCGGTGAGGGGAGGAATGTTGATGTACAAAGCGTCGCCTTTGTTGGTGGGGTTCAGGCCCAGATCGGAGTCACGGATGGCTTTTTCGATTTCCTTGAGCATATTAGGATCCCAAGACTGCACCACCAGAGTGCGCGGATCGGGAGAGGATACGGCTCCTACTTGGTTAAGGGGCATGGCCGAACCGTAATACTCAACCTTGATATTGTTGAGAATGGCGGGGTTGGCCCTGCCGGTGCGCATGGTGGTGAGGTGGTGCTCGAGGGCCTCCAGGGATTTTTGCATGTGCTGTCTAGTTTCGTTGTACAGGTCTTTGAGCATAATTCCCTCCTGTGTCTGAGATAGCTTATACCAACCCTATGCGTGATTGGCGCATGCTTAGTTCTTCAAGGTTTGGTCATAAGCGGAACTGTTATTGCTTCTAAATGAGCCCCGAAATTATGGCAGTACTGGATGATAGGTGGCCTATATCAGACGCTAGCCTGGCTAACTGTGAACCAGGGTGCCGACCTGTTCGCCCTTAATGATTTTTTCCAGATTGCCTTCAGTAAACATGTCGAAGACCACGATAGGCATGTTTTGCTCCTGACACAGGGCCATGGCGGTGGCATCCATCACCTGTAGGCCCTCCACCAGGGCTTGATGATAGGTGAGATCATCGAACTTTTTGGCCTCTGGGTTTTTACGGGGATCATCGCTGTAAACCCCATCCACTTTATTTTTTGCCATTAACACGGCATCAACGTTCATTTCCAGACCACGCAAGGCCGCAGCAGTGTCGGTGGTGACAAAGGGGTTGCCGGTTCCCCCACCGAAAATAACAACCCGACCTTTCTCAAGGTGTCGGATGGCCCGGCGCCGAATATAAGGCTCGGCTACTTGTTGGATGGTGAGAGAGGTCTGAACGCGGGTAGGCACGCCGATAAACTCGAGCGCATCCTGCAAAGCCAGGGCGTTCATAATAGTGGCGAGCATACCTATATAATCGGCGCTGGCCCGATCCATGCCTACCCCCTGCCGTGCGCCACGCCAGAAATTACCCCCGCCTACTACAATGGCGACCTGCACCCCTAACTGGTGGGCCTTGGCTACCTCCTGGGCCAGGGCTTTGGTGGCCTCGGGCTGGATACCAAAGCCATTACCGCTCATAAATTCACCCGATAGTTTGAGCAAAACCCGCCTGTATTTCATCTAGCCCCCTTTGCTATGCTAATGCCGACTTTGCAAAGCCACCTTCGCACCACCAGAGTTACACCTCGAACTCGGTATAAGTAAAGGGTCGAAAGCCTCTCGACTCTCGACCCTTGCTGCGCATACGTTATGCTCCTACTTCGAACCGACAGAAGCGTTTGACCTGAATGTTTTCACCAATCTTGGCGATGGCGGCCTTAATCAGATCGCCCACCTTGACTTTATCGTCTTTTACAAAAGGCTGCTCGAGCAGAACCATCTCCTCGTAGAACTTTTTAAGGCGGCCTTCCGCAGCTTTTTCGGCGATGTTTTGCGGCTTGCCTTCGTTCAGGAGCTGCTGTATGTAGATGGCCTTCTCTTTCTCGAGGTCTTCCTGCGAAACCTCCTCAACGCTTACATAGCGGGGGTTGGCCATGGCGATGTGCATGGCGATATCTTTGGCCAGGCGCTGGAACTCCTCGTTGCGGGCCACGAAATCGGTCTCGGAGTTAAGCTCGACCAGCACCCCAACCCGCAGGTTGTGGTGGATGTACGAGCCTATGATGCCCTCGCGGGCCTCGCGGTCGGCTTTTTTGGCCGCTTTGAGTGCACCCCGTTCGCGCAGCAGGGTGGTGGCTTTTTCCATGTCCCACCCAGCATCTTCCAGGGCTTTTTTGACGTCGCTCATGCCAGCGCCGGTCTGCTCACGTAGTTTTTTGATCTGCTCAAGTTGGGTCATCGAGTATCTCCTTTGAGGGGATTAGGGTAGCGGCAACTTTTACCTAAGCGTACCCTTATGCTTCTGCCACTTCGGCTTCGGCGGACTGGGCTGGAGCCTCACGCCCACCACCACGGGCTTCCACGATTAGATCGGTCATGCGGGTAACGATGAGCTGGATCGAGCGGATAGCGTCATCGTTGCCGGGAATGATGTAATCGCACACGTCGGGATCGGAGTCGGTGTCGGCCAGGGCAATCACTGGGATACCCAGCTTACGGGCTTCCTTGACGGCGATGGCTTCCTTGGTGGGGTCTACCACGAAGATGGCGTCGGGCAGGCGGCGCAGCTTGCGGAAACCTCCGAGGTTCTTTTGCAGGCGCTCGAGTTCGTGCTGGAGTTTGACCTGCTCAGTTTTGACCCGCTCTTTAATTTCTTCGGAAGCGAAGAGGGCCTCGAGCTCGGCCAGACGATTGACCTGCGCGGTGATGGTGCGGAAGTTGGTGAGCATACCGCCCAGCCAGCGCTGGTTGACGTAGGGCATTCCGGCCCGGTCAGCTTCCTGCTGGATGATCTCCTGGGCCTGCTTTTTGGTGCCTACGTACAGGATGGTAGCCCCCCGCATGGCCAGGTCTTGCACGTACTTGAAGGTGCGCTCGAGCTCGACCATGCTCTTCTGCAAATCGATGATGAAAATACCGTTGCGCTCGGCGTAGATGTAGCGCTTCATCTTGGGATTCCAGCGCTTGGTTTCGTGACCGAAGTGCACACCGGCTTCCAGCAATTCCTTGATGCTAACGTTGGCCATATTTTCTCCTTACGGGACGGTTGGAGCGGGCGTTGAATTTGTGCTACTGGCGCTTTTCCCCGGGCACCGTTCCCTAATCCCGGGCCGCGTTTGGCACACCCAAACAAGAAGTATAACGGAGTGGGACTCTTTACGGAAGCCCCAACCACTGCTATACTTCATGCTTGGCTTGGGGGCGTAGCTCAGCGGGAGAGCAGGTCCTTTGCAAGGACAAGGTCGGGGGTTCAAATCCCTTCGCCTCCACCAAGAAAACCGTAATACGGGCTGGACGCTAAAAGTCCAGCCCGTTTTTTACAGGATAGGCTACAGATGCATAAATGGCTATGCTGATGGAGTGAACACGCCGGTTTGGGACGATGGAAATTGGTCGGGTTTGCCAAGCCTGGAGGGTGACCTCGAGGCCGAGTTTTGCGTGGTGGGGTTGGGCGGCTCGGGATTGGCTGCAATCCACGAGCTACTGCGGCTGGGCCGAAATGTGGTGGGCCTGGACGCAGGCCCGGTAGCGGGGGGAGCAGCGGGCCGTAATGGCGGCTTTTTGCTGGCAGGGCTGGCGAAATTCTACCACCAAAGCGTAGCCGAGCACGGGCGCGACTTTGCCCGGCGCGCGTACCAGGCCACCCTCGAGCAAATTGCCCAAATGAAAGAAGAGACACCCCAGGCCATCCGGCTGGTGGGCTCCTTGCGCATTGCGGCCTCGGAAGAGGAGCTACAGGACTGTATGGCGCACCTCGAGGCCCTCAGAGCCGACGGTTTCGAGGCGGAACCCTATGAAGGCCCGGAGGGACAGGGCTTGCTGATACCCAGCGATGGGGTTTTCAACCCGCTCGAGCGGTGTAGGATTCTGGCCCGGCAAGCGCTGCAGGCCGGGGCTCGGCTTTTTGAAAACACCCCTGCACTGAGCATTAGCGGTCAGATGGTGCAGACCCCCCAAGGGCGGGTGTACTGCCAGAAGGTGCTGGTAGCAGTGGATGGTCGGCTCGAGTATGTACTGCCCGAATTAGCGGGCCGGGTACGCACCGCCCGACTGCAAATGCTGACTACGGCTCCGGTGTCCATGCGCTTTAGTCGGCCGGTTTACCGCCGCTGGGGCTACGACTACTGGCAGCAGTTGCCCGATGGCCGGATTGCCCTGGGGGGGATGCGTGATGCTGGCGGCGAGGCTGAGTGGACCGATCGCAGTGAAACTACCGAGGCCATTCAACAGCGGCTCGAGCGCCTGCTAGACCAAATGGACATTCGGGCCCCCATTACCCATCGCTGGGCAGCCTCTGTGGGCTACAGCGCCAACGGCCTACCCATTGCCGAGGAAGTGCGTCCAGGTGTGTGGGCTATGGGGGGATATAGTGGAACCGGGAATGTGGTGGGGGCTTTACTTGGGCGCGAAATTGCCTGGGTCTTGCATGAAAGCCGGATGCCAGGGGCGGTGCTGGTGCCCTGATTGCCTCTGTTGCTTTGTTGTTACATGGGCTCTGGGTGTAGAGTAAGCTCTTCGAATATTAATTGGCCCTACCCACATCCATCTGTTATACTCTCACCTTGCGTGATCCGAAAGGATCGCCTTTGGTTCTGTGCCCCATTCCGCCCTGTGCAGGGCAGGCCATGGGATAAAAGCCAAACAGAAAGGAGGTGAATATGCCACAGTACGAAGTTAGCGTCATCCTCAACCCCAACCTCGATGGTGCCCAGTCTGCTCTGGAAAAAGACATTATCAAAGCCGCCCTCGAGCGCCACGGTGCCCAGATCAAAAACGTGGACGACTGGGGCAACCGTCGTCTGGCCTACCCCATCCAAAAAGATCTGGAAGGCAACGTGATCTTTTACACGGTGGAGATGGCCGGCAACACCAACGCCGCGCTCGAGCGCGAACTGCGCCTGCGCGACCACGTACGTCGTGTAACCATCATCCGCGACCGTCCCGAATGGCGCAACAGCCAGAAGAAGAAGTAGGCTGCTGGCCCTCGATTGAGTTCTGAGGCCAAGACCGTAACGGAACTCAAAGAATTGCCGTAAGCTGAGTAAAAGACCGTAACGAAAAAGGACTGATCAACATGGCTCGAGGCCTCAACCGCGTAACCCTCGTAGGCACCCTGACCCAAGACCCCGAACTGCGCTACACCGCCGGCGGACTGGCCGTAATGGAGTTAAACCTGGCTGGCAACGATATCGTCACCGACGAACAGGGCCAGAGCCGCGAACCGGCCTGGTACCACCGCGTCAAGCTACTGGGTAAAAGCGCGGAGTTTTGGGGCGATACCCTGAAGGCAGGCATGGCGTTGTTTGTGGACGGCAAGCTCGAGTACCGTGCTTGGGAGCAGGATGGCCAGAAAAAGAGCAGCCTGGAGATTCGCGCTGACCGGATGGAGATCGTGAGCCTGGAAGGTAAGCGGGGCCAGGTAACCGTTACCGATGCGCGTGGGCAGGAGCGCCTCAAAGATGGCCTCAACCACGTGATGCTGGTAGGCAACCTAACCCGCGACCCCGAGCTGCGCTATACCCCACAGGGAACCGCCGTTACCCGCCTTTCCTTGGCGGTGAACGAAAAGTTCACCACCCGCCAGGGCGGGGAACAGGAAAAGGTGCACTACGTGGAAGCTCAGGCCTGGCGCGAGCTGGCCGAGTTTGCGGCAGAACTCAAAAAAGGAGACGGAGCGTTCTTAATGGGACGCTTGGTGAACGACTCCTGGACCGCTCAGGATGGTACGAGGCGCTACACCACCCGTGTAGAGCTTAGTCGCCTCGAGCGACTTGCCCGTGGAACTGGACAAAGCACAGGTGGAAACAGTTCCCAGATGGCTTCTACAGCCAAAGGCCGTGCGGGCAAGGTAGATATTGAAGAAGGCTTGGAAGACGATTTCCCACCTGAGGAGGATTTACCGTTTTGAGCACCAAGAAAATGTCCAACCGCGGCGCCAATAAAGGCGACCGTCAAGACCGCGAGCGCGGTATGCGCCGTGGCCGCAAGCCTAAGGTGGCTGCAGCCGTTGGCGTGTTCGACCTCACCGACTTCAAGAATGTGGATATTCTTCGGCGCTTTTTGTCCGAGACCGGGAAAATTTTACCCCGCCGTCGCACCGGACTAAACGCCCAAGAACAGCGCAAGCTGGCCCGCACCATCAAGCGGGCTCGTATGCTGGGCCTGCTGCCTTTCACCGAAAAGCTGGTTCGGAAATAGGGAGAGTGGAAGATGAAAGTAATTCTGCTTGAACCTATGGAAAACCTTGGCGACGTGGGGGCCGTGGTCAACGTGAAGCCGGGGTATGCCCGCAACTACCTGCTACCGCGTGGCATTGCCACCCTGGCCACCGAGAGCAACCTCAAGACTCTGGAAGCCAAAATCCGCGCCCAGGCCAAAAAAGCTGCCGAGCGCAAGGCCGAGGCCGAACGCCTCAAGGAACTCCTCGAGCCCATCACCGTGGTGCTCAAGGTGAAGGCCGGCGACCAGAAGATCTATGGCTCGGTGACCAGCCGCGAGATTGCCGCTGCCCTGGAAGCCCAGCACCAGATCACCATTGACCCCAAGAAGCTGGCCCTGGAAAAGCCCATCAAAGACCTGGGTGACTACGCCCTGGTCTACAAGCCCCACCCCGAAGTGCCCATGACCCTGAAGGTCTCGGTGGTGGCCGACAAGGGATAACCGCCCGATGTACTCGCAATGCCGCCGGATTTGGCGGCATTTTTCGTTTAACTGGATAGACGTGCGGCGAAAACCGCCCTGGCTCGTTCGGCCAGGGGGGCTGTGAGAACCCAGCGAAGCTTGGCGGCTTCGGGAGTTTTGTCGTACCAGAGATGGAATACATCGGCCAGGGTGGGAAAGGCCGTGGGGGCTGAAATTTTTTGAATGGGGTCGCCCTGCTGCACCCGACCCGCCCCCAGCACCCTGGCATAAAACCCAGGCCGCGCAGCCTGGTGAAACTTCTTGACAAACTCCAGATCGTTCATGCGGGCGGCCAGGGTCGAGCAGGGGATGCGGGGGGCGGTGACCTCGAGCAGAACCTCGCCCACCCTGAAACGGTCGCCGATGCGCACGGGCTCTTCGCCGAAGCTCGAGAAGGTCAGGTTTTCGCCAAATGTACCGGGCAGCAATGCCTCGCCCAACTGTTCCATCCACCAGTCGTAATCCTGGGCGCTGTAGACATACACCGCCTGGTCGGGGCCACCGTGGTGTTCCTGGTCGGCGACGTGGTCGCCCACCAGCCCCAGAGTGGAAATTTGAGCGGCTTCAACCGGGTTCTTGTAGATGCCGGTGGTGGTGGGGCGGGGGCCGATTTGCAGGGGCCCTGGGCGGCCCAGATTGATGGAAACGAGGCGCATAATCCACACTTTACAAGCTGTACACACCCCTAGCGGTAAAGGCCACTGTCTGCCATTCCTTTAGGACACGATTGCATCAGCCTCGATCTCCACCAGCATCTCGGGTTCGACCAGCCGGCTGACCTCGAGCATGGTTGAGGCTGGGCGGATGTGGGCAAAAAACTCCCCGTGGGCCCGGCCTATCTCTTTCCAATCGCGCTCGATATTGACAACATAAATGCGGGTGCGAACCACGTGCTCGAGGCTGGCACCAGCCTTTTTGAGGGCGGCTTCGATGTTGCGCAAAATCTGTACGGTCTGGGTGTAGGGGTCGTCCAACCCAACCAGTTGTCCGCTGGCATCGGTGGCGGTGGTTCCGGCTACGTGAATGTACGACCCGACCCGCACCGCTCGGCTATAACCCACCACCGGCTCGTAGGGCGAAGTGCCCGCAATGTTGACCCGCATGACCCCAGTGTAGCGTGGTTAGGGTTTGCTGCGCAGTTGACGCAACCACGCCAGCGCCAGCCCCCGCCAGGCCAGCAGCAACACCAGGGTGGCCCCCAGCGCAACCACCCAGAAGATCAGGTAGCCCAGGTCGAACGGCTTTTGCAGCGCCATAAAGCGCAGCCAGACCCCGGCGCTTACGGCAATGGCCCAGGTGTAGAGCAGGTTTTGCCAGGAGGGCCGGGTGTAGGTGCGCAAAAACGGCGAAACCAGCCACCAGACCAGCAGGATGGGCAGAGCGTTGCGGACGATTCCGGCCAGACTGAGGGGCTCGCCGTGGGTTTGCAGGCCAATAACGGCAAACAGCACGATGCACAAAGCATCACCCCAGGCCAGCCTTCGGCTTACGCGGCGGTCAGGGCGTACCATAGGCGACTACTCGGCCTGGGTGGCCTCGAAAAAGACCTTTTCGGCCCGGTAGGAGCTGCGCACCAGGGGGCCGCTGAACACTTCCATGAAGCCTTCCTCATAGCCCCAGTCGCGGTACATAGCGAACTCCGCCGGGGTCACGTAGCGCTCGACCGGCAGGTGGTGCTGGGTGGGGCGCAGGTACTGCCCGAAGGTCACAATGTCCACCCCTACGGCCCGCAGGTCGCGCATGGCCTGGCGGATTTCCTCGTCGGTTTCACCCAGGCCCAGCATCAGGCTGGACTTGGTGAGCACCTCGGGGCGCACCTTTTTGGCGTGCTCGAGCACCCTCAAGGTCTGGTCGTAGCCGGCGCGGGGGTCGCGCACCCGGGGGGTGAGGCGGCGGACGGTCTCGAGGTTGTTGGCAAATACGTCCTGGCCGCCCTGCAAAACGGTCTCCACATCCGCCAGGTTGCCCTGGAAGTCGGGGGTCAGGGTCTCGACCTTGACCGAGGGGTCGAGCCGCTTGATCTGCCGCACCACCTCGGCGAAGTGGGCGGCCCCGCCGTCGGGCAGGTCGTCGCGGTCTACCGAGGTCAGCACCACGTACTTGAGGCCCATCTCGGCCACGGCCTGGGCCACGTGCAGGGGCTCCAGGGGGTCTACCCAGCCCCTGGGGTTGCCGGTGTCCACCGCGCAGAACTTGCAGGCCCGCGTGCACACGCTGCCCAGTACCATGATGGTCATGGTGCCGTGGCCCCAGCACTCGCCGATGTTGGGGCATAGGGCCTCCTGGCAGACTGTGTGGAGCCGTAGCCGCTTGGTCATCTCTTTGAGGCGCTGGTAGTTGGGGCCGGTGGGCACGGTGGCCCGCAGCCAGGAAGGTTTGTTGCGATCCACCGGCTCGGGGCGCTCCTGGGCGATGCCGCCCGGGATCACCTTAAGCTCGATCAGGCCGCCGTGCTGGAAGTCCTCGAGTTGAACGGTTTTGATTTTGCTCATGCCAGTTCCTTGGAGGGTAGGGGGGGCTGGTCGAAGGCCGAGAACTGCTGTTCAAAAGCCTGCACTACCCGCTCCATCACCTCGTCCATGCTAACCGCTCGGCCCAGGATTTTCTGGAGCGAGGTCACACCCTTGTCTTTGAGGCCGCAGGGTACAATCAGATTGAAGTCGTCCAGGTTGGTATTGACGTTCAGAGCAAAGCCGTGCAGGGCTACGTCCTGCTTGACGGCCACCCCAAACGCACAGAGCTTTTCTTCCAGGTCGGGCCAGCCGGCCACGGGCGCGGCCCTGCGCACCCAGACCCCGGCGTAGCCCGGTGTGGCGTAGGTCTCGATGCCGTAGCTCTTGGCTACCACCATAATCACGGCCTCGAGCTGCCGCAAAAACCCCCGCACCTGCCGCCCCACCGGAAAGATGGGGTAGCCCACCAACTGGCCGGGGCCGTGGTAGGTGACGTCGCCGCCCCGCTCGATGCTAAATAGCTCGATGCCCTGGGCCCGGTACTGGGCCTCGCTCAGGAGCAGGTTTTCGGGTTTGGCGGCCCGGCCCAGGGTGATGGTGCGGGGGTGCTCCAGGAGCAGCAGGGTGGGCCGGCGTAGCCCTGCCACCACCTCGGCGTGTACCTTTTTTTGGTATTCCCAGGCTTCTGCGTAGGGGACGAGCCCCAGTGGTTCCACCTCGAAGGCGGTGCTCATACCCCTAAAGCATACTCCTGGCCGGCTGCCTGCATAGGAACGAAGTTACAGAGGGGTTTTTACCGCACCCTCAGGGCCCGGAAGGCCTCTTCATATTCGAACTGATTGAGGCCCCGGCCAATCACCACCAGCCTCGAGTGGGCTTGCAGCGGCTCCTGGGACAGCTCGAGGCTGAAAATCTCCCGCACCGACTGAAAGAGCACCTGCTTATCGAAGCCTTTGACGCTCAGAAAACCCTTGGCCCGGAAAACCGCGTCGGGCCGGGAGATCAGGTACTGGTCAATAAACTCGTTGACCTTGTGGCGCTCGAGCAGACCCTCGGCGCTGAGAGTAAAGCTCTGGACGTTGGGCATGTGTAGGTGCTGGTAGTTCTGGGGTCGCCAGTCCAGGTCGAACGCGCGAAGATGGAGCAAGTCCTGGGGGTTTACCCTGGCCTGTGCGGTGCGGAAAATCCGGGCCAGGGGGTTGATTTTGCGAATCAAAGCCTCGGCCTCGTTTACTTGCTCTGGATGGGCCAGGTCGGTTTTGTTGAGCACCACTGTGCTGGCATAGGCGAGCTGCACCGCGCCTTCGGGGCCGTCGCGCAAGGTTTGCTCGAGGTTGCGGGCGTCGGCCACTCCGATAATGCCGTCCAGCTCGAACCTGGTTCGGGCAAAGGGATCCATTACGGTCTGGGCCACCGGCACCGGGTCGGCCAGGCCCGAAAGCTCGATCAGGACATAATCGGGTTTATCCTTGCGCGAGATAATCTTGAACAGGGCCGAGACCAGGTCCTCGCGCCCCACACAGCACAAGCAGCCGTTGGAAAGCTCGGCGATGCCGTCGGTGTCCACGTTTTCAATCAGTGAGCCATCTATGCCGGTTTCGCCGAACTCGTTGACGATAATGCCAAACCGATGGGCTCCGCTGGCTACTAGATGATTGACCAAGGTGGTCTTGCCTGCGCCTAAAAACCCCCCGATGACGCTTACTGGAATGCGTTTTTGAAACTGAGCCATGGGCCATACGATACTGCATGGACAGCCGCCTCGAGCGACCGCCTTTACATTCTGGCGGGCTTTTCGAGGCTTGGATACATGGAGATTCTGAAAAAGCCCGGTATTATAGGTTGCCCAGGCTATACTTGGAGGACAGATGGGCTATGTGTTGATCAGTCGGAAAGGGTGCCATCTCTGCGAGGAAGCCGAGGCCTTACTGGAGGCTCAGGGCATTACTTACACCCTTAAGGACGTAGACGCCGACGAAAACCTCAAAAAGTTATACACCTTCCGCGTGCCGGTTCTGCTCTGGGAGGGTACGGTGCTGCTCGAGGGCAAGTTTACCCTCGAGCGCCTGTCTAAGAAGCTGTCGTTGTAACTGGAGGCTTTTAATGGATCCAATACTCATCGAAATCGGTTCGCTGCAAATACGCTGGTATGGGCTTTTTTTGGTACTGGCTATCTTCGCCTCCTTTGAAATTGCCAAGCGGATTCTTAAGGGCTGGGGCCTTGACCCTGAGCGATTCGAACAAATAGCTTTTTGGGCCGTAATTTGGGGCGTGGTTGGAGCTCGAGTTGGCTACGTGATCACCAGCCCGGGGGATTTTAGCAGCAATCCGGTTTCTGCGCTTTATATATGGCAAGGCGGCCTATCCTTTCACGGGGCCATCATTGGAGGTCTGATTCCATTCGTTTACCACTATTACCGTAGCAAAATTCCGGTTTGGGCCTATCTGGATGCGGTAGTGCCGGGTATTTCCCTTGGCATCATGGCGGGCCGCCTAGGCAACATCATGAATGGTTCCGATACCGTAGGACGATTGACCAACTGGCCCATTGGCTTTACCTGGCCTGCTTCGGCCAGTGGTTTTCCGGGTGTTTGCCCAGGTATCAACGATATCAGCGAGGTGGTGCGCTGTGCGCCGGACGCAATTGTGCGCGGCCCTGTGCACTTCACCCAGTTGTATGGGGTCTTGATTGGTCTGGTTTTGTTGCTGCTATCGGTTTACTGGTTGCGACAGAATAGAGCCTATGGCTATGTTTTCTGGCAGTTTGTTTTGTGGTACAGCATGCTGCGCTCGGTGTTCGAGGAAACCTTCCGCCTAAACCCGCTGTGGATCAAGGTATACCTCAACGAGCAAGCAGGTATTGGCCTCTTTACCGCGACTCAAATTATTTCTATTCCATTAATTGTGGTCGCCATCTTTTTCCTGATGCGATGGAAAGGAAAGCGCGAGGCACTGGCCCCTTCTCCTTTGAGTAAGGTGCCGGGCGCCAAGAAATAAGCAAATAGATGACCTGCACTGCCGGTCACATTTGAACCTCGAGCAGCATTTTGGCAATACAATCGGAGTGATATGGCGCATGCAGTGGTGATTCTTGCGGCGGGTCTGGGAACCCGCATGAAGTCTAAGTTGCCGAAGGTTTTGCACCCCCTACTGGGCAAGCCCCTGGTGGGTTATTGCATAGATACCGCTTTTGCCAGCGGCGCAGAAAAGGTTGTGGTAGTCGTGGGCCACGGGGCTGAACAGGTTCGCCAGACCTTTGAAGGGTACCCAAACCTGAGCTTTGTGGTACAGGAGCAACAATTGGGCACAGCTCATGCGCTGGCTCAGGCCCAGCCTGTTTTGGCGGATTTTCCTGGCCCTATAGTGGTGACCCAGGGCGACACGCCTCTTACCCGAGTCGAAACCTTAACCGGGCTGGTCAGCACCATGCAGAACCAAGGGGCTGGAATGGCTTTGCTCACCATGCGGCTCGAGGATCCCACTGGCTACGGCCGGATTTTGCGCGATGAACAGGGTCAAATACTTGGCAATGTAGAGCAAAAAGACGCCACCCCAGAGCAACGCGCAATTCGGGAGATCAACCCAGGGGTGTACTGCTTCGATGCCAGCCTTTGGGAAAAGCTCAAGCTGGTGAACAACCAGAATGCTGCTGGCGAATACTATCTGCCCGACCTAATTCGCATCTACCGCGAGGCTGGCCAAAAAGTAGCCTCCATTGAGTCAAAGGATACCGGAGAGCTTTTGGGTGTTAACTCCCGCGCTCAACTGGCCCAGGTGGAGCAGGTTTTGCTCGAGCGCTTAAGGTCTCACTGGATGGCCCAGGGGGTACGGATGATTCAACCCGAGACCATCTACATCGAGCCCAGCGTAGAACTAGCCCCGGACGTCACCTTGTGGCCGGGGGTGATCTTGCGGGGTAGCACCCGCCTGGGTGAAGGGGTGGAGATAGGCGCCTATGCTGTGCTAACCGACACCGTGGTCGAGGCGGGGGGGAAGATCAAGTCCCACACGGTTTGTGAAGAGGCCTATGTCTCGAGCGGGGCCGACGCCGGGCCGTTCGCGCGTTTGCGGCCCAAAGCCCACCTCGAGGAAGGCGCACACGTCGGGAATTTTGTCGAACTCAAAAATGCCCGTCTCGGGAAGCGGGCTAAGGCCGGCCATCTGGCCTACCTGGGCGATGCCGAAGTAGGGGAAGAATCCAATATAGGGGCCGGTGTGATCACGGCCAATTACGATGGGCAGCGCAAGCACAAGACCACCATTGGTAAGCGGGTGTTCGTGGGCTCCAACAGTGTGCTGATTGCGCCAGTGACCCTGGCGGACGACGCTTTTGTCGCCGGTGGAAGCGGTATAAACCAGGATGTGCCCGAGGGTGCACTCGCCATTGCTCGCGAACGCCAACGCAATATCGAAGGCTATGTGAAGCGTAAGCGCGGTCAACATCAATAAGGGCAGCCCTTTTGCGGTTTGAAGGCATAAGTAAGCTGGGTGGTCTATCTCTCAGACTGCCCAAGCCAACCAAGTAAAATGTGTTTTAGGAGAATGTCATGAACCTGGGAATGACGGAAATTCTGATTATCCTTTTGATCGCCTTGCTGCTGTTTGGCCCCCGCAAGCTTCCCGAGCTTGGGCGCAGCCTGGGCCAGAGCATCCGTGAGTTTCAACGTGGCGCAAAAAGCATACGTGAAGAGTTTGAAAAAGCTGCCGATGTGCAGGAATTCAAAGAAATTAAAGAGGAGATTTCTAAACCTATTGAGGAGCTGAAGAAGCCCCTCGAGGCCAAGGAAGAGCCCAAGTCTTGATGGGGGTGAGCATGCGTGAAGCCCCTTTGATGGAACACCTGGAGGAACTGCGTAACCGCCTAATCTGGGCTATCGTGTCCTGGGCGGTGATGACCGCGGTGGCCTTTACCTTTCGAGTGCAGATCCTCGAGGCCTTGAGGCGACCTCTGGACGCCTACAACACTACGGCCTCGCTCAAAGCCGAGCTGATTGTTCTCAACATTACTGAACCTTTCCTGACTGCATTCAAGGTTGCGGCCTTTGGGGGGTTGGCCCTGGCCTTGCCCTTTATCGTCTACCAGATTTGGGCCTTTATTGCGCCCGGCTTGTATCCCCACGAGCGCAGGCTGGCAATTCCATTTATACTGGGCGCGGGCTTTAGCTTTGCCCTGGGGGCGGTGTTTGCCTATTTTGTGCTTCTGCCTTTTGCTGTGCCATTTTTGCTGGGTTTTTTAGGCGATGTGGTTACCCCTCAAATTTCCATCGGTATGTACATGGGGCAGGTAGTTACCTTCCTGGCCTTGATGGGCATCCTTTTCGAGATGCCGGTGGTGAGCTACCTTTTGGCCAAACTGGGTATGCTTTCGAGCCGCTTCTTAATTAATAACTGGCGTATCGCTGTGGTCTTACTGATAACCCTGGCGGCCCTGATAACCCCGACAGTTGATGTCGTTAACCTCAGCCTGGTATCCATCCCCTTGATGGTGCTCTATGGCTTCTCGATTCTGCTGGTCAAGTGGGCCGAGCGAGGCCGTCCTAAAGAAGCTGAAGCCAGCCCGGTCTGACGCCGGGCAGACTTGCTAGAGCGGGCCGATTTTGGTATACCATTGAGTTCATGGATCAGCGTATCCTCGAGCTGCGTAAAGAAATAGACCGTATCAACCGTGAGCTGCTCCGATTGCTTTCCGAACGGGGCAGGCTGGTGAGTGAAATTGGGCGGGTTCAGACTGAGCTGGGCCTGGCCCACTACGACCCCAGGCGAGAAGAGGAGATGCTGGCCTACCTAACCCAGGAGAACCCCGGCCCGTATCCGGCCGAGACCATCAAGCGGCTATTCAAGGAAATTTTTAAGGCCTCACTCGACCTCGAGGAGCAACAAGACAAACAAAAGTTCCTTTATTCGCGCCAGGTAAAACCTGAAGACACCACGGTTAGGGTAGGGGATGTCGTTTTTGGCCAAGGCAAGGTGCTGGTGGCCGGGCCCTGCTCCATCGAGTCGGAAGAGCAGATGATTGCTACGGCCAAGTTTTTAGCCGGCCACGGCATCAAGGTTTTGCGCGGAGGCGCGTACAAACCCCGCACATCGCCTTACGGCTTTCAGGGAATGGGAGAGCCCGCGCTGCAAATTGGGCGTAAGGCCGCTGATGCCCACGGCATGGTCTTTGTGACCGAGGTCATGGATACCCGCGATGTTGAATTGGTGGCCCAGTACGCCGATATCCTGCAGGTGGGCACCCGTAATGCTCAAAATTTCGCCCTGTTGCGCGAGGTAGGTAAGGCCAACAAGCCAGTGCTCCTTAAGCGAGGCTTTGCCCAGACCATTGAAGAGTGGTTCTACAGCGCCGAATACATACTATCGCAGGGTAATGCCCAGGTTATTTTGTGTGAGCGAGGCATCCGCACCTACGAGAAATGGACCCGCAACACCCTTGATCTGTCGGCGGCCATACTGGCGAAGCAGCTCACGCACCTACCGGTGATTGTTGATGTGACCCATGCGGCTGGGCGACGTGACTTGTTGGCTCCGTTGGCTCGAGCGGCCTTGGCGGCAGGTCTGGATGGCGTTCATATCGAGGTACACCCAAACCCCAAGGTAGCCCTCTCCGATAACGAGCAGCAACTCGACTTTACTCAGTTTGAGCAGTTCATGCAGGCTATTGATGATCTGATGCCGAAGGCGGCCTCGAGGCCTGTGGCTATCCCTGCCGAATAGGGAAGCCTCGAGTTCTAGGCTTGCCCCGTTCGCTGTAGGCTGTTAATTGTGGGACTACTCGATAACCTGATAGGAGCTTTCCTAAAATTAACCGACCCCACGCCGGAGTATACGGGGCCTCGGTGTCTACTCGAGCGCAACAGCGTGGGGGGGTGCGATAAGTGCCAGCAGGTCTGCCCCCATGAGGCCATCAACCTTCAGAGCTTTGCTGTCGAGGTTGACGAGGTGAAGTGCACAAGCTGCGGCCTTTGTACTGCCGTTTGCCCAGGTGTAGCCCTCGAGTTTCCCCTCGGCCCCATTCAAGAGAAATTGCACCGGGGCCGTGGTCAGATTCGATGCTCTAAAGCCCCGGGCGCAGGCGATGAGGTTCACTGCTTGGGGCAGTTAACCCCAGGGGTTTTGGCTGAGGCAGCCTCGCTTTATGGCACACTCACCTTGGCCCATGGCGCATGCGAGAGTTGTAAGATTGGAGGCCCTACGGTTCCCGAGCGCGTGCGATGGGCAGCAGAGGAAGCCAAGCGGTATTTCCCCGAACTAAAGGTTCATCTGCAGCAGGAGGCGTTGCGGGGAGCCGAGGTGGGCCGTCGGGAATTCTTCGGGGCTATGTTTGGCGGGGCCAAGCGGTCGGCGGCTGAGTTGGTGCCCAACCTTCCTCTACCGCCGTCGGAACCCTATGAAGACAAGCGCGGGGAACTGCCAGCCGAGCTACGACTGCGCAGGCTTGCTGCTTATCGAGCCCAGGCTGTTCTATGGCCACGCATTGCTGTGAAAGAAGGCTGCACGCTGTGTCCGGTTTGTACTAATGTTTGCCCCACTAAAGCTGTTGAGCGCGAGCGCGATGCCACCGGGGGTGACGAGTACGTGCTAAAGCTCAATGTGTCGGCCTGCACAGGGTGCGGGGCATGCGTGGAGAGCTGCCCACCACAGGTTATATCGCTGGTAGAAGCCAGCCGTGACGAGCTTCTGAACCAGCCCATCGAACTTTTTCGAGGAATCCCGCCCTGGTACGATTTTTAGAGCCTTTTGCTTTCCTCGCCGAAACCACCTTGTTCTTTGTTGAGAACACGAAAAGCAACCGGCTTAGATAGTACCAGAGCGGTAGTGGTCGTACCGTACACTCCAAGTTTTTGGTTAAGCATTTGCTCAAGCTCCTGAACGGAGCGAAAAACGGCCCGAATCAGATACCCGTCCCTGCCGGTTAGATTCCAGAACTCGAGCACGTTGGGGAGCTGAGATATGTAGCGTATGGCCACTTCGTGGTTGCTATGAGTGATTTCGGCACGGATGAAGACCTCGAGGGTATAGCCAAGCTGGCCTGGATCGATATCGGCCCGATAACCACGGATAACTCCAGCCTCTTCCATCCGGCGCACCCGTTCGGCTACGGCAGGGGCCGATAGACCGACCTGCCGACCTATCTCGCTATAGGGTAAGCGAGCGTTTTGCTGGAGTAGCTCGAGGATTTTCCAGGAAACATCATCCAGCAATTTTGATTCGACTGACATAAGCGTAATTTACTTTAATTTCATACAAAAAGATACCGTTTTATTTTCGATATGTTCTTCTCAATCGCAAGTGTGCCCACTAACATAAAATCATCGGCTATTAGAGGGCCGATGCAGGGAGAACCATATATGAGACATGCCCTCAACGCCAAAACCCTGGAACAAAGCGCCATTACTGCCCTCACCCTGTTTACACACAAAAAAGGCGGCCGCCAAGACTGGCTGTTTGACCAACATTTTGTGGTGGAGCACCTAACCCCAACACTGCTTTACCGTTTACAGGCCCACCTGCCGATTAAGTCAGCGGAGCTGGTAGAGCTATGGGCTGAACACCTGGGTCTGCCCGAAACAACCCTGCAGACCTGGAAACCCGAGCTGGAGCCCTTCTTTGCTGAGTACCTTAAGCTGCTGGCTGCTGAGCTACAGGCCCATACACAAAACCCACGCCTTTTGCACCGAATGTTGAGTTGTGTGGGATAGCAAGAACTGAAAAGGGGGGAACGGCAAGGCGTCGGAAAGAAAATCTGCTATTTGCGCCTCTGACAGACGATTCTACTCCCGCCTTGCCCCATGCTTCCCTTTAACGCGCACCTGGGCGTTAGAATAGCGCCTATGGAGATTACGCCTGAGCTGGTGAAAAATCTGGGCAGGCTTTCGCGGCTTGCGCTAACGCCGGAGGAAGAGGCCAGGCTCGAGGGCGAGCTGCGCTCAATCGTAGGCTTTTTTGAAAAGCTTGGTGAGCTTGATACCGAGGGCTTGCCCGAGATGGCCCGGCCGGTCGAAATTATCAACCGCTTGCGGGACGATCAGGTGCGCCCTTCCCTGGGGCAGCAAGAAGCCTTATCGGTAGCTATAGAGCAGCAAGAAGGTCAGTTCAAGGTGCCCCGCGTGATCGAGTAGCCAAAACCTTGGTCACCGACAAAACACCCTGTGCTTGAAGAACCTCGAGTAAAAGATCCCCTGGACGCTTTATGCTAGATATCAAATTTATTCGCGAAAACCCCGAAATCGTGCGCCAAGCTATCGAGAAAAAAGGAGTATCGCTCAATTTAGACGAGCTTTTGGAGCTTGACCGGCAGGTACAGGGATTAAAGCGAACCATCGAGCAGTTACAGGCCGAACGCAACGCCAACGCCAAAGCTGTCGTGCGTGCCAAGCCAGACGAACGGGCGGGCCTGATTGAGAGGGGCAGGGAAATTGGGCGACGGCTTGCGGAGCTCGAGCCTCAGCTACGAGACCTCGAGGCTCGACTCAAAAACCTGCTCTACCTAACCCCAACCATCCCGTGGGAAGGTGCACCGGTTGGCCCGGATGATTCCTTCAACGTCGAAACCCGCGTGCACGGTAACCCGCGTACCTTCCTGTTTGAGCCGCTGGATCATGTAAGTTTGATGGAAAAAAACGGCTGGGGTGATTTTGAACGGGCCGCCAAAGTCTCAGGCTCGCGCTCCTACATTCTTAAGGGCGACCTAATGGTGTATGAGCAGGCGCTGCTACGCTTTGCCCTCGATCGAATGATTCAAGCCGGCTTTACGCCCATGAGCGTGCCCAGCCTCACCAAGGAAGAGGCGCTGTATGCCCACGGTCAGTTCCCTGCTGCGCGCGACCAGGTCTACTCGGTAGATGGGCAAGATGCCTACCTTGCGGGAACCGCCGAGGTGCTCCTCAACTACCTGCACGCTGGGGAAATCCTTTCCGAGGCCGAGCTACCCAAGCCTTACTGTGCGCTCTCACCTTGCTTCCGTAGTGAGGCGGGTTCGGCCGGGCGGGATGTGCGGGGCCTGATGCGCGTTCATCAGTTCAACAAGGTAGAGCAGTACGTGCTTTGCAGAGCCGATCTGGAGGAGTCGAACCGCTGGTTCGAGACCATGCTATCTATTTCTGAGAGCATCTTGCAGGCCCTCGAGCTGCCTTACCGTGTGATCGAGGTCTCCACCGGCGATATGGGGCTGGGCAAGTACCGGCAGGTAGACCTCGAGACCTGGGTTCCGAGTGAGAACCGCTACCGCGAGACCCACTCCTGCTCGGCTTTGCTCGATTGGCAGGCCCGGCGTGCCAGCCTGCGCTATCGTGACGAGCACGGTAAAATCCACTACGCCTATACCCTCAACAACACTGCCCTGGCTACCCCCAGAATTCTGGTGATGCTGCTGGAAAACCACCAAAACGAAGACGGTACCGTAAATGTGCCCAAGGCGGTACAGCCCTACTTTGGTAAAGAAAAACTCGAGCCTTCGCCATTGTAGGGGTCTGCGCTGTCTCTGATTTGACTTTTGCTCGAGTTGTCTATATTTTGTTAGCAGATGGTTTGGTATACCACCACCACTAGTTAAGCGGCGGCTCGCATGAGTTGCCGCTACCTGCCAGCTCTGGCAGGTTTTTTTTGTAGAAAGGTGAAGCTATGAGAGTCGGGATCGTAGGAGCCACCGGAGCGGTTGGTAAAGAGCTGTTGAACGTACTCGAAAAGCGCAATTTTCCAGTTTCGGAGCTGCGACTATACGCCTCGCCGCGCTCTGCAGGACGAAGCATGTTCTTCCGAGGGCAGGAATTGACTGTAGAGGCCCTGCCCGAAACCCCTTTGCCGGTGGACGTGGTGCTGGCAAGCGCGGGTGGCAGTATCTCCAAGCAGTATGCACCTATCTGGGCTACGCAGTCGGTGGTGATTGATAATTCCTCGGCCTTCCGCTACGAGCCGGATGTGCCGCTGATTGTTCCGGAAATCAACGCACACGCCATTCGGGGCCACAAAAATATCATCGCCAACCCCAACTGCACCACGGCTATTTTGCTGATGGCCCTGTTCCCCCTACATAAAGCATTCAGGGCTAAAAGAGTGATCGTGAGCACCTATCAAAGCGCTTCGGGAGCTGGCGCAAACGGAATGGAGGAGTTGCTGAAGGGCACGAAAGAATTTTTGGCTGGACACGCCATAGAACACAAAACTTTTGCTCACCCGCTTCCCTTCAACGTAATCCCCCATATCGATGTTTTCCAGGAAAACGGTTACACCAAAGAGGAAATGAAAGTACTGTGGGAGACTCAAAAAATCATGGAGGATTCGCAAATTAGGGTTTCCTGCACGGCAGTGCGGGTTCCTACGTTGCGGGTTCACTCCGAGGCGGTAACGGTTGAGTTTGAACAACCGGTAAGTCCGGATGCTGCTCGAGAAGTGCTAAATACGGCCCCTGGGGTGGATCTGGTAGACGACCCAACTACCAGACGCTATCCCATGCCTCTTACCGCGACCGGCAAATTTAATGTAGAAGTGGGCCGTATTCGTAAAAGCCTGGTGTTCGATAACGGGCTGGATTTCTTTGTTGCAGGCGACCAACTCCTCAAAGGGGCCGCCTTAAATGCTGTACAGATTGCGGAGTTGCTGCAAAATCCGGTAGCTATCTAGGGTAGCCCAGCCGTTTATAACCGCAAGCGGGCCGTAATGGCCCTTATACTTGGTGCGGAGGTTCATATGCGCAAGTGGCTCGTCTTGTTGACTTTGTTGCTAGGCTCGGCTGTAGCCCAGAGTGTGCAGGTGACAGCGGGAAGCCCATTTGGGGTTAACGCTGGTGTGCGCTTTCCACTAGTTCCCTTACTGCTGGATGGACGGGTGTATGGCGGGGCTAACTTTTTTACTGGCGGCCCGGCCTCGCTGGGGGGTGGAGCGGATGTGCTGGTATCGGTACCCCTAACCGATCTGTATGCAGGGGCTGGGCTGTTTTACGCGTCCGGGACTACTGTTTCGCTGATTTCACAAGGCTCTACTAGCGGAGGCCTGGGGGCTAGGGGCGTCATTGGAACCTATCTAAACGTAGGCCTGCCACTCGTTGGTATTTTTGTAGAAGTGCATCCTATGCTGTTTTTTAGTGGCTCGAGCACTTTTGGTCTGGGTGGTGCAATAGGCGTCAACATCGGCTTCTAGCAGGCCACCGGCCCGACCGAAAATCCTATACCCGGATATTGACCCGTGCACCGCTTTCAAATAGGTGGATGGTGTCGATAAAGCGCACGACTTTGGTCTGATAACCCATAACAATGGAGTGCGTGCGGGCCCCACCACCAAAGTAGCGCACGCCCTCGAGCAATTCGCCGTGGGTAATGCCGGTAGCGGAAAATACTATCTGTCTTCCGGGCGCGAGGTCGTTGGTGCGATAAATTTTCTTTTCGTCTACCCCCATTGACCTGAGCCGCTCGAGCTCAGCTTCGTTGCTGGGCAAGAAGCGCCCTTGAATCTCACCCCCCATGCACTTTAAAGCAGCGGCGGCCAATACACCCTCGGGTGCTCCTCCACTGCCCATCATGACGTGCACGCCTGTTCCACGGACGGCTACCGAGACCGCAGCCACCACGTCGCCATCGGTAATCAGCTTGACCCTGGCCCCAGCCTCCCGCACTTCACGGATGAGCTGTTCGTGCCGGGGTCGATCCAGGATTACCACTACCAGGTCTTCTACCTTGCGCTGGAGCGAGTCGGCGACGATGCGGAGGTTGGCCTCTACCGGAAAATCCAGGCTCACCTTGCCGGCGGCTGGGGGGCCAACTACCAGTTTTTGCATGTACATATCGGGCGCGCCCACCAAGCCCCCTTTTTCGCTAATTGCGATAACCGTAATGGCATTGGGGAGGCCTTTGGCTGTAATGTTGGTGCCTTCCACCGGATCAACCGCGATATCCACCTCGGGCCCCCCCCGGCCAAGAATCTCTCCAATGTAGAGCATGGGAGCCTCGTCCATCTCGCCTTCGCCAATGACCACCCGACCCACGATGGGTAGCTCCGATAGCACCCTTCGCATGGCCTCGGTTCCGGCTTCGTCCACTTCGTCTTTTTTGCCCATACCGGCCAGGCGGCTGGCTGCCAGCGCTGCTTGTTCGGTGACGCGGGCAACCTCGAGCACCAGCAGCCGCTCTATGTCCATATCGCTGTCGAATTGCATGCCTAAAGCATACCAAGTGTGGCTTGAATGCGAACCTTGGTAGCATTTCCAAATTTTTTGCCTTTAGGATCTGTGTCGTTCCCAGAGGGTACGGGCCAGGTCGGCGGGTGTAACCCCCTGCTCGGCCAGCACGAACAGCAAGTGGAAAAGGAGGTCTGAGGCTTCCCAGGCCAGCTCATCTGAGCTCTGGTTTTTGGCAGAGATAATCACCTCGCCGGCTTCCTCACCAATCTTCTTGAGTATGCGATCCAGGCCAGCCTGGTGCATTTTGGCTACGTAAGAGCCTTCGGGGAGGTTATCTATTCGTTGTTGGATGGTTTGATACACCCTCTCCAGCACCTCGCCCAAGGGGGGGGTGTGAGCAGAGGTTAGGGCATGATGAAAGCAGCTCTCGGCCCCGGTGTGGCAAGCCGGGCCCCGCGGGATAACCTTGTACAAAACTGCATCCTGATCGCAGTCGAGCACGACCTCTACCACCTGCTGGGTATGCCCTGAGGTAAGACCTTTGACCCATAGCTCGTTCCGACTGCGGCTCCAGAAGGTGCTTTGGCGGGTTTGCAGGGTTTGCTCGAGGGCCTCGAGGTTGGCGTAGGCAAGCGTGAGCACCTTCCCCGTGCGTGCGTCCTGCACGATAACCGGAACCAGGCCATTGGCATCAAATCGTACTCTGGTGAGATCCATATGTTACCCACGGCCTATTCTGGACAGTCGTACTCCTTATTGCAACAAGACCAGGCGCGGTGCGCAGGCTTAGCTTAGGTTCGATTCTCTAAACGTTTACCATAGCCATGGGGGGCTCAATACGCACAGGAATACCCTTAGTGGCTAGATAGGCTTTGAGTTCTGGGATGGCAATTTCGCCGAAATGAAAGACGCTGGCGGCCAGGGCCGCATCGGCAACGCCTGCGCCCAGCACTTCGGAAAAGTGCTCTTTGCTTCCAGCACCCCCGGAGGCAATCACGGGAATTCCCACCACCTGCGACACGGCTCTGTAAAGTGTCACATCGAAGCCGGCTTTGGTTCCGTCGGCGTCCATGCTGGTGAGGAGAATTTCTCCAGCGCCCAGCCTTGCGCCCTCCTCGGCCCAGCGGAGCACATCCAGCCCTGTGGGGATGCGGCCTCCAGCTACATACACCTCCCAGGAGGCCCCGTTCCACCTGGCGTCAATGGCCAGTACCACAGCCTGATTGCCAAAGTGATCGGAGAGTTCCCGGATTAGCTCAGGACGTTTGACGGCCGCCGAGTTGACCGAGACCTTGTCGGCTCCGGCCAGCAGCAGGGCTCGAGCGTCCTCGAGGCTTCGCACACCCCCGCCCACCGTGAAGGGAATAAATACCTGCTCGGCTACCTGAGTAGCAATTTCAAGCATAATACTGCGCTCTTCGTGGGTAGCTGTGATGTCCAGAAACACCAGCTCATCGGCCCCGGCCAGGTTGTACGCTTTAGCGGCCTCTACTGGATCGCCAGCGTCGCGTAGATTCACAAAGTTAATACCCTTGACCACCCGCCCGTTGTGGACATCGAGGCAAGGAATTATGCGTTTGGCCAACACAGTACGATTGTCAGAGATGACCGCTCAAAGCGCAAGGGCACAGGGCCAAACCGAGCTTCATAGGGCAAGGTGCATTTGATTCAAATAGACCGGCGTCATGCCAGATAGGCTGGCTCGCCACCAATCAACTACAAACCAACCGACGCCGGTTTCTTCCGAAGCCCAACCAGCTTGGTATGCTCACCCAGGCTACAGCACACCCTCGAAGGCCAGCTGGGTAGCTTTTAAAGCCCCGTCCAGGGCCTCGAGGCACTCGTCAATGTGTGTCTTCTCCACAATCAGGGGGGGCTCCAGGCGCACCACCTTGGGGTTGTTGAGGCCAAAGGCGGTCAGCACACCGCGCGTCGCCAGCTCGGCCACCACCACCGCCCCGATGTCGGCGTCCGTGAACTCGAGGCCCACCAGCAGACCCCGGCCCCGCACCTCCTGGATGAACTCGGGGTAGGCTTGTTGCAGCCCGGCCAGTTGCCCCATCAAGTACTGGCCCATCTCGAGGGCCCGGGCGGGCATATCCTCTTCCAGCGTGACTTCGATGGCCGCCAGCGCCGCCGCTGCGGCCAGTGGGTTGCCCCCAAAGGTGGTGGAGTGAATCAGGGGCTCGGTTTTGTAGATGCTCAGGATTTCCGGACGGCAGATGGTGGCCGAGATGGGCATCACCCCACCCCCTAAGGCCTTGGCGCTCACCAGGATATCGGGGTCTACCTCTTCCCAGTCCACCGCCCAGAGCCTGCCAGTGCGGCCCAGGCCGGTCTGCACCTCGTCGGCGATCATCAGCACGCCCTTCTCGCGGGTGATGCGCCGCACCTCCCGCAGATACCCCTCGGGCGGCACCCGGATGCCCCCCTCGCCCTGGATGGGCTCCACGATCACCGCGGCGGTGTCGGGGCCAATGGCCGCTTCAATGGCCTGGGCATCGCCATAGGGCACCACCGTCACCCCCGGCACCAGGGGCCGTGCGGGAAGCTGGTAGTGCTCGCGCGGTGTAACCGACAGGGCTCCCAGGGTTTTTCCGTGGTAGCCCCCCTGGGTGGTGATAAAGCCAGGCTTGCCCGTGTAGAAGCGGGCAAATTTGAGGGCTGCCTCCACCCCTTCGGTGCCCGAGTTGCCAAAATAGACCATCGAAAGCTCGCCGGGGGTAATCTCGGCCAGGCGGGCGGCCAGCCTGGTGGTGGGCTCGGAAACCATCACCCGCACCGACATGGGCATTTTGTCGAGCTGGGCCTTGACCGCAGCCACCACCTTGGGGTGCCGGTGGCCCAGGGATAGGGTTCCATACAGGCCCAAAAAGTCCAGGTAGCGCTTACCTTCGGTGTCCCAGACGTACACGCCTTCGGCGTGGGACTCCACCTTGTCCAGTCCGGTGAAGCGCAGCAGCCCGGCCAGACCGGGGTTGATGTGACGCTCAAACTGTTCGAAAAGGGTCATGGTCGGCCCTAAGTTTATCACGCCGCTGGGCGCTGCTTGCTTGCTGTGTAGCGATACAACACCAACCTCGCTAAACCTTCAGGCGTGTTTTTTGCCTCTGGGCTTCTTGGTGGGCTTGGATGATTTTTCTTCCTCGTCCAGCAGCACCACCGAGCCTCCGGGTAGCCGGCGCTCGCGCCGGATGGCCTCGTAGACAAGCTGCTCGTCCTCGGTGAGCTCAAACTCGAGGCCCCGTTGCTCGATGATGTAGTTTGCCGGTAGGTAGTTCCAGGGGCCGCCAATCCGCTCGGGTAAACGCCCGTGTACCTTCAGGTAGTCGGCGGCGCCCAGCAGGGTGTAGACGGCCGCTGTCAGACGCAAGGCCCGCTCGCTGATTTTCTCTAGCCGTGCTTCGCCCATGACCCCATGTTAAGGCCGATTGGGTCAGCTCTTGTTCAGTCCAGCGGAAGCAGGTGCTTATGTAAAGGCTCTGCGACAGAAGCAGGGATTCGCACCGCCTTGCCCCTGGTGTCCTGGCAAAGGTGGCGGGTGAAGCCTTCGGCCAGCAGGGTTTGGCCCTTCCAGACCCGGTAGCGGTACTGTAGCGTGCGCGAGGTGGCCTCGCTGAGCCAGGTTTCGATCTCGACCACGTCGCCGAACCGGGCCGGGCTGCGGTAAACTAGGCCAATTTCCACCACCGCAAAAGCCAGGCCCTGGGCTTCAATCTGGGTGTAGGGAAGCCCAATCTGGTTGAGCCACTCCACCCGCGCGGCCTCGAGCCAGACCACGTAGCTGCTGTGGTGCACCACCCCCATGGCGTCGGTCTCGGCGTAGCGGACGGTAATGGGCAGGCGTACCCTCATACTAGCTGGCGCTTCCCAGGCGCTCTACCAGCGCTACCAGTTCCGCAGAAACCGGCTCGATCAGTTCGGCGGGGCCTTCCACCATTACCCGCACCAGCGGCTCGGTGCCGGAGGGACGCACATTAACCCGCCCCAGGCCCGATAGCTTTTGCTCGGCCTCCTGGATGGCCTGGTGCAGCTCGGGCTGCTGCATGACCTTTTGCTTATCGGAGACCCGCACATTCTTCAGAATCTGCGGGTACATGGGCAGGGCCTCGTACCACTCGGAAAGGTCGCGCCCGGACTCGCGCATGGCCTTCAGGGTCAGGATGGCCGTGAGCATGCCGTCGCCGGTGGGCGCATGGTCGAGGAAGAGCACGTGGCCGCTCTGCTCCCCGCCCAGGGTCAGGGCCGAGGCCTTGAGTTTCTCGTAGACGTAGCGGTCGCCCACCGCGGTGCGGTAGAAGTTGATGCCGGCCTCGCGCAGTTTGACCTCGAGGCCCATGTTGCTCATCAGAGTGCCCACCACCCCCGGCTCGCGCCGTACCAGGGCGTTCAGGTAGAGCACGTGGTCGCCGTGGAACTCGCGCCCCTGCCGGTCTACCAGGATGGCCCGGTCGCCGTCGCCGTCGAAGGCCACTCCCACGTCAAAGCCCATCTCCACCACCTGCTGGCGCAAAAACTCGGGGTGGGTCGAACCGCACCCTTTGTTGATGTTGCGCCCATCGGGGGTGTTGAACATTACGAACACCTCGGCCCCCAGCCGCTGAAAAAGCCGGTGAGCCAGGCGGAAAGTGGCGCCGTTGGCGGTATCGAGGGCCACCTTGAGCCCTTCCAGACTGCCCCCTTTGGACGATAGAAAGTCCAGGTACATCCGCTCAGCCTCGCGGAAGTCGGAGACCGTGCCGATGCCATCGGTTTTGAACTCGCGCTCCAGCAGGCCCTCAATCTCGCTTTCTGCCTCGTCGGGCAGCTTGTCGCCCGCGGCGCTAAAAAACTTGATGCCGTTGTCCTGGTAGGGGTTGTGGCTGGCGGAAATCATTATGCCGGCGGTGGCCCCCAGGGCCTTGGTCAGGTAGGCCACCCCAGGGGTGGGCAGCACCCCCAGGTGCTCGACCCGCACGCCCTGGGACATCAGGCCCGCGGCTAGGGCGGCCTCGAGCATGTCGCAGGACTGGCGGGTGTCCTTGCCCAGCAACACCACTGGCTTTTTTTGTGCGCTTTTGAAGTAAGCCCCCGCCGCCTGCCCCAGCTTGAGCACGAATTGTGGCGTCAGGGGTGGCTCGCCGGCCACGCCCCGCACCCCGTCGGTTCCAAAGTATCTACGCTCCATCTTGCACAGTTTATACCTACTCCGAAAGGTATCCGGTTCCCTTGTCGAAGGGCGCTCCATCTGTCAGCGTGGGGGCTATGAAAAAGCTTGTTGTTCTGGGGCTCCTGGGGAGCCTTTCGCTAGCACAAACCCAGGTGGGCTCCTCACCCTTTGTGGATGTGTCGCCCTGCCACTGGGCCAGGGCCGCCCTCGAGGCCATTGCCCGCCCCGACCCCAACCTGCGCCCCCAGCCTTCGGCCCTGCTGGCCGAGAACGCCCTGCGCCAGGTGTTCGAGGGCCTGAAGTGCAACGATCCGGTCTGGAGCCAGCGCTTCCTGCAGAACCCTTCGGTGGCATTTGGCCGTAGCGGGGTTCGGCTGGATGGGTTTAGCCTCGAGAACCTGCAAACCCGGCTGGCGGGCAACCAGGCCACCCTGCGCTTCAGCCTGCTGGTCGTGCTGGACGGCAGTCCGGTGCGGCGCAGCGGCGAGGCCCAGCTGGTGTTTGGCGAGCAGGGCTGGCAGGTGGTCTACGCCAGCCTGGCCGCCCTCAACCTGCCAGTATTTCCTCGCTAACCAGGCCCACCGACCGGGCCAGCCAGGCCCGAAACTCGGCCAGACCCCGGTGGAACATCCGGGCCCGTTTCTCGGACTTTTTGCCCTTGCCGCCTTCGGTGGGCACCAGCCCCCAGTTGGCGTTCATGGGCTGGAAGTTGTCGGGGTTGGCGCTGGCCAGGTACCGCACCAGGCCCCCCAGCATCGTCGCTTCGGGTGGAACCAGGGCTTCCTGACCCTGGGCCAGCCGAGCCGCGTTGAGGCCGGCCAGAAAGCCGGTGGCTGCGGACTCGAGGTAACCCTCCACCCCACACAACACCCCACTTACCAGCAGATTCGGGTACGCCCGGAACTGCAGGGTCGGTTCAATCAGCCGGGGGGCGCACAGGTAGGTGTTGCGGTGCATCACTCCGTAGCGCACGATCTCGGCGTTCTCCAGGCCCGGTATGCTCTGCACCACCAGCTTCTGGTCGCCCCACTTCAATCCGGTCTGGAAGCCCACCAGGCTCCACATCTGGCCGCGCCGATCCTCGGCCCGCAGCTGGACCACCGCGTAGGGCTCCTGGCCGGTTCGGGGGTCGGGCAGGCCCACCGGCTTCATGGGGCCAAAGCGCGGGGTGTCGAAGCCGCGGCGGGCAATTTCCTCGATAGGCATGCAACCCTCGAAGAACTCGAGCTTCTCCCATTCGTGGGGGGTGTGCTTGCGGGCCTGGCTCAGCACCTCGTAAAACCGGCGGTACTCTTCCTCGTTGAGGGGGCAGTTCAAATAGTCGGCGCTCTGGCCGTACCGCCCGGCCCGGTAGACCACCTCCATGTTGATGCTCTCGCCCAGCACCACCGGCGCGGCGGCATCGTAGAACCCCAGGAATTCATCGCCCAGCAGCGCGCGCAGGTGCTCCGAGAGAGCATCGGAGGTGAGCGGGCCGGTCGCCAGCACGGTAATGCCGTCCGGAGGAACCCTCGTCAGTTCTTCCCGCACCACCTCAATGTTCGGATGGGCCTCGAGCCGCCGGGTAATCTCCTGTGAAAACCCTTCCCGCTCCACCGCCAGCGCCCCGCCCGCCGGAACCCGGTTCCGGTCGGCAGTCTGCATGATCAGGGAGCCGGCAGCCCGCAGCTCGGCTTGCAGCAGACCTTTGGCGTTGGTCTCGCCTTCGCCCCCCAGGCTATTGGAGCAGACCAGCTCGGCAAAATGGCCGGTCTGATGGGCGGGGGTCATGCGCCGGGGTCGCATTTCGTACAGCCGAACCTGTGCGCCCAGGCGGGCCGCGGTAAAAGCCGCCTCGGCACCCGACAGACCAGCCCCAATAACATGCACCTTACTCATCCCTGTAGTGTAATCCAGGCTTCATCGCCCGTACATGGTTGTATGGCAATATGCACTTACACCAACCTGTATTCGTTCTTTTTCCGCCGTGCGCTCGTTTTGCAAAGGGAGGTAGCTATGCGGTTTAGGGAGGAACTGATTCTCAACATCCGGGCCCCACGGGAAGCAGTCTGGGCAGCGTTCCAGGACTTCTCGAGCTGGCCGAGCTGGGCCAAGGCCATCAAGGAGGTGAGCCGGGTGGGCACGGCCTGGCGCTTTCGGGCTAGAGGGCAGCCGCCGGTAGATCTGGTCTGGGTGGCCGAGGCCACCGAACGCCAAGCACCCGAGTTTCTAAAGTTTCAGAGTGTGCCGGGGGTGGCGCACAACCTCGAGCTCTCGGGCTGGCTGCGCCTGAGCGAAACCGAGGATGGGGGTACCCACATGGAGCTCCTGGTCGAAGGCCACCCCCACTACGACAGCCCCTTGCTGGACAAGGCCGCCGACTGGTACGCCTCGGTATTCGGCGAACCCAACAAGCTGCTCAAGGTGACCTTTGAGCAGTTCAAAGATCACCTGGAAAAAATGCACGGCCACCATGAGCTTTCGGTCTCCACGGCCTAAGGAGGTGCCCTCGGATTCGACTTTCTAATCAGCCTCGAGCTAAACAGCATTGCTGGCGAGGTCGGCGCGACTTCCAGAATGTGTTGGGGCTCGAGCTGACTGCGGGGCCTCCAATCGGATCCCAAACCTGGCCTACTGAGCCCGGGTTACGCATGATGCTCGTTTTCACCACGATCCAGCAGCTCATAAAAGCCCCTGGCGTTGTGGAGATAATGGGCTAGCATGCCGGGCAGCAGGCTTCCGGTGAGTAAGTAGGCCGAACCAAACATCAAGCCACCCAAAAAGATAAACAGTGGGTAGCTCCAGGCCCGCTGGTCGGGTACCGGGTGAAGAGCAGTAAATACCACTGCTTGCAGCAGTACTCCCGGCCAGCCGCCCAGCAAGGCGTTTTGCAAGGCCCCGCGGAAAAACACCTCTTCCCCCACGCCAGAGACCAATGCCAGCAGCAAGGCCTGATGATGGCTAATGCCCTGGGCGCGCATCAGTGTGCCAAGCTGGCCGTGCAGGGCTTCGGCAGCCTGAAAACTCTTGGGGAACAGCAGAGAGAACAGGCGCTCGAGCCCCATTAACCCAAAGAACAGCAGCAGAAAGGCCAGGCTATCGCGCAGGGGATCAGGGCTTTTGATGGCAGTATAGCCAGCTAGCTCCATCCAGACCAGGCCTACCAGCACCAGCCCAAGCTGCAAGAGCATGAAGAAGCGAAACATAAAATAGCTACAAACCTTCGCTGCCAATGTTGAAGCCCTGCTCGAGCAGCTTGCGCGAATAAGCCCGGAAAGCCAGCAGGGTCTGGGTGCGCTCGATGCCCTTTAGCTTCCGCAGCCCCAGGGTTACGATATCGTCGAGCTGCTCGAAGTCTTTGAAGCGTAAAATCGCCACCAGATCCCACTCACCCGTCACCGAGTACACCTCGGCCACCCCAGGAATCTCGGCTACGGCCTCGGCGGTTTCGGCGGTGGATTCGCGGCTGGTCTGGATCAGGACAAACGCGGTAATCATGCCTGGATGATACTCCAGATACCAGCGTCCGGCTTGGCGGTCAGGACGTGGGCTGGTAGGTGTGGGTTTGATGTGGGGTCTCCAGGATGAGCTGGGGCCTGAACCGTACCACATCGGCAGAAACAAAGTGTAGCGGGATGCCTTTCCAGTGCTTGGGCAGCTTTTCGGGGTCAGCGCCATGCAGGTGTCCATACACCACGCAAGTAGGCCGATACTGCTCAATCAACTCGGTAAAGCCAGTGGGGCCGCCAGTGGGGCCATAGGGGGGATAGTGCATAGCCAGAACCAGATACTCGTACTCGTGGCCCCGGATGGTTTTAAGCGAGAGGGCCAGGCGCTCTACCTCACGCTTGTAGATTTTTTCGTCTTCTGGGGTGAAGTTGTAGCTTCCGGGGGTATCCCAGCCGCGGCTTCCGGCAATAGCTAAATTCCCGATGATCAGCGAGTCGTGCTGCAGGGCATGCATGCGCGGGGGTAACACCTGCCGCAAGCGGCTAATGGAGGGCCACCAGTAATCGTGATTACCCCGCAACAGCACTTTGATGCCTGGAAGCTGGGCTAGATCGGCCAGGTCGAGCATGGCTTCGGGGAGCTTCATGGCCCAGGAGATGTCCCCGGCTACAATAACCAGGTCATCCTCGCCGACAACCTTGCGCCACTCTTCGAAAACAGCCTCAGGATGCCCGCTCCATTCCGGCCCGAAGATGCTCATCGGCTTGGGGAAGGCTTTGGACAGATGAATATCGGCGATGGCAAAGACGCGCATAAGGTGCCTGGGTAGCCATAAATGGCTCAGTCTAGTGTCTAGGGTTCGCGCCCGAGCGTCAAGTATGAATACTGCTCAAGACTCTCATTCTGCGTGGGGCATAATCGAATAGATGAAGCAAGAAAACCCCGATGAGCTGTTTGTGTATGCGCTACGGCTGCTGGGGGCCAGGGCTTACTCAGAGACGGCCCTGCGCCAAAAGCTATCCCGTAGAGCCCCGCTCGAAGTGGTGGAGGCAACCCTTGGCCGCCTCAAGCAACAGGGCTACCTCGACGACCATAGCTACGCCGAAGGTTATGTTCGTTTGTATTCAGGCAAGTGGGGCGCGGCCAAGCTGCGCCGGGCCCTCTGGGCTAAGGGTGTCTCGAGGGAGATTGTAGAAGAGGTGCTGGCTACACAGATGGCCCAGCAAGACCCAGTAGCAGAAGCCCTTGCCTTGCTGGAACGCTACCCAAGCCGCCACAGGGGTGAAAAGCCCCGTGCCATTCGTTTTTTGGCTAATCGGGGTTATGCCCTAGCCCACGCTTTGGCAGCCTGGGCGCGCTACCTCGAGCAAGCCAGCCCCTAAACCCACTCGCCCTTGCGCATCAGCGGCTCGGCCTGCCCCGAGGCGGTGATGCCGTCCACATCGACCTCGCCCGAGCCGATCATCCAGTCGATGTGAATGAGGCTGCGGTTGGCCCCTTTGGCCTCGAGCTCTTCCGGGCTGAGCTGGCTGCCGCCCTGGATGCACTCGCTGTAGGCCTGGCCCAGGGCGATGTGGCTGGCCGCGTTCTCGTCGAAGAGGGTGTTGTAAAACAGCAGGCCGCTTTGCGCGATGGGGGAGGAGTGCGGCACCAGGGCCACCTCGCCCAGGCTTTTGGCCCCTTCGTCGGTTTGCAGCACCCGGTTCAGCACGTCGGCCCCGCTTTTGGCGGTGGCCTCCACCACGCGGCCCTTTTCAAAGCGCACCTCGATGTCCTCGAGCAGGCTCCCCAGATACGAAAGCGGCTTGGTGCTGCGCACCACGCCCTCGATGCGGTCTTTGTGGGGCGCGGTGAACACTTCCTCGGTGGGGATGTTGGGATTGCAGACCACGCCGTTTTTGGCCTGAACGGCCCCACCGGCCCAGAGGTGATCGTCGGCCAGGCCTACCAGCAGGTCGGTGCCGGGGCCTTTGAAGTGCAGGGCGTGGTAGCGCTTCTGGTTCAGGTAGGCCACGCGCTCGGCCAGGCGCTGGTTGTGGGCTTTCCAGGTGGCGACGGGGTCGGGGGTATCGAGCCTCGAGGCCTTGAAAATGGCCTCCCATAACTTTCGAACGGCCTCTTGCTCGGGTAGCCCGGGAAACACCGCGCGGGCCCAGGCCGGCTGTGGGTAGGCCACAATGCTCCAGTTGATGTGGTGGGTGGTGATGAGCTCGAGCACCCGCCGGTAGGCCAGGGAGCGGGCCCGGTTGGCCCGGGCCACCTTCTCGGGAGGCTGGCCCCCCAGCAGGTTGGGGTCGCTGCCGGCGATGTGCAGGCGGGCTGCTCCAGCCTGAAAGGCCTCGGCCATGCCGTTGTAGAGCCACTGGGGCGCTTTGTCGAAGGAGGCCTCGGGGGCGTGCTGGAAGCGCAGCAGGTGGGCGGCCTCGTCGTCGTAGAGCACGCTGACCAGGGGGCTCCCGGCCTTGTAGGCGTACTCGGTGATTTTCCGCACCAGCGGTACGGCCTCGATGGGGGCGGTAATCAGTAGCTCCTGACCTTCCTGGAGGCCCAGCCCCACGTGCACGGCCACTTTGGCGAGTGAGTCGAGATAGTGTTCGTAAGGTTCCATTGCGCACCTACTCTAACACCCAGACCTGCTTGCAGAAAGCGCTCTTTGCAACCTTGACGGAAGCCCCTGGGCTTGCTACCCTTTGGGCAGATGCGACCCCGCACCCCCCGCAGCTACAAGTGGCACCACCAGCGCTGGTGGCGTCGCCCGGCCTGAGCGCGGCGGGCCTTTCCCACGCGTTTGGGCTTTCCTCGAGGTCACGACCTCGAGTTTTTGTTTATCCCCATCCGACCCAGCCCAAGTTTTTTGCGAGGAACCTATGCAGCTACCCAGTTATCCTTTACCCAACCCCAGGGGCCGCTACGGCGACTTCGGCGGGCGCTATGTGCCCGAGACCCTGATTCCGGCCCTGGAGGAGCTCACCGAGGCCTATCTGCACTACAAGCAAGACCCCGAGTTCCTGGCCGAGTACGACTACTACCTGCGCGAGTACGTGGGCCGGCCCAGCCCCCTCTACTTCGCCGAGAACCTGACCCGGCACCTGGGCGGGGCCAAGATCTACCTCAAGCGCGAAGACCTGAACCACACCGGGGCCCACAAGATCAACAACACCCTGGGCCAGGCCCTGCTGTGCAAGCGCATGGGCAAGAAGCGGGTAATCGCCGAGACCGGCGCCGGCCAGCACGGTGTCTCGGTGGCTACGGTGGCGGCCCTGATGGGCCTGGAGTGCGTGGTGTACCAGGGGGCCGAGGACGTGCGGCGGCAGGCCCTGAACGTCTTTCGCATGAGGCTCCTGGGGGCCGAGGTACGCCCCGTGGAGAGCGGCACCCGCACCCTCAAGGACGCCACCAACGAGGCCATCCGCGACTGGGTGACCAACGTGCGCGACAGCTTTTACATCATCGGCTCGGTGGTGGGGCCGCACCCCTACCCGGCCATGGCCCGCGACTTCCAGAGCGTGGTGGGCGAGGAAATTAAGGCCCAGCTCCTCGAGAAGGAGGGCCGCGAGAACCCGGATGTAATCCTGGCCTGCGTGGGCGGGGGCTCCAACGCCATTGGGGTGTTTGCACCCTTTGCCTACCAGGAGAACCGGCCCCGGCTGATTGGGGTGGAGGCCGCCGGCCACGGCAAAGCCTCGGGCCTGCACAGCCTGAGCATTGGGGCGGGCCGGAAGGGGGTGCTGCACGGGGCCAAGATGTACCTGCTCTACGACGACGACGGGCAGATTCTACCGGCCCACTCGGTCTCGGCGGGCCTCGATTACCCCGGTGTGGGCCCCGAGCACAGCTACTACGCCGAGCAGGGCCTGGCCGAGTACGTGGGTATCAGCGACGAGGAGGCCCTCGAGGGCTTCCAGCTTCTGTGCCGACTGGAAGGCATTATCCCGGCCCTGGAGTCGGCCCACGCCATCGCCTACGCGGCCAAGCTGGCCCCGGAGATGGAACCCGAGCAGGTCATGGTCATCAACCTCTCGGGCCGGGGCGACAAGGACGTGGTGGAGGTGATGCGGCTGATGGAGGCCGGGGGAGGTGCGGCATGACCACCCGCGAAGCCTTCGCCAGGGCCCGAGCCGAGGGGCGGGCGGCCCTGATTCCTTACGTGATGGCCGGCTACCCCAGCCGTGGGCGCGACCTGGAAATCGTGGAGCAGGTGCTGCCCTATGCCGACCTGCTCGAGGTGGGCCTGCCCTACTCCGACCCCCTGGGCGACGGGCCGGTGATCCAGCGGGCCTCCGAGCAAGCCCTGCGGCAGGGCCTGCGGGTGGACGAGGTGGCCGGGTTCGTGCGGGAAATCCGGGCCCTGACCGACAAGCCCCTCTTTCTGATGACCTACATCAACCCGGTTCTGGCGGTGGGCCCGGCGGCCTTCTTCCAGATGTTCAAGGAGGCCGGGGCCAGCGGCCTGATTCTGCCTGACCTGCCCCCCGACGAAGACCCAGAGCTGGTGTCGCTGGCCCAGCGGGCGGGCCTCGAGACCACCTTCCTGCTGGCCCCCACCTCCACCGACGCCCGCATCCAGGCCGTAACCCCCCACTGCACCGGCTTCGTCTACACCGTCTCGGTGGCCGGGGTGACCGGCGCGCGGGATCGGCTGCCGGAGGGCCTGCCCGAGCTGGTGCAGCGTATCAAGCGCTTTACCGACGCACCGGTGGCGATTGGCTTCGGCATCTCCAACCGGGCCACCGCCCAGCAAGCGGCCCAGGCCGCCGATGGGGCGGTGATCGCCAGCGCCCTGATCCGGGCGCTGGAGGAGGGGCGGGGGCTGGCGGAGGTCTTGAGCGAGGTGCGGGCGGGCCTGCAGGGTGCGGTCGGCCAGTTCATGGGCTAGAATCGGGCCGATGCGGCGCATTGTGCAGGCGGAGTGTCTGGATTACATCCGCACCTTACCCGATGCTTCCTTTCCGCTCATCTACCTCGACCCGCCCTTCAACACCCGTAAAACCCAGCAGCGGCGCCGTATACGCGCAGTGGCCGACGAACAGGGCTCGCGCCGTGGCTTTGGGGGTAAGCGCTACCGCACCGAGGCCCTCGAGGCCCCCGTCTACCCCGACCGCTACGACGACTTTGTAGAGTTTCTGCGCCCCCGGCTCGAGCAAGCTTACCGCCTGCTTAGCTCGAGCGGCTCGCTCTTCGTGCACCTGGACTACCGCGAGGTGCACTACGTGAAGGTGCTCCTGGATCAGATCTTTGGCCGCAAGAGCTTCATCAACGAGATCATCTGGGCCTACGACTACGGCGGTCGCTCCAAAAAGCGCTGGCCGGCCAAGCACGACACCCTCCTCTGGTACGCCAAGCACCCGCAAAAGTACACCTTCAACTACGAGGCCATTGACCGCATTCCCTACCTGGCCCCCAAGATGGCCGGGCCGGAGAAGGCCTCGAGGGGCAAAACCCCCACCGATGTCTGGTGGATGACCATCGTGCCCACCTCCTCCAAGGAGAAAACCGGCTACCCCACCCAAAAACCCCTGCGGCTCCTGGAGCGCATCGTGCGGGTGCACTCCAACCCCGGCGAGGTGGTGCTGGACTTTTTCGCCGGCTCCGGCACCACTGGCGAGGCGGCGGCCCGCCATGGGCGGGGGTTTTTGCTGGTAGATCAGAGCCCGGACGCAGTCGCGGTTATGCGGCGTAGACTGGCGGCCTTCGAACCTGAGATAATCATCCCCAATGCGCCCCATCCTGTACCACAAGCTCGGTAACCTCGAGCTCTGGATTCTGAACGACGGCGAGCTGTGGCTAGATGGCGGCTCGATGTTTGGCATCGTGCCCAGGAGCCTCTGGTCGAGGCTGGTGACCCCGGACGAACAGAACCGCATCCGCCTGGGCCTGAACCCTTTGCTGGTGCGCGTGGGCGGGCATCTGGTGCTCATCGAGACCGGCATTGACCGCAAACCCGACGAGAAGTTCCGCCGCCTCTACGGCCTGAGCGAGACCAACCCCCTGCTGGATCAGCTGGCGCTGCTGGGGGTAGGGCCGCAGGACATCTCGCTGGTGGTGCACACCCACCTGCACTTCGACCACGCCGGGCTCAACACCCGGCTGGTGGAGGGGCGGCTCCTGCCCACCTTCCCCAGGGCCCGCCACATTGTGCAGAAGCAGGAGCTGGAGGACGCTTTGCACCCGCACGAGCGCAGCCAGGCCAGCTACCGCATAGAAAACGTGGAGCCGCTGGCCGAGCAGGGGCGTTTTGAGGCGGTGGAAGGGGAGGCCGAGCTGCTGCCCGGCCTGCGGGTGCTGCCGGCGCCCGGCCACACCCTGGGGATGCAGGTGGTGGAGCTGGCCTCGGAAGGGCAGCGGCTGGCCTACACCGGTGACCTGGTGGCCCTGCGGGTGCAGACGCCGCTCCTCTACATCCCGGCCTTCGACCTCTACCCCATGACCACCCTCGAGACCCGCAAAAAGCTCTACGCACGCTGGCTCGAGGGTGACTACCTGCTCTGCTTCACCCACGAGCCGGGGCCGCCTATGGGCCGGCTGGTACGGGGCGAGAAGGGCTATCAGGCCGAGGCTGTGGAATTCTGAAGCGTGGGCTTGCGCTCCACCAGGGTCAGGATGTCGTAGAGGGCCACGGTCTTGCCCTCCTGGTTGGTAATCTCCACCGCCCAGGTCACCACCCCGGTGGGCCGCTCGCCGGGCCTGGGTTCTTTGGCGCTTTTCGACTTGACCGTGAGGCGGGCCTGGATGGTATCGCCGATGCCCACCGGCTCGATAAACCGCAGGTGCTCGAGGCCGTAGTTAGCCAGCACCGGCCCCGGCGCCGGGCTCACAAACAAGCCCGCCGCCGCAGAGATCAGGAAGTAGCCGTGGGCCACCCGCTTCCCGAAGATGGAGTCTTTGGCCCCAATCTCGTCCACGTGGGCATAGAAGTAGTCGCCGGTGAGGTTGGCGAAGTTCACGATATCGGCCTCGGTCACGGTGCGGCGGTGGGTCAGGAGGCTTTCGCCAATCTCCAGGTCTTCAAAGTACTTGCGGAAGGGGTGCACCACATCCTCGCGCACCGCGGCCCCGCGCACGTACTCGTTGCTCAGGGCCATCAGGGTGGTGGGGTCGGCCTGCACCGCGCAGCGCTGGAGGTAGTGCTTGATGCCGCGCACCCCGCCCAGCTCCTCGCCGGCCCCAGCCCGGCCCGGCCCACCGTGCACCAGCAGCGGCAGGGGAGAGCCGTGGCCGGTGGACTCCTGGGCGTTTTCGCGGTTGAGGATGAGCATGCGCCCGTGGTGGGTGGCACAGCCGAAGAAGAGGGTGCGGGCCTCCTGCCGGTTGTAGCTCACGATGCTCCCCACCAGGCTGCCTTTGCCGCGCCGGGCCAGGGCGATGGCCTCGTCCAGGCTCCCGTAGGGCATCAGGGTGGCTACCGGGCCGAAGGGCTCGAGGTCGTGCGCCCCGCTCTCCCAGGGGTTGGGGCTGTAGAGCAGGGTGGGGGCCATGAAGCCGCCTTTTTCCCAGTCGCCGCCCAGAAGCTCGGGCGAACCCTGGAAAGCCACCTCGCAGCCCTGGGCCTTGAGCTGCTCGAGCACACCCTGCACGTCCCGGCGCTGCGCCGCCCCCACCAGCGGGCCCATCCCCACCTCGGGACGGCTGGGGTCACCCAGGGTCACCTGGGAAAGCGCCTGCTTGAGGGCCTCCAGCACGGCCTCCAGTTTGTCCTTGGGGACGATCACCCGGCGGATGGCGGTGCACTTCTGCCCGGCCTTGACGGTCATCTCCCGCGCCACTTCCTTCACGAAAAGTTTGAACTCGAGGTCGCCCGGCTCCACGCTCTGGCCCAGGATGGCGCAGTTCAGGCTGTCGGCCTCCATGTTGAAGGGTACGGCGTTGGCTACCAGGCTGGGGTGTACCTTCAGCTTGCGCCCGGTGGAGGCCGACCCGGTAAAGGTGACGCTATCCTGCTCGTTCAGGTGCTCGAACAGGTCGCCGATGCCGCCGCAGATGAGCTGGATGGCCCCCTCCGGCAGAATCCCCGACTCGATCATGGCCCGGAAGACCGCCTCGGTCAGGTAGGCCGTCTGGGTGGCCGGCTTGACGATGGCCGGAACCCCGGCAATAAGGCCCGGGGCCAGCTTTTCCAGCATCCCCCAGACCGGGAAATTGAAGGCGTTGATGTGCACCGCCACGCCCTCCCTGGGCACCAGGATGTGCCGCCCCAGAAAGGTGCCCTGCTTGGAGATCGTCAGAGGGTCGTCCTCGACCAGGAAGCGCTCGTTGGGCAGCTCGCGCCGGGCCAGCGAGGAGTAGCTAAAAAAGGTGCCAAGGCCCCCATCAATGTCGAACCAGCTATCGTACTGGGTGGCCCCGGTTTTGTAGGAGAGCGTGTAGAACTGTTCCTTGCGGGCCTGCAGGTACTGGGCCAGGGCCCGCAGCATGGCGGCCCGCTCGTGGAAGGTGTACTTGCGCAGGTTGGGGCCACCCACCTCGCGGGCGTAGCGCACCATCGCCCCAAAATCCAGGCCCTGGCTGCTTACCAAAGCCACCGGTTCGCCATACACCGCATCGGTAACCAGGGTGCCGTCGTCCGCGCCCTGGTGCCAGGCTCCGACCGCGTAACTGCTTAGTTTCATACCCACTATTCTAACAAGCGTTTGTTATGTGGATGAGTTATGACCATTGCAGATAACCTCGCCAATGACGGAGGCGATATCTGCACTGGTAGCTACGATTCGAGAAGCTGAGTGCTGAAGCATTAAATTGCGTGGCATATTATATTCATCGCTACCATGCATATAGCCTTTGCCAGAGTAATAAAGCACAATTTTGCGCCCTAGAGCATACAGGTAGCCCTGCAAAGCTGCGCTCTCTGGGTTAACATCGGATCCGTCGCCCAGTACTACCACAACATCCGACGAAATGGCGTCTTGCAAGTCTTTCTTTGCACCCTCGAGCAGGTCTACTTCGGGAAGCAACTCGTAACGCTTCGCAAGGAGTACCTGCCAGCCGTCTTTTTCCAGAAGTTTGCGTACTTCTGCAGCCAAGATCTGCTGAAACTCAAACTCGCCCCCACCAAACTCGAGGAATACGCGACGGTTCGGGCTAGTGGCTGGCGTAGTGGAAAGCCAGGGTTTTTCCGATGGGTGCAGTATGCGCTTACCAATGGTATTCCCAAGGCTTTTTTCTATGCGCTGCAAGGCCGTTTCGATTAGGTCAAGATACACCGCAGGTTGGCTCGCCAGCTCTGTGAAGGGGAACTCGCCCTCCTCCAGTACTTGATTGGCCATGAGTTCCAGCAGAGGAGGTAGCCGATAGAGTCTTTCGAAATAGCGATACTGGTAGTTGTTGGTCAGCAATACGATGGTAGGCAGGCCTCGGCCTGCAGCGAACCCAATTTCAAAGCAAATGCCCGCATCGAACTGCGTGTGATAAAGCGGTGCAATCAGAGCAAAGGCATTTTCCAGCCGCTCGATATCTTTGCGAAAAATTTCCTTCGTGAACGATTCTCCAAGCGAGAGCTCTATTGCACCGTTCGAGTCCCGGTAAGGTAGAAAAGTTATTGGCTCTTTTGGGCTAAAACCCAGTTGCTTCAGGCCTTCCAGCAGCCCTGTCCGGCAGGCGCGCTCGAGGCGCGCACCAAAGTAGCGGCCGGTGTGCTCGAATAAATAGGTGGCTACATATACTGGCCCCTTGCCGTTGATGAGCCTCTGTAGCCTTTCTGACATATTCAGCTTCTGATAGCAATTACAGCGCCCAAAAGTAGTACGCCTAAGCCAATTAGCTTAGCTTCTGAAAGGGGACTGGCTTCCAGGCCTAGTAGCCCAAATTGTTGTAACAAGGCAGCAGCCAGAACCTGGCTTGCAAGTAGCAGCGCAATGGCGTTGGCAATACCCAACTCCCTTACTGAAAACACCGTTCCGAGCACCACAAGAATTCCAATGATTCCACCCAAAAAACTGTACCATGGTAAGCCTTGCCGGATACCTATCCCAACTAAACCGGCGTAAGCTAGGAGAAGGCAAACAGCAAAAAAAGCTAGGGCTAGGCGCTGCGAGGTGCTTAAGTATGCCCCAAACAATGGGGTTTGCTGAAACAATGCCAAGCCTAGCAAAGACACGCCAAGACCTATGACGTGTACCAGGCTGGAAAGTCCCAAAATACCGGCTTTGGCCTGCAGTAAGCTATTAATTGGTCCCAGAACCGCTATCAAGATCCCTGTTCCAATGGCAATAAAAATGGGGAAAACTTGCATACTCCGTATGCAAATAATATCCAAAAAACTTTACTTGGTCAAATGTGTAAACGCTGGCCAGCTGAGACCTGGCTTGACAGATTGGGCTGCTGAATGATATATTTAGGAGTCCTAAATATATGGAGATTCTGCCATGAAAACGCCCAAGCTCGGCCTGCTTTTGCTGATGGGATGCTTTGGCCTGACGGCTGGCATACTTGGACAATCCGTTGGTGGCGTGGCCTATCCTGAAGGCTACCGTGCCTGGACGCACGTCAAAAGCATGATTGTGGAAAAGGGCCATCCTCTGTTTGAGCTGGTGGGCGGCCTGCACCACATCTACGCCAACAGCAGGGCCATGCAAGGTTGTCAGGCCAACCCTCGGGTCTTCCCCGAAGGGGCGGTAATCGTGTTTGATTTGCTTGAACCTGTGGTGGGTAACAACGCGGTGGTCGAGGGGAAACGCAAGGCTGTGATTGTGATGGAAAGAGACTCCCGCCGTTTTGCTGCAACTGGCAACTGGGGGTACGCAGTGTTTGAAGGTGATGGTCGCAGGGCTGTTGAAATAAACGTGAATAGCTGTTACGAATGCCACAAGGGCGCGGCAAACACCGACTTTGTTTTCAGCAGTTTCCGTCCCTAAAGTACAATACCGGCGGTGTGGTGATCCGCACCGCGCCATGGAAGCGCCTTTGGAAAAAAAACTTGCATCGGCTCTCGAGCGTCTTGCTCAGGCCCAGCGGGTCTTGCTATGGCAAAAAGCCGAGCCCCTGGGCCTCAGTCCTATTCAAGCCCTGATTTTGCTTCACCTTAATCTCCGCGAACCCACCACACGCAGGGTAGGGGTGCTGGCTCAGTACTTCGACCTGACCCCCGCTACAATCAGTGATGCGGTTCGGGCTTTGGTAGGCAAAGGGCTGCTGACACGCCACCCTGGCCGCGACCGCCGAACCCATACCCTCGAGCTGACCCCTGCGGGCCTCGAGCATGTGGAGAAGCTCAAAGACTGGGATCGGCCCTTGCAGGAAGCGCTAAAAACACTAGAAACCACGCATAAAGAAGTGCTGTATGACCTGCTGCTAACTTTACTGGCCCGGCTGGTGGAGGACTCGGTTATCACCGTGGTACGCATGTGTCTGCTATGCCGGTATTTGCAAAGCCAGCAGGGTAAGTATCACTGTGCACTCCTGCAAAAACCTCTGCCCGTACCCGAGCTGCGGGTGGACTGCTCGGAATTCAGCCCAAGCACATAACTCGGCGGACGAAGCTAGGTGCCCACAGAGTTGGGCAACCCGGTTGCTGTACGCCACCTTTGTTAAACGCTTCGTAACGTGTGGCGCAAACACCTAAAACAGGTCGGTCATACTGTAATATTGAGGTAGGAAGAAAGCGGCGCTATGAATACTTGTACGACATACCAGGAGGTTCGCGCTTGAACAGGTACGACGATCGCGCCAGGTTGGTTTTTCATTACGCCAGGGAGGAAGGGAGCCGACTGGGCCATAGCATGATCGGGCCCGAGCACCTGCTACTGGGCCTGATGCGCGAGGGAGGTACGGCCGCGCGCATCCTGATGGAGTACGGGGCCAGCTTGGAGGCCATGCGTCGGATGGTCGAGGAGCTGGTCGGGCGGGGCGAGGGCAGCCGCACCGGTGAGCCGCCGGCCATCACCCCGCGCGCCCGGCGGGTGATGGAGCTGGCCGGGGCCGAGGCCCGCAACATGTCGAGCCAGGTGATTGGCACCGAGCACATACTGCTGGGCATCATCCGCGAGGGCGACGGCATCGCTTACCGCATCATGACCCATTACGCCAAGGATGTGGACACCATCCGCTGGCGGGTGCTCTCGCAGGCCGGCGAGCAAACCAAGGAAAAAGCCGTGGCTACGCCGTTCCTGGACGAGTATGGCCGCGACCTCACCCGTGAGGCTCGAGAGGGCAAACTCGACCCTGTGATTGGCCGAACCGAAGAGATTAACCGGGTTATCCAGATTCTGGCCCGTCGCACCAAAAACAACCCCGTGCTGGTGGGCGACCCCGGCGTGGGTAAGACCGCCATTGTGGAGGGGCTGGCCCAGGCCATCGTGGAGGGCCGGGTGCCGCCGGTGCTGCGCGGGGCCCGCATCGTCTCGGTGGATCTGGCTGGGGTGGTGGCCGGCACCAAGTACCGGGGCGAGTTCGAAGAGCGCCTGCGCCAGATTATCGAGGAGCTCAAAAACGCCAAGGTGGTGGCCTTCATTGACGAGCTGCACACCCTGATTGGGGCGGGCGGGGCCGAGGGCACCCTGGACGCCGCCAACATCCTCAAGCCCCCCCTGAGCCGGGGCGAGATTCAGGTCATCGGGGCTACCACCACCGGCGAGTACCATCGTTATATCGAGAAAGACGCGGCCCTGGAGCGCCGCTTCCAGCCGGTAATCGTGTTAGAGCCCACCCCCGAGGAGACCCTGGAAATCCTCAAAGGGTTGCGGCCCCGCTACGAGGCCCACCACGGGGTGGTCATCCCCGACGAGATTCTGGGCCTCTCGGTCAAAATTGGCATCCGCAGCCTGCCGGGGCGCAACTTCCCCGACAAGGCCATTGACCTGATTGACGAAGCCGCCAGCCGCGTGCGCCTCAACGACTCGCTGGGTCTGCCGGTGGCGGTGGACGAAGATGGCACCCCGCTGGTGGCCCGCGAGGATATCGAGAGCGTGGTGGACTCCTGGGGCGGTGTGTACGTAGACGACAAGGACGACAGCAAGCTCTTTGGCCTCGAGGAAGAGCTGAACAAGCGCGTAATTGGCCAGAAGGAAGCCGTCGAGGCCCTGGCCGCCGCGCTGCGCCGCAGCCGGGTGGGGCTGGGTGGCCGGACGCGGGTCTCGGCCAGCTTCCTGTTCGTGGGATCATCCGGTGTGGGCAAAACCCACCTGGCCAAGGCCCTGGCCGAGGTGCTCTTTGGCTCGGAGCGGGCGCTCATCCGCTTCGACATGAGCGAGTTCCAGGAGCCGCACTCCATCTCCAAGCTGATTGGGGCTCCGCCGGGCTACGTGGGCTACGAGCAGGGGGGCCGCCTGACCGAGGCGGTGCGCCGCCAGCCCTTCAGCGTGGTGCTGCTGGACGAGATCGAGAAAGCCCACCCCGACATCTACAACACCTTCTTGCAGGTGCTGGACGAAGGCCGTCTGACCGACGGCCTGGGTCGCACGGTGGACTTCCGCCGGGTGATTCTGATCATGACCTCCAACACCGGCTTTAACGTGGGGCCGGCCATCGGCTTCACCAACCGCGAGGTGGACACCGAAAGCCCCCTCAAGGCCATCTTTACCCCGGAGTTCCTCGACCGCCTGGACGAGGTCATCCGCTTCCGCAACCTGAGCGAGCCCGAGCTGGTGCAGGTCACGCAGATTATGCTCGAGGACATCGCCAAAGAGCTCGAGTCCCGCGAGAAGGTGGTGCGCTTCGACCCCTCGGTGGCCTCCTGGCTGGTAAGCCAGGCTCCCAAGCAGGGCAGCACCCGCATTCTGCGTAACCTGATTCGGGAGAAGATCGAAGACCCGCTCTCGCTCGAGCTCCTCTCCCGTCCGGGCCGCACCCTTTTTGTGACCCTCAAAGACGGCGCAATCGCCTTCGAGGAAGAAGAACTGAGTCTGGGTTTGGCTTAAGCAGCACTGCGACACAGGGCCTCCCCGCCTGCGGGGAGGTTTTTTGTGGATCGCTTCTGCTGCTCGAAGCCCGAAGGACGCGGGTTTGTAGTGAACTAGGTGGGAAACTCGTCGCGCTCAAGATCTACATAGGTAAAGGCAAATTGATGGCGTTCGTCGGCGGGGTGGTGCTCCCGGTAGGTCTCGCGCCACCCGGCCTGGTTCCACGGGGGAAAAAAGGTGTCGGCATCGGGGATAAGCGTCTCGACCAGGGTCAGGTGCAGGTGGGTGGCTAGGGGCAGGAACAGGCTGTAGATTTCGCCCCCCCCAATCACCATCAGCTCGTCGTCCAGCTTCAGGGCGTCCTCGAGGGCGTGCACCACCTCTACGCCCTCGGCGGCAAAGGCCGGGTCGCGGGTGAGCACCACATTGCGGCGTTTGGGGAGGGGCCGCCCGATGCTTTCAAAGGTCTTGCGGCCCATCAGCACGGTCTTGCCCAGGGTCAGCGCACGGAACCGCCTGAGGTCGTCGGGCAGGTGCCAGGGTAGCGCCCCAGCCCGGCCAATGGCGCGGTTCTGGTCCATTGCCACCACAAAAGCAATCTTCCGGGCCATACTAAACCGCTACCGGGGCGGGGATGCGGGGGTAGGGGTGGTAGTCCAGCAGCTCGATGTCGTCGTAAGTGAAGGCGAACAAGTCTCGCACAGCGGGGTTGAGCCGTACCGTGGGCAGGGGCCGGGGCTCGCGGGAAAGCTGCAAGCGGGCCTGCTCAAAGTGATTGCGATAGAGGTGAGCATCGCCCAGGGTGTGAATGAACTCGCCGGGCTTCAGACCCGTGACATGGGCCACCATGAGCGTCAGCAGCGCGTAGGAAGCGATGTTAAAGGGAACCCCCAGAAAGATGTCGGCGCTGCGCTGATAAAGCTGGCAGGAAAGCCGCCCTTCTGCCACGTAGAACTGAAACAGGATGTGGCAGGGGGCCAGGGCCATGCGGGGCAGGTCGGCCACGTTCCAGGCGCTCACCACCAGGCGGCGGGAGTCGGGGTTGCGCCGAATCTCTTCCACCACCCAGGCCAGTTGATCGATGGTCTGGCCGTCCGGGCCGGCCCAGCTCCGCCACTGCTTGCCGTACACCGGCCCCAGCTCGCCCGCCTCGTCGGCCCACTCGTCCCAGATGGTGACCCCGTTTTCGCGCAGGAAGCCGATATTGGTATCGCCCCGCAAGAACCACAAAAGCTCGTAGACCACGCTTTTCCAATGCACTTTCTTGGTGGTTACCAGGGGAAAACTCTGGCGCAGGTCAAAGCGCATCTGGTAGCCGAACACCGAGCGGGTGCCCACGCCGGTGCGGTCGGACTTATCTACCCCGTGCTCGAGCACATGGCGCATCAGGTCGTGGTACTGCTGCATGGCGCATAGTCTATCAGGATGGGCCGGTGATATGAAATCCTTTTGATTCATTCCCCTAACATCCCCCCGGCCACCAGTGAAATAGGGTGTAGCTCTGGATAAGCGCGGGCTGGGTTTGTAGGTAAGCGCACCGGGCTTCCACCTTGGCCCACAGCTCCTCTTCATCCTGCACCTGCCCATTGGCCACGACCGCGTCAATGAGCCCCCAGACTCGTTCTACCGGCTGCAACTCGGGCGAGTAGGGTGGCAGATAACACAGCCCCAGGCCCTTGGCTGGCTCCACCCGCCCCGAGGTGTGCCAGCCAGCCTGATCCAGCACCACCAGTACCAGCTTGCCCGCCCCCGCCCCCCGTAGCCGGGCAAAGGCCTCCAACACCAACTGGAACCCCTCCACCGAGACCGAGGGCAGCAGCCAGTACTCGCTTTCCCCCGTACCCGGTCTTATGAAGGCGTACACATACAGCCAGCGATAGCGGGGCCGCTCCTGCGCTAGCGGCGTCCTCCCTCGCAAGGCCCATACCCGTCGGCGGATGGGCTTCAGCCCTATTCGGCGCTCATCAAAGCCCCACACCTCCAACTCCAGTTCAGGAAAGAGCAACCTGAACAGGAAAACCATCAGAAAGAGCTTTTTTTGAAAGCCTCCTGCCGCTTCGCATCCGCCTCCCGGTGGCGCGGCCGGGGGCGCAGCGGGGCCAGGCCCAGGCGACGCATCCAGTACCAGGCCCGCCGCCCATCCACCGGACGTCCCAGCCTTTCAGCCAGCCACTCCGCAGCGTTGCGTATGCTCCAAAGCCCGTCCCTGGGATGGGGCTGGAGGAGGGCCTGGCGGAAGCCCTCCTGGAGTTCGGGCGGTACGAGGGGGGCCCGGCCTTTGTTCTCGTGCCGCAGATTCTTCATGGGCAGGCCCTGATTGTAGCGGTGGATTACCTGACGCACCCAGCGATCGGTATAGCCCAGATTCCTGGCTACCTCGGGGATGCTCTGACCCCTGGCCAGCAGCCAGAGAGCGTGCCAGCGGGCGCGTTCGGTGTGGTCTTGGGACTCCCGGTAGAGGGCGTGGAGGTTATCCGGATGGTGTCGCAGTTGGAGTTCCAACCGGGGGCGGCGCTGATGTTGGGCCAGTTGCATGGCTCCATTTTAGTGGAAAGAGTCTTGAAGATTTCTTATGAGAGACTGTCTTAATAGCCTCCCTCATGCTATAGTCACGCATGGAACTCAGACAAAGCCGCTACCCCAGCGATCTGACCGACCAGGAATGGGCCATACTGGCACCCCTGATGCCCCAGCCCTCCGCCGCCCCCCATCGCCCCCGGGAGAATCCCTGGCGGGAAATCCTGAACGGCATCTTCTACATCACCCGCGCCGGCTGCGCCTGGCGCATGATGCCCTATGACCTGCCCCACTGGAAAACCGTCTATCACTACTTCCGTTTGTGGCGCAAATCGGGTTTTCTGGAACAGATACATACCACCCTGCGCGAGAAAACCCGCCGTAAAGCAGGACGCCTGCCCGAACCCAGCGCGGGGATTCTGGATAGCCAGAGCGTGAAGACCTCGGGAAAAGGGGGGTCAGGGGGTATGACGCGGGCAAGAAGGTAAAGGGGCGCAAACGGCATCTGCTGGTGGATACACAAGGGCTGGTGTTGGGAGTCAAGGTGCTGCCCGCCCACCTCACGGATGCGGAGGGCGGGCGAGAGGTGCTGGAGGGGGCCAGGGGGCTGTCGAAGCGGTTGTCGCATCTGTTTGTGGATGGGGGGTACAAGCGCAGGTTTGAGGAATGGGTTCGGCGCACCTTGGGCTGGACGGTGGAGGTGGTGCGCAGGCCGGATGCCAACTTCCGGGGTATTTGGTGGCCTAAAGACCAGCCTCTTCCGGAGGACTTGGAGGAGGAAGTGCGGAAGAGGACGCGGGGGCATCGGGGGTTTGTGGTGATTCCCCGCAGATGGGTGGTGGAGCGGACGTTTGCCTGGCTGAGCTTCAATCGGAGGCTGAACCGGGACTATGAGCTTCTACCTGAGAGCTCAGAGACCTTCATCCACACAGCGATGATCCGGCTTATGGTCAGAAGATTGGCCTCCTAGAAAGTATTAAGACAGTCTCTGAGACGTTTGAGAAGGCGCCAGGCATACAGAGGCGCGTAAAAATACGCCGCCGAGCCAAAACCGGTGAGGGCGAAGCCGCCCGGAATCTCCTTGAGGTAGTTGCGGTCGAGCCGGTAGCGCACCCCGGCCCAGGACGCACTAAATACGGGCTGGTAGCCCAGCAGCTTTTGCGCCTCGGCCAGCAGCCACTCCACCTCGTGCGGCTGGGTCTGGTGGGGTGCATACCTGTCCTGGTGGGGCAGATAGCTCCCGCCCAGGCTGTGCCCGGCCACATACACCCCATACGAGCGCGCCTGCTTGAAGTGCTGCTGGGTTTGCAGCACCGAGCCAGGGGTGAAGCGCCCGCCCAGCCCTACCAGGTGCGCGCCGCTCGCACCGCCGGCGTAGACCAGCACCTTGCCCGATATCCTGCCTCCGTCCTCGAGCCACGCTACGCCCGATTCGAGTCGTTCCACGCTGGCGTACAGGATGTTCAGGCCCTCGGCCAGGCGGTGCAGCAGGGGGGTGGTCTCCAGCCACCCCGCGTTTTCCAGGTACAAACCCTCCTCGAGCCACAGGTGCGGAATCCGGCGGCCCTGTAGCTTTTGCTGCCAGACCGGCCTATCGCTTTGGGGCACAGGCCGCAGGATGCCCTGTCGTACTGTCCCGAACCGGGGATAAAAGTCCCACAGGGCTTCTAAGGCCTCCTCGGCCTCGGGTGCCACCATCCCCCGCTTGCCCCGCACCGGGTTCAGCAGGGCATCGGGCACCCGGCTGGCCTCGCCGAGTTGGCGGGCCACCACCAGCACCTCCCTGCCAGCCTCGTGCAGCACCCGGGCCGCACACAACCCGGCGATGCCGGCCCCGAGTACCACGATTTCAGCCTGGGTTTTCACGCCATCATCAGCGGAATCGTGGCCGGCTCCTGCGCCCCCACCACCTCACCCAGAAGCATGTGGGGGGTGGCCTGCTGGATGACCGCCTGGTACAGGCCGGGGCGGGGGGCCTGGGCCGCGGGCAGCAGGGTGGGGTGGTTGCCGCGGGTGTGGCCCTCCACGAAGCTGTCGTCTTTGGCGGCGCCGCGCACCAAGACCTCTACGGTCTGGCCCACCCAGCGCTGGTTCTGCCGGTAGCTCCACTCTTTTTGCTTCTCAATCAGGCGCTGGAGCCGCTCGACCTTGACCTCGCGCGGCAAATCCTGGAAGTGCTTGTAGCTGGGGGTGCCGGGGCGCGGGGAGTAGATGAACATGTAGGCGCTGTCGTAGCGTACCTCGTCGTAGAGCGAGAGGGTGGCCTGGAAGTCTTCCTCGGTCTCGCCGGGGAAGCCCACGATGATGTCGGTGGAGAGCACCACGTCCGGCATGGCCTCGCGGATGGCCCGGATACGATCCAGGTACCATTCCCGCCGGTACTCCCGCCCCATGCGGCGCAGCACCCGGTTGGAGCCGGACTGTACCGGCAGGTGGATGTAGCGGCAGACCTGGGGGGTCTCGGCCATGGCGGCAATTACGTCGTCGGTGAAGTTGACCGGGTGGCTGGTGGTGAATTTGATGCGGGGAATCCCCACCTGGGCAACCAGGCGCAACAGCTCGGCGAAGCTGGGGAAGCCCGGCTGGTCTTTGCCGTAGGAGTTGACGTTCTGGCCTAACAGGGTGACCTCGAGCACCCCCGCGGCCTTGAGCTGCTCCACCTCGCGCAGAATCAGGTCGGGGTGGCGGCTTACCTCGGGGCCACGGGTGGTGGGCACGATGCAGTAGGTGCAGTGGTGGTTGCAGCCCCGGATGATGCTCACAAAGGCCGATAGGGCCCCCTGGGGCGCAGGGGGCAGGTGGTGGGTGAGCTCTTCGCGGAAGCTCAAGTCCCAGAAGCGGCTTTTGGCCTCGAGGGCCTTGCCAATCTCGGTAAGCGCTCCCGGCCCCAGGAGCACATCCACCTCGAACTTGCGGGCCATCTGCTGGCCCTCCTCGAGCTGGGCCAGGCAGCCCATCATGCCCACCAATAGGGGGCGCTTCTCTTTTTCCTTGCGCAGCTCACCCAAAAGCGAGCGCACCTTCTCCACAGGCTTGCCCCGCACCGCGCAGGTGTTGACCAGCACGAAGTCGGCTTCCCGCCAGGTGTCTACAAACTCCGCGCCAAACGACACCAGCTCGCTTCGCACGAGGTGGGTGTCGTACTCGTTCATCTGGCAGCCATAGGTGATGATGTTTGTTTTCATGTAAACCTCTGGGCCTACCGGAGGGATTCCGGGGCCGCGCGGATTCTAAGTGTAGCAAAATGGGGGGCTGTCTACGAGATATCCGGTTGGCAGTTGTGGTCGTGTTCAGACCAAGGCACCGTATTCCCGCAAACCTTCCTGGATGAGTTGCATCAACCTGGGTTCCTCGCCGGGGATATTCTCCCGCAGGCGGGCTGCAGCTACGATGGGCATCCAGGCCTGTAACTCGGTCAGATTGAGGCCGGAAAAGCTTTGATAGTCCTCGAGGTAGGTTTGGTAAAAAACCTCACGCTGACGCAAAATTTCCTCACGGGCGGGCAGGTCGGGGGGAAGCTCGCTGTGCAGGATGAGCAAGGTGGTTCGGGCGATATCGGCCAGGGGGTTACCCCGCATGGCGCTGGGCCAGTCCACCACGAACACGCCCTCCTTGCCTACCAGCACATTCTCGGGATGAAAATCGCCGTGGCAAAGGGCGGTTCCATCGGTTAGGCGCTCGAGGTGTTGCAACAACGCCGCTCGCTCGGCCTCTGAAAGCCGGCAGGCCTGGATGCGCTGGATGAGGTAGTGCCGCTGCGAAGGTAGGTGTCCTGCGGTTTTACTGTGCAGCTGGCGGTGCAAAGCCCCCAGCATCTGCGCGGCAAAGCGCAAGCGGTCGGGGTTGGACTGGATGTAGTCGGTAAGCGGCACACCCCGAATCCACTCGAGCACCAGCCCCCAGCGCCCCTCGAACTCCAGCACATCCTCCACCCTGGGCGAGGGCACCCCCAGCAGCCAGACCTGCTGGGTGAGCTGAGCCTCGAGCTGGGCATCGGCCTGGGAAAACTCCGGCCAGAACAGCTTGAGCACGTAACCGTCGGCCCAGGCAAACACCTCGGCCTCGCGCCCCTGTCCCAGCCGTACGAGCGACATACATCCACAGCATACCCACTTTGCGGTCATGGCTCCTGCGAATCGGCCACATACGCGTTTCTTGCTGCTTCAAACCGGGCCTTGACGTTTTGGTATACCAAAGCCTATACTTTTGGCGATGCCGGCTCGAGTAAAGCAGCTCCTACTAAGCCCCGCTCGAGGGGTCTAGCTGCTGTACTGCACGACCCCAGGGCCCTACGCCGCTGGGGTTTTTGAGGCGCTCAAAGGAGAGGACATCTATGGGCAAAAGTTTGTACGAGAAAGTCTGGGAGAGCCACGCCATCCGAACCCTGCCCAACGGGCAGACCCAGCTGTTCATCGATACCCACCTGATCCACGAGGTCACCAGCCCCCAGGCCTTTGGTATGTTGCGCGACCTGGGCCTCAAGGTGCGCTTTCCTGAACGCACCTTTGCCACGGTAGACCACATCGTGCCCACCCACTCCCTGCTCGAGCCCTTCGAAGACCCCCAGGCCGACGAGATGATTCGGCAACTGCGCAAGAACGTGCAGGACTTCGGGATTACCTTTTTCGACGTGACCTCGGGGCTTCAGGGTATCGTGCACGTGATTGGCCCCGAGAACGGCATCACCCAGCCCGGCATGACCATCGCCTGCGGCGACTCCCACACCTCGACCCACGGGGCGTTTGGGGCCATCGCCTTCGGGATTGGCACCACCCAGGTGCGCGATGTGCTGGCCACCCAGACCATGGCCGTCAGCAAGCTCAAGGTGCGGCGCATCAACGTTGAGGGCCAGCTTCGTCCAGGGGTCTACGCCAAGGACGTGATCCTGCACATCATCAAGGTGCTGGGGGTCAATGGCGGCATCGGCTACGCCTACGAGTACGGCGGCAGCGTCTTCGATAACTTCAGCATGGAAGAGCGCATGACCGTCTGCAACATGAGCATCGAGGGCGGGGCTCGCATCGGCTACGTCAACCCCGACCAGACCACCTTCGACTACCTGAAGGGCCGCCCCTACGCCCCCAAGGGCGAGGAGTGGGAAAAAGCCGTGGCCCGCTGGAAGGCCCTAGCCTCCGACCCCGACGCCCACTACGACGACGTGGTGAACATCCGAGCCGAGGACATCGCCCCGACGGTGACCTGGGGCATCAACCCCGGCCAGGGTTGTGCCATCACCGACCGGGTGCCCGACCCGGCCCTCTACCCCGAGGCCGAGCGACCCGGGCTGGAAGAGGCCCTCAAGCACATGAAACTGAAGCCCGGCCAGCCCATCAAAGGCGTTAAGGTGGATGTGGCCTTTTTGGGAAGCTGCACCAACGGGCGCATCTCCGACTTCCGCGAGGCCGCCAAGTACCTCAAGGGCCGCAAGGTGGCCCCGGGGGTGCGGGCCATTGCAGTACCGGGCTCGCAGCAGGTGGCTAAGCAGTGCGAGGAGGAGGGCATCGCCGAGATCTTCCGCCAGGCCGGGTTCGAGTGGCGCGGGGCGGGCTGCTCGATGTGCCTGGCTATGAACCCCGACAAGCTGGTGGGGGATGAGCTGTGCGCCAGCAGCTCCAACCGCAACTTCAAGGGCCGCCAGGGCAGCGCCACGGGCCGCACCGTGCTGATGTCGCCGGTGATGGTGATAGCAGCGGCGGTAACCGGCCAGATAAGCGATGCGCGGGAGGTGTTTGGGGTCGAGGCGCTGGTGGGGGCATAAGTCGGTAAACCCAGATACGCTTGATGGTGAGGTTCGTTTGTCCACGAAGAATCTGATTCGCGGGGTGACGCTGGTGGCGGCCTCGGTGCTGCTTTCGCTGGCGACCCTGGGACTATGGCTGGGCAACCTGGAGACCAACCCGCTCTTAAGTTGGGTGGTGTTCGGGGTGGGCTTTGCCCTTTGTTCCGCGGCGGCCATTGTGGGGGTCTGGAGCATTATGGGGTTTTTCAGAGACAAGGAGGGTAAGTAAATGGCTTTAGAACCAATCAAGCAGGTGCAGGGCCGGGCTGTGCACGTCCCCGGCAACGATATCGACACCGACCGCATCACGCCGGCGCGCTACTTGAAGGTGGTCACCTTTGACGGGCTGGGCGAGGCCCTTTTCTACGATGAGCGCTTCAATCCCGACGGCTCCGAAAAGCCGCACCCCCTGAACGATCCCCGCTTCAAAGGGGCCAGCATTATGCTGGTGGGGGCCAATTTTGGCTGCGGCAGCAGCCGCGAGCACTCGCCCCAGGCCATCTACCGTGCCGGTTTCCGGGCCCTGGTGGGGGAGAGCTTTGCCGAAATTTTCTTCGGCAACGCCACCGCCCTCTCCATGCCCTGCGTGACCGCTTCCAAGGCCGACATCGAGCAGCTGGCCCAGGCCATCGAGCAAGACCCCAGCCTGCTGGTGACGATAGATGTGGAGCGCCTCGAGGTGCGCTACGCAGACACCACCTTTAAGGTAAACCTGCCCGCCACCGCGCAAAAGGCCCTGGTGGAGGGCCGCTGGGATCCCATCGCCGACCTGCTGGAAGCGGGCGAGCTAATCGAGCAGGCTGCGGCCCGGCTGCCCAAGGCCACCCGCCAGTAAAGAAAGGAACCCCATGCCCAAAATCGCACTGCTTCCCGGTGACGGTATCGGCCCCGAAGTGACCTATGCGGCGGTGGAGGTGCTCAAAGCCGCCGATCAGGTGTATGGTCTGAACCTCGAGTTCGAGGCTTTTCCCTTTGGCGGCAACGCCATAGACGTCCACGGCGAGCCCTTCCCCGAAATTACCCGAAAGGGCTGCCTGGAGGCCGACGCCATCCTGCTGGGGGCCATCGGCGGGCCCAAGTGGGACAACGTGCCCCGCCACCTGCGGGCCGAGACCGGCCTGCTGGCTTTGCGCAAAGCCCACGGCCTGTACGCCAACCTGCGCCCGGCCAAGGTGCTGCCGGGCCTGGAGGCGCTTTCTCCCCTCAAGCCCGAGATCGCTCGAGGGGTGGATGTGCTGGTCATCCGTGAGCTGACCGGCGGCATCTACTTTGGCGAGCCGCGCGGCATGAGCGAGGCCGAGGGCTGGAACACCGAGCGCTACAGCAAGCCCGAGGTGGAGCGCATCGCCCGGGTGGCCTTCGAGGCGGCCCGCAAGCGGCGCAACCAGGTGTGCAGCGTGGACAAAGCCAACGTGCTCGAGGTCGGCGAGTTCTGGCGCAAGACCGTGGACGAGGTGCACCAGCACTACCCCGACGTAGCCCTCGAGCACCAGTACGTGGACGCCATGGCCATGCACCTGGTCACCCGGCCCAGCCGGTTCGACGTGGTGGTGACCGGCAACATCTTTGGCGATATCTTGTCCGACCTGGCCAGCGTGCTGCCCGGCTCCCTGGGCCTCCTGCCTTCGGCCAGCCTGGGCGAAAAAACCCCCCTGTTCGAGCCCGTGCATGGTTCCGCGCCCGATATTGCCGGCAAGGGCACCGCCAACCCCACCGCGGCCATTTTGTCGGCGGCCATGCTGCTCACCCATGCGCTGAACCGGCCCGAGGTGGCCCGGCAGATCGAGGAGGCGGTGGCCGCCGCCCTGGCCACCAACCCCACCCCCGACCTGGGCGGTCAGGCCAGCACCCAGGCCTTTACCCAGCAGGTTATTGCGGCCTTGCACAAAGTGGCCGCCTGACCGCAATCTTAAGCAACCCCTCTACGCAACCTCGAGATGGCGGGTATAGCCAGCCGGATACCCCCTGGCCTTTTGCAGCAATAGGTCGTATACAAAGAGCATGAAACTGAAAGGACAGACCTTCATCATCACCGGGGCCAGCCGGGGCATCGGCGAAGCCCTGGCCCTGGAGCTGGCTCGAGCCGGGGCCCACCTGGTCATTGGGGCCCGCAACCAGAAGGCCCTCGAGTTCGCGTGCGAGGAGGTGCGGGGCCTGGGGGTGCGCTGTGAGGCGGTGGCCGGAAGCGCAGCCAGCGCTGCGGTGGCCGAGGCGATGGTTAAGGCCGCGCTCGAGATCGGAAACTTTGTGGGGTTTATCCACAACGCCGGTGTGCTCAATGCCGGCCCGCTGGCCTACGAACTCATCGAGGCCCAGTACGACGAGATCATGGACTCCAACGTCAAGGGCGGCTACCATCTGGCCCGCTTTGCCTATCCCCATCTAATCCGCCAGCCCGGCAGCGTGGCGGTGTTTCTGGGCTCGGGGGTGGCCGAGCACAACATACCCGGCATGGGCATCTATGCCATCGCCAAGGCCGCCGAGGAACACCTGGCCCGGCAACTGGCACTGGAAGCGCCCGAAGTTACTTGCTTTACCTTCCGACCGGGCATCGTGGAGACCGAGATGCAGCGGCAGCTTCGGGAGGCCCAGGGGAGCGCCAGCGAGACCCTGCGGCCCCTGTTCCGGGGCTACCAGAGCCAGGGGCGGGTACTCACCCCCGAGCAGTCGGCCAGGGCCCTGGTGCGGATCCTCGAGGGCGACCCCCGGCGCTTTCACGGTAAAATTGCAACGGTTACAGACGGCTCATAACAAATAAACCCTTTCACCTTCGGCTTTTGGCGAGGTTTTTCTATGCGTTCGGACATCATCAAAAAAGGCCCTCAACAAGCCCCCGCCCGGGCCATGCTGCGCGCGGTGGGCATCGGCGACGAAGAATTCAAGATTCCCTGGGTGGGCATCGTGAACACCTGGACCGAGGGGATGCCCTGCAACTTCCACCTGCGCGACCTGGCCGCCGACCTGAAGATTGGGGCCAAGGAGGCCGGCTTCCAGACCTTCGAGTTTGGGGCCCCGGCCATCTCCGACGGCATCAGCATGGGAACGGTGGGTATGCGGGCCTCGCTGGTGAGCCGCGAGGTGATCGCCGATAGCATCGAGCTCATCGCCCAGGGCTACCTCTACGACGGCATGGTGGCCCTGGTGGCCTGCGACAAGACCAACCCCGGGGCCATGATGGGGGTGATCCGGGCCAACGTGCCCAGCCTGGTGCTGTATGGCGGCTCCATTGCCCCCGGCCTCCTGCGCGGCAAAAAGCAGACCGTGGTCTCTGTCTTCGAGGCGGTGGGGCAGTACGCCGCCGGCCAGATCACCGAGGAGGAGCTGGCCGAGGTCGAGCGCACCGCCATCCCCGGCCCTGGTGCTTGCGGTGGGCAGTACACCGCCAACACCATGGCCATGGTGCTGGAGGTGATGGGGTTTTCGCCCATCGGCTACAACGCCATTCCGGCCATCGCCCCCGAGAAAAAAGAGGCCGGGCGGCGGGCCATGCAGATTCTGGCCGAGGCCATCCAGGCGGGCCGCACCCCCAAGAGCTTCCTGACCAAAAAGAGCTTCACCAATGCGATTGCCGCGGTAGCAGCCACCGGCGGCTCCACCAACGCGGTGCTGCACCTGCTGGCTATCGCTAAAGAGGCCGGCATCAAGCTCACGCTCGAGGAGTTCGACAAAATCTCGCGCAAAACCCCGGTGATTGCCGATATGCGCCCCTGGGGCCAGTACACCGCCTGGGAGCTTTGGGAAGCCGGAGGTATTCCGCTGGTGATTCGCCGCTTGATTGAAGGCGGCCTGATTGACGGCGACCAGATGACCGTGAGCGGGAAAACCCTCTGGCAGGAGGTCAAAAACGCCAAGGAAACCAAAGGCCAGAAGGTGGTCGCCAGCGCCAAAAAACCCTTCAAACCCGAAGGGGGCCTGCGGGTGCTCAAGGGTTCGCTGGCCCCGGACGGCGCGGTGCTCAAACTGGCCGGCACCGAGACCAAGGTGCACCGGGGGCCGGCCCGGGTTTTCGACGGTGAACAAAGCGCCATGAAGGCCGTGCTGAAAAAGCAGATCAAGCCCGGCGACGTGGTGGTGATCCGCTATGAAGGCCCCAAGGGGGCCCCTGGGATGCCCGAGATGCTCTCGGTGACCTCGGCCCTGGTGGGCGAGGGGCTGGGGCCGTATGTGGCCCTGGTGACTGACGGGCGCTTCAGCGGCGGCACCAAGGGCCTGATGATCGGGCACGTGGCCCCCGAGGCCCAGGTGGGCGGGCCCATCGCGCTGGTTGAGGAGGGCGACATCATCTCGATTGACTGCGACCGGGGGGTGCTCAACCTGGAGGTCTCGGAAAAGGAGCTGGCCCGGCGGGCCAAAGCCTGGAAGCCCCCCAAGCCCCACTACAAAAGCGGGCTGTTTGCGCGCTACGCGGCGCTGGTGAGCAGTGCGCGGGAGGGGGCAGTTTTGTTGAAGCCCGAGTGAGATGGGCGAGAACAAAAGAGACCTGCGTAAAGTTCGAGGGCTGGCTCGAGCACATCGCCATCAATAGCCAAGGGGCGCGTAGTATAAAGGGCCGCCAAAAATGGCTGTTAGATTGCAGAAGCGCCTTCCAGGAGGCAAGCAATGACTATTGGCACGGCCTCGAGTTCGAAGATGAGCTGAGCGATAAAGCATAGGCTCGAGGCCTCGTATTGCCCTCGCACCAATCGGTCTCTAGCTCGGCAGTTACCTCGAGCGTAGCGGGCGTCTGCGGTAGGCGATAAAATCACCATTCCGTCTGCAGTCCAAATTTGTGCGCCGCTAGAGCCCTCCTCACCACATCTCCCAGCCAGACCGCGCATAAAAGCCTGGCGCCAGACTTGGAAAGGGAAAGGGTAGCGAAGGCGGCCCTACCCTTAGCTGTGGCTCACCTCGACCACCACGCTCCCTCGCTTGCGCCCGGTCTCCACGTAGCGGTGGGCCTCGGCAATCTGCTCCAGGGCATAGCGGCGGTCTATCACCGGCTGGAGACTGCCTTCTTGGGCGAGCCTTGCTAACGTCTGCACGTATTCGGCTCGTTCGCTGGTTGGCCCGGCGATCACACTCTTGCTGCTCGTCGCCGACTCCCAGGGGGCCGAAAGCATCTGCCACAACGTAGCCAGCACCAGTAGCAGTCGTCCACCCTTGCGCAGCGAGTTCTTGCTGCGGGCGAAGGGGGCTGTGCCCACGGTGTCTACGATCACGTCGTAGGTTTGGCCGCTGGCGCTGAAGTCCTCTTTGGTGTAGTCAATTACCTGCTGAGCGCCCAACGAGCGCACCAGCTCGGCGTTTGCGCCGCTGCACACAGCGGTCACCTCGGCCCCGAAGTGTCGGGCAAGCTGCACGGCAGCCACCCCCACCGCCCCCGAGGCCCCGTTGACCAGTACCTTGTCCCCGGCCTTTAGCCTGGCTCGCTGGTAGAAGTCCAGCATGGTGCTGCCACCGAAAGGGAGAGCGGCGGCATCCGCGTAGCTCAGGCCGGATGGAATTGGAGCCAGCGCCCCGCTCTCTGGCAGACACTTGTACTGGGCATGAGCACCCATCCGGAGACCATCCATGCCGAAGACCCGGTCGCCTACCTTGAAGCGGGTGACGTTTTTGCCCACTGCCTCGACCTCGCCTGCAAACTCGCTGCCTAGCACGGTCTGCCTCGGGCGCACCACCCCCATAGCCAGACGGATTATCAGCCCAAAGCCCGCAGGCACATTGAGGCCGCGCACCCTGCAGTCTCCAGAAGTGACGGTGGTGGCATAGATCTTGACCCGTACCTCATGATCCCTCGGGGTCGGCTTGGGCAGTTCGGCAAGTTTTAGAATCTCGGGCGGGCCGTATATTTCGCGCAGGACAGCCTTCATGGTGTTTGACTGAACCGAGCGATCTGCTCTGATAGGGGTCGGCTGGGCGGTTGCTTTCATTTTTAGCACTCCTTTACCTTACGCTGTAAGATAATGGAACAACTGTAGCCTTACGTCGTAAGATTGTCAATAGAGGAACTGTCCAATGCCCCAAAACAACCCTAAAAGATCTAGCGCAAAACCCCAGCCCAGGGCCAGGCTGAGCCGTGAAAGGGTGCTGCAGAAAGCCCTCGAGATCGCCGACCAAAAGGGCTTCCACGCCCTTACCATGCGCCGCCTGGCTCAGGAGCTGGGCGTGGAGGCTATGTCGCTTTATTACCACTTCGCCAACAAGGATCAGCTCTTGGACGCGATGATTGACCTGGTATTCGCCGAGATCGAACTGCCCTCCAGGGGTACCTGGAAAAGTCGGCTTCGGGCTCGAGCCGCCTCTGCTCGAGCGGTCCTTGTGCGCCACCGCTGGGCATTGGGGCTAATGGAGTCGCGTACCTCGCCCGGCCCGGCCACCCTGCACCACCACAATGCCGTACTCGAATGCCTCCGCACAAATGGTTTTACGGTTGCGGCAGCCGCCCATGCCTATTCGCTGCTGGATAGCTACATCTACGGCTTCGTTTTGCAGGAACTCAATCTACCTTTCAACCGCTTTGAGGAGTCAAGCCCTGCTGCCGACAGCATCATGGCGGAGGTCGCCGAAGGAAACTATCCCTACCTCGTCGAGATGGCCTCCGAGCATGTTTTAAAAGCGGGTTACGACTATAGCAAGGAATTCGATATCGGCCTCGAGATCGTGCTGGACGGGCTCGAGCGCTTGCGAGACCAAAACTGAACCGACAACCAAAGCCTCGACGCATCCGGCCCAAGCCCTTAGGCTATAGCCGATGGATTGGCTCGAGAACATCCGCATCGTGCTGGTAGGCAGCCAGGAACCTATGAACATTGGGGCCGCAGCCCGTGCCATGCAGAACTTTGGCATACAGGACTTGTGGCTCGTTGCGCCTGAGCCTCGGGTGCGGGAGGATCTGGCACGGCACCCCGGGGGTTCGATGGCCTACCGTTTAGCGGTGCACGCCGAGGATATCCTGGACAGGATGAGGGTGGTGGAAACCCTGCCCGAGGCCGTGGCCGATGCGCGGATGGTGGTAGGCACTACGGTGCGCGAAAGGGAGATTTATACCGGGCCGGTGGTTGGGCCCCGGCCGATGGCCGAGCGGGTTGCCCAGGTAGCGCCACAGGGTAAGGTGGCAGTAGTGTTCGGGCGCGAGACCTCGGGACTGACCACCGATGAAATTGACCTGTCCCAGCTGATCGTACGCATTCCCACCTCGCCCAAGCAACCCAGTCTGAACCTGGCCCAGGCGGTGTTGCTGCTGTGCTACGAAATTTTTGGGGTTGCCATGGCCCCACCCAAGCCCGAGCCTGCCCAGCTCGCCAGCCAGGAAGCCCTGCAACAGCTATTCGATGACCTGCGCGAGTACATTTTGCGCATCGGCTTCACCGATGAAAAACGGCTGCCCTACGCGATTAGGCGATTCAGACGACTCTTGTACAAGGCACAGCTGACCCCTGGTGAGCTGCAGTTCCTGCGGGGCTTTCTGCACCAAAGCCGCTGGTATGCCCAGTATGGAAGACGCAAAACCGACCTGGAAGGGTAAAGCTGTTTGCATGGCGGCTTCCTGCACGAAGCCGCCTGTAAAGCCTGTGGTTTCCGATAAACCGTGCGATTTCCCTAAGCCGCCCCTATAATCGTTTCGCATGGAGCCTGCCCCGAGCCTGTATCGCCTGATCAAGCTATACCGGCTGATTTTGCCGCTAGCGATTGTGCTGGTGGTGGTGCTCTTTGAGCTTTCCCTCGAGCCCTATCAGGGGCAGCCGGTGGCCTTCTGGCTGCGGATGGGCTTTTATGGTCTGGTGGGGCCCCTGGTCACCTGGATGACCCTGGAGTGGATTGCCCAGCAGGTACAAGACCGCGAGCGGGCCCAGCGGGCGCTGGAGGTAGCCAACCGACGGCTGGAGGCCGTGGGCAACATCCTCAAGCGGGCCTCGGCGGCCGACAACCTCGAGCAGGCCCTGGCCTCGGTGGTGCAGGAGGTAGCCCAGGCACTGGGTATGGAGGCCGCCCTGACCCTTGAGGGGGTACGGGCTACCTCGCCCGGCTTTAGGGCAGGTTCGGGGCCTTTGTATGAAGTAAAGCTACCGGGCTTGGATGGGAAGCTCGAGGTGACCCTGTCCCGCCCGCTCTCCAACGAGGAGCGGGCTTTTCTGGAGGTGTTGGTGGCTGAGGTGGCTGGGGCGCTGGAATCGGTGCGAGCCCGCAGCCGCGATCTGCTCACGCTCTACGAGGTAGATCAGGCCCTGCGGGCCGAGGCCAACCTGGGCCGGTTGCTCGAGCGCCTGATGGATCGCATCCTGGCCTGGGCAGGGGCCACCGGGGGCGGGGTGCTTTTGCTGGACGAGGAAAACTTTTTACAACCCCAGGTGTTGCGCAACCTCGAGCTGCCCCCTCATGCTTTTATGCCCGATCAGCGCTGGAAGGAAGCCCTGGAATCGCCGGTGTTTGTGAGTGAGAACCTGCTGGCCGTACCCCTGCGCGAGCAGTCCGCCATCGGGTTGTTGCTGGTGCAGGGCGAGGCCGAAAACCTGCGCCAACGCCTGCCCTTCTTACGCTTCCTGGCCGCGCAGGTTACCCTGGCGGTGCGCAACGCCCAGGCGTATCTGCGGGCCGAGGAGCTGGCCCTTACCGAGGAGCGTAACCGCATCGCCCGCGAAATCCACGACGGTATCGCCCAGGCCCTGGCCTTCATGGCCCTCAAGCTCGACCTGTCCGAGCGCCTGCTACAAACCGATCCTGAACGGGCCCTGGAAGAGTTGCACCAGGTCAAAGAGACCTTGCGCGCCCAGATTCGCGAGGTGCGCCGTAGCATTTTTGCCCTGCGGCCCATCGACCTCGAGCGCTACGGCTTCCTGGAATCGGTGCGGCGCTACGCTACCGCCTTTGCCGAGCAGGCGGGTTTCCGGGTGCGCCTCAGCCTGCCCGAAAAAATCGAACTCTCCCAGGCCTCCGAGCTGGTCTTTTTCCGGGTGCTACAGGAAGCCCTTACCAACGCGGCCAAGCACGCCCGGCCCGGTTTGGTGCAGGTCAGGCTCACCCCGCTGGGCGAACGGGGTGGCGTGCTGGAGATCAGCGACAACGGGCGGGGGTTTAAAGCTGGCACCTCAGCGAACGGTCTGGGCGGGTTTGGCCTGACCCAGATGCGCGAACGGGTGGAGGCGCGAGGGGGGCGTTTTGAGGTGGTATCGGTAGAAAACCAGGGTACCACCGTGCGGGCCGAGCTACCGTTTTGACCTCAGCGGGGTGCAAGCCAGAACGGCAGTAAGCGCGGTTCCTTGGCTTTTACCTGGTGCTGCGCCGAGAGCCTGCTGGCGTTGTAAATGCCCCCAGCGCTGGCGGCATCAAAGCTGAAGCCATCCAGGTTGAGGCCGGTGGGCGGGAGGGGGCTCTGGGCCAGGGGCAGCCAGTCGGTCAGGGGAAGGCTCACCTGCACCGCGCTAAACGACCAGTCAAGCTCGAGGTTGCTTCGCAAACCCCAGGCGGCTTGCCAGCCGTTGGCGGGGGCGTTGGCAGGGGAGGGGGCGCAGGGGGTCTGGGTGGCCGCACAGGTCTGAGCGAGGTCGGGGACGGTGTAGCTGTTGGTGCTGCCCAGCCAGCCCTGCGAGAGGTGCAGGTGCCACTCGAGGTTGGTGTTGGGGGCCACCGCCAACTGCTCGAGCTGCAGGCTGAACAGTTGGCTGCCGCTGCCTGACCACGAATACGGGCTCCAGGTGGTCTGGAAGCGGTTGTTTTGCAGGTTCAGATGGGCTTCCGGCAGGCTCAGGAAGCTGGTGCTCAGGTTCTGGGGGTTGGCAAAGCCCCGCAGCGCCTGCCGGGAACGCAGGCTCAGGTTGCTGAAGGTGGTCTCGCGGGCATTGAAAACATAGAACTCGTTGGGCATCCGCTGACCGGCGGGGATGGCGCTGTAGGTTAGATTGGCCGCCTTTTGCTGGCTGTCCGCCAGGTAAAGGGTCTGGGTGGTGGGGGTCAGGTAGGCCAGGTAGCTCAGGCCCTGGGCCGCGGGGTTGGGGTTGGTTAAGGTGGCGGTGTAGGAGCCCTCGAGGGCAAACGAGTTGGGCCCGTTGGTGTCAAGATTAAACGTTTGGTTGCCTCCCACGGAATAGTTTCGCTCGAATACGGCCCGATCTGCCTGGAATATGGTGCCAGGTGCGCTGGGGGGTAAGTAGCGCAGGGCCATCAGGTCGGCGGTGCCCTGGCGCACGCCTTGCAGCAGGTAGCCAGAGTAGGCCGGGGTGGGGGGGAAGTCGCCCGTTCGGGCCGGGTCTACAAAGTCGCTGGCGGTGCCGTAGGCTACCTGGCCGTAGCTGCCTGCCAGACCGTTCAACTGCCCGTTCAGGTTCGAGAAGAAACCACTGGTGGCTGCCGGGGGACACTGCAAGACCAGGCCACGCGCCTCGCCCAGCGTGAGCTGGTAGACGCTCACCTGATGGGTGGTGAGGCCGGCCTCGGTTCTGCTGCACACCACCGCCCAGCCATAGCGTTCCGCAGTGTTGCCAATGCGAAGGCGGTAGCTGCCAGCGGTGGGTTGTACTACCTGCCAGGCTCCGCTATCGCCCTGGGCGGCAACCCAGATGGCTCCGTTAGCGGTAAGCTCGGCCTGATCAAACACATTTAGCAGTACCAGAGCGGTGCGCTCGAGCGTGCCCTGCACACCCCGTACCCGTAGCATATAGTCTCCCAGGGGCAGGTCTGAGGCGGCGGAAATGGTAAGGGTGGAACTAGTGCTGTCTGTTTCGGCCGGTGCAAAGGTTGCGCGGATGCCTGTGGGTAGCGGAGTGCCGTCGGAGCGCTCGAGGCTCAGGGCGATGGGGCCGGATAAATTAATACGAGTAATTGCTATGGTCCCGCTGCTGGTCTCTCCCCGCTGAAGGCTGATATTCTGGGCCAGGTTTAGCTGGAAGTCGGGTTCTGGCAAGGCCTCCAGGACTGTGAGGGTGAAGTCCAGGGTGCGCTCGAGGCTACCCAATTTGGCCCGGATACGCAGGGGGTATGGGGTAATGCTCGCCGTGGGGGCCACCGAAATCCGCAGGATGGAAAGGGTGCTGTTGGGCAGGGTAGGACTAAAAGTCGCACTAAGGCCGTCGGGCAAGGGGGCGCCGTTTTGCTGCTCGAGGTACAGCTCCAAAGTACCCGCCACATTGACGCGTACCACATTCAACAGCAGGTCTGCGCTCTGCCCCTGGCGGATGCTGGGGGTGAGGTTATCGAGGCTCAGTTGCAAATCGGGCGCGCTGGCTGGTTCCACCTGGAGGGGCAGGTCGGCGGTCTGAGAAAAGCCGCCCTGCGATACACGTACTTGCAGGGTGAAGTTGCCGGGGGTGGCACTGCCCGAAGCCTGTACCCGCAGGGTGGTGGTATTGCCGAGAATGCTGTTGGGTTCAAAGATGGCTTTCACTCCAGCGGGTGGAGGGTTTGTTAGCTCGAGCACAACATATCCAGTTAGGTTGGTTCGCACGAGGGTAATGGCGACATCCCTGGTTTCACCCTGCTTGAGGGTTAGGCTGGTGGGCGCGAAGGTTATTTGCACGCTGGGTTGGGGGTTGGGCCGCGTACAGCCTGCCAGCAACAGCAGCGTGGCTAACATTACCCATAAACAGTTCTTGAATGCACTCATCCTCACGCTTTGACGATAGCACCCACCCAAACGATGTCAAGCCAGGTAGCGTTACTTGAGTGACCTACCCTGGGAGGGTACTATATGAGAAGTTGCTCAAGGGGCCTACATCCCATCTCCACAATACCCTGATCCATCCGGAGTCAAATGATGCTGCATATGTTGCGCTACCTGTGGATGTTGGCCATCGCTGTTACGGCCTGTGGAAGTATCCCAGACGTGAGTACCCCGAGCCCTACCCCTTCCCCTCCGGCTAACCCCGCGCCTCCGGCCCCAGCCCCAGGCAGTTGGTGGAAGCCCGCGGCCAACGCCACCTGGCATATCCAGTACGCCGGCACCCTGGACAAAACCCGCCAGGTTGCTGTCTATAACGTGGATTTATTCGATACCCCAGCCAGCGTGGTGCAGGAGCTGGCAGCCAGGGGGGTCAAGGCAGTTTGCTACCTGAGCGCAGGCTCCTGGGAAAACTGGCGGCCCGACAAAAACCAGTTTCCCCCCGAGGTACTGGGCCGCAACTACGACGGCTGGCCGGGGGAGCGCTGGCTGGATATCCGCCAGATTGATAAGCTGGCCCCCATCCTGCGGGCCCGGCTCGACCTCTGCAAGCAAAAAGGTTTTGTGGGGGTAGACCCCGACAACGTGAATGGCTACCAGAACAACACCGGCTTTCCCCTCACGGCCCAGGATCAGGTTCGCTTCAACCGCTGGCTGGCAGCCGAAGCCCACCAGCGCGGCCTGGCTATCGGTCTCAAAAACACCACCGAACTGCTCCCAAAGCTCATCAACGACTTCGATTTTCTCGTTACCGAGGAGTGCTTTGACCAGGGCTGGTGCAACCAGACCCGGCCCATGGTGCAAGCCGGTAAGCCGGTGCTCAACATCGAATACACCGATACCCGCATTAAAAGCGCCTCGCAGTTCTGCTCCAACAGCACCAGCCTGGGTATTTTTTCCATCCTCAAGCGGCGAGAGCTGGATGCTTGGGTAGAAGAGTGCAGGTAACTCCCCCGTTAAGTCGAAATAAAACGCTCTAGACGCAAAAATCCCACCGAGCCCTGGGGGCTCGAGTGGGATTTGCACATACCTTAGCCACTGAGCAAAGGCGGGGCATAACTGCGGTGAAGTGTGCCCCTGGACAGCTCTGCGGTTTTTTGTGAAGCTATAAGCGAGGGTAATTTTGAACCCGTCAACCTTGAAAAAGGGGATATGTCTGTGCTCTATACGCGGTTAATGTAACGAAAGGTAACAAGCTGGTTATCTCAATGTGTTTTGAAATCTTCCTCTACCCTAAGGTTCAGGGAACCATTGCTTTTCTGCCGTAGTCAACAAGAGGGGCCAAAAAAGAATGAAAAACATCATCCAAACCATCACCCTCATCCTATCGCAGCTTTTGCATCTACCTGGTACGGTGTGTAGGGCAGTACGCCCCCCACAACCCAAGCTGCTGTCCCGGGTAATCGTGGCAACAGCCATGGTTGTCCTTCTATTGTTGTCTGGGTGCAACCTGCAAAGGGGCAACGATGCTGCCCAGGCCCCCGAAGCATCCCCTCAGACCCCCTCGATGCCCCGCTTCGAGGGCGCTCCGGTGGCCCTGCCGCTCCAGAAAGCCGATGCCAACCGCCCCTTGCCCGAGGTGCGTATTCCGGGCTCGCTACAGCCCCAGCGCGAAGGGGTGCAAACACAGGCGCTTCCCCAAAACCAGGTGGCGCTGCGCATCCTGGTGATTGGCCCAACCCCCGAAGACCCCGGCCTGCAAGCCTGGCGGGCCTTGCTCGACCAACTAGGGGCCAACTACGAGGTCTTGATTGCTGCTACGCAAGATCTAACCCCAACGATGCTGGAAGATAGCTCGGGTGGGCGCTTCCAGGCCATCTTACTGGCCAGCAACAACCTGGCTTACGAAGCCTTGCCGGGGTTTTTTGAAAGCGCATTTAGCGGGGATGAGTGGCTTCGGTTGTGGGACTACCAACGGCGCTATGCGGTGCGCTCGGTCTCGCTGTATACCTTTCCGGGGCCTGGCACCCCCAATACGCGCGCCGCTGATCCCGAGGATTATTGCATTCGGTCGGTTCGGCCAGCGGGCGATGAAGGAGTGCGCACCGATAACCCGGCCACCAATCCGCCGGGCGACCCACCTGAATTCCCCCCTGTTCAGATGACCCTTACCCCTGAGGGGCGGGGTGTGTTTAGCTACCTCAACCCAAACGCAGAGATCCCCATTCGGAACGCCTATCTTTACCCGGCTCGTTTGGCCGAGCCCGAGGAGTCACCTGGCTGTTTGGTGCAGCCGCTTTTGCAGGACTCGAGCGGAAATGTGCTGGGGGTGTTTAGCAGGTCTTCCGATGGACGTGAGCGCATCGCCCTGACCTTTGCCAGCAACCCCTACCTGCTGCACACCCAACTGCTGGGCTACGGCCTCGTTCGCTGGGCTACGCGGGGCCTGTTCATCGGGGAGCGGCGGCATATTCTGGCCGTTGACGTGGACGACTGGGGCCTCGAGTCCGACTGGTGGGACGATGCCCTCCAGCCCGGCGATCCCCTGCGCTACCGGCCCCAGCCCTTCAGGCTTTCGGCACAGGATGCGTGGTCGGTGTACCAGCAGCAGCGCCAGCTCAATGCCAGCTACCCGCTCAGCAACGGCTTCATGCTGAACCTGGCCTTCAACGGGCGCGGGGTGAACCTCGGTGTGGCGGCCAGTTGCAACCCAGGGGTGTCCAGCGGCGACCCCCTGTCCAGCCTAACCAAGTGCCTGGCCAGCCGGATGCGCTGGGTCAACCACACCCGCGACCACCCCTCCATGGACAACATCACCGACCCTGCTGCGCTGCGCTTCCAGATTGCCGAGAACACCCGCCTGGCCAACCAGATGGGCCTTTGGTACAGCACCAAGACCCTCAAAACCGGTGAACTCTCGGGCCTGGGCTGGTACCGTAGCCCCGCCCCGGCTCCGCTGGTTCCCCCAACCCTACCCTCGGAGTGCCCTGCGGTTTCGGGGTCCATCGGCCCTGGTTCGGATGAACCGCGCAAGGATTTTGGCCTGGTCTGCGCCAATCAGGCCCTCCTCGACCGCGCGGTTGAACTGGGTATTCGCTACATCCACGGCAACTACTCGGTGGGTAGCCACAAACCCCCCTGCCCCATCTGCGGGGTGGCGCTGCGCCCCAGCCTGCTAATGATTCCGGTCTGGCCCACCAACATTGCCTACACAGTGACCACCCCGGCTGAGGCCACATCGTTCTACAACTATATTTACGCACCGGGTGGGCGCTTCCCATACTGGCCTAGGGCGCTCACTTACCAGGAAATCCTCGAGCAGGAAACCAACCTGGCCCTCTACCACCTGCAGGTTAGCGCCAGCTCGCACTACTTCCACCAGGCCAACCTGCGCGAGTATGAGCCAGGGCGCAGCCTGGTGTTCGATTACCTGAACCGCTTGATGCAGAAATACACCAGCTACTACAACATCCCGGTGCTCAACCCCTCCTGGGACGAGATTGGGGATTATGTGGCCGAACGCACCAACCACACCAACTTGCTGCAAGCCGGTATCACCGCCACCTGGAACCGCGCCACAAATGAGGTTACATTCACTGCGCCCGCGGATCGCTCCGGTGTACTGTTTTTTACAGGGGCAGCGCAGGGGGTCAGCCAGGTGTATGGGGGGGACACCATTTCAAAAATCAATTTATCTGCAGGGCAGACTTGGCACTTTAGCTATACGCCTCAACCGGAATAAGCGAACTTGTTTACAAAAGTTTTCTCGAGGCCTGCTATGAAGATTGCACTAATTACCGAAGGAACCTACCCTTTTGTGGTGGGCGGGGTGAGTGTATGGTGCGATCAGCTCATTCGCGGCCTGCACGATTTTGAGTTTGAGGTGGTAGCCCTCACCGGCAATGGGCTGGAGACCAGCGCCTACCCCCCACCACCCAACCTGAAAGCAGTGCACAACTTCCCCCTGTGGAATGCGGAACGGCGCAGCCGTACCAGAAACCGGCCTTCACGCTGGTTTGACCAGGTTCACCACAGCTTTGTGACCGCTCTAACCCAGCCCAACTGGGGTACTACCTACTTTCTGTGGGCACTGCGGGCCATGGCGGGTTATGCCCAGCAGGCCGACCTGGGCGCGGCCCTGCTGAGCGAAGCCTCGCTGGGGCGTCTTATCAAGGCCTGGAAGGAGTACCAGCCGCAAGACCCCGCCAATGGCCCCCTCCCAAATCTGACCCTGCAAGATGCCCTTCTGGCCTCGGAACTGATCGAGCACCTGCTAAGGCCCCTGCGCCTGGTTCCCCCCAAAGCCGATGTCTACCATGCAGTCTCTAATGGCCCGGCCGCCCTGGTGGGCATGATGGGTAAATGGCACCATGCCGCTCCTTTTGTCCTGACTGAGCACGGGGTCTATTTGCGGGAGCGCTACCTGAGCTATTTGCAAGCCCCCTACAGCCCGGCGGTACAGACCCTAATTCTCAACTTCTTTCGCTTGCTCTCGAGCACCGCGTACCGGATGGCCGATTTGATTGTGCCGGTGTCGGACTACAACCGTCGCTGGGAAGAGCGCAACGGGGCTTTTCCCTCCTCGATTCGCCCCATTCACAACGGAATTGACCCGGCGCAGTTCCCACCACCTGCCCAGGAGCCAGAGGTTCCCACGCTAACCTTTGTTGGCCGTATAGACCCGCTCAAAGACCTGCACACCCTGATTGAATCCTTTGCCTACACCAAGGAGCGCGTGCCCAACGCCCGCTTGCGGATGTTTGGGCCCACCCCGGCAGGCAATGAGCGCTACCGTGAAAGCTGCGAGAAGCTGATCGAGGAACTCGGATTGCAAGGGGCTGCAACCTTCGAAGGCCGCATCTCTCCGGCAGCGCGGGGCTACCAGGCCGGGCACGTAGCTGTTTTGAGCAGCATCTCGGAGAGTTTCCCCTACGCGGTAATTGAGGCCATGTCTTGTGGACGGGCTACGGTCTCGACCGATGTGGGCGGGGTAAGCGAAGCCGTGGGCGATGCGGGTATTCTGGTGCCGGCCCGGGATCCGGTTGCCATGGGCGAGGCCTGTACAGCGTTGCTCATGGACCCGCAACGCCGCACCGAGATGGGCAAAGCGGCACGGGAAAGGGTGCTCAAATATTTCACCCTCGAGCGCTTTCTGAATGACTACCGAAAAATGTACCAGGATGTGGTTTTCGCGGCTCAAGCCGGGCGAGTTCCTGTCCAAGAAGAGGCGAAAGATCGGGCTGATCTAATGCTGGTAGGTAGTGGTGAGGCTGTTACATGAGATTCCTTACGCCCGACAGGGTCTATTACAATGCATATATCTGTGGGGTGGGGTATCGTGGAGCTGCATTGAGAAGGTGGACACAGCAATGGATGGCGGGGAGCATCCTCCTACTACAACTTCGCAGGAGCACATGCAAATTTGAGCCGTTGGCGGAAGGCCGGTGGGACACCTCGAGGAGTGGCAGTCGGCATGAGCCAGCGTACAGAGTTTTATAGCGAGCGGGGGGTGGCGGTCTTAGCCAGCTACACCCGCACTGGGTACCCGGTGGGTGCCCCAGATCGCCTGACGCCGCTGTTGCAACACCTGGGGCCGCTAATTGAAACCGCAGTGGATGCCCAGCAGGTGGCAGCGGTGCTCGAGGCTCACGGCTACAACGACCGAATGGTGCTGGAACGCTACGGATACCCCAATGTGTTTGAGCTGGCAGAAGCGCTCTATCGGATAGCGCCGCGTCGAGCGGCTGCTTCCAGACGTAAAGCCAATCGCCTACCCGAAACTTTGCGAGAGCTTTCGCATGGGCTTTTTTACGGGATGCCCGGCCTGTTTTTCCCGGCGATTTTTGCCTGGGTGGGTGCCCGGGAAGCCACCCTCGGCCTGATTTTGTCGGCGATTCTGGGCTGGGCCTGGAGTCAGGGCATGATCCGCCTGGCCTATGTGTTGATGGGCCGGGGCTTTGCCCCTGAGGCCCGTCTGTTGCTGCGAACCATGATGTTCATAGGGTTGGGACTCGCAGCGCTAATTGCCCCCGTTGTTCGAGGAAGCCTCGAGCTGGTAGTGTTGGTGGTTCTGCAGATGGCCTACCATATGGCCTCGGGGGTCTTGCTGCTGTATAAGCGTGAACTCTGGCTTCTGCTGGCAACCTCGCCGGCAGTATTGGCGGGGTTGGTGTTCTTGCTGGCTCCAGACCTGCTGGGTGTGGCCCCCACCACCCTGGTGATGATGGGTTCGGTGTTGCTAAGTTTTGCGGCAGCCCTCATCACCCTCCAGGTCAAAGCCACCTACTCCCCCTGGAAGATTTTGCAGCGGCCCGACTGGCTGGATACCCTTCCCCTCATGCTGTACGGCTTGCTGAGCGCAATTTTTGTGTTTCTAAACCCCTTCTGGCACTGGATTACCAATACCCCCATTGCCTCGGGTCTGGCCGTGGTTCCCCTGGTACTGAGCATGGGGGGGTTGGAGTGGCAGTTGCGGGTCTTCCTGGAGCGCATGAGCCTGCTGTTGGCCAGCACCGACGATCTGGGGGTATTTGCTCGCAATGTCAATCGCATCTTTTTTTCGGTGTTGGCTTCGTATGGGCTGCTATTGCTGGCGCTCAGCCTGCTGGCCTTGGTTTTTTTTGACCTGCGCGATTCGCAGGCCCAGGTATTCCTGGTAGCCAATTTTCTGCTTGGCCTGGGATTTTTTGTTGCCTTTACCCTCACTTCCATGAACCGCACCTTGCGGGTGTTGCTGGGCATGGTGCTGGCCCTGATGGTGTATGTGGTGGCTTTTGGTCTGTCTCTACAGGGTTTGCTCCCGCTGGATGGGCACCTGAGCTATCTGCTGGGATGCGGGGTCTTTACGGTTTATTTGCTGCTAGTTGCCTTGCCGGTCTTGCGTGAGCTTCGCAACTATCAGTAGGCACAATTATGGGGTCTTTGTCAGCTAAATCCAGGGTGCTGGCCTTCTACTATGGTCAGGGCAAGCTAAAGCAACTCTGTCGCTACCGCAAGGTGGTGCTCCAGCCCTGGGCCTACACCTCTGCCGAGCTGGCCTTTTTGCGAAACAGCCATACCCAGGCTCTGGCCTATTTGAGCCTGGGCGAGGATCAGCCCATCCCATCACCCTGGCACCGCGACGCCCGCAACCTCGACTGGAACACAGTATATGTGGATCCCGCTCACCCTGGTTGGGTCAGCAGCCGCATGGAAGAAGCAAAAAAGGCAATAGACCAGGGCTTCAGTGGGTTGTTCCTCGATACCCTCGATACCGTGACCCTGTTTCCCCAGGATCGCTACACGATGTTGAGCCTAATTCGGCAGTTGCGACAAGAGTTGAGCGGTATTTCGATAATTGCCAACCGGGGTTTTACGCTCCTGCCCGACCTGGCCACTTTGGTGGACGGGGTGGTGTTGGAGTCGTTTTCTACAACCTGGACGCCCTGGGGCTACTGCATACTGCCTTCTTATGAACTCGAGTACAACCTGAGCTGCCTATTTCGCTTGCAGGGGTTTGGCCTCGAGCTTTACGCGCTGGACTACGCCGATCGTTTCTGGCTCGAGGGTTTTGCCCGACTCCGGGCGATGTACTATGGCCTTCCCACCTTTGTGAGCAACCGCCAGCTCACGCGTCTGTAGAACCCTGGGCTTTGTCCGGTTTATCCAGATACTGCTTGGTAAAGGCATGGGGCAGAAGCTCACCCAGGGTCAGGTGCAGCTCCGAACCGCTCGCGCTCAGGCAGTGTACCGGAGTCTCCGGGCGGGCAAACTCGCTAAGTATTTGCCGACAACCGCCACAAGGAGTTGCGGGTTTTTCTCCCCGGCTGAGCACCCAGACCTCCACAATCTCGCGCTCTCCGGCAGAAACCATCTGCAAGGTGGCCGACTGCTCCGCACAGCGCGAGAGGGGATAGGCGGCGTTTTCTACGTTTACCCCGCCATACAGCCGGCCCGAGCCCGACTTGATCACTGCTGCAACAGCAAAACCCGAGTAGGGTGAGTAGGAGCGATCCAAAAGCTGGTGGAGTTTTTCTAGAACCTTTTTGGGCGTTTTTGGCACAGCTTTAGCATACTGTAGGTCTATACCAGACTCAAAAGGATGGTCTTCGAACCCTGGTATCAGGCCTCCTCTGAAGCGACCGACTCGCTAAGGGTCTCATCGTCGCTGGGCTCCGGGGTTTTCTTCTGCGCCCGCACCCGCTCGATACCCCGCGGATCGGCGGTTTCGACGATAAATACATAGCCGCTGTACTCGAGCTTTTCCCCCACCTCGGGAATATGACCAAACTCGTTCATCAAGAAGCCCGAGAGGGTGTCGTACTCGCCCTCGGGCAGCTCAATGCCCAGCTCTTTTGAGGCCTCCTCGAGCGGTACCGAGGCATCGAGCAGATACACCCCCTCAGCGATCTGCTGCACCTGGCCCACCTCTTCTTCGTCAGACTCGTCGTAAATTTCACCAATTATTTCCTCGATGATGTCCTCGAGGGTAACCAAACCCGCAGTGCCCTTGAATTCGTCTACCACAATGGCCATATGCGTCTTCCGTCGCCTCATCTCGCGCAAAAGCTCTCGAGCACCCATGGTTTCGGGCACAAAATAGGCCGGGTGGCTTATACTGCTCACCTTAATCTGGTCAAGTTCCGGGCCGGTATAATCGAGCAAATCTTTGATGTAGGCCACTCCAACGATGTTATCTACGGTCTCCTGATACACCGGTACCCGAGAATAACGGTGCTCACGGGCCATTGCCCAAAACTCGCGCAGCGTGGCCTCTGCGGATATGGTAACCATATCGACCCTCGGCACCATAATCGAGCGAACTGGGGTTTCCTCGAGGTCGAGGATCTGACTGATGATCTCGCCTTCGCTTTCGTCCAGAACGCCTTCTTTGGAAGAAGCCTCTACGATTAGTTTGAGTTCCTCGGCGCTACCAACCATGGAGTGCGAGGGTGCTTCTTTGAGGCCCATCAGCCTTAGAAAAAAATTGCCGCTGCGACTGAACAGCCAGACCAAGGGGGCGGTAAGCCGCTGGAAAATGTTGAGTGGTAGGATAGTGAACATCGCGACCTGCTCGGTGCGCTGCAGGGCGATGCCTTTGGGGATGAGCTCACCAAAAAGTACTGTCACGAAGGTGATGAGAATAACCGAGAAAGCGAAGCCGAGGCTCGACAGCAGGCCGCTTTCGGCAGCGGCGGCGGCCCCGGGCTGGCCGAATAGCGCCCCGATACCCGTCACAATCAACCGGGTGACGTATGGTTCCCCAAAAGCCCCCAGAACCAGATTGGTGGCAGTGATGCCAAGCTGGGTGGTAGCAATGTAGGCGTCGAGCCGGGCCATGGCGTCTTTGAGCAGCTTGCCCTGCCAGGCGCCACTTTCGGCTAGGTGCTCAACTCGGCTGCGCCGAATCGCTACCAGCGAGAATTCAGCGGTTACGAAAAAAGCATTAACCAGGATGAGAAGAACGACGATGCCAAGACTTCCAGAGATGCTTTCCATAGGGTTTGCGCTAGACCCAACCAAAACTAACTCGCCCCGGAGTGTTCCAGGGCTATGCCGGGATTAAATTTGGAAGGGTAGTCCATACGCTACTAGCCGAGAGTTTACCACAGCCCCAAGCGGCTTACAAGCGGCGGAAAAAACAGCAAAAAGCCGATCAGGGCTGCAATTGTGCTCACTATCAGTACGCTGGCCGCGGCGATGTCTTTGGCGGCTTTGGCGAGTGGGTGGTAGTTGGGGGAGACCAGATCCACCACGGCCTCGAGGGCGGTGTTGATAAGCTCGAGGCCCAACACCAGTGCGATAAGTTGAAGTACGGGAATTGGGTTAACCCCCAGCCACCAGGCCAGGCCCAGGGCCAGACCGCCGATGTACACCTCGAGGCGAAAGTTGCGCTGGCTTTTCCAGGCAAAAAGAACGCCAGCCCAGGCATAAGCAAACGAAGCTCGCAGGCCCCTGAGCGGCAGGGGGTCGGTACCGGGCTTGGGGGGCGGTGTTCGGGTGGGCATAGACCTAAAGCTCGAGGATGCGGGCCTGCGCCTGCCGAAACCCCACCCACTCGGCCTCATTATGGTGGTCGTGGCCCAGCAGGTGCCACAGGGCGTGAGCGGCCAGAACTTTGACCTCGAGCTGTAGCCCATGCCCAAGCTGCTCGGCCTGCCGCAGGGCAGTCTCGAGGCTGATTACTATATCGCCCAGATGCGGCGGCATAAAGGGATCCCCCGGTTCGTAGGTGGGGAATGACAAAACATCGGTTGGGGCGTCCTCGCCCCAATGCACCCTCTTTAGGGCTCGAATTTCGGCGTCGTCGGTCAAAATGATCGTCAACGACTTGTCGCTATGACCGAGTTCATCTAGCAGCTTCTGAAGGGCCTTGCGTACTGCAGGGCCCAGGCCTCGAGGTACTGGGGTGTGCGCTACCAGATATACCCGACCCATCTAGCGTTCGCTTTCGTGCTCATGAGACTCGTAGGCCTTGATGATGCGGGCTACCAGCGGATGACGCACCACGTCGGACTCCAGGAAGCGTTGCTGGGCAATGCCCTGAATACCCTTCAAGATGCGCATGGCTTCCACCAGGCCACTTTTCTGAGCCTTGGGAAGATCGATTTGCGTGATATCGCCGGTAATCACCACCCGGCTGTTGAAGCCCATGCGGGTCAGGAACATTTTCATCTGTTCAGGTGTGGTGTTTTGGGCTTCATCAAGGATTATGAACGCATCGTTGAGGGTGCGGCCCCGCATAAAGGCCAGGGGAGCCACCTCGATCACACCCGATTGGATATATTGATCGAACCGCTCAGCATCGATCATGTCGAAGAGCGCGTCGTAAAGAGGACGTAGATAAGGGTCGATTTTGGCCTGGAGATCGCCCGGCAAAAAGCCAAGACGCTCCCCGGCCTCCACTGCAGGGCGGGTCAGGATAATGCGTTTGACCTTCTTGGCCTTGAGGAAGGCCACCGCCATGGCTACAGCCAGGTAGGTTTTACCCGTACCAGCAGGCCCCACGCCAAAGGTAATGTCGTGGCTGCTGATGGCTTCTACATACTGCCGCTGCCCTGGGGTTTTGGGCTTGAGCCGCCCCGGGAGGGTAATTTCGCCGCCCAGACTGGGCACGGCGGTCTCAACCGGCAGCGACTGGCCATTTTCGGCCACCAAAATTACCTGCTCGAGGGTGCCTGCATCAATTTCAGCCCCCTGGCGTACCAGGGTGACCAGATCGCGTATAACCCGCTCGGTCAGGCGTACAGCCTCTGGATCACCCGTAATCTGCACCTCTTGCCCACGCACTACAAGTTGAGCGGGCAGTAGCTTTCGAAGGGTTCTCAGGTGCTTATCGCTGTGGCCCAGCAGTGACAGGGCCTCTTGCGGCGAGCGAAGGGGAATTATCGCTTTGGTTTGCGGGCTCTTCTCCAATATTGACTCCTGGGTTCGGCCAGCACTTGGTGCCAAACCACACCATTCAGAATAGCATGTGTTGAGGTTGAAAAGGCCCACTGCGTGCCGGTTTTGGCCTCTGTTTTAGCTTTGCCAGGTTCCACCTGCGAAAGTTCTTTGGCTGGGCGTGCGCCGGAGCGGGCTAGGCGTTCCCGCTCGATTTCCTCGAGGCTCTTGGGGCGTCTGGGGGGGGATGATTTGGCTACTGGAGGCTGACTGGGCTGGCTCACCAGGGGTCGGGCAGGTGGGGGGCTGGCGGGCTGGGAGGGTGGAGGGGCCGGGCGCGCTGGTGTACCCGACTGAGGCGGCTGGGCCGGCGCGCGGCGCTCTTCGCCCGGCAGGAGGATCTCGTCGGGTTCAAAGTCGGGGGGCATTTGCTGGCCGCGCCTTAGAAAGCCTTGTAAAGCAGGCAACACGATAAAGAAGAACAGAAACAACAGACCCAAAAGATCATCTAAGCCCATAGAACCCTCCGAAGGAACCGGGGCTGCATAGTCCTGGAAGAAAGAAGACTACACACCCACAGCCCCACGCCTTGGTGTGGCTCGGCAAAGGTGGCATTTTTACACCTACCGTTGTGCTCCACCATCGGGGGTACCACCCCCACTGGCCTTACTGATGGACTCGCGCATATCGGTGTCGGCCTCGATATTCTTGAGCTGGTAGTAGTCCATTACCCCCATGCGACCGCTGCGGAGTGCTTCAGCCAGGGCCATGGGTACGGCGGCCTGGGCCTCTACCAGCTTGGCCCGCATGGCCTCGACCAAGGCGGCGTTCTCCTGCTCCACTGCGACCGCCATGGCACGGCGCTCCTCGGCTTTGGCCTGAGCAATTTTCTTGTCGGCCTCGGCCTGGTCGGTGCGGAGCTGAGCTCCAATGTTCTTGCCCACATCCACTTCGGCGATGTCCACCGAGAGAATCTCGAAAGCGGTGCCGGCGTCCAGGCCTTTAGCCAGCACAGTTTTGGAGATGCGGTCAGGCTGCTCGAGCACCTGCTTGTGATCTTCCGACTGACCAATAGAAGCCACAATGCCTTCGCCCACCCGAGCCACAATGGTCTCCTCGCCGGCCCCGCCCACCAGGCGGTCAATGTTGGCGCGCACCGTGATGCGGGCGGTCGCCAGCAACTGGATACCGTCCTTGGCCATGCCCGCGACCATGGGGCTGGTGATTACTTTAGGATTTACCGAGAGCCGGACAGCGTCCAGCACATCGCGCCCCGCCAGGTCGATGGCAGCGGCACGGTCGAAGTTGAGCTTGATGCCAGCTTTGTCGGCGGCAATGAGGGCGTCTACCACCCGGTCAACATTCCCGCCCGCCAGATACTGAGCCTCGAGCTTGGCAACCTCAACTGGAATACCTGCTTTGAAGGCCTTAATCATAGGGTTCACAATTTTGGCCGGTGGGATGCGGCGAAAGCGCATACCTACCAAAGAAGTCAAGGGTACATTAACACCTGAGAACAAGGCCGTGATCCATAAGGGAACCGGCACTAGATAAAAGAACAGGAAAACTGCCAGTAAAACGATGCCAGCGATGATTAAGGCTCCAAACTCCATGCGATCCTCCTCGAGATCAACCTACTAGGTCTACACAAACAGTTGTCAGTTCTAGCACCGACTGCTTTCTAAGGGTACATCATCGCCAAAAGGCCAGGTGTAAGCAACGCAAACTCGCGTTTAGGCCTCCACTTTCCGCACTACTACCCGGGGTCCTTCGACCTGGATGACCCGAACGGTCTGGCCCCGATCTATAAACTCGCCCATGGTGACCACATCTACCCGTCGGTCGCCGAACTGGGCTGTGCCTGCGGGGCGCAGGTCGGTGAGGGCCTGGCCGATGGCTCCCAGCAGCGACTCCAGCTCATTTTTAGGGGGCGCTACTTCTTCCACAGCGCTGCTCAACACAAAGGGTCGGGCCACCCGACCCTTAGGGAGGTAGCGGAAAATTAGGAACAAACCAAAGGCCAGCCCAATGATGGCAAAGGAGCCTACCTGCAGGGCCTGATCGCCAAAGGTAAAATAGATTGAAGCGCCGATAAGTCCAAGCCCAACCAGACCCGGCACGCCAAAGCCGGGGGTTACAAATAGCTCAAATACCACCAGCAGCAGGCCGCCAAAGAGCAGGATGATGGTGAGGGCACTGGAAAGGCCAGCCAGATATCCTCCCAAAAAGAACAGGCCCAGCGAGGTGAGGCCCACGATGGCCGGAATAAAGGTTCCAGGTGTGAAAAACTCCAGGATAAGCCCCAAAACCCCCACCGCCAGCAGGATGGCGGCGATTGTAGGATCGGTCAAAAAGCGAGCCACACGTACTTGAGGGCCGGGCTGAAGCTCCTGGGTCTCGGTATTGAAGCCGGCTTTCTCGAGGGCCGCCCGCAGACTGGCTACCTCGGCATCGGCTACCTTGAGTTCCACAGCTTTTTTGGCTGAGAGTGTGAGGGGCTCGCCTTTGGTGGTGATACCCCGTACTTCGGCTTCTGGATCTACCATTGCTTCGGCAATGTTGGCGGGGCGGTTGCGGGCTTCGGCTACGGCCCTGAACTTGCCCTTGAGGGCTGAAATGACTTTTCGGTCGGCAGCGGTGGCGTTGCCCACGACTGGAGTAACGGTGATGGGCAGGGCTGCGCCGATGTTGGAGCCGGGCAACATCATGATCTGCTGAGCTGCCAACGAGATCAGGGCTCCGGCAGAAAAGGCGTTCTCGATCACGGCCAGGGTGGGTACGGTAGAAGCCAGAATGCGGTCAGTGATGCGAATGGCGGCGTCTACCCTTCCTCCAGGCGTATTGATCCGGAAGACCACGCCGCTTGCACCTTCGCGCTCGGCCTGATCGAGGGATTGCTCGATGAAAGTAGCCAGCGGCCCGTCGATTATTCCCTCGATGGGGACGATGTAAGTTTTGGCCTGCGCCAAAGAGGCAACCAACAGGAAAACGAAAAGTAGCTTTCTCACCAAGATTATCTTAGCAAGCCGAGCTTGGGGGAGTGTAAGGTGGGCGGGGCATACCGAAAAGGGTGGGGCTCGAGGGGCGCTTTAAGTACCTCAGACTAGGCTCATTGCAGCAAACGGCGTTTTTCTGTTCGAAAACTTAATGCGCTTCTCGCGGGAGCCTAGGATGAGGAAACATCAGGGGTAGAGCGCTTAAGGCATAAATTGGTCGTAAAATCCGAACGTGAAACTCGGTTTGATTGGATTTCCGGTAGGACATTCACTTTCTCCAGCCATGCACGAGGCAGCCCTGAGGGCGGCTGGATTAGAAGGCTCGTATCAGGCTCTCGAGACCCCCCCGGCGTTTCTACACGCACGCTTACTGGAAGTCCGGCGGGGGTTTGCAGGAGTCAACGTGACCATCCCGCATAAAGAAAACGTACTGGAATACCTTGACGAGATAAGCCCGGAGGCCAAAGCCATTGGGGCGGTAAATACTATCGTCTGCGACCAGGGTCGCCTGGTTGGCTACAACACCGATGCTCTGGGGTTTATCTACGCTTTGGACGAGGCGGGCATTGCCTACCGTAACAAAAAGGCCCTGATCTTGGGAGCAGGAGGGGCTGCCCGGGCCATTGCTTATGCCCTCAAAGAGGCAGGTGCACGTGTAGCCGTTTATAACCGCACCCGTGAGCGGGCCATGGCTCTGTGTGAGGCCATGGGGCTGCAACTCATTTCCGAACCATTGTTGACAACGGAAGTTCTTGGCTGTGATCTGCTGATCAACACCACCAGTGTAGGGCTCAAAGATCCTGGCAGCTCACCTTTACCGTCAGGTCTGCTACCGCAGACAGGGGTAGTGGTGGATATCATCTATAATCCACCCACCACTCGACTGTTGCATGAGGCCAGAGAGGCCGGGCGGGTGACCCTGGGTGGACTCCCTATGTTGGTTTGGCAAGGAGCTTTGGCTTTTGAGCTTTGGACAGGTATTAAACCCGATGTTCAGGTGATGTATGCCGCAGCCCGTGCCGGGCTTCAAAACTTATCATCCTTATGAGCCATACACGCCTTACCCTGCAGGGGCCCTACCGATACGAGCTCGAGGTCAAACGTTCGCGCTTCGTGGCCCATGCGGCACCCCTAACAAATCCCGAGGCAGCCACTACCTTTTTTACAGAAGGTACAGGACTTGCAGGCAACCCATAATTGCTGGGCCTACAAGGTGGGTGCTCAGTACCGCTTTTCCGACGATGGTGAGCCAGCCGGAACTGCCGGACGTCCCATCCTCAGCGCCATTGAAGGGCAGGGTCTGGAGGGGGTGATGGTGGTGGTTACCCGCTATTTTGGCGGCGTCAAGCTGGGAGCCGGAGGGCTGGTGCGGGCCTATGGGGGTGTGGCCTCGGAGTGCTTGAGGCAAGCCCCCAAGCGAGCCATCGTGCCCAGGGTGCGTTGTGAGCTTCAAGCCCCCTTCGAGTTCAGCAACACATTGTTTCACTTAATCGGGGGCCCCGAGCGCGAAAGCGAAACCTACAACGAAGCCGGGGTGTGTTTGGTACTCAACCTGGAAGAAAAGCGGCTGCTCCAGTTTCAAACGCAGGTGCGAGACCTGACTCGAGGCCGTGCGAGTCTGCGCATCATCGAACACTTCGAGGCCTAGAGGGGAGCGACAAAGGGTTTTGAGCGCTACCCCTCAATCACAATCGGGAGAATAACCGGGTTACGCCCGGTGTTTTTGGCGATGAACTTTTTCACCGGATAGTAGATGTCGTCGCGAATCTCCTCGAGGCGCTTCTTTTCCCGTACCCCCTTGTACAGAGCGTCCATCGCCATTTTGCGCACCTCACCCAACAGGCGCTCGCCAGCCTTGACGAAGCCTTTGGAGATCACCTCCACCAGCGGGTCGCGGCTGACCAGGGCGGTAATAATTACCACCCCCTCGGCGGCCATGTGGTTGCGATCCTCCAGGATTTCGTCGGTAATATCACCCACCCCCAGACCGTCCACGTAAAGCTGGCCGTGGGGAACGGTTCCGTCGAACGCAATGTTGTCGGCTGTGAGGCGGATCAGGCGCCCGTTTTGGGGAATCAGGATTTTTTCCGGCGGGTGTGGGATGCTCTGAGCCAGCCACTTGAAGTTGACCTGGTGGCGGATCTCGCCGTGCCAGGGCAACAGGAATTTGGGGCGGGCCAGGTTGAGCACGGTCTTGATCTCTTCGTGGCTGGCATGACCGGAGGCGTGCACGCGGTAGCGGGGCGGATAAAACACATAGGCCCCCAGGGCATATAGCTGATTGATGACGGTGTTCACCGCCTCCTCGTTGCCGGGAATTGGGCTGCTGCTCAGGATGACGGTATCGCCCTCCTTGATGGACATCTTGCTGTGAGCACCAGCGGCCAAGCGTGCCAAAACGGCCTCGGGCTGCCCCTGTGAACCGGTGGTAATCACCAGCACCTGCTCGTCGGGCAGGTCTTTGATTTCGTCCAGGGTGTAGAAGCGGTCTTTTTGCTTGAAGTAGCCGAGCTCGAGGGCAATACGGGCATACTTGAGCATCGAGCGCCCTTCCACGGCAATTTTGCGCCCATACTTTTCACCGGCCGTGACCACCGACTGGATGCGGTGGATGTGCGAGGCGAAGGTAGTTACAAAAATGCGTCCTTTGGCTGCTCCAATCACCTTATCGAGCTCTTCGGCCACCTCGGATTCGCTGGGCGTAATGCCAGGCCGCTCGCCGTTGGTGGAATCAGCAATAAGGCATAGCACCCCCTCGGTTCCGGCCTGGGCGATTTTTTCCAGGTGGGAGGTCTGGCCGTCTATAGGGCGTTCATCGAGCTTGAAGTCGCCGGTATGCACGATTCTGCCGATGGGCGTATGAATGACCATCCCGAAGTTGTCGGGAATGGAGTGGGTCATGCGGAACAGGTCGAGCTGGAAGTAGCGCCCAATGGAGATGCGGTCGTCGGGGGAGACCTCTTTGAAGTTATAATCCCCCACCGCGAGCCCAAACTCCTCGAGCTTGCCCCTGACCAGGCCCAGGGTTAGCTTGGCTCCATACACCGGAACCCGCGGCAGTTGCGGAAACAGGTAAGGCAGGGCTCCGATGTGATCCTCGTGGCCGTGGGTCAGCACCCAGCCCCGGATGAGATCTTTGTTCTGTACGAGATAATCTATGCGTGGAATCACGATGTCCACGCCGAGCATCTTGGCGTCTGGAAAGGCCAGGCCGCCATCAATGATGAACATCTCGTCTTCGTAGCGGATGGCCGTGATGTTTTTGCCGATTTCGCCGGTTCCGCCCAGGAACACGATCTCGACGGCTCCGTCGGGCTTGCCTAGCAGGATTGGCCCTTTGGGCTTGGGTCGCTCCTGCCGCCGCCGAGGGCCCCGGGGACGGCTAAAAGGTGGGTTATTGTTCATGTTTGCTCCAAAAAACACCGTGGGGGAAGCAGGGCTTGGCTCCACGCAAACAGGGGGTGGGTGGCTTCAGCCCCAAGCCCACGCCCTGCACGGCAAAGATTTATCGTCGAACAGGCGGTTTGCGCGGGGCAATCAGGCCCTCGAGCTCCGGGCGAATCAGATCTACCCGCCCCTGCTCGTCAATCTTGTTAACCTTGACTTTAATTTTTTGCCCCAACGAGAGCACGTCTTCAACTTTCTCTACGCGCCCCTGGGCAAGCTGGCTGATGTGCAGCAGACCATCTTTGCCGGGTAAGATTTCAATGAAAGCCCCAAAGTTGGTAATCCGGGTAACCGTGCCTTCGTAGATCTCGCCCACCTTGGCCTCGGCGGTCTGGCCCAGGATACGGGCTTTGGCCTCTTCGGCTGCAGCCGCGTTGGCGCTGTAGAGCCGGATGGTGCCGTCCTGTTCGATATCAATTTCCACCCCCAGCTCCTCGAGCTGGCGGATATTTTTGCCGCCGGGCCCAATAATGCCCCCGATTTTTTCGGGGTTGACCTTGAGGGTGAGGATGCGGGGCACGTGGGGCTTCATCTCGGCGCGGTGGGTGGGCACGGCGCGTTCCATCAGATTCAGGATGTGTAAACGGGCCTCGCGGGCCTGGTAGAGCGCCGCCCGCATAATCTCGGGGGTCAGGCCCTTGATCTTAATATCCATCTGGAGCGCGGTCACACCGTCGCGGGTGCCCGTAACCTTGAAGTCCATGTCGCCCAGGGCGTCCTCCAGGCCCAGGATGTCGGTGAGTACCACGGCCTGCTCACCTTCCTTGACCAGGCCCATGGCCACGCCCGCCACGTGTTTTTTGAGCGGAACCCCGGCATCCAGCAGGGCCAGACAGCCGGCACACACCGTGGCCATACTGGAGGAGCCGTTAGACTCCAGCACATCGCCCACCACCCGGATGGTGTAGGGAAACTCCTCCCTGGAGGGCAGCACGGCTCGCAAACCGCGCTTGGCCAGGTTGCCGTGGCCTACCTCGCGGCGGCTCACCCCGCGCAGGCGCTTGACCTCGCCGGTGGAGTAGGGGGGGAAGTTGTAGTGCACCAAGAAGGGGTCTTCGGTCTCGATTCCCAGGTCGTCTACGAGCTGGGCATCGCGGCCGGTGCCCAGCGTAACCACGCCCAGCACCTGGGTTTCGCCCCGGCTGAAGATGGCCGAGCCATGGGGCTTGGGCAGCACGTTGCTCTCGATCCAGATGGGCCGAACCTGCTCTGGGGTGCGGCCATCGGCCCGCTTGTTCTCCTGCAAAATGAGCCGGCGCAGCTCCTGCTTGACCACCTCATCAAAACCCTCGGCCACCAGCCTGCGCCGCTCCTGATCTACCGAGCCGTCTTCGGCAGGGGGCACGAACTCTTCCAGCAAAGCTTCCGCAAAGGCCTCGAGGGCCGCCGAACGCTCGCCCTTGGAGGCGGTTTGCAGAACACTGGCAAGCCCCTTCTCCACAGCCCGTCGGTAAAGAGCGGCCTGGGTATCGGCGTCCAGCTTGGCCGGGGGCTCGTAGGCGAACTTGGGTTTGCCCAGCTCAGCGCGCATCTGTTCTTGCAGCTCGAGGATGGGCTGCATGGCCCGATGAGCGAACTCGAGGGCCTCCACCAGACGGTCCTCCGAGACCTCCTGCGCCCCGGCCTCCACCATGATGATGGCATCTTTGGAGCCGGCCACCACCAGGTCGAGCTGGCTATCCTCCTGGGCCACCGGGTTCAAGACCAGACGCCCGTCCTGCAGCCCTACCCGCACCGAGGCGATGGGGCCATCCCAGGGGATATCCGAGAGCATCAGGGCTGCGCTGGCTGCAATGGGCCCCAGGATATCCGGGGTGTTTTCCTGGTCGGCAGAAAGCACCGTTAGCAGCACCTGCACCTCGTGCCGGAAGCCCTTGGGGAAAAGGGGCCGGATGGGCCGGTCGGTCAGGCGGGCCGAGAGGATGGCTTTTTCGCCGGGCCGCCCTTCTCGCCGCATAAAGCTACCCGGAATGCGCCCGACGGCGTAGTGCCGTTCTTCAAACTCCACCGTCAGGGGCAAAAAGTCGGCCTGAATGGGCGCATCGGAGGCCTGGGCTGTGGCCATTACCACGGTTTCGCCATAGGTAACCCAGACCGATCCGGAAACGTGCTTGGCGTACTTGCCGGTCTCAATGGTGAGCGTGCGCCCCCCGACGTCTACGCTGTAGCGTCGTGCTTGGGGTATAGGGTTTTCCTCATTCATATCTTCTCCTGAAAGCCCAGATATAGCGCTGGGTGCGCTGAAAGACGTTTTTATGTCTGGCTTGTAGGCTCTATGCCCAACTGTAACCAGTGTGAGCCTGCGACAGTCGCGGCTGCATATGTCGAGCTGCTTACTTTTGTTTTTACAAAACCGCCCTGGGCTATGGGTCGCTTAGATGCGGCACGCACAAGAAAGGCCCCCATGGCAATTTGAGCGGAGAGATTCGCGTGCCACACACTCGAGGGGATAAATGAACAGCCTATGGGTTGGGGCATATTCTAGACGCCGAGCTGGTAATTGAGTCTAAACTGAAATAGAGCATGGTTTTAAGGTTCTGGCGGAGCCAAAACCCCCGGCCCCGCCTACCGAGTCGCCTATATTGTACACGATAGAGAACATCCGGGGTCGCCCCCGGAGTTTCTTACTTGCGCAGCCCGAGCTTTTCAATCAGTGCCTTATAGCGGGCCTTGTCTTTATTTTCCAGGTAGCTCAAAAGCCGCTTGCGCTGACCTACCATGATCAAAAGGCCCCGTTTGGCAGCCGCATCTTTTTTGTTGGCGGTTAGGTGGGCCGATAGCCGGTTAATGCGCTCGGTGAGCAGGGCCACCTGTACCTCGGTGGAGCCGGTATCGCCGGGCTTGTGGGCATGCTTCTCGATAACGCTGGCCTTTTCTTCTCTAGTAAATGGCATCTGTATCTCCTTGTCGGGTGAGCCGCAGTCTGCTGACCGGGGCTTCCTCATGGCCCATAGATGGGGCCAACTAAGAAGTATAGCCGCGCCTGGACGTAGGGTCAAGCCAAAATAGGATTACCGCAGCAACGGCAAGGCTGGCCGCGGTGAAAAAGGCCAGACTGGAACCGAAATGCTGCCATAAAAAACCAAACAGGGTGCTGGCCGGTAGCAGGAGCAAGCCTACCAGGGTGTGGTAAAGCCCAATGGCGCTGGCCTTTTCGGTTGCAGGGATAATCTGGGCCAGATAAGCCCGGCTGCTGCCTTCAAAGGCCGCACTGTACAGGGCATAAAGCAAGAATAAAACAACGCCCTGCCAGCCAGCGCTGCTGAGCCCGAACCCCAGGTACACCAGGGCGTAGGTGACAAAGCCCAGCATCACCAGAGCTCGAGCCCCCACCCGGTCGGCCAGCGATCCCAGGGGGTAGGCCATTAGGGCATAGAGCAGGTTATATGCGGTGTAGACCAGGGTGGCCTGGGCTGCACTCAGCCCCAGGTCGCTTAGGCGCAAAATCAGGAACGCATTAGACGACAGACCCAGCGTAGCCACGCCCGTTACCAGCAAGAACCAGCGATAGCGAAGGGAAAAAGCCGATAGCCGAAGGGGTGGAAGGGGCCTGGCCTGGCCTCGCTTCTCTCGTAAAAAGAACAGGATGACCAGGGTGGCCAAAAGAGCCGGAATGGCCGAAACCCAGAAAACCCCTCGGAAGTCCAGCAACGGGAGAAGTAAAAAGGCCAGCAGCGGCCCAATGGTTGCCCCCAGACTGTCCATGGCACGGTGAAACCCGTAAGCCCGCCCATAGCTGTCCTGGTCTACCGTTTCTGCAATCAGAGCATCCCTGGGGGCCGTGCGAAGCCCTTTGCCTATCCGATCCAGAAAGCGGTAAGCCAGCACCTGCCAGGGCGCTACGGCCAGGGCCAGTATGGGCCGCAGCAGAGCCGGGAAGCCGTACCCCAGCAGAATAAGCGGCTTTCTGGCAGCCATGCGGTCGGAGATCCGCCCCCCCACCACCTTAAACAGACTGGCCGTGGCCTCGGCGATGCCCTCCACCAACCCCACCACCGTTGTGGAAGCCCCCAAAACCCCGGTCAGAAACAGTGGGAGTAGCGGGTAGACCATCTCGGAGGCAATGTCCGTAAAAAAACTCACCGCGCCTAGAACATATACAGTGGGAGGCAGCTTCCTCATCAGTTACACTCTATGTCCGACTCACAGATAACTGAAGAATGCCCCTGAGCTTATCCAGGGACATTCTTCTGAAGGGGGGAAGCTACCAGAGCCGCTGACCCGGAACGGGATTCATGTTGGTGAACATCTGGAAGAGCACCGGGCCATAGGCCAGCACCACCAGCACCACTGCGATACCAAACCAGAACCAGACCCGTTCGGTGAGCTGGGCCAGCCCGCTGCCCTCGGGCTTGGACATCACCTCGGTGAAAGGTACCTCGGCAAGCACTTTGACTGGCTCCCGGCGGTTTTGCAGGGCCGTGGCGAAAATCACGTAGAAGAACAGCAGGGCTGCGATGAACAGGATAACCCCTGAGACGATGTTCAAGACCATCCAGGCCGCGCTTTCTTTATAGGCCTCCATGGCGATGGGGCTGGCGGAAATGTGCGCACGGCGGGGGATAGCGTAGAGGAAGCCCATCCAGTGCAGGGCGAAGGTCATGATGAACATCCCCAGGAACCACAGCCACTGCGAGGCCACGGCCATTCCACGGGCGACGAGGGGTTTGCCGGTGAGGTGAGGAATCAGCCAGAAGGCCGTGCCCATGGCGGCCATGGTCACCAGGGTGCCTACTTGCAGGTGGAAGTGGCCTGGGATCCAGACGGTGTTGTGCACGTTCTGGTTCAGGTTGAAGCTGGCATTGACTATACCGCCGGCCCCGCCTGGGATGAAGGCCAAGAAGCCCAGCAAGAAGGCCAGCACCGTGGGGTTGTTCCAGGGTAGGACTCCAATCCAGCCCAGCAGGCCCTTACCGCCGTTGGCCCGGCCTGCAATCTCGAGCGAAGCTGCAATGGTAAAAGCAGTGATCAAACTGGGAACTGCAACCATCATGGTCAGGATGGTATGAATCATCTTCCAGTAGGGGGCGATGCCGGGGTCGGCGAACTGGTGGTGGAAACCCACCGGCACCGAGAACAGCAGGAAGAGGATGAAAACCAACCTTGCTAAAGGGTCGGAGACCAGCTTGCCCCCGGCCAGCTTGGGCAGGGTTACGTAGGCCAGGGTATAGGCCGGCAGCAGCCAGAAATAGACGATGGGGTGGCCGGTGTACCAGAACAGGGTGCGCATCAAGAGCGGGTCTACCCCCGCTACCAGCCCAAACGACCAGGCAATCAGAAACAGCGCCTCAACCACCAGCCCCAGGCTGGCCAGGAACCACATCAGCCAGAAGGTAACTGCCATGAAGGTAGCCAGGGGGGTGATTTTGCCCGGGTTAGCCCTGCGCCAGCGGGCCCACATCTCCAGCACCAGGTAGATGCTCACATAGCTCGAGAGCACAAAAATAGCCGCGCCCAGATAGAAGGCCCAGTGCGCCTTGAGGGGGGCATAAAAGGTGTAGAGCACCGAGGCTTCGTTGAGCAGCAGGGGCACGGCGGCCAGGAGCAATCCACCCAGCGCCATCCAGAACGAGACCCAGGCCAGGGTCATGTTGGGCCGCAGACCCAGTTCCCGCGCTGGCAGATAGACCATGATGGTCTGGGCGAAAAGCTGGGTAAACACGATGGCATTGAGCACTCCGTGGAGGGTCAGCCCCTGGTAGTAGTTCTGGAAAACTGGCTTAAGCAGGGGGTAGAGATCCAGACCCCCGTAGTTCATGGCCTGGAAGGGGCCAAAAAACGTGCCCAGCGCCAGGGCTGCAAAGCCCAGCATCATCATGTACAGGGCGTACTTCTTTTCGGGTGCAGATGCGTAGGCATCGTAGTTGAACAGGGTTTTGACCGCCATTGAGCACTCCTTTTACGGCTCCACAATGAGCTTGCTGATCATGTTGGCGTGGCCGATTCCGCAGTATTCGTTACAGATGATGGGGTACTCGCCGGGCTTGGTGAAGGTGTAGCTCACCTTGGCGATCTCTCCGGGAATCACCTGTACGTTGATGTTGGTGTTGTGTACGTGGAAGCTGTGTTGCACGTCCGGGGAGGTGACGTAGAAGGTGACCTTCCTACCCACCTTGAACCGCATCTCCGATGGTAAGTAGCCAAAGGCAAAGGCCTGTACATAGGCCACGTACTCGTTGCCCACCTGCTCGACGCGGGGGTTGGCAAACTCGCCCTCGGTACGCACCTTGGTAGCATCGATACGACCCACACCCACTGGGTTGGTGTTACCTTTGGTGAGCATCAGATAGCCTACCAGGATTATGAAAACCGTAATCATGGCCAGGCCGAAGAAGATCCAGGCCCGCTCGTAGCGCTCGATGATGTGTTCCTGGTGTTCCATACCTTATCCCCTTGCAAGGTACATGAAGAAGTGGAAAAACCAAAAGGCCAGGATAAAGACCGTGACCACACCGACAACCAACAAAGCTCCAATGGGTCGTTGTTCTTTTTCTTCCATAGGACTGCGTCCCCCTTTGCGGGAGTCTAAGAACTTGGTTAGAGGACATGTGTCCCAGGGAAAAATGTCCCCTTGACTGGATTCAAAAATTCCAAAAACTCGAAGAGGTTGTCCTTTTGAAACGCTTTTTGACGGGGTTGTTTCGCTAACGCTCGAGGATTAAAACGCCCCGCACACACTCGGTAAAAAGACCTCAAAACGGTATGATTGCTGGGTATGACCCAGATACCCCCCATTGCAAAAGCTTCCATTGATGCCATCCGCATGCTGGCCCTGGACGCGGTTGAGCAGGCCAAGTCCGGCCACCCTGGGATGCCGATGGGCATGGCCCCGGCGGCGTATGTGCTGTGGACGGAGTTTCTGAAGCACAACCCCAAAGACCCCCACTGGCCGGCTCGAGACCGCTTTGTGCTCTCGGCGGGGCATGGTTCGATGCTGCTCTATGCCCTGCTGCACCTGACCGGCTACGATCTGCCCATTGAAGAACTCAAACGCTTCCGTCAGTGGGGTTCCAAGACCCCCGGGCACCCCGAGTACGGCCACACCCCCGGCGTCGAGGTGACCACCGGGCCCCTGGGGCAGGGCATCTCGACCGCCGTTGGCATAGCCATTGCCGAGCGCAAGCTGGTGGCCGAGTTCGGCGAAATTGCCGAACACTACACCTACGTCATTGCCTCGGACGGCGACCTGATGGAGGGGGTGAGCGCCGAGGCCTCCTCGCTGGCCGGGCACCTGCGGCTGGGCAAGCTGATTGTGCTCTACGACGACAACGAGATCTCCATCGACGGCAGTACTGCGCTGGCCTTTACCGAGGACCGCCTTAAGCGCTACGAGGCCTACGGCTGGCACGTGGTATCGGGGGTGCACGGGGAAGACCTCGAGGCTATCCGGGCTGCCCTGCGCGAAGCCCAGGCCGACCCCCGCCCCAGCCTGATCTCGGTGCGCTCGATTATTGGCTTTGGCTCGCCCCTGGCAGGCCACCACAAAGCCCACTCCGACGCCATGGGACCCGAGAAGGTGGCGGCCACCCGGCAAGCTCTGGGCTGGCCGTATGCGCCTTTTGAAATACCGGAGGAGGTGTACGCTCACTACCGGCAGGCCATCGCGCGGGGCCAGCAAGCCCAGGCCGAGTGGCAGGAGAAATTGGAGGCTTTTGCCAAGTCCCACCCCGAAAAAGCCGCCGAGTTCCAGCGTCGCCTGCGTGGTGCGCTCCCGCAGGGCTGGGAAAGCCACCTCCCCAGTTTTAGCGCCGGGGAGAAGCTGGCTACCCGCGCGGCCTCGGGTAAAGTGCTGGAAAAACTGGTTCCGGTGCTGCCGGAGCTGGTGGGCGGTTCCGCCGACCTTACCCCCTCCAACAACACCCGCACCCCCGATATGACCGATTTTGGCCCCGATAACCCCGGCGGGCGGTATATCCGCTATGGGGTGCGGGAACACGCTATGGGCGCGGCCATGAACGGCATTGTCCTGAGCAGAGCGCTGCGCCCATATGGGGGCACCTTTCTGGTCTTTTCGGACTACATGCGCCCGGCCATCCGCATGGCGGCCCTGATGGGCACCCCCACCATTTTCGTTTTCACCCACGACTCGATTGCGGTAGGGGAGGACGGCCCCACCCACCAGCCCATCGAGCACGTGATGAGCCTGCGGGCCATCCCCAACCTGTGGGTGATCCGCCCCGCCGATGCCAACGAGACCGCGGCGGCCTGGAAGATGGCCCTGGCGCGCACCGACGGCCCCACAGCCCTGATCCTGACCCGCCAGGCCCTGCCGGTGCTGGCTGGGGTGCGCCTCGAGGGGGTGGAGCGCGGGGGCTACACCCTCTCCGATGTGCCAAACCCCCAGGCGGCCATTGTGGCGACCGGCTCGGAGGTAGCCCTGGCGCTGGAAGCCCAGCAACTGCTGGCCGCCGAGGGGATACCGGTGCGGGTGGTCTCGCTGCCCTGCTGGGAGGCCTTCGAGGCCCAGCCCGAGGACTACCGCCAGGCCGTTCTGCCCAAAAGCCTGCCTACCCTGTCCCTCGAGGCCGGTACGACGCTGGGCTGGGAACGCTACGCCCACAAAACGGTGGGGCTCGATCGCTTTGGCGCCAGCGCCCCCTATGCCGATGTGTACAGCAAGCTGGGCTTCACCAAGGAGCGGGTGGCCGCCGAGGTGAAGTCCCTGTTGGGGGTTTGAATGGTTCAGACGGTTCTTTCGAACCTGCCCGCGCTGCTTTTTACCCTGGCCCTGGGGGCCGCGCTGCTGGGTTTGCTGGTCTGGGTCTTGGCCGGCCAGGGCGCGGCCAGCAAGCGCACAGCGCAGATTTTGTGGGCCCTGGCGGTGGGCTTGGGGCTGGTAGGCCTGATTCGGCTGGTGGTTGCACCATGAACAGCGGAAGCGTTTTGAACTGCGATAGTAGAGTGTGAGCCATGCCCAAGCGCGTCGTGAGTGTTTCGATAGGTTCGTCCAAGCGCAACTCCAGGGCCGAGGTGTATGTAGAAAGCCTGGGGGAGACCTTTGTACTCGAGCGCATTGGCACCGATGGGAGCTGGGAGAAGGCCATCGAGCTGGTGAGGGAACTGGATGGAAAGGTAGACGCCTTTGGGCTGGGCGGGGCCGACCTCTACGTGTATGCGGGTAACCGCCGCTATACCTTCCGCGACGCTGCGCGCATGGCCCGGGCGGCCCGGAAGACCCCCATGCTGGATGGCTCGGGGCTGAAGCACACCCTCGAGCGCAACGCCATCCGGCTGCTCGAGCCCCAGATTGGCTGGAAAGACAAAAAGGTGCTCATCCCCAGTGCGGTGGATCGCTTTGGGCTGGCCGAAGCACTGGATGCTGCGGGGGCCCGGACGCTTTTTGGCGACCTGATTTTTGGCCTGGGGGTGCCCATCCCGCTTTACCGCCTCTCGCTGCTGCAAAAAATCGCCTACATTCTGCTGCCCATCATCACCCAGCTGCCCTTCCAGTGGCTTTATCCCACCGGTGAAAAGCAGGAAAAGCAGGTGCAGGACTGGCGGCAGCGCTACTTCGAGTGGGCCGACGTGGTGGCCGGGGACTGGCACTATATGCGCCGCTTCATGCCGCCCAGTATGCAGGGCAAGATCATCCTGACCAACACTACCACCCCCGAGGACATCGAGTTCATGCGGGCCCGGGGCATCGCCAAGCTGATCACCACCACCCCCCGCCTCGAGGGCCGCAGCTTCGGTACCAACGTGATGGAGGCCTTTATAGTGGCCGTGGCCGGTAAGTATCCCTTGAGCGAGGCCGATTACCTCGAGTACATCGAAAAGCTCAACCTGCGGCCCGAAATCACCGAATTACAGCCCACGCCCGGATGACCGCTGGCGCCGCAGGTAGTTTGCCAGACCCTGCTCATCGCCCCTGGCCAGGTAGGATGCCTGTTTGGCCCAGGTGCCCAGGCTGGGGGCCAGCCTTATTCCGGCCTCGGCCAGCGCCGCGCGAAGGGTGCTCTCTTTGGTTTTGGCAAGCTGGGCGTAGGTGCGGATGCCGGCGGCTTCTAAGGCTGAAGCAATCTTGGGGCCGATGCCCTTGATGCGCTCGAGGTCGTCCCCAGGGCTCCTGGCCTTGGGCTTGCTTTTGACGGCAGGTGAGGAAACCTTTGCCGAAGCCTTGCGAGGGGGGCGGGCTTTTTTAGACCGGGGTTTTTGCGCGATGGCTCGCAAATACCCCTCCACCGTAAAACCCGAGTTCAGCGCGGCCTGCTCGAGCTTTTGCTGCAGGGCTTGCCAGGTTTTGCGCAGCTTCTCGAGCTGGGCGGCGGGTTTTCTCTGTGCGAGGTACAGGGCCTGCCCCAGCTTCCCCAGGCCCTCGAGCCAGGCCTGATGGGCCTCGCGGTTGAAGTAGACCCGCTCCGCGAAGCGGTTGACCCCTAAAAAACTTTGCACGGCGGGGTCTTTCAGCAGCCTAGGCATCTGCTGGGGTAGGCGGTTTGGCTTCAGCGCTAGCTCACCCTGGGCCAGTAGCAGCCGGGTGAGGCCCACCGCACGGCGGACGGCGGCCTCCTCCAGGCCCAGCTCGCCCAGGGTCTGCTCCAGTACCCGCCCCAGCCGCCACTCCTCCAGGTGCGTCGGGCTTCCCAGGCCACGGATAAAGGCCCAGCCCAAAAGCGCGCCGCCGGTCTCCAGCGTATGTGGGCCGGCCTCGAGCACCCCCGCCAGGCCATCCAGCACCTGCTGTACCGGCAGCAAGGCCAGTTTGTGCTCGGCGTGTGCGTCAATGCCCCTATACAGCGCTAGAAGCTTTTCCTGCACCTCCGCCCGCAAAGCCCCGTCCAGCCCGCCCTGGGCGGCCAGCAGCCTGCGGAACAGGGCCGGGCTCACCAGCTCGCGGAAGGGTTGCAGGATGGGCCCCAGCCAGAGCTCCTGCCGGGCCTCGGCCACGCTGGGAACGCCGCGCCCGGAGAGCATCTGGGCCAGCCGGGCATAGGTGCCGTCGTGGTCGTAGACCTCACGCCAGTCCAGGAACACCTTGCGCTGGTAGGGGCCGAGCTCCAGGTAGAGCCCCTGCTCGTGCAGGGCCTGGTTGTTGTGCAGGTGCTCGAGGCCCGTTACCAGGTCGCGGAAGATGCTGAAGGTGCGGGCGTCGTAGCTGAGCTGCAAACCCTGCCCCAGCCCCACCCGCCGGGTCTCGCGGCCCTGTGCCGTTTTGAAGGGCTGGGCCACCGACTGCCGCACCCAGATTCGGGTTTCGGCGTTTTTGTTGTGGTACACCACCAAAGCCCGCTCGCTGTCCGCCCGATTGGAATAAACGAACACATCCTCGTTGACCGCGTCGCCGGTCTGGGCCTCGTAGAACACGAAGTTCTCTACTTCAGCAAACAGGTGGCGCTTTTTGAGCAAGGGAAAAATCTGCTGCTGGTGGTAGGCGATCAGGCCCTCGTCGGGGGTTTCGTCGTAGTAGGCCCGGCGGTACTCCATGCCGTAGCGTTCGGTGAGCCCCTCCACCTGTCCGTGGCCCAGCATGGGCAGGCCCGGCAGGGTCGCGCACAGGGTCATCACCCCGAAGTACTTGTCGCCCTTGCCAAACTGCTCGATGGCGGTTTTTTCGTCGGGGTTGTTGAGGAAGTTAACGAAGCGCTTGAGGATTTCCGGCTCGAACTCGAGCGTATTTTTCACAATCTGCCGGTACTCGGCGTTTTTCTCGTCGCGCAGCATGTTCATGAAGGCCGAGTTGTAGACCCGGTGCATGCCCAGGGTGCGCACGAAGTAGCCCTCCATCATCCAGAAAGCCTCGGCCAGCAGCAGGGTGTTGGGGGCCTCCACCGCGGCCCGATCCACCACCTCGCGCCAGAACTCCCTGGGCATGGCCCGGTCGAAGTCTTCTTTGCTCATGGCGAAGGCGGCCCGGCTGGGCACCGAGGCCCCCCAGGGCGAGCCCCCCGGCTCGGGCCACCACAGCCGCTGGATGTGGCGCTTGGCCAGGGTCATGGCCGCGTCGAAGCGGATGATGGGAAACTGCCGGGCCACGTGCAGGATGGTCTGAATCACCGCCTCGCGCACCTCGGGCAGCAGGTAGTTGAGCTGGGCGGTGTCGTTCCAGGGCATGGCGGTGCCGTCGTTGCCGTGGTAGATGTAGCGCACCTCGCCGGTCTGCCGATTAACCCATTTGAACACCACCGCCGCGTCGGTTTTGTCGTAGTAGTGGTCTTCCAGGAAGATGGCCACCCGCTCGTCGGACGACAGATCCGGCCCGTTGAAGGTGTAGCTGGGATAGGGCGGATAGGGAAGCTGGATAAACCAGTCGGGGTGCTCCATCACCCAGCGCCCGTCGATGCCCACGTGGTTGGGCACCATGTCCGAGGCCAGGCGGAGGCCGTAGCGGGCGGCTTTTTGCCGGAGCACCTCGAGGGCCTCCTCACCCCCCAGCTCTTTGGCAATCACATAGTCGTACAGCGCGTAGGCCGAGGCGATGGCGTCGGGGTTGCCCATTAGTTGCTTGATGCGCGCTGAGGCTTTGCTGCGCTCCCAAAGCCCAATGAGCCACAGGCCCGTCACCCCCCAGCTTTGCAGCTGGGCCAGCTCCTCCTCGGGAATCTGGTCGAGGGTTTTGATCTCGCGGCGGTATTTTTTGGAGAGCTGATCCAGCCAGACATAGGTGTTCTTGGCGATCAGGACGCAGCGCGGCATCCAGTCCAGGTCGGGGCTGAAGGCCTCGGGTTCGGGCTCGGAGAGGAGCCGCTGGATGTCCAGCATTTCACTTTCGCCCCCGCCCCCACCGCCCGGCCCGTCAAATTGAACCGGCGCGGCAAACGAGCGCCCCTCCTCGCGGATCACGTCGAGACCAACCAGCATTCGGTAGTAGAAGCGTCCCAGACTACCACCAAAGCGGTGCAATAAAAACTCGAGCTGGGCTTCCAGCGAATGGGGGTGCAGCAGGGCTGGGAGCCGCAGGGTTTTGAAAAGGGAGAGGCCGGTCTGGCCGAAGGCCGGCTGGCCCTCGAAGAAGGTTTCCAGGTTCTGAATGATGGGCAGATAGGCGGTGGTGCGCTCGAGCTCGTCGTCCTCGAACAATTCGGCCAGCGGACTGAAGGCCGGGTTGGCGTTGGCCATCCACAGCATCAGGAGCTCTTCCAGCAGAATCTCCCGGTTGGAGCGGCCCTCGGTGGTATCGGCCAGGTACTCGTCCAGGCTGATCTCGCCCCGGTAGACCCGGATGGGGGGGAAAAGGGCTGCAAAGGCGCGCAGGGCCTGTTCTACCGCATCGGGGCCCAGGTTGCGCTTCAGGGCCGCCAGGGCCTCCTGCATGGCGCGGGGGTGCGCTTCCAGGTACTGCCGCACGATGAGGTGCAGCAGCTCGTCAATCAGGCCCATGGCGTTGAGCTGGCCGGGGCTCACGGCTTGCTCGGGGTGGTGCAGCAGGTCGCGCCTGGCGTTGATGGCCTCGGCGAAGCGCCGGGCTGCTTCAAAGTCGGCCAGGATGACGTTGCCGCTAAGCGAAAACAGCGAAAGATCGAATCGGTAGTAGTCCCGCGCGCTCTTGGAAACGTGGAACTCAAACGCGCCCGGCAGGGTCTGATGGCCGCTCACAAAGTCCCTCCCTTCCGCCCCAAGTCTATCGCATCAGGTCAGGTGCTCATGCGCGTTTCGCGCAGTATCGTTCACTTCGGCAAGCCTAAACGATGCTATCGAAATGCTTTTCTACTCCCTTCGGTCTGTTTGAATCCTCCACCTCTGACTGCGCGTAGCGCTGAAGGATTCAAGCGGAAACGGTATCAGTCCACCCATTCGCCCTTTCGCATCAAGGGTTCGGCTTCGCCGCTCTGGGTAATCCCATCCACATCCACGTGTTCGGAGCCAATCATCCAGTCAATGTGAATCAGGCTATCGTTGGCCCCGGCGGCCAGTTTTTGTTCGGGGGATAAGCGGTGGCCGTCTTGCAGGCATTCGTCGTAGCTGGCGCCCAGGGCCAGGTGGCTGGCGGCGTTTTCGTCGTAGAGGGCTTCGTAAAAGAGCAACCCCGACTGCGCGATGGGCGAGCTATGGGGCACCAGCGCCACCTCCCCCAGCCGCCTTGCCCCTTCGTCGGTCTGGAGCAGGTGGGTCAGGATCTCCTGGCCCCGCTCGGCGTGGGCCTCGACTACCTGGCCCTGCTCGAAGCGCATCCGGAGGCCCTCGAGCAAGTTCCCGTGCAGGCTCAGGGGCTTGGTGCTTTGCACCCAACCCTCCACCCGTTCGCGGTGGGGGGTGGTAAACACCTCCTCGGTGGGCATGTTGGGTACGCAGCGGGCCCCGTTCTGGGCCCGACCGGCCCCACCCGCCCAGAGATGGCCCTCGGCCAGCCCCACCCGCAGGTCGGTGCCGGGCCCCCGGAAGTGCAGGGCGGCGTAGCGCTTGGCGTTGAGCTGCTGTACGCGGTGCTCGAGGCTGTCCAGATGGGCCTGCCAGGCCGCCACGGGGTCGGCCTGGTCTACCCGGCTTACCTTGAAGATGGCCTCCCACAGTTTCTCCATCTGCTGCTCTGGCGGCTCGCCCGGAAAAACCTTCTGGGCCCAGCGCGGAGAAGCGGCCCCAACAATGCACCAGTTGGTGGCAAACCCGCTAATCCGATCCGAGAAGGGCTTGCTGTACCGGGCCGCTGTTTGCGAAGCCTGACGGGTTAGCTCAGGGTCTTGCCCCTGTAGTATTTCGGGGTCGTCGGCCAGAATGCTCAGCCAGGCGTAGCCCTCGTCCAGCGCTTTGAGCCGGGCCTCCACCATAAAGCCTGCGTACTCCTGGAAAGAGTCCCGCGGGGCATAACGGTAGCGCGCTAGGTTGAGCTGTTCGTCGTAGAACTGGGTGACCACCAGCCTCGAGCCCGCCTTATAGGCTTCCTCCACCACCCGCCGGGTGAGCGGCAGGGCCTCGAGGTTGGCGTTGATAAAGAGCTTCTGGCCCGGTTGTAGCCCAATCCCCACCTTGACTGTTACCTCAGCCAGCCGCCGGAGTTTCTCTTCAAAATCGTGGGACATGGCTCACAGCCTACCCTATGGCCGGATGGTTTGCCTGTAATACGCATTCCGGCAGCATCGTTCACTTGATTACACCCAAAGGCGAAGAGTTCAAGCGGAACCGGTATAAACTAGCGCTATGCCAGAAGTGATCTCCGAACTCTACATTCCTAAACCCCCCAAGGAAGTCTATGCGGCGGCGCGCGACCTGGCCGGCCTCAAACCCTACCTCAAGGACGTGGAGACCCTCGAGGTGCTGGAAGACCACGGAAGCACCTCGCGCACCAAGTTTGTAGCGGTGGCGATGGGCAAAAAAGTGCACTGGATCGAGGAGGAGCGCTGGTTCGACGCCGAGCTGCGCAACGAGTTCGACAGCAAAGAGGGCGACTTTGACGTCTACCGGGGTTCCTGGACCTTCCTGCCCGAGGGCGAGGGTACCCGGGCAGTGCTGAAGCTCGAGTACGAGCTCAACATCCCCATCTTTGGCGGTTTGCTGCAAAAACTGGTCAAAAAACTCATGCAGGAAAACATAGACGACCTTTTGCGCGGCCTTAAGGAGCGCTGCACCGCGGCTTGAGGTGCTATACTCCAGCTATGTTTGCTCTCCGATGTTAAGCAGACGATCCCGCCGGGGTCATGGTGTGCCACAGGCCGCCAGCCCGGCGTTTTTCTTAGGACTGCTGCCCACAAGCTGAATATTGCTAAGGAGATAAAGATGTCCTTACAGATTTACAACACCCTCAAACGCGAAAAAGAACCTTTTGTACCCGCTACACCGGGCTACGTGGGCATCTATGTCTGCGGTCCCACGGTCTACTCCGACCCGCACCTTGGGCACGCCCGCGGCCCCATTGTCTACGACGTGCTGCGGCGCTGGCTGCGACACCAGGGCTATAAGGTGCGCTTTGTTTCCAACATCACCGACGTGGGCCACCTGACCGACGATGCCGACGAAGGGGAGGACAAAATCCAGCGGCGCGCCAAGCTCGAGCGCCTCGAGCCCATGGAAATAGCCGAGAAGTACATGTGGAGCTACTTCGACGAGATGCAGGCCCTGAACGTACTCCGTCCCGACATCAGCCCCCGGGCCGCCGGGCACATCCCCGAACAAATCGAGCTTACGGAAGCCCTGCTCGAGCGGGGGCACGCCTACGTGGTCAACGGCTCGGTCTACTTTCGGGTGAAAAGCTGGCCCGCCTTCGGCAAACTCTCCAACCGTGACATCGAGGAACAGGAGGCCGGGGCGCGGGTCGAGGTGCGCGAAGAGAAGGAAGACCCCCGCGACTTTGCCCTTTGGAAGCGGGCCGAGCCCGAGCACATCATGCGCTGGAACTCGCCCTGGGGGGTGGGGTTTCCGGGCTGGCACATCGAGTGCTCGGCCATGAGCCTCAAGTACCTGGGCGACGGCTTCGATATTCACGCTGGGGGCGTGGACTTGCAGTTCCCCCACCACGAGGCCGAAATTGCCCAGGCCGAGGCCGCTGGCCACCCTTTTGCCCGCTACTGGATGCACCATTACCACGTGCTTTTAAACGGGCAGAAAATGGCCAAGAGCACCGGCAACTTCATCACCCTGGCCGAACTCCGGGCGCGCTACGAGCCCATGTACATCCGCTTCTACCTGCTTAACAGCCACTACCGCAGCGTGCTGGACTTTACCGACGAGGGCCTCGAGGCTGCCAAGAACGGCTACCTGCGCCTGCTGAACGCCTACCGCGAGGTGCACCGGCTGCAACACACCGCTCCCCACGGCAGGCACCCAGGGCTGGAAAGGGCTGTAGAGGAGCTCGAGCTTGAGTTTGCTCGAGCCCTGGACGACGACCTGAATACCCCTCAGGCTATCGCCGCGTTCTTTAAGTTTGTCACCGAGCTTAACAAAGCCCTGGCCGAGCGGCCTGGCAAGGAAAGCCTGGCTCGAGCCGAAAAAGTCTTCAGGGAGCTGGGCGAGGGGGTGTTGGGGCTGTTTCCAGCGCGGGTGCTGGAAAACCAACTCGGTGGAGACTTGCTGGACGGCCTGGTAAAGCTGCTGCTGGAGATCCGGGAAGAAGCACGCCGAAGCCGCAATTTTGCCCTGTCGGATCGTATCCGCGAACGCCTAACCGAGCTGGGGGTGGTCGTAGAGGATACCCGCGAAGGCCCCAAGTGGAAGGTGGAAGTCTAAGGCTTGGCGGGGCTGCTGGCGCCCCCCTGGTCGCTGCCACCGGACTGGCCTGCCAGGGCCTTATCTAGAATCTCTTTCCAGCTTTCATAGGGCCGCTGACCGGTATACTTTTCCCCGTTCACAATAAAGGTGGGGGTGCCGGTCAGCCCCAGGTCGGTGGCCAGTTTCTGGTCGGCCAGAACGCCAGCCCGCTTGTTGCCCGACTTAAGGCACTGCAAGAAAGTTGCTGGTGCAACTCCGATTTGCCCGGCCAGGTCGGCGAAGTAGTTATCGAGGGCTTCTCCGCTTAGACCGGCCCACTGCATCTGAGCCCGAAAGAGCGCTTCGTGGTACTCGAGGTACAGATTGTTATCGGCCGCACAGGCAGCAGCCTCTCCAGCCCGGATGACATTTTCCTGTCCGCCAAAGGGAAAATCGCGGAATACATATCGAATTTTCCCGGTGTCTATATAGTCGCGCTTGATGAGCGGGAACACATCGTTGGCATGGTCGCGACAGTGGCCACAGAGATAGTTAGAGAAGTCCACTACAGTAACCTTGGCATCTGGGCTGCCAATTACAAAACGCGCACCGGCGACAGCATCGGTAGCGCTTGTGGTGGGCTTTGGGCGCAAGACCAGAAATAGAACGGCTGCGATGGCGATAGCCAGGATTGCAACTATGGCGAAAAGAGTCCTTTGCATGACTTAGATTCTATGCCTTTACGGTGAAAAAAAGGATGATATGGAGATTCTCCAGCAAGCTCGATACCCAGGCCTTCTGCAACTAACTGCTGACCTGGCGCGCTTCACCCTCTTCGGTGAGCCAGAAGGGCGCGGCGTCCTTCGAGACCATTTTTTCCGCTGCAATGGCTTCTCTGAGGTCTTTCGGCAAAACAAACATGGCCTCGATGAACGGCGCATCGAGGTGCTTGAGTGAAAGCTGTCGCTCCAGAATACGGGCCTCGAGTACGCCCTCGCTCAAACCTGTAATGTCCACGGCATCAGAGGCCACGATAAAACCAAAGTTGAGCATGAAACCGGGAATATAGTTACGGTAGCTACGGGTATGCTTGAAAACCTGCCGAACGGTGTTGTGTACTACCGGGTGCATTTTGTGATGAGTGAGCAGGATCATACCTGCTTGCATGGCCATCAGGCCGCCAGGATTAAGGCGGCGCTTGAGCAATTCATAAAACTCCACCGTGAAGAGCATACGGGCCGGATTATCCTCGCCGATAGGGTCGTTCAAGTCTACGATGATAACGTCGTAGGTATCGGGATGATTTTCCAGCCAGCCCCTAGCATCCTCGGTAATTACCAAAGCTCTGGGATCGTCGAAGGCCCCCTGGTGCCACTCAGGAAGCAGGGTACGGGCCATGGCTACTAGCTCATCGTCTATGTCGCACATTACGGCTTTTTCTACGCTCGGATGTCGCAAAACTTCGCGCAATGTGGCCCCTTCACCGCCGCCGACAATAAACACCGAGCGGGGGTTGGGATGAGCCAGCATAGCTGGGTGGACTAGGGTCTCGTGGTAGATGTACTCGTCTCGCTCGGTAGACTGTACGTCTTTGTCCAGCACCAGCACCTTGCCGAAACCGCCAGACTGAAAGATAAAGTAATCCTGAAATTTGGTTCGTCCAGCGGCCAGTACTTTATCCATGCGGCGATAGATGGCTTCGTAAGGCGTGACCTGCTCGAGGTAGTACATACCGTATTCCATACCGATTCCTCCAGATGTGGTTTTGGGGCGCTAAGGCCACCTTTATGGCTTCTTAGACTTCTCTGGCTGGCGGTGATAGCAACAGCTACTCACCTTACATCGCTGCGCGCTTCCTGTACACGACGCTTGATTTCATGCTCGCCTCCACGCCAAAAGCGAAAGGCCGACTCTTCCTGAGCCCCAAAGGCCCTTGCCAGGCCCCGCAACACTGCTTCGGGATCCACATCGTGCTTATAAAAATAAAGGTCGAGTGCTGCTGAGGCATTATCCTCGGGCCAGGTGTGAATCATCACCGCAGCTACAGGAGAGAGTATGGCCGCCGAAAGGCCTTGGGGATAAAACTTGTACACAGTAGACTGCACGCTTCCCGGAGGCGCTCCTAACTTGAGCACAGCATCGCGTAGCGCCAGCTCAACTAATTTGGGATTCTCCAGCACTTCCAGGTTGCAGCCGTAAATTTCGGCTACCCAACGGCCTCCAGAGATAGTTGTCACGGATGTACATGCTAACACAATTTGGAGTCCTCAACACCATTTATTTGCCTCCGGTCTGTAGAGCTGAAACTTAAACTCAAGTCGGTGTAGCAGGTGCATCGCCCTGGCCGATTTTGGTTTTATTGAGCCACTGCAATGCAAGAAAACTGTTAACAACAAGTACTGCCAATACCAGCACCCCAATGATATCTAGGGGTTCAGGGCCACCCATCAGCCAGCCAATAGAGCTTGGTGCGGGAAGGCCAGTTGTACGCGTCAATAGGTAAATTAGTGCGGTGGTGCTGCTAATTGCGAGACCCAACAGTACAAACGGTCTGGCCTGAGAACTGGAAACCGAGCCGTTGCTCATGAAGCCAAGCATCAAAATAAAAAAACCTGTAGCCATGAGCAACGCAATTCCCCATAGCATGATTTGCGCATAAAAGAAGGCTTGGGGCTGCTCGAGCAGGAGCTGATCTAATCCAATGGCCCCGCAGGGCCCTCCACCGAGTGGAGTGCCAGCCCAACCCAGCAGCTGTAACGCGAAAGGGGTAAACATGGTGATCACCAAAGCGCCGAGCCTTGGGTCGCGAATCCCAAACATAGGGTCATGGTGACACCAGTTTCGATATGAAGAAAGGGAAGAATATCCCTAGCATACCTTTTCAGAGTAGTACCTCACGGGAAGTTTTGCTCCTCGCTCCGTAGTGGATAAATCGACGCTGGGTTCGAAGAACAAAGCTAACTACAAAGAGCGCCGATTAAACCTCAGAATGTACTCGATTGCCTCGGCGAAGCCATGTTCACGAACATGGCCGGTGATGTGATCGGCAATGGCTCGAATCTCATCTACCGCATTGCCCATGGCAATACCTAAGCCAGCCTCTCGGATGGCCTCGAGGTCGTTATGACTATCACCAACCATGGCTATTTCACCGAGAGATATGCCGTAATACTCAGCTAACCAGTGCAAGCCCGTGGCTTTTGTAACGCTTTTGCGGATTACCCCAGTAATTACCTCACGGGGGCTCTTGTACTCGGCCAGGTCTATTTCTGGCATGCTTGATAGCTCAGGTCTGACGGTTTCCCATAGACTTGGGTCGCTTACAACAAACCACAGCCGTACCAGGGTTTCCTCAATCTCCTCAGCAAGGGCCGATCGGGCTTCAACGCCTGTAATTTCGATGTGTGAGAGCAGTTCCGGGGGCATCAGATCTTCCTCGTAATAGCGGCCACCTGCAGCCCCCATCAGATCGAAGGGCAATCGATACTTCCGGGCTAACCCCACCAGTTCGGTCAGGTGTGGCAACGGATGAGCAAACAGCGATTCCCCCTTGGCGTTGCACACCGAGGCACCGTCGTTGAAGACGTGTGGGCCGTTGGGTTCTAATCGTTTGGCATATAAAAGCCCATAGCCTCCCTGGGGCCGCCCTGTACACACAGCGAACCTAATGCCCTGCAAGCGTGCTTTTTCCACGGCTTCCCAGGCTGATTCAGGAACCCCCAGGCTTCGGCCTGCATAGAAGGTTCCATCGAGGTCGAGTGCGATGAGTTTGATCATGAGAACCTTTCACTGGATACTTTTCTCACAAACTTATTTTATCGTGAAAATATGCACAATCTAGTACAAAACCACTTCACTAAGAATGATATCCAAAGCCTGCTCGAGGCCGCACGCCTCCACCGTTCCCACCACCCGCTGGGCAGCCCGCTTGACCTTATCCGGAGCGTTACCCATGGCAATACCGAGGGCTACCGCCTGAATAAGCTCGAGGTCGTTTTCCCCATCGCCCACCATGGCGCAATGGCTCAAGCTTAGCCCCAGCTGCTTAGCTACCCATTCGGCAGATGCTCGCTTGGAGACCCCGGCCGCCGTGACCGAGCTAAACACCACCCCCGGCATGCCCGGGCTGGTGGCCTCGTGTAGCTCGATCTCCGGCATTCGAACGATCTCCTCACGTACCGCCTGCCAAGCAGGGGAAGGGCGCCAGACATACTGTACCCGTACCACCCCATCGCTTATCTCACCCAGGTTCTTCTGCTGGGCAGATAAGCCCAGCATGTTTTCGTGAAAAAGCAGATCGGGGTGTGTGCTTTCGCGGAAAAAGCCGCCAGTGGCGGTATAAACCTCAAAGGGTATGCCGTAGGCTCTGCTTAGCTCGAGAAGCCTTCGGTACGCCACCGGAGGCAGGGTCGAGGCTCGAACCACCTCACCTAAGCCCGAGACAACAACGGCACCCGACTCAAAAATGTGCAGCCCTTCGGGGTCGAGCTCTTTGGCGTAGTGAAGCGCGAAGCCACGTCCAGGACGCCCGGTGCATATTGATAGGTGTAGCCCGGCTGCTTTTGCTCGCCGGGCAGCCTTCCAGGCGCACTCGGGTACGCCTTCTGGCCCATATAGCGTACCGTCGACGTCCACTAGTACGAGTTGAACAGATGATTTCATGGCGCTAAACCAGCCTGTTGATCACGCGTCACCTCAAAAGGGAGCCGTTTTGCTAGGGGAATCCAACTCAAGAACCCAGATCAGTTGGGCTCCCCACCCAGCTCCACCACACCACGCTCGGCGATTACTGCAGTACCCCCAATAAACACCCCCAGAATGTTTCCTGCGGGCCCGTACTCAACCCGAACATCCACCTGTCCGGGGCCGCCCATGCGGTGACCCTGAGTGATGGTCAGATTCACTTCGCCCTCCCAGCGTGGCACCACTCCGGCCCGGGCCAGTAGAGCGCCCAGAGCTGCGTTGGGTGATCCGGTGACGGGATCTTCTGGGATGCCTAAGGCGGGAGCAAAAGTACGGGCATAAAAGCGTCGAGGACCATATGGGGCATAAACGTGAACCGTGGCGACCTCGAGGGCATTCGAAAGTGCGGCCAGGCGTTCCATGTCAGGCTCGAGGGCATCCACCAGTCCTGGTGCTACAACCGGCATAAACAATGTCCACAACCCAGTAAACGTAATGCCATAGGGTAGACCCCGATGCAGGTAACGCTCGTTGGCCCCCATTACCTCGATGAACTCTTGCAACACTTTCCAGGAAGGGGGGTCGCGAAAACGAGGACTTGGGCTCTGTACTAAAGCTCGATCCTCCGAAAGTTCGGCTAAAAGCGAGGCTCCAATGGTGCGAAGATACAGCTTGCTGGTGCCTGGCAGCTTATCCTCTCTTGCTAAAGCCAACGCCAGGGCTACGGCAGCGTGACCGCTAAACTCCACCTCGCCGTTGGCTGCAAAAAAGCGCACGTCAAAACTCGTATTTTCCCAGTCAGTTATGAATGCAGCTTGGGGCTGTCCCAACTTGACAGCCACCAGCTGCATCTCTTCTGTGGTCAATCCGCGTGCGTCCAGCACCAAGGCTACCCGGTTACCCCCACCCGACACCTCGGTAAAGGCATCGGCCAACAGGTACGGTACGCGATGATTTGACTTAGACACCAGGCCTCCCCCTCTTGCGGAGAATTTGGGTTCCCTCAGCGCTCACACTGGATGCTGGTTTCAGGACGGGGATCAAGCCCATTTCGATCCATACAAGGCTCGCACCGGTGGACTCCATATGGCTGTGATTTATGGGCTTCATAATTTGGTATTATCCCGCAACGCTAATCCGAGCGCGATCAACTGGGCCTCGTCGACCGGGGCGGGTGCGCCGGTAAGGGTTTCCTTCCCCTCTTTATTCTTGGGGAAAGCAATCACCTCGCGTATGGATTCCTCACCAGCCAAATGAGCCACAAACCGATCCAACCCCCAGGCAATCCCTCCATGCGGGGGTGCTCCGTAAGACAAAGCCTCGAGCAAGAACCCAAACTTTTGCTGGGCTTCCTCTGGGCGAATGCCCAGCAGCGCAAACATGCGCTCTTGCAGGTCTCGCTGGTGTATGCGAATGGAGCCGCCACCTATCTCGCTGCCATTGAGCACGAAGTCGTAGGCATAGGCTCGCACCTGGCCGGGATTAGCCTCGAGCAGATGCAAATCGTCTAAGTTTGGGCTGGTGAAAGGGTGGTGCATGTAGGTCCAGCGGCCTGCTTCCTCATCCCATTCCAGCAGGGGGAAATCCACCACCCACAAGAACTTAAACCCTGACTCAATCAGACCTAGCCGACGACCGAGCTCGAGCCGTACCAGCCCTAGGCTCTCGACTGCTTTTCGCCAGGGGCCTGCCACGAACAAAAGCGTTTGCCCTTCCTGCACAGCAAGCTTCTCGAGCAGACTGGGAGGTACGAACTTGGCAATCCCGCCTGAAAGCACACCGCTTTCAAACCTGGCCCAAGCCAGCCCCGCCGCGCCTTTGGTCTTTGCCAGGGCCTCGAGTTCCTCGATCTCCCGGCGCGAGAGCAGGCCCGGCACCACCAGGGCCTTGACCACCTCGGCGCTGGTGAAGGCGCGAAACTCGCCCCCCTTGAAGGCCTCGGTTACGTCCTGTAGCTCTAGCCCAAAGCGCAGGTCGGGCTTGTCGGAGCCATAGCGGTTCATTACTTCGGCATAAGTTAGGCGGGGGAAGGGGAGGGCGAGCTTCTGTCCCAGGGTCTCATGCAGGATATACGCAGCCAGCCGTTCGTTGAGCGAGATGATGTCTTCCTGCGTAACAAAAGACATCTCCATATCAAGCTGGGTGAAGTCGGGCTGGCGATCGGCCCGCAGGTCTTCATCGCGGAAGCAGCGGGCAATCTGGAAATAGCGGTCGTAACCAGCCACCATCAGCATCTGCTTGAAGAGCTGAGGCGATTGAGGCAGGGCGTAGAAGTGGCCGGGCTCGAGCCTCGAGGGCACCAGAAAGTCGCGCGCACCTTCGGGGGTGGAGCGGGTCAGGTAGGGGGTCTCGATGCTGATAAACCCTTCCTGATCGAGGAAGCGGTAGATGGCTGCAATCACCTTGTGCCGCAAGCGCAGGTTCTCGTGCAGACGCTTGCGGCGCAGATCCACCACGCGGTTCTTTAGACGCACCTCCTCGTTCACACTCTGGTCGGCCTCACCGCGCCAGCCGGCATCTATGGGAAATGGCGGCGTCCTGGCCTCGGAGAGCACTAGGAGCCCTTCCGCGGCTACCTCGACCGCGCCGGTCTGCAGTTTGGGGTTCACCTGTTCGCTAGGGCGTTTGCGTACCACCCCTTCGATGCGCACCACCCACTCCGAGCGCACCTGGTTGGCCTCGGCAAAACACGCGCTGTCGGGGTGAACCACCACCTGCACAATTCCTTCGCGGTCTCGCAGGTCTATAAAGATTAAACCCCCCAGGTCGCGTCGGCGGTTGACCCAGCCTTCCAGCACTACCCTTTGTCCTGCATGTTGTTCGCGCAAGTTGCCGCAATAAAGCGTACGACGCATAGGCTTTAGCATACCTTTTTCTAAAGACTTCTCAAAGCAATCGGCGACCGAGCTTGATCTGTCTATTTTAGGTAATTATCTCACGAGTGATTATTATCGTGATAGATTGCACAAATAGTCAGATAGTTACTAGAATTCAACGGGCATATACAAATAATATCTTTATATATGATTGTATGTATATAATGGTGGCAACTATGAACTCGGCCCTGCACCGCTTCAAAGCAGAATTCTTCAGGGCACTGAGCCACCCTTTACGCCTGGCCATACTGGATGCTCTGCGAACAGGGGAGAAGAGTGTAGGTACCTTGGTGGACGAACTCGAGGCCGACCAGCCCGCAGTCTCACAGCAGCTTTCCATTTTGCGCCAACGGGGCTTTGTGGAGACACGCAAGCAAGGTACCACGGTGTATTACCGTACGGTTGATCCCGATGTCTATACCTTTCTGGACCTGGGCCGGGCCATTTTCGAACGCCAACTAGCCCAGCCTTGGGCAAAGCTGGAGCAGATTCGCCAGGAGGAAAAAGTACGGCCATGAACCCCAACCCCAGCGTCACTCAGTTTTTTAAGTCGCTCGAGCTGCTCAATCCTGTTCCTGCCTGGCGGCATGAACTGGCCGAGTACAACCTGCAACGCTTCCAGCAGGATCTGCTGGCAGGTCTTACGGTAGGCGTGGTGGCCCTGCCTCTGGCGCTGGCATTCGGTGTGACCAGCGGCGCAGGGGCCGCAGCGGGGCTGTTTACCGCAATCGTAGCAGGTTTGGCCGGCTCTGCCTTTGGCGGCTCGCGCTACAACATTTCCGGCCCAACCGGAGCTATGACGGTGGTGCTGTTGCCCATAATTGCGCAGTATGGGGTGGACAAAATTTTTTTGGTGGGCATCATGGCCGGGCTGATTCTGCTGGTACTGGGGCTATTGCGCTTTGGCCGTCTAATTCAACTGATTCCCTACCCCGTGGTCATTGGGTTCACCAATGGCATCGCCATCATTATTTTTCTGCAACAAATCCCGGCCTTGCTGGGTGTTGCGACGCCTAAAGGCGAACATATTTTGCCGACCACCCTCGAGGCCTTCCGGGCCTACCTGTTGCAACCCCAGCTCACAACGCTTTTCCTGACTGCCCTCACCATAGGTCTAATCTTGCTGTGGAACCGCTACATCAAGCACATCCCTGGTAGCATCGTGGCCCTTGTTCTGGTCACGTTGGTGAGCCTGCTGTTTCGCGAGGTTCCACGCATTGGCCCCATCCCGTCCAGCCTGCCGGCGCCGCACTGGCCCAACTGGAGTTTTTCCGATATAAGCCTGCTATTTAGCCCGGCACTAGCCGTAGCATTGCTGGCGGGCATCGAAACCTTGCTTTCGGCTGTGGTAGCCGATAGCATGACCATCCGGGAAAAGCACGACCCGGATCGCGAGTTGATCGGCTCGAGCCTGGCCAATATACTGGCCCCCATTTTTGGAGGTATTCCTGCCACCGGAGCAATTGCCCGCACAGCCGTCAACGTGCGCTCTGGGGCGCAAACCAGGCTTTCCGGCATTATCCATTCGGTGTTTTTATTTCTCGTGGTAGTTTCCTTGGGCCCCTTGGCACAGATAATTCCCCTGGCTGCATTGGCGGGTATTTTGATGGTTGTAGCAGTTCGCATGGTGGAGTGGGAAGCTGTACAAGCCATCTTGCGCTCTACCAAAAGCGACTTGAGTATCATGCTGGCAACCATGGCAGTGACGGTGGCTTTCGACTTGATTCTAGCCATCGAGGTCGGGCTTGCACTCGCGGGTATTTTATTTGTTCAGCGCATGAAAAACTCTTTGAGCCTAGAACCCATGGACTTGGCTCCACAAATACCAGCGCACCTAGATGTCGATCATGACCTTCTGCGCGAGCGGGTGGTGGCTTTCCGGGTAGACGGCCCGTTGTTCTTTGCTGCAGCAGGAGAGTTTATCAACAGCCTAACTCAGGTTTCTGAGGTAGATGTCCTGATTCTGCGTATGAGGCGGGTTAAGGTGATTGATGCCAGCGGTGCCAACGCACTGCTATCCATGAAGCAAGCCCTCGAGCGGAGAGGGATTAAATTCCTAATTTCGGGCCTTCAGCCACAGCCCAAGCAGGTACTGGAGCGCATGGGCCTCCTAGACGAGATAACCACCAATGGTCACCACCTCTTTGAGACCACCGACCAGGCCATTGCCCACGCCTGGAGCCATGTCAAGCGCAACCAGCAAGCCCGTGGCGTTTAGTCCAAGCCTACTTGGGTTCCGGGCCTTCAAACAAGCTGTGCAACTGCAGGGGCTCGAGCGCAGTCTGCTTACCGCTTTCCAGATGCTTGAGGGTAATTACACCCCTGGCTCGCTCAGATTCACCCAGAAAGCCCACATACCGCGCCCCTTTCTTGAGGGCGTCCTCAAGAGCCTTTCGAGGGCTTTTTGGGGCATAGCCTATTTCAACATAAATTTTTGGCCGTAACTGCTCGGCCAGAACCAGCGCTTCGATTTTTGCAGCTTCATCCAGGGGAGCCAGGTAGAGAGTAGGCGAAGGGTCGGCAGGGATGGGTACGCCTTCTTCTTGTAGGGCGATGGCTACTCGCTCTATACCAATGCCAAAACCCACCCCCGGAACCGGCGGGCCACCCAGCATCTCAGACAGGCCATCGTACCGCCCCCCACCCCCCAGAGCCGATTTTGCCCCAATGCTTGTATGGTGCACCTCCCAGGCCGTTCGCACGTAATAATCCAAGCCGCGCACCATACTGGGATCGATGCTAAAGGGTACCCCGAGTTCGGCCAGGTATCGGCATACCTGCTCATGGAAAGCCCGGGCCTCGGGGCCCAGAAACTCCAGCATAGGTTTGGGTTGGAGTTCGGCAATAATTTGCTGGTCGCGCTCGCTTTTGGAGTCCAGGATGCGCATGGGGTTGGCTTCTAGTCGAACCCTCGAGTCCTCCGATAGCGCCTGAGTATACGGCTCAAACAGGGTACGCAGATACTGGTTGTAACGAAGGCGATCCTCGGGATCACCCACTGAGCCTAGTTTGACCTCGAGGTTCTTGAGGCCCAGGGTTTTATAGATACGTACCATCAGAGCAATGGCCTCGGCATCGAGCAAGGGATCTGACAAACCCAGCGCCTCGTAATCGACCTGGTGAAACTGCTTGTAGCGGCCTTTTTGCTGGCGCTCGCCACGGAAGATAGGCCCCCAGGTAAAAAGCCGCACCGGCTGAGGCCAGACTTTCATGCCGTGCTCGTTGTAAGCCCGCACGATGGCCGCGGTAGGCTCGGGGCGCAAGGCCAGCAGCCGCCCACCCCGATCCTCGAGTACGTACATCTCCTTTTTTACGACGATATCCGAGGTGAGTCCCACGCCCTTTTGGAAGACCTCGAGGTACTCGAAAATGGGCGTATGCACCATCTGGGCCCCAGCCCCACGCAACACTTCCTCTGCGGTTGTGGTGATGTACCGAAATACCGGCTCACGAAAAGGATAGTCTTTGGCTTGGGGGAAAATGTCGCTGGTTCCGGGAACGGCCTTCAACATAAACTTTATTCTAAGCGGATTAGAGCAGTTTTCAGAAAGTGATACCCTTTCCGCTTGAATCCTTCAGCGTTGGACGAGTCAGAGGTGAAGGATTCAAGCCGACCGAAGGGAGTAGAAAAGCATTTCGGTAGTATCGTTTAGGCTTGTCAAAGTGAACGATACTACCGAAATGCGTATGAAACCGAATTCCAACAGCCGCCTTTTGAAGGCTAAGCGACCTCCTTACGGGGCGTTAATTGCGGAAAACACAATTTGCACACAGCAGTGGTACTGGCTGGCTGTCCTTTGGTTACGAGCTGAGGGAACCTGGCAGCAATCAGCGCCGCCCAGACCTAGGCTCCTCTCGCCCATAGGGTAGGGGCACATACTGCACACTGGGCTTTCCACCCCGCGGCTGAGGGTACATACCCATGAGTTCATAAACCTCTATGGGCATCTCGGTGGATACCCGCAGGCCCATGCTGCGGGCTTCCTCAACGCTAATGGGGTAATCGTGCGTCCAGGTACCCTGCGAAAGTAGATCGGCGAGCTCCTGGCTTTTTTGCTCGTCAAAGTGTTTGCGCAAGAGGCCGGCCACCGTGCGCTTGACCTGCGCCAGGGCTTTGCGGGCTACATCGGCCATGATCAGGGTCTGATCGTCGATCTCCGCCATGGGCTTTTGCTCCAAAACCCGCAAGATAGAGGCTGCTGGATACTGCCCAAGCTGGGGATCCACCGGCCCCAGCACCGCGTTGGGATCCATCACGATTTCATCAGCAGCCAGGGCAATCAGGGTTCCACCCGACATGGCGTAGTGTGGTACGAAGACCGTAACCCTGGCAGGATGCTTTAAGAGAGCCTCGGCGATCTGCTCGGCAGCCAGTACCAACCCGCCGGGGGTATGCAGGATAAGGTCGATGGGTACGCTCTGGTCAGTCATGCGAATTGCACGCAAAACCTGCTCTGAATCGTCGATGTCTATGTAGCGTGCAAACGGAATCCCCAGAAAGGAAAACCCCTCCTGTCGGTGAATCAGGGTGATGACGCGGCTTTTGCGTTTGCGCTCGAGATCGGTAATTCGCCGAGCGCGTGCAGCCAGCAGCATCTGCTGGTTGAAGTAAGGACTCAGGCTCGAGAGGATAAAAAACAGCCAGAACAACTGAAAGAAGATCTCCATAGGCCTCCTATGTGCATGTTAGCGAAAATAATACCAGTGCTCCCAGTAGGGGACGGCCTGGTAGCTCCGCTTTGGTCTGAACCATCGAGCCAACACCATACCGGCCACAAAACCACCCAGATGAGCCCACCAGGCGACACCGGGCAGGCCCAGCAGGGCGTTGATAAGCTGTATAGTCGCCCAGTATCCAAGGTAAAGCGTTGCGGGCAGCCAGAGCCAAAAAAAGGGAAACATCCACGTAAGCACAAGTGCGCCGGGAAACAGGATCAGATAGCCCCCGGTCACCCCAGAAATGGCCCCCGAAGCCCCTACCATTGGCAGGCTGGGATCAGGTGTGAACAGGGCCTGGGTTAAGGCGGCAACCACTCCAGACAACAAGTAAAGCCCTAAATAGCGCCAGCTGCCCAAGCGGCCCTCGAGCCCCGGCCCAAATACCCACAAAAACCATACGTTGCCTATCAAGTGCCCCAGCGACCCATGTACAAACATGCTGCTGAGCAGGCGGTAGCCTTGCCCGAGAGGATCCAGAAAGAACGTGGCTGGAATAAAGCCAAATTGCGCTATGGTCTCCTCAAAGCCCCACGATATTTGAAGATAGAACGCCAGGCCGCAGAGAACAATAATGATCTTGGTGGCCGGGGCAGGCCCATGAAATAACAGAGAATCGCGTATGGGTATCATTTTCTGCGTCCATCATACCAGGAAGGGGCAAAGCGCATAAGCAGACTGCCCAGCGGAATTGAAACCAATACCAGCAACACCGCCACCTGTCCTACCAGGGGGTAGCCCTGTTGCAGGGCCATGGCCCCCAAAATGAGATTGAACTCGCCTCGAGGAATCAAGTAGATAGCTGCGAAGCCGCTTCTCTTCTGCGAAAGCCCGGCCATCTGCGCCCCTTTAAAGTTGAGGGGTAGTTTGATTAGGAGCGCCAGCAAGGCCAGGCCCACTACTCCCACTGTTACCGCGTCCAAGAGCCCCAGGGCTTCAGCCCCTACAGTTAGAAAAAAGAGGGCCACCCCCAGGTCACGCACGGAACCAAACAGTTGCTCAAAGCGTTCGCGCAAGCCCAGTCCAGCTGCCAGCACCCCGCAGATAAACGCTGCTACCGCCTCTGAGGCTCCTACGGTGTGGAATAGAATAGCGGTACCACTAACCAGCGCAGCTCCCAGCAGCAAAACCAGCTCATCGGACAGGTGCTGTACCTGCTGATTAAGCCATCTACCCCCCAGGTGCAGCAGTAGCCACAACAACCCGACCAGACCTGCCACCACCGCAAAGCTAAGACCTGTTCCACCCTGTACCAAGACCAGCAGTATGGCGATGAGCAGGTCTTCAAAAACCAGCACCCCCAGCACCACTTCACTCTCGGAGTTGGCGGCCCGGCGCAGGTCTAGAATAAGCTTGACAATCACTGCGGAGGAGGAAACATACATCACCCCAGCCAGTAGCAAGGCCCCCTTCCAATCAAGCCCTGCCAGCAAGCCCACCAGTACCCCGATGGGGAGGGCCAGGGCATCCCAACCCCCTGCACGCAAAACACGGCCCGACATCTGCTGTAAGCGATCCGGGCCAAACTCGAGGCCCACCGAAAACATCAGCAACAGCAGGCCCAAAGAGGGGAGAGGCTCGAGGCTTTCAGTATCCAGGAACTCTCCCAACGCAAGACCTACCAGCAGATAGGCCGCCAGTGGCGGGAAGTGCCAGCGATGAACAAGTGCAGCCCCCAATCCCAGCAGTAAAGTGGCGATGGCGAAGGCTGTTACGGACTCATGCATGGTTACCCAATCATCTGCTTTCGCAGACGCTCAACTGCTCCCCGAGGCCCAGCCAACACCAGGGTATCGCCTACGTTCAGGGACAGGCTCGGAGGCGGATTGGGAATCAGGGCTTCCCCTTCACGTAGAACAGCCAGGAGGTGAGCTCCTTGCTCGTGCAATTCCGCTACTGTGCGGCCTACGCAGGGGGCTCCAGGCCCCAGCTTGATCCATTCGATGGTATCCTGGGCCAGCTTGGCCTGGGTATCGCCAATGGCCTCGGGAGTAAAAAGAACGCCGGCCAGAATGGCACCCAGCTCTCGGGCCTCCTCATCGGTCAAATCGAGCACTGCAGCAGGCTCATCCGGGTTGCCTTTTTCGTAATACTGAAGCTCCCTCGAGCCCGAGTGGTGAATTACGATCACTAGACGGTCACCCGATCGAACCGTAACGGTAAACTTCCGTCCTACACCAGGCAGCACACTCTCTTCAACCCGCATGTTTTTTCTCCTTGCCATAAGGGAAGGCAATGGCCAGAGCCCTGGCCCCGATCAGGGCCAGAATGCCCGCGCTCCAAACCAAAACGTCCAGACCTTTGATCTCGCCTGCAAACAAGCCCAGCATCATCTCCCGGAGTACAAAAGCCACCGCAACTTCCACCAGAATTTCAGCCCGAATCCGATCGAACTCGAAGTAGTCTACAAAGGCCCGCACCAGCTCGAGCACAATCACCAGCGACAAAACGTTTGTTACCAGGTCTTTCAAACCAAGCCGCACCGTAGGCTGGGTAAATGCCAGGCCCAGCTCCAGCAGGGTTCGCCCTACACTTACCAGTAGCCCTACGAGCAGGGCTACCAGTGCCAGATTAAAAATGACCCGGGTTACTATATTGAATATCTCGAGCAGTCCTTTTTGCGTAATCATCGCTCCAAATCCTAACATAAAACCCGGATCGATGAAGAGCCGTAGGGGACTCTTTTTGTGCCAATGATCCCTGCCATGCTTATGGTGGAATATGCCGAATAAAAATAGCTCGTATCAAAACCCGGTTCAGTGAGAACCTCTAGTCATCTAGCTTGTCTACAACATCAAATAACCCTTCCAGATCCATCTTGGCGTAAATGGCGCTGGTGTTCACGTTGGCGTGCCCCAGTATGCGGGCGGTTGCGTGTAAATCCCGGCTAAGCTTATAAAAGCGGGTTCCGGCGGTGTGGCGCAGCATGTGGGCGCCATAGTAGCGCTCGGGGAAGCCCAGGTCGCGGTAGTGGCGGTTGAGTATTTTCCGCAGCGACTTATCGGTCATGGCCCGCCCATTGGCTTTGCGACCGCCCAGGTTTATTAGCAGCGAGCGTTCTCCAGCGGCTACATAGGCCAGGCGCAGCCTGAGCCAGCCCTCAATTTCTTGCACCAATGCTTTGGAGAGCGGCACCGAGCGCTGTTTACCACCCTTACCAGCTCGTACTACCAGTAAGCGTTCGTTCAAGCTGAGGTCATCCACCTGTAAGTTAATTACCTCACTAATGCGGAGCCCTGCCTCGGCCATCAATCGTACGGCCAAGCGGTCGCGGGTATTATGTGGGCTTGGACCAGATAGGTGCTGCAAGAGCTTCTTGTACAGGCTATCCGGTAAAGCGGGGCGGCGTTCCTCTGGAGGCGTGGGATCGCTGGGCGATGGCACCTGCGGCAGCGTTGCAGCATTGGCCCACTCCAGCGCCCGGTAAAAGGCCCGTACACCCGCCACATAGGTAGCGATGGAGCCGGGTTTGAGGTGGCGGCGTTCGGAGTTATTCAGGTTGCCGCCGTGCACCTGCAGATGGGCGATATAGCGGTCAAGGTCATCGGCTGTGGCTTTGAGAATATCCAGCGACTGCGTGTCGGACCAAGCCCAGGCCAGGTAGTCTCGAACCGCCAGGCGGTAGTTTTCCAGCGTGCGGCGGCTCAGGGTAGCTCGTTTTCGACCTTTGAGTATCAGGTAAGCCTCGAGCAGCTCGAGCAAGCCTGCCTGGTTGCGCTCGTGGGCAGCCCGGATGGCCTCGAGTCTGCGCTTGCTCGGATTGTGCCAGTTGGCTAGCGGTACCAGCATGGGCTCAGTATACAAAATGCGCACTTAGGAAAATAAGTGCGCATTTTGAATTCACAAAAATCCGCTAACCAAATCTCCACACACGGTCAGTTGACAAATTTAATCTTCCTTAAAGTAACGCCTCATGCTCAGCGTCCGCTAGCTATACTGCAAGCCAAATGGAAATCAACTTTATAACAGCCTTGATAATGGCTAGCCTGGTGATGGTTATTTTGTTTTCAGTCTGGTATCCACAGGCCCAAAACCACAAAGTGGATCGAGACGTGCAGGCCCTTGCGCGCATGGTTCGACACGCCCGGCGGCATAACACGGTGGTGCGCTATCACAACGGAGTGCCGTTTGTTGTAACCCACCAGCGGCGGGGCCTGGTGTACATGTGTGGGGGGAAGCTGGTAACCCAGCAGCAACTGGTCAGCCTGTTGGGTAGCGAGGAAATCGTGAGCCGGGTGGAGCGCGAAGAGTCTATGCAGACACCCAACCCCACCCGGCTCACCATTCCAAGCTAGCTCTTCAGAAAGCCGCAGACGCCGCTACCACAGGGGCTTCTCGAGCTTCAGGCGCAGCAGGCCCTTCTGGGCCGTTATGGCCTCGCTTGGGCTCACGATGGCCAGCCCTTTGGGTTGCTCCAGGGCGACCTCGAGCACGAGCTTCTTGGGCAGCGGCTTTATCTGTGGCTTTATCTCTAAACCCGCTTCCGGGCTATCCCACTCGGTAAAAGCCAGGTCGTCGGCCTGATTGAGATCCACTGCGTAAATCCGGCTTTTCTGGCCGTCATGCTCGTGCACCAAAAGAAGCCGTGGCTTGGGCCAGGCCAGTCCCACCACACGGTTACCCGGGGCCTCGAGCATGTAGGCATACTCCGCAAATAGGCCGTCGGGGTTAAGGCCCAGCAGCACCAGACGAAGTACTGTTGAACTCGAGGCTTTTTCGCAGCTAGGGAGGCACAACGGACGCCCGTTGATGAGGGCCAGATAGTTGCGGCTTTCATCCAGGGCTACGCCACCCAGAAGACCCTGTTCTACGCCGAGAGCAAAGACCGGTGGCAGGGCTTCCCGGGAGCCATTTTGCCCAATGGGACCAAAATAACGGGCCTTTTGGGTTTTGAAGTCAACATGCATCAGTTTTTGCCCGCCCTCGAGCCAGGCCCAGCCCTCACTGGAAACCGCCACCGCCTCGTTTAGCGGATAAAAAGCTTCGAGAACCGGTTTTTCTTCGAGCCGCAACAGTCCAGTGGCGCGCAGGTCGTTGTGTTTGAAGGTTGCCCAAGCCCGGCCATTTTGCTGGGCCTGTCCGACATGCACTAAGCTGGCCTCGAGCTCTACCCCAGACCATTCCCCCGGCAAGGGAACGGTGCTTATATCAGCCAAAACGATGCTTTCCTGGGCCGCAGGTGGCTGGACTTCCTGAACCCGGCTAAGGGGCGCATCTGCTTGCGGCGCCGAGGCTTGTCCTGTGGTTTGCCTTGAGGCTTGCGCCGGTGTTGAATTTTGCCCTGTAGCTACCCTGGGTTCGGCTGGGGTCGGTTCAGCCGAGGATTGGGGCGCAACTATCAACTGACCGATACGCCACAAGGCCCTTGCCATCTGGTAGCGATTGACGGAATCAGTACCCCTAAACAGACCATCCGATCCCAAGGGTAGGATATCCAGCGCAATCACCCGCAACACAGCTGCCTCGGCCCAGTGACCAGCGGCCAGGTCGCCGGGGCGCATGGTTTTGGCTAGGAAGGTTATCCCCAGGTTCTGGACAAGTTTATCGAGCACCACTGCTAGCTGATAACGGGTCAGCACCGATGTGCCTCGGTAGGTTTGATCAGGAAAACCCTGTACCAGCCCCTCCCCTACCATCCGCCGGATTCCAGGTAAAGCCCAGTGGTTGGGCTTGACATCCTTGAAGCGCACCTCTGCTTCCCGCACAGGCAACGGGCTATCGGCCAGTACCCTGGCCAGGGTGGCGGCCAGTTGGTAGCGATCCAGCGCCACCTCGCCCCGAAAAGTGCCGCCAGGGTAGCCTTGCAGCCACCCCCGTTTGACCACCTCGTCCACCGCCGTTGCCGCCCAGTGATCGTGGGGCACGTCCAGAGGCAAAGCCAGACTCCAAGCCGTTACAAGAGCCATTACAAAAGATAAAATCCTCATGAGCGGCATAATAGATTTTTTGAAGAAATTTTTTTGTACATTTATCACCAGCTGACGTTACATGGCCTAAAGTACAAAAACCCACGACAACCCATCAAATCGGTGCGCTCGAGGATACCGCTGTTTGATAAAGTATGGTCAATCTACGGTTTGGTGTATGGCCCTGCCCTATCCCGTCATACTGGTAATCTCGCCCGTCGCTGTTGGGGTGGTTTACGCGCTCAGGCTAGATGGCATCTATGCCCTCCCGTGGCTCATGTTTTTTACCGCGACTGCCTCGAGCGTCTACGGGCTGGGTGTGGGACTGACCCTGGCCCTGGGGTCGGTTGGAGTTCTGGGCTTGTTTCGCTCGAGCCCCCAGGACTATCTGGTCATGGGCATTATTTTGTCGCTTTCAGCCTATCTGGCTGATCAGATAGGCCGAAGCCTGCGCCGGGCGCACCACAAGGCTCGCCAGCTAACCCAGCTACAGGGAGTTTTCATGCAAGGCCTCGAGGTTCTGCCGCGGTTTCTTAACCGCGAGCAGCTTCTCCGACAGTTGCCCACCATGCTGGCACAGCTCCTGCATGGTAGCCTACTTCGAATTTGGATTCCTTCTGGCGCAGGCCAGCTTACTCTGCTGGAAAACCCCGGCACAGCCTCATCGGAGATTTCGCCCAGCCCCGTCGTCCAGAGGGCTTTGCAAGAACCTGGCCCGACCTGGTCGGAGGAAATGGGGATAGGGGAAAAGGTCGCCCTGCCGACCTGGCTGGGCTTTCCCGCCCCTACCGGCCCATACGAGCTTGCGGTCGCTTTGCGGGTACGCAACGAGACAGTGGCGGTGCTCCAATTTTTGCGCGGCGAGGGCTGGCAGAAACAGGAGATCGAGCTGTTCTCCCGCCTGGCCCTGGCCATGAGCCGCCAGCTCGAGCAGCTCCACGACCTCGAGCTGCGTCGCCTCCTGCTCAAGGTAGCCGATCACCTGACCTCGGCCAGCGACAAGCGCAAGGTCGCCGAGGTTGCCTTGCGGTATTTGTTGCCGGCCCTGGATATGGAGGCGGGGGTGGTTTTACAGTATCGGCGCGGAACTTTGCGTGGACTGGCCTGGCGCTTTCCACGGGAGCTGCGCCCCCAGCTAACACCTTTAGCCCGAAAGCTGCCCTATCGTGAGCAAGGGCTGGTCTGGCAGACCTACCATACGGGTACGGCCCAGTTTACCGAAAATTACTCCAGTCTCCCTGAGGTTATTCCCGAATTAAAGCAGCTCGGTTTCGAAACCCTGGTGGCCTACCCGGTACATACCCGTGACGCCATGAAGGGCCGGGTAGTACTGGTACTCGGCACCCGGCGTCGCATTGCCTGGACGCCCAGCAAGCAAGAAATACTCTTGGGTATAGAACGGCTGCTGAGTTCGGCGCTGGAACGGGCCTTGCTGGAAGAACTGCACAAGCGCATTAACCGCCTGCTGACCGAGGCCTGGTCGTATCCATCCCGGCAGGTATACCGGCACATCCTCGAGGCCGCCGTAGATCTGGTACCGGGTAGCGACGCGGGCAGCTTATGGGTTCGCGACGGCAACGAGTTTGCCTGCGAGGCTGCTGTTGGCTCTGTTTGGGACTGTGGTCAGCGCTGGAGCGAAGCCACATTTCAAACCTGGTATGCGTACGACAAAAGCATGGCCTCACGGGGTCGGCCGCGCATCTTGCGTCGAGACCAGCTTGTATCCGAAGGTAGGGGTGCCAATCTGTGCCTACCTGTAAGCCACCAAGGTAGGGTGCTGGCCTATATGAATCTGGATAGCCTGCACGACAGTGAGGCTTTTGCTGAAGACTCCCTAGCCACAGTCCAACTTTTTGCCACCCCCATTGCCACCTTGGTACACGAGATACAGAGCCGTGCAGCTCTGGAAAAGGCAGCTCTTACCGATGGCCTCACAGGACTGTACAACCGCCGAGCCTTTGACCTGCGCCTGAAGGAAGAGTGCGAGCGGGCTGCCCGCTACCAGTACCCGCTCACCCTGCTTGTGCTTGATCTCAAAAACTTCAAGCCCATTAACGACCGACTGGGCCACTCGATGGGCGATCAGGCTCTCATCGCGGTGGCACGAACACTAAGCCAGACGCAAAGGGCTGGTGACATGATATTCCGCTGGGGTGGTGACGAGTTTGCGCTTTTGTTACCCCAGACCCCCAAGGAAGCCGCTGCTGTGGTGAGCAACCGGATACTCGAGGCCATCTCGAGCATATGCATAGGTGATTATTGTCTTTCTGCCAACATCGGCTATGCAAGCTTCCCTGTCGATGCCCAGAGCGCAGAGGTGCTGCTCCAAATAGCCGATCAGCGTATGTATGCCAACAAAAACAAAATTCCAGACGTAGCTACGGCACCTCCAGACGAAAGCAACCAGTAGACAGCCTGTCCCAGAGGAATCGTTCGGCTGGTAAACAGACCCGCTAGGTATCTGCCCCAACACCGAATCTGGTATTAGACCAAAACCTCCTCGCGCTTGATGCTGTATACCCGGCTCACACCCTTCTCGGTGGTCACGCCGTATAACGCATCGCAGGCTTCCATGGTGCGCTTCTGATGGGTTACCAAAATGAACTGGGTCTGGCCTTTAAAGTGCTGTAAAAAACGGCAGAAGCGCTGGATGTTGGCCTCATCCAATGGGGCATCGACTTCGTCCAGGACAGCAATGGGAAGACCACCTTGCTCCTCGCCTACCTCCGAGAGGGCAAACAAAAAGGCCAGGGCGCCCATTGTGCGCTCGCCCATCGAGAGCAAATTTAGGTTAACAGTGCGCTTCCCGGCGGGTCTGAGGACGAGCTCGAGGCCCTGGTGAGTGCGCTCGAGTTCTACCTCTGCGTCCAGCAGGGCGCTGGCGTAATGGGCGAACTTTTCCTTGAATACCCGGTATACCTGTTGCATGCGCTCTCGATACTCCGCCTCCACGAGGTGCAGCTCCGCCTCGAGCTTGTGTACCACCACCTCGGACTCCTGTAAGGCCTGCTCGAGTTTGGCGATGTCTTCCTTCAATAAAGCGTATTCTTGCTCTGCCAGATGGTTGATGGGGCCCAGGGCCTCCAGGGCTGCTTCCGTTTCGGAAAGGGCCCGGGCCAGGCTACGCGAAGAGCCTGTCTCTACCGGGCCGGAAGGCAACTGGGAAAGCTCCTGTTGCAGGGTCTCGATGGTGGCCTCGCGTCGGGCTTGCGTGAGGTGGAGGGCCTCGAGGTCGGAAAGAAGCGTATTGGTGCGAGCAATCAGCCGCGATTCCTCTTCCGAAAGGGCCCGGGTACGAGTGCGGGCTGTTTGAAGCAGTCCTTCCAGGTGAGACAGGTTCAGGCTTTGTTTGATCTGCTCGAGGTCGGCTTTACGGGACTGGAGGTGGAGAAGTTGTTGTCTCAGCTCGGCCTGCTCGCTTCGCAGGCTGTGCAGGCGGGCCTCGAGGTCGGCAATATCCTTTTGCGCCACGGTATAGCGCTCCCAATCTTCGCGATAGCGTTGCCAGCGAGCGGCCACCTCACGCGCCTGGGCTAGCACTGTGCCCAGGGCTTCACGCTCGCTGCGCAGGGCCTGGAGGCGGTCGGGCTGGGGGGGTTCGACCGGCTCGGGGGCATGAGGCATAGGACTGTGTACGAGCCGCGCCAGGCTCGAGCGCACGGCCTTGAGCTCGGATTCCAGATCGGCCTGCCGCTTTAGCAGTTGGGTTAAGTGCTGTCCCGCCAGCTCAGCCCGGAGCAACTCGGTCTGACTACGCAGGGTCTGAGCTTCGCCCTCGAGGCGCAGGGCTTCAGCCTGGGTGTCCTGGAAGCGGCGACGCAGGGCCAGCATCTGACCGCCTTTTTGTAAGCGCCCGCCAGTAATGGCCCCGCTGGTTTCCAGCAGTTCTCCGTCTAGGGTTACGATGCGAGGGTGATCAGGGTGCTGGCGTACCAGCGCCAGTGCGGATTCGAGGTTCTCCATGACCAGTGTCTCTCCCAGCAAGGTGGGCAGGGCTTCTGAGCAGGTGGGTAGCTGCACCAGATCTCGGGCAACCCCCACAACCCCAGGCATCGTGGCCCAGTCTCGTGCTCGTCCGCGTGATGGTCGTAGAAGGGTACGGGGCAGAAAAGTAGCCCGACCTCCATGCTGCTTCAGGTGCTTGACAGCAGCCTGGGCGGCCTGTTCGTTCTCGCATAGCACCCACTGCATGCGCGCCCCCAGGGCCACTTCAATAGCCAGCTCCAGACCCGCAGGTACCAGGAGCAAGTCGGCCACCACACCCACCAGACCAGGAATTCCAGCATCGCGGGACCGTTTGGGGCCTTCGGCCAGGTCGGCCCCAGAGCGCAGCAGGGCCTCGAGGCGACCGGCTTCAGCACGGGCCGCACGGGCCTCGCTGCTGACCTGTCCTTCCTGCTTAACCAGGTCGTTCAAGCGGGCGCGTAACTCACTTTCTCTGGCCTGGGCCGCAGCTACCTGGGCCCGCAGGGCCGATAGCTCTTCCTCGAGCCGGGCCCGATCGGCCTCGAGGGCCGCTTGCTGGGCCAGCATCTGTTCGTGCGCCAGCTTCTGTGCTTCGTAGGTAGCCTGGGCCTGCAAAAACCGCTCATAGGCTTTCTGGGCCGAAGCCAGCCGGCTTTCCTCGCTCTGAATCGCCGACTGAAGTTCCTTCAGGCGTAGTTGGTGGCTTTGCAGCAAATCGGGGGTGGGCTCTTCTTCGCTGGGAGGTACGGGTGCTTGCAAGGCCCGAAGGCGATCCAGGCGGGCCTCGCCCTCCTTAGTGTCTGCTGTCAACCGGCGCAGCAAACCTTCCAGAGAGATCCGCTCTTGCTCAACCAAGCGCAGCTCACCCTCTAAGGCTTCGGCCTGTCGGAGGGCTTCGCTGTAAGTGCTCTGGGCCACCTCTAAGGCCTCCAAAGCCTGGCTTTTTTCGTCCTCGAGCTCCCGTAAGCGCTGGGCTGTCTGGATTCGCTCGCGCTCGAGGGCCTCGGCTTTTTGCTGGGCGCTTTTGGCTTCCTGGTCGGCTTCGCGGATACGCGCTGCTATTACACTTCTTCGCAAAACCAGGCTACGGGCTGCCAGAGCGGCTGCCTGGCAAGCCGCTTCGGCCTGCTGGGCTTTTTCGGCAACCAAGGCTTTCCGCTCGGCCAGCTCCTGGGCGCGGGTTTGCAGCTCAAGGGTGGCGCTTTCAAGGCGTTCGTGGGCAGTTTTGCTGGCTTGGGTTACAGCCCGCAACCCCGCCGCTTCCTCCAGGTATGACAGCAGCACCTCCGGCCCCGCCTGCAAGATCTGCCCCACCTCACCCTGCCCCACAATGGCGTACCCATTTCGCGATAGCCCCGTTCCCATCAGGGCCTGCTCAATCTGGCGCAGGGTGCTGCGCATATTGTTGAGCCGGATCTCACTGCTGCCATCTCGTTCTAGGCGCCGACTCAGGCTCACCCGCTTGCCATTGCCCCCCAGCTCCAGCCCGACTTCTGCAAATCCCAGCGGCGCTTTGCCATCCGAGCCGTGAAATAGGAGGGCCATTGCTTCCTCGCCCCGCAGCTCTCTGGCCCGGGCACCCACCACCCAACGCAGGGCCTCAACCAGGTTGCTTTTTCCCGAACCATTGGGGCCCACAATACCGTATATACCAGGGCCAAACTCGAGGCTGGTGCGCTCGCCAAATGATTTAAAACCTTGCAAAAAGAGTCGCTCGATTTTCATAGGTGTCTGCGGCAGGTTCTTACTGACCCGCTCGCCTAAACGGATCCAGCAACGAGAGGTGCCCGATGCTTTCAACTTCTTGGCCATCGAGCAAAAACTTAACCTGCTCCACTTCCTTGAACTCCAGCAGGGTGTTGGTTATGCCATAAATGAGGGCTGTTTCACCGGATGTACCGTATCCCAGGCGCCTATAGGCTGCCGGTAGATCTACCAAAGCTGTGCCATCGCGCAGGAAAACCGTAGGAGCCGGTGTACCAGCGGGCACCAGCGGTGCCGCGCCCGGTACTTGCGGCCCGCGCACCAACTCTTCCAGCACCCTCCCCATGGTGTACTCCCCTTCGACCACCTGAATCGTGCGCTCTTCCACTACCAGACCGTCCCCAGTGTCCTTGGCAAAGTGTAAGCGGATGGTACGTGGGCCTTGGTTATCAAGGTCGGAGGGCAGATTGAGCGACCTCGAGCCATTATCACCCTGTATAGCCCATAGCGCCCAGCCACCCAGGAGCAGCATCAGGAGGCCCAAAAAATTTGTGAAGGTCAGGATTCGTCTCATGGCCGGGTGCCTCCTGTAGGATTGGTGGATAGACCCAGGTGATTGAGCACTGCAGCCGCCAGTATTTCAGCTATCTGTGTCCGGCCTTGGGGTGAGCGCAGCTGCTCGAATCCCACCTCAACCAAAACTGCCGAGCCCCCCGCCATCGAGAGCACATACATGGCATCCTGACTGGTGTTGGCTACAATACCGGCTTTGGCAAACCCTTGCGAGACTGCCTGGGCAAAACGCGCCGATGAGCCAGGGGCGGCCACAAAGCGCTCCAGGATAGCCCGCTGGGCAGCCGGACTGCGGGCCGAAAGCTCGCGCCCTTTTTCCAGCAGTCGAAGGGTCTGTATCTCGGGGTGGCTAAACACCGTCACGCGGCCACCCGCGTCCGCATGGAGGCTGATGAACACCTGCGCAGTTGAGGCATACTGGGCTCGAGCCAGGAGGGGTACTGCTCGGTCACCGTTACGGGTCAGGACAACCTCGAGCCTCCCCTGAAGCAGTTTTTGCATCTGCTGAGCTACAGAAAGCACCAGGTCTTTTTCTCGCAGGTTCCCAACCACCACGCCGCTGTCGGCCCCGCCATGACCAGCATCGAGCACCACGCGGGGCAGCTTGGCTGTGGAACCGCGTTCCACCACTACCTGCTGAGGCAAAAAGAGCAAGCGGGGCGGTTGATTGCCCTGAGGTAGGTAGATCTCAGTGCCCCAGCTTTCTTTGCTGAAGCTAATAGCCGAGTTGGGCGGAGCGTCCGGCGCTTCGGTAACCCCGATCAAAGCCAGGCGGGGCGGGTTATTGGCTAAAAGTCGTACTTGCACGTCCCGATCAAAACGCAAGATGTAGCGTTCGCTCGAGCCTGCTGTGGCCCGCTGTACCTCCAGGAGCCGCGCCGGGCGCAAGGCCAGTACCGAGGCCCCGTAGTCGTTGCGGTAGTAGAGATCCAATATGCGGGCCAGCTCCCGAACAGGAACCCACAGGCTACCCTGGCTTTGATACGCATTGAGCAATCGAACAGCATCGGCGCCCTGACTGTTAATGGGAAAAGCCGCCACCCGGCTACCCAAGCTCAGATATACCTTACCTGAAGCCTCGAGGTAGCCCAGCCCCAAAGCCTCGGCGATAAACCTGGCCGGGCCGTAGGCCACCGTACTACCACCGGGGTAAATGGCCTGACTTTCCTGAAATCCTACAAGTAAGCGACCTTCGTATTGAGCCCAGGTCAGGCCAAGCAATGCCGTGAAAAATGTCAATAAACGCCGCATGCTTCGTCCAGTCGCTACAGTTTTACTTGGCGCAGATTAGAAGCGCAAGTCCAGCGGTGATTTGGATTTTGGCTACCATTCCTCGAGGGCCCGCTGCACGGCCCGCTTTTTGTCGTCAGCTTTCTTCTGGTAAGCCCGCTTGCCCCTTGCAAGCGCCAGCAGGAGCTTGGCTTTGCCCCGTTCGTTGAAATAGATCTTGAGCGGAACCAGGGTCAGCCCTTTTTGCTCAACTCGAGCTTTGAGCTTGCTTAGCTCGTGCTTGTGCAACAAAAGTTTACGCGGGCGGCGCGGGTCGTGGTTGGTGTAGCCGCCTTTTTCGTAGGGTGCGATATAAAGGTTTTCGAGGAACAGCTCCCCGTTCTGGAAACGCGCAAAGGTGCCGGTAAAGTCTACCTGACCCGAGCGGATAGACTTAACCTCTGTACCTTTGAGCGCCAGGCCAGCCTCGTAGGTTTCCAGTATCTCGTAGTCGTGGCGTGCCTTGCGGTTCTCGAGTCCAGCCATAGAGCACTTTAGTGTACCAGCCTGGCTGGGCCCGGTGTTATCCCCTGCTGTCCTCAATCGTGCAGTTCAATAGTGAAATATGTCACGATAAATCTGGTTCGTGAAATAAGTATCCAAATCACTATAAGCTTTCTAGAAAAAGTCGGTGAATGCGCAAATCCCCAGTCAGCTCGGGGTGAAAAGTACTGGCCCAAAGCCTGCCCGATCTCACCAACACAGGATCATTGTTGTGTGTGGCCAATACCTCTACGCCGTTACCTACGCTCAAAATCAGCGGGGCTCGGATAAAAAAAGCATGAAAAGGCTGATCCAGTCCCTCAACTTTTAAGTTGGCCTCGAAGCTGTCTACCTGGCGGCCATACCCGTTACGCTGTATTGCAATATCGAGGCAGCCTAGCCGAGGCTGGTCGGGATACTGCGGAATCTGCTTAGCCAGCCAGATTGCGCCTGCACAAGTACCCCATACTGCCAGGCTGCCAGCCCGAACCTGCGACCGTACCGCCTCCTCGAGGCCATACTCCCGCGCCAACATGCCAATGGTAGTAGACTCTCCCCCCGGCACAATAAGCCCTTGCAGACCCTCGAGGTGCTCGGGGAGGCGCACTTCCACAACCTCAGCTCCCAGGGCTTTTAGCATCTCTTTGTGCTCGCGAAAGTCTCCTTGTATTGCCATTACGCCTATCTTCACAACCACAATCGTACCTCACTGTATTTATTTCGTACTCCCAGCAGGCCCCTCCGTGGTTTTTATCACCACACTTCTATCTATCTATATGTGCTTATTTTCACGATACATTATGCTTGTGAAGATAATATTTATAGCCCCTTTCAACCAGCTTCGTGACCTTGCCGCTCACAAGCTGGTCACGTAGAAAACCCATGGGGGAGGCACACGCCCCACCGTGGGGGGCAAATAAGGCTGTCTGAAGGTTAGGCAGGGATGGTCACCAAGGTTGTGGCCGTGCTATGGCGGCTCTCCTCGCTCTCGGCTTTAAGCAAGTATTTTTCGTTCTCTTCACCCAATGCTTTCAAAAGCCGCTCTCGAGAAACAAACTCGCCACTCAGCATGTAGCAAAAGCCGTTCTTACCCAATACCACTACATAGCGAATCCCGCCCTGATTTCTCACAAAAGTATTGTGTCGGAGGGCAAAGCGGTGCATTTTGTTTAGGATAGACATCTCCCGTTCCTGGCGACGTTGATTAAGCATTGGTATAAACCAGGCCGGAATCAGGGCTATCAAAGCAGTAATTCCAAAGATCGCCAGCCCAAATGCCTCCGGTTGCATATTGTTACAAATATAACACATTACGTAACGCCATGTGTAACGCATTCGCAAGTTGAACTCGGTAAAGATGGTTGTAGGCGGTTGATTCTTGCAAGTATGCAAGAAATAAAACCCCCCCTCGTACGAAAGTAGGCGAGGGGGAATATTAATTAGTAGCGTTACCAGCCTCGTTTTGCCAGCCTTTCCTCTTCAGAGAGAAAGTCCAGATTGATACCCACCATAGGGTCGCCCAGATCTTCAGAGACCTCGGCCAGTACCTCCGGGTTATTGTAGTGCGTTACAGCGCGCACAATAGCCCTGGCCCGCTTGCGCGGATCGCCCGATTTGAAGATTCCAGAGCCTACAAATACGCCATCCATGCCAAGTTGCATCATGAGCGCCGCATCGGCTGGGGTTGCGACGCCGCCAGCCGCAAAGTTAACCACCGGCAGTCTGCCATTTTCATGAACCCAGACAACCAACTCGTAGGGTGCGCCATGATTTTTGGCATAGGTCATGAGCTCTTCACGTGGCAGTGATTGAATTTGGCGAATCGCACCAAGGACACTGCGGGCATGGCGAACCGCTTCAACCACGTTGCCGGTACCCGCTTCGCCCTTGGTTCGAATCATGGCGGCGCCTTCTCCAATTCGCCGCAGAGCCTCGCCTATATCTGTAGCGCCACAAACAAAAGGTACTTTGAAGGCATGCTTATCAATGTGAAATGATTCATCCGCCGGGGTAAGCACCTCCGATTCGTCAATAAAGTCGACCCCAAGGGCCTCAAGGATCTGGGCTTCAACTGTATGCCCAATCCGGCACTTGGCCATAACCGGAATTGAGACAGCGCCCATGATTTCTTTGATTAGTTTGGGGTCGGACATGCGCGCTACCCCGCCCTGAGCACGGATGTCTGCTGGCACACGCTCGAGGGCCATCACTGCAACCGCGCCGGCCTCTTGCGCAATTTCGGCCTGCTGCGCGTTAACTACGTCCATGATTACGCCGCCCTTGAACATTTCAGCGAATCCGGTTTTGACTCGCAGAGTTCCTTTCTCCATAACTCCCTCCAGTCTTGTAGCATAAGGCTTTTTGGGGTGGAATCCCAGAGGTTTGGCTTACAGCTTAGCCGGTATCTCCCCCCGCTATCCAGAAGTATTCAGTCGGCCTGGCAGTTCAGTCAAATGATGCCAAAGCAGCCATATCTGAAGTGGGCTGCCTAAAAACCGTACCCGCACTCAATCCGACATGCGAGTAGTTACAAAATTGGTATAAATCGCTCCTCGCCTGTAGAAGGCATTATCCATAACCTTGAGGTGAAAGGGTACGGTGGTTTTGACCCCCGGCCCTTCGATAACAGTCTCAGTCAGAGCACGGCGCATGCGTGCAATGGCCTCTTCACGGGTCTCACCGTGCACAATCAACTTGGCTACCAGCGAGTCGTAGTTGGGTGGAATGCTGTAGCCGGCATAAAGATGTGAGTCCACCCGAACACCGGGGCCACCGGGAAAGTGCAGCGTCTCGATCTTGCCGATGCTAGGCCGGAAATCTTTTTCGTAATCCTCGGCGTTGATACGACATTCGATGGCGTGGCCGTGGAGCTTAATATCACTTTGCTCGAGGGTGAAAGGCTCTCCCGCGGCGATTTTAATTTGCCACTTGACCAGATCCAAACCCGAAACCATCTCAGAAACACAATGCTCAACCTGGATACGCGTGTTCATCTCCATAAAGTAGAAGTTGCCATCGGGATCTACGATGAACTCGAGCGTACCAGCCCCCTGGTAGTTCACATACTTGGCCAGGCGCACCCCTGCCGCCAAGATTTCCTGACGCAGGGGCTCCTCCAGGCGGCTGGGGGCCTCCTCAATCAGCTTTTGGTTTCGGCGCTGAATCGAGCAGTCGCGCTCACCGACATGCACCACATGGCCTTTGCCGTCCCCCAGCACCTGCACCTCAACATGGCGAAACAGCTCTATGTATTTCTCTAAAATCAGGGCCGGATCGGAGAAGTAATTCTGGGCCTCGACCTGGGCTTGAGCAAAGGCCGTTTTCATCTCCTCGGAGGATCGCACCACCTTTTGGCCACGGCCACCCCCCCCGGCGCTGGCCTTGAGGAGTACTGGGTAGCCAATTTGTTCGGCAGCCTCGAGGGCCTCCTCCACCGACTGCAAAACCCCGGTTCCAGGCACGGTTGGCACATTGGATTTGGCGGCGATCTCCCGCCCCCCAGCCTTGGAACCTAAGCTATGCATGGACTCCGGCGTAGGGCCAATAAATGCAATGCCGTGGTCGCGGCACATTTCGGCAAACTGAGGATTCTCGGCCAGAAAACCGTAGCCGGGATGAATGGCCTCAGCTCCAGATATTAAGGCCGCCGAGAGCAAATTGGGGATGTTAAGGTAGCTTTGAGCCGAAGGCGGCGGCCCGATGCAAATGGCTTCGTCGGCGAGCAGAACCGGTAACGACTGGCTATCGGCCTCACTGTGTGCCACCACCACCTTTACACCTAGTTCTCTGGCTGCCCTGAGTACCCGCAGGGCAATCTCACCTCGGTTGGCAACCATTATTTTTTTGAACATAGAACCTTCTCTTAGTACATCGCTGGTCGGTAAGACGCTTTTGGGCTCGTTCAGGCAGGTTCAATTAGGAACAGTGTCTGGCCGTATTCGACAGGCTCCCCATTGGAAACCAAAATTTTTCGAACCACACCAGATACTTCGCTCTCTATTTCGTTCATGAGCTTCATGGCCTCAATGATGCACAAAACCTGGCCCTTTTTGACCATGTCGCCCTCTTTAACGAAAGGTTCTGCATCAGGGGAAGGTGCACGGTAAAAGGTACCCACGATAGGAGCCTTTACCTCAACGTACTTGCTGGTGTCTTCCTTGGGCATTTCAGGTTTAGGGGCAGGTGCAGGTGCAGGGGCTGGAGCCGGAGCGGGTGCTGGGGTCGCTGGGGTCGGGGTAGGCGCCACGGCCTGGGGCTGTATAACCACAGGCGCTGGTGCAGCCACATACTGTATTTCCCCCCCCCTTCTAACAGTCAGCTTGTAATCGGGGGTCTCGAGGGTCAGCTCGGCCACCTCGTGTTCTTGCAGGGCTTGGAGGATAGACTTAAGTTCCTTTGCATTCATGACTGCCTCCGAAACAGCACTGATCTATAGCCTATAGAAGTATAAAGCCATGGAGTTGATTTTACGCCTCGATGTGCAAATCGACACCCGACACCCAAGTACCGATGGGCGTGCTGGCTGCTTCAGGCTTGAGCGCAGTAGCAAAAAACGTTGGTCGCGATGACAAAAAAACACTTGCCCAATTGGGCAAGTGTTATATCGTTTCCGCTTGAATCCTTCACCGCATGCGCAGTCAGAGGTGAAGGAGTCAAGCCAACCGAAGGCAGTTCTCGACAAAAACAAGGGCCCCCAGAAGAGCTATGTGGCTGTCCACAACTCGTTTTTGCCGGTTGGACTAATGAGGGATGCGGGAGGTTAGGCCTAGGCGCGGCCAAGATACTCACCACTACGGGTATCAACCCGAATAACCTCTCCAGTCTCTACAAATAAGGGCACCTGCACCACAGCGCCGGTCTCGAGGGTAGCGGGCTTGGTACCTCCCGATACGGTATCGCCACGCACACCCGGGGGCGTCTCGATAATCTTGAGCTCTACAGAAGCAGGTAAGGTTATGTCTAGCGGACGTCCATTGTACATTGCGCCCTGGACTGTCATACCCTCTTTGAGAAATTTGGTGGCCTCTGAAATGTCACGTGGCACATGGAATTGCTCGTAAGTCTCCAGATCCATGAATACCAGCTCGTCACCTTCTGGGTAGAGGTATTGCAGATCCTTGGTTTCGACGTAGATGTCCTCGAGTTTTTCGCCGGAGTTGAAGGAGCGTTCAACGGTAGCACCAGTCTCGAGGTTCCTGAACTTCGCTACCACCTTTGCACCACCACGCCCGATTTTCTGATGTTGATACTCGATGCACTGCCATAGTGCACCATCCATTTTTACTTTGGTTCCGTTGCGCAGGTCAGTAACGCTAATCATGCATTCCTCCTCGTACCCAAAGCAAAAGTGTACAGGATGAGTCCAATAAAGAAAAGGTGAGCCTATCTGTTGCAAATAAAGGAGATTACTGTGCTTCGCTAGGATCCGCCCAGCGCCTCTACCAAATTTACGCACCACGCACAACCAGAATGGGCGTTGAGCAGTTATGCAGCACTTTGTCCGTCACGCTACCCATGAGTACTCGATCAATGCCTTTGCGTCCGTGGGTCGCCATGACCACCAGATCGTGTTCTTTGGCGGCCTCGAGGATGGCTGGAACCGGATGCTGCTCCACAATCATCGTCCGGATACGAATCCCCTTCGCCTCGGCTTGGGCCGATATTTCCCGAAGAACCTTTGTAGCCTCGGCTTTGTACGATTTCATCTGCTGTTCAAGCGACTCGGTGGGCTGAGCGTAGCTTGAAACGAGTTCATATGGGGTTTCAATGGCATACAGAATGGTGACCTCTCCATCCGATAGTCTGGCCAGGTCGAGTCCCTGCTCGAGGGCTTCTCGACCCAATTCGCTGCCATCCGTCGGTATTAGGATTTTCTTGAACATAAGCGGTCTCCTTGGGTGCGGGCAGGGGAAGCCAGTACGAGGCTTTTCTCTGTGCAATACCCTAAATCGTCCCCTAGGGGTCTTGTGTCCCTTATTCAACGGAACTCAAGACGGCACCTCGAGCCGTTCCTGGCAAAGGAAACCTCTCCAATCCCATAGGCAATTTCTCCCTCTGCTACACCGGCCGCTTCGGCCAGGCAGGCGTATCACCCAGGGATTATGAGTTAAGCGGATCTGGTTTTAGTTGCTAGTAGACATCTTCGGGCTTTTTTTCCATTTTTCCGGTAAGCCAGTAGATGATGCGCTCCGAGATATTCTCGAGGTGATCGCCCAGGCGCTCATAGCTGCGGGCTACGCGGCCCAGTGTAAGGGCTTTGCTGATGGTTCGTGGGTCTTCCATCATATAGGTAAGCAGCTCGCGCGAAACTTCTTCGTAGAGTGCGTCAATTTCGTCGTCGCGACGGAAAACTTCTTTAGCAGCTTCAATATCACGTTCAGCAAAAGCCTTAGAAATGAGATTCAGCATTTGAGCCAAACGGCGGCCCATCTCTGGAAGGGTGACGTAATTTTTAAGCGGTGGTTCTTTGGCTAACAGGATCACGTCCTCGGCAACATGGGCGGCATAGTCGGCGGCTCGCTCGAGGTCGGTTAGGGCTTTGATGATGGTGAAAGCAAATCGCAGGTCAGAAGCCACCAATCCCTGCCGGGCGATCAGGGTGATGGTTCTGGATTCAATTTCCAGTTCCATTGCATCCACCTGTGCATCCTGGGCAATGATCTCTTGCGCCAGTTGCGGGTCTTGCTCGCTTAGGGCTCTGGCGCTCTTCTCCGTCATCTCGCGTACTAGCGAGATCATTCGAATGGTTTGTTCGGTCAGTTGGTTTAGTTCCCGGTCTAGAATTTCGCGCATAGTCACACTCCTCGTATAGTTTAAGCTGGCGCTTGGGTTGTGGGGCGGCTCGAGGTCTTATTCGCGTAGATCGGGAAGGTCAGGCCAAAGGCGTTGCCGTTCTCCGTAGCTCGGCCATAGGCCGTACCACCCCAACCGGCCGCCAGGCGACGCACCAAGGCCAGCCCCAGGCCTGTTCCGCGCACATTAGCAGCGTGGACACCCCGCTGGCCAGCCTGAAAAAGCCGCTCGAAGTCCTGGAGGGGTTGACCCTGGTTACGAACCTCGAGCCATACTTCCTGGCTATTCTGACCACTCTCCACGACGATTTCCTGGCCCGTGCCGTACTTGAGGGCATTATCGAGCAAGTTGAGCAAGGCCTGGTACACCGCGTCGGGACTGGCCCAGACGGTATGGGGGGTCTGCCACCGAATCCAGGCCGACTTCTGTGCCAGTTGGGGCGCTAGAAAGCGCTCCAGACGACTCTGTAGCTCCTCGAGGGCAAATGTTCGGTTCTGCGAGGGGCGGCGATCCAGCGGGAGGTCTTCCACCAAACGGCGCAAGCGCAGGGTTTCCTGGTAGAGCATCTGAAGGGCCTCCTGGGCCTCGGCCTCAGGTAAGCCGCTTTGCAAGGCTTCCAGCAGCGAAAGCATTCCAGCCACAGGCGTTCGGAACTCGTGGGCTAGAATTCTGCTGGACTCCTGGAGCGCCTCCGAGCGGTCTGTCTCCTCGGTCTTATCCCAAATTAACAATATGCCTGGAACAGCCTTGACCCAGAGGGTGCGGCTACGGGTCTCGATGGTGGCTTCACCACCCGTGCAACACACCAACTCGAGCTTGTGGTCGCGTAGAGCCATCAGTAGCGAGCGGCCCAGTACTTTATCACGTTCTACTTCCAGCAACCTAGCCGCGATCGGGTTTATGTAAACCACACGCCCATCAGCATGGATCAGCACCCCTTCGCGGGCCGCTTCCCATGCACTCTGCAACTGGGCTTCCAGCACTGTGCCTCACTCCTTAAATCGGTAACCTACCCCACGCAGGGTTTCGAGGAACCGCGGGGCCTTGGGATCTTCGCACAGTTTATCGCGCAGTTGGGCGATGTGTTGATCGACCGTTCGGGCGGTACCCAAAAACTCCTGCCCCCAGACCCGCTCAAGCAGTTCTTCGCGGGTATATACCCGGCCAGGGTGCCGTGCCAAAAAAGCCAGCAGTTCAAACTCCCGGCGGGTTAGCTCGAGGCTATGTCCATCTAAATATGCTTGGTGGCGCTCGAGGTCAAGGCTGAGTACCCCGCGCTCGAGGCGACCACTCTTACCCACGCGCCGCAAAAGCGCCTGAATACGTGCGATTAGCTCGGGAGCGGAGAAGGGTTTTGTGAGGTAGTCGTCGGCGCCTCGGGTCAAACCCTCTACACGGTCACCCTCACTGGCCCTGGCCGTCAGCATCAGCACTGGCAGGTGCTCGTAGCGTCCGTCCCGGCGCAGCCGCTCTAGCACGCGTACCCCAGGCTCATCGGGCAGCATCCAGTCGAGTATGACCAGGTCGACACCAGACATCTTTTCCCAGGCCTCTGCAGCTGTAGCTGCTTCCAGCACCTGATGCCCAACCTTTGAAAGCGAAAGGCGAAGACCCAGCCGTACAGCAGGCTCATCTTCGACCAGCAGCAGCCTAGACATCAGTTATAAGTGTAGCGACAGTTTGGTCAGATAAGTGTCATGTGCGCCCTGTATGTAGTGGTTTTGTTGAGTGACACAAGAATTTCTCGTGATATTCGGCAAAGCCGACCCTGTCGAAGCAGGTTACTCAGCACCGGAAAAATCCAATAAAGTGGGCCGAGGGTGGCTGCAGCCCCAGAAGTCTCATTTGAGCTGCCAGTTGGCCCCGGTGAAAATGGGCATGGCTGGCAACGTGCAGCACAATTTCAGCTACGGTGTTGGTAGCAGTTCCGGCTGAGAAGCTATAGGTTATTTGTGCGTTTGGATCGGCAACATAAAGCCAGTCTTTGCGCCTGACAGTCAGTTGTTGCCAGGCTTCATATAGGCCCCTAATTTCGGCAGGGTGATCCGGAAAGCGGGCTGTCGGGTTGCCTTGCAGGCGCTCGAGCCAGACCATCTCGGCGCCGACCATGTGTGCCGTGGTTGCAAGCACACTAGGAAACGAGCCCCCAACCTCCCGGTGTGCCTGCTCAGGTGTTAGCGCCAGCAGGGCAGGCCACCACTTCTCCCAGAGCCAGTCGTGTGCGTCTATAATGCGCTTTAGTTCGGCATTATTCATGCTTCACAGCATACTGCGGCTCTTTCAATTTTTTCTCTATTGAGGTTGGCTGAGTTTTTTCCGTGAACACCTCCAGGCTGTGGGTTACAAGAAAAAAACCCCCACCTTTGGGGTGGAGGCTTCGAATCTCGATGCCTAGCGCTTGCTGTACTGAGGTGCGCGACGGGCTTTGTGCTTACCGTACTTCTTGCGCTCAACTTCGCGTGGGTCACGGGAAAGCAAGCCGGCAGGCTTGAGCTTGGTGCGCAGATCGGGGTTGTAGTTGACCAAAGCGCGGGCAATGCCAAGCTGAATGGCGTCAATCTGACCGGCTTTACCTCCACCTTGCACGGTGATATAGGCATCAAAGCGGCTGGAAGCATCCGCACGGCGCAGGGGCTCGAGGGCCGCAACAGCCTTGACCAGACCGCCAAAGTATTCGGTAAAGGGGATACCGTTAATCTCGATCTTGCCATTACCCGGGCGCAGGAAGACCCGTGCAACGCTGGTTTTACGACGGCCCGTTCCGTAATAGTATTCCATTATTCGACCTCCATCTTAACGGGCTTTTGGGCCGCGTGAGGGTGGTTGGCTCCGGCATAAACTTTTAGCCGGCGAAACATGATATTGCCCAGAGTACCTTTAGGGAGCATACCTTTGACGGCATGTTCCACAGCTTTTACAGGCTTTTGGGCCAGCATGACCGCCCCCACGGTGCGCTTGAGGCCGCCAGGGTAGCCAGAGTAGCGGGTGTAAATCTTGGTGCGGGGCTTGGAGCCTTTCAGCACCACCTTGTCCGCGTTGATGACCACCACGCAGTCGCCCATAGCCATGTTTGGGGTGAAGTCGGGCTTGTGCTTACCGCGTAAAACCGAAGCGATTTTCGAGGCCACGCGACCGATGGGCTGGCCTTCAGCATCAATTAGAACCCAGCCGGGCTCTTTGGGTTCAGGAACATAGGTCTTGAACACTGCTATCTCCATTTTGCGTCAGCGCCTACCAACGCCGTCGCAGACTGTAATTTGCCTTTATTTGGGTGGCTCGGGGCAACCTACCCAAAAAAGGCGCCGGGAAGGAGTATATCACAGTATTTTTACGTTGTGCAATCCGAGGTGGTGGGATGGTGGGTGGCCGCAGCGCACACCATGAGCGGCAAAGGGCATAAAGCGGTTTTCACTGCACTCTCGAGGCTCGAGGTGGCGTAAGGTAGAGGTCTGGAGGTTACATATGGCCGTCAAGCTCGGTAAGAATGAGGTTGCCAGCGCGCTGCAGCGCTTGCCTGGGTGGCAATTGGTTCAAGGCCGGGTCGAGAAAACTTTTGCGTTCGACACATATGCCCAGGGGGTTGCCTTTGCAGTCAAGGTGGCGCTCCTGGCCGAAAAGACCAACCATCACCCCGACAGCCTGGAAATCATGTGGAACAAAGTAAAGGTGGCCTACGTAACCCATTCGGCAGGTGGGGTAACGCACCTCGACCTCGAGGCCGCCGCGCTGGTAGATACCCTGGCATGATCCTACGCTTTCAAGATGGACGGTAGAGTCAATACGTTTTTTGGGCCAGAACCTAGTAGACTAGGAAACCGTGAGTATGGAACGGTCGATAGATAGTTCGAATCTGGCTTTCCTCGAGGCGCTGTACCAGGAGTACGAGAAGAACCCGGCCTCCATCCCGGCCGAGTGGGCGAGCTACTTCCAACGTGTTCAGCTCGAGCCTGCGGGCACCAACGGCATAGCCGAGCGACAACCGCCCAACGAGGCCTCGCTATCCGAGCTGGCCTCGTTTTTTTTGCGAGCGGTGCGTTTCCTGCGCACCTACCGCGAGCGGGGGCACCTGGTCGCACGCATAGACCCCCTGGAACGGGAGCGGCGTACGCCCCCTGAGCTTGACCCCGGGTTCTTTGGCCTGAGCGAGGCCGACCTCGACCGGCCCATTCCAGCAGAACTAGGGGCGCCCACACTGCGGGCGGTGTTGGAGCAGTACAAGGCCCGTTTTGGCGGCACGGTGGGCATCGAGTATGGCCATCTCGACGATCCGGTGGTTCGCAACTGGATTGAGGCCCGCCTGGCGTCCGGCTTTTTGCGCCCCTCACCAGAGCAGAAAAGAAAAATTCACGAGCGGCTAATGCAAGCCACGCTCTTTGAGGAGTTCTTGCAGAAGAAGTACCTGGGGGCCAAAACCTTTAGCCTCGAGGGTACTGAGTCGCTGATACCCCTGCTGGATCTCGCTCTTGAAAATGCGGCCCGTCAGGGAGTGGTGGAGGTGGTGATGGGCATGGCCCACCGGGGCCGCCTGAACGTATTGGCCAACGTAGTTAAGAAGCCCATGCGGGACATCTTCCTGGAGTTCGAGGAGCACTTTCCCGAGGGCTACCACGGCGATGTGAAGTACCACCTGGGCTATTCCAACGATATCGAGACCCCTTACGGCAAGCTGCATCTGTCGCTCAACTTCAACCCCTCCCACCTGGAGTTTGTGGCCCCGGTGGCTATGGGTCGAACCCGCGCCAAGCAAGACCGCTTTGGGGATGTAAAGCGGGAAAAAGGCATGCTCTTGCTGGTGCACGGCGATGCTGCTTTTATTGGCGAAGGCATCGTGCAGGAAACACTTAATATTTCTGGACTGCCGGCTTACACCGTGGGCGGGGCAGTGCATATCATCCTGAATAACCAGGTGGGCTTCACCACCGAGCCCCACGAGTACACCGCCGGGCGTTACTCCACCGAGATCGCCAAGATGGTGGAGTCCCCCATCTTCCACGTCAATGCCGAAGACCCCGAGGCCCTGGTGGGCGTGGTAGCGCTGGCCATGGACTTCCGCAAGGAGTTCAAGCGAGACGTGTTCATCGACCTGATTGGTTACCGCAAGCGCGGCCACAACGAAACCGACGAGCCCAGCTTTACCCAGCCCGATATGTACCGCCGCATTGCGGCCAAGAAGCCCCTGTACCTTAGCTACCAGGCTAAGCTCGAGCAGGAAGGCCTGTGCACCCCCGAAGCCTGTGAAGCCCTGGCCAAACAATATCAGGACACCCTCGAGGCCGCCTTCTCAGGGGCCCGACGGGAACCCACACCCACCCGCCCCCCTGCCGGTGGTGGGGTCTGGAAGGGCTATCTGGGCGGCCCGGAGGAAGGGGTTCCCGACCCTGAGACCGGGGTTGCCACGGAGAAGCTCGCGGCCTTAATGGAGCGGCTAACCCACCTACCCGAGGGTTTTCAGTTACACCCCAAGCTGGCGCGGTTCGTGGAGGCCCGGCGCGAGATGGGGCTAGGCAAGCGCCCGTTGGACTGGGCCGCTGCCGAGATGCTGGCCTTTGCTTCGCTGGCGGTGGAGGGGCACCGAGTACGCATCTCCGGGCAGGATGTGGTACGGGGAACCTTTACCCAGCGTCACGGCGGCTACACCGATCACATCACTGGGGAACGGTATATCCCAGCCAATCACCTGGCTGAAGGGCAGGCCCCGGTAGAGCTGTACAACTCGGCCCTATCGGAAGCGGGGGTGCTGGGCTTTGAGTACGGCTATAGCCTGGATATGCCCGAGGCCCTGGTGGGCTGGGAGGCCCAGTATGGCGACTTCGTCAACACGGCTCAGGTGATTATCGACCAGTTTATCGCCTCGGCCGAGGCCAAGTGGAGCCGACTTTCGGGGATTGTGCTGCTGCTCCCGCACGGCATGGAGGGGGGCGGCCCCGAGCACAGCAGCGCCCGCCTCGAGCGCTTCTTGCAGCTTTGCTCCAACGACAACATGCAGGTCGCCTACCCCACCACCCCAGCCCAGTACTTCCACCTGCTGCGCCGTCAGGTGGTGCGGCCCTGGCGTAAGCCCCTTATTGTGATGACCCCCAAGAGCCTCCTGCGTAACCCCGATGCGGTCTCCCGCCTCGAGGAGCTGGCGCAAGGTCGGTTCCAGCGCGTACTGGCCGGTACGCCCAACAGCAAAGCCAAGCGGGTCATACTCTGCTCGGGGAAGGTTTTTTACGACCTCGAGGCCGCCCGCAAGGCCGCTCAGAAAGACGATGTGGACATCGTTCGCCTCGAGCAGCTGTATCCCTTCCCGAACAAAGAGCTCGAGGCTGCCCTGGCCCCCTACCCCGAGCCAACCGAGGTGGTCTGGGTGCAGGAAGAACCTGCCAACATGGGAGCCTGGTGGTTTATCCGGGCCCGCTTTGGCGACCGCATGTTTGGGCACCCGTTGCGCGTGGTGGCCCGGCCCGAGTCCAGCAGCCCGGCAGTGGGCTCGAAAAAAGTGCACGATAAAGAGCAGCAGGCGATCGTTTCGGCAGCCCTGGGGCTGTGAGGCCTCGCGCAGATCGAGCTTGGCATAGATGAGGTAAAGTTCAAGTTTGGGTGTGATACCCGCGGATGGAGGCAGTATGGGCTTGGAACTCAAAATACCCGCAGTTGGTGAGTCCATCACCGAAGTTGAGATTGGTCAGTGGCTTAAGAAGGAAGGGGATACGGTTAAGGTCGATGAGCCCCTGGTGGAACTGGTTACCGATAAAGCCACCCTCGAGCTACCCGCACCGGTGGCCGGGCGGCTAAGCAAAATCCTCATCCCCAGCGGACAGGCCAAGGTGGGCGATGTAGTGGCTTTAATAGAAGAAGGCGTCGCCGAGGCCTCGAGCAGCACCCCTGCCCAGAGCGCGCCCGCCCCGAGCCAGGCCGCGGCTGCCGAGAGCAAGGTGATGCCGGCGGCCGAGCGGCTGGCAGCGCAGGCCGGTTTGCAGGCCTCGAGCATCCCTGGGAGCGGCCCCGGCGGCCGGGTCTTGAAAGAAGACGTGCAGCGAGCCGTAGCCACACCGCCCCCCGCCCCACAGCCCACACCCAGCGCCCCACCCGTCCCACCGGTGCAAAAGGGTGAGCGCCGCGAGGACGTGGTGCCCATGACCCCCCTGCGCCGCCGCATCGCCGAGCGCTTGCTGGCAGCTAAGCAGAACACCGCCATGCTCACCACCTTCAACGAAGCCGATATGAGCGCGGTGATGGAACTCCGCAAGGAGTACGGCGAGGCCTTCCAGAAAAAATACGGCTTCAAGCTGGGCTTCATGAGCTTCTTTGTGAAAGCAGTGGTGCAGGCCCTGCAAGAAATCCCGCAGCTCAACGCCGAAATCCGCGGAACCGATATCGTTTACCACCGCTACTACGACATCGGCATCGCTGTGGGCGGGGGCGAAGGCCTGGTGGTACCGGTGATTCGCGATGCCGACCGGCTCTCGATGGCCCAGATTGAGGCGGTGATCGCCGACTTCGGGGCCCGGGTGCGGGAAAAGAAAATCAAACCCGAAGAGTTGATGGGCGGCACCTTCACCATCACCAACGGGGGCATCTACGGCTCGCTCAACTCCACACCCATTCTTAATCCGCCCCAGGTGGGCATCCTGGGCATGCACGCCATCGTCGAGCGTCCGGTTGCCAAAAACGGCGCGGTGGTCATCCGCCCCATGATGAACCTGGCCCTTTCCTACGATCACCGCATTGTGGATGGGCGGGAGGCCGTCACCTTCCTCAAGCGCATCAAGGAACTCATCGAAAACCCCGTACGGCTAACCCTGGAAATCTAAACTTTGGTGAGGAAATATGCCCAAACATCAACTTGTGGTTATCGGCGCGGGGCCCGGCGGGTATGTGGCGGCCATCAAGGCGGCCCAGCTCGGTCTGGATGTGGCCTGCGTGGAAAAAGAGCAAGCCCTGGGTGGCACCTGCCTGCGGGTGGGCTGCATACCCTCCAAAGCCCTTCTGGACGCGAGCGAAAAAATCCACGCCGCCCAGCATAACCAGATCATCGGAGCCAAAATCGGCCAGGTCGAGCTGGATCTGGCGGCTCTGATGGCCCACAAGGACAAGGTGGTCAAAGCCAACACCGGGGGCGTGGAGTACCTGTTCAAGAAAAACAAGGTGACGCGCTACCTGGGCCACGGCACGATTCTCACCCCCAATAAGGTGCGGGTCGAAGGCCCCGAAGGGGTGCAGGAGCTCGAGACCGAGCGCATCCTGATTGCGACGGGCTCCAAGGTGGCCCCCCTCAAAGGGGTTCGGCTCGACTACGAGATCGTGGGTACCTCGGATCAGGCCATCGCCTACCCCAGCGTGCCCGAGCGCCTAGTGGTGATCGGGGGTGGGGTGATCGGCCTCGAGCTCGGCTCGGTATGGAACCGTCTGGGGGCCAAGGTAACAGTGCTGGAGTACCTCCCCCACATCCTGGGGGGCATGGACAGCGAGGTCGCCAGAGCCGCCGAAAAGATTTTCAAAAAACAGGGCCTGGACATCCGCACCGGGGTGCGGGTGACTGCGGCTTACGCCAAAGATGGGAAAGGCGTTGTGGAGTACGAAGGTGGCGAACCTCTTGTGGCCGACCGGGTTCTGCTGGCTACCGGGCGCATCCCCAACACCGATGGGCTGGGCCTGGAAAACGTGGGCCTCCGCACCGACGAGCGGGGCCGGATTCCCGTCAACGCCCATTACCAGACTGCGGTGCCAAATATCTTTGCCATTGGCGACGTGATCGCTGGCCCCATGCTGGCCCACAAAGCCGAGGAGGAAGGTTACGCCGCGGTGGAGTATATGGTGACGGGCTATGGGCATGTCGACTACAGCTCCATACCCAACGTGGTATATACCCATCCCGAAATTGCCTCAGTAGGCAAGACCGAAGAGGAACTCAAGGCGGCGGGCATTCCCTACAAAAAAGGCTCCTTCCCGTTCTCGGCCAACGGACGGGCTCGAGCCATGAACGACACCGACGGCTTCGCAAAAATTCTGGCCCACGCCGAGACCGACCGCATCCTGGGGGTTCACATCATCGGGCCTCGAGCGGGCGACCTGATAGCCGAGGCAGCCGTTGCCATGGCCTTCCATGCCTCTTCGGAGGATCTGGCCCGCGCCTCCCACGCCCACCCCACCCTGGCCGAAGTGCTCAAGGAAGCTGCGTTGGCCACCTGGGACAAAGCGCTTCACATATAGGCTCGGTCGGTTGCGTGGTGCAAAGCGTATTACCAAAGCGCCAGAAGAGCGCAGGTATACAGGTATAATTGCGCATCATGGCTTATATACGCCAACCCAGTTTTCTGGAGCAGCTAAGCGAGCACGAGCGCCAGATGCTAGGGCAGTTCTGCCCACCTCGAGCATTCGAGCCAGGGGAGGTGCTTTTCCACCAAGGCGACCCTTGCTTAAGCCTGTTTATTTTAATCGAGGGCCAGGTCAAGCTACTGAAGCTGGGCAGCGGAAGCCAGGAGCGCATCGTGTATGTGGCTGGGGGCGGCGACCTACTGGGCATCAATTTCCTATCCCCGGACGCTACGCATACCACTACGGCCATCTGCCTCAGTCGGGTGATAATTTGCCCGGTCGAGAAAAGCCAGCTTATACAGGTGTCTAAAGAGCTACCCAATGTTCCGCTGCGCTTGGCCCAGGTACTGGCTGAAAGGGTAAGCCAGCTCGAAGGTCAGCTCGAGGCTTCCGCCGCACCAGCGGCCTATCGTCTGGGTCGTGCATTCGCCTGGCTGGCCCAGCGCTTTAGCGTGCCCGACTTTTCCCCTTGGCGCGAATTACCCATGGAACTCAGGCAGGAAGATCTGGCCGCCATGTGCGGAACCACCCGGGTTACCGTTACCAACACACTGGGTGAGTTGCGTAACCTGGGGCTGGTGGAGGGCACAAGGGGCCGGTATCGGGTTAACTTGCAAGCCCTCGAGCGCTGGCTCGAGGGCTTCGGTGAGTTGGCTTAGTTACCGCCGGCCCCACTGGGTAAAAACTTGGTCGGTTGAATTAGCCTGCTGGTGGCAACCCACGCACATCGCTGGGTCGGCCAGTGCGCCGCCCTGGAATGTGTTGTCCTTACGCTCGTAGGCGGCCCAGGCCCAGTCGCCCGCCCTGTCGCTGCGTTTTTGCATCACCCAGATATTGGTTACCTGCAGGGTCTGGGGATCTACGCGCTCCTTGACAAAAATCGTCCCCTGGGCAAAGGGTAGTTTGTAATTGCCGTTTGTGCCCAGCAGCTTGTCGGGGGTCAGGTTGACATACACATCCTTACCCAAGGGGTGTGCTCCAGCAGAGTTGATCTTGTTAACATTTACTCGAGTCCAGCTTGCGTAGGCGCGGATATTCTCAGCAAGGCTGGATACCTGAGCCACCACCACACCAACAAACAACAAGCCAACAATCATCATCCACTTTTTCATGGTCTTCCTCCCGAGGTTCAGGCTACGGCCAAACCTTGGGAGGTTGTGTATTGAACTTAACCTAAGACGGGGCTACAGCTTCTTGGGCAATTTGTTAGCTGTCTTTGCTGAAATGCAGCGATGGCGAGCTGGCCGTAGCGAAAGTCTAGCCTCAAAGTAGGTCTGGCAAGGCGTTTTGCAGTGCCTCCTCGAAGGCGTAGGGTTGATCTATCCAGGGATAATGGCCCGCCCCCTCGATGAGCTCGAGTCGGCCCCCCACCAGATCGGCGACGGTCTGGGCTTCCGGGTAGCTGCTGGCATCCAGGGTACCAACCAGCACCGTAGTGTCCGAGCGAACCTCGAGCACGTAAGGGGTGTAATCCAGCCGCCAGAGGCCGTTGAGCACAAACATCCGCCCCGGCGTATCGGCACCCACGACAGTTGAACCCTCGGCCAGCCACTCGTACTCCATTCGGCTGTGCTGGCTGGGAAACAGCAGTTGGTCGAAGGCTGCTTTGGGGTCTACGGATGCAAAGGCCTCCTGCAATAGCCGGGTGCCGTCTTCGGGCAGCGGTATATCGGCATTTTCATCCATGCCCCGCAGCGCCAGCGAGGCCCGGTAAAGCTGCCGGGCCAGCCAGGGGAAGTTGGTCCAGGGGTTGATGAGCACCAGACGCTCGGTGGTATCGGGCGAGCGGCGCGCATAATCTAGCGCCAGCACGCCTCCGAAGCCGTGCGCCAACAGCGTCCAGGAACTGAGGCCCAGGTGGTCGCGCAGGTGGAAAAGGTCGCTTACCAGAGCATCAATGGTAAAAAGACCTGGTATCTCGGGCAGGGCCGGGCTGCGCCCACCCCCACGCTGATCTAGGTAAATTACGCGAAAGCCCTCGAGGTACTCCTCCAGACCCTCCCGCAAGATATAGCTGCTACTCCCCGGCCCGCCGTGCAGCACCACAATCGCCGGGGCTTCGAGCGGGCCGGTGTCCTCTACATAAACTTCTACACCATCGTCCACTGCAATCAGGTCAATTTCTTCACGCATAAGGTTCCTTCAGGGGCGGCAAAGCCCTTCTTCGAGCAGTTCAAAGCTCCAGCTATGAAAACCCTCGAGCGCCATCGCCGCTGTCTCCAGCTCGGGGCCATACGCCCAGACCTCGAGCAGGTAAAGCCCCTGTTCAGGCCGGTGAAGCAGACGGTAGGGATAGGGATGTTGCCGGGCGAGCTGGTGCAGGGGTTCCGGGTTCTTACCTTCTACGAAAAGCACCTTCATCAAGGCCCAGTCTACCCCTAAGCCGCACCGGAACCCTTCTGTAGCTTCCTCTTACTTCGATGAAGCCCCGCTTTGCCCTCCCCGCCATAGGTGCTCGAGAAACAGCACCTCGCAGGTTTCCTCGAGACGCTCACTTCGAGGAAGCCCTACTACGACCTCCCCACCACAGACGCTCGAGAAAAAGCACTTCACAGGCTTCCTCGAGGCTCGTCATCAACGAGTAAGCTTGCAGTAGGGCCTGCTCCGGAGCCTCCAGGCTACTTTTAACAAAGGCCCCGTGGCCGCGAACCACGCAAGCAGAGTGCTGCTCAAGAGCCTCTGCTACTGCCTCGGCTGCTTCCTGGGTTCCTGAAAGTGTTTTAGGGGCTACCACCGGGATTCGCTCGAAGTAATAGCGCCCCTCGAGGTCAATCGGTTCGATGGCATCGAGGTGAAACGACAGGGCAATGGCGTGGCGCGGATGGGCGTGCACCACGGCGGTGGCATCGGTTTGATGATAGATGGCACGGTGGATCACCCGCTCCACCGACGCGCCCCGGTCTTTTTCGGGGTCAGACTCGAGGGGCAAGAGCATGATATCTTCCGGAGTTAGGTGGGCCTTCTGAGCACCCGAGCGGGTTATCCAGAGGCCCTCCCCCACACGAACGGAATAGTTGCCCGAGGTGGCCGAGGCCAGCCCTGCTGCAAATAAATCAGCTCCCACCTGCTGAAAAGTTAGGTAAAGTTTGGCTTTCATTCTCCACCAAACCAGCGCTGTAGGCCGCTAGCCAGCGCCAACAGCCTACAGCCCATAGCAGGGTTTTACAGTTCGCGCGCAGGTTGCTCGGGGCGCACACCGGGGCGGCGGGTTCCAGCCGGTGCCTGCTCGGCCTCGCGGCGGGCCTCCTCGAGGCGCTTGAGGGTCTTCTGGTCAACCACCTGGGTGTCGCGCACAAAGTCGGAGCCGGTACCGGCGGGAATCAGCTTGCCCAGGATCACGTTCTCTTTCAGGCCAATTAGCTCGTCGAGCTTGCCGGCAATGGCGGCCTCGGTGAGCACGTGGGTGGTGTGCTGGAAGCTGGCCGCCGAGAGCCAGCTCTTGGTTGAGAGGGCGCTCTTGGTCACCCCCATCAGCATGGGCTTCCAGCTGGCCGGGGTCTTGCCTTCGGCCATCAGGGCCTCGTTGGTCGATTCCACATCCCACTTCTCGATGACCTGGCCTTCCAGGTAACGGCTATCGCCCGGGTCGGTAATTTCGACGTACTTGAGCATCTGCCGCACAATGACCTCGATGTGCTTGTCGTGCAGCTTCACGCCCTGGGCGCGGTAGACGCGCTGGATTTCGTCGGTCAGGTAGCGTTCCACCGCCTCGGGGCCTTTGGCCTCCAGAAGCTGGTGGGGGTCAATCGCACCGCGGGTCAGGGGCTGGCCGGCCTCCACCGTTTCGCCCTCCTTGACGGTAATGCGGGTCTCCTTGGACACTTTGTACTCCTTGGAGAAGCCCTCGCTCGAGACGTAGATGACCACCTTGTCCTCGAGCTCCTCGATGTGTACTGTTCCGTCAATTTCGGCAATTACCGCCTTCACCTTGGGGCGACGGGCCTCGAACAGCTCGATCACGCGGGGCAGACCCTGGGTGATGTCGGTGCCGGTGGCTACACCGCCGGTGTGGAAGGTACGCATGGTGAGCTGGGTGCCGGGCTCGCCGATGGACTCGGCGGCCACCACCCCCACGCTTTCGCCAATCGAGACCAGCTTGGCCGCCGACAGATCCCAGCCGTAGCACTGCTGGCAGACTCCGTAGCGGGTGCGGCAGGTAAGGGGCGAGCGCACCGGCACTTCCTCAATCAGGCGCTCTTCGGCAGCCTTGACGATGAAATTGACGTCCTCGAGGCTCAGTTGGTGCCCTTCCGGGAAGACCCGGCCCCTGACCTCGAGCTCTCTAGCCAGCGTGCGACCATACAGCCCCGACTCAATGTCGCCCTTCTTGCGCAGGCGCTTGTTGCGGAAAGCCTCGTCGAACTGCAAGAGGGGCACCGAGATATAGTCGGGTGTACCGCAGTCGGCCTCCCGCACGATCACCTCGTGGGCCACATCGTGCAGCTTGCGGGTCAGGTAGCCCGAGTCGGCGGTACGCAGCGCGGTATCGGCCCCACCCTTACGGGCCCCGTGGGTGGAGATGAAGTACTCCAGCACCGTGAGGCCCTCGCGGAAGGAGGCCTTTACCGGCACCGGGTAGGTCTCACCCGAGGGCTTGGCCATCAGGCCGCGCATCCCGGAGATCTGGCGGATCTGCTGGGGGTTCCCACGGGCCCCCGACTGGCTCATCACGTAGAGCGGGTTGAAGGGATAGTTTTCCTCGAAGTTTTTGAACACCGCGCTGGTGACCTTCTCGGTGGTCTGGCTCCAGAGCTGCAAAATCTGCTGGAAGCGCTCCTCTTCGGTCATCAGGCCCATCTCGAAAGCCTGCTCGATCTGAGCCAGCTTGGCGTCGGCCTCCTGCAGGTACTGCTTCTTCTCCGCCGGGATCACCGCGTCATCGATACCGATGGTAATGCCCGAGGTGGTGGAGAGCACGAAGCCATAGTACTTGAGGGCGTCCAGGAGCTTGGCGGTTTTCTCGATGCCCAGCAGCAGGAAGCTCTTGTAGACCAGGTCTTTGAGGGAGTTCTTCTCCTGGGCTACCTCGAGGTTCACCAGTTCCTGGGCCTTCTCGGGGTCTTCGATGGCCTCGCTCACAATCCGCAGGAACAGCATCCGGCCCGGCGAGGTTTCCAGCAGCTTGTCGCCTAGGCGCACCGTGACCACATCCTGGTGATCCACCACCCCGCTCTGCACGGCCAGCAGGGCCTCGTCCACGCTGCTGAAGACGTACTTCAGGCGGCCCACGCTAGTTTCCTTGCCCGCTACCTTGATTTTAGCGTTGAGGGCCACCCGGCCCTGCTCGTAGGCTTGGAGGGCTTCTTCGATGCTGGCAAACTCCAGACCCTGGCCTTTCTTCTCGCGGCGGAGCTGGGTGATGTAGTAAAGGCCCAGGATGATATCGCGGGCCGGCTTGGCCACCGGCTCACCCGAGGCCGGCGAGAGGATGTTGTGCGAGGAGAGCATCTGGATGCGGGCCTCGGCCTGGGCGTAGCTGGATAGCGGCACGTGCACGGCCATCTGGTCGCCGTCGAAGTCGGCGTTGAAGGCCTCGCAGACCAGCGGGTGAAGCTGGATGCTCTGCCCCTCCACCAAGACCGGCTGGAAGGCCTGAATGCCCAGGCGGTGCAGGGTGGGAGCGCGGTTCAGGAGCACCACCTTGCCGTGGATGACCTCTTCCAGGGCGTCCCAGACCTCGTCTTTGATGTCGCGGGAACGCTCGAGCATCTTGCGGGCGCTTTTGACGTTGTTGGCGATGCCCTTCTCCTCCATTTTCTTGAGCAAAAAGGGCTTGAAGAGTTCCAGGGCCATGCGCTTGGGCAAACCGCACTGGTGCAGTTTGAGCTGCGGCCCCACCACAATCACCGAGCGGCCCGAGTAGTCCACGCGCTTGCCCAGCAGGTTCTGACGGAAGCGGCCCTGCTTGCCCGAGAGGATGTCGGTAAGGGAGCGCAGAGCCCGGTCAGAGCCGGGGTTGGTAACCGGCGTGCCCCGGCGTCCGTTGTCCAGCAGGGCGTCCACGGCTTCCTGGAGCATCCGCTTCTCGTTGCGGATGATCATCTCGGGCGCACCCTGTGACAGGAGCTTGCGCAGACGGTTGTTGCGGTTGATCAGGCGGCGGTAGAGGTCGTTGAGGTCGGAGGTCGCAAAGCGCCCGCCGTCTACCTGCACCATCGGGCGCAGGTCGGGGGGCAGCACCGGCACGGCCTCGAGGATCATCCACTCGGGGCGGTTGCCCGAGTCGCGGAAGGCCCGCACCACTTCCAGGCGCTTACGGGCCTTGGCCCGCTTGGCCCGGCTGGGGTGCTTCATCTCCTCGACCAGTTCGGCCTCGAGCACACCCAGGTCAATCTCCTTGAGCAGCTCCTGGATGGCCTGGGCCCCCATCTTGGCGTCGATGTCGTAGGACTCGATCACCCGTACTGCCATGCGGATGAAGTCCACCTCCACCCGGCCGTAGATCTCCGAGGTGACCTTGCCGCCATCGGCCAGGGCATCGCCGGGTGAGACCCGGTCGCCGTTGGTCACGTCCACGTCGTCTTCGAAGGGGTAGAGCTTGGCCTTCATCACCACGATGGAGGCCGGCTCGTGCAGGTGCACCACCCCGTCGGCCTCGGCGTAGACCTCTTCCTCCGGCTCGATGGCCCCGACCAGCTTGTCGCCTTTGCGCACCTGGGTGCCCTCACCAACCAGGACGTGCATATGGGGCTGGAGGGGGTAGTCAGCCACACGGGTGCGCTCGAGGGTAAAGCTGAGCTGTACCTCTTTTTTGGAGGTTTCGGCCACCATCTTTTCGACCTTCAGGCCTTTGGGCATCCGAAGCTGTCCTTTGCCCTGGGCCAGCACGTCGCCGTTCCCGACCAGCTCGCCCTGCCCCACTTTGAGGTGCATACCGGCCGGAATCAGGTAAATCGCAACGAGCGCGGCGGTGTCCGGGTCGAGGATTTTGACCAGAGCACCGTCACTCAGCTCTTCCAGATCCACCACCCCAGCATCTTCGCTGGTGATCTGGTAGGAAGCCTCGAGCTCGGCCAAAGGCTCGCCCGGCTTGTAGGTCTCCTGTTCAATCCAGGCCGCCCTGGGCAGGGTCAGGCTGGCCCGCTCTTTGAAGGCATACTCCACCCGAATGCGACGGGGGAAACGAAAGAGCACCAGCCCGTCCATCTTGCTCACCACGCCGGGGGCCAGTTCCTGGCCTTTTTTTACTTCGTCCCCGTCCTTGACGAAGGTTTCGACACCGGCCGGGATGGTGTAGGTTTCCTGCCGGCCAAAGCGCAGCTCGCGGTACTCGTCGTCGGTGAGGAGCTGGCGCTTCTGCACCGGCACGCCGTTCAGCATGGCCCCCTTGGGGTCGATGGTGATGTACTTGGCAAAGTACAGAACCTGCTCCAGCTCCTGGGCCGATAGGTCGAGCAGGGTGCCAATCTTGCTGGGCACATCCTTGACGTACCAGATGTGGGCCACCGGAGTCGCGAGTTCCACGTGCCCCATACGGTAGCGCCGAACGATGCTCTTGGTTACCTCCACCCCACAGCGCTCGCACACTTTGCCCTCGAAGCGCTGGCGCTTGTACTTACCGCAGGCGCACTCATAGTCTTTTTGCGGCCCGAAGATGCGCTCGTCGAACAGCCCATCGCGTTCGGGTTTCAGGGTGCGGTAGTTGATGGTCTCGGGTTTTTCAACCTCGCCATAGCTCCAGCTCCGAATCTTATCCGGAGAAGCCAGGCCGATTCTTACTTTGCGAACTTCTCGTTTGATCATCGCTCACTCCGTGCACTGCCAGTTTGAAGAAATGGCGCCATTCCTTTTGTGCTTACTGTCTCGCACCAGGAATTCAATCCACAATTAACGCCTGCTGGCCAACCCTTCAAAGATGTCCAGGTTGCGGGAATTTTCGTCGTAGGTCTCCACATCCAGGCCCAGCGACTGCAACTCCTTCACCAACACCCTGAAGCTTTCCGGCACACTGGCCTCGGGCACATCCTCGCCCTTCACCACCGCTTCGTAAGCCGCATTACGTCCTTCGATATCGTCGGACTTGATGGTTAAGATCTCCTGCAACGTGTGGGCCGCCCCATAGGCCTCGAGCGCCCAAACTTCCATCTCCCCGAAGCGCTGTCCACCAAACTGTGCCTTACCGCCCAGGGGCTGCTGGGTGATGAGGGAGTAGGGGCCAGTGGAACGGGCGTGCATCTTATCTTCCACCATGTGGTAAAGCTTCATGATGTACATCACGCCCACCACAATTGGGGCCTCGATGGGCTCGCCGGTGCGGCCGTCGTAAAGCACGCTCTTGCCCTGCTGGAACACCTCGCGGAGCTGCTCCACCTCACTGGCGTCTGCGCTCACCAACCCCAGCTTCGCCGCCCGGGCCAGCACCTCCCGCTCGCGGTTATCCAGGCCAAAACCGGCTTTGGTGCGAGCCTCCCACTTCTTATCGAAGGCTTTGCCCAGCAACTGCTTGATCTCGTCCTCCGTAATACCATCAAAAACCGGCGTTACAAACTTGATGCCTAACTCGTAGCCTGCCAGGCCCAGGTGGGTTTCCAGAATCTGGCCCAGGTTCATACGGCTGGGCACACCCAGCGGGTTGAGCACGATATCCACCGGCGTACCATCGGGCATGTGCGGCATGTCCTCGGGTGGCAAGATTTTGGAGACCACGCCCTTGTTACCGTGGCGGTTGGCCAGCTTGTCGCCCACCTGCAACTTGCGCTTCTGGGCCACATACACCCGCACCACTTCACGCACGCCAGGCTTGAGTTCCACACCGGGGTCGCCGCGGCGCAGGCGCAGGGTGCGCACCACGATGCCCCCTTCGCCGGGCGGCACCCGCAGGGAGGTATCCTTCACATCACGGGCCTTCTCACCAAAGATACTGCGCAAAAGCCGCTCTTCGGGGGTGGGCTCGGTCTCGCCCTTGAAGCTGGTACGGCCCACCAGGATATCCCCGGCCTTAACCTCGGCCCCAATTCGCACCACGCCGTCCTCGTCAAGGTCGCGCAGGGCGGCCTCGGATAGGTTGGGGATATCGCGGGTTACGCGCTCGGGGCCCAGCTTGGTGTCGCGGGCCTCGATCTCGTAGCGCTCGATGTGCACCGAGGTGTAGAAGTCGCGGCGCAGAAGGTCTTCGGAGATTACAATTGCGTCTTCGTAGTTGTAGCCGTCGAAGGGCATGATGGCCAGCAGGATGTTCTGCCCCAGGGCCAGATAGCCCTCTTCAGAGGCCGGGCCATCGGCCAGCAGATCGCCCTTGCGTACTTTTTGGCCTTTGGAAACACGGGGACGCTGGTCAAGGGCAGTTCCTTGGTTGGAGCGAGTGAAGCGGCGCAGGTTGAATTCGTACAGGCCTTTATCTTCGCCCCTGACCAGGATTTTGGAGCCGTCTACGTACTCCACCACCCCATCTACGTGGGAGTACAACGAAGTAAGGGAGTCGCGCACCACACGTTCTTCCACTCCAGTCATGACCACCGGGCTCTGGGCGCGCAGCAGCGGCACCGCCTGGGCCTGCATGTTGGAACCCATCAGGGCGCGGTTGGCGTCGTCGTGCTCGAGGAAGGGAATCAGGTTGGTGTTCACCGAAAAAATCTGCTTGGGTGAAACGTCCATGTATTCCACTTCTTCAGGGCGCATGACAATCGGTTCACCCTTCTTGCGCACCACCACCTGCTGGGTATCGAAGTGGCCGTCGGGCTTGAGCGGCGTGTTGGCCTGGGCAATGGCGTAGCGGTCTTCTTCGGTGGCGGTCATGAAATCAACCTGATCGGTGACCCGCCCGTTGACCACCTTGCGGTAAGGCGTGAGGATGAAGCCCAGGTCGTTGATGCGGCCAAACGAGGCCAGCGAAGAAATCAGACCGATGTTGGCGCCTTCGGGGGTTTCGATAGGGCAAATGCGGCCGTAATGGGTACGGTGGACGTCGCGCACGTCGAAGCCTGCCCGCTCGCGGGTCAGGCCGCCCGGCCCCAGGGCGGAGATGCGGCGCTTATGACGCAATTCGGAGAGTGGGTTGGTCTGGTCTTTGAACTGGCTGAGCTGGCTACGACCAAAGAACTCGCGGATGGCCGCCACCAGCGGGCGGTTGTTGACCAGCTTGGCCGGGGTGGCCGATTCGGGTGTCCCCAGGAGCATACGCTCGCGCACCCCTCGAGCCAGGCGCGAAAGCCCCACCCGGAACTGGTCGGCCAGCAGCTCGCCTACGGTGCGAATGCGGCGGTTACCCAAGTGGTCGATGTCGTCGGCCTCGTAGCCAGTTTCACCGCTTTGCAGGGCAAATAGGTATTTGAGTACCGGCAGCAGGGCTTCGTCTTTGAACTCGCCATTTTCGAACCTGATCAGCATGCGGCCGGATAGCTGAATGCCCAGTTTCTGCTGAGCTTTGTACCTTCCGGCTTCTCCCAGATCGTAGCGGCGGGGGTCGGACAACAGCGAGTGCAGGTAGGTGATGGCTTTGTCGCGCTTGGGCGGGTCACCCGGGCGCAGTTCGGTAAAGAGCTTCAAGAGGGCTTCGTCTATGCCCATCTCGAGGGCCTTGGTACCCCGAAACTGGGCTTCCAGCAAGCCTGGCAGCAGATCGGGGTAACCTTCCAGCTCCTTGCTCAGGGTTTCGGCCGTGAACCCAAGCACCCTTAGCAAAAGGGCCAGGGGGAATTTCTTCTTATTGACCTTCATCACTACCACACCGGACTGCTCGAACTCGAGGTCAATCCAGGGGCCGCGCTTGGGCAGGGGAATAACCGAGGCCACATACTTGCCGGGACGGGCCTGGTCGGCGGTGAAATACACCCCCGGCGAACGGTGAATCTGCGAAACGATCACCCGGTCTGCACCGTTGACGATAAATGAGCCGTCTTCGGTCATGAGGGGCAGATCACCCAGAAAAACCTCGTCTTCTTTGAGAAGGCCTGTGTCCTTGTGCACCAACAGCAGTTTGGCGTAAAGGGGGGCCTGGTAGGTCAGGTCTTTTTCACGGCACTCATCCTGACCGAAGGGTGGTTCACCCAGACGGTACTCGAGGAAATCCAGCACCAACCCTCGCCCCTTCTCCCCTTCTTCAATTGGGAAGGTTTCTTTAAAGGCCGCTTGCAGCCCAATGTTCTCCCTTTTGGAAGGGGGAACATTGGCCTGTAAGGCTTTGGCAAAAGAGTCGACCTGGATCTCGGTGAGGGGTGGAAGGGGAATAACTTCTTTAATCTTGCCGAACCGCTCTATCTTCATCAAAACACCTCATAACCCGTGGGCTCTTGTCTGCACCCAGTCGGTGCAGCTACGACATGCTTGGGGTCGTTAGGGGGTTTTCGTAAGCTAACAGGGTTCTTCCGCAGGCGAAAAAAATCCCTGCGGCGGCTGGCTCTTACGCTTTTTGTGGGGCACACCTGGGGTGCAGGCCACAAAACACAAACGTTAGTGTAACACATCTACACGCAAAGGCACAATACGCACCCTAAGAAAGCTGCTAGAAGGCAGTGTAGCACGGCATACGATTTTTGAGGAGTGAGCCCTGTGGGTGACATCATTGCCGGCTTCGCAAGGGTGCTTTTCAGGCTGGGGTGATCTTTGTGCCAATCACCCTCAGTTACATTGGTACTCGCCAATCCCACCCTCCGAAACTTGCAGCCATACCACCCGTTCGGTAGGGGTGTCTGGGGCAGCCAAGCAGTTGGTCACACGGTCTACCGCGATGGTAAGGTAGGCCTTGCCCGAGGCCACTGCCGGGCCCGGACGCGTGATGTAGGTGGGTTGTGGTGGGGCATCCAGCACGGCAGGCTGGGTATTGGAAGCCTGGATACGCTGTAGCTGGCGGGCAGGAAACAGCGCTGCTACACCACTAGAGCTTATGTTGCCGGTAAGCAAGTCGAAGTTGGCCAAGACCAGTCCCGAGGGCTGCGGAAAATCACCCGTCGGGCGGCCACGCAGTGCCTGTTCTACGAAGTCGCGCCAGATCGGGGGGTTTACCATCGAACTGCTCGGTTCTACGCCGCCCATACGCTGGGGTTTGTGGTCGTCCCGGCCGATCCACAGGGTGGCTACCAGGCCTCGTGTCGCTCCTGCAAACCACAGGTCAATGGCCTCGTCGCTGGTTCCCGTTTTTCCGCCGACAATGCGACCAGGAATTCGGGCCCCTGCTGCCAGGCTCGAGCGAAACCCAGGGGGCACATCGTAAACGTAGCCTTTAAGCATGTCCCATATCTGGTAGGCGACCTGTGGCGTCCAGAGCAAAACTTTTTTGGGTTCAGGCTGAAAGATTATGCGACCATTGCTATCCTCTACACGAAGCACAAGCTGTGGTTCGACTCGGTAGCCGCCATTGACAAAGCTGGCGTAAGCCGCTGCTAGGCCCATGGGTGTAATATCAGCCCCTCCACCAATCGCGTTAGCCAGCACGGCCATATTGTTGGTCAGGCGAAAGCCAGCAGCCCGGAGTTTATCGCCCAGTCGCTGAACCCCGATGGCCTCTGCCGTACGAATGGCCGGCAGGTTCAAAGATCGATCCAGGGCATAGCGGATGCTGACCGGGCGATCGAGGTAGGTTCCATCGAAGTTTTTGGGTCGCCATACGCCCCTGGGTGTGGGGTACTCCACCGGCGAGTCCCGCACGGTAGTGGCCTGCGTCCAGCCAGCCTCCAGGGCCACACCATAGGTAAATGGCTTGATGGCCGAGCCGGGGCTACGCCAGGCCTGGGTAGCCCGATTAAATTCACCTTCGGTGCCAGGGCGTGCCCCCACCATAGCCAGCACTTCGCCCGAATTGGGCTCGAGGCCCACCAAGGCCAGCTGCGCCTGGTCGGGCAGGCGACGACCCGTAACGGCCTTTTCGGCAGCGGATTGCATTCTGAGGTCGAGGGTAGTAATGATACGCAAGCCCCCCTGATCGCGGAGCTTGTCTGCGCCAAGTTTTTCTTTCAAGTAGCGCTGTACCTCGTACACAAAGTAAGGGGCCAGGCGTACATTTCGCTCAGGTACGATGCGAACACTGGGGTCAACAAGCTTGGCCGATTTTAGGTTACCGTTCTCGTCGTAGACCACTTCCCAGCCCTTGGGCACTAAATTGTAGCGCCAAGCCGCATCCGCTTCGGCCTGGCTAACCCACCCCTCCGAAACCATATTGCTGAGCAGAACCTTCATGCGGCGCCGGGCTGCGCTAAAGTCCAGGTAGCGGGTGTTGGGCGCAGGTATCAGAACGGCCAGATAAGCTCCCTCGGCCAGGTTGAGTTCGGAAGGTTCCTTGCCAAAATAGGCCTGGGCAGCCGCCCATATTCCCTGTGCGTTCCCCCCCCAAGGCACCACGTTCAAATACATTTCCAAAATTTCTTCTTTGGAGTAGCGCCGCTCGACCTGGATGGCCAGTGGAAACTCCTTGAGCTTACGCTCGAGGCCGCTTATACCCCTGCGCTCAAAGGCCAGATCCTTGAGCAGGGTGTTTTTAACCACTTGGGTAGTGATGGTGGAGCCCCCCTGCAGGTCGCCACGGAAGGTGTAGTACAGGCCACCCAGCAGGCGGATAAAATCTATACCGTAGTGCCTAAAAAAACGCTGATCCTCCGAAACCACTACCGCTACGGCTGCAGCTGGCGATACTTCGGATAACCGTACCAGCTGCCGGGCAATAGCGCGTCCATTCTCTACCGAGGCCAGGTCGGCGATGGGTATGCCATCGCGGGTAAAAAATGTTGAGGTTGCTGTAAAACGCAGATCCTCGAGGGTCTCGAGGCTGGGCAGGTCGCGCAGCAGCAACCAGGATACATATCCCCCAGCCCCAAGAACCCCCAGAATCCCTGCAAATATGACCACCCGCAAAACTCGGATCAATCTATGCACGTGCTTCAGTTTAGCAGCAGTAGATTAGAGGGTTTGTAAGAGCAGTTTTGGCAAAAAGCCACAAATTGTCCGATTCTGCTCACAGCTTGACCCCAAAACAGCAGCAGGCGATGCCGTATTCTGCGCAGGGTAAAAAAGCTACATTCACACCGGGTTACAGTTGTGGATCAGCTGAGGTATTTCTCACTCCTATGCGCTGGGTTGCTGTTGTGGCAGGTGGCGAAGGATGTTAGAAAATGCCTTACGGTCTACCGGTTTAGAAATCACGTGATCGACTCTAGCGAACTCGGCCGTTAGCTTGGTTCGCTCGTCTCCATCAGTGGTAAGGAGCACGACCGGCACTTCCCTCAGTCGGCGGCTCATTTTGAGCCTGGAAGCGATTGAGAAAGGATCTATTTCTATTGCATCGTCCAGCACAATTGCACGGGGGGTGTGCGCTTTCAGGTAATCCAGGCCCTCTTTAGCTGTCTCGTGGAATTGAACTTCAATACCGTGCTCCTCTATAACCAGCTCGAGTAATGCGCGTAAGGTCTGGCTCGAGGTAACCACCAACACTTTATTGCTTGGCACTGCGTCCGCCATATAGGTCAAATAGTACCAAACCGAACGCCAGGCCCTAGCCCCAAATATCACAGCTTGTAAAACCAAAGCCTTTTCCAAGCCAGCATCTTGCTCAAGCCGCAGGGCTGGGCAGTGGACGTGGAGAGCCGCCGCGGGCCAAAACCTGAACCCACAAACCACAGAATCACCCAAAAAAGACAAAACCCGAGGGATATTCACCCTCGGGTTTTGGCGCCCTGTTGCTGGCTGGGGCACGTGGACTCGAACCACGACCGACGGTTCCAAAGACCGTTGTCCTGCCATTAGACGATGCCCCAGTTCGGATCAGTCGTTCGGAATCGCTTGCTGCGAATCCCGCAGGACAGCAATCGGTATTTTAGAGGTCAGTCCGCTTTGTGTCAAACCTACCCAAAGCCCCGCAGGCTTCGGGCTTGACATACACCGGTTGTCTATCTACACTCACTTCTATCCGCGCTGGGGCGCGGCCAAAATCAGAAAGTTCTTTTATCCAGAGCGATGGAGGGATTCGGCCCTGTGAAGTCGCAGCAACCCACAAAAAGTTTCTGATCATCACCAGAAAGCTTTTTGCACGGTGCTAATTCCGGCCCAACTGCCGAACTTTGTAGGCACACAATGTTCGAGGCTAGGCATAGCCTGGCAGCTGGGAAAGATAAGAGAAGGGAACGCACAAGCCGTACCCCCTTCCAGTCATAAAAGAACGTCTGGTAGGGGGTTTTGCTATAGCAAAACTCCTACCAAAAGCGCCCCAAATCCCACGCGGACAAACCCTTTAGGACAGACGGCTCTGGCCCCTGTCCACCAGACGGTAGGAGAGCAGCATGTCACAAAAACACCGTTTCGAAACCCTGCAACTGCACGCCGGCTATAGCCCTGATCCCACCACCGGGGCCCGTCAGGTACCCATCTACGCCACCACCTCGTATCAGTTCAAGGATGCCGACCACGCTGCCCGGCTCTTTGGGTTGCAGGAGTTCGGCAACATCTACACCCGCATCATGAACCCCACCACCGATGTGCTGGAGAAGCGCATCGCGGCCCTCGAGGGGGGGGTGGCAGCCCTGGCTACCAGCTCAGGCCATGCCGCGCAGTTCCTGGCTATCACAAACATCGCTCAGGCCGGCGATAATTTTGTTTCTACCCCCAACCTCTATGGTGGCAGCATCAATCAGTTCAAAGTGACGCTGCCCCGGCTCGGCATCGAAAGCCGTTTTACCGACAGCGCGGAGAGCGTGGACGATTTTATCCGCCTGACCGACGATAAAACCCGCTTCTGGTACCTGGAGTCGCTGGGTAACCCAGCCCTCAACATCCCCGACTTCGAACTCATCGCCCAGGCCGCCCAGGAGCAGGGCATCGCCCTGATTGTGGACAACACCTTTGGGCACGGGGGCTATCTCTTCCGCCCCATCGAGTGGGGGGCCAACGTGGTAACCCACTCCGGCACCAAGTGGATCGGGGGGCACGGTGCGGCCATCGCCGGTCTGATTGTGGACGGGGGCAACTTCAACTGGGACAACGGGCGCTACCCCCTGATTACCCAGCCCCAGCCCGGCTACCACGGCCTCGAGCTGCACAAGGCCCTGGGCAACCTGGCCTTCATCATCAAGGCCCGCGTGGACGGCCTGCGCGATCAGGGGCAGTGCCTGGGGCCTTTCGAGGCTTTCTTGCTGCTCCTGGGCCTCGAGACCCTCTCGCTGCGCTCCGAGCGGCACGTGCAGAACACCCTGGCCCTGGCCCACTGGCTGCGTGAGCAGGACGAGGTAGCCTGGGTCAACTACCCCGGCCTAGACGATCACCCCAGCTACGCCAAGGCCCAGAAGTACTTCAAGGGCAGGCCAGGCTCGGTGCTTACCTTCGGTCTCAAGGGTGGGTACGAGGCTGCCAAGAGCTTTATTAACCGGCTCGAGCTGGTCTCCCACCTGGCCAATGTGGGCGATACCCGCACCCTGGCAATTCACCCCGCCTCCACCACCCATTCCCAGCTATCGCCGGAGGAGCAGGTTCGCGCTGGGGTCAACCCCGAGCTGGTGCGGATTAGCGTGGGACTGGAAGCCATCGAAGACATCCAAGCTGATCTCAAACAAGCCCTGCGCTCGAGGGTGGGCGTCTGACCCCGCGTTGCAGCGTACCGAGGGCGCATAAGATGACTGATCTGCTTATTCAAGAAGCCTGGGGCGACCACGAAGCCCTGCTGATCAAGCCGCCCAAAAGCCGGGGCCGGGTGCCGCCGCCGGTACCGGCCCAGGCCCTGGTGGCAGGCGGGTTCCGCCTCGAGTACGGCGGCGTGCTGCCCGAGCTGCGCATGCGCTACGAGACCTACGGCCAGCTTAACTTTGAGCGCAGCAACGCGGTGCTGGTCTTCCACGCCTGGACAGGCTCGGCACATCTGGCCGGAACCTATACCCAGGAAACCCTGCGCAGCCTGCCCAAACTGGATCAGGCCTTCGGGCCCGATGGCTGGTGGGACGAGCTGGCCGGGCCGGGCCGGATGCTGGATACCGATAAATATTTCGTTATCTGCGCCAATCACATCGGCAGTTGCTACGGCTCAACCGGCCCGCTCTCACAGAACCCCGAGACCGGTCGCCCGTATGGCCCGGAGTTTCCCAAGCTCACCGTGCGCGACCTGGCTCGAGCCCAGGCCAAGCTGCTGGACTTTCTGGGTATCGAACAGGTGACCCTGCTGGGCGGCAGCCTGGGGGGCATGGTGGCGCTGGAGTTTGCCCTGCTGTACCCCGAACGGGTGAACAAGATGGTGGTGCTGGCCGCGCCGCCGGTGCACAGCCCCTGGGCCCGGGCCTTCAACCGACTCTCGCGCGAGGCGGTGCTGGCCGACCCCGGCTACCGAGGCGGCTATTACACCGAACAGCCCTTGGGGCTTCAGCTCGGCCGGGCCATTGCCATGCTCTCTTTTCGCTCCCCCGATTCCTTCCGGCTGCGCTGGCAGCAGCACCCGGAGCGAGGGGAGAGCTATGTGCTGTACCAGGGCGAAAAATTCGCCAAACGCTTCGATGCCAACGCCTACCTAACCCTCTCAGAGGCTATGGATACCCACGATGTGGGCCGCGGACGTGGGAGCCTCGAGGCAGCCCTGCGCCAGCTAAAGCATATCCCCAGCCTGTTCGTCGGCATCAATACCGATGTGCTCTATACCGCCCAGGAAGTCCGTGAGATGGCCGCTCTGAGCGGCGGCATCTACCGCGAAATTCACAGCCCGCACGGTCACGATGCCTTTCTAATCGAAACCGACCAGGTGGAGCGCATTCTGGGTGATTTTCTCTAGCACCGCGTTTTCCGGCATCACACCAGCTCATTTGCGAGTGTTCGAACCTGCCTTAGCCGGGGTAAAACCTCGCGCTGGAGATTGGCGGGCCACTCAATACGCATTTCGGCAGTATCGTTCACTTTTGAAAACAATACTGCCGAAATGCTTTTCTACTCCCTTCGGTCGGCTTGAATCCCTTGAATCCTTCGCCTTTGGCTACGCATAGCGGTGAAGGATTCAGATTCAAGCGGAAACGGTATCAACCCCTACGCGTATTCTTCCACCGGCGGACAGGAACAAACGATGTGGCGATCGCCATAGACATTATCGACCCGGTTAACTGGGCTCCAGTACTTATCCATGGCCGACTGGCCGGCAGGGAAGCAGCCCTGAGCGCGGGTGTACTTGCGGTTCCAGTGCTCGTCAGCAATGTCCAGCACGGTGTGGGGGGCATGGCGCAGGGGGCTTTCCTCGGCGGTGAGTTCGCCGCGCTCGATCTGGGCGATTTCCTGGCGGATGGCAATCATAGCGTCAATAAAGCGGTCAAGCTCGTACTTCGACTCCGACTCGGTCGGCTCCACCATGAGGGTTCCGGGCACCGGGAAGCTCATGGTGGGGGCGTGGAAACCGTAGTCAATCAGGCGTTTGGCGATGTCCTCTGCGGTGATGTCGCAGCGGGTTTTGAAGGCCCGGGGGTCGAGGATGCACTCGTGGGCCACCCGGCCTTTTTCGTTTTTATAAAGCACCGGAAAGTAGGGCTCGAGCCGGCTGGCAATGTAGTTGGCGTTCAGGATGGCCACCTCGGTAGCCCGCTTGAGCCCCTCGCTGCCCATCATCCAGATGTAGGCGAACGATATGGGCAGAATCGAGGCGGAGCCGTAGCGGGCCGCCGCCACCGGCCCCACCGGGGCCGTCCCACCGTCGAGCACGGGATGCCCCGGCAAGAAAGGGGCCAGGTGAGCCTTGACCGCGATGGGGCCCATCCCCGGCCCACCGCCGCCATGGGGGATGGCAAAGGTCTTGTGCAGGTTGAGGTGCGAGACATCGGCCCCGTAGTGGCCGGGTTTGGCCAGCCCCACCTGGGCGTTGAGGTTGGCTCCGTCCAGGTAGACCTGTCCCCCATAGCGGTGCACAATTTCGCACAGCTCGCGTATCTTCTCCTCAAATACCCCGTGGGTGGAGGGATAGGTGACCATCACCGCCGCCAGTCTGTCGGCGTGCTGCTTGGCTTTGGCCTCGAGGTCGTTCAGATCCACGTAGCCCTGCGCGTCGCAGGCCACCACCACCACTTCCATCCCGGCCATATGGGCCGAGGCCGGGTTGGTGCCGTGGGCCGAGGAAGGAATCAAGCAGACGTTGCGGTGCCCCTCACCCCTCGAGCGGTGGTAGGCCCGGATAGCCAGCAGCCCGGCATACTCGCCCTGGGCCCCGGAGTTGGGCTGGAGCGAGACCGCGTCGTAGCCGGTGATTTCACACAGCCAGCGGCTCAGGGTCTCGAAGAGCTCATGGTAGCCCTGGGCCTGCTCGGCGGGTGCAAAGGGGTGCAAATTGGCGAACTCGGGCCAGCTAATGGGCATCATCTCGGCCGCGGCGTTGAGCTTCATGGTGCAGGAGCCCAGGGGAATCATGGCGCGGTCGAGCGCCAGGTCGCGGTCGGCCAGGCGGCGCATGTAGCGCATCAGCTCGGTTTCGGAGTGGTAGCGGTTGAAGACCGGATGGGTCAGGTAGGGGCTGGTGCGCTGCAAAGCAGCCGGTAGGTGGTTTTCGGGGACAAAGTCCTGGTACTTGAAGTCGCCCCCAAAAGCCTGCCAGACCGCCTCGATGACCTCGGGGGTGGTGGTCTCGTCGAGGGCGATGCCAATGTGGGCCTCGTCCACTTTGCGCAGGTTGATGCGGCGGCGGCGGGCCTCGGCCAAAATTTCCTCTACCCGGCCCTCGGCCCGGATGGTCAGGGTATCGAAGAAGTGGGCATTGACCCGCTCAAAACCCAGGCGCTTCAGGCCCGCGGCCAGCACCGCGGTTTTGTCGTGCACGCTCTGGGCAATCTCGCGCAGGCCTTCGGGCCCGTGGTAGACCGCGTACATCGAGGCGATCACCGCCAGCAGCACCTGCGCCGTGCAGATGTTGGAGGTGGCCTTTTCGCGGCGGATGTGCTGCTCGCGGGTCTGGAGGGTCAGGCGGTAGGCCCGGTTGCCCCTCGAGTCGATCGAAACCCCCACCAGCCGCCCCGGCAGGGCCCGCTTGAGGGCGTCCCTGACCGCCATATAACCGGCGTGGGGCCCGCCGTAGCCCATGGGCACCCCAAAGCGCTGGGCCGAGCCCACCGCGATATCGGCCCCCAGCTCGCCGGGCGGGGTGAGCAGGGTCAGGGCCAGCAAGTCAGCGGCCACCACTGCCAGCCCGCCAGCCGCCTTAACCCGCTCGATGGGGCCGCGCAGGTCGCGGATCTGGCCCAGGGTGTCGGGGTACTGGAAGATCGCCCCGAACAGCCCCTCCGGGTTCAGGTCGGTCTCGGGGTCGCCCACCACCAGCTGCCAGCCCAGGGGTTCGGCCCGGGTCTGCAAAACCGCCAGCGTCTGGGGGTGCACGTTCCTGTCCACAAAAAAGGCCGTGCGCGGGGCTTTGCAACTGCGCTGGGCCACCGCCATGGCCTCGGCCGCCGCCGTGGCCTCGTCCAGGAGGGAGGCGTTGGCGATGTCCAGACCGGTGAGGTCGGCCACCATGGTCTGGAAGTTGAGCAAGGCCTCGAGGCGGCCCTGGCTAATCTCGGGCTGGTAGGGGGTGTAGGCGGTATACCAGGCCGGGTTTTCCAGCAGGTTGCGCTGGATCACCGGGGGCAGAATGGTGCCGTAGTAGCCCTGCCCGATGAGCGAGGTAAACACCTGGTTCTTGCTGGCGATGACCCGCATGCGCGCCAGCATCTCGGTCTCGCTCAGGCCGGGGCCAATGTCGAGCGGCTCGGCCTCGCGGATGGAGGCCGGCACGGTCTGTTGGATGAGTTCCTCCAGCGAGGAAACCCCCACGGCTTGCAGCATCTGCTCGATGTCCGCAGGGGTGGGGCCAATGTGGCGGCGCGAGAAATCGGTGGAACGGGGTTTGCGTTCAGGGGTCATGCGGTCTCCTCCACTGACCCCATCTGTCCTTTTGCCTGAGAGTGTTATCCCGTCGGCGGGCGGTTCTCGCCTCTCTCCAGATTGTGCCGCTGTGGTCCTTTTGCCTGAGAGTTTCCGGGGTGGTTGCTCCTTCGGCGTGGGACGGGCCCATCTCTCCCATCAGCAGCGCGCTACTTGTACCAGAGCCATGATAGCCCAAACCAGCACAGCTCAAAAAGTGACACTTGTACAGTTTTAGCTAGGGGGTTACTGGCTTTCTGCCACGGCCTGATACTCCGCCGCCGACAAGAGCCCGTTCAGGTCTGCCGGGTTTATCTTCATTTTGAACAGCCAGCCCTCGCCGTAGGGCGACTGGTTGATAAGCTCGGGTTTGTCGGAAAGGGCGCTGTTGACCTCGAGAATCTCTCCGGCTACCGGGGCGTAGATGTCGGAGGCGGTCTTGACCGACTCCACCACCGCCACCGCCGACCCGGCCTCTACGGCCTTACCCACCTGCGGCAAGTCCACAAACACCACATCCCCCAGGGCATCCTGGGCGAAATCGGTGATGCCCACCACGGCCACGTCGCCCTCGAGGCGAACCCATTCGTGCGTCTTGGTGTATTTGAGCTCTGTAGGATAGTTCATCGTCTCACCTCGGCTGTCAGTTTATTGCCTAAAAGGCCCACCATCTAGCGCTTCACGAAAGGCGTCTCGACCACAGCGGCCGGCACGGCCCTGCCACGAATCTCAACCTCCAGCGATGTGCCCACCTCGGCCCATTCGGACTGCACATAGGCCAGTCCGATACCCTTTTTGAGCACTGGGGAGTGAGTTCCCGAGGTGAGGATGCCGACCTCCTTGCCCCCTCCCAGCACCCGGTAGCCCTCGCGGGGAATCCCTCCCTCGACCAGCAGCCCCACCAGCCGGCGGTCGCAAACGGCTTCCAGCATGGCTTGTTTACCAAAAAACTCTTTCTGGCTCTTGACCACCCAGCCAAAGGGTGTGCACAGAGGGTTGGTGGTATCGGTAAGTTCGTGGCCGTATAGGGGAAAGCCGGCCTCGAGGCGCAGGGTGTCGCGCGCACCCAGGCCGCAGGGCGTCACATCGGCAGCCAGGAGGGCTTCCCAGACCGCTGTGGCTTCGTCGGGGGCCACGAACACCTCGTAGCCGTCCTCACCGGTATAGCCGGTTCGAGCGAAACGGGCCCACTTGCCCGCCAGCTTCCCCATAAAGGTGTCGTTCTTTTTGCGCGAGACCAGGTCGGTATCGGTTAGTTTTTGTAATATCGCCACAGCATTGGGGCCTTGAACAGCGATAAGGGCGAAAGCGTCTGAGGCGTCCTCGAGCCTCACCTCGAAGCCTTCCGCCAGGCGCTGAAGATGCCCCCAGTCCTTCTCGATATTGGCGGCGTTCACCACCATCAGGTACTCTTCCTCGCCGGTGCGATAAATATAAATATCGTCCACCACGCCCCCCTGTGCATTGGGCAGCATGGAGTACTGGGCCCGGCCCACCTTAAGCTTGGCCGCATCGTTCAGGGTGACGTACTGCAAAAAATCCAGCGCCCCCGGCCCCTTTATCCAGAACTCACCCATGTGGCTCACATCGAACATACCCGCCAGCCCGCGCACCGCCAGGTGTTCGGAGGTGATGGAGGTGTACTGAATGGGCATCTCGTAACCAGCAAAAGGCACCATCTTAGCCCCCAGGGCCAGATGGGCTTGGTAAAGCGGGGTGGTTTTCATGCCCTTACAGCATACTCAAAACTTGCAAAATAAAACCCGTCATTTCAGCAAGTGATGGATCTATTTTGAGTGACTTCCCGCCCTTCGCACGATTTTTTGTCCTGAGGTCAGCGACTTTACTGGAATCGCGCAGGCGATTTTGATATCACGGGAAACTTGGCTTTTGGTGATGGTTTCAGCAGGCTTTCTCCAGTAGCACCCGTGCCCCCTCGACCAGGGCCGCCTGCTCATCGTGGGTGTGCTTGAGACCCTCGGTCAAAGCGCTGAAGTAGCTCTCCTGCATGAGGGCAATCTCGATGGCCATAATCTTTTCAAAGGCGGTCATGGCCGCCAGAATCTCGGGCCCCCGCAGGGCATTGCGAAGGTGCTCGAGGGTCAGTTCCTGCACAATGCCCACCGCTGGAATGTAGTGGCTGGGGCGTACCCCTACCCGGGCGTGTACCAGTCCGATACGAATCCGGCGCTCAGCGTAAATGGCGTCATACTGACCGGAAAAAAGCTCGCGGTACCAGGCCGCAAACGACCGATATAGCCGCTCTACCCGGCCCGGCACGCTCCAGAGAATTTCGTGCATCTCGGGGTCGCGGCCCAGGTAGTCGTAGAATGCCAGGGCCACCTCGGGCGCCAGCGGGCCGGCGATGGGCTCGAGGCTCCGCAAGGTTTGTATGTGCAGCTCGGTCAGGCCCGTGCGTCGCACCAGGGTTTGCAGCAGCGCTCCGGCATTCATCCCAGGGATTCTATCGCAGGCCTCTGGAAGGCTCATGATCTACAAGGTTAGTTGGTCTTTCCTAAAATGGCCCGTGCTCCCACTACCAGGGCTTTTTCTTGGTCGGCGGCCATACCCAGGCGATAGCCATACTCCATGGCCTGCATATAGCTGTCCTGCATAAGGCCCGCCTCAATGGCCATGATTTTCTCGAAGGCTTCCACCGCGCTAAAGACTTCGGGGGTACGCAGGGTGTTGCGCAGGTGCTCGAGCGAGAGTTCTTGCACGATGCCAAAAGCCGGCATGATAAAGCTGGGTTTAACCCCCACCGCCGCGTGCACCAGGCCAATGCGGGCGCGCTTTTCCGCATATTCTGCGTCGTATCGCCCACAAAAAAGGCCCCGGTACCAGTCGGCAAAACTTTGATACAGGCGCTCGACCCTTCCCGGAACCTCCCACAAAATGGCCCGCATCTCCTCGTCCCGGCCCAGGTAATCATAAAACGCCAGCGCAATTTCCGAGGCCATGGGGGCCATCAGGGGCTCGAGCCTGCGCAGTGTTTGGACGTGCTGATCGAGCAGGCCGGTACGGCTAATCAGTTTGCTCAGCAACGCCCCCGCTTCCATCAGGGACAATTGTACCTTGACACAATAATACTGAACAGGCCCACGCCACAAAGCAGAAAGGACATCTAGGGCGCGTTTTGCTAGGCACGCCCGAAAACACCACGCTGCATAACTACCAGATTCGGGCAATGCGCCAACCAGGGCTGATAAAACAACCCAACCAGAGTTACCCGCGTGGCAAAGCTAGGATCCGAAAAGATAGCTTTCTGGAGTTTGCTTGAAGACTATCTTTTTGAATCGGCTTGAAAGCACCGCTACTCCGTGCTGACTTCCTGCGCTACCTGCTGGTTGACGGGCAACACCATGCGGAAGTGGGCAGCGGGGTCGGCCAGCAGCCGGAGCAACCGCTCGACTTTATCTTCCCGCTCCGCCGCGCGCAAAGCGTCGAGGTAGGCGCTCATCAGTTCGCGCACATCGGCAATGCCCCGCTCGTCCAGCTTCTGGATGACCACCTTGGCCCCTTTGGCCAGCCGGCGTTGCATGGCTTCTTCAGTCAGGCCCATCTCGGGCCAGTAGCGCAGGTAGACCCGCCCGCCGGTCATGCCCGAGCAGATCCAGGGGCCGGGGTCACCCAGCACCACCGCCCGACCGCGGGTCATGTACTCGAAAGCGAAACCCTTGGCCTGGGCCCGGGCCGCGATATTGCCCAGCTCGTCCTGCACCGGACGGTCGGGCTCCCCTGCCAGCACCACATCGGCCCCGGAAAGGCGGATACAGAAGCGGCTGTCGGCCTGCCCTTCCACAATCAGCAGGCCGCCGATGGCCCCATAGGCAAAGGATTTGCCCACCGAGCCATCTACGTACTGACCAAAGGGGTTGCGGCCCTTCAGGATGGCTACCTTGCCGCCGTAGGCGTTCTTGGCGATGCCGTCCTGGGCGCCCCCTTCCACCACAATCTCGAGCCCCTCCACATTGAACGCGGCCACCCCGTTGCCGGCCACACTCCCGGCATCGAAGCGAATCTCCACCTTGGCATCCCAGCCTTTGCCGTACAGACGGCGGCGGGCGATTTCACCGGCCAGATGGGTGCCCAGGGCCCGGTCGGTGGAGCCTACCGGCCCTTCCTGGAACAACAGCTCACGCCCACCCTCGGCATAGGCCTGGGTGATGACCTCGGTGATGGAGCGGGTGAGCTGGTTCAGGGGCTTGCGCAGCACATGGGCCGAACGTTCGCCCAGCCACTCCGGGGCCGAGACCGGCTCAAAGAAGTAGCCGAGGTCGAGTTCATCGGTATGGCCTTCTTGCAGCAGCAGGTCGCTGCGACCGACCAGCTCGCGCAGGCTGCCGACGCCCAGGGCCGCCACCAGCCGCCGCAGCTCCTGACCCTTGGCCCCAAAAAAGGTGGTGAGCTGCTCCACGGCCCGCTCGAGTTCCTGGGGCACAAAGCGCTTGAGCCCGTGGGCCTGGGCCTGCTCCACGGTCTCGATCTGGGTGGCGATGCCCACGTGGCAGGTGTCCATCTGGCACTGGCGGCAGATGGTACAGCCAATCGCCACCATGGCCATGGTCGCCATGCCCACCCGATCGGCGCCCAGTAGCACCATGCGGAGGGTATCGTAGGCGGTTTTGAGGCCGCCATCGGCCCAGATTTCGACCCGGTCGCGCATACCCGCCCGCACCAGCGCCCGGTGGGCCCGGCGCACCCCAATCTCCACCGGCAGACCAGCGTACTTGAGGGCGTGCCAGCGGGCCGCCCCCGTACCCCCCTCGAAGCCCGACAAGGCGATTACGTCGGCTCCGGCCTTGGCGATACCCACCGCAATGGTACCGATACCGGGGATCACCGGCACCTTGACCGAGACCTTGGCCTTGGGGTTCACGGTTTTGAGCTCTTCGATGAGCTGGGCCAGGTCTTCGATGGAGTAGAGGTCGTGGTTGTTGGAGGGTGAGATGAGGTCTACACCCGGCACCGCGTTGCGCGCCGCGGCCACCTTTGCGGTAACTTTTTTGCCGGGCAGGTGGCCCCCCTCACCGGGTTTAGCCCCCTGGCCGATTTTAATCTCGATGAAGCCCGCCGAGTTGAGCATGTAGGCGTGCGCCCCGAAGCGGCCCGAGGCCACCTGCTGGCCGCGCCAGTGGGTGTACTTGCCCAGCATATCGGGGATTTCGCCGCCCTCGCCGTTGATGCAGACCATGTTGAGCTTTTTGGCGGCCTCGATGTAGGCCCGGAAGCTGGCCTCGCCCTGGGAGCCGAAGCTCATGGCGGTGATCACAAACGGCAGCGAGTGCCCGCCCACGCTCAGGTCCACTTCCTCGGGGTTGATCCCGGGCTTGTCCAGGAACCTGACCCCCAGAAGCTGCCGGGCTGCAACCGGCGACTCGTGCTCGAGCCCCCGTACCTTTTCCTGGAAGTGCTCGTAGGGCGACTGGCCCGAGGAAACATCCATGGCCGCCTTGAAAATGCGGGAGTTGAAGCGGAAGTCTTTGGCCGGGGGTACCTTCTCGGCGTTGAGCAGGTTGAGCCGCTCCAGAAGGGTGCGCTCGAGCTCCAGCAGGCCATAACCTGCCCGCTCGGAACCCAAAAAGTTGCGGATGCCAAAGTACTCGGCCAGCTCGGGCTTGAGGCCAATGGCGCTGAAGATGCGCCCATAACCCCGCACCTCGTGGATGCCCATGGTGGAAATGACCTTTTCCAGGCCCTTCTTGAGGCCCTCGAGCAGGTTCTGTAAGCCCAGCGTACCCTTGGAAGCCTGGGCTTTTTGCTGCATCAGCCAGGGGGCCACCGCATCGGCCCCCAGACCCAAACAGACTGCTATATCGTGCAGGTTGCGCACCCCGCCGGAGTGCACCAGGAGCGAGGTGCGCCGGCGTAGCGAAATGCCCTCTTCGTCGCGGGCCTCCTCCAGGGCCCGGCCCACCGCCGCCAGGGCCAGGTACACATCCAGCCAGACCCCGCCCTCAAAAGCCCCGCGATCCGAGAGCACCAGCAGCTCCGCCCCACCCCGGACAGCCTCGACCGCCGCCTCCTGCAGGCGCTTGAGGCCTGCGACAATTCCTTCCTCTACCGAAAACTGCAACGGCAAGACGGCGTGTTGGAAGCGGCGCAGGGCCTCCTCGTAGGTGAGGGTGCCCTGACCCTGGGCAATGGCCCCCACCGAGGAGGTGGTTTCCTCGAGCAGCAGGGGCACCACCAGCTCTTCCACGTGGCCCGCCCCGCGCCCGTCGGGCAGGGGGCGCCGGCCCAGGATGCTGCGGGTGGAGAAGTGCTCAATCTCGCGTTCGCGGTCGATGGCGGGGTTGGTCACCACCGCCACAGTTTCCTTGAAGAACTCCGAGAGGTTGGGTTTTTCGGGGTTCAAAGCCGCGATGGGGCCGTCGTAGCCCAGCGAGCCGATGGGCTCGTTGCCGTTTTCGGCCAGGGCCTCGAGGTAGCCCGCATCCCAGCGATCCCAGCCGTAGGCCCGCTCGAGGTTTAGCGAAGGCGGAGCGGGCTTGTCTTCGACCTGAGCCTCGCTACCCCCCGCCAGCGGCGGAACCGAGGCATAGCGGGGCCCGGCCAGGTGGGCGGCGTAGCCCTCGAGGCTGTGGGTTTTGGTCAGAATGCGCTCGAGCACCTGCCGCTGGTGACGATCGAAGGGGAAAAGGCGGGCCCCGTCGGGGGTGAGGCGCAGGTACATCTTCTCGCCGGGGGCAAACGGGCGCGGCTCCGAAACAAACTCCTCCACGGTAAACACGCCCCGCTCCGAGCTAAAAACGTACTCCGAATCGGTCTCGACAAACCACAAGGGGCGCAGGCCCATGGCATCGGTGCCGAACACCGCCTCTTCGCGGTGGCGTGTCACCAGGGCGGCGGGGCCCTGGGCCAGCGGGCCAAAACGCTGGCGCAGGTTCATGTACAGGTCTTGCAGGGCTGGGGAGTAGTTCTTAATCTCACCCAGGATGGGCGGGAAGGCCACATCCATGGCCTCCGGCAAGGAGAGACCAAAGCGGTAAAGCAGGCCCTCTAAAATGCGGTTCAGATCCTGCGAGTCGGAGCCGCCGGTAAGCGGGATGCCCAGAAAGCGCCCCTCGCGCCGCAGCCGCTCGATGGTGTTGATCTCACCGTTGTGGCCCAGGAGGCCAAAGGGCTGCACCGCCTCGAAGGTGGACATGGTGTTGGTGGAGTAGCGGTTGTGGCCCAGGGTGATGGTGGACTTGTACTCGGCCCGCGAAAGCTCGGGGAAATAGCGCTTGAGAATCTCGGCAGAGCCACGCACCTTGTAGACCACGGTGGCGGTGGAGAGCGAAACCACGTGCACCGGGAAGCGCTGCTCGAGCAAGAGGCCCAGCTCCCACAAGGGGCCGTCGCCGTCGGTGGATAGGCCCGCCACCTGGTAAAAAAGCGGCTCGGTGCGCCTGCCGACCGGCCCCAGCACACGGCTGTTGGTCTCCCCTTTGCGCTCTAAGAGGAGCTTGATGCCCCGTTTGGAGCCCTCTACCCGGAACAGGTCAAACAGTTCCTGGATGCGGGCGCCTTCGCTTTTGGGTACGAAGAAGTGCCCCACAAAAAAACGGGGGTTTTGCGCCAGGTTGCTATCCAGCCCCGCTTCGTAGAGGTAGCCAGCCCAGAGTTCCCGCGGTAGGTCGGTCTGAATGCCCGTACCATCGCCTTCCCCCCGAATCAAACCGGCCCGGTGCGCCATTCTATAGAGGCTTTCGATGGTACGCTGCACGTTGGCGTGGCTTGGGCGCGCACTTTTCTCGGCGATTGCAATGATGCCACAAGCGTCACGGCCGTTTGGTATACCAGGATATGCCTCACTAAATTTCATCTATCAGACCTCCGGGTTTGAGCATGATGTAAGGGGGGGGATCTTCGCATAAGTTTGCGAAGATTTGAAGCAGTATACGAATCACCCCAGCCCTCGTCAATACAAGGGTTTGGTGTAAGAACCCCGCAATTTGCAGTTTGGAGCCCAGTGTGTGCAGGGTTTATCTGGGAGCAGTTGGTCAGCTCGTGCAAGCCCATGAGATCCCCTATGCATACGTATTTTCTTGACATCGCTTCGCCTCTGCTCTTAGAATGCTGGTAAGTGCGTTACGTCTACCGGCCCATACAACCCATCAGGGTAAAAGTGGGGCCAGTTATGGAGTAAATCCGGCAGTTTTCGTACATTTGTTAATGTTACGTGGTTCTTATCAGCGGACGGTGTACTAGGAGGTTTTGTGGAAACGCTGCGTGTATCCGGCAAGTCACGTCCCAACTCTGTTGCAGGCGCTATAGCTGCACTGCTGCGCTCCCAAAACGAGGTTGAGGTGCAGGCCATCGGCCCTGAAGCCGTCAATCAAGCTGTTAAGGCCATTGCCATTGCCAGGGGGTACATTGCTCCAGATAACCTTGATTTGGTTGTGAAGCCAGCCTTTGTAAAGTTAGAACTCGAGAGCGAGGAACGTACCGCCCTGCGCTTCACGGTGCGCAGTCAGCCTTTGCAGCCGTAGTCAGGCGGCTTTGGCTCGAATGTAGAAATTTCGTAAGCTAGTGACCCAAAGCTCAGATTACTTATAGTGGTTCTGCTACCTTTGTATGTGTAGGAGGAGTTAATGACGATAACGTTCTTGTTGATGATCATAGTTTTTGTAGCCACGCTCTTTATCCAGTTCTGGCTCCAGAGCACCTATGCCCGTTATAGTCGGGTCGCCAATAGTCGAGGTGTTACAGGCGAGCAGGTAGCCCGGGCAATTCTAGACGCCTACGGTCTGCACAACGTGCGGGTTGAGATGGTACCAGGGGCTCTGACCGACCACTACGACCCCATCGCTAAAGCTGTGCGACTTTCGGAGCCCAATTTCCACTCCCCCTCGGCTGCCGCCCTCGCGGTAGCGGCGCACGAGGTAGGACACGCCCTGCAGGACGCTAAGGGCTACGCCTGGTTGCGGGTACGTCATAGCATCCTGCCGGTAGCCAGCATCGGCAGCATGTGGGGGCCCTGGATTTTCATCGCCGGGATGTTCATGGGCGCGACCGGGCTGATGAACATCGGCATCTGGCTCTTTGCTGCTGCCGCGCTATTCCAGCTTGTAACGCTTCCAGTGGAGTTTGACGCCTCTAACCGGGCCCTGAGCATCCTCAAAAAGATGAACTTCCTTGACAGCAGCGAGATGAAGGGCGCTCGTGCCGTTCTAACCGCTGCTGCCATGACCTACGTGGCTGCTTTGGCCAACTCCCTGGCCACCATCCTGCACTACATAGCCATCATGAACTCAAATCGTGAGTAAGTGCATAAAGAAAAAAGCCCCGCTAGGCGGGGCTTTTTTGGTTCGGTATAGAAGCTTTGGCAGAGGTGTGGCTCTTTGATGGATTGAATGCGTACCCCTGTAGTACGGCGCGATAAAAAAGTATCAGGAGGCCTGGCGTAAGCGTGCTTCCTCGAGCGCCATCAGCGGTTTGTCGAGGTGAGGTAGATCGAAGACCAGCTCCTTGACGCCAGAGGAAGGCAGCTCAAACATCAGCTCCACCATAGCCTTTTCGATAACAGAGCGCAGACCACGCGCACCTGTACCGCGCTTAAGGGCGCGGCGGGCAATTTCGCGAAGAACGCCCGGCGTAAACCTAATCTCGATGCCCTCCATACGCAGCAACTCTTGGTATTGGCGAATGAGGGCGTTCCTGGGCTCGGTCAGGATACGTACCAGGGCTTCTTCGTCGAGGGCCTCGAGCTGCACCATCACCGGCATACGGCCTACAAATTCCGGAATCAAGCCAAATCGAACGAGGTCTTCGGGGATCACCTCGGGCTTTTCTTCGGCCTTCTTAGGGCGTGTAAAACCAATGGGGTTCTGGTCCACACGCGAAAGCACAATACGCTCGAGGCCATCAAAAGCCCCACCCAAAATAAACAGAATGTTCTTGGTATTCAGCGCGATGAACTCCTGATGGGGGTGCTTACGACCGCCCTGTGGCGGAACGTTGGCCACCGTGCCCTCGATGATCTTCAGCAAAGCTTGCTGTACACCCTCTCCCGAAACGTCACGGGTTAGGCTGGGGTTCTCAGACTTGCGGGCAATTTTGTCGATCTCGTCGATGTAGATGATACCCTTCTCTGCTGCTTGAACATCGAAGTCGGCTGCTTGAAGCAGGCGCAGCAAGACATTTTCCACATCCTCGCCAACATATCCTGCTTCGGTGAGGGTGGTGGCGTCGGCGATAGCAAATGGTACATCCAGCATTCGGGCCAGGGTCTCGGCCAGCAGGGTTTTTCCAGTTCCGGTCGGGCCAATCAGCAGCACGTTGGACTTCTGAACCTCGGCCTCCGGGTGCAGAAGACGCTTATAGTGGTTGTACACTGCAACTGAAAGGGTCTTCTTGGGCAACTCTTGGCCGATCACGTACTGATCGAGAAAGCTTTTGATTTCAGCCGGCTTGGGTAGGTGGCGCGGCCCTACAAAGTTGGGCTTGGGTTCAGCAGTCAGAAGATCGTTGGCCCGCTCGACGCACTCATTACAGATGTACACCTCGCCCAGGGGCGACTCAATCAGATGCTCTACCTCAGGGTGTTTTTTGCCACAGAAGCTACAAGAAGGCTTAGAGCGTCTCACGGCTAACCACCTGATCTACCAGTCCATAGCCCGCCGCTTCTTCGGCAGTAAGGTAGTAATCGCGCTCGGTATCGCGCTCGACTTTTTCCAGCGGCTGGTTAGTGTGCCGGGCAAGAATCTCGTTGAGCACCTTACGGGTCTTTAGTATCTGTTCGGCCTGGATTGCAATATCGGTGGCTTGTCCACCCAAACCCCTCGCCCAGGGCTGATGAATCATTACCTTGGAATGCGGCAAGGCATAGCGTTTACCGCGCTCACCAGCCGCCAGCAGCACGGCGCCCATCGAAGCCGCAAGCCCGACACAAATGGTCGAAACCGGGGCCGTCACAAACTGCATGGTGTCGTAAATGGCTAACCCCGCATCCACATCGCCACCAGGTGAGTTGATGTACATGCGAATCTCCTGATTGGGGTTTTGCGCTGCCAGAAAGAGGATTTGCGCCACAACCGTATTGGCTACCTGAGCATCTATGGGCGTACCCAAAAAAATGATGCGATCTTTGAGTAAGCGACTATAAATATCGTAGACTCGCTCGCCACGGGCAGTTTGTTCGATGACATATGGAACGATCATATCGGCTCTATTGTATGACTGAAGTTGAGGTCAAGAGGGCATTGGCGCACATAGGGCTGTTATGCCGGATTAGAAGGCCTTCCTAACCGAAGGAAAATAAGAAAGCCATCCTGTTGAATCCTACGGCTGCCGCGCTCCAGAAGCATTGTTGCCAGGCTGGTCGGAGCATGGCGGAGCTGTCGAATAGAAAAGCTTCCGCTACCGTATAGCAGCAAACCAATCGAGGTTGGTACTGGCGCAAAACAGTTCACACCAGTCAAAACGGATCCGGCAGGGTCTCCCCGACCCTGCCGTTATCAGTATCAGTATTGCTCAGGCTTGAGCACCCTCGAGGATTTTTACAGCCTCCATGAGGGCCTTGTCGTGCAAGCGCTGGATTCGTAAGCGGGCAATGGCTTCCTGCCCAAGTTCGCTCTGGAGCCTCGAGGGTGTTGTACGGTATGAGCGGGCCACTTCGGCCAAAAATTCGTTGAACTCTTCCTGGCTTAGCTCGGTCTTGAGTTCTTCGGCCAGGGCTTCCACCGCCAGGGAGCGGCGCAGGCGTTTACTTGCGCTCTGGCTCAGGTTTTGCTTGAACTCCTCGAGCTTGCCTTCACTTTCAAGTTGCTTGAGATACTCGTTAATATCGATCCCTTGCTGCTGTAGGTCTTCAGCCAGGCTTTCCAGCAAACTGCGCTCCTCACGTAGCTGCATGGTAGGGGGAATTTCAACCTCGAGCGCCTCGGCCAGCTTGTCCAGTAGTTGCGAAGCCTTGGTGTTTTGGGTTTCGCGCTCAAACTGTGCCTTGAGGCTTTCCCGAACCTTGGCCCTGAGGGCCTCGAGGTTATCTTCGCCCACCGTTTTGGCGAACTCGTCGTCAAGTTCAGGCAACTGCAAGGTCTTGACTTCCAGCACCTTGGTCTTAACCTCGCGCACTACGCTTTCACCGTCTTTTACCGGTACCAACACCTCGTCACCGGCCTTCTTGCCCAGCAAGGCCTCGCGCACGTGGGGCTGTGCATTCTCCATTACCACCGGGAAGCGGCCGCCGTCGTCGGTCTCGATAAACACGTGGTCGCTGGCCTGGGCTTCCCGCTCCACGGCCACCATTTCGCCGTAGCGGCTGCGCAAATCCTCTAGCGCACGGTTGACCACATCTTCGGTAAGCTCGGGCGTTTCGACCTCGAGCTTGATCGAGCGCCAGTCGGGAAGCTTTACTTCCGGGTAGTTCTCGACCTCAACAGTGTAAACGAAAGGCTCTCCAAAGGTCAGGTGTTCTTCCAGAACTCGAGCACCCACCGGCAGGAGTGAAAGTTCGCGGGCAGCTTTGGGGAAAGTTTCATCGCGCAAAACCTCTTTGACTTCGTCGAGCAGGGACTCTTTCCCTATCTTCGCCTCGATAACCTTGGCCGGAGCCTTCCCTGGCCTAAAACCTGGAACCCTGACCCGGCTGGCATAGTCGCTCAAAACCGAGCGGTAAGTTTGCTCAACCTGGCTGGCGGGAACCTCCACCTTGATTTTTACCTTGTAGCCATCGCGTTCTAAAATTTCTGCCACAACACACCTCGAGTTCGACCGCAGGGGTCGCCAAGGTCATAGTTTACAACCCCGGGTGCATTTGAGATGCACCTGCGGCATCTCCAGTAACACAGTTCGAAGTGTTTTGCAGAGATCTTTGAGTAAAGCCAACACACCGGCAACATCAGCGAGCCCTCCGACCCTCAGTGTTGTATCGGCAATTTCGGAAGCGGATGTAGGCGGGACACCTGACCCTGTATACCCCCTGCCCGTATGTAGTAGTTTGTGAAGCAAGGAGCAAGATATGAAAAACATCGTCGTACTAGGCGGAAACTTCGGTGGAATGACCAGCGCTTTCGAGCTAAAGCGTAGGCTGGGCAAAGAGGCCAGGATTATGGTGGTCTCGAGGCAAAAAGAGTTTGTTTACATCCCCTCCCTCATCTGGGTGCCATTTGGTCGCCGCAAGGTGTCGGATATCACTTTCGACGCCGAAAAAACCTTCCGTCGTGGAGGTATCGAGTTCATCTTGGGTGAGGCCACCAAGGTTAGGCCGCAGGATAACCAGGTAGAGCTAGCCGACGGAACCGTCATCGACTACGACTTCTTGGTCATCGCTACGGGTGCTAAGCTGGCCTGGGATGCCGTGCCAGGCCTGGGGCCCAAGGGCTATTCGCACTCGATCTTCACCCCACCCGACGCTGAAAAAACCTACGAGGCCTATAAGCAATTCCTGCAAAACCCAGGCCCGGTAGTAATTGGTGCAGTGCCGGGTGCTAGCTGCATGGGCGCAGGCTACGAGTATCTGTTCAATTTCGACCATCAGGTACGCAAGGCCGGCAAGCGTAAGCAGGTCAGTATCACTTGGGTTACTCCCGAGCCCAAACTCGGACACTTCGGCATCGGTGGCATGAGCGGTGGGGAAACCATGCTCAAGACCTTCCTGAAAATGCAGGGCATTGATTACCGCGCTAATGCCGCCATCACCGAGGTTCGTCCCGATGGTGTGATGCTCGCTTCCGGCGAGTTTCTGCCTTCAAAGTTCACCATGTTGGTACCACCCTTCGAGGGTGCCGACGTGATGAAAAATACCCCCGAGCTAACCGATGCCAAAGGCTTTGTGGAGGTAACAGACGGCTACCAAAGCACCCGTTATCCCAACGTTTTTGCCGTAGGCTTGGCGGCCAAAGTACCCAACCCCTTCAAGGGCGATGTGCCTTTCGGTGTTCCCAAAACCGGCTTCCCTACAGATGAGATGGCCAAGGTTGCTGCCCGCAACATCAGTGAGATTCTGCACGGCAATCTCAACAACCTACATTGCAAGTCCTTTGGCTCCATGCCCGCGGTATGCGTGATGGACGCCGGAAACAAGGAGGTCATCATCCTTGGCAATCATCTATTCCCGCCGCGGCAATTCCAGGTGATGCTACCCAACGTGCTTGGCGACTTCAACAAAGTGTTGGTTGAAAAAGCGCTCCTGCTCAAGTACCGCAACGGCTGGTCCTTCCTACCCTAGGTTTGTTGGCATCGCCCCTCCTCCTTCCCCTCTCTTTGCAGAGGGGTTTTTCTTATCGAAGGTCGTATCGGATAGATTGTCATCAAAAAAACAGTCGCTATAAAACGCAAAAACCCCGGCTCATTCCGGGGTTGTGTGGTGCGCGGAGGGGGACTTGAACCCCCACACCTTGCGGCACAAGATCCTAAGTCTTGCGTGTCTACCAGTTCCACCATCCGCGCATGAGGAGAAAAGCCTCTACAGGCCTTTCCCTTCGAGTTTTGGGGTGAGCGATGGGACTTGAACCCACGACCCCCGGTTCCACAGACCGGTGCTCTAACCGGCTGAGCTACGCTCACCGCGCCGCAACAGCAAAAGGTATTGTAGGCTCCACCCCTCTTAACGTCAAGCCAGCCAAAGCGGGCAAGTCGGCGCAATAATTGCTTGAAGCAGGCTCTTGGATTGACGCAGTGCCCTACAAATCCTATACTCGGCGCCAGGGTGTCAAACAATCGTTCGTTTGAAGAGGCTAAAGGAGAAAAGGCCAATCGTCGAGATGAAATTCTCGATGCCGCAGGCCAGTTATTTAGCCGTCAGGGGTTTCATGCAACGTCGATGCGGGATCTGGCCAGGGCTGTAAATCTACAGGGAGGCAGCCTGTACGCCCACATCCAGTCGAAAGAAGAGGTGTTGTTTGAGCTGGTTAATCGGGCCGCGGATGAGTTTTTGAGCAGCGCCGAAGCGATATCCCCCGATCTTTCACCCAAGGAGCAGCTCGAGCGTCTCGTGCGGGGACACCTCGAGGTCATCGTGCGTGAGCTGGACAATGCCACGGTTTTCTTTCACGAGTGGAAGTTCTTAAACCCCGAGCTACAACGTAAAATTACCGCCCGGCGGGATGCCTACGAAGCGCATTTTCGTAGAGTGATTGAAGCAGGTGTGCAGCAGGGCCAGTTTCAGGTTGAAGATGTTCGGCTTGCTGCCCTATTTGTTCTTTCGGCTCTTAACTGGACGTATCACTGGTATCGCCCCGGCGGCAAACTAACCCTCGAGGCGCTTTCGAACCAGTACTGTACACTCATCTTTAGAACGCTAGGCACCCGATAAACGGGCTACAGGGATAGCATAAAGTCTGTGGGTTACCGGGGCCCTCTGGCCAGCAAATTGGCAAATCCCAGCGCAAGTATCAGCACTACGCCCAGCGCCCAGTACGGAAACGTACCGGGAATCCAGCCCTGCCACTGGGCGAGGTAAATCAGGCCCCCCACCAAAACCGCAATTAATCCCCACAAGCCAAAAGGCTTCAAGCCTTCCATAGCATCAGTCTACTTTTTGTCCCGGTGCTGGTAGTAGTACTCCTCGTTGGGCACCCAACCCATCGCGTTGGCAATGCGGTTGGTGAAGTTGAACATGGCCGCAACCTGAGCGGCTTCGAAAATGGCCTCGTCGGAAAGCCCAATGGCGCGAAGCATCTGCACATCGGCAGAACTCATCACCGCAGAGTCCACGGTTATCTGGTGGGCGAACTCGAGCAGGGCGTGCTCTCTGGGCGTCAGGTGGGCCCGCCGGTAGTTGGCCGCGAGCACGTCGGGCAGCACAGGGTCGCCGGCAATCTCGCGCAAATAGGCCGAGTGGGAGGCCAGGCAGTACTCGCACTCGTTGGCCGAAGAGACCACCACTGCGATCATCTCGCGCTCTTTGCGGGTCAGGTGGCTCTGGCCTTCGTTGCGCATCAAATAGTCGTAGTAGCGAAACCAGCGCAGGAAGTGCTCGGGGGTGAGAGCAAAGTTGCGGGCTACGTTGGGGATAAAGCCGGTTTTTTCCTTGAACTTGCCAAACAACACCCGCACATCCTCGGGCACCTCGTTTTCGTCGGGCACCCTGACCCATGCGGTGGGCTTTGCTTGGGATTTGGTTTTAGAGGTGGTTTTTTTTCCGCTGGCCTTGGGGGTTTTTCGAGGGGTTGCCATGGTTATCCTCCCGAGTGGCTTATCCCTGAGCAGCCCAGCGTTGCGGGGTGGCTTTCTTTAGGAAGTCGACAATGTCCTGGGTGCTGGTACCAGGCCCAAAAACCGCCGCCACGCCCATCTCTTTGAGATAGGGTACGTCTTCGTCGGGGATAATGCCACCGCCAAAGAGCAAAATGTCGTCGGCGCCCTGTTCTTTTAGCAACCGCCGCACCTCGCTGAAGTAGTGCATGTGCGCCCCCGACAACACCGATAAGCCAATAGCATCTACGTCTTCCTGCAAAGCAGCAGAGACTATCATCTCTGGGGTTTGCCGCAAGCCCGTATAAATGACCTCCATTCCTGCATCGCGCAGGGCCCGGGCCACCACCTTGGCCCCTCGGTCGTGACCATCGAGACCTGGTTTTGCTATGAGTACCCGTATTCTTCTGTCCATACGCTTATCTTACGGTACGGCCGCAGGAAACGACCAGTTGTCAAAGGCCAAATCCTTCAGCGCTTGAAGTGCTGGATATCTGGCTTGACAGGTGGTGGCCTGGGTAGAAGCACAGATGGCGTGCTAGCATAAAAGCATGAACCACCCCGAGCTAAAGCCGGTGTTGGAGCGCATCCTGGAGGTGGTGCCGGCCCGGCAGATTATTTTGTTTGGCTCGAGGGCCAAAGGCCAAGGCCGCCCCGACAGCGATTACGATTTGCTGGTGGTGGTACCAGAGGAGTACATCACCCTAGAAAACTATAAAGCCTTGTACCGCTGCCTTGGTCAGGTTAGGCGGAGCTTTGGGGTAGATTTGATTCTGACTACACCTGAACAGCTCGAGCGCGCGCGCAAGGCTTGGATGCCCATCTACTCCGAAGCGCAGCGCAACGGTCAGATTGTGTATGCCGGGTAAGGGCAACAACCCAAAAGCCTGGTTACTGCGGGCCAAAGGTAGCCTTGCCCGCGCCAACGCAGGCCGCCTCGCCCCAGAAATTCTTTACGAAGACCTCTGCTTCGACGCGCAGCAAGCCACCGAAAAAGCCCTCTAGGCCCTGCTGCTGGCATACCATCAGCCCTTCCCCAAAACACACGACATCGGCCTCTTGTTGCAGCAGTTGGAAGCAGCAGGCATGGCCGTACCGGAGGAGATCAAAGCTGCCGAGGTGCTGTCTTTTTACGCCGTGGTAACCCGCTACCCAGGGGATTACCCCGATCTGGATGAGGCCGCCTACCTAGAAGCCCTCGAGCTTGCCCGGCGGGTGGTGGCCTGGGTGGAAATGCAACTTAAGGCCTAAACTCTCGCAGTACACATCAACCCACCAGGTACAGCACCTCGCTCAGGGCCTGCACATACTCCTCGGGGCGCAGGCCTTTTTTGGGGATGCGGAAGCCGGGGGGGTACTGGGTGGGTTCGACCCGGAAGGGCAGGGCCCGCAGGGCTTTGGCGTCGTAGTCGAGGGCGGAGGTCTGGAAGGCGATTTGCAAGTGCAGCATGTCCTCGGTGATGGAGACCACCCCCCGGCCCTCGGCCAGCAGGCGCAGGCGGGTGAGGGCCAGGAAGTTCTCCACCTCCTGGGGAGCCGGGCCGTAGCGCTCCTTGAGTTCTTTGACCAGGCGGGCGAGCTGGGCCAGGTTTTTGCACTCGGCCAGGCGGCCATAGTAGCGGCTGCGGGCGGCGGGGCTCTGGATGTACTCCGGGGAGAGCCGGGCCGAGAGCTGTAGGTCGAGGGTCACGTGGCGCTCGGGTTCGGTCTGTTCGCCCTTTAGCTTGCGGATGGCCTCGGAGAGCAGCTCGGTGTAGATTTCCAGGCTCACCGCGCGGATGTGGCCGTGCTGCTCGGGGCCCAGCAGGTTGCCCACCCCGCGGATTTCCATATCCTTTTCGGCCAGCAGGTGGCCGGAGCCCAGGTCGGAGAGGTCGGCAATGGCGGCCAGGCGGCGTTCGGCCCCTTCGGTGAGGCGCAGGGGGTGGAAGAGGTAGGCCCAGGCCTCCTGGTCGCGCCGCCCCACCCGGCCCCGGAGCTGGTAGAGCGCGGCCAGGCCCAGCTTATCGGCCCGCTCAACCAGGATGGTGTTGGCCTCGGGGATGTCGAGGCCGGACTCAATGATGGTGGTGGCTAGAAGTACATCGAAGGCCCCCTCGGCAAAGGCCAGCATGGTCTCCTCCACCTCGGACTCGTGCATCTGCCCATGCACCACCCCGAAGCGGGCCTCGGGCACCAGGGCTTCCAGGTAGCTACGCCGGGCCAGGATGGTGGCGACCCGGTCGTGCACGTAGAAGGCTTTGCCACCGCGCTCGAGCTCGTCCATAATGCCTTGCCGCACCAGGGCCGGGTCGTAGGGGGCCAGCAGGGTGCGGATGGGCTTGCGGCCGGGGGGCGGGGTCTGGATGCTGCTGAGGTCGCGCAGGCCCACCAGGGCGCTGTAGAGGCTGCGGGGGATGGGGGTGGCCGAGAGGTAGAGGGTGTCCACGGCCTCTTTGAGTTCGCGGATGCGCTCCTTCTGGCCCACCCCAAAGCGGTGCTCCTCGTCCACTACCAGTAGGCCCAGGTCTTTGAAGCGCACGTCGGGCGAGAGCAGCCGGTGGGTGCCGATCACGATGTCTACCGTGCCCTGCTCGAGGCCCCGCAGTACCTCGCGGGCCTCGCGCTCGGAAGTGAAGCGCGAGAGCGCCGCCACCCGCACCGGCAGGCCCGCCAGGCGCTTCTGAAAGGTCTCCTTGTGCTGCTCGGCCAGGAGGGTGGTGGGCACCAGCACCGCCACCTGGGCCCCATGCCCCACCACCCGGAAGGCCGCCCGCAGGGCCACCTCGGTCTTGCCAAAGCCCACGTCACCCGAGATCAGGCGTTCCATGGGCCGGGGGGCCTCGAGGTCGCGCAGGGCCTCCTCGAGGGCCTTCTGCTGGTCGGGGGTGAGTTCGAAGGGGAAGTTTTGCTCAATAAGAACATCCCAGTCCGGCAGCGGCCCAAAAGCCCGTCCCGGCGTGGCCTCGCGCCTGGCGTGCAGCACCAGCATACGCTGGGCCAGTTCTTCCGCATCTTTGGCGGCTTTTTCGCGGCTCCGCTTCCACTCGCCCTTGCCCAGCGAGGAAAGCGCCGGGGGGTCGTCGGTGGTGCCAGGGTGGCGCTTCAGGAGCGGGAGCAGCTCGACCGGCAGGTACATCCGGGCCTCGCCCGCATAGCGCAGCACCAGGTAGTCGCGCTGGGCCCCCAGCACCTCGCGGGTCTCCAGGCCCAGGTACTGGCCGATGCCGTGCTCGGGGTGGATCAGGTAGTCGCCCACGGCCAGGGCGCCGGGGTCGGTTTCCTCGCCGGAGAGCAGCTTGCGGTTACGCAGCACCTCGGCCCCGCCGAAGGCGTACAGGTGGGCCTCGCTCAGGTAGACGGTGCGGCGCTCGGGCTCGAGGAAAGCCCCTTCGAAGGAGGCCGGTACCAGGTTGAGGCTGCCGGGACGGGGGCCCAGGGTGGGGGTGGAAACCACGGCCAGGTCGGGGTAGCGGGCCTGAAGCTTGGAGAGCAGGTAGTTTCGGCTTTTGGCGTGGCGATAAAAGAACACCACCGACCAGCCCGCCCCCACCCAGTTATGCACATCCTCGACAAACTGGGAGATGCGGGCCCGGTAGGGGGGCAGGGGCTTGTAGTCCAGGGACAAGGTGGGCAGTTCGGGCCCCCCCAGGCCAAAGGCCACCCGATCCCGCCCGGCCAGCAAAGGCCACAGTGCCTCCGGGGCCAGGGCCGGGGTGTCGAGGAAGACCGGGCCGGGGAAGTGCAGAATCTTGTGGGAGTCCCAGGCTTCGGCCTTGCCCGCACGGGCCGTGAGGACGTGGCGCTGGCGGGGCTGGCCGTCTACCTTCAGCACCTCGAGCTCGTCACCAAAAAACTCGAGGCGCACCCCGCCCAGCTCGAGGACGTCCCCCTGTACGCGGTAGTCCTCTTCGCGCAGGTATCCCATGCGCAAAAGGCGCTCCAGCAGCTCGTCGCGCAGGTAGCGCCGGCCCACCTCGAGCACCAGCCGCCAGTCTTCGGGCTGGGAGGGAAAGCCCTCGAGAGCCGCGCGGTAGCTCATCACCACCACCCCGGCCTCGCCGATGGCTTCCAAACCAGGGTTCACATAGGCCGAGACCCCCAGCGCGCCCAGGTCGGAATACAAACCCAGCCGCTCCTCGGGGCAGAGCAGCACCCGGGGGCCTGGGTGCTGGGCGAAGATCAGCGCGCGGGCCACCTGGGGCAGGCCGGGCAGGTAGCGGTTCAGAACAGAGGGCTCGGTAAGGTTCATAACAAATCATCGAAGCCCACCAGGAAAACCTGGGGGGTGTCGGCTCCAGTCTACAGGGACAGCGCCGATTGCACTACCGGCGGCTCTAGCGGGCGAATGCCATCATTGTAGCGTCTGATGTTATCATTTAAGCATGGTTCGTACTCAGGTACAGCTCGGGGAAGCACAGTGGCAACAACTGCGGGAAATGGCTCAGCGCGAGGGTATCTCCGTTGCGGAGGCCGTGCGCAGGGCCGTAGATCGAATGTTGGAAGAAAAACAACAAGCCTACCGCTGGCGCAAAGAACAGGCCCTGGGCGTGGTGGGGCGCTTTGCTTCGGGCCTGCAGGATGTGAGCAAAAACCACGACCGCTACCTGGAGGAGGCCTTTGACCCTCGTTGACACCTCGGCCCTGTATGCCCTTCTAGATCGGGACGACCAAAACCATCTAGAAGCCAAAGAACGCTGGGAGATGCTCCTGGAAGAAGGTGAGCCCCTTTGCACGCACACCTATGTGGGGGTAGAAATCACTGCCCTGGTACAGCGCCGGCTGGGGATAGAAGCCGTGCGCGCGCTCGAGGCGTTAATGGGCGTGATAGCCTTATACCCTGTGAGCCTGGCCCTGCATCAGCAGGCGTTGGCTGCCTTGCTTAGCGCCGGGCGTCGAGAGGTAAGCCTGGTAGACTGGGTGAGCTTTTTGTGGATGCGAGAACAAAACATCCGCCAGGCTTTCGCTTTTGATCAACACTTTCTCGAGCAGGGGTTCACCAGCCCCCCTTCCAAAACACCATGACCGACGTACTTATCATCTCGGGCGGCAACGCCGAAGACCTGATTGGGGCCACCCTCTGCCAGCACCTGGAGGGCCTGCGACTGGTTGCGCTGCCCCTGGTAGGCCCGGGCCGGCGCTACGAAGGCCGCGTTGAACGCATCCTGGGGCCACGCAAACAGATGCCCTCCGGGGGCTTTCCCTTCAACAGCCTGGAAAACCTGCTGGCCGACCTGCAGGCGGGTTTTTTGCAAGAAATCGTCCTGCAAATCCGCGCAGCCCAGCTTGCCCGCCGCGAGGTGCGGGCTGTTGCGGTGGTAGGCGATGCCTACGCGCTGGCCGTGGGGGTGCTGGCCTCGGACTGGGGGCGGCTGCCCCTTTTTCACCTTCAGCCTCAAATTTCGCACCATTACTGGGCAGGACGAAGTGTGTGGGAGCGGTTGCGCCAGCCCAACCAGTTCGCCGCCGAAGACTATATGTTCTACGAGCGCTGGATGCACCGCTTTGTACGGGCCGTATATGTGCGGGACAAGCTCAGTGAGCAGCGGGCCCAGCAGCTTGGCATGCATAAGGCCCGTTTTGTGGGCAGTATGGCTATGGACACCCTGGGCCCTCCTGAGCGCGATTTGAACGGGCTGCTGGACGGGCGCAAGGTGCTGGTGCTCTTGCCCGGCACCCGGGCCGATGTGCGCTTCAGCCTGCCCCTCATGCTGCAAACTGCTGCGCTGCTACCTGAGCTGCAACCCCTGGTGGCCTGGGCCGGCGACTTTACCAACGTACCGCTGGCCGAGGGCTGGGCCCTGGCCATCCAGGATGAGCAAACCGCCATCGCCCAACACAACGGTCAGCAGGTCTGGCTCTTGCGGGGGGGCTTTTCGGCTATTCTGCACGTGGGATATGTGGCTATTGGCACCGCCGGCACTGCCAGCGAACAGGCGGCCGGAATGGGTATCCCGGTGGTGGCCTTCCCCACCCCAGGGCCGCAGTACATCTACCCCAACGCCCTGCGGCAAAGCCGGTTGCTGGGCAAGGCTATGCGCTTAGTGGAGGCTAAACCAGAAACCATAGCGGAGGCAGTTCGGCTGTTTTTGCTGAACCCTGAAGCCCGGGAGGAGGCACGGCGAGAGGGGTTTGAGCGCAATGGGCCGCAGGGAGCTATACCTAAAATTGCCGCAGAAATCCAAGCGATACTATGAACGAAAAAGTACTGGCCCTGGTCGTCACCCACAACCGCAAGCACCTGCTGGCCGAGTGCCTGGACTTACTGGCCGCGCAGGATCGCCCCCCCGATCATGTTTTGGTGGTTGATAACGCCTCTACCGACGGCACCCCGGCCCTGCTGGCTGAGCGTGAGGTTGAACACCTGCGCCTCGAGCGCAATACCGGGGCTGCCGGGGGTTTCCACTTTGGGCTGGCCGAGGCCCGCCGAAGGGATTTCGACTGGGTCTGGCTCCTCGACGACGACGCCCACCCAAGGCCCGACAGCCTCCAGAAGCTGTTGGAGGGCCTGGAGCGGGCTCGAGGTATCGGCCCCGAGCCCAACCTTGTGCTGAGCCGCCTGCTCTGGGTAGACGGGCGCGTTCATCCCATGGGCATACCCTGGCCCGATCTCCGCAGGCCGGCTCTTATGCTCAAAGCACATTCCCAAGGTCTGATGCCAGTTCGCTTTGGCACGTATGCCTCCATGCTGGTCAATCTGCGAGCCGCCCAAACCCATCCCCTTCCAACGGCGGCCTATTTTTTGTACAACGACGACCTCGAGTACAGCGGGCGCCTGCTGCGCCGGGGGGTGGGCTACCTCGTGCGAGACAGCCTGGTGGTGCACAAAACCCGCAACCCCTATAGCTCGGCAATCAACGCTTCGGACGAGGTGTTTTACCTCGAGGCCCGCAACCGGGCCTGGCTGGTGCGCTCCGATGCCTTTGGGCCCCTTGGCAAAACCTACTGGCTACTGAATAGCCTGGGGGTGTTCGCGGTTCGCCTCCTGAAAAAGGGGCCACAGGGTATAAAACCCATCTGGAAAGGCTGGCTCGAGGGGTTCCGTACCTCCCCGGAATCAAACAATCAGCTTTAATATGAGTTTCCGCAAAACCGAACGGCCAACAACGAGGGAAAGTACGCGGGTCAAAAGCAAGCAGCATCTCGTAGTCGATACCTTTTGCTTATTGAGCGCCGGATAGGCTGTTAGAATCGCAGTATGGGTTTCCACCAAGCAGAGCCGGCTCGGCTCAATGGGCCGCTTAGTACAATGACGGCAGCATATCTTTTATATTGCCTTTGGTTTAGAGCCAGCCTTAGAGCTCCCAGAGCCCCGAGGAGGGTCATATGAACGCCTTGGACAAGCTTCCATGGCAGAAGCAAGAATTTCCCAAATTCATCGCGATGCTCTCCACGCTGGGACTCTTGGAGTTCACTCGCTCGGCCTTCTTCTGGGTATACATGCCCTTCTCATCCAAGGAATTAGGTCTTAGCCTGAGTCTGGTCGGCCTGGCCTGGGTTGTTCACTCTCTAACCGAAGCTTTGAGTCGCGGAGTGGGTGGTTTTCTGGTTCAGCGCATAGGCTTTGGCGCAGTGGGTGTGCTTTCGGGCCTGGTAGGCCTGCTGGCTTTGTCCGGTACAATTCTCAACCCAAATGGCTGGTTTTTACTGGGCAGTATGTTGCTGTGGGGCCTTAGTATCTCTGGTTTGCAGCCGGGCTATCTATCTTTTGCTAGCCGAATTGCCGTGTCCGGACGGGAAGGAAGGGCCATCGCCTATTCACAGTTTCTGGTAATGCCCTGGATTGGTCTGGGCTGGGTTTTAGGAACCTTTTTTATAAAAAATCTGCCTGAAAGCACCTCGCTGCTTCTCTTTGTTGCCCTGGGTTTGGTCACCCTGCTGGGTCTGATTAGCCTGGGCGTCCGGGAGCCTTTGCCGAAACATAGCCTTAGCCTTCGACAGCTCGTGCCGGTATTGATCGTCGTTCCAACCGCCTTCGCTCAGCTTTTTTTGCAAAACCTCTTCAATCTGATTATCCTTAAGTTCACTCTGACACAGCTCAAGCTCACCGAGTGGCAGCTTTACCTGGCCATCGGCTTGGCGGCGGTGGTGGTTTTTTTGGGTGCAGGTGTTTTCGGTCGCCTGCCTGACCGCAAAGGGGTCTGGCTTCCCTTAACTGCAAGCTTGGGCACTTTAGCAGCCATCTTCTTGTTGATTGCGCAGCAACCCTCGTACCCCCAATTCCTGCTATTGTGCCTGCTGGGCGGTGCGGCTTTTGCCACCTTCGTGCCTAGCTGGAATGCGCTCTTGGTGCGCTTGTTACCCACAGAGAATCGGGCAGCCATCTGGGGATCTTTGATGGTAGTGGAAGGACTGGGTGCGGCCACCGGACCGGCGGTAGGTGGGTTTTTATGGGACTGGCTGGGCCCCAGCGGCCCATTTTGGGGCGGGGCTGTGGTGTGCGGGCTATTGATCCTCTTTTACGGTTTTGTTTATTGGAAACTCCAGCGAGGCATCACTGTTTAGGCTTTTCTAAAGCAGGTTGTACCGTTCAGCAGTTAGGAATAGCGCTCGAGCGTTCTAACTGGGCAGGCCGTCCCTACATCCCGACCGCCAAAGCCCATAGAATATAGCCGCTATGGGATACCGAATCGAAACCGACACCATGGGCGAAGTGCAGGTCGAAGAAAGCCGCTACTGGGGGGCCCAGACCCAGCGTTCGTTACAGAACTTCCCGATTGGGCAGGAGCGCTTCAAGATGCCCCGCTCCATCATCCGGGCCATGGGCATCCTAAAAAAAGGGGCGGCTTTAGCCAACGCCGATCTGGGTGAGCTGCCTCGAGAGAAGGCCGACCTCATCGTGCGGGCTGCCGACGAGGTAATTGCCGGCAAGCTGGATGACCACTTTCCACTGGTGGTCTTCCAGACTGGCTCCGGTACCCAGACCAACATGAACGCCAACGAGGTCATTGCCAACAGGGCCAATGAGCTGGCCGGGAGTCCGCTGGGCTCCAAAAAACCTATTCATCCCAACGACGATGTCAACCGCGGCCAGTCCTCCAACGACACCTTCCCTACGGCCATGCACATCGCGGTAGTAGAGGAGCTGCACCGACAGCTATACCCCAATGTGCAAAAGCTGCGCGATACCCTGGCCGCCAAGGCCGAGGCCTATAAGGATGTGGTGAAGGTTGGCCGCACCCACCTGCAGGACGCCACCCCCATTACCCTGGGGCAGGAAATTGGAAGCTGGGTAGCCCAGATAGACTACTGTCTTGGAGAGGTTCGCCACGCCGAGCAGGGCCTCTATGAGCTGGCCATTGGCGGAACGGCGGTGGGTACTGGTCTTAACGCCCACCCCAAGTTTGGTGACCTGGCCGCCTCGTATTTTGCCAAGGAAACTGGCTTCCCCTTTGTTTCGGCCAAAAACAAATTTGCCGCACTCGCAGCCCACGATGCTCTGGTCACCACCAGCGCCGCCCTGCGTACCCTGGCCGGGGCTCTGATGAAGATGGCCAACGATGTACGCTGGCTGGCCTCGGGCCCACGCAATGGGATTGGCGAGATTATCATCCCTGAGAACGAACCCGGCAGCTCCATCATGCCAGGAAAGGTCAACCCCACCCAGAGCGAAGCTATGACCATGGTGTGCGTCCAGGTCTTTGGGAACGATGCGGCGGTGGCTTTTGCGGGTTCCCAGGGCAATTTCCAGCTCAACGTGTTCAAGCCGGTTATGGTGTACAACGTCCTGACCAGCATTCAACTGCTGGGGGATGCCTGCGCCGCCTTCAACGACAACTGTGCGGTGGGTATTGAACCCAACCTACCTCGTATCCGAGAAAACCTAGAGAAAAACCTAATGGTGGTCACCGCCCTCAACCGCCACATCGGCTACGACAAGGCTGCAGCCATCGCTAAAAAGGCCCACAAAGAAGGTACCAGTCTCAAAGAAGCAGCCCTGGCGCTGGGCTACCTAACCGAGGAAGAATTTGATAAGTGGGTGGTGCCCCTAGAGATGACCCACAACTAGCGGCATTTTGAGACCTCAGTCACAGCCCGAACCGGACATGCGGTAATAGAGTACACCTGGGAGGTTCAACTATGAGTTATCCGTTCAAACTACCCGAACTCGGTTATCCCAAGGATGCACTGGAGCCCTACATTGACGCGTTGACCATGGAGATTCACCATGGCAAGCACCATGCGGCCTATGTGAACAATCTGAATGCAGCTCTGGAAAAGCACCCCGAGCTGCATAGCTGGAGCCTCGAGGATCTGCTGACCAAAATTGACCAGGTGCCCGAAGACATCCGCACCGCGGTGCGCAACAACGGCGGCGGCCACCACAACCACACCCTATTCTGGGACATCCTTACCCCCGGTGGCTCCAAAGAGCCCACCGGCAAGCTGGCCGAGGCCATCAATGCCACCTTCGGCTCTTTCGAGGAACTGAAAGCCAAGCTAACCCAGGCTGGCGCGACCCGCTTTGGCTCCGGCTGGGCCTGGCTGGTCAAGGACAAAGACGGCAAGCTGCAGGTCTATAGCACTGCCAACCAGGACTCCCCCCTGATGGAAGGCCACACACCGCTTTTGGGCATTGACGTGTGGGAGCACGCCTACTACCTCAAGTACCAGAACCGTCGCCCCGACTATCTGGCGGCCATCTGGAACGTGATTAACTGGGACAGGGTGGCCAGCCGGTTTTGAGCCACCTGCGAAAGAAGGCCGGGGAATCGCTCCCCGGCCTTTGCCATGTAGGCGGGATTGCTATGGAATGATGTTGTAGTTGGTCGCGGTAAAGTTGAGTGAACCTGAGGCGATCTGGTCGGGCTCGTAGAGCGCTAAGTTGTAGAAGAACGAGTGTTTGACTAGACGGCCGTCCAGGATTGCATCCGCTACGTTGGAGCCGGGATTGCGGACGTTGATTGCGTTGAGCGCGTACCAGGCGTAAGCGCTCCCAACCGCGTTGCGGGCCGGCGCTGGCAGGCCACTGGGAAGGGTGATGGAGGTATCGGTGGTGGCTCCCAGCCACGTGTCACCTGCGCCCCCAGCCATATATGTGTAGTAGAAGTTCTTCCCGCTCACCGGGGTGTAGGAGAAGGTCGGCGTGGTGGTGTTGATGGCCCCAACCGGACCAACCGTGGCGGCCAAGCTCGCCAAGCTCAGGTTAATCCCGGTCAGGTTGCCAGGGGCGACGTTGAGGATGTCGCTATGCTCCCAGCTTTGCTGCGGGAAAGCACCACCAATAGCGGTCACGCGATACTGGATTCCGGGCAGATCCACTACGGCCAGCGTGTAGTTGGGGCTGGCCGTAGTTGTACTGGCGAATGGCTGTAGTTGGACGTAGGAGTTGTTCACCTTAATGGAGGCGACCACCTGTGCAGAAGCGATGCCGGATGGGAAGGCTACAGAGCCCGAAATCGTCCTGGAGGTGGCGGGCACGACGGTCAGGCTCTTGTTGGTCACGTTGCCGGTGGTGACACTAACATCGTCAATGGCTACCTTAACGACCGTACCACCCCCGTCCCGCTCGATAAACAACGCCTTACCGTTGATAGTGGGAACGCAGAGGGAGTTATCGTGGGTGATCGAAATGGAGGTGTTGGTCGCTCCTGGGGCCAAGGCGCCCGACTGCCGGAAGGAGATTAGCGGGGCGATGCTCACACCGTCCCCCACGAAGTAGACCCGGCCTGTGTTCCCGGCACCCACCGCAGCCGAGAGTGTGATGTTCAGGGTCGAGTTGGCCAGGGTGCAGAAGGTGGGCGGCGCGGCCAGCGTAGTCACCACCACTTTGGGGTCGGTGCGGGTCACGTTCGCGTAGGTGACGGGCAGCAGGCCGGTCGCCGCGTTGGGAACTACCGACAGGGTATATGGGGTTTGCACGCCCGAAACGCTGAAGTCGCCCGACGCGTTGGAAAGCACCAGCGGTTTCGCGCCGGTCGAGTCCCTGACCTGGACACTCACGCCGTCAATGGGATCGCCGTTGAACTTGAGCACCTTACCGGCTACCGTGATGGTAGTAGGCGGGTTAATTGTAATCGTGGCGGTATCGCTCAGGCTGCCCGAGGTAGCCGTGAGGGTGACGCTGGTGGTGCTGGCCACGGTGGCGGGCGGGGTGTAGGTGACGGAGGTGCCGGTGGTGGCAGAGAGCGTACCAAGGTTAGGGCTCAGTGCCCAGTTGATGGTGCCGGTGGCGTTGCTGAGGGTGGCGTTGAAGGTGGCGTTGCCGGTGCCCGCGGCTAGGGTCGCGGTCTTGGGCGAGACCACCAGGCTCGGGGTGGTGCCCCCGCCGCCCCCACCGGAGCAGGCCGTCAGCAGGGAAATCAAACACATGCTCAGGAGCCACAATAAACGTTTCATACAAACCTCCGAGCTCAACCATGTTGATGGGTTTCAGGTTGTAGCCAGCTAGAGGCTAGCAAGGCTGGCGTTATATCGCCGTTACTGTTCTGAGTAAAGCGCACTTCAATCCATCGTTTGCTTTTCAGTTTTGTGGCGGGGTCATCTTTCAGGCACTTTGCTCAAAGCCCAGGCCACATACCGGTTTTGCAAAAGCCGCTCGCCAAGGTGAGGGGGTAGCTGCTGCGCCAAATTACGTAGCAAGTTCTGGGTTTCGGCCAGTAAGTCCGCCCCTTGCTTGTCTCCCAGGGCCCGCGCCCTGATATACAGAACCAAGGGGAGGTCATAGATGCCCAGTGCCCACGGCGCGCGCAGCTCAAAAGCCTCTGCCGAGGTTTGCCGGGCTTTCTTGCGGTTACCGGCCCGTAAATGGTTCAGGGCCAGGGCTGCCAGTGAGCGGGCAGTGTGGCGGTATTCCTTTCTGTCGCGCCAGACCTTCACCGACTGCTCGAGGGTCTGTCGGCTTTGTTCAAGATGCCCCTGCTCGAGCAGGGTAAAGCCCAGGTTGAAAAGCACATGGCCCAGACGGGCCCGCTCACCCATCTCGTGCAGGTCGCGTAGGGCGGCCTCGAGCTCACGCTGGGCTTCCTCCAGACGGCCCGAGACCATCAGGGCGTTGCCGTAGTCGGAGCGGAGCAGGGCCAGGTCGCGCCAGGCCCCGACTTCGGCGGCCTCGACCATGGCCCGCTGTACGGTGGCCTCGAGTTCGGGCTCCAGGCCCAGCGCTGCCGCATTGAGCAGGAGGCCCAGTAAAGCATCCCACACCGCCCACCAGTCGCCGCGTTCGCGGGCCTCCTGGTAGAGCAGGTCGGCTACCTGCGTGCTGGCGGCATAGTCGCCCTTGACCCAGTCCACCATCAGCTTATCGGCCCGCAGCCGGCGCAGCAGCAGGTCGTCTTTAAGTTGGGCCGCGAGCGCATAGGCCTGCGTATAAACCTGTTGGTGCTGTTCCAGCTCGCCCAAGCGGAACCAGTAGCCCGAAAGGTTGCGCAAGGCCAGGGTTTCCATGGCCTGGTTACCGATATCGTGGAAAGCCTGGATGGAGGCCAGCAAAGGCTCGAGCTGGGCATCGGGGTCGCCACCGCGGTACTCGAGCCAGGCCAGTTTGAACAGGGCGTGGCCCCGCTGCCAGGGTGTCTGGGCCAGCCGCATGGCCTCGCGCACTGCCTGGATACCCTCGGCCACCCGACCCGAGACTAGGGCTACATCGGTACTGAGCAAAAACATCCGAAAGCGTTCGTGGTCACCCAAATTCTCAGCCAGGCGGCCTATCTCCTGGCGTTCAGGAATTTGCAACTGGCCCAGCGCGACACGGGTTTCGGCAGCCTCGACTAGCATACGAAACCGCTCGAGCTCGGGTTCCAGCAGTGGACACAGCGTCTGGGCCCGCTGGTAGTATTCCAGTGCTTGCCGGGCCAGCGGCCCCCGGCGCAGGCTGCGCGCTGCTGCCAGGTAGGCCACATAGGCCTCTGCGCGCTGGCCGGCAGCCTCGAGGTGTGCTGCCATCTGAGGTAGCGGGCCGGATACTTCACGCAGTACATCGGCAATCCGGGCATGCAACCAGCGGCGGCGGGACTCGCTCATCTCAGCCAGCACGGTCTGCCGTACTAGCTCGTGCCGCAGGGTGTAGCCAGTTGAGTCCAATCGCAAAAATCCCCCTTGGGTTAGGTTTTCCAGCTCGGCAATAGGGGCCTGGAGCCCCCGCAGCAAGCACGCCACAAGCTCCGGAGACAGGGGAAAATCAGCCAGAGCAAAAGCCTGCACGATAAGCAGCGCGGTCTCTCCAATACGCCGCAAGCGCTCCAGGAGGGCATCGCGCACGTTGGGGGGTAGGGGCAGCTCGCGATAGTCGGTAGTAAAGCTATCGAAGGGGGTATGCCAGGCACCACCTTCGGCCCGTAGCACCCCTTGGTCGAAGAGGTAGCGCAGGGTCTCGAGGATGTAAAACATGTTGCCTTCCGTGGCCTGAAGCAAGCGCTCGGCAAAGCGCCCACCCCCTTCTTTTTGGCCCGATAGCTGTCGCAGTAACTGCACCAGGGCTGGCTGATCGATGGGCTCGAGCAACCGCTGGTACATACGTCCCTCCTGGGCCAGGTCTTGCAAGACCCTGCGTACGAGGACATTCTTCTGCAGCGCCTCGAGCCTCGAGGTACCAATCAGCGCCAAACCCAAACCCCTGGCCCGGCGCACCAGGTAGGGCAAAAACTCCAGGCTAGCCCAGTCCAACCAGTGCAGGTCATCCCACAACACTACCCCGCCCGGGCGCACAATGGCTTGAAAACCCCTGCAGAGTGCCTCGAAGAATCGGGCTTTATGAGCGTTGGCAGGGGGCGTACCCAGCTCAGGCAAAAGCTGGGCCAGCTCTTCTCGCCAGGGCGACTCCAGGTGATCCAGCCTGCCATCCTCGTAAGCCTGGCGCAACACCTCTAAAACAGCGCTAAACCCAATCTCCTGGCCGCTTTCGCGCTGGCGGATGCGCAGTACTTCGGCGGGCCCTGTGCCCGTCCGGTGTCGGGCATACTCCAGTGCCAGTCGGGTTTTACCCATCCCGGCCTCTCCCAGCAGTAGCAGCAAGCCCTGACCCCAGTGGGCCTCGAGCCAGAGCAGATCCTTTTCGCGCCCTACCAGTGGTGGCTCACCCCACGCATAAGGGAGACCATTCTGGCTGGTCAGGAGCCTACCCTCGCGCACCTGCACTCCAAACGCCTGCATCTCCTGGCTCACATCCAGGCCCAGCTGATCCCGTAGCTGGCTTCTAAACTGCTCGAGCTGTCGTAGCGCCGCTGCACGATCGCCCATCTGCAGGTATAGGCGCATTACTGCCATCTGCACAGGCTCTTGCAAGGGATCATCGCCAAGAAGCCTCGAGTACACCTTAAGGGCCTCGGGATAGTTGGCCGAGGCTTCGTGGCTACGGGCCAGTCCGAGTAAGGCCTCGCGGTAAAGGCCTGCCCAGCGTTCCCGTTCTGGGATCAACCAATCCAGAAAGCTTTCCGAAGCTTTTGGTTCCAGTTCAGCCAGAAAGCCACCCCGCCACAGGGCCGCCGCCTCTCCCCAGGCGCCATTAGCCATCCGGGCCAGAAAAACCTCGAGGTCGACCTCCACCGGCCCCAGCCCAATTGCCGTAGGGGTCTGCACAAACACCAGCTCCCAGGATGTGTTTTTTAAACGAAAAAGCTCCTGGCGCAAGTTTCTACGAACCCCCTCCTCGTCACCCTCCCATAGCAAATCAGCCAAACGGCCCCGGTCTACCGGGTGGCCTGCCACAGCCAGATAGGCCGCCATTGCTACTGCCTTGCGTGGTAGCAACGGAACCAGCTTGCCATCCAGCCAAAGCTGAGGTGGGCCAAGCAAGCTCAGGTAATAGGCCATGGAGTCCTCGCGTTATCGCGGCGCTCTCAGGGGGGTGGACGCGGGTTTGGAGCGAACTTTTTATCGTCGAGTGTTAACTGAACCTTTCGAAGTAACCCGAGCCGTGATCAAAAACGCTGCCCCAGCACCAATCTATACCTAAAGGCGGTTGGGGCTGCAAAACCACACCTCTGTTGGGCGCACCCCCGATTCATCTTCAGTCTAGCCCCGCACCCCTGTTACGAGCGGGTCATCTGAGCCACCGCAACTTGCCAGTTGTGGCTACGGGCCAGGCTGGTTCCAATTAGGACGGCATCGAAAAGGCCCTCGAGCTCAGCCAGTTGTGCAGCTTCGCTATAACCCGACTCGGCTACCAGCAAGCCACGGAAACCAGACGCTCGAGCCAGGCGGCCCAGGCGCGGGGCGGTGCTGCGGTCAATGCTCAGATCGGCCAGGTTGCGGTTATTAACTCCGATGATTGAAGCACCCGCCGATAAGGCCAGCTCGAGCTCAGCTTCGCTGTGTACTTCCACCAGGGCATCCAGACCCTCCTGCCGCGCCAACTCCAGGTATTGTTCAATCCAGCGTCCGAGCACCGCCACAATTAGCAGCACTGCCGAAGCACCCAGGGCCCTGGTCTCGGCAATCTGAACGGGGTGCACAGTAAAGTCTTTGCGAAGAACTGGAACGTCGACCGCCCGGCGCACTTCCTGCAAGTCCCGAACGGATCCAGCAAAGTAGTGTGGTTCAGTAAGTACGCTGATGGCCCTGGCCCCACCGGCCACATACGCTCTAGCTACCTCGGCTGCCTCGAGTTCCAGCGCAATCTCCCCTTGCGATGGGCTCTTGCGCTTTACTTCGGCAATCAGGGATAAGCCGGGCAAGCGCAAGGCCTGGCTAAACGAGGGTGGAAGGGACGGCTTCGGCCATTCTTGGGCCTCGAGCTCCATCACATCACGCAAGCGCTGGCGCGAAATCTCACCCAGCACGCCCGGCACTTTGGATAGCTCTGGAATCATGCCTTCTATGCTACCCCTATTCCCCGACCCCATGTGATAATCTTCTAATTTTGATCCGGCCCTGGTCGCGATGCATTTGCCTGCACTCCGCTCCCACCTTCAAATTGGGACGAATGCACCGAGCAACCCATGCCAAAAGAGTTTTAGCCAAATCTTAATCAATATCACTGCACTAAGTCTAACTTTTTGCTACCATGGTAATACATGGATGGCATCGTGCTGGCGCTCGGGGGTGGTGGTGTGCGCGGCAGCGCGCATACGGCGATACTCGACGTGCTCACCGAGGCCAACATTCCCATCACTGGACTGGCCGGTAGCTCTGCTGGCGCGCTGGCCGCTGCTTTATTTGCTTTTGGCATCAAGGTGCATCACAGCCAGCTCAGCGAGTGGCTCAAAGACCCCGAGCTCGAGCGTTTGCAAAAGAATGGCGCTTTGCATCAGGTGACCCGCTTGGTTGATTTCGTGCGGCGGCCCTATTTAGCCGAAGGCGTCAAAATTCGTGAGGGCTATCGAGCTTTGTTCGGCGATCGTCGGATTGAAGATAGCCCTATCCCATTGGTCATCCAGGCTAGCGATCTCTCCACCGGAGAGCCCGTAATGCTACGGGCCGGGCCAGTTGCCGAGGCGCTGGCCGCCAGCAGTGCCGTGCCCAGCATTTTTCCTCCGGTGCTCTGGCATGGCAGGTTGTTGGTAGATGGTGATGTAGCCGAAAAAGTGCCGGTTACCGCAGCCAAAACCTTGCAGGCTGGGCCGATTGTAGCTGTGGATGTATCCAATCGGGTAACACCCAATACTCCCAAGAGTGCGCTGGAGGCAGCTCTTCAGGCTGGTGAGGCTTCGCGTCGACGGCTCTTGAGTATTGCGCTGGCCCAGGCCGCCTTGGTAATTTCGTTGGAGGCCGATCCCCCCATCGAAACCTTCGACTACACTAAAGCTCATCTAGCCTATGAACTAGGCCGAAAGCGGGCCGAGGCCGCGCTGCCTCAGATCAAGCAGCTGCTGGCGAAACCCGCCCCACGTAACAAGCCCTGGTGGCTACGCTTTCTGCAGCCCAAGCCACAAGCGCCCAAAGGCAACCCCGTAGCCCAGGCAGCCCAACAACAAAAAAAAACCCACCCCAAGGTGAAAACCTAGCCGGGCGGCAAAAATAGCCGCCAGGCAGGCCGCCCCCAGCCAAAACGCGCTCAAAAAAACCTGTCGCACGGGCTCGAGGCGAGGTTTCTTAATTAAAAGGCGAATTTGAAGTGCCCCGATAGCAAGCAGCAGCAGAGTAAAAAAACCGCTCACCCCCCAGGTGACCCACTGCGGCAATCCCGATAAATCGGGCACTGCCAGCCAGGCTAGTCCCAGGTGCAAAAGCTGAAGCAACAAAGTCAGGGCGGAGAGCTGTACTAAGCCACGCCTCCTCAAAGCCAGGGGTGCTTCATGGTCAAGTAGTTCCGTCCAGAAAATTTTCATTCGCGTCGAAGGTCAAGTTTTGGTTCATATCCGTCTCGCAAAGATCCTGCATAACCATGGCTCGGTGCTACGTGGTATAGGAGCCGTCTGGACAGGCCTATGCAGCCCCAGTTTTACTCGCTGCTCTTCGAACCCACCACTGCCAGAGAGTGGTCAGGGTCATTATCCCAATTCCCACTATTTCGGTATTGGGATTATTGGGCATAAGCATAAAAGCTGCGACCAGATAAAGCAGGCGCTGCAATCCGTTTGCCGGCCCCAGCAAATATCCAAGTGTGGCTGCCGAGAACGCCGTGAGCCCCAGCAAGGCGGTTCCGACGATGCGCCCGCCCTCGAGCACGCTCTCCACCCCAATCATCAGCAAGCCGGGGTTGAAGAAGATCATATAGGCCAGCAAGGCGGTCCGTAGCTCGTAGATAAAGCCCTGGATGCCCGTCTTGAAGGGGTCGCCTTTGGCAATGGCCGAGGCCGCATAGGCCGCGAGGGCCACCGGAGGGGTGGAATCGGCCATAATGCCAAAGTAAAAGGCAAACATGTGAGCCACTATTTTGACGATTGGCACTTCAATCCCCGAAAAAGTGAGGGAGCCATAATCTATGCCGCTTTGTCCAGCAATTTTGGTAATCACCGGAACCACCAAGCTAGCCATCACCACGTAGTTGGCGGTTGTCGGCAAACCCATGCCCAAGACCAGACTGATGAGCTGGGCCAAAAACAAAGCCACCAGCAGATTACCCCCGGAAATGGTTTGGAGCAGATCGGTCAGGCCAAAACCGATGTTGGTAATGAGCACCACCGCGATGATGATGCCTGCCAGTGCGGTGGCAATAGCAATACCCACCATGTTACGGGCCCCGTTGGCAAAGCCCTCAATCACGATGCGGGCAAATGAGTGCAGGCCACTCCCTATTCCGTGCCCGGAGCGCAGGGCGATATATACCTCCTGTAGCAACGCTACGCCGATCATTAGAAAAATGGTGTTGAGGGCAGCTCGCTCGGGCGATAGCTCGATAATTAGCAGGGCGTACAGCAAATAGGCCAGGGGGAAAACATAGTGCAAACCGGCTCGCAAGGTCGGCCAGAATTTAGGCAAATCGGCTTTAGGTAAGCCCTTCAGGCCAAGCTTGACCGCCTCGAGGTCAACCAGAATAAACAACGTTGTGTAGGCTAGTAAGGCTGGAACCACTGCCATTAGAACCAGTGCCGAGTAGGGTACACCCAGAAAGTCGGCCATGATAAAAGCCGCCGCCCCCATCACGGGGGGCATGAGCTGCCCGTTGGAGCTAGCCGCTACCTCAACCGCACCGGCTTTCTCGGCAGAATAACCGGCCCGGCGCATGGCCGGAATTGTGAAGGTTCCACTGGTGACTACGTTGGAGATCGAGGAGCCCGAGACCACGCCCGTGAGGGCCGAGGAAACGATAGAGGCTTTGGCCGGGCCTCCACGCACCCCGCCCAGCAGGCTAAAGGCCAGGTCGGTGAACCATTTGCCGGCCCCGGCCCGCTCGAGGATGGCCCCAAACAGCACAAACACGAAAACCGTCCGGGCTGCTACCCCAATTGGCGTACCCCAGATACTATCCGAGGCATTCATAAACAGTTGGCTAACCAGCGAGCGCCACTGCACCCCCGCGTGCAGCTGGCCCAGCACGCCCGGCATCTGCCACTGGAAAAGGCCCTGTGGCCCAGTAAGCGCAAACAGCATAAACACAACAGAGATAATTGGCATGGCTGGCCCCAGCGAGCGCCAGCCGGCCAGCAGCAGCATCAAAATAGTTACACTGCCCACAACCAGGTCGGTTTGGTTAGCCAGTCCACCGCGCACCTCAATCATCTCTTTGTACTGCCACATGACGTAGCCAGCCGAGAGGGTTGCGGTAATTCCCAGAATCCAATCGAACAGGGGAATCCGGTCGCGTCGGCTACGGCGGTTGAAGGGATAGACCAAAAACACCAGGGCGAAAGCAAAAGCCAGGTGGGCTGCCCGAAAAAATAGCTGATCCAGTGAGCCTATCCAGGTAGCCCAGACCTGGAATACGCTCCACCCTACCGCCAGTCCCAGAATGAGCCAGCGAGACCAGTCGGTGGGTTTCCTGCCCCCCAGCTCGGCCTCTTCGACCAGTTGTACCGCCACCTCCGGCTTATCGTTGTGCATTAATTACCTCCACAGCGCGATGTCATGTCTTGACGTGGGTCTTATCTGTCTGCTCGAGGCGCAGCGCTAGCGCATGCCCAGAGCCACAAGCCTTCCACGCCTCCACAGCGATCTTCACTATTTTTGTCGCTAGATAACTCGAAGGCATCAGACGCATGCTCGCTTTCGTACGGCGGCAAAAAATAAGCTTGGGAAAACATTTCTTGTGATTGGGATTGTACCATTCTTCCTTTAAACCGTTCCAGACCGACGTAGTTTTGGTTCTGCAAAAAGCAAGGCCGACGCGATGGTCGGCCTTGATATAGTTTAGAACCTAGCGGATGATGCGCTTTTCGCGGTAGTAGCGCTCGGCGCCTGGGTGCAGTGGAATCGGAAGGTTGCGGGCAGCCGAGTTAACGTTGAAGAAGCGTTGCAGGTTAGGGTGGATGGACTTGAACTCGGGGTTATCGAAGGTGGCCTTGAGCATGTTGTAGACCACATCGGCACTCAGACTTTCGGCTGCAATCCACATCGAGAGAACGGCCACGGAAGGGGTGGTCACGTCCACGCCTCGGTAGATTCCACCGTCGATATTGAAAGCCCGATAGAAGGGGTACTTTTTGGCCAGCTCCTGTACCCGGCGGTACTCTACCTCAACAAGCTGAATGCGGAGGGTCTGGGCTGCCTGGCTGATCACTGAAGCCCCCAATCCTCCGGTAAAGAAGAAGGCATCGGCGCGGCCATCTTGCATGAGGGCCAGGGCGTTGTTGGGGTTGACCCGGATGGCTTCGCGCAAGTCGCTAAGGCTGAGTCCGTAGGCCTCGAGCACCTGACGGGCATTTTGCTCTGTTCCAGAACCCACATCGCCAATTACAACCCGCTTGCCTTTAAGATCGGCGACGGTGTTGATACCAGCCCCGGCGCGGGCCACCACGTGCACCACCTCGGGGTACAGGATACCCACCGCCCGGATATTCTTCACGGGCTTGCCGTCAAAGGCAGCAATCCCCGTCCCGTTATAGGCATAGTAGGCGATGTCGTTCTGGGCCAGGCCCATCTGAAGCTCGCCCGATGCGATGGCATTGATGTTAAATACCGAACCACCAGTAGAGCGAGCGTTGGCCCTTACCCCGATGTTGGCGTCGTTCACCAGCTTGGCGATCCCGGTAGCCACGGGGAAGTAAACCCCAGTAGTACCGCCTGAACCGATGGTGACAAAGGTCTGTGCAACGGCAGAACCCGCTAAAGCGAGCGAGGCCAGCAGCAACAACGTCTTTTTCATCCCAGTCTCCTCCTTGTGCTAACCGGGTTGATTATTCCCCAGCCTGAGCACCACGTCAACCTCCGTGGATAGCTTGCCCTGGGTTAGGGTATGGTGAAGTGTGGCATGGATTGAAATCGAAAAGCTGGTGGTAGGTGGGTTGGGGCTTGCGCGAACACCGCAGGGCACCGCACTGGTACGTGGCGGGCTTCCGGGCGAGGTGGTTGAGGCCCATCTGACACCCCGAAAAAACCACCTCGAGGGCCAGGTTTCACGGATACTAAAACCGCATCCTGCGCGTTACCCAGAGCCCCTACCCCCTTCAGCCGACCTGCCGCTGGAGTACGAAGCCCAGTTACCTATCAAACAGAGCTTCGTGCAAGAATCGCTCGAGCGTATCGCGAAGCTAAGTTTTGAGGTGGCCCCAATACAGCCTTCCCCTAGCTACGGCGAGCGGGCTGGCCTGCACTACCGCACCGCCGCCCAGTATGCCCTGCATCCCCTGGGTGGCCTAGCCTATCGCCTGCCACAGTCCAACGAGCTCGTGCGTATCAGCTACGACCCTCTGATTGCAGAGCCGCTCCAGCCTGCTTTCGAACTTTTGAGCAGCTGGCCACTGGCCAGCCTCGAGGAGGTGGTATTGCGGGGCTCGGTGTACGAAAACAAAGTACAGGTCGGGTTTATTGGGGGGGCTGCCCGGTATTTCAAAAAAACCGCCCAGGCCCTGGTGCAAGAAGGCATCGCTGGTGTGGTCTGGGGTGAGCAAAACCCCAAGGGCCGTTTCCGGGGTCAGGTTCAGCATCTGGCCGGGGCTACCCATTTGCTCGAGGATTTCGGTGGCCTGCTTTCTACCGTCAATGTGCAGAGTTTTGCCCAGATTAATCCCAAGGCTGCAGGGCTTTTGTTGCAGGAAGCCAGGCAAATCGTGACGCCGGGTCGCAAAGCCGTGGAGTTGTATGCAGGGAGCGGTGTGCTCAGCCTGCACCTAGCCCAGCGCTTTGCTGAGATTGTGGCCATTGAGATCAACCGCAGCGCGGTCAGGCGTGGTGAGTCTGATCGCGACCGGCTGGGGGTGCAGAACCTGCTGTTCAAGCAGGACGATGCCAGGGTGCTAAGCAAGCACCTCCCTGCCGACCTGGTAATGGTTGATCCACCCCGTTCGGGCCTTGCTCCCGAAGTTTTGGCTGGCCTATTGCAAGGAAAGCCCCAACAGATTTTGTACATTGCCTGCGACCCGGCTACTTGGGCTCGAGACGTAGGCCGGCTCGTGCAGGGAGGCTACCAGCTTGGTTTTGTTCGCCCCTACGACTTCTACCCTTTCACGCACCACGTAGAGGTGCTGAGCCTGCTGTCACGCTAGTGTCCAGCTTGGGTAGAGATTCCCTGTGTCCACCCCGAGCAATTCAGGCGCACAGATTCGATATAGTTCATCGGCAAACTGACCCCAATGCTATTTACAGCTTTTCTTAGAAGGGTAAGGTTTTCTCTGCCAGGCAGAACGGGAAGCGTTCTGTGCTCGTGGAATTCAAACAAGGTGTAACCCAGCGCGGGTGCTCTATGATAGTGTCAGGAGCACTGAGCGTACGGCCCCGAAGCCTGAGCGCCTCGTTCTGAAAACATCATGCTAGAACAGCAGATTTACGAGCACCTCAAAAAGTACCCCAAAAAGCGCTTTAGCCTGCGCGAGCTGGTGCGGAGCCTGCGGCTCGATAAGGACGAGGCCAAGGAAGCCCTGGACCTGCTGGTGGCCGAGGGCAAAGTGGTTGAGCCACGGCGCAAGCTCTACCAGCTCCCCGAGGGGCTGGGGAAAAAGGGTCTCGAGGGCCGCCTGCAAGCCCATGCAGCGGGTTTTGCTTTTGTGATTCCCACCCACCCCGACCTGCCCGACCTCTACATTCCCAAGGGCCACCTGGGCGGGGCCTGGCACGGCGACTTAGTACGGGCCGAGCCACGCCCACCGGGCCGCGACGGCAAGCCCTGGGGCGTGGTGGTGGAGGTACTCGAGCGGGCCCATCATCAGGTGGTGGGGCGGCTGTACTTCAAGCAGGGGTTTGCCTGGCTCAAACCCGACGACCCAAGGCTGCCCGCGCTCAAGCTCAAGCCGGAGGGCCTGGAGGGCCTGGAAAGCGGGGCACGGCTGGTGGTGCGGGTCACCTACCCCAGCGGGCGCAAGCCCCAGGAACCCTATGGGGAGTTTGCGGGCTACTTAGGCCAGGGGGACAGCCCCGAGGTCGAGACCGAGGCCATCATCGCCAAGTACGAGCTGAGGAGCGTCTTCCCGCCCGAAGCCCTGGCCGAAGCCGAGAAAGTGGCCCATCTGGACCCCAAAGAAGTTGCCCGCCGCGAGGACTTCCGGGCCTTGCGGGTTTTTACCATCGACGGGGCCGACGCCAAGGACTTCGACGACGCCATCCACCTCGAGCAGCTCCCCAACGGCAACTACCGCGTGGGCATTCACATCGCCGACGTCTCGCACTACGTGCGGGAGTTCTCGCCCCTCGACCACGAAGCCTATGCCCGCGCCACCAGCGTCTATCTGCCGGGGCGGGTGCTGCCCATGCTGCCCGAGCAGCTTTCCAACGGCATCTGTTCGCTCAAGCCCTACGAGGATCGGCTGGTGCTCTCGGTGCTGGTGGAGCTGACCCCCAAGGGCCGGGTCAAGGACTACCGCTTCGCCGAAGGGGTGATCCGCAGCGTGGCCCGGCTGACCTACACCGAGGTGGAGGCTTTCGCCGAGGCGCTCGAGGCCCCTGAAAAGGCCCCGGCCCCGGTTCCCCCCGACTGGAGCCTCGAGCTCCAGAACGACCTGAAGCAACTCCTCACCCTCACCCAGACCCTCAAAGCCCGCCGCCTGGAACAGGGCGCGCTGGATTTCCGCTTTACCGAGGTCAAGGTGGAGGTGGACGAAGACGGCAACCTGCACCTGCTACCCCAGAAAGAACCCAGGGCCCGCAGCCTGATTGAGGAGCTGATGCTGCTGGCCAACCGGGTGGTTGCCAAACACCTGGCCGAGCGACAGATTCCCACCCTTTTCCGCGTCCACGAAGACCCCAGCGAGGAGGCCTACAACAAGCTGGTGGCCGCCCTGGGTCGGCTGGGTTATAGCCTGCCGGGCGGTGAACTAAGCCCCAAAGCCCTGCAAAGCATCCTGAAGCAGGCCGAGGGCCGCCCTGAGGAGGCCGTGGTCTCGACCCTGCTGTTGCGCTCCTTGCGCCTGGCCCGCTACGCCGCCGAAAACCTGGGGCACTTCGGCCTGGCCGCCGAACACTACCTGCACTTCACCAGCCCCATCCGGCGCTACCCCGACCTGGTGGTGCACCGGGTTCTGCGCACGCTCCTGAGGCGCCGGGTGACCCAGGCCCGCAAGGACGACTGGGCCCAGCGCTTCCCCAAAATTGCCGAGCACGCCTCGGAGCGGGAGCGGGCAGCCGAGAACGCCGAGCGCGAGCTGACCAAGTACTACCAGTGCCTGTGGGCACAAAAGCACCAGGGCGAAACCTTCCGGGGCACGGTCTCGGGCGTAACCGGGTTTGGGGTGTTCGTGAGCCTGGACAACGGGGTGGAGGGCATGATCCGGCTGGGGGCCCTCGAGGACGACCACTACGAGTACATCGAAGAGCTGCTGGCCTTGGAAGGCCTGCGCACCAAGCGCCGCATTCGCATAGGAGACGAGATGGAAGTAAAGATAGAAGGAGCCAACCCTTCGGCCCGGCAGATTGACCTGGTGCCGACCGAAAAGTTTTACCAGACAGAAACCCAACCCGAACCCGAGCAGCAAAAAAGAAAAAAACGCCGCAGGGGTAAGCGTGGGAAAGCCGCCGAACCCCAGGCCGCAACGCCCAGCAAACCGGCGCGCAAGGTGGTGGCTACCGAACCCAAAAGCCCGGCTCCCCACGCTCGGGCCCGCTCGAGGCGGGTGGTGGGCCCCCCCGACGAGCGCGGGGGCTTCCAGAAGCCGGTCAAGGTCAGGGCGCAGAAAATCTACTTTGGCTCGTGGGGGGGCGACCAGGAGCAGGCCCCATCCAGCCAGGCAGAGAAGTCCGGTAAGAAAAAGCGCCGCCGCCGCTAGATACCTCACCGGAAGCAGGGCAGGTTCGCCTAGCGGGGCTGGGCTACCACCAGCACCCAGTAATCCCCCCGCCTGACCATGCCCATCTCGCGCAGGTGGGGGGCCATCAGGGTCTCGCAGTGGCCCTGGGTGCTCGCCAGCCAGGCTGCTACCGCCTCGGTCGCCTGTTCGTAGCCCTGGGCCAGGTTCTCGCCAATTTCCAGGAAGTGGTAGCCGTTCTGAAGACTGCGGGTGGCAACCGCGGGGGTGGTGCTCGAGCCCTCGTAATGGCTCAACACACCGCTCTGCTGGAGGTACTCGGCCCGCTGGCGGGCCACTTCTCCCAGCAAACCATTCCAGCTAAGTGCAGGGGCCGCAGCGTAAGGGGTGGCGTTGCAGGTGCGGGCCTGGGCGCGGGCCTGATTAACGGCCTCCAGCGCCAGTTGATAATCGTCCGGGGTGTAGGAAACCCCTGGGCTGGGGGTGCAGGCTGCTAAAACCATCAGGGCGGCGCTCAATAGCAGGCGCATGGCCTCAGTCTGCCAGGGTTTTAGCAATAGGCCGGTGAAGAAATCACCCTGGGGCGTTACAAACGGTATGCTATGCCCTGATGCGCCTGATTGGCCTAACCGGAAGCATTGGGAGCGGCAAGAGCACGGTGGCCCAGCTGTTGCGGGCCCTGGGCGTGACAGTTCTGGACGCCGACGAATATGCCCGCGAAGGAGCGTTGGTGCTAAAGTCGGAGATTTGCCAGGCCTTTCCCGAGGCCTGCGCGGGTGGAGAGGTCAACCGGGCTGTGTTGGGGCGGTTGGTGTTCAGCGACCCAGCGGCCCGCCGGCGGCTCGAGGCCCTCCTTCACCCCTATGTGCGCCGGCGGATGCAGGAAGAAACCGAAAAGGCCCGGCAGGCCGGGCATCGCCTGGTGGTGCAGGATATCCCCCTGCTTTTCGAGGCCGGGCGCGAAGCGGATTTTGCCGGGGTGCTGGTGGTGGCCGCCCCCACCGCTTTGCGCAAGGCACGTGTGATGGCCCGCAGCGGCCTCAGCGAGGCCGAGTTCGAGGCCCGCGACCAAAGCCAGCTCCCCCAGGAAGAAAAGGTGCGCCGGGCCACCTGGGTGATCTGGAACGACGCCGACCTGGACACCCTGCACAAGCGGGTGGAGGCCTGGTACCGGGAGGTGGCCGGGTGAAGCTCACCCACGACTGGCTGGGGCCGCTCGAGCTGCCCGATAATGCCCGGCGCATCGTATCGCTGGCCCCCAACGTGACCGAGACCCTCTTTGCCCTGGGCCTGGGTGAGCGGGTGGTGGGGCGGAGTGCTTTCTGCTACCGGCCCGCTGCTACGATTTCCCTGCCGGTGGTCTCGAGCTACACCCGGGTGCGCTGGGAGCTACTGGAAAGCCTTCAGCCCGACCTGGTGCTCATCAGCACCGGCGTACAGCGCGAGCTGCTCTTTGAGCTGCACCGGCGGGGGCTGCCCGTCTTTCCCGTGCCCCTGCCCCAGAGCCCCTATGGCATCCTGGAGAACATCGCGGTTCTGGGGGCCTTGCTGGGCGTGAACGAGGCGGCCACCGGGCTTTGCGCCCGGCTAAGCGAGCGCTACCAGGCCCTGTACCGGGCGCTGCCGCCCCGGCGGGTCTACCTCGAGTTCGACCTGGGCGGCCCCATCACAGTGGGCCGGGGCAGCTACGTGGACGAGGCGCTGCGGCACCTGGGTTTGCAGAACATCTTTGCCGAGCATCCCCAGAGCTACTTCCAGCCCGATCTGGCCGAGGTGCTGCGCCGGGGGCCGGAGCTGGTCATCTACGAGCCCAAGCCCCACCGCTCGAGGCCCCTGGAAAAAGCCCAGCGCCTCCTGGCCGAGCGGGGCTGGAAGTACCCGCTGGTGGTCACGGGAGGCGACGAGCTGGCCCACTACGGCCCGCTGTTCTTCGCATACCTGGAAGCCCTGGCCGGGCAGATACGGGGCTTGGCTTTCTAGCCTTCAACCCTCAGACTAAGGCCGATGAACCTGGAGATCCTGCAAAACCAGCGCCTGCGCCTCACGGTTGCCCCCGAGCTGGGGGCCAGCGTGGTGGGCCTCGAGCTCTACCAGGCGGGCTTCTGGCTGCCCATCCTGCGCCCTACCCCGCCCGCGGCCCTGGCGCAGAAGCACTCCCCCGAGACCTCGAGCTACGTCCTGGCCCCTTACTCCAACCGCATCCGGGACGGGCGCTTTCGCTTTGGCAGCAAAACCTACCAGCTTCGCCCCAACTGGCCCGATGGCCGGCAGACCATCCACGGCGAGGTACACGGTCGGCCCTGGAGCGCACAGCGCCTCGACGGGCATACACTGCACTGCGCTTTCGACGCTTCCGGCCTCCAAGACCTGAACTTCCCGTTCCCTTTCAGGGTGGAAGTAGCCTACCGGCTGCAGGGGGATGGCCTGGAAATCTCGACGGCGTTGGCGAATGTGGGGACTGAGCCCATGCCGGCGGGTTTCGGGCACCACCCATACTTCATGCGTCACCTGGGCCTCTCGGACGAAGCCCGGCTGTCATTCGAGGCCCAGGGCGTCTACCTGACCGATGCAAGCTGCCTCCCCAGCCAGCCCGCCCAGGCCATCCAACCGGAGTTTGATTTCTCGCGTCCAAGGCCGCTGGGCGCTACCCAGCTAGACCATGTTTTTGCTGGCTGGAAAGGGCGGCTGCAGCTGGACTGGCCGGGTTCGGGCTGGCAGATGGTGCTCGAGGCCGACCCCATCTTCTCGCACCTGGTGGTCTTCACCGCACCCGATGGCAGCGTGGCCCTGGAGCCCGTCACCCACGCCACCGATGGTTTCAATCTGATGAGCCAGGGCTGGGACAATACGGGGGTGCGGGTGCTGGAGCCGGGCGAAGAGATTTCGGGCCGCCTGCGCCTGAGCTTACTGCCCGGCGGGTAGCAGGCCGAGCAGCGATTCACAGAAAAAGCGATAAACTACGGTTATGCACGTTTTTCGCCTGCGTGGCAACTTCGAAACCCTCGATATCTACTCAGCGGCGCTGTTTGAGCTGGGCGCGCGGGGTCTGGAGGAAAAACCCGGCGAGGTCTGGGCCTACTTCCCCGAGCGCATCGAGCTGCCGTTTCCGGGGGAGTGGCAGGAGCTCCCCGATACCGACTGGCTCGAGGCCTACAAGCGCGACCTGAAGCCGGTGCGGGCCGGGCCCTTTGTGGTGCTGGCCCCCTGGCATACCTGGGAGGGCCCGGAAAAGCGTATCGTCATCGAACCGGGTATGGCCTTTGGCACCGGCCACCACGAGACCACCCGCATGGCCCTGGAAACCCTGGCCGAGCGGGTTGAACCCGGGATGCGGGTGCTGGATCTGGGCACCGGTTCGGGCATTCTGGCTATCGGGGCCGCGCTGCTGGGGGCCGAGGCACTGGGCATCGACATCGACCCGGCGGTGATCCCCCAGGCCATCGAGAACGCCCGGCGCAACCAGGTTAAGGTGCAGTTCCAGGTGGGCAGCCTGGACGAGGCCTACGATCCCCTGGCCGAAACCGCACCGCAAGCCCCCCTCGCCCAGCCGGTTCCAACGCCCCTCGTGCAGGGCCCGTTCGACCTAGTGGTAGCCAACCTCTACGCCGAGCTACACACCTACTTCGCCCAAAAATACCGGGGGCTTTTCGGCATCTGCGGAACCCTGATTCTCACCGGCATCCTGGCCGAGCGGGAGGGAATTGTGAAGAGCGCCCTCGAGGCCGCTGGCTTTGGGCTGCTGGCCCGGCGGCAGGAAGGCGAGTGGGTCTGCCTGACCTACGCCGCCCGCTGAGTTGTATGCGTCCCCACCGCGCTTTTGTTGAAACTATCCAGCCCCAGCTCGAGCTTACCGGGCGCGAGGCCCACCACCTGCGGGATGTGCTGCGGGCTCGGGAGGGTGACCGGCTCACGGTCTTCGATGGCAAGGGGCTGGAAGGCCGCGCCCGGGTGCTGCAAACCGAACCCGGCTGGGTGCGCCTGGAGGTCGAAGAGACCTGGCCGGCCAGCAAAGAGCCCCCCCAGCCCATCACCCTGTATGTGGCCTTGCTCAAAGGCGACCACCTGGCCGAGGTGGCACGGGCCGCCACCGAGCTGGGGGTGAGTGCAATTGTGCCCATCCTCACCCAGCACTGCGTGGTGCGGGAGCTAAGCGAGAACAAGCGCCTGCGCCTCTGCCGGGTGGTGCTCGAGGCCGCCAAGCAGTGCGAGCGCAGCATCGTTCCCGAGGTGAAGCCCTTGCTGCCGCTCGGCCAGATTCCCCCGGTCGAGCAGGGTTTCGTGGCCCAGCCCCGGGTCTCGGCCCTGGTGCAGGACTATTACAATCCCGAAAAACCCACGGCCCTACTCACCGGCCCGGAGGGGGGCCTGAGCGAGTCCGAGGTGGATTTCCTGCTGCAACGGGGTTTCACCCCGGTCACACTGGGGCCGCGTATCCTGCGGGCAGAAACTGCGCCGGTTGTGCTATTGAGCCTGGTGACGGCGGCTTTTGGCTTATGAGCGTCCTGCGTGTGTTGCTGGTGGGCTGGTTGCTGCTGCTGCCAGCCTGCCGCTATACCTTTCTGCCGCTCGACCCCGGCCGGGCCACCCTGCCGGAGCGCTTTAGCGTAAGCGGAAGCCTGGAAACCATCGAGCGGGGCGCGGTAGCCAGACTCACCGTCCGGCGCATGGCCGAGCCCGCTTACCTCGAGCTGCGCTGGTATAAGGGCGATCAGCTCTTTCAGGAGCGCTCCATCTGGGTAGAAAAGCCCGGCACCTACCAGGCCCGGTTCGAGCGCCTCGACGACGGCTATTACCGGCTGGTGGTGCTGGTGCAGAATAGCCCTTTGTTGCAGCTCGAGCTGGGCTCGCCCCTGCTGCCCCCGCCCCCTACACCTTAGAACTTTATACGCATTCCGGCAGTATCGTTCGCTTTTGAAAGCCTAAACGATACTGCCGAAATGCTTTTCTACTCCCTTCGGTCGGCTTGAATCCTTCACCTTTGACTAAACCCAACAGTGAAGGATTCAAGCGGAAACAGTATTATCCCACCCCAATCAGCAAAAGCACCAGAGGAATTGTAACGAACGACAGCACCGACGAGGCCACCACCGCCCGGGCCGCTCGAGGGCCGTCGCCGCCAAACTCCCCTGCCATCAAAAAAGCATTGACCGCAATCGGCATCGCGCTCTGGAGCACCAAAACCTGAATATCCAGCCGCTCGAGGCCCAGCGCCCAGCCCGCCACCCCGGCCAGCAAGGGAGCCACCAGAAGCCGCAAGCCGCTGGCCTGCAGCTCAAAACGGCCCCACTCGGGCCTCGAGCGGGCAATCTGGATGCCCAGCGTCAGCAGCATCACGGGAATACAGGCCTGGCCCAGCAGGTGTACTCCCTCATCCAGCCCCAGCGGCAAGGGAATGCCCAGTCCCCGCACCAGCAACCCCCCGGCCAGGGCCCAGAACAGCGGCAGTTTCAGGGTGAAGGCCAGGCTTTGTAGAAAACCACCCCCGCGCAAAAAAGCCGGCCCCAGCCCAAACATCAGCACGCTACTGGCGATAAAAAAAACAATGGCCCGATCCAGGCCGGGCTGCCCCAGGGCAAAGAAGGTGAGCGAGAGGCCCATGTTGCCCGAGTTGGGGAAGGTCGCCGAGGCAATCAGGGTTTTGGTTGCGCCCTTATCCAGGCGCAACCACCGGCTCAGCCCCAGCGCAACCCCATAGAGCCCTGCCGAAGCTATAAAAAAGGCCGCGGTAATGCCCACCACGCTGGCCCCGGTAAGCTTTGCCCTGAGCATGGCGTCGAAGATAAGCACCGGCACCAGCACATAAATCGAGAGTTTGGACAGGGTTTGCAGGTCGAAGTCGATGCGCTTGCCCACCAGGTAGCCCATGAGCACGATGAACGCGACGGGGACAACGGTATTGAGCAGGGCTTCCATACCTGGGGTAGCTTACCCGAATCCAGGAACCCGGGCTATGGCGCCCTCCGCCAAACATACCCTGGAGACACTTTTTCTCGGCAACCCTCAGCAAGACTACCAATAGGTGAGTGAGGGCATGTACAAAGAACTGCTGGTGGTGCAGGTGGCGGCCACCTGGTTTCTGGTGGGCCTGATCTGGATGGTGCAGGTGGTGCATTACCCCCTGTTTGCACGGGTGGGCCCGGCGGAGTTTCCGGCCTATCATGCGGCCCACTCGAGCCTCATTACCTGGGTGGTCGGGCCCTTGATGCTGCTCGAGCTGTGCACGGCCCTCCTTCTGCTCACCCAGTGGCCGCCCGGCTTACCAGGCTGGATGGGGTGGCTGGGCCTGGCGCTGCTGGGGGTGATCTGGCTCACCACCCTGCTGGTATCGGTGCCGCTGCACGCACGGCTGGCCGGGGGTTTCGAGGCCCAGGCCCACGCCCTGCTGGTGGGTACCAACTGGATCCGCACCCTGGCCTGGACGGCTCGAGGCCTTCTGAACCTATGGGCCTTGCTGAGGCTCACGTAGCGCATCCCACCTGCAAGCAAATCAAGCCGCTGGGTGTCCTCAAGACACCCAGCGCTGTTACTATCAGCTGCTAGGACAGGAAATCCAGCACAGTACGGGTGATCAGCTCAACACCCAGGGGCAGCGACCGCTCATCGTCAATCCAGAAGCCCGGGTGGTGGTGGGGTCGGTTCTTGCTGGGGTCGGGGTCGCCGGCCCCCAGCCAGAAGTACACCCCGGGGCGGCGGTTGAGGAACTCCGACATATCGTCGCCCCCCATCACAGGGGGTACTTCCAGCACCGAGGCCTCCCCTACCACCTGCTGGGCCACCCGCCGGAAGCGTTCGACCATCTGGGGGTCGTTGACCACCGCCGGCGACCCGGGTAGCCAGGTTACAGCGGCCCGCCCACCCATGGCCGCGGCAATTCCTTCCGAAAGCTCGCCAATGCGCCGCATGAGCTTTTCCCGCAGGCCTGCATCAAAGGTGCGCAGGGTGCCTTTGAGCGTGGCCGTCTCGGGGATGATGTTGTGGGCGCCCTCCCCTGCCGTAACCGTAGCAATGGTAATCACAGCGGTCTGGATGGGGTCGGTCTCGCGGCTGACCAGGCTTTGCAGCGCCACCGTGAGCTGGGCCGCCATCAAAACCGTATCCACGCCCTCGTGGGGCATGGCTGCATGGGCCCCTTTGCCCTGTAGCTGGATGGTAAAAGCATCGGCGGCGGCCATGGAGGGGCCCGGCCGCACCCCCACCTTACCCGCTGGCATCAGGCTGTACAGGTGAAGCCCCACCACCGAGTCCACCCCGTCCAGCACCCCGGCCTCCACCATGGGCTTCGCGCCCGATACAATCTCTTCGGCGGGCTGGAAGGCAAAGCGCACCTCACCAGCTATCTGATCCTTGAAGCGGGCCAGCACCGCTGCCACATGGGCTGCAATGGCCGCGTGGCCGTCGTGGCCGCAGGCGTGCATGACACCGGGGGTCTGGGAGCTGTAGGGCACCCCGGAGTTTTCCTGTATCGGCAGAGCGTCGATGTCCGCCCGCACCAGCACGGTTTTTCCGGGATTCGCCCCCCGCAGCCGGGCCACCACCCCGGTCTGGGCCACGCCCCGGGTTACCTCGAGGCCCAGCCCCTCCAGAAACTCGGCCAGCCTGGCGCTGGTGCGCACCTCCTGAAAACCAAGCTCTGGATGGCGGTGAAAGTCCCGGCGCATCTCAATCAGACTGGGGGTGATCGCTGCAATGGCTTCTTGTAGGTTCATACCGCTCTAGTCAAACATTCCGGCCAAGGCCCGTCAACTGTGCATGGATTGACATTAGCCATAGGGACACGGGGCCAGTGCCCGGGAAGGGGGTGGGGCTTTGGCCGGGAAAGGCCCCCAGCCAAAACGCCCTGAACTGCTAAAATCCTGTCCCCAACGAACTTTACAGGCACAGCTTGAACTCGGTATAGCATTTGCTAGACTTGGTAAAAACCAAGCTGTACCTTTCAGGAGCAAGACCATGAGCAAACCTTGGCTAAAACACTACGACAAAGGCGTCCCCGCGGATGTGCAGGTGCCCGAGGTGCCCCTCTGGCGTCTACTGTCCGACAGCGTCCAGAAATACCCCGACCATGTGGCCCTCGAGTTCATGGGCAAGGTCATCGGCTACCGGCAACTGTGGGAATCGGTGTTGAAGTTCGCCGGGGCGCTCAAGGCCCAGGGGGTGGGCCCGGGCGACCGGGTCGCCATCATGCTGCCCAACAGCCCCCAGTTTGTGATCGCCTTTTACGGCACCCTGGTTGCCGGCGGCGTGTGCGTGAATATCAACCCGCTCTACACACCGCGCGAACTACGCCACCAGCTCGCCGATGCCGGGGCCGAAACCCTGGTAATTCTGGATCTGCTCTGGCCCCGGTACGCCGAAATAGAGGCCGAAGTACCGGTCAAACGCGTCTTTACCACCGGCATCCAGGACTACCTGCCCTTCCCCAAAAACCTGCTTTTCCCGCTTAAGGCCCGGCGGGAAAAACGCTGGGTGAACCTGCCGCAACACCCCAAGCGGCTGGACTTTAGCAAAGCCCTGCGCAGCGCCACCCCACTTACCGAGCCTTACCCCGCCAAACCCGACGATGTGGCCCTCCTGCAGTACACCGGGGGTACGACGGGCCTCTCCAAGGGGGCCATGCTCACCCACCGCAACCTGGTCGCCAACACCTACCAGAGCCTGGCCTGGGGCGGCGACGAGGTAAAGGCGCTTGAGGGCAAGGGGGTTATGCTGGGCGCCATCCCTTTTTTCCACGTTTACGGCATGACCGTGGCCATGAACTACGGCCTGGCTGCTGGGTACAAAATCGTGCTGCTGCCGCGCCCCGAGGTCAAGCCCTGCATCGAGGCCATCGAAAAGCACGGGGTGACTCACTTCCCCGGCGTCCCCACGCTCTACATCGGCTTCATCAACTTTCCCGGCATCGAGAAGCGCAAGGTGGGCACGGTCAAGGTTTGCATCTCTGGCTCAGCGGCGCTGCCGGTGGAGGTGGCTAAAAAGTTCGAGGCCCTCACCGGCGGCAAGCTGGTGGAAGGCTATGGCCTCACCGAAGCGGCCCCCTGCACCCACTGCAACCCCCTGTCCGGGCAGCGGAAAATGGGCAGCATCGGCATTCCCATGCCGGGCATTGATGCCAAGATTTTAGACGAGAACCTACACGAACTACCCCCGGGCGAGGTGGGTGAGCTGGCCGTTCGAGGGCCCAATATCATGCTGGGCTACTGGCAGCGCCCCGATGAGACCAGCAAAACCATCAAGATCGACTGGCTCCTGACCGGCGACATGGCCCGCATGGACGAGGATGGCTACTTTTACATCGTGGATCGCAAGAAGGACATGATTATCGCAGGGGGCTATAACATCTACCCGCGCGAGGTGGAAGAGGTGCTGTTTGCCCACCCCGGTGTGGCCGAAGCCGCCGTGGTGGGGCTGCCCGATGAGTACCGCGGCGAGACCGTGGCAGCTTTTGTCGTGCCCAAGCCCGGCGTCAACCTTACCCAGGAAGAGCTGGACAAATACTGCCGCGAGAACCTGGCGGCCTACAAGGTTCCGCGCATCTACGAGTTCCGCAGCGAACTGCCCAAGAGCGCAGTGGGTAAGGTGCTGCGTCGCGAGCTGCGCGAGGCCGCCCTCAAGGAGCGCCAGAAGGTGGGCAGCTAGCGCTTGTCCCGGGATAGGCCCCTTGCCGCCAGGGTCGGTGGCAAGGGGGTTGCTATGTGTAAACCCTCGAGCGCCCCACAGCCTCGGCAAAGGCCTGGGCCGCCTGGTCTATCTCGGCCTCGGTGGTATAGCGCCCCAGGCTAAAGCGCACCGAGGCTTTGGCCTCTTCCTTGTCACGTCCAATTGCCAGCAGCACATGGGAGGGCTCGAGGCTCCCGCTGCTACAGGCCGAGCCTGAAGACACCGCCACCCCCAGCAGATCCAGGTTGAGCAACAAGCCCTCTCCATCGGCCCCCCGCACCGTTACGTTGACGTGCTTAGGGCTGCGCAGGGTGGGGTGTCCATTGAGCACCACACCGGGCACAGCCAGAAGCCTGGCCTCGAGCCGCTCACGCAAAGCCAGAAGCCGCCGCGATTCTTCGGCCAGCCGCGCCGCTGCCTTTTCTGCGGCCAGCCCCTGGCCGTACACCGCTGGCAGGTTCTCGGTGCCGCCCCGATACCCCTGCTCCTGCTTGCCCGGGATGATCGGAAATAGCTCAACCCCTTTGCGCACATATAAGGCCCCCACTCCTTTGGGGCCGTAAAACTTGTGCGCGGCCAGGGAGATAAGATCGGCCCCCAGGGCCTCCACCTGGCAGGGTACGGTGCCCAAGGCTTGCACGGCGTCGGTGTGCAAAAGCACGCCCCGCGCACGGCAGACCTCGGCGATCTCCCGAACCGGGTAGAGGGTTCCCAGTTCGTTATTGACGGCCATTACCGAAACCAGGATGGTCTCGGGGCGCAGGGCCTCGGCCACCTGCTCGGGGTAGATGAGGCCCTGCCGGTCGGGTTGAAGCAGGGTAACCTCAAAGCCCAGGCGCTCGAGGTTCTTCAGGGCCTGCAAGACCGCCGAATGCTCCACCGCAGTACTGACCAGGTGTCCCCGCCCTCGGGCCAGAGCCACGCCATACAGCGCCAGGGCATCGGCCTCGCTGCCGCTGGCGGTGAGCACCATCTCCCGGGGTCTGGCACCCAGGGCCCGGGCCAGCCGCTCACGCCCTTCCTCGAGCAGGCTGCGGGCCCGTCGGCCGAGCTGGTGGATCGAGCTGGGGTTGCCGTACTCCTCCAGCACCCCCTCCATCGCCGCCCTGACCTCGGGATCCAGGGGGGTGGTGGCTGCGTAATCGAGGTAGATCATGGTCTGGGGCTAACCCCCTCCCAGTTCTGCGGGCACGGCGGGCTCGAGCTGTACCAGCTTGCGGGATTCGATGAGCCGTCGTTCTTCGATAAGGTCTTTTAGGGTGGTGTTTCGCAGAACCTCTCGCATGGCCTCGTCCACTCGCTTCCAGAGGTTCTCGGTAGAGCAGTGGCCGGTCTGCCAGCACGACTCAGGATCATCCAGACAGACCACCGGGGCCAGGCTCCCCTCCAATGCCTCCACCACCTCCAGGGCATTAATTTTCTCACTCGGGCGGCCCAGCTTATAGCCACCGCGCGCCCCTCGAACACTGCGGATAAACCCCGCCCGGCGAAGCTGGGCGGCAATCTGCTCGAGGTAGTGCTGGCTAATACCCTGTGCCTCAGCCACATCCTTTAGCGGCACAGCCTGCGCTTGACGCAAGCCAATCTCCACCAGGGCCCGCAGCCCATACTGCGCCTTCGTCGAAACCCACATAGGGGTAGTATAAATACCTAAAACCCGTGTGAAAAAGGGGGGATTTCACTTTCAGCGGCGTTTTAGCAAGGCCAGGCCAAACAGCAGAGCCTGCACCAAGACAATGGCACTGCCTGCAGGTACGTCGAACAGGTAGGCCGCCACCAATCCCGGAAGTACGGTGAGCGTGCCGATTAGGATAGAAAGCACGGTCATAGCAGCAAAAGTCTGGCTAAGCAATCGGGCCGTCGCCGCCGGAATCACGACCAGCGCAGCGATCAAGACAATCCCCACCACTTTCACCGAGACCACCACCACCAGGGCAATTAGAGCCGAAAGCAGGTAGTCGTGCCAGAGTACCGGCAGCCGATCGGCCAGGGCCAGTTCGCGGTCGAAGGTGGCATGAGCCCAGTAGCGCCACAGCGGGGCCAGGAACAGCATCAACAGGGCCAGCAGCCCCATGACCTGTAGGTCGGTGGGTGTCACGGTCAGGATGGAGCCAAACAAGTAAGCTACCGCATCCGGCGCAAAGCCCTGGCGCAGGGACATAAAAAGCACCCCCAGCGCCACCGAGACCGCAAAAAATATTCCGATTGCGGTGTCGTCGCCCAGGCTGCTTTGCTCCCGAACCCAGGTGATAAGCAGGGCAATGGCCACCGCAAATGGAATCGCTACCCAAAGAGGTTCGCGGTGTAGCAGCAGGCCCAGGGCCACACCTGCAAAGGCTGCGTGGGCCAGCCCATCCCCCAGAAAGGAGAGCCGGCGCTGCACCACCAAGACCCCCAGGTAACCAGCCAACCCGCCCACCAGCAGGCCGGCCAGCAGGGCCCGTTGCATAAAGGGCAGTTGAAATGCCTCGAGCATCCTAGCGCCCCCCCAAGACCATCTGATGGGAGTGGCCTACGTGCCCAAAGGCCTGGCTCAGGCACTCGTGGCAGAGTACTTTTTCGGGCGGGCCGTAGCCCACCACCCGCCGGTTGAGCACCAGCACCGCCGAGGCGTGGTGCTGGGCGGCTTCCCAGTCGTGGGTGATCATCAGGATGGTAGCGCCGCGCTCGGTCTGGTAGGCCTCGAGGTGCCGGTACAGGTCGGCCTCCCCCACCACATCCACACCGGTGGCGGGCTCATCCAGCAGCAGCAGCCGGGGCTGGCGGATCAGGCTCCGGGCCAGGTAGACCCGCTGTAGCTCGCCCCCCGAGAGCCCGCCCAGCCGGCGGTTGGCCAGGTGCAGGGCCCCCACTTTCTCCAGCACCTCGCTGGCCTGCCGGCGCTCCTCGCGGCCAATCCGAAAGGGCCAGTGCCGCCGCAGCCCCGAGACCACCACCTCGATCGCCAGGGCCGGAAAGCTGCGGTCGAAGCCCTTGACCTGCGGCACATAGCCCACCCAGCCGGGCGGCACCTCGCGGGGGGGATGACCAAAGACCCGGATGCGGCCCGTGACCCGGGTGGGGCCGTCGCGCATGGAGCCCCGCTCCAAGCCCAGCAGGGCCTTGAGCAGGGTGCTCTTGCCGGCCCCGTTGGGGCCCACAATGGCCACGAAGGCCCCTTCGGGCACCTCGAGGCTCACCTCTTGCAGCGCCTGGAACTCGCCAAAGCGCACCGAATACTGCTCAATCTCCACCGCCGGCGCGGCCATATCTACTGATAATACGCTATCAATAGGTCTTTGGATAGGGGCGGCTATTCCAGCGGCACCTCAATTACGTTGCCCAGGCTCGAGAGCGGTTTGTCGAACTGGCGCCGGTCGCCCACCACCACAATCACAAACTGCTCCGGGCGCACGTACTGCTGCATCACCCGCTGCAAATCGGCCGGGGTGGCGGCCTGAATCTGGCGCACGTACTGCTCGTAGTAGTCGTCGGGCAGGCCCAGCAGTTGCGTGCGGGCGATGCGCTCGGCCACCGCCTGCTTGGAGGTAAAGCGGAAGACCTCGGCGTTGAGGATGTTGTTGCGGAAGAGCTCGAGCTCCTCCTGGCTCACCGGGCGCTCGCGTAGGTCGCGGAACTGGGCCAGCATCAGCTCGATGACCTCGGCGGTCTTCTCGACGCGGGAAATAGAGGCCCCATAGAAGAAGCCCGGCCAGCCGAAGCCCTGGGTCTGGGCCCCACCGGTGGCGTAGGCCAGGCCGCGCTTGGTGCGGACTTCCAGGAAGAGCCGGCTGTTAAAGCCATCCCCCAGCACCCGGCTGGCCAGATCCAGCTCGCTATAGCCAGGGGCAAAGGCCGTCACCGTGGGGTTGCCCATGTAGATGACGCTCTGATTGGTCTCCTTCTGCAAAAAGTAAATGCTGGGCTTGGGGCTGGGCGGCGCAAAGGTGGGCAGGTTGACCTCGCCCCGCGCCCAGCCCTGCAGGGTGCGCTCGAGCCTGGCTACCATCTCCTGGGTGTTGAAGTCGCCGGTAATGGCCAGCACCGCCCCGTTGGGCTTGAAGTAGCGCTGGTGGAAGGCCAGCAGGTCGTCACGGGTGATGGACTGGATCGAGGCCGCGCTGCTGATGCGTCCCGCGGGGTGGCCCTCGTTGATGCGGCGCAAAAACTCGCGCACGGCAATCTGGGTGGGCTGGTCGTTGCGGCGGCGGATGGCCTCCAAAGCCCGGCCCTTCTCGAGGTCAACCCGATCCTGGGCGAAGCGCGGACGCAGCAGCACATCGGCCCAGATCTGCAAGACCTGATCGAGGTTCTCGGTCAGGGTGTTGAAGGCCACCGAGGTAAAAAGGTTGTCGGTGCTCACGCTCACCGAAGCGGCCAGGGTCTCCAGGGTTTCGTCCACCTGGTCGGGGGTGCGCTCACCGGCCCCGCCGGTGCGCATCACCGCGGAGAAAATCCCGCTCAGGCCCACTTTGTCGTCGGGTTCGTAAATCGAGCCGGCTCGCAGGTAGATGCGCCCGTTTACGAAGGGCAGGCTGCGGTCTTCAATCAGTAAGACCGTCAGACCGTTGGAAAGCTGGACGCGGGTGGGCTGGATGGCGGTCGGCTGCAAGCGCTGGAACTGCATCTTGAAGGGGTCGGGCCAGTCGGCCGGTACGCCCTGGGCCAGGCCCAGCGTCAGAAGCGCCAGCAACAAACTCCATATCGCTTTCATCGGCTACCTCCCCGGCTAATGAGGGTGGCCACGGTGCGGTTTTGTGGGGTGAAGTATTTGCGGGCGGCCTGCTGGATTTCCTCGGCGGTGATGGTGTTGTAGATGGCCTCCTCCTCGAAGATGCGCTGGTAGCCGCCAAAGAACAGCTCGTAGAAGGCCAGGGCCTGGGCCAGCCCCGGCCCACCTTGCAGCACCCGCAGGTAGGCCGCGCGGGTCTGGTTGCGCACTTTTTGCAGCTCCTGGGGGCTCACCGGCTCGTTCTTAAGCCGCTCGAGCTCCTCGTAAATCAGGCGCTCCAGATCCTGGGTGGTGCGGGGGGCGCGGGGCTGGGCCGAGATGGTAAACAGGTTGGGGTAGCGGAAACCTGGCGAGGCCGAGCTCGAGCTCACGTTCAGGGCCGCCTGCTCCTGGATGACCAGGCGGCGGAAGAGCCGGCTGGTGCGGCCTTCGGTGAGGATGGAGTCGATCACGTCCATCACGTAGGCCTCGCGGTTGGGATAGGTGGGCTTGTGGAAGCCGATGAGCAGGCTGGGCTGGGCGTTGTACTCGATGCTGGTGCGGCGTTCGGCGGTCTGGGGCGGCTCGGCGGGGATGTTCAGGTTGGGCCGCTCAGGGCCTCTGGGCACAGCCCCCATGTAGCGGCGCACCAACTGGATGTCGCGCTCCGGCTCCACATCCCCCACCAGCACCAGCACCGCCCGGTTGGGGTGGTAGTGGGTCTTCCAGAACTCCATGGCCTTGTCCACCCGGTAGCCCTGAATCTCCTCGCGGCTGCCAATCAGGGGGCGGCCATAGGGGTGCACCTGGAAGGCCGCTCGCAGGAAGGCCTCGCTCAAGGCCCCGTTGGGGTCGTTCTCGCTGCGCTGGCGGCGCTCCTCCAGCACCACGTCGACCTCCTCGTAGAAGCTGCGGAAGACCGCGTTGAGCAGCACATCGGCATAGACCCGCAGGTAGAGCTCGAGGCGATTAGAGGGCAGCGAGACCCGGTAGTCGGTGCGGTCGTAGCCGGTGGAGGCGTTCAGGCCCTGCTCGCCGTTGTTGGTGAAGAGCTGGTCAATGGCGTTGGGCAGGGCCAGTTTTTTGGCTTCCTCGCGGGCCTGGTTGAACGCGGCGGTCAGGCGCTCTATCTCCCCCTGCGAAGCCCGGTTGGCAATGGCCCGATCCAGCTCGGCACGGGCTTTGTCAATAGCCTCGAGGGCCGCTTTTTCCCTGGGCCAGTCCAGGCTCCCAATGCTGGGCGTACCCTTGAAGGCCATGTGCTCGACCATGTGGGCGATCCCCCCCAGGCCGGGGGCCTCGTCCACCCCGCCCACGTCGAACATCAGGTTGAAGTGGATCACCGGGGCGGTCTTGTCGGGCACCATCAGCACGCGCAGGCCGTTCTCGAGGGTGTATTTGCGGATCTGCTCACGGAGCTGCTGGGCCAAAGCCCCTGGCAGCAGCAGCACCAGCAAGAGCAACCAGACCAGTCTTCTCACCGTGTCCTCCCGTGCGTTACTAGCGTCGTTACCATTACGCCGCAAATTCCGCGTCCAGACTGAAGGAAGGTCTACAGTTGGATCGGCCCGTTGCGGAGTAGCCGAGGCCCACCCTACCGCCCCGCCGGGCGCGGCAAGACCTGGATAATGCTATACATGATGAAAGGCGGAACCCGCTTACCGGGCAGGGGCCGCCCCATGAGCACCAGAAAGTAGGGGCCGGGTTTAGGGAAGGTCACCACCCCTTCCACGCGCCCCGTGCGCGGGTTGGGCTGCAAGCGCACCTGGGCATCGGGCTGGGCGGTGGCGCTCACCCGGCCCTGGTAAAAGAGCAGCGTGCAGAAGCAGTCCTGCGGGTTGATGGGCAGGCCGCCCACCTGGATGTACTCAATCCAGGCCACCGTGGCCTTGCCGGCGATGGGCGGGGCATCGTTGGGTTCAAAGTCCACCTGGCCCTGCACATAACCCCCACTCCCCTCAAAAGGATGCCCCCAGGCCCATCCCAGGCCCAGCAGCAGAACAAGCCATCCAATCCGGGCGTACCTCATGGCGCACCCCCTTGCCCACCAGGGGGCAGCAGGGCCGGGTTGGTGGTAAAGCTCGTGTCGGTAAGCGCCTCCAGGAAGGCCACCAGGTCGTCCACTTCCTGGTCGGTGAGGCCCAGGGGCCGGATAAGGGCGTCGGCATTGAGGTTGGGTTCACCACCGCGGTTGTAGTGCTGGACAACCTCCCGCAGGGTTCGGATGGAGCCGTCGTGCATATAGGGGGCGGTAAGCGCAACGTTGCGCAGGGTGGGGGTTTTGAACTTGCCCACGTCCTCGTCCTTGCCGGTGGCGCGGGCCAGCCCGATATCCTTGTAGACCGTGTAAAGGGCGGTGTTGCGGGGCTCGTCGTCGGTGAAGTCGGGGCCCACGTGGCAGTGGAAGCAGTCCCCCTTTTCGCTAAAGAAGAGTTCCATCCCGCGCAGGGCCGCCGGGCTCAGGGCCTGGTCGTCGCCAGCCTGGTAGCGGTCGAAGGGGCTATTGTAGGAAACCAGGGTGCGCTCGAAAGCTGCAATGGCATAGGTGACGGCCCTCAGGCTGGGGGGCTCGCCAAAGACCTCCTGAAAGGCCTGGACGTACTCGGGGATGGCCTGGAGCCGCTGGGCGAGTTCCTCAGGCTCGAGGCCCATCTCGTCGTGGGCGGTGAGGGGGCCTACCGCCTGGAGCTCGAGCCGGGGGGAACGCCCTTCCCAGAACAGGTGGCGGCGGAAGCCCACGTTGGTCAGGGTGGGGGCGTTGCGGCTGCCTTTGCGGCCAAAGATGCCGGTGCTCACCGGCTTGCCCCCATCGCTAAAGGCAAACTCGGGCCTGTGACAGCTCGCACAGGCGATGGTGTTGTCCTTGGAAAGCCGGGTGTCGTAGAACAGCTTACGCCCGAGGGCCACCTTAGCCGGGGTCTGCGGGTTGTCCTCGGGGATGGGCACGCTCCGCTCGGCAAAAAGAATACGGGGGCTGGACGGGGAGGGTGGCGGCTCGGCCACGGGGGGCGGGGGGGCGGAGCGGGGCCAGAAGTACCAGCCCACAAAGCCCACCCCCAGCAGGAGCCCCACCCAGACCATTGGCCGCCGTCGCATACACATCACCTCGAGGCTACTGGGCCAGCGAGAAGGCCGACTGCATGTTGAAGTACACCACCGACATCAGCAGGCTGGTCTCGGGGCTCAGGCCGTGCAGTTGGCGCAGGGACTGCTTGCGCCAGTCCACAAAAACCCCGCCCGGCCCCGGCTCAAAAGCCCGGGCCACATCCAGGTTGAGCGCGATACCCCCCCCACCGGGCGGGATGTTGATCTGCACCCGCCGGGTCTGGAGGTCGTGCAGGCGCACCGGGATACGAAAGGCGTCGGTGCCCATGTGGATCACCCATTTTTGGTTGCCTTCGGGGAGTGCGGCGGTGCCCTCGAGCCTGTAGAAGATGTAGCCGGGGTTCCAGGCCCAGTACATGCCGGAGTTCACCCCCAGGGGTAGCTGCTGGGTGCCCGCGTCGAGGTGGTTGAGCTCGCGCGGCACGCCCACATTGAAGCGCAGGCCCCGGTACTGCCCTGCCGGCACGTCCAGTTTCATGACGCTCACCCCCTGGGTGGGGCCATCCCGTTTGAACTCGGCCAGGGCCAGGCCATCTACGCGCACCTCGCGGCCATCCGGGCGCACCAGGGCCACCTCGGAGATGTAAAACTTGAGCAGGTCTATCTGGTAGCGCTGGCCCTGGGGGGTCTGGTAGGTCTGCCCCCACTGCAAAGGTTGATTGCCCACCCGCAGGTTCACTTTCAGTTCGACAGGTGCAGCGAGCACATAGGCGCTAATGCTCAACAAAAACACCAGCCAGCTTTTTCTCATAACTACTCCTTCTTTGAAGGTTAGCAGAACCCCTGCAACTTTCGTGTGAACCGGCACTCATGGGGCCACGCTCAGGATGTACTCGAGGGTCTTTTCAGGCAGCTCGAGGCGCACCACCCATTCGCCGGGCGCTTCGGCGATGAAGGCCAGGTGATACTGCGACCTGTAAAAAGGCCCCCGCGCCTCCTGCAAAATTTGCGTCCCCTGCTGGGCCTGAAGCCGCAGGCTGGGGCCACCCTCCAGGAGGCTGCCTTCCGCATCGCGCAGGTCCAGGTAGAGGTGAATCAGGCCGCCCTGGCTAAACAACTGGCCGACGTAGCGCCGGCTCCCCTGGACCTCGGCGATGTTGATGAGGCGGGGTGCGGCCTGGCTGGCCGGGGGGGGTGGTTCGGTGGTAGCCAGAAAACCACTCGCCAGAATCACCCCCAGCAGCAAGGCGGCCTCGAGGCTCACCGTCTGCAGGCCCTTAGCCCGCTTCTCCTGCAAGCGAGGCAGAAGCCACAGCCGGTTCACCGCCGCCAGCCCCACCACCAGCCCCACCAGCCCCAGCTTGAGGAGCAGGCGCTGGCCGTAGGCGGTGCTCCACAGGTTGGCTACCTCGCCCAGGCGAACCCAGGACAGGTACAAACCCATCAGTGACAGGAGCACCACCGCGCCCAGGCCCAGGGCCGAAAGGCGCTGGATGGCCCGCAGAATGGCATCGTAGCGGCTGCCCGGCCAGGCCACAGCCAGCGCCAGCACGCTCCCACCCCAAACCGCCCCAGATGCCAGGTGCAAAAGCCCGGCCAACATCTGCACAAGCCCGCCCCCGGCAGCATGCGAGGTGAGGGTGAGGGTAAAAAGAAGCCCCAGCGCCAGCGGGGGATAGAGCCAGCGATCCAGACGGAACCAGCCCAGGGACAGAAGCAACAAACCCAGCAACAAACCCATCCGCAGCAACAACCAGTGGCCTTGGGAGGTCTCGAGCAGGTAGCTGAGCAGCAGCGAGGTATCGCCCAGCATCCAGGTGAGGTGGTACACGCCATAGAGGGTGGCGCCCAGGGCCAGCAAAAAGCCGCCCGAAACCAGGTACCACAGCCGCCAGCGCTGGGCTCTAGCCACCTCGAGCCCAATGTAGCGAGCAAAGACCCCACCCCCCAAGAGCATGAACACCCCCACATACAGAAGGGCTCGCAGGACAGACTGGGTGCTGTCGTGTTCGTGGGGCATGGTTGCTACCGGGTACAGGTTTGCCAGACTAAACGCCGCAGATGGGTATAACCCCTCAAATCAGGCCGCAGATAGCTTACGCCACCCAGCGCCTTCATGGCTTGTACACAAATACAAAGAAGTCGGTCTCGGGGTGGCCGTCCACCCCCAGGTTTTTCCACATCACCACATAGACCCCCGGCTGCAGGCCAGGCTTGAGCGCCAGGGTTACGGTCTTGCTGGTGCGGGCGGTGGTGGTGATCCCGGTATCTGCCCGCCGGGCAGCATCGTTTTTGAGCGGCAAAACCTGACGCACCAGGGGCCCCGCCAGCCGGCGCAGGCGGGCTGGACTGCCCCAGGCTTCCGGGGGGGCCTCGAGGGGATACACCTTGAAAGTCGAAAGGCGTGTCTCCACCGCTATGCTAAAGTTGACCACCACGGTTTTGGGCATGGTTTTGATGGTAGCGTTGGCCGCCGGAGTGGAGCTTTTGTACTCGGCATGGGCCAGCACCATACCCGACAGCAACAAGAAAAGGAGAAAAATTCTATTCACATTCGCTCCTTAGAGGAACTCCGCGCCAGTGGCAGGCAAGCGCCTAGTCGGCACAGCTCAAAGGTTGAGGTCTGGATTACACCCTAGCCTGCTGGGGGCCCTCGAGCCCCAAAAGCCTTGAAGAACTCGTCGCTGGCCCGCTGATCGGCAAGCCAGAGCGGCCCTACAAAAGAGCTCGCCCACGCCCCTTGCAGTTGGGGCGCCAGGTCGGGAAGCGGCATCTGCAAAAAGCACAGCGGACAGTGTGCTTGGTGGTCGGGATGGTCGGGAACGTGCGGGTGCGCTGCCCCGTGCGCCTGCACCTGCAAGGGTTCGGGGTGAATCATCACCACGCCACGCAGCCCAAACAGCAGCGCAACCAGCAATGCCGCCAGCCCCAAGCCCACTACACAGGATTGGTTCACCCAGCGGTTACGCGCACCCATCTTAAGGGCCTACTCTACGGCAAGGCCGGGCTCGAGGTAGCCCGCTTTGCACACAGGCCAGGTTCAAATAGGCCGAATCAGCCCCTCGCGCACCAGTTCGTTCAGCATCTCGGGCCGGGCGTCCCCCACACGCCCCTCTGCAATGGCCTTGAGCGCCGAAAGGGCTTCGGGCTCACCCCGCTTGAGTTGCAAATGTAAATCGCTAAAAGGATTTAGGGCATCCTGTCCGCGCAGGGTTATCTGGTACCGGCCTATTGGGGCAATGGGGGCGAGGTGGGCGAGGTAATGGCGCGAGAGTTCCACGTAGCGCTCAGCGTTCTGGGTAGGCTCCACCGGGCCACGCACTTTGGCCGGGATACCAATGGCCAGCATACCCGCCGGAATTTCCATACCTGGCGGCACCACCGCCCCCGCCCCCACCATGGCCCCCTTCCCTATCCAGGCTTGGTTGAGCACCACTGCACCAATCCCAATCAGGGCCCCATCCTCCACCACAGCCCCGTGCACCACCGCCCGGTGGCCCACCGTCACGTTCTGGCCCAGAATGCAGGGGTCGCCGGGGTCGGCGTGCAGAATTGCGCCGTCCTGCACGTTGCTGCCTGCACCTATCACCACCTTTTCGGTATCCGAACGCACCACCGCACCAAACCAGACCGAGGCGTTCTCACCGATTTCGGCCTGCCCCACAATCAGCGCACTCGGGGCAATAAAAGCAGTCGGGTGAATCTGGGGTATGCATTCATCCAGTCGGTAGACGGCCATACTTACTCCTTTGCTGGGTCCAGGTTCAAATGCGCCAGGGCTTCATCCAGGAGCCGTACATCCTCGGGAAAAGCCAGCAGCGCTTTTGCCTCAGCCGGGTCGAAGAAACCGGCCCCATTCAGGCCTTTCTCGAGCCGAATCTTACCCTGGCCCTCCATCAAAAACCAATGGATCTCCCTGTCTATGCCTTTGTTGTTGCGGTAACGGGTGGTGGTGAGCTTCTGCTTGATGGCGCCCCTAATGCCCGTTTCTTCCTCCACTTCACGCAAAGCAGCCCGTTCCAGGCTTTCTCCAAAGTCCAGATGGCCTTTGGGAAAACACCAGTAGCCCTGTCGATCCCGGATTAGTAAAACCTGGCCCTGGGGGTTGAACAGAACCCCCCCTGCCCCCTGCACCACCTGGTTCATGCGAACTTCTCCTGCAGGTACTTCAGGGCCACCTCGTCCAGAAGCGGCCCACCCCGGTAGCGCTCCTCGAGGTTCTCCATTCCGATAAGCGTTTCAAAAGCCTTTTCGGTGGCCTCGTCCCAGACCCCGTTGGCTTCGCCTGCATAAAGCCCCTGCCGGCGGAGCAGGGCTTGAATCCAGGCAATCTCGTCGGACTGTAAAGGTCGGCCCGGTTCGCCCGCGCCGAAAAGCAACCGGTGGATACCCAGCAGCCGCCGCAGCTCTGCTACCGGGTCGGCATGGTCGTCTACCCGCAGGTCAATCCAGCGTTCCATACCGCCATAACCCTTTCCTGCACCCACTACCAGGAGCGCAGCCGACTGCCGGCCCCGGCGGTCGCCCCCGGCCCGGTCAGCCTGAAACAAAGCCTCCAGCAGACGTTCGGGGAAGGCTAGATCCACCCGCGTCAGAAAGGTTTGTTCCAAAGCCTCGAGCACCTCCGGCCCCGTCAGCAGGTTACCCTGAGCTGCATAATTCGGCCCCCAACAGCTTCCAGCCCAGGCATGGCACTCCTGCCCGGTGTAGCTGAGGCTCTCACCAGAAGCCAGCACAAAGCCAAACTGACGCTTGGCAAGGTCGGGGTCGTTACGGGCAAACACTGCCAGAATATCTTCGGGGCCTGCACCGGCCTCCATCAAAGCCAGACCCGTAGGGCCAAAGCTGGGGTTTGCATACGACTGGGTAGCCAAAGCGCCCACCCCGGCCTTGGCCCAGGGCACCACAAACCCTACTGCCAAAAACTTGCTGGCTACGGCAATGCCCAGGTCGCCAGTATCGGGGTCGCAGGCCACCAGCGAAAAGGTATGAACGGGCAGGGTCGCTTTCATAAACCCTATCCTACGTTGTCAACAAGCAACGCAGCACCCTGAGATAGCAGGTGGTTAAAAGATGGCCTGAATTACCGCAATGCCCATGAGCAGGTGGATTAAAAACTTACCTGCCATGCCGCCCAGTAATCCCACAACAGCCCCCCATGCCCCCCGCAAGGCCCCTTGCATCGAGCGGCCCGCTATCAATTCCCCCACATAGGCCCCCACAAGCGGCATCAAAAACAAACCCAGCGGGGGCAGAACAAATATGCCCAGAAGGCCCCCAACAAAAGCACCCCAGATGCCCTGGCGGCTACCACCGTAACGCCGGGCCCCTATGGCTCCCGCTATGTTGTCCACCAACGAGGAAAGCACAGTCAGTACGCCTAGAATAATCCAGATCGCCAGGGTGATTTCCCTAAACCCTACCAGCAGTTCATGCAGCAGGGCCATCCCAACAATAACAAACCCAGCTGGCACCACCGGAATAAAGGTCGCCAGCAATGCCACTACCCACACCACCACAAACAGCCAATCTGCAAAAGTATTCACAGCCCCTCACATCCTAACTCATAGCACTTCTTGGTTTCATCCGGTGAAGGAACTGAGTGTCTGCCAAAGCCTATTCTCTGCGGTGTGCTGGTTGTTTTCGGTATCAGCTATCAGGATAGTTTCTTAGATAGTGCATAGGTTAGCCAACCCTTTTCAAACCAGCTCTGGCCATTACACTCTTGAGGTATATGGCCGCTCGACTTCGCCGCTACTTTCTTACCGGCTTGTTATCCACGCTACCCATCACGGTAACGATGTACTTCTTGTGGTGGGTATACAGCTGGTCGAACAATTTCATTGGGGGCATCCTGAGAACCATCGACGCCGAACCTTCCCGTTGGCTTTTGCCTTTTCTGCCCATTCTGGGCATCCTCGCCACACTTGGCCTTGTAACCCTAGTAGGTGCGCTGGCCGGCAACTATGTGGGACGGCTCATTCTAGGAGCGATCGACCGCAGTATCAAAACCATCCCTCTGGTGCGCGAGGTATACAATGCGGTCCAGCAAATCGCCCACACTTTGCTGGGCCAGCCCGAAGTGCAGTTTCAGCGCGCTGCACTTATCGAGTACCCCCGCAAGGGCCTGTATACATTGTGTTTTATAGCCAGTCCAGAAGTGGGCAAGCGGCTTTCACCCCTGCCAGAAGGCTACACCGTGGTACTAGTACCCACCAGCCCTGTTCCGGCTTCTGGAATGGCTATCATAGTTCCTACCGCAGATGTGATTCCTTTGGACCTGAGCATCGAAGACGCTCTCAAGTACGTCGTTTCAGCAGGCTTTATTCTGCCCAACAACCGAGTAAAGCAATTAATTGAAACAGGCCCTTTGTCTTCCGATCCACACTAGCGCAATCCGTCGGACGATTCGGGGGCTGCTTCAATTTTTTCTTGGGCCTGCTCGAGGTAGCGCATGAGCGCTTCCAGGCTGGGGAAGTATTGGGTTGGCCCACCCTCGGTGGGTTTGACCGAAACTTTGGCGGCGCCGTCAGGGCCTTGCCAAATGCGAACAATCAGTGTCACCGCTTTTGGGTTCACGACGCCCCCTTTCATGGCTTAATACCTGGTTCAAATAAAGCTAATCGTCAAACTAAGATCTTCGAAAGGCTTTCTTTTTTAAACCCAAAGCACCCCCTGGCTACGCTAGGCGAAAATAACATCTTCCTTCTTCCTTCGCTCAAGCTCTTCACCACTAAACGAACCTGGTAAGAGGGTAGCGGCTCGAGCGTTATATGGGCGTTACGGTCTATACGCCCACGGGCATCTGTCCTGAGCAAACCGCGCTACTATGAGGGTTATGGAAGCGATTTCACGAACTGGGAAGGCCCTTGGCAGGAGTGCGGTCGAGAAGGTCTATCAAAGCAAGCTAGCCAGCTTGGAGGAGGCTGCCGGCATGATTAAAAGCCACTCGAGGGTCTTTGTCTCGGGCAACGCCGCTACCCCCACACCCCTGCTGGAGGCGCTGGCCCAGCGTAAGGACGAGCTGGAAAACGTCGAGTTGGTGCATGTGCTGCAGCTTGGCTCAGACCCTTTTCTGGCCCCCGAGATGGAAGGACACTTTCGTCGGCGTTCACTGTTTGTAGGCCCTGCCGACCGGGAGGCCGTCAACTCGGGCCGGGCAGATTACGTACCCATCTCGCTACACCAGGTGCCCTGGTTGTTCAAGCGGGGCGTACTGCCCCTGGATTATGCGCTGGTGCAGGTTTCACCTCCGGATGAGTTTGGCTTTGTAAGCCTGGGTGTAGAGGTAATTGCGGCCAAGGCTGCAGTAGAAACCGCTCGGCGGGTTATTGCGCTGGTCAATCCACAGATGCCACGCACGTTGGGCGATACCTTTGTGCACGTCTCGAAGTTTGCGGCCTTCGTAGAAGTGGACTTTCCGCTTCCAGTGCTACCCCGAGACACCTATGGGGAAGTCGAAGCTAAAATTGGTAAGTACGTAGCCGACCTCATCGACGATGGCTGTACTTTGCAAATGGGCATTGGGGCCATCCCCGATGCCGTTCTGGCCAACCTATCTGGTCGCCAGGACCTGGGCATTCACACCGAGATGGTATCAGATGGGGTGATGGAAGCCCTGGAAAAGGGTATTGTAACTGGACAACGGAAAACCCTGTTGCCCGGTAAGGTGGTGGGTACTTTTGTGCTGGGCTCCGAGCGGTTGTATCGCTTCGTGCATAACAACCCCCTCTTCGAGATGCGGCCCGCCGACTGGGTCAACAATCCTTTTAACGTGGCCCGAAACGACAATATGATTGCCATCAACTCGGCGCTCGAGGTCGACCTCACCGGGCAGGTCTGCGCCGACTCCATCGGCCCCCGTATTTACTCCGGTTTTGGCGGTCAGCTCGACTTCATTCGCGGAGCCGCGGCCAGCAATGGGGGTAAGCCGATTATTGCTTTGCCCAGCAGCGGCAAGAACGGTGCTTTTAGTCGCATCGTCTCGTTGCTCAAAACCGGCGCTGGCGTTGTAACTACCCGGGCCGATGTACACTATGTGGTAACCGAGTATGGCGTAGCCGAACTCTTCGGCAAAAGCCTGCGTGAGCGCGCTCAGGCCCTTATTAGCATCGCGCATCCCAACTTCCGCGAGGAGCTAAGCCGGGCTGCTTACGAACGGGGGTTGCTACCCAAAAGCTACCCCGGATTTTCAGCCCCGCACTAGTTCGGCGCGATTACCAGAAGGCGCTTAGTTAGGGTTCTGCGCACAGTTGGGCTCTTCGAAGCCCAGTGCCGTGTACATCAGGTCGAGACTTTGAGCGAGGTCAGAGGTGGCCTTTTCGAGCTGTTCGATGTATTGGGGTATAAGGGGGTCGTTATGGCTTGCGTCATCACAAAAGATTTTCCAGAACTTGCGCACGCTGACCAGACCTTCGCCTAGCCGAGGTTCTTTGCTCAACCATGACTTAAAAGCCGGGTGGGACTCAACCCGACACAGACGAAAGCTTTCCGTTTCTATCTGCACCAGTAGTTTTTGAATCCGCACTTCGATGGACATACCTCAGGATAGCTGGAAATTCCGTGCAACACGCGTAAACGCGAGCGTTATCAGGCGTAGCCGCACTTTCGTGAGTCTTTTCTCACAATTTGGCTCTTTGGAGACCATCACCCCTAAGAGCTAAAATAGGCCCAAAAACCCGACTGGTACTGATCATTTTCATACTAGGCTCGAGGCTTTGTGTCGGGAGCGCACTTGACAAACAGACCGTACCTCCTCCATATACTTAGCCGTATGCCGGATTCAACCTTAATTGTAGTGGAATCACCCGCCAAAGCAAAAAGCATTCAAAAAATGCTGGGGGCTGGGTATGAGGTGCGGGCCAGCAAGGGCCATGTGGCCGATTTACCCGAGCGCGAGCTAGGTGTGGATATTCGGGCAGATTTTACGCCCCAGTACGAGGTTAAAAAAGATAAGCAGCCGGTAGTAAACGAGCTCAAGCGGGCCGCTCGAGGCAAACGGGTGCTCATCGCAACTGACCCCGACCGCGAGGGCGAAGCCATCGGCTGGCATGTAGCTCGACTGCTGGGCCTCGACCCCCAAACCCCCTTGCGGGTGGAGTTTCACGAAATTACCCCCAAGGTGGTTCGGGCTGCTGTGCAGAACCCACGCCCCATCGATTTGAGCCTGGTAGATGCCCAACAAGCCCGCAGGGTGCTCGACCGACTGGTGGGTTATCAGCTCTCACCAGTGCTCAGTATGGAATTCAGGCGCCGGGCCCTATCGGCGGGCCGGGTACAGTCGGTTGCGCTACGGCTTTTGGTCGAACGGGAACAGGAGATCGAGGCCTTTGTTCCACAGGAATACTGGAGTATAGAGGGTCTCTTTGAGTCGGAGAACCAGCAGTTCAAGGCCATGCTTTACAGCGTGGGCCAGGAGCGGGTTCAGTCTGGCGAGAAATTCCTGATTACCACTGAGCAGCAAGCCCAGGATATCGTACAGCAGGCGAAGGCCCTACAAAATTACCGTATCAGCAGCATCGAGCGACGCGAGCGGCGCCGCAATGCCCCCCCACCCTTCATTACTTCCACCCTACAGCAGGCTGCCAGCAGCCAGCTGGGCTGGACGGCCAGCCGTACCATGCGTGTAGCCCAGAAGCTCTATGAAGGGGTAGATCTGCCCGAGGGCACCGTGGGCCTCATCACTTACATGCGCACCGACTCCACTCGAGTCTCACAAGAGGCCCTGGCCGAAGTACGCGAGTTCATTCCGAACCATTTTGGCCCGGCTTATCTACCCGAGAAACCCAACTTTTTTGCCAGCAAAAAAGCCGCCAATGCGCAGGAAGCACACGAAGCCATCCGTCCCACTTCCACCCAGCGCACCCCGGACGCGCTGCGCAAGCACCTTAGCGAGGAAGAGTACAAACTTTACAAGCTTATCTGGCAGCGTTTTGTAGCCTCCCAGATGACCCCTGCCATCTTTGACCAAACTACGGTGAATATCGGCGGCCAAGACCTAGTCTTCCGGGCCGTGGGGTCGGTGCTCAAGTTCGATGGCTACTTGCGGGTGTACGGGCGTGAAGAAGGTGACGATGCCGAGAATCAGCTCCCCCCTCTGCAGGAAAATGCACTGGCCAGGTTGCTGGAAGTAACCCCCGAGCAACATTTCACCGAACCGCCTCCGCGCTATACCGACGCCAGTCTGGTTAAAACCCTCGAGGAGATGGGCATTGGACGGCCCTCCACTTACGCCCCCACCATTGATACCCTCGAGCGCCGGGGTTACCTCGAGCGTGCCGGTAAATCGCTGAAACCCACCCCACTGGGCCGCGAGGTAACAGGCTATCTGGTCAAGAGCTTCCCCGACGTGGTGGCCTACGACTTTACTGCCCAGCTCGAGTCTCGCCTCGACGAAATCGAAGAGGGCAAAGCTGCCTGGCCCAAGGTGGTGCGGGAGTTTTACGAGCCCTTCCTCAAAGACTTTGCCAAGGTTCCCCAGAAGCTCTGCCCCAAGTGCGGGCGGCCCATGGAGCTCAAGGTCTCGAGGTTTGGTCAGTTTTTGGGCTGCACTGGCTATCCCGAATGCAAGCACACCGAGCGGCTCGAGCTCAAAAAAGAACCTGAGCCTCTAGGAGAAGCCTGTCCCGCCTGCCAGGTAGGGCAGTTGGTACGCCGGCATGGCCGCTATGGCAGCTTTATTAGCTGTAGCCGCTACCCCGAGTGCAAATACACCCGCGACGAAGCCCCTTCCACCGGGATCGAATGCCCCAAATGCCATGCGGGCGAGGTCGTGCAAAAAACCAGCAAGCGGGGCAAGCCCTACTTCCGCTGTAACAGTCCAGCCTGTGACTTTTTGTCGTTCGACCCCTTGCTGCCCGACAAGTGTCCTTTGTGTGGCTGGAACGAGGTAGCCAAAGGCCGCTCGGGCAAGCGGGCTTGCTCCAACCCGGGCTGCGAGCGCTACGGCGGGCCCGATCTAAAGACCCTGGGCCAGCGTGGCTCCAAAAGCAGCGCCAAAACCACCCGTAAAGCCAAAGGCAAGGCCAAAAGTAACACCAAGTCTGGGGCAACCTGGGCTGACCTCGAGCCCTTAATCAGCAAGGTGGGTCTCACCTCTGAGCAGGCCGAAGTAGCCCGCCGCACCCAGGGCCAGCAAAAGCAGGTGGCTGCCGTAGCCAAAGCGCTCAATCAGCCTGAAGAAGCCGTTTTGAAGCTCTTCCGCCAGGCCATGTTCAAGCTGCGCATGGAGTACGGCAAAGCCCGCAAAGAAGCCGAAACCGTAGGAGCTTAGCGAGCATGAAACTCCACCTCGTGCGGCTTGCCAAGCATCAAGGACAGGCGCGCTTTCCGGGTCTGGAGGATTTTACTACCCTTTTGCTCGCCGAACCGCGCCAGGTGGATGAACCACACCTGTATGTGGTGCTCGAGGGCGAGGTGGTCATTGATCTTCCCGATCGCAGCTACCTCCACCTGCGCAAAGGCGAGGGGGCACACCTCCAGGGCTCCCATCAGATAACGCCCATTGACCCCAGTGTGGTTGCGGTTTGGAAGCTGTGAGCTCGGGCCCGGGCGCTTCGCGATTCAAAATGGCATTTTTCGTATGAGGCCATCTTTTTCAATCCGGCATGGCAGCCTTCCTTCCGAGAAGCGCTCAAAATTCCGTACCATCCGGGTCACTGTAAGAACTCCCATTCTGATATGCTTTTAGAGCTATGGCATACAAAAAAATCTCGGTTCCTGCTGGCGAAAAGATTTCCATCCACGATGGCAAGCTCCGCGTACCCGACCATCCCATTGTGGGCTTCATCGAGGGCGACGGCACCGGCCCCGATATCTGGCGAGCCGCGCAACCCGTACTAGACGCCGCGGTAGCCAAAGCCTACGGCGGCAGGCGCAAAATCGCCTGGGCGGAAATTTATGCAGGCGAGAAAGCCAATGAGGTTTATGGTGAGGCCATCTGGCTCCCGGAAGAGACCCTCGAGTTCATCCGCGAGTATCTGGTCGCCATTAAAGGGCCGCTCACCACACCGGTTGGGGGTGGTATTCGCTCCATCAACGTAGCCCTGCGTCAGGAACTCGACCTCTACGCATGTGTGCGCCCGGTGCAGTGGTTCGAGGGGGTGCCCAGCCCGGTGCGCCACCCGGAGTTAGTCAACATGGTAATTTTCCGGGAAAACACCGAAGACATTTACGCTGGCATCGAGTTTCCCAAGGACAGCCCCGAAGTTAAGAGATTCCTCGAGTGGTTCAAAGCCGAATTTCCCAAGCCTTACAGCAAAATTCGCTTCCCCGAAACTTCCGGCATCGGTATCAAACCGGTATCGGAAGAGGGTACGCATCGCCTGGTGGAAGCCGCCCTCAACTACGCTATTGACAACGACCTACCCTCGGTAACGCTGGTGCACAAGGGCAACATTATGAAGTTTACCGAGGGGGCTTTCCGTGACTGGGGGTATGCTCTAGTCAAGAACAAGTACGGTGCTGTAGATCTGGACGGTGGCCCTTGGCAAACCTTCACCAACCCCAAAACCGGCAAGCAAATCGTGGTGAAGGACATGATCGCCGACAATTTCCTACAGCAGATTCTATTGCGGCCTTCCGAGTATAGCGTGATTGCTACCCTCAACCTGAACGGTGATTACATCTCCGACGCCCTGGCTGCTCAGGTTGGCGGTATCGGGATTGCGCCAGGGTCTAACGTAAACTACTACACCGGACATGCTGTCTTCGAGGCTACCCACGGCACTGCCCCCAAGTATGCGGGCAAAGACCAAGTCAACCCCAGTTCGGTGATTCTTTCCGGCGAGATGATGCTGCGCTATTTGGGCTGGACAGAGGCCGCCGATTTGATTATCCATGCCATGACCAAAACCATCGCACAGGGCCGGGTTACCTACGACTTCCATCGTCTGATGGTGGCCGAAGGCCGCAACGCAACGCTGCTCAAGTGCAGTGAGTTCGGCCAGGCCCTGATCGAAAATATGTAAACTGCACCACCCAGGCCGCCCACCGGGTCATCCGGTGGGTTTTTCGTTACGTCCACACCAAAAAGCAGGCCCCGATGCTTTATAATGTTCGTATAAACACCTTTCGTCAGCGGCATTGTGGGGGGTTCGACGGTACAGGTTCTTTTAGTGCTGGGCTTACTCTTAATGGTATACAACACCTACACCGGCTTTCAGGTCAAGGGCCAGGCACCGGGGGGTATTATCGGGGAGCGGCTGACCCAGCTCAACGCCCTGGTCGTCTTCTTTACGCTGGGGTACCTGCTGGTGGGTATCCTGACCTGGAGCCGCCCGACCGATACCCTGCTGGTCATCATGGCTTTGATACTGCTTTTTGGAGCGGTCTTTGTGTTGCTGGTGCTGCGGTTGGTGCAGGCCATATTGAAGGCGCTCGAGGGCTGATGCACTTCTACCGCCAGACCAGCAAAGTCCTGGATATCTTCCTTAATCGGGAGGAGCGGCTGGTCTGTACCCTTTGTCAGGAAGCGGTCAGCGATCTAGTTCTGGCCCAGCGAACCCAGCTCGCCCCAGAGATTCAGCAGCAATTACTGACCCACCTGCTCGAGCAAGGCCTGATTGAAAAGGTAAGCACAAACCAGGAACCAGCCCGCCCACTCATAGATTCGCCCAATCCGCTCACCATAACCAAAGCCCGACTGCTAACCATCCTTCAGGAAGAACTTGGAGAGCAGGCCTCCCAGTTTGTATTGGAGGTCGAGCACAAAGAGGATATAAAGGCGCTGGAAGAGTGGAGCCGTAAACTGATTCTCAAGCTCAGGCTCACCATGAGCCAAAAAGCAGCAGATAGCCTCGAGGCCCGCCTTAAGTCACTATTCACCTAGCGAGGTTCCTGGGCGTATTTAGGGGCACTGTATCGTTGTTCCTATGGCTCGCGCAGAACTCCCTGCAGGCGGCGGGTCATTACCTGGGCATATTCAATCCAGTCGGCCAGCGTCTGCTCAACCGACTGACGCATCAAGAATTCACCCGGCGAAAGACGCTTCAAAAGCAGGAAAGGCGGTTTGCTAAGGCTCTCGAGCACTTTTTGCAGTTGGTCAGCCTCGAGGTTCATCTCCCGCGCCATGGGCATCAGGTCAGCCAGCAAAAAAACTTTTTGGGGCGGCTGGTCGGCCAGCAGGGTAAGCACCGCCGAGAAGTGGCTGCGCTCGCGCAACGCACCCGAAATTTCCTGCTCGAGGTTCTGAATGGCTTCCAGATCGATCCGGCCCTCTCGCAAGAGGCGCTCGATATCCAAGGGCCCTACCGGGAAAACGCTGTGCAGCTTGACCAGCCGCTGCAAGGCTTCGGGCGAGACGAAGCCCAGGCCAGTCTGTGCTAGACCCGAGGGTCGCACGGCAGCAATCTCTGCCAGAGCCTCGGGCTTGGAGGACTCTCCCGCCACGATAGCGGCATACTGTACCCGGCCTTGCTGGCGATAGGCCAGCAGTTCTTTGGCTTCCATCTCACCAAACTTGGCCAGCGCCAGATGGAAGGTTCGGCGGCCAAGCGCAGCTCGAAATACCCAGGGTGCGCTGCTCGATTCGCGCGAAAACCCCAGGGCCTCGAGGTCAGCCGAAAAGGCAGGCGTCTCGCTAGCAACGGGCTTATGCGGGAAAATGACTTCTTTCGGGTAGGGTGTGACCTTCACCCGCTTTTCGGGCTTCTCTGGCAGGGACTCCTCCCCAGAGACCCAGGATCGCTGTTCACCGGCCGGACGATCCCCAGTAGGGACAGACGGCCAGGGCCGCTGTTCACCGGCGGATCGCTCGCCCGTTGGCGCACCGGCAGCGGACGACCGAGCAGCCGACGGCGACTTGGCCTCTGCGTGACGGGGCCGAGCTGGTTTGGCTGCAGGCGTAAGCGCCTCTAGTACAATCTGGTTACCCTCCAGATGCAAAAGGATTTTGTCGTTTACACCCAGTCGCCGCTTGGTGTAGTAGGGCTCGAGGCCCTCGATACGGTTTTTGGCCCAGTTAACGCCAACATCATAGGTCTCACCCTCCTCGTCCTTCAGGGTGACGCGGTCTTTGCCTTGCAAAAAAACCCGCAGCGGCTGAGTTAGGCTCATGGTTCCGGTGTTGAGGCAGGTACTGGTGAGGACGTAGCGCGCGATCATAAGTTTCCTAACGGGCCCTGAAGGCCAACTGGCTGGTCGGAGTAGGACGGCCTGCGGTAAGCATGAAGTACATTTCGCGTGCAACCTGAAGCGTGGTTTCCACGTCTCCCATTGCACGATGTCGCCCGGCAATGGGCCCTAGATCGAAGGCCCAGGCCAGGGCATCCAGTCCACGCTTGGAGAGTCCCGGCAGGGCCTTACGGGCCCAGTGTATCGTGTCCACAACTGGATTATCTAGCCGGTATCCCAGTCGTTTGAGCCGAGGCTGAAGGAAACCCAGGTCAAAGCCTGCATTTTGAATGATCAGAGTAGCGTTATCCAGGAGCGGCAGGGCTTCGCTTAGTACCGTGTAGATATCGGCGGCTTCTCGCACGTCTTGGTTGCGAATCCCGGTCAGGCGGCTAATAAAGGCTGGGATTGGCGTGCCCGGATTCACCAGACGCTCGAAGGTCGTGCGGCTACCGTTCTCTAAACGAATCATGGCTAGCTCGATAATTTCGTTGTTATCCGGGGATAGTCCAGTGGTCTCTAAATCCAGTACCACCACTGCCTCGTCTCGCGCCGGAAAGTCGTACTTCCACTCCCACAGACCAACTTCGGTTTCGATCCGTTCAAAGCGTCCATCCAGCAGGCTTTTCAGCAGATCGCTGGCCCAGGAACCTTTGGGCAGACCCTGCGTCGCCAGCACTTGCTCAGCTAGGGCGTGCTCGGGCAAGCGGCAGCCTGTGCTGCGTAGGTGACGGGCCAGTCGGGTAGAAAGACGGTAGTGGGTAGGGCTCATGTGCTGGGAAGTAGACTTTGGTGGTGCGTGCATCATAAGCACGAAACCTCGAGGTTATAGCCGAGACCAAAACGGCGAACAAATGTTGTCTACAAGTTCACAACTGAAACCACGGTCTCGGAGGGAGTATACCGCAGCTTACGCAGATATGACAGGGCTGTTAAGCGTTACGCAATAACATTAAAAGCAGTCTCCTCTCCCAGCTCTGGAGGGGTGGTTGGTTACACCCCGTTCAACTTAGCCACGCGTACAAAGACTCGCTCGGTAGCCTGTTCGAATACGTTTGCTGCCGTAAAAATCTGCTCGTCGTGCAGCGCTTTGCCAATAAGCTGTACTCCAACCGGCAGGTGACCCTCGAATCCTGCTGGAATGCTCATCGCGGGAAGACCAGCTAGGTTTACGGCTACGGTGTCGATGTCGGCCAGGTACATCGAAAGTGGGTCGGCGGTTTTTTCCCCGAAGCGGAAGGCTGGAAATGGGCTGGTTGGAGTCAGCAAGAGATCGGCCCTGGAAAACGCCGCGTCGAAGTCGGCCTTGATTTTAGCCCGTGCCCGGAGCGCCTTGCCGTAGTACGCATCGTAGTATCCGGAGGATAGTACAAAAGTGCCCATCAGTATGCGCCGCTGCACCTCGGGGCCAAAGCCGTGTTCACGACTTTGCATCATGGTAGCAATGCTGTCTTCAGCAGGCACCCGCAGGCCATATAAAGTGCCATCGTAGCGCGCAAGATTGGAGCTTATTTCCGCGGTGTTAACGATGTAATAAGCAGCCAGGGCATACTCGAGGGTGGGCAGGCTAACCTCCACAAAACGCACCCCCTGGGCTTCCATTACATTCCGAAAGCGCTCAATGGCTTCCAGGACACCTGCCGAATTACCCACGGCCAGGGCCTCTTTGACGATACCAATGGTGAGGCCTTTGGCAGAGTCTTGCAAAGCGGTCATAAACTGCGGCTTTGCCTCCAAGCTGGTGCTGTCCATAGGGTCGTAACCGCTTACTGCCTCGCTTAGCAGCGCCAGATCCCGTATCGAGCGGGCCATGGTACCCACCTGATCCAGGCTGCTGGCTGTTGCCACCACGCCGTAGCGTGAGATCCGGCCGTAGGTGGGTTTGAAACCATACACCCCACACAGCGCAGCTGGCTGACGCACGCTTCCCCCGGTGTCGGTTCCCAGTGCCAGGGGTGCCATGTCTGCCGCCACAGCAGCCGCCGAACCGCCGGAGGTACCGCCGGGTACCCGCTCCAAATCCCAGGGGTTTCGAGTAGGGCCAAACGCCGAATACTCGGTGGATGAGCCCATGGCAAACTCGTCCATGTTAGCCTTCCCTACCACAACAGCCCCAGCCTGACGCAGTTTTTCCACCACGGTCGCACTGTAGGGTGGCACAAAAGAGGCCAGCATTTTTGAGCCACAGGTCGTCTCCAGACCCTGGGTACAGATGTTGTCCTTCAGGACAACTGGAACCCCAGCCAGGGGTAGGTGCTCACCGCGGGCGAGTCGCTCCTCAGCTCGGGCAGCTTCTTGCTCGGCTTGGGGATTCAAGCGGATCAAAGCATGGAGATGGGGCTCGAGCCGCGCGATGCGCTGCAAACCTGTTGCCACCACCTCACGGGGCGAAACCCGACCAGACTGAATATCCTCCACAATTTCGTGCGCCAGCATACCGCCCCATGATAAGGCGCATTCGGTTGATGTGGGATACCCGGCCTTAGGGGTTGACCAGATTTTTCTCCAGGAAGTCCAGGGTTCTCTGGGCTACCCGTCGCCAGCCCTCTTCAGCAGGAATGGTGGCCGGTCGATCTCCCCGCTGGGGGCCATAGGCCCCAAATCCAGCATGGTTGAGGCCGGGAACGGTCTCTGTTTGGGTATTTTTGGGAAACTTGCTTAGACTGGCCTCGAGCTGTTCTGCTCGAATTACTCCATCGAGTTCGCCAAATAAGGCCAGGGTGGGCAGATCTTTCCCTGAAAGGTCGTTCTGGGGATACGCGGCCCACATAACCAGCGCCCTGACCTCCGGGTTGCTCTGGGCAAAGTTGGAAGCCACCACGCCACCCAGGCTATGCCCTCCCACCGCCCACGGGAGCGTGGAAGCCTCGGCGATGGCTTGTCGGGCTTTGCCCTGCTCGGTAACGGCCAGGTTGAAGCGCACACGCAGCAGGGCCACCCGATAACCCCCAGCTGCAATCATGCGCAAAACTGGCGCATAGGCCTGGGGTTCCACCAGCCCGCCCGGATAAAAGGCCAGGCCCCCTTTGATGGCCCCCTGGGGGATAAAAACCCAACCGTAAGGGGTCTCCAGCACCCGTATCCCGGCGTCCGAGACCAGGGCCTCGAGCGCGGCCTGGGCCGGCGGATAAGGGGTCAGGGCCCGCTGGGTGTACCAGACCGTGGCACTGGCGAATAGCAGCAACCCACCCAGAAAAACCAGCCAAAAAACACGTTGTTTACCCATAAACAGCCAACTTTTTTATTCTAAGTGCACCCACCAAGCGGGCTGCTCGGTAGAGCATACCCGCCTGGCGTCTAGATTGCAGAATACAGGCCCTCTCACGCACCTGGACAACAACCCCCTAGTCGGCGAGGGCCGGGGCTGCGCTCACAGGCTCCTGTTCCTTTTCCTTGCGGACTTTGTCGTAGCGCCGTCGCTCAAACAGGTAAAATGCAGCCGGTACGACGTATAGCGTCAGCAGCATCGAGACCGAGACCCCACCCAGGATGATAATTCCCAGCGGGCGGCGGAACTCCGAGCCTTCCCCTGCTGCCGCAATCAGGGGAATGGAGATCATCAGCACCGTGAGGGTGGTCATCAGGATGGGGCGCAGGCGTAGGCGCCCGGCTTCTACCAGCGCGTCGTAGAGTGGCTTTTCGCGGGCCTGCCGCACAGCAAAGTCCAAAAGCAGGATGGCGTTCTTGGTCACCAGACCAATAAGAATAACCACCCCAAGCACGGAAATCACATCCAGGCCGCTCTGGAAGAAGTACAGGAACCAGAACGCCCCCACCAGGGCCAGCGGCACCGGGAGCAGCAGGTACAGGGGGTAGCGGAAGGTGTTGAACTGGCTCGAGATCACCAAAAAGTTGAGCAGCAGAGCCAGACCAAAGGCGATGGGGGCGCTGCGGGCCAGGTCGCCCACAAACGCTGTGGAGCCCTGAGTTTCCAGTTGCACGCCGTCAGTAAAAACCCCGGCTTTCTCCAGTTCCTGGCGCACCAGGCTGGATAGCTGGAAGGTGCCAATTTCGGCATTGGGAGCCCGGTTGGCGTTAATGCCGGTAGAAAAAGCCTGGTTGGTGCGGGAAAGCTGCGCCGGGGTCTGGCGGTTTTCAAACTGTCCCAGGCTGCCGATGGGCAGGGTACTCCGCAAAGCGGGCGCGGCAACCGGCAGCGAAAGCAGACTGGACTGGTCGGGCACGAAGCGGGGGTCAGCTCGAACCACGATGGGAATATCGTCACCACCCGAGCGCACATTGCCTGCCTCGGTACCGGCGTTGTAGATACGCAGGGTCTGGGCCAGGTCGTTGGGGGTGAGGCCGGTGCCGACGAGTTTGTTGGGGTCGGGAATCAACACCCGCTCGGTCGCGGTCTCCTCGAGGCTGCTCCGCACGTCGATCAGGTAAGGCAGGCTGCGCATGACCTCGAGGGCCTGCCGGTTCTTTTCGGCCAGCAGCGCGGGGGTCGGTGCAGTCAGGGTGAACTGCAGGTCGGCGGCCCCACCAGGCCCCCCTTCCGGCACGGTTACGCGCAGGTCGGCCTCGGGCCGGTCGGCCAGTAGCTTTTGAAGGGCCTCGCGGTAGATGGGCAGCAGGTCGTAGACGTCCTGGCGCTCCTCTTTGCCCACCAGCTCAACCACGATACGGGCCCGTTCGGGGTTGCCTGCACCCAAAACGTTTTGTGAGCTACCCACGGTGTTGAGCGCGGCTTTCACCTCGGGGCGGGCCAGCAGCCAGGCCTCCAGACGGCGCACCAGGGCGTCGGTCTCGGACAGGGCGGTGCCCTTGGGGAGCACCAGGTCTACGTTCATCTGCCCGTTGTCGTTTTTAGCGGTGAAGTTGAAGGGGATCTTGGGGGCCACGTAGCCGATGCTCAGGAAGAAGCCCAGCCCCACCAGCAGCACCAGGCCGCTTTGCTTCAGGGCCGCGGCCAGGCTGCGTGCGTAAAGCTCGCGCAGGGTCAGGAAAACGCCCTCGGAAACCCCGTGCAGGCTACCCGTGATAGCACCAGCCAGGCCAAACACCATCGAGAACAGCCAGCGCAACGGGGCCAGCAGCAGGGTCAGGGGCGTAATCAGGATGTTGAGCAGCCGGCGGGCGGGGCTCAGGTCGGGCTGCTGGTACACATGCAGCCTTAAACCCCAGCGCAGATCCTGGCCCAGGCCCAAGAGCCGCTGGCCGAGCTGCCGCCAGGTGGGGGGTTCGGGGTCGGGGAAGTAGGCCAGCCGCACCGTGAGGAAGAAGAGGGCCTCGAGCCAGCTCACCGCGATGGCCGCGGCCAGCACGATGCCGAACTGCCGGAAGAACTCACCGATGATTCCCGGCAGAAAGCTGATGGGCAGGAAGACTGCCAGAAGCGAGAGGGTGGCCGCCGAGACCGCCGAGAGCACCTCGGTGGAGCCCTTGAGCACGGCCTGCAGGTTGTCGTAGCCCATCTGGCGGTAGCGTTCGATGTTCTCCGAAAGCACGATGGAGTCGTCTACCACGATGCCTACCGCCACAATGATGGCCAGCAGGCTAATCACGTTGAAGGTGAAGCCCAGCAGGCCAAACACAATCAAGGCCCCCGACATGGTGATGGGAATCGCCAGCACCACGCTAAAAACCGAATTGAGCTTGCCCAGGAAGATCAGGGTGATAAAAGAGACGATGGCGGCCACCAGCAACACCTCGCGGAAGGTGTCGTTGACGGTGTTTTCGATGAAGGTGGTGGTATCGCCCACGATGCGGGCCTGGTAACCTTGCGGCAGCCGGGCCTCCTGCAGGGTTCGCTTGATGCCCTGGGCAACTGCCACCGCGTTGGAGTCGGGGGTTTTGCGCACCGCCAGCGGTATCACCGGCTGGCCGTTCAGGCGGGTCAGGCGGGTGGGTTCGGCCTGGGCATCGCGCACCACACCCAGATCCCGCACCCGCAGGCCGCGGGCCGGGTCTACCAGAATGTTGCCCACCTCCTCGGGGGTGGTGGGGGTGTTGCGCAGGGTGAAGAGCAGGCGCTGCCCCTGGTCGCTCTGGGTTCCGGCAGGCACGGCCAGGGCCGAGGCCTGAATGGCCCCCACCACCTGGGCTGGAGATAGGTTGTAGGAAGCCACCCTGTAGGGGTCGAGCAAGACCTGCACCTGCCGCTCGGGGGCCCCCTGTACCTGCACATCGGCTACGCCGGTGACGAGCTGCAGGCGGGGTTTGAGCACGTCGTTGGCGTACTTGGCCACCTCACGCAAATCGCGCCCATCCGCCGAGAGCGCAATGAAGAGAATGGGCGCCGCGCCGGGGTCGAAGCGCTGCACCACCGGGGCCTGGGCCTCGCGCGGCAACTGCCCCCGCACGGCCGCCACCCGCTGTGAAACATCGGTGGCTACCCGGTTGATGTCCTGGCCAAACTCGAAGGAAACGATCACCTGGGAGAAGCCCTCGCCCGAGAGCGAGGCGATCAGGTCGAGGCCCGAAAGGGTAGAGACCGCGTCCTCGATGGGACGGCTAATTTGCTGCTCGACCTCCTCGGGCCCGGCCCCTGGGTAGGCGGTGGTTACGGCCACCACCGGAATCTCGAAGCGGGGCAGGAGGTCTACTCCCACCCGGCTACCCGAGATGAGGCCAAAGAGCACCATCGCCAGAAAGACCGCTGTGGAAAAGACGAAGCGCTTGACGAAAAACGCGATAACCGGGTTGACGGGTTTGTCATCGGGGGGTTGGGGTTTTAGTTCTGGCTGACTCATACCCACCTCGCAAGCGCGCTCTGGCTAGGGCTATTCTGACCTAGCAGCGTTGGGGAGGCCATCACTGCACCACCTCCACTGCATCGCCGTCGCTGAGGCTCGAGGGCACCGGGAACACCACCGGCCCACCGCTCACCCCTTCCACCGCTACGCGCGTCCCTGTATCGCCCAGCACCCGTACCGGGGTGCGCACGGCCTTGCCCCCCTGCACCACGAATACATAGGTGCTGCGGCCCTCGGTGCGCAGGGCCCCGGCGGGTAGCAGGCTGCCCTGGGCCAGGCTGAGGGTATACCGCACCTGTGCGCTGGCACCGGGGGGCAGGTCGCCCTCCACCTGCGCGGTCAGCTCGACGAGCCGGTCGGTGCCGGGCACCTTGCTACTTTTGCGAACGGTAGCGGGGTAGCTGCGACCGCCATAGAGCAGCTCGAGCTTGCTACCAAGCGGCAGGGAGGCGGCCTCCTCGGGGGGCAGGCGGAAGCTGGCCTCGAGCCTCGAGGTATCGGCCAGCCTGAACGCGCGCTGCCCGGCGCTCACAAACTCGCCTGGGTTCACAAATATCTCGGCCACCACACCCGCAAAGGGGGCTTTTACCTCGGTATCGGCCACCGCCCGCCGGGCCTGGTTGAGCTGGTTCTGAGCTTGCTGCACCTGCAAGCGCAGCAGGGCCAGGTCTTCGCTGGAGGCCCGCTGGGCACGGGCCAGGTTCTCGCGGGCGTTGTCGAAGGCGGCCTTGGCCTGGTTGTAGGCGGCCTCGAGGCCGGTCAGCTCCACCTGGGCAATGGCCCCAGCCTGGAACAGCTGTTTACCCTCTCGGTAGCGCCGCTCGGCCACCTGAAGGTTGGCCTGAGCCGATTCCAGGCTGGCCTGCAGAGGGGCCAGGGAGCCCGAGGTCGAGCGCTGGGCCCGCTCGAGGTTCACCTGGGCCTGCTGCACGGCCAGCTCGGCGTTGCGCAGGGCAATCTGGGCGTTGGCCGGGTCGAGGCGCAGCACCACCTGCCCCTGGGCCACCCGGCTCCCCTCGGCCACCCGCACCTCGAGCACCTTGCCCGAGGCCGTGGCCCCCACCTGGCTTTCGCGGGCCGGCGAAACAGTGGCCCCGGCGGTGCGCACCGCCGTGAGTATTCCCTGCTCCGGCTGCACCACCCGCACCTTGGTGGTGCGTGGGGCGGTTTCGGCCTGAGCCGGGCTTTCGCTGGGCGCCGCACGGCGCGGACCACATCCAGCCAACAGCAGCACGGTCACGCCCAGCCAGACCCAGGTTCGATAAGCGTTCATCAGCGACCTCCCGCCAGCAGGCTGTAGTAGGCCCGGAAGTAGTTGCCCAGGGCTTGCTGGGCTGCCAGCTCGGCCTGGATGAAAGAAAGCTCGGTCTGAAGGTAAGCCACCTGGCTAATCAGCCCCGCATCCAGGCGCTTTTTGTCGTTGGCCAGGGCTTCGCGGGCATTCGCCAGGGCTGCCTGCTGCACCGAGAGGGTGCGGGCCGCGGCCTGCAGGTTTTGTAAAAGCGAGTCGTACTGTAAAGCCAGGCCGCGCTCAATTTCTCGCGCGCCGGCCACGGCCTGCTCGGCCCGCGACCTGGCCGCGTCAATCTCGGCCCGGGCCGCATAGCTGGGGTCGAGCAGTTCAACCTGAAGCTGGGCCAGCTCGGCCCGCTGACGGGCCTGCAGCACATCGGGGTTCTTGCCCAAAAGCCCCTGTACCACGCTGGCCTCGGGCAAAGCAGGCGGGTTGGGCAGGGGGGCCAGGGTTCCAAACGCCCCCACCAGGCTCCTCAGCGAGGCCTGGGCCAGGGCCAGGCCGTTCTCGGCCCGGCTGGCGTTGCTGCGGGCGTCGTCTACGCGGTTTTGGGCGTTGCGCACATCCAGGGCTGTACCCGAGCCGTTGCGCTGGCGAATCTGGGCAACTTCCAGGCCGCGGGCCGCGACCTCGAGGGCCTTCTGGGCCAGACGCACCTGCACCTGGGCCTCGAGCACCTGGGCATAGGCCCCCACAATGCTGCTCTGGGCCTGGGCCAGGGCGCGCTCGTAGCTGGCCTGGGCCAGCGCCGCACGCTGCTCGGCCTGTACGCGGCTGGGGCGGGTTAGCAAGGGGTCGGACAGCACCCTTTGCAGGTTGGCAGTGGCATCGTCGAGCTCGGCCTTGGCCGCCACCACCGGGGCCTGCACGGTGGCTTTGGATAGCGCGGCCTCGAGGGTCAGGGTCTGGGCTTGAGCCAGGGCAAAGGAAAATAGCAGGGTCAGCAGGGCAACAACCTTCTTCATTGGTTCACCTCACTCAGGGGTAGGGCAAAAAAGCGGTACAGGTCTAAAATGCGCTGGATGCGGTTCTGTTCGGCCTGCTCGACGCCCAGCCGGGCCTGGGCCAGGGCCAGTTCGGCCTGCAACGAGGCCAGCGGGCTCGACAGCCCCAACCGCTCGCGCTCGCGGGCCTCGGCCAGGCTGCGCTCGGCATCGGCACGGGCCTGCAGGGCATTGGCCAGGTTTTGCTCGGCGGTTTGCAGGGCCGAACGCAGCAAGTCTTCCTGCAGTTTGCTGCTGCGGCGGGCGGCCTCCAGGGCCTGCCGGGCCGCGTCTACCTGCTTCTGGGCGGCCTCGAGGGCATCCAGCACACCAAAAGCAATGTTGGCCGAAAGCCCGATGGTGAGCGTTCCCACGATGCGATTCTGGGGCGCGGTGCGGCCCTGGGACTGGTTGGTGTAGCTCAGGCTGGGCTGCAAGGTGCGGGAGTTAATCGAGAGGGTCAGCGCGTCGTTGTCGGAGGTGTTGCGGGTGTAACTACCCTGCACCACCGGCAAAACCCCCCGCAGGGCCCGGTCGTAGGCAATCTGGGCGTTGGCAAGCTGTAGCTCGGCCTGCCGTACCTGGGGCGGAACGCCGCCGGTGGGCACGGCCAGTCGGGGTGGGGTGGTGCTCTCCTGTCCAATCAGATCCGAAAGGCTTCGCCGGGCCAGGGCCAGGTTGCGCTCGGCGTCGGACAGCTGAAGGGCCGCCTGCCGCAGGCTGGCCTCGGCCTGGCGCACCTCACTCTGGCTGGCGGCCCCGCGGCTTTCGCGCAGCCGGGTGGCCTCGAGGCTGGCCTGGGCCAGCCGAACCCCCAGCCGGGCGACCTCGAGGCCCTGCTCGGCCAGCCGCACCCGCAACGCCGCCTCCACCGCCTGGGCCTCGAGCTGGGTACGGGCCTGGCGCAGCCCCAAGGCCGCCTGCTCGACCCCCAGGGCGGCCTGGTTGGCTGCGTCGGATACATCGCCAAAGGGGAACGGGGTGAAAGTCAGGCCCAGGGTAATCTGCCGCCCATCGGTAGGCAGGTTTGCGCACTGCGGGTTGAGGGGGTTGGGACAGGTGGGTGCGCCGGGGGGTGGGGTTACTTCAAAGAACGAGAAACCCCCCTGGGCCTGTAAGCTCACCGGGCTCAAGGTGGCCCGAAGCTGGGCCTGGGCCGCCTCGAGGCCCAACCGCGCCTGCAAGATCGATGGGTGGTTTTCCAGCGGCGCAAAGAATCCCTGCGCCAGTCCAAGGTTCAAAACGGCCCATACCCCCCAGACCGGCAGCCATGTTTTATGTAGGCGCGTACTCATGGTTCCACCACCTGTTCCCAAGATGCTTTGGGACTGAAATCAACCAGCTTGCGGTAGCTCTGGGCAAGCATGGATAACTCTTCGGGGCTCAGACGCCCAAACCGTTCGCGCGAGACCTCCCGCCAGTGCTTACGCATCTGCCCCAGAAAATCTTTCCCCGATTCGGTCAGCAGAATGCGCACCTTGCGCTTATCACTGGCGTCAAGCTCGCGCCGCACCAAACCGCGCTCCTCGAGGCCCGCTAAAAGCTGCGACACCCCCGGCGGCGAGGCATCCATCACAAAGGCCAGGCTCGAGGGCTGGTCAATGCCTTCTGCGATGCACATCAGAGCGAAAGCTTGCATCGGCGAGACCCCCAGTCCCTCAAAGGCCCTTTGCTGGTCGAGCCGCAACTGCCACACCAGATGGGTGGACAGCCGCCACAGCTCGTCCAGCGTTTCGTCTAGTAAAAAATTCATACGCATGAAATGTTAGACCTACTAATGGGTTAGGAAAGCAGTCTTCGCTACAGTTTTCACAAAAAGGCAAGCAGGGACTCTGCCAGATTCAAAATATGAGTTCGAACATGGTAAGCTGTGATCAACATGGGGGAAAAAGTCTTTGAAGAGCGGGAGCTCATTTTGGAGCTGTTTCCTGGAACCTCCCCGGAGCTGTTGCCTCCGGGGGAAATGCTTTATTACCGGGATCACGAAGGGCGGGTGTACATCGAAGAAAGCCCGCTTCGTCTGGTACTCGAGCCCCTCGAGCCCTCCAGCAGCGCCACGCCCATCATCTGTGAGGCCTGCCAGCGACATATTTCTCGCACTTCCGCACAGTTTTTTCGCTTTGGGGTTGGGCAGGATGGCCGCCGCTTTCGCTATGTGGCCCTTTGCCGGGACACCGAAAGCTGCTCCGGGTTTGCCCCGCCGGAGCGTTTGAGAGAAATCCTGCTGCGGGGTATACTACCTTAGCGGGTGGAAGGCGAACAATTGGGCTCGGCTGGGGATACGCCGGGCCTCTTCCATAAAAGGCCATCACACGTTCAGCACAATGGCGCGTCCAGGCAAAACCTATAGCGCCACAAGAAGATACCTGTCAGGAGGCCGAATGGCACGTGAAGTCAAGTTGACAAAATCGGGATATGAGCGATTGGTAGCCGAGCTCGAGCAAGAGCGAGCTCGGCTTCAGGATGCCACACGCATTTTGCAGGAACTCATGGAATCTTCCGACGACTACGACGATTCTGGTCTGGAAGATGCCAAACGAGAAAAGGCTCGTATCGAGGCCCGTATCGACTCGCTAACCGACACCCTCTCCCGTGCAGAGATCATAGAGGAAGAGGGCACCAAGGCGAGTGTGGTAACGCTGGGGGCCGTGGTCAGCCTGAAGTCCAAGGAGGGTGACCACATGGAGGTACAGGTGGTGGCCCCCGCCGAGGCCAGCGTACTCGAGCGCCCCATGAAAATCTCCGATGAAAGCCCCATGGGTAAGGCCCTGCTGGGGCAGAAAGTGGGGGCCAAGGTACTGCTCGAAACCCCCAAGGGCAAAAAAGAGTTCAAGATAGAGTCCATACGACACTAAAGGCAGGGCTGCTGCGCCAACAGTGCGAGCTGTTGGCGTTTTTTATGGCGTGCTTTGCGAATTGGCATAGCGCGGCTTAGACTCTAATATCAGCCTCGGTTAGTGTGCCATCGAGTGGTGGCAAAATAACTCAATCGTGGTAAACCCACCGAGCTTAACAAAGCAGTACCATGGATAGGTTTGATGACGCGCTTTGCGAAACTGGAAAAATCTGGATGTGCCTATGCCTGAATACAGCGAACAAACTCAACAACGTCTAGCCAACCTCGAGGCCCTCGCAGAAGCCGGCTTCGAGCGCTTTCCCTACCGCTTCCCCAAGACCCACGACGCCGCCCAGATTCTGGCCGCCCACGCCGGGGCCGCCCCCCAGCAGGAGTGGCCCGAGGAAGAGGTGCGCGTAGCCGGCCGCCTGATGACCTTCCGCCACATGGGCAAGGCCAGCTTTGCTCACCTGCAAGACCAGAGCGGGCGCATTCAGCTCTACCTGGCCCGCGACATTACCGAGCACTACGACCTGATTAAAAAGCTCGACATCGGCGATATTTTAGGGGTCGAGGGAACGGTTTTTACCACCAAAACCGGCGAAATTACCATCAAGGTAAAGAAATTTACCCCCCTGGTCAAGTCGTTGCACCCCCTGCCCGACAAGTGGCACGGCATCCGCGACGTGGAAACCCGCTACCGCCAGCGCTACCTCGACCTGATCCAGAACCCCGAGGTGCGGGAGGTGTTTCGCATTCGCAGCCGTATGGTGCGCTACATCCGCGATTTCTTCGACCAGCGGGGCTTTTTGGAGGTTGAAGGCCCTACCCTGCAGGCCATCGCCGGCGGCACCGAGGCCAAGCCCTTCAAAACCTTCCACAACGCGCTCGATCACGAGTTCAACCTGCGCATTGCCCTCGAGCTGCACCTCAAGCGCCTGCTGGTAGGGGGATTCGAGAAAGTCTTCGAGATCGGCCGCAACTACCGCAACGAGGGCATCTCGGTCAAGCACAACCCCGAGTTCACCATGCTGGAAGCCTACTGGGCCTATGCCGACTACAACGACATGATGGCCCTGGTCGAAGACCTGCTCTCGGGCCTGGTGCAGCACCTTTTTGGAACCACCCAGGTGCGCTACGGTGAGCACCAGATCGATTTTGCCAAGCCCTTCCGCCGCATCGATTTTATAGGTACGCTGAAGGAACGAGCCGGCCTCGACTTCGACCCCACCGACCTCGAGCGCCTCCGTACCTGGGCCGATCAAAAGCACCCCGAGCTGCGCAGCGTACCCAGCTATAAGCTGCTGGACAAACTGTTTGGGCACTACGTGGAGCACACCCTGATTCAGCCCACCTTTGTGGTGGATGTGCCCCTCGCCATCAGCCCCCTGGTCAAGCGCCACCGCGACCCCAGCAAGGCCAACCTCACCGAGCGCGCCGACCTGTTTGTGGCGGGCTTCGAGATCTCCCCTATTTACTCCGAACTCAACGACGCCCTCGACCAGCGCGCCCGTTTCCAGGAACAGGCCAAGCGCCGTGAAGCTGGCGACGACGAAGAGCCGGAAATTGACGAAGACTTTTTGCTGGCCCTCGAGTACGGCATGCCCCCCGCCGCCGGGATGGGCCTGGGCATAGACCGACTAGCGATGGTGCTTACCAATCAGGAGAGCATCCGCGATGTGATCCTGTTCCCCCTGCTCAAGCCGCGCAAAGAAACCCCCGACCCCAGCGAGTCCACAGACCAGGACTAAGTTTCGATCCTCACTCGAGCTTTCGCCCGAGTGCAACCCTGCTTTGCGGGTAAAAGGAGATGAAGCATCTGGTTTCAATCCTCACTCGAGCTTTCGCCCGAGTGCAACCGGCTCCGGCTGGTGAAGTGGACCGGGCTGTCTGGAGTTTCAATCCTCACTCGAGCTTTCGCCCGAGTGCAACGGTGTCTGGCTACACCTACCCTGCCAGATTGTGAATGTTTCAATCCTCACTCGAGCTTTCGCCCGAGTGCAACCTTCGAGAGGCGCCAACTAGGCAAGTAGGTATCTGGGTTTCAATCCTCACTCGAGCTTTCGCCCGAGTGCAACTGGCTATGCCTCGACCGTGGGGGCTGAGGCCGAGGCGTTTCAATCCTCACTCGAGCTTTCGCCCGAGTGCAACCGCCCACAGCATACTGGAGCTGATCAGTGAGGTGTTTCAATCCTCACTCGAGCTTTCGCCCGAGTGCAACCAGATGTGCTGAGTCGGGATGCGCAAGCGGATCTGGTTTCAATCCTCACTCGAGCTTTCGCCCGAGTGCAACGCCCACGTGTGACCAAGGTGCACGGCAGGTAGGGTTTCAATCCTCACTCGAGCTTTCGCCCGAGTGCAACTATCCAGGGGCTGATCCCGGAAGGGCTGGGCCGGAAGTTTCAATCCTCACTCGAGCTTTCGCCCGAGTGCAACCGAGGGGCAAGCCTGAACGGGCTGGTCCGGCCTACGTTTCAATCCTCACTCGAGCTTTCGCCCGAGTGCAACAACGGGTGGAGCCGAGCGCAGGGTGACCGAGTGTTTCAATCCTCACTCGAGCTTTCGCCCGAGTGCAACGAACGGCGAAGCGACTGAAGCGCACCAGGTCAGGTTTCAATCCTCACTCGAGCTTTCGCCCGAGTGCAACGAGCATATGCAAGTGAACCGATAGGCACTTGCTAGGTTTCAATCCTCACTCGAGCTTTCGCCCGAGTGCAACCCTGACCTAGCAATGTGTAGGCCTAGGCGCGTTTCAATCCTCACTCGAGCTTTCGCCCGAGTGCAACCATGCTAGAGGAATATGGCGCCACCGGCCATTGTTTCAATCCTCACTCGAGCTTTCGCCCGAGTGCAACGGCCTCATTCTAGCGTGCGTACTGGACGGGGTTCAATAGGCCGTTTGCGCGAACCCCCCCAAAAAGGGTTCCGACGCGGGGTGGGGGAAGGTGGAGGGAAAGCGGGTTTTCAATGTCCCCTAGCCGATTTCTCGGCTTGCGCGAACCCCCCTGGGTTTTGGCACTTGCTTGGGGTTCGCGCAGTTCTCTAGGCATCAGATTACCTCAGGCTGCACAAACCGCGCATACCCCGCCCCGAGGCTGGGGGCATGAACAAGACACGTTCTGCTCTCGGGAAAAAGCAAATCGGCTGGTTGGTTGCGTTGGTTCTGTTGTTGGGAGGGTTAACCGTTTTGGTGCCTGCTTCGGTGTACTGGCAGGCCAATGGCGATCAGCCCAAGTGTTGTGCTGGCGGCTAGGGTGGGCTGGGCAGCCCAGCTACAGCTTAGTATGATGAAAAATGCGTGAGGGATCTGGAGCTGTTGAGGGTAAACTTAGAGGCTCTGGTCGAGCAGGGCCGGGCCGACCTGGCCCTACAACTGCTGCAAAATGCCAGCGAGCAGCACCAAACCTATTATCAAACCGAAAGGTTTTTGCACCTGCTGGAGGGGGTGCCGGAACCCTTACAGCAAGAGCTGACCTTTCAGCGCATCTACCTGCAAACCCTGGCTCGAGCCCGAAAGCCAAAGGATGTTCTGGCCTGGTTCGAGTCCAATACCTCTACCGATGGCCTGCACCTTTATCAGGCCTGGGCCCTTCTTCAGTTCAACCAGAACCAACAGGCCTTGGAGGTGCTTCAAAGCCTCTGCGAGGCTTCTGTGCCCGATAAGGGCCTTTACTACCGCTGCCTGGGTATGGCCATGGGCCGGCTTAAGCAGGCCGGATGGCAAAAATGCTTTGAGCAGGCCCGCGCACATCTGCAGGGCAACGCCCTGGGACGCATGCTGCTGGATTATGGCTGGCACTTTTACGCCAGCGGTCAGCATACCCAAGCCCATGCAATCTGGGCCGAAGCCCTTATCTATCTTGAAAACGACCCTTATTATCTGGCCTGGACGCACAGCAACATCGGCTACCTTTTGCTCAAAAATGAGCCAGGCAAGGCCGAGCGACATTTTTTAGAGGCGCTCCGTATAAGCCAGAAAAAAGCGGCCCGCGGCTTCCGCAGCCGGGCTTTGCTGGGGCTGGGGATTGTGCGGCGCATGTTCGCCGAATTGCAGCGGGCCTTGCAAGCCTACCAGGAGGCCTACAAGGCCAAGGGCGATACCGACGACACCCAACTGGCCCTGTGGGGCTGGGGTCACACCTTGCGTCTTATGGGCCAGGTTGAGGAGGGGCTGGCTAAGCTGTTGCAGGCTCACCGGATCAACCCCGAGGTGCGCTGGCTCGAGCTGGACATCGCTGCGGCCTACCTAATGCTGGGCCACCTCGAGTACCTCGAGCAGAACCTGCCCTACCTTCGCACCATTCCCCTGCGGGATCGGGATAAAATTGTACTGGGCATCCTCGAGGCCGAGTGGCTGCGGCGTAAGGGCGACCTGGCCCAGGCCAAAGCCCGGCTGGCCTCTGTGGAAACCAACAACCTCTGGTTCAGAGAAGAGCTGAGCTGTTTTCCCCTGCTGGCATCGGCTATCCAGGGTACGGAACCCAGTTTGCGCGCGAGCTACCGGGTAGAGGTGAACCCCTATGGGCGTTTGCAGGTTCGGGTCAATAGCCGGCCTGTGCTACTTCCAGCCGTTAGCAAGGCCGGAGAGTTGCTGGTGTTTTTGTTGATAAAGGGGGGTTCGGCCAGCCTCGAGGTTTTGTTGGATCAGATTGCCACCCCCGGCAAGAACCCCCGTAAAGCCTTGTGGGAAGTGGTCAATTCCCTGCGGATGGCCCTGGGCTGGAAGGACAGCGTGCGCAGCACTGGGAGGATGTACACCCTCGACCCCGAAAGCGAGTGGGTCTTCCCAACCGAGCCTCCCCTCGACCACCAGGGGCAGATGCTCGAGTTCATGCCGGGTTATTACAGCAACTGGATCGAAGAATACCGGCAGCAGTGGAACGTTATCTAACATCAGCAGGTGCGATGGCAGCCAACAGGGGCTCGATGGTTTTATTTGCTATTTGATATGAATACACTCATATTTTATCAAGTAATGAGCGCACAAAAATCCATCTGGACGAGAGCTGGACGGCAAGGTTTACGCTACTAGTCAAGCCTTGCTGCTGGCGCTGATATGGAAGCAACGTACCATCAAAACAAAGCCCACAGGCTGCTCCGGCTGCTGGAGCTGCTCGAGCAGAAAGCCTGGCGGCCCCACGAGCTGCGCAAAGAGCTGGGCCTTGGGGAACGGGCCATCTTCGATTACCTGCTCGAGGCCGAGGCCCTGGCCGAGCGGCTGGGGCTCGAGTTCCGGCACGACCGGCTGCGGGGCCTCTACTGGGTCGAGGTGCGGGAGCGGCTGAGCCTTACCGAAACCGTGGTCGCCCATGCGGCTTTGCGTATGCTGGCGCACCATGCGCCGGGTAGCAACAAAGCCTACCAGGAAGCCTTGCGAAAACTATCCAAACACCTGCCGGAGCCCCTGCGCAGCATCGCCCTGCGCAGCACCGAGGCCCTGAACCAGCGCCCCCCCAGCCTGAGCGGGGCCAACCTCGAGACCCTCACCCAGGGCTGGCTCAACCAGCAGGTGGTGGCCTTCGAGTACCGTCTTCCCCAGGCGCGGGTTATCCGGGTTGAACTCGAGACCTACTTCATCGAGGTGTCCCGGGCCAATATGGCGGTTTACGTGATCGGTAAAGACCGGCTGTATGGCCGGGGCCTGCACTACCTCGAGAACCTCAAGACCTACAAGCTCGAGCGCATCCAGCGTCCGCGCCTGCTGGACGAAACCTACACCATTCCCGACGACTTCGACCCCAGCCAGTACCTCTCCAACGCCTGGGGCATCGTGCGCAGCGAACCGCCCATGCAGGTGCGGCTGCGCTTCAACCCGGAGGCCAGCGAGCGCATCCGGGAGGGGGGTTACCCCAACCTGCAGATCCTTGAGCAGCTCGAGGGTGGTAGCACTCTCGTTCAAATTACCGTTGGCACCGATACCGAAGGATTCCCCCTCGAGCTGCTACCCTGGATTCAGAGCTGGGGGCCCAGGGTGGAGGTGCTGGAGCCAGAAAGCCTGCGGCGGGCCTGGCTGGCCGAGGCGCGGGCGGTGCTCGAGCAGTACGGGCAGCCCGGCCTGGTTTCCAGAACCTACTGGGCCCACACCCACCCCAACCCCGCCCGCTGGCAGCCCCTGCGGGAACACCTGCACCAGGTGGCCGAACGGGCGGCGGCCAAGGCCCGGCCCTTTGGCGAGGAAGAAAACGCCCGGCTGGCGGGCCGCCTGCACGACCTGGGCAAGTACGGCGACCTGTTCCAGCGCCGGCTCGAGGGCAGGGAAAAGGGCCTCGACCACTGGTCGGCGGGGGCCCACCTGGCCTTGTTTGAGTACCGCCAGCCCGCGGTGGCCCTGGCCGTACAGGGCCACCACATCGGGTTGCAGAGCGGGGCTAAGGAAAGCCTGAAGGAGATGAAGCTACGCGAGGACGGAAAGGGCTTCCCCCCCGATTTGCGGCTGAGCGAGCCCGACCTCGAGGTGCTCAAAGCCCGCCTGCAGAAGGACGGCCTCGAGCTGCCCCCGCCCAGCCGTACCCTCATCACCCCGCCGGCCAGCGCGGCCGCCATGCTGGATACCCGCATGCTCTTCTCGGCCCTGGTGGACGCCGATTTTCTGGACACCGAGGCCCACATCAAAGGCCCTGAAGCCCGTCCTGCACCCCCGGAATTGCGGGCCAGGGAAGCCCTGGAGCGCCTCGAGGCCCACCTGGCCCGGCTCGGTCAGGCAGGCCACATCCCCCAGAAAACGCGCGAGCTGCGCAGGCTGGTGGCCGAGGCCGCAGCAAGCGCAGCAGAACAGGCCGCCTCGGTCTTCACCCTCACCGCCCCCACCGGCCTGGGCAAAACCCTGGCCATGCTGCGCTTCGCCCTGCGGCGGGCCGTGCGCGACCCCCGCATACGCCGGATTGTGGTGGTGCTGCCCTATCTTTCCATCCTCGACCAGACCGCCAAAGTCTACCGCGAGCTGTTCCAGGACTTCGGGCCCCATTACATCCTGGAAGACCACAGCCTGGCCTACCGGCCCCTCTCCAGAGAACTCTCCGACGAGCAGGACTTGCAGGAGCGCGAACGCCGCCTCCTGAGCGAAAACTGGGAGGCCCCCATCGTCCTTACCACCCACGTGCAGCTTCTGGAAAGCCTGCACGCCAACCGCCCTGGGGCCTGCCGCAAACTGCACAACCTGGCGGGTAGCGTGCTGCTTTTCGACGAGGTGCAGACCCTGCCCACCCACCTGGCTCTGCCCACCCTCAAAACCCTGGCCCACCTGGCCAGCGAGAAGTACGGGGCGGTGGTGGTGTTTTCCACCGCTACCCAGCCCGCCTTCGACACCCTGCACGAGCAGATCCGGCGCGGTGAGCCCCAGGGCTGGCAGCCGGTGGAGATGCTGCCGGAACCCGAACAGCTTTTTGCCCAGAGCCAGCGGGTAGAACTCGAGTGGTGGCTGAAAAACCCCACCCCCTGGCCCCACCTGGCTACCCTGCTGGAGGCCGAGCCGCAGGTGCTGGCCGTGCTCAACCTCAAGCGCCAGGCCTACGCCCTGTTCCACGAGGCCCAGGCGCGCGACCTCGAGGGGCTCTACCACCTGTCCACCGCCCTGTGCCCGGCCCACCGGCGGGGGGTGCTCGAGGAGGTACAGCGCCGCCTCGAGCAGGGCCAGCCCTGCCGCCTGGTAGCCACCCAGGTGGTGGAAGCCGGGGTGGAGCTGGACTTCCCGGTGGGCTATCGCGCCCTGGGGCCGCTCGAGGCCATCGCCCAGACCGCCGGGCGCATCAACCGGCACGGCCTGCGCCCGCAGGGCCGGCTGGTGGTCTTCCTGCCCGAGGAGGAAGCCTACCCCGACCGGACCTACGGCCGGGCCGCCGCCCTTACCCGCGCCTTGCAGGCCGAGGGGCCGCTCACGCTCGAGCCCGCCACCTTCCGCCGCTACTACCAGAGCCTCTACGCGCTCCAGCAGGTGAGCAACCCCGAGATCGAGGCCTTGATTCAGACCCAGAACTACGCCGAGCTGGCCCGGCGCTACCGAATCATCGAGTCGGCGGCGGTAAACGTGGTGGTGCCCTACAACGACGAAGCCCTGGCCCTGATGCAGGAGGCCCGCGACCAGGGCATTTCCGCGGCCTGGATTCACCGGGCCCGGCCCTACACCGTGCCCTACTTCCTGCCCCAAGATGGCCCCCCGCCCTTCCTGGAGACGGTCTTCCTGCGCTATGGGCGGGGCGAGGCCCCGGACTGGTTTCTCTCTGCCGACCCCGCGCTCTACGACGCCCGGCTGGGCTTTACACCCCAGGAGGGAGGGGCCGCGGGGCTGGTGGTCTGAAAGGAGGTTGGATGCGAAGTTTTCAGTTAGAAGTCTGGGGAGAGCTGGCCTGTTTCACCCGGCCCGAGTTCAAGGTGGAGCGCTTCAGCTACCCCATCATCACCCCCAGCGCGGCGCGTGGTATCTTCGATGCCATCTACCTCGACTTCGACCCCCAGCACAAAACGCCCCTGATGTACTGGCAGGTGCGCCGCATCGAGGTGCTGAGCCCGGTGCGCTACATCAGCCTGATGCGCAACGAGGTCAAGGAGAAGGCCAGCGTGCGCAACATCCAGGCCTGGATGAAAGACCCCAGCCGCTTTGAGCCCCTGTACGCCGACGCCTCGGGGGATGAGACCAGCGGTGGTGCCAAGGGCCGCACCCAGCGCCAGACCATGGCCCTCAAAAACGTGCGCTACCGCCTGACCGCCCAGGCCGTGCTCTACCGCGAAGACCCCGCTTTGCGGCAAAAAATCGAGCAGAGTTTTCTCCGGCGGGCTCGAGCCGGCCAGTGCATCTACCAGCCCTACCTGGGCTGCCGCGAGTTTACCGGCTACTTCCGGCTGGTGGAGGATGAAGGGGCCGCCCCGGTGCCCTACAACGAAAAAATCGGCTGGATGCTTTACGACGTCTTCGACCTCTCGCGCCCAGGCCGCCCGCTGCGTACCGACCGCGGCGAGAAACCGAGCATCAGCCTGTTCGAGGCCGAGGTGGTGCAGGGGGTGCTCGAGGTGCCCCCCTACGAAAGCCCACAGGTTCGCAAAGGGGGTGGGTGATGCTTTCGCAGTTGGTCTCGTACACCCAGCAAAAAGGGTTGCTGGCCGAGCCGGGCTTTACCACCAAAGAAATCCGCTGGCTGGTGGGGGTAAGCCCGCAGGGGGCCTTCACCGAGCTGATTCCGCTGGAAAACCAGGCCAGAACCGCGCCCGACCTTTCCCAGCCCGATATGATTAGCCTTCCCGGCTACCTGCGGGGCCAGGGGCATTCGGTAGAGCAGGCCGCTCACTTCCTGGCCGATACCTGCGCGGTGGTGTTTGGCCTGGCCGAGCGGGACGCTAACGGCCAGGTCAGGAAGCCCGATGAGCACGCCAGGAACCTGCAAAAACAGGCCACCTTCCGTCTGCTGATTCAGCTTGCCGCCAACGACGTACCGCTCCTAAAACCCATTGCCCAGGCCCTGTCCGACCCGGAGCAGATGCAGACAATTTTGCAGAAGCTCGAGGCCCAGGCCCAGAAAAGAGGGGCCGAAAAGCTCAAACCCACCGATAAAGTCTCCTTTTGGCTTCAGGGCCGGTGCGTGCTGGACTTCCCCGACTGGCACGACTGGTGGCGGCAGTTCAGAACCCAGGCTTTCCCCAAGTCGGGCTCAGAAGGGCGCATGCCCTCGTTCGCCAGCGGTGCGCTGGTGACCCCCGCCTCCACCCACCCCAAGGTGACTAAGCTGGGTGGGAGCGCCTTTGGGCACGCCCTGGTCACCTACGACAAGGAGGCTTTTGAGTCCTATGGCCTCTCGCAGGGGGAAAACGCCGCGGTGGAGGAGCAGGCCGCCAATGCCTACCGGGCCGGGCTGGATGCCCTGCTGGAGAAAGCCGAGATCCTGGGCGAGATGAAGGTGGTGGTCTGGTACGATCGGGAAATTCCAAAAGAAGACGACTTCTTCAAAGACCTCTTCGCGCCTGCAGCAGACGAGGCCCAGGAGCTACAGGCCCTCGAGCGCGCCCGTCGGGTTTTACAGGCCCTCCGAACCGGCCAGGCCCCGCCCGTTCTGCAGAGCGCCCGCTTCTTTTCCGCCGCCATGAGCCCGGCCTCGGGCCGGGTGATGCTGCGCGACTGGCAGATGGGGCAGCTCGAGGACTTCATTCATGCAGTAGCGGCCTGGTTTTCCGACCTCGCCATCGTGCGGCGCGACGGAGGGAGCCTTGCCAGCCCCCCCGGCCTCAACCGGCTTTTCCTCAGTCTCCAGCGGCCCAAAACCCCCGAGCAAAACTTCGACGACTACCTCAAACCCATCAAACAGCTCCAGACCCCCCTCTGGCGGGCCGCCCTCAACCCCCGCCTGCCCATCCCCTACGCAGCGGTCGCCAAAATCATGGAGACCCACACCGCCGAGGTGATGACCGGGGCTTTTACCGAAGCCTTGAAGGCTCAGAAACCCGACGCTGCTGCCCTTGGGCGCATCTACGCCCGCATGGGGCTTTTGAAGGCCTACCACAACCGCAAAGGAGGTTATCGGATGAGTGCAGAACTCGACCTAAGCCACCCCAGCCCGGCCTACCACTGTGGCCGCTTGATGTGCATCCTGGCCCAGATTCAGGAGGCCGCCAGCGAGTCCGAGATCAACGCCGGGGTGATCCAGCGCTACTACGGGGCCGCTTCCAGCACCCCCTCGCTGGTGCTGGGCCGGCTGACCCGGCTCTCGCAGCACCACCTGGCCAAGATGGCTAAAGACGCACCCGGCCTGGCCTACTGGTTCAACACCCAGCTCGCCGAGGTCTGGAAAGCCCTGGGTAAAAACCTGCCGCGCACCCTGAGCCTGGAAGAGCAGAGCCTTTTTGCCCTGGGCTACTACCAGCAGATGGCCGCCAGCCGCAAGAAATCTGATTCTGAAAAGGAGAGCACATGAACCCTATCCAGAACCGCTACGAGTTCCTGCTGTTTTTCGACGTCAAGGACGGCAACCCCAACGGCGACCCCGACAGCGGCAACGCCCCGCGCATCGACCCCGAGGACGGCCACGGCCTGGTGAGCGACGTGGCCCTGAAGCGGCGCCTCCGTAACTACGCCCAGGTGGCGGGGGCCAGCATCTTCGTGCAGCACGGCACCAACCTGAACCGGCCCATCTTCGAGGCTCACATAAAAACCGAAGGCGGGTTTACCGGAAGCAAGACCAAAGACAAAGTAGAGGCCGCGCGGCGCTGGATGTGCGAGCAGTTCTTCGACGTGCGCACCTTTGGCGCGGTGATGAGCACCGGGGCCAACGCCGGCCAGGTGCGGGGGCCGGTGCAGATCACCTTCGCCCGGAGCCTCGACCCCATCTTTCCGGCGGAGTTCAGCATTACCCGTGGGGCGGTGGCCGAGGACGTAAAAAACGCCAAAACCCTGGAAGATTACCTGCGCTGGGAGGCCGAGCAGCCCGAGGACAAGCTGCGCACCATGGGGCGCAAAAGCCAGGTGGCCTATGGGCTGTACATGGCTAAAGGCTTCATCAGCGCCCACCTGGCCGAGCAAACCGGCTTTAGCGAGGCCGACCTGAAGCTGCTGGTGGAAGCCCTCATGAACATGTTCGAGCACGACCGCAGCGCCAGCAAGGGCCACATGGCGACCCGCCGCCTGTACCTGTTCAAGCACGTGGGCAACGGCGACCCCAATAACGACGAGCAGAACCGGCGCCAGGCCCGGCTGGGCTGTGCGCCTGCGCACCGGCTGCTCGAGCTGGGGCAGGTGGTCTCGGTGGAGCGGTTGGACGAGAGCAGGCCCCCGCGCAGCTTCTCCGATTACCGGATTACCGCCGACCCCGCCCAACTGCCCAAAGGGGTGCGGATGCTCGAGCTTTCCGAGTGGGACGAGGCCAGTTGGGATGCCTGGATGGGAGCCTAGCCATGCCCAGGACGGTTCCGATTCCACCCCCGCCGCTCAAGGCGCCGGCCCTGGAAACCTGGACGCTCCGGCTGCGCACCATCACCCCCATGTTTGGCGGCAGCGCCACACCGCGTCAGGTAGACCCTGAGCACCCGGTGCGGGCAGCCAGCGTGCGCGGCCACCTGCGTTTCTGGTGGCGGGCTACGGCGGGGGCGCAGTATGCCACCGCCAAGGAGCTGTTTGAAGCAGAGGAGCGCATCTGGGGGAGCGCGAAGAAACAAGGGCAGGTGGCCCTGACAGTCAGTGAGCAGGGTTACGAAAACACTCTCCAGCCTTCGTCCCTGGGTGAAAGGGTAAAGCCTTATGAGCGCTTTTTCGTCTATCCCTTTTTGAGGAACAAAAACGATTCCGAAGCCTCGGGGCTCGTCGGGGTCTCGTTTAGCCTCGAGCTACGGCTCTCGAACTCCCTCACGCTCGAGGAAGAGGCTGAGGTAAAAACAGCCGTCCGAGCCTGGCTGGCTTTTGGCGGGGTGGGGGCCCGGACTCGGCGGGGGTTAGGGGCGTTGCAAGTCGTTTCATCCCAAACCGGATGGCACCCCAAAGACCTCTCTGAGCTAAAGGGGTGGTTCGCGGGGCTTCAATCCAACGGGTACTACTCGTGTCTATCTGGGGCGAGGGCTACCTTCTCCAAGCCCTACAAAGACGGAGTAAGGGCCTGGAAAGACCTGAGCATTTTTTGGGCCCGCTTCCGCAAGGGGCACTACACCGGAAAGTATCCCGAGTACAGCGCGATGGGCGGGGCCATGTGGGAAGATCACGCCAAGTTAAAAGCTCTCACTCCAGGCCAAAAAGTCAGCTTGGCCAAGCCTTATATGGGCTTGCCCATTATCTACCAGAAGTTCACCGGCGCCTTCGCAGGGGAAATCACCCCTGCCGATGGAAGCCGCATGGCCTCACCCGTCCTCCTCAAGCCGGTCGCCTTCGCTGATGGCTCGGTGCGGGCGATGGTGCTGGTGCTTTCCGCGCCCGAACCCCAGGGGGTCAGTGTGAAAGGCCAGACCTACGATCTTTCCTGGCCCACCGACGATCGTGTGGTACGGGCGCTAGGTGGGAAGGACTTGATAGAAACTGTTTTGCGGGCTGCCCAAAAGGAGGGCTTCACTGAGGAGGTACGCCTGTGACCTACCTGCTCTCCATCTCCATCGGCCCCGTACAGGACTTCATCGTCGCGGCCCGGCGCACCGCCGACCTGTACGCCGGTTCGCAGATTTTGCAGGAACTGAGCCGGGTGGTGGCCCGCTATCTGGCCGACCAGAACGCCCTGCTCATCTTCCCATCCGACCAGGAAGCCGATGGGGCCAACAAAATTCTGGCCGAGGCGACCGGCGACCCCCAGCAGTTGGTCGAGGGGGCCCGCAAAGCCGCTCAGGAAAAGCTGAAGTACCTCTGGCAAGAAGCCATGGACGGCCTCCCAGAGCAATACCAGAAGCAAATTGACCAGGGCAGGGCGCAGCTTCAGCTTGAAAGTTTCCTCGAGTTCTACGCGGCCTGGGTTCCGCTGGAAAACAACTACCCCCAGGCCCGGCAGGGCGTGGAGCGTCTGCTGGCCGGACGCAAGGCCCTGCGCGAGTTTGCCCCCACCCAGCAAAACGACGAGGGCATACCCAAGTCGCCCCTCGACCCTTCCCGCGCAGCGGTGATAGACCCCCGCATGTGGGGCGAGGCCACCCTGCGCCTGCCCGACGGCGCCCACCGCCCCCTGCGCATCAAGCCCACCGAGCACCTCGACGCCATCTCGCTGCTCAAGCGCTGCTATGGCGCGGGCATGTACCAGACAGTGGTGGACACCCGCACCATGGCCCGCCGGGCCCAAAACCCCAAAGCCCAGCCCGAAGATCGCTGGGGCGAGGACGACGATCACATCACAGAACCCCAGCCCTACTTCGCCATCCTGGTGGCCGACGGCGACCGCATGGGCGAGCTGATTAGCCGGCAGGATAACCCCGAAGCCCACCGCGCGCTTTCCAACACACTCGACGACTTCGCCCGCGAAGCCCAGAGGATCGTTCGGGAGCACCACGGCTTTATGGTCTACTCCGGCGGCGACGATGTGCTGGCCTTTTTGCCGGTGAACCAGGCCGTTGCCTGCGCGCAAGACCTCTCCGAAAACTTCCGGCACCGGGTGCGCGGCACCCTCTCGGCAGGGATAGCGGTGGTGCACTACCGCGAGCCGCTCTCCCAGTCTTTGCAGCGGGCTCGAGACGCCGAAAAAGCGGCCAAGGATGGGGGACGTAACGCCCTGGCGGTAGCCCTGCACACTCGAGGGGGAGCACCCATTACCGTGGTGCGCACCTGGGACAGGCTGCGCTGGCGTGAGCTACTGCAGTCGTTCGAGCAGGGCGATCTCACCCAGGGCCTGGCCTACGAGCTGCTCGAGCTAGCCCGGGAGTGGCAGGACGATATGAACGTGGCCTACCTGCAAGCCGAGGCCGAGCGCATCCTGGGGCGTAAGGAGCGCAAGGGCCTGAAGCTGCCCCTGTTCGAATCCCGCCAGGATCTGCTCGACTACGCCAAAGAGCTGGTTGTTGCTCGTTTTCTAAGCGGTGTAAAAACCGAAAATCAACCGGAGGTTAGCCGTGCCTGAACGTGTTCTGGAAATTCAAGCCCTCACCCCCCAGTTTTGGCGCGATGGAAGGCCCTTTAGCGCCGCCGATGGAACCGAGACAGCCGCGCAAAGCCTGCCTTTACCCTTACCCATCACAGTAGCGGGTTTTGTTCGAACTCAGATTGGCCTGGCCCAGAAGGTCAACTGGGGCAACTACCAGTTCCTTCGGAGCCTGCACGGCCTACCCATTTATGGCCCTTTGCTGGCCCGCAGGGAAGAAATTGTGCTGCCCGCACCACGCGATGCGCTGGTTTACCAGAAGGAAGGCCATAACAAAATTATGCGCTTGCAACCTTTCAGGCCGGTGGGGGGATGCAACCTGCCCAATGGCCTGATGCCGCTCCGGGTGAGCGAAGATGTCAAACCCCAGCCCGGTTACAGCCTATGGCGGCAGACCGATATGGAGCAGTGGCTACTAGGGGAGACTACTCTGCCTGAGCCGATGGCGGGCCTGCCCAGCGAGCAGCGTATCCATGTGGCAATGGATCCATCCAAGGGCAAGGCCCGGGAAGGCCAGCTTTTTAGCGCGAGCTACCGGGCTCTCGAGCAAGTGCAGGACGGGCAGTACATCCCCTATACCCTGCGGGCCAGGGCCGCCCTACCCGAAGGCCACCAGCCCCAGCTTCTGGGCTTTTTGGGGGGTGAGTCGCGCCCAGTAGCGTTGCGGGTGCGCGAGGAACTATCCCGCTACTGGTGGGACTGCCCCAAAAGTATCCAGGAAGCCTTTGCCGGGCTTGCCAAGGGCCAGCTAATCCGCATGGTTTTAGCCACGCCGGCCCTGTTCGAAGACGGCTGGAAGCCCGGGTGGTTGAAAAAGCCGGGTGAACAGCACCTGCCCCGGGGGCTGGCAAAGGTCAGGCTGCGGCTGGTGGCCGCAGCGGTGGGGCGGCGGGAGCCGGTCTCGGGCTGGAGCCTGCGCAACAACCGACCCAAGCCGGTGCGCTGGATGGTGCCCGCGGGCAGCGTCTACTTCTTCGAGCTGCTGGAGGGCGATCCCAGCGCGGTGCTGGAAAGCTGGTTGCGTCCAGTTTCGGATAGCGAGCAAGACCGTAAGGACGGCTTTGGTCTTGCCTTATGGGGGGTGGGAAGTTATGCAGACTAAAGCTTTTTTTCTACAGGCCCTGACCCCGGTGCACCCCGGCACTGGGCAGGTTTCGGGCTCGGTGATTGACCTGCCGGTGGCCCGCGAAGCAGCCACAGGTTTTCCGCTGATTCCCGCCAGCAGCCTCAAGGGGGTGCTGCGCGATGGGCGCGCGGATGAAGCGGCCAATAAGGTCTTTGGCTCGCTGGAGCAGATGGGCGAACTTACCCTCACCGATGCCCGTCTGCTGCTGCTGCCGGTGCGTTCTTATGCTGGAACCTTCGCGCTCATCACCTGCCCGCTGGTGCTCCAGCGCTGGCAGCGCGATGCCGAAGCCCTGGGCCTATCGTCGAAACTATCTCAACCAAGCATCACCGGTGAGGAAGCCCTGGCCGGGAGCGCCATCCAGTACAACAACCAGGTGATTCTGGAGGACATCGACCTGAAGGTAAAAGGCTCCTCTGAAGCGCTGGCTAAGGCCATCAGCGGGCTGCTGTTTGGCAAAGAGGAGCCAGACCTGATGGAGCGCCTGGCCCTGGTGAGCAACGATGTGTTCAGCTACTTTTGCCAGACCGGCCTCGAGGTCATTGCACGGGTGCGCCTCGAGAGCGCAAGCAAAACCGTCGCCAGCGGGGCTTTGTGGTACGAGGAGGCCATTCCTGCCGAGGCCGTTTTCTCGAGCTTTGCCCTTGCCAAAGACGCGGCGCACTTTGCCGAGCTGCACCGGCGCCCCTACCTCCAGATAGGGGGCGAGGCCAGTGTGGGGCGCGGTTTGCTGCGGGTGCTGGGGGGTGTGTAGCCATGCCCCAAACCCGCAACCAGAAGGATATGAAGCGGGCCCTGGAGCTGGTGAGCAGCCTGGAGCAGGCCGACCCCGAACTCAAGAGAATCTACGGCGGCCTGTGCCACAGCTTCCCGGTGATGGTGCTGCAGAGCGGGCTGTGCCAGGCAGTGGCCTTTAGCGCCGACAAAGCCAGCGGCGAAGGCCCGCGGGCCCGGGCCCACCAGAAGCTGCTCGAGCACCTGGGGGCCATCCTCGAGGTTGAAGGCGACCTGCTGGCGCATCTGCATGAGGCCCCTACCACGGCCTACATGCACCACACCCGGCGGGTGCTGGAGGCCTGGGTCTACTTCAAGCGCTTTGCTAAAAGCGTTCTGAAGGTCGAGGCAGGAGGCGACGATGAGGGCCGCTAGGCTTCTGCTCGAGCCCCCCAATCATGCCGGGCTGGCGCTGTACAGGTACCTCAGGGAGCACGATACCAGCAAGCAGGCGGCTCGAGCGCTGCTGGACGCAATCGCTGCCAGTTCCATTACAAAGGTAAAGGTCTACGAAAACGCCTTTGAGCGCTGGAAAGCGGCCCTGAGCGGTGCGGTTTTCCTCGAGGCCACCGCCCGCACCCCCCTGGCTATCGGCCTGGGCAACGCCAGCCCCATTGAAAACGGTCTGAGCATTCACCACACCTACGGCACGCCCTACCTTCCGGGCAGCGCCCTCAAGGGCCTGATGGCTCGGGCCGCGCGGCACTACGGCCTGGACGAGCGCCAGCAAGAGATTCTGCTCGGCACAACCCAGAAGGCCGCGCACCTGGTCTACTGGGACGGCTGGCTAGACCCCAGCAGCCGTCAGCCCTTCCAGAAAGACGTCATCACCGTTCACCACCCAGACTACTACAGCGGCGGCCAGTGCTGGCCCACCGACTTCGACGACCCCAACCCGGTGGGCTTTTTGAGCGTGAAGCCGGGAACCAAGTTTTGCCTGGCGCTCTCGAGTTCCTCGGAAAACGCCACGGACTGGCTGTACACCGCAGCGGAGATCTTGCGATGGGGGCTGGAACACCTGGGCCTGGGGGGCAAGACCAACGCGGGCTATGGGTATTTCGAGGTGAGGCTGCCCCCCAAGCCTAAAAGCCAGGCCGAGCTGGGCGAGGAACTGTACCAGGGTTACAAAGCCCGAATCGAAAAAATCAAGCCCAACAACGAGCGCGGTGAATTGAGCTTCTTCCTCCAGGAGTTGCGCGATAAGCCAGCCCCTTTGCGCAAGCCCACCCTCGAGGCCATCCGTAAGCACCTGCAAGGGTGGAGGGTGTGGAACCCTGGCAGAAACCCCCAGCACGCCGAAATAGAGCAGTTATTGGGAGAGCATACGTGAGCACCGTCATCCTTACCACCGTAGGCACCAGTCTGCTTACTAACGCCAAGAAGGCTCTCAAGGAGAACCCTACAGATCAGGAGATCCTGAACTACCTGCAGGCAGATCCCCAAAAGGCCTGTGCTGAGACCAACTCCCTTTCGCGCATTTTGCAGGCTGGAGACGAGATCGTCTTGTTGTATAGTGCCACCGAGGAAGGCCGTAAGGCAGCGCATTTGCTGCGGCAATATTTCCTGCAAGCCAACGTACCCTGTGGATTGGTTGAGATTGGGGGCCTGGCTTACGAGGCAAAGGGCTTTGTGGACTTTGGCCTAAAAAACTTCGTTCGCACCCTGGCCGGAGAGATTCGCAAAGCAGCAAAAAGACAAAGGGAGATTATCATCAACGCCACAGGAGGCTTCAAGGCTGAGATCTCCTACGCCACCGTTCTGGGCTTGGTCTTCAAGGTTCCAGTCTGCTATATTCACGAACAGTTCAAGGAAATTGCCATCCTCCCACCTACACCCATCGGCTGGGATAGCAGCCTTTTTGTCTGGTACGCCGATTTTTTCGATTGGCTGAGTGCGGGAGAAGCTGGGCTGCGGCCTAAAGCGGAGGCAGAGTCCAGAGCCGCTTTGCTCCCCGAAGAGGCCCACGTGCTTCTCGAGGAATTTGAGTTTGAGGGACAGCTATACCTTGGCCTGTCGCCACTGGGCGAAGCTTACCTGGAAGCCTTCAAGAATGAGCTCGAGCAGGCCCAGGGCGTACCCATCTACCTTTACAGACAGGCCCGGCGAGAACTTGAAAAGCTGGAACCCGCCACCCAGGAGCGCTACCACAGGCTACTCCAGCGTCTGCGCTTGCCCAACCGCGCGGCCCTCAGCGAATTCAAAAGTGGCGGAGGCGATGCCCTGGGCTATCCCAAAGGCCAGGTGGACGAGCGGCTTTTTTATACCGAGAAAGACGGCAAGCTTTATGTGTTTGCCCTGACCCGCCACGGCCCCGAATACGAAAAGATGTGCCGGGAAGGCTTTCGCTGGAGCAACTATTCCGAAGAAGACTTTGAACCCTGGGAAGGCTAGGCAACCCGGCAGGTCGGCGTGTTTGAGGGGGATTTTATGTATGAACTGGACGATGTATTTCCCGAAATAATCCCGGCACCCTCCCTGCCCCAGGAGCCCCTACCCCTGAGCGCCCTGGCCCAGTACACCTACTGCCCCCGCCGGGCGGCCCTGATTCTGCTCGAGGGCGAGTGGGAGGACAACGAGTTCACCCTGCGCGGTACGCGCGCCCACGAGAACGTAGACATCCCGCAGGGCTTGCTGCGCGAGGGGGTTTGGGTGGAGCGGAGCCTGCCCTTGTGGTCGGAGCGGCTGGGGCTTACGGGCCGGGCCGATGTGGTGGAGTTTGTGGAGGGCGTGCCCTACCCGGTGGAGTACAAGGTGGGCCGGCGCTGGCCCCGCGAGCTGGCCCGCAAAGCCGCCGAGGTGCAGCTTTGCGCCCAGGCTCTGTGCCTGGAAGAGATGTTCGGCCAGAGCGTGATGGAGGGGGCGCTGTTCAGCAAATCGAGCCAGCGCCGCCGGGTGGTGCAGTTTACCCCCGAGCTGCGCGCGACCACCCTCGCCACCATCAGCGCGTTGCGCAAGCTGTTGCAGCAGGAGCACCTGCCTCCACCCGCTGCCGACGAACGCTGCAAACACTGCTCCCTCCTGGGGGTGTGCATGCCTGAGGTGCCGCAGGCCCTGCAGGCCTGGCAAGCCCGACAAACATCATGAACAGCGAAGTATTGAACACCCTTTACATACAAACCCAGGGCGTGTATCTGCGCCTCGAGGGCGATACCCTGCGCATCGAGCACGAAGACGTAACCCTGCGCAACGTACCCCTGCACCACCTGGGGGGCCTGGCGCTGTTTGGCAACGTGCTGGTTTCGCCTTACCTGCTGCACCGCTGCGCCCAGGACGGCCTCGAGGTGGCCTGGTTCAGCGAGTCGGGCCGCTTCCAGGGTCGGCTTGCGGGCCCGGTTGCGGGCAATGTGCTGCTGCGGCAGGCCCAGTACCGCGCGCTGGACAACCCCTCGAGCAGCCTTTACCTGGCCCAGCGCTTTGTAGAGGGCAAACTCAAAAACGCCCGCCTGGTGCTGCAACGGGCGGTGCGGGAGCGCGGCGAAACCGAGGCCCTGGCTCTGGCCCTCTACGAGCACGAAGCCGCGCTGCGCCAGCTTCCGCAGGCCCGCTCGTTGGACGAAGTACGGGGCCTCGAGGGCAACGCGGCCAGCGCCTACTTTGCGGCCTTTGGCGACCTTTTGCTCTCGGGCGAGTTCCGCTTCGATGGCCGCAACAAACGACCCCCGCGCGACCCGGTGAACGCCCTGCTCAGCTTCGTATATGCCCTGCTCACCACCCAGTGCACCGCGGCGCTCGAGGGGGTGGGGCTCGACCCCCAGGCCGGCTTCTTGCACGCCCTGCGCCCCGGACGCCACGCGCTCGCACTCGACCTGATGGAAGAGTTCCGGGCCTGGTGGGCCGATCGGCTGACCCTATCGCTCCTGAACCGCAAGCAACTGACCCTCGAGCACTTCGAGACACGCCCCGGTGGGGCTGTTTTGCTGAACGAGGAAGGCCGAAAAGTGGTAATTGTAGCCTTCCAGACACGCCGCCTGGAAACCGTGCAGCACCCCCTGTTCAAAGAACCTGTTCCGGTGGGGCTGCTACCACATATTCAGGCCCGCCTGCTGGCCCGCTATTTGCGGGGCGACCTTCCGCAGTACCTACCTTTTGTGGGGCGATAGGCATGGAACGGCTGGATATTCTGGTGACCTACGACGTAAACGTAACCTCCGCAGACGGCCAGGCACGCCTGGCCCGTGTCGCCAAGATCTGCAAAAACTTCGGTCAGCGGGTGCAGATGTCGGTCTTCGAGTGCCGCGTCTCGCGGGCCCAGCTCGAGGACATGGAAGCCAGGCTGCTAAAGGTGATTGACCCCGACAAAGACAGCCTGCGCATCTACACCCTCCCCGGTGGCCGCGACAAATGTCTGCGGGTGCACGGCCAGGACAGGTATACCGACTTCGACGATCCACTGGTAATCTAGCCCCACCCTGGCACTTGCTTTGCGCGAACCCCAAGCAAGTGCCAAAACCCAGGGGGGTTCGCGCAAGCCGAGAAATCGGCTAGGGGACATTGAAAACCCGCTTTCCCTCCACCTTCCCCCACCCAGCGTCGGAACCCTTTTTTGGGGGGTTCGCGCAAACGGCCTATTGAACCCCGTCCAGTACGCACGCTAGAATGAGGCCGTTGCACTCGGGCGAAAGCTCGAGTGAGGATTGAAACCTCTACTGGCCCAAGCATCTGCGCCCCGCTCGGTTGCACTCGGGCGAAAGCTCGAGTGAGGATTGAAACCAGCGTATGCGCAACGTCTACGCCACCGCATCGTTGCACTCGGGCGAAAGCTCGAGTGAGGATTGAAACCCAGCAGGCAGGCGCTCACCGTCCGTGCGACGGTTGCACTCGGGCGAAAGCTCGAGTGAGGATTGAAACTCCTCCGGTTCCAGCATGGGGCACCAGCTGAGTTGCACTCGGGCGAAAGCTCGAGTGAGGATTGAAACCGGCTGGGATCTGCAGCACGTCGGCGGGTTGCACTCGGGCGAAAGCTCGAGTGAGGATTGAAACTGCGCACGCTCGGCAGAGGCTGGCCTGGAAGCGTTGCACTCGGGCGAAAGCTCGAGTGAGGATTGAAACCCGCCAGGCAGACAGTGACAGCATCGTGTTCTGGCGGGTTGCACTCGGGCGAAAGCTCGAGTGAGGATTGAAACAGATGCCACGGTACGGGCTCACAACCACGGGTTGCACTCGGGCGAAAGCTCGAGTGAGGATTGAAACAAGCAATGGCCTGACGCGATGGAACCCAGCCGTTGCACTCGGGCGAAAGCTCGAGTGAGGATTGAAACGGCCAATACCGCGGCACAGCTTTTCGGCCGGTTGCACTCGGGCGAAAGCTCGAGTGAGGATTGAAACGAACACGGCCTGAACGGCGCCATGGCGCCAAGGGTTGCACTCGGGCGAAAGCTCGAGTGAGGATTGAAACTTTTATCCATTAGGCAACGTGCTTGCGCGTGCGTTGCACTCGGGCGAAAGCTCGAGTGAGGATTGAAACGTATGTGCGAGCCAGGCGGAAGACCCGAGCGTTGCACTCGGGCGAAAGCTCGAGTGAGGATTGAAACCTCAGGTGCAGGCGATACCATCGGCACCGACCGGGTTGCACTCGGGCGAAAGCTCGAGTGAGGATTGAAACATGGCTGAGAAACCCGCAGAACCCGCGCATGCGGGGTTGCACTCGGGCGAAAGCTCGAGTGAGGATTGAAACGGCAACGCGCAGAGCGAAACGAGCCCCCGCCTGTTGCACTCGGGCGAAAGCTCGAGTGAGGATTGAAACAGGGCCATGAGCCCGAGCGCCACGTAGCTCGCCGTTGCACTCGGGCGAAAGCTCGAGTGAGGATTGAAACCATTGCGGGCGGGCTAGCTGGCGCTCACGCGGGCTGTTGCACTCGGGCGAAAGCTCGAGTGAGGATTGAAACCCGCCCTGGTTAGCAGGGCGTGCGCGGCGTCGCTGTTGCACTCGGGCGAAAGCTCGAGTGAGGATTGAAACGACCGGGCAAAACCGGCTGCTGGGGCGGCAGTTGGCGTTGCACTCGGGCGAAAGCTCGAGTGAGGATTGAAACCCATTAGCCATGGCTCAGGGCAGCTAGCGGCACGTTGCACTCGGGCGAAAGCTCGAGTGAGGATTGAAACCACATAGGCTGAGCAACACGGCGCACGTAGGCGATGTTGCACTCGGGCGAAAGCTCGAGTGAGGATTGAAACGCTCACTTGCGGCGCGGCCCCGAGCGGGTACGGTTGCACTCGGGCGAAAGCTCGAGTGAGGATTGAAACAGCATCGGGAGCCTGTAGTGGCTTCAGACGCAGTTGTTGCACTCGGGCGAAAGCTCGAGTGAGGATTGAAACCGCTTTGAAATCTAGCCGCACGATGCCCTGGCGCGTTGCACTCGGGCGAAAGCTCGAGTGAGGATTGAAACTGGCGGCCGGGCGGCAGCCTGGCGTCAAATATGGCCGTTGCACTCGGGCGAAAGCTCGAGTGAGGATTGAAACGCCAAGCCAAAACGGACTTGCAGCTTGGCCGCTGCGTTGCACTCGGGCGAAAGCTCGAGTGAGGATTGAAACACGCCGAGGCCGTTTGCGACTCCGACGGCCATGTCGTTGCACTCGGGCGAAAGCTCGAGTGAGGATTGAAACCAGGACCCCCAACCCAAGCGTCACCCGCCAAGGTTGCACTCGGGCGAAAGCTCGAGTGAGGATTGAAACCATACGGCACGGCCACGCGGCCCTGCAGCCAGGGCGGTTGCACTCGGGCGAAAGCTCGAGTGAGGATTGAAACCTGAGCGCCCTACGAGGGTGAACAGCGCTACCCGGTTGCACTCGGGCGAAAGCTCGAGTGAGGATTGAAACGCTGGTCGGGGGGGCCGACAAACTACAGACCACGTTGCACTCGGGCGAAAGCTCGAGTGAGGATTGAAACCCGGGCAAGGCACTGGCGCTGGGCCAGGCAGTCGGTTGCACTCGGGCGAAAGCTCGAGTGAGGATTGAAACGCCAGCGGCGGTGGCATCCACACGGCCACCGGCATAGGGTTGCACTCGGGCGAAAGCTCGAGTGAGGATTGAAACGCCCCCTCATCGACTCTGAGCATGGCACCCAGCGCGTTGCACTCGGGCGAAAGCTCGAGTGAGGATTGAAACGGCAAGCGTGCTCATAGCCTCGCCGTGCAAGGAGACGGTTGCACTCGGGCGAAAGCTCGAGTGAGGATTGAAACGTTAGCACGCTCAACGATCGCACCAGCGTGCAGCGTTGCACTCGGGCGAAAGCTCGAGTGAGGATTGAAACTATGCTCGGTAGACGGGCCACCACCGCATACAGAAGGTTGCACTCGGGCGAAAGCTCGAGTGAGGATTGAAACGGGGATACCGCGCCGAACGGATTTTAAAGACCCGCGGGTTGCACTCGGGCGAAAGCTCGAGTGAGGATTGAAACGGGAGTACCCGTAATGCCTCACCCCCATATCCCGTTGCACTCGGGCGAAAGCTCGAGTGAGGATTGAAACGCTGCCCGCGTGCAGGGCCAGGGCCAGGGCCCGATAGTTGCACTCGGGCGAAAGCTCGAGTGAGGATTGAAACATTTGCCGACGAGACATCGTGCTTGAGCAAATCGCGTTGCACTCGGGCGAAAGCTCGAGTGAGGATTGAAACTCAATGGCTGCGACATCGCCAGAAGCCAGCAGTTGCACTCGGGCGAAAGCTCGAGTGAGGATTGAAACCTAAGTGGATTCCGCAAACCGATGGATTCGCAGTTGCACTCGGGCGAAAGCTCGAGTGAGGATTGAAACGTTGGCTGATTGCAGGAGACGTTGCAGCTTGAGCGGTTGCACTCGGGCGAAAGCTCGAGTGAGGATTGAAACAACTAGGAGCCAGACCAGGCCAGGGCAGGTGCAGAGGTTGCACTCGGGCGAAAGCTCGAGTGAGGATTGAAACGATCGGCGCATGGCACGGGCTGCGCTGCTACGTGTTGCACTCGGGCGAAAGCTCGAGTGAGGATTGAAACGCGGCCACCCAGCGGCGTGGTATGGGAGCAGAATGTTGCACTCGGGCGAAAGCTCGAGTGAGGATTGAAACTCTAAAGTCAAAACAAAAAAACCTAGAGAGGTGGTTGCACTCGGGCGAAAGCTCGAGTGAGGATTGAAACCTGTTTGGTGGCGACCTCAGGTTTCTTCGGCACTTCGTTGCACTCGGGCGAAAGCTCGAGTGAGGATTGAAACAAAATCGAGAGCAGGCAGGTAGGTGGTGTTGCCCGGTTGCACTCGGGCGAAAGCTCGAGTGAGGATTGAAACCGGAGTCTCCTTCGGCAACGAAATCATTTTGACCCGTTGCACTCGGGCGAAAGCTCGAGTGAGGATTGAAACCGTGGCCGCCCTGGTAGCAGCAGGCTACCAAGGCGTGGTTGTTGCACTCGGGCGAAAGCTCGAGTGAGGATTGAAACGGTACAGAAATGCTGTACAACTACATCCACGACATGAAGTTGCACTCGGGCGAAAGCTCGAGTGAGGATTGAAACCTGGGCCGCGAACATGGCCTGGCGCAGCACGATCCGGTTGCACTCGGGCGAAAGCTCGAGTGAGGATTGAAACACCGCACTCAGTGCAGCGCCAGACGCGGCTCTGGTTGGTTGCACTCGGGCGAAAGCTCGAGTGAGGATTGAAACACCGCACTCAGTGCAGCGCCAGACGCGGCTCTGGTTGGTTGCACTCGGGCGAAAGCTCGAGTGAGGATTGAAACGTCACTTCCACGGTTGCTGTGACAACCCTCAGCGTTGCACTCGGGCGAAAGCTCGAGTGAGGATTGAAACACCACACACCCCCCTGCCGTAACTCAGGGGGGGTTGCACTCGGGCGAAAGCTCGAGTGAGGATTGAAACAGGTCGCCAATGTCAACGCGCTTTGCGCGCGCCGTTGCACTCGGGCGAAAGCTCGAGTGAGGATTGAAACAAGCGGGGACGAACAGGTACGCGAGCGCCGCAACGTTGCACTCGGGCGAAAGCTCGAGTGAGGATTGAAAACAAACAACGCTTGTGGGTTAGGGAGGGGAACCCACAAGCGCCTTTGGGGATGCCCACCTAAGTGGGTTGCTATATTTGTATCAACAACGAATGCCTTTGGGTAGGGAAAAAAGTCCTATCCGGCTACAGTCGGGCTTATCTTGTCGTGCCTTGTAAAGCGTGATTCAGTGTTCAGGACAATATTGCAGCAATCACCATACTCGCAACCAGAGTTCCCACAAAAGCCACCCCTAGAGTAATCCAGATTTTGCTGCTTTCGCGCAGGTTCATGCTCGACTGAACCGCCAGATAAGCAAAGTAAACATTTATAAACAATGCGACAATAACCAGCAGAGGAATTAGGAAAATACCGATCAGCGTGATAATCAGAATCAGGCTCACTACCGCAACCAGCACGTTAATGGGGGCCCAAAATAAGGCAAAGGTATAAGCCACATTGTCCAGCGATCCCGTTCCCCCCTGCGACTTCCCTACGTAGTGCACCAAGTAAGTAAAAACCAAGAACCCGATAATCGTGCCGATAATACCGTTCAAAAATCCGCCCAAACCACTGCCCAGGCTAAGCAAGCCGGTGATGATGGAGGCAACCAGAACGTAGATAACGGCTTCACGGAGGGTGCCTTTATTCTCAAATTGCTCAAAGGTCGCCACACTGGGTTTACTGAGCACCTGGATACTCTGGTTGACCATATTCATCAGGGTGTCGGTAATGGACGGCGTGGTATTCATAAAGCCTCCCGTTTCGCTTTTGGAGCAAATGTAGTTTACTACGAAATTTCAAATATTGCCCATGCATCTCTCATCAAAAGCCCAATTAGATTAGAGCCATGCGCTGGTTTATCGTTCTTCTGTTTGCTTTAAGTCTGGCTTGGGCACAAAACGCCGACGGACAAGAATCTGTACCCCCAAGCTCAGTGGGCGGATATGCCGTTGGTCGCCTCCTTTCATTAGGGCCAGAGCGCGCAACCGTACGGGTTGGAAATCAGATGAAAGAAGCTGAGCTGCCCACAGAAACAGTAGATTTTCGCATCGGGCAGTTGGTAGTAATCTACGAGGTTGACGGGAAAACCTACCTTGCCGAACCCTACAGACTGCATTACCTGTGGGCCTTACTGGGGCTTTTTGTCCTGGCGACCATCGCGCTAGGGCGCGGCAAGGGCTTGCGGGGCTTGTTGGGAACGGCAGCCAGTATGGGGGTCTTGGCCTACGTGGTGGTGCCTCAAATTGCCGCGGGCAACAATCCGCTGCTGGTTACCTTTGTGGGGGCTTTTGGTATCCTGGCGCTTTCAATATATTTTGTTCACGGTATTAACCGAAAAACCTCCGCTGCCCTCATTGGCACCACTATAGCTGCGCTAATAGCTCTGGTGCTTTCGACGCTTTTGACCGAGTGGATGCAATTTACTGGCCTAACCTCGGAAGAGGCTTTTTTAGCCCGATTTCAGCTCGGGGGCAACCTGGATCTGGTCTCGCTCTACCTGGCTGGGGTGGTTGTTGGAGCGCTGGGTGCGCTCAACGATGTAACCGTTACACAGGCGGCAGTCGTGCAGGCCCTACTTCAAGTCAACTCGCGCTACAGCGTACGGGAGCTGTACACCCGCGGCATGGCAGTGGGCTTTGACCACATCGGCAGCCTGGTCAATACCCTTATTCTGGCCTATGCAGCAGGGGCGCTCCCTTTGCTGCTATTGATTAACCAAAGTGATGTTCCGCTGGCTTTGCTGCTCAACAACGAAACCTTTGCTGCCGAAATCGTAACCATGCTGGTAGGTTCACTGGCCCTGGTATTGGCCGTTCCCCTCACTACCCTGGTAGCCGCATGGCTGTTGCGGGGGCGCAAGCTCGACTACATCGAGCGCAGGTGGCCTGGGGCCTAGTGTTGCACACCTCCCTCACCGTGAACGTGGCCGTGCTCGAGCTCTTCTGGCTCCGCGGGTCGAACGCTGAGGATAGTCAAACGATACTCGAGGGCTTTACCGGCCAGAGGTGAGTTGGCGTCCAGGGTGACCCGCTCACCCTCGATAGCCACCACGCGGTATAGCAGGGGCTGGCCCTCCGGCCCCTCCCCGCTATAACCGCCCCCCAGCCGAGGTGGCTCGGGCAGTTCGCTGGCCGAAACCTCTACCCGCAGTGCTGGGTTGTGTGGTTCTGGCGGAAGCGTTATCCGGTAATGACCGGGCTCTTTATCCAGCAGGGCGGCCTCGAGGCCAGGGGGTAGCCCGGTTGCATGGCCCATCAACACAGTTTTGGGGTGACCGTCGGTGCCCTCGAGTTTGTGCCCTTCCACCCACAGCTCATACACCAGTTTCACAACGCTTTTGTGGTCTATTTGCATATGCGCACCTCCCATTACAATATCCGGCTTATCCGCCTGGGCGTTTAGTGACAATCTCATCAAGGGCAAAATATTTCTCTACGTAAAGCAGTCCAGGGCTATCAAAACTCATGCCAGAGCGCTACAATCCCGATAGATGCGGTGTATTTTTGCGGTGATTGTATGTCTGTCGGCGCTGGGCTTTGCTCAGCCTTCAGTCGGCACAGAAAATGGTCTTACCCGTTTGGTATTCAGCCTGCCCAGTGGAGCAAAGTTTGGTCTAGTTCGTCAGGGTAACGAAGTTTCCATTCGCTTCCAGGGCACCCCACCTCGCAGCCTGCGTACCCTGCTCAACACCCCACAGGTGGCGGGCTACCGGGCTGCCCCCAGTCCGGGGGGCTCGACCTATGTCGTGACCCTCAAGACAGGTACAAGCTACCGCACCCTCGAGCTTTCCAATCCCCGTCGTCTGGTGCTCGAGGTGCGCAGCAGCACTGCCGCCCGCACCCGACCCCGTGCCAAAGCACCCGCGCCGGTGGTGGTGCTCGATCCCGGTCACGGGGGCATAGACCCCGGCGCCATAGGCTTCGTACAGGAAGCAGCCGTAGCGCTCGACGTGGCCCTGCGCACAAAGCGGCTGCTCGAGGCCCGGGGTGTCCAGGTAGTTCTTACCCGAGCCGACAACTCCCACCTCTCGGTCAGTAAAGCCACCGACCTGGGGCTTCGTGCCGCCATGGCCAACAGTAAGCGCACCCTGTTTGTCTCTATTCACGCCAACGCCGCCGAGCGGGCCGCCCAGGGTATTGAGGTGTACTACTTCGGTGAGGCCATCGATCAGCGGCTTTTGTCTAAGGCCATCCTGGAAAACGGTGGGGGCGCCCTTGGGCAGCGTCTGACCCAGGAAGCCCGCGGCGTAGCCCAGCGGCTCATGAGCGACCTGCTGGCCCAGGCCAACCTCAAGTTTTCCGAGCAACTGGCCCTCAAAACCCTGCGGGCAATGGTGCGCGAAACCGGCGCGGTAAGCCGCGGGGTTCAGACTGCCCCCTTCTACGTGATTCGCAATGCCCGTATTCCGGCCGTTCTGGTCGAGATTGGCTTTGTTAATCATCCAGTCGAGGGTAAAAAACTTGGCACCAGCGCTTACCGCGCCCGGCTGGCCAACGGGCTGGCCGCAGGCATTATCACTTTTTTGAACAGCGGCAATGTCCAGCGCTAAACAGGGTCGAACAGCCATCTGTACTTACCCAACCCTCCCAGGAGGCCCGGTCGCGCCGCAGCATAGGGGGCAGGTTCTCCATCAGCATCTTTCGGTAGGCAGGCCCGGCGTGGCGCAAAATCCAAGCCTCGTAGCCCAGCACAAAAGACCGCAGCACCTCGAGGCCCCACACCCGATCCACCGGTCGAGCCTGCTCGGGCAGAAGCGGCATGGACTGATCATCCTCGAGCAGAAAAAAGCCTTCGACCGGCCGCTTATAGACCAGCACGCCCTGGGCGATACCCAGCCAGGCCGTGCTCGAGTGGAGCCCTACCGGCCCCTTGCGGTAGAGGCTCGAGCCTTGGCCGCTGGCATTGGGACATCTTCTAAAACCAAAGGCCTCGAGGTGGCCCGCCAGCACATCCTGGCCCCATAACCAGAACTGCACATTGAGGGGATTGGACCGCATCGCTTTACTTGAAGGCCGTGCAAATGGCCTGACCGTTGGCCTGTATCAGCTTGAGATAGGAGTTGACTGTATTATCGAAGGCGTCGGAATAGATGCGGACGATGCGGGCCCCGGTAGCCTCGGCCAGGGCGCGGGCCTGGCTCTGCGAAAACTGAGGCTCGACAAATATCACCCGCACACCTTCTTTTTTCATTACCTGGGCCAGCCGGGCCAGGCTGGCCGGGCCCCGTTCCTGGCCGACAAAGTCGGCGAGGCTGCCCAGGCTTTTGAGGCGGTAGTAACGGTTAAAGTAGCCGAGCGATTCGTGCTGGGAAACCAGCTTGCGCCGGGCCTGGGGAATGGCCGCCAGGCAGCGCTGTACCTCGGCGTCAGCCTGGCGAATCCGCTGAATATACCGGGCCGTGTTCTGGGTATAGATGGCCCGCCCGGCGGGATCCAGGGCTATCAGGGCATCACGTATCTTTTCCACGTACCTTACCCCATAGGTGGGGTCGAGCCAGAGGTGGGGGTCGTAAGTACCGTGCTCATGAGCATGCTCGGCTTCCTGGTGGGGCTCGTTTTCGGCCACCTCGATCAGGTTGGGCATCCCTTCGGCCAGCTTAACCACGCGGGCGCCGGCTGGAAGCTGGGCCTCGAGCTTCTCCAAAAACGGCTCGAGGGAAAGGCCGTTGGCAAACAAAACCCTAGAACCAGCAATGGCCCGCACCACCGAGGGACGGGGCTCAAAGCTATGAGGATCGCTGCCATCGGGCACCACCTGCACAACCGAGACCCGGCTACCCCCCACATTCCGCACCATGTCGGCCAGAAAACCGGTGGTCGCCGAGACTGAAAGGGTACTGGCCTGGGCTATACCAAGGCCCAAGACCAGCACCAATCCCGTCCGAAGGATACTTCGCATGAACAACCTCCTCGCACCTTATACCCTTTCCAGGCAAAAGTACCGTATTCATAATGATAACTCAATATCATTCTGTCAACCGGCCCATCTGCTATGCTGAAGAACATGGAGCGCTCCACACGCCAGCGGCAGGCCATCCGTCAGGTGATGCAAGAGCTTAACCGACCGCTCTCCCCCTCCGAGGTGCTCGAGGCGGCCCGGCTCAAAGTACCCGGCCTGGGCATCGCGACCGTCTATCGCACCCTGAAGGGTCTGGTCGAGGAGGGCAGCGCGATCCCGGTTGAACTTCCAGGTGAGGCCCCTCGCTACGAGTTATCAGGCAAAAAGCACCACCACCACTTTCACTGCACCTGCTGTGGCAAGGTATTCGAGCTCGAGGGCTGTCCGGGCGATTTCTCCTCTATGGTGCCCCAGGGCTTCAGAACCGAACGCCACGAAATTGTGCTGTACGGTCAGTGTACCCAGTGCCTGAGCGCCAGACATTAGGCAGATTTCGCCGCTCAAAACGCCTCGATCAACCCTGGCAGCTCCTCAGCTCGAATCTCGCCAATGCGACGGTTGATCAATCGGCCTTCTGCGTCGTAAAACAGGGTGACGGGCAGACCCTGTATCCGCAAGGGATCGCTAAGCCTGGCTTCGGGGTCTAGTATAACGTTCGGTATTTTCAGGCCCAGCTCTTTCTCGAAAGCCTTTACAGCCTCGGGGCCATCGCTGATGTTCACAAAAATAAATTGTACGTCTGGATTTGTACGCGCCGCTTCGAGTAGAAGGGGCATTTCACGTCGACAGGGCTCACACCAGGTAGCCCAGGCATTGAGCAAAATGGGCTTACCTTTGAAGTCAGTCAGATTTATAGCCGTGCCCTCTAGTCGTTGAAGAGTTATGGAGGGCAAAACTTCTGTCGTAGACTCTGCTCGAGGCTGCAGCAAAAAAACCCCCAGCCCTCCCATCAGCGGTAACATCAGCCATATCCATCGCCTCATCATTTGAAGGATACGCAACCAGGGCAGCTCCCTCGGGGAAGTAGCTTACATATTCGTTGGCCCTAACACGAAACTATCCCGTATGGGCATAGGGCTTTACCTAACCACTTGCGGCCACAGCCAGTAAGCCACCAATCCCATAGCCATCAGCGGAAACAACAATCCCCACCAGCGTCGACGCGCTGGAGCTTTGGACTTGCCAACACTGGGGTAAGCCCGGCTATTACCAGCAAAGGCCCGCTGAATGGCGCGGGCCTCGGCTTCGGTAAATGGCGGCTTACCCCAGCGCGAGTTTTTTATGGGGCTGGAATCTCTGTGAGGGGGAGTAAGTACTGTCTTAGCTGGAGCGGCCGGGTGGGGTGGTTGTGACTCGAGGGCATCGGCAAGGGACTGTAGCTCGAGGTTGTCCGGTGCCACCAACAACGCGTGGTTTAGGGCATCCTGGGCCCTTTGATATTCTCCCCCTTGCAACAGCGCACGTACATAAAGCACCAGCAGCTCGAGGTTGTCGGGATCTTCCAACAAACCTTCTCCGGCACATTTGGCCGCTTGTCTGGCTTCGCCCAGCATTAGAAAGGCCTCGGCCCGCACCCGCCAGTAGTCCGGCCAGCCCAGATCTACCCAGGAAACCCTATCCAGCGCCCGCAAAGCTTGCACGGCGTCGCCCTTAGCCAGATACCTGAGCGCCTGTTCTATTCCGCTTGCAGCGTCGAGTTGAGCCATGCAGTCTATCGAATCGTCTCCCCTACCCAAACCCTAGCAAGCCTTCAAGCTCCAGGCTGTGATTTTTGAACCCAGACTAAATACTGCCCGTGATACCAGATGCGTGCAGTTCATCACTGAGGCAACCCGACCGCATTTATCTGTGTAGCGGGGGACAGCACTACCTCGAGGAAGGATGATTCCATATTCGCCGGGTAGAGCGAGGTATGTGCTCTGATTAAGCAAACCCAGCAGCCATAAAGGCAATCTGGGGTTTAATTTTCATGACCATCTTTACAAGCCAAAAGACTCAAAAAAGCGTGCCCGCACAAGGCCAAGGAAGCTACTCAAGGGCTGGCGAAGCACGGTAAGCAAGAGCAGCATAGCCACAATTGCGTAGGCGGGGTTTGATTCCAAACGCCAAATGTAAGAATGCCAGCGCAGCGGTAGGACGCTTTGCAGAATCTTGGAGCCGTCCAGAGGCGGAATAGGTAGCAAGTTAAAAACGGCTAGGGTTAGATTGATGCTGGCTGCTACAGCCATGGCCTGGGCTATCACCAGCACAAAGCCGCTGGGGTTATCCAAGAGGCCGGTTGCCAGAATTCCACGAAGCACCAGCGCGAGCGCGGTAGCAATGAGAAGGTTAATGAAGATTCCCGCAATCGAAACCACAAAAAGACCCAGCCTGTATTGCCGAAAGTTGGGTGGATAAATAGGCACAGGCCGGGCCCAGCCAAAGCCCACCAGCAGAATCATTATAGAGCCGATGAGATCAAGATGTTTGAATGGGTTGAGTGTAACCCGCCCCTGATCTCTGGCTGTTGGGTCTCCCATCCAAAGCGCCGTAACAGCATGGCCCCATTCATGCAAGGCCAACGAGACCAGCAGCACCAACACCACCAGGCCAAAGGCCAGGGGATCTGATTGCAACAGTGGCAACAGTCCCATCTATAAACCAATTGCGGCAAAGAGGCTGTTGAGCAAACCGCTTAGGCCCGCCCGGATGGCCGGTAAAATCCCGCTTAGGTTCAAAACCAGGAAAATGAGGAAAAATCCCAGGAAGCCATAGCTTTGGAGCTGATCCATAAAACGGCGCGCCTCTGCGCTACCAATGGCGTACACTACCCTGGCCCCATCCAGGGGGGGTACGGGAAACAAATACACTGCGGCGTGGCTGATCATCAAGGAGCCCGCTACCTGCATGCCTAATGCAATGCTCGTGGTAGCCGGGCCCAGATTCTCTAAAAGCCTTGCCAGCAGCAGGTAGAAAAAAGCAGCCGCGAAAAAACCCAACGGCCCCATCAATGCAGTCTGAGCAGCTTTTGTCCCAAAGAGTCGCCAGGGTACCAGGCGAGGAAAGCCAAAACCAATGAGTGCTAGAAAAATCAGACCCAGTCCATCTAGATGCACCCTCGGCTCCACTGTAAGGAAGCCGTAGCGTCTGGGGTCAGTATCCTTGTAGCGATCGGCCAGATAGGCCTGAAAGAGGTTATGAACAACCAGGCCAAAAGCGGCTGCAGCAAACGCAACCAGGTAGGCCAATGGATCTCTGCCGAGAAGCTCAAAGAAAAACATGTCATCACCAGTTTACGGGTTTCTGCACGCTATGGATTATCACAATGTTTGCTACTTTTGCCACTGTAAGCAGCCCAAAAAATAAGCCCGGAAAAGCATTTATTGTAAGTTCCAATTTGGAATTGCGCCATTCCCTTGGAGAGCTGCTATATTTTGAAGCACAGCACAGAATCAGGATCAGGCTTGGTTGCAGACCGGAACCGTATGGAGCCCATCAAGTGAGCGTCAGGGCAAGTAGGCCATTGGGTTTCGGGCTGCGCCACCTACTCGCACTTCGAAATGAAGATGCGGGCCGGTGCTCCAACCCGTTGAGCCTACGTATCCGATTAGCTCTCCCCTACCCACCCACTGCCCAGGGCGAACCGCAATCCGCGACATGTGGGCGTAGAGAGTCTCCTGGGCTCCACCGTGGTTGATGATCACGTGCAGACCATAGCCGTAGCGGCTCCAGCCAGCGGTGTCCACCTGTCCGGCTCTCGCTGCATAAATAGGCGTACCCACAGGAGCCGCTAAATCAATGCCGGTATGAAACCGTTGAAATACCCCGCGCCGTCCAAAGTAGGTGGTGATGGTAAAGTTCGATAACGGCCAGCGGTAGCCAGCTGCAGCCACCACAGCGTTGGCCCGACGCAGTTGGGGCTGGCTTTGTGCTTGCTGCCGTACACGGGCACGGCTCTGTGCCTGCATACGCTGTGCCTCTGCCAGCCGCTTTTGCCGTTCCGCTTCTTGCTTACGGCGCTCTTCCGCCAGGCGGCGCGCTTCTTCTTCGCGAGCTTTGCGCTCGGCCTCCTGAATTTGCAACAGACGCTCGTAGGTGGTTCTGGCCTGCACGCCAGGCAACAAAATCAAGTCGCCAGGCCGTACATCAGTGGGTGAATCCAGCCCGTTGGCCTTGGCCACTATGGCAACCGAAAGCCCAAAGCGCTGGGCCAGGTCTTGAATGGTCTCCCCCTGTTTGAGGCGAAGCAGCAAACCAGGCTCTCCCGTTGGAATGTATAGGGTAGAACCCACCTCGAGCCGATCCAAGCTCTGAAGGCTGGGGTTGGCCGAAACCAGCCCCAGCATGGTTAGGCCGAAGCGCCGTGCAACCGATTGCACAGTATCGCCCCGGCGCACCACATAAGCACGAACATCGGGCGGGAGGCGGATACCATCGCTGGATTCTTCAACCAAGGGTACGCGCAGCACCTGCCCAGGACGCAGGGTGGCATTCTCGAGGCCGCTACTATACATGATGGCCCTGGCATCTACCCGAAACCGGCTGGCGATCTGGCTCAAAGTATCGCCGGGGCGCACGGTGTAGATAACCCAACCTTTGCGGGCGGGTGTGTCGACTTGTATTTCGGCTCCAGGTAGGTTGGGCTGGGCTATTCCCAGCGGCAGACCGAGAACCCCCGTCGCCAAGACACTGCTCAAGAGTTCGCTTATTGCCAAAGTCAACCTCCAAAACTGCGCTTTTCTTCGAAGGAGATACCAAAAAGCAGCAGCTCCTCGAGTAGAAACCCAGATGACCTACAGCTCTCTGGGTTTCCGATGACTTCCGGGGGGAAGTATACCTACTTTCCCCCCAAAGTTGCAAGGAACTCTTTGTTGGTCTTGGTGCGGGACAGGCGCGCGAGCAGCATTTCCATGGCCTCGGCCGGGTCCATATCGGCCAGCACCTTGCGCAACAGCCACATCTTCTGGATGACCTCCTCGCCCAGCAGCAGCTCCTCGCGGCGGGTACCCGACTTAAGGATATCGATGGCCGGGAAGATGCGGCGCTCTTCCAGCCGGCGCGAGAGGTGCAGCTCCATGTTGCCGGTGCCCTTGAACTCTTCGAAGATTACATCGTCCATGCGGCTGCCGGTTTCGACCAGGGCTGTAGCCAGGATGGTGAGCGAGCCGCCGCCGCGAATGTTGCGGGCAGCCCCCAAGAAGCGCTTGGGGAAGTGCAGGGCTGCGGAGTCCAGGCCGCCCGAAAGGGTGCGCCCGGTAGGTGGCGTGACCAGGTTGTTGGCCCGGGCCAGACGGGTGATGGAATCCAGCAGAATCAGAACGTGCCCGCCTTCCTCGACAATCCGGCGGCTCCGCTCGTGCACGAATTCGGCCACCCGGATGTGGTTCTGCGGCGGCTCGTCGAAGGTCGAGGCGATCACCTCGGCCCCCTCGACCGACTCGCGGAAGTCGGTGACCTCTTCGGGGCGCTCGTCAATTAGCAGCACGATCACTTTGATGTCGGGCTCGTTTCTGAGCACGGCTCGAGCCACCTTCTTGAGTAGGGTGGTCTTACCGGCCTTGGGCGGCGCCACAATCAGGCCGCGCTGCCCCCGCCCGATGGGCGCCAGCAGGTCGATGACGCGGTTAGAGGACTCCTCTCCGGTGGTCTCGAGGATAATCTGCCGGTCGGGGAACTGCGGAATCAGGTCGTCGAACTTGGGGCGTTTGGCGGCGGCTTCGGGGTCGAGGTTGTTGACCGCCTCCACCTTCATTAGCGTGCCGTAGCGTTCGTTTTCACGGGCTACCCGGGCTTTACCCACCACGTAGTCGCCGGTGCGTAGCTGGTACTGCTTGATCAGGCCCGCCGAGACAATGGCCGTGCGGGAGTCGAGGTTGTAGAGGTCTTCCTGCAAAAAACCGTAGCCGTCCTGGCTGATCTCCAGATAGCCCTTGGCGATCACCAGGCCCTCTTCGCTGGCCTCCTGCGAGAGCAGGAGCATGACCAGCTCGTCCTTGGAGAGCTTTTTGTAGTTGGGAATACCGGCTTCCGCGGCCAGTAGGTGCAGCTCGGGCAGGATGCGGCTCGAGAGTTCCTGGTAGCTCAGAGGCACTTTGCTCTCGGCCTTGCGACGGATCTTCTTGCCGGTGCGGGTCACGGTGACCTGAGCTTCGGCGTTGGGGTCAGCTGTACTCGATTTGGGCATTTTTCTACTCCAGTTCCGATGGTTTCACGCCGCTCTGGGTACTTATACCTTGGCGCTGGCTTTGGCCCAGTCTTCCAGGAAGGCTTTGAGGCCCAGGTCGGTTAGGGGGTGCTTGACTAGTTGCTGGAAAACCTTGGCCGGCATGGTGGCGATGTCAGCCCCCAGCATAGCCGCCTGGGTCACGTGGCGGGGGTGGCGGATCGAAGCGGCCAGAATCCGGGTGCTGAGGTTCTGCACCTGGAAGAGTTCGGCAATCTCGCGGATTAAGTCCATGCCTTCCCAGGAGATGTCGTCAATGCGGCCCAGGAAAGGCGAAACACACCAGGCCCCGGCCTTGGCACAGAGCAGGGCCTGATTGGCCGAGAACACCAGGGTCATGTTGATGCGGATGCCTTCATCAGAAAGCGCTTTGCAAGCCTTGAGGCCATCCACGGTGGTGGGCAGCTTGACCACCACGTGCGGGTCAATGGCCGCCAGACGGCGCCCTTCGGCGATCATCTCGGCGGCGGTGGTGGAAACCACTTCGGCCGAGACCGGGCCCTGCACAATCTGGCAGATTTCCTTGATGGTGGGCTCGAGCGGGCGACCCGACCTGGCGATCAGGGAGGGGTTGGTGGTAACACCGGCCAGCACACCCCAGTCGGCTATTTCTTTGATTTCACTCACTTCAGCAGTATCCAGGTACAGATCCATGGCGCATGCACTCCTTCCCGCTTCTGGTCAGGTTTGGACGGGTTTTCCAGGCGAGTATATCGCCGACCAGCGATGAGAAACAAGTGATCTGGTTGTTGACGCGGGGTTAGCAGCTTGCTACCATTCAGGTTAGCCGGTTGCCAGCAGTGGAATATATCACAGGCTCCAACCGGTGTAAAGAGCTGGGGACAGGTAGGCTTTCAAAGACCACGCAGCGAGCCTGGGAGGGTGCGAGCCAGGCGGCAACCTGGAAGCCAAGGATCACCCCAGGCCGCTTGGGAAGAAAGGGCCGGTGGGCCTGAGTAGACCCCAACGGGTGCGCCCGAAACAGCGCGAACGAGTGCCCGAGCGCCGTCAAAAGCGTTCGGGAAGTGCGGTGGTAACGCGGGAAACCTCGAGCTGAGCTTCTCGTCCGCACCTGAGGAACTTTGGGTCACAGGTCGGGCGGTTTTTATTTGTGACCTACCTCAGAAAGGAACCAGGTTATGGTGGAGGAAAAAAAGCTGTTTCAAGAGGTAACCGAGACCAACTTCCCCAAGCTGGAAGAAGCTGTACTGGCTTTCTGGCGTGAGAATCAAATTTTTGCTAAGTCGGATCAAAAAGCTGCGCCCAAGGGTGAGTTTGTCTTCTACGAAGGCCCCCCCACCGCCAACGGCAAGCCGGCCATGCACCACGTGCTGGCCCGTAGCTTCAAGGACATCTTCCCCCGCTACAAAACCATGCAGGGCTACCATGTCACCCGCAAGGGGGGCTGGGACACCCACGGCCTGCCGGTAGAGATTGCGGTGGAGAAAAAGCTCGGCGTGCTGGGCCGCAAGGCCCTGAACCACCAGGAGATCGCCGAGTTTACCAAGCAGTGCCGGGAGTGGGTTTTCGCCAACATCGAGGACTGGAACTACTTTACCGAGCGCATGGGCATGTGGGTGGATCTCGAGAACGCCTACGTGACCTACCACAACAGCTACATCGAGTCGGTGTGGAACCTGCTCAAGCGCATGTGGGACAGGGGCATGGTGGTGCAGGACTACAAGGTGGTGCCGCTCTCGCCCCGCATCTCCACCACCCTCTCGCAAAACGAGATTGCCGATGGTTATCGGGAAGTGGACGACCCCAGCGTGTATGTGCGCTTCCCCTTGAAGCTCGAGACCACCCCGCCCGCGGTACGGGAAAAACTCCAGGCCCAGGGGGTGCGGCTCGAGGACTTAGAAAACCTGGCTATTCTGGTCTGGACCACCACCCCCTGGACGCTGCCCTCCAACACCATGGCCGCCGTCAACCCCGAAATGGATTACGCCGTGGTACGGTCGCCCTCGGTGGGCCACCTGATTTTTGCTACCGAGGCGGTGGAGCGGCTCAAAGAGCTGCACAAGGAGGAGCTCGAGGTGATCGCACACCTCAAGGGCGCCGATCTGGAGTGGTGGGAGTACACCCCCCCCTTCCCCGAGGTGTGCGTGGAACTGGGTGTTGTACCTCGTCAAGGGGCGCGAAGGTCGGAAGTACCTGGGATGACCGAATGGTACAGAGACAAACTCAGGGAGGCCCCGATAGAAGATTCCCTTGAATCCTTGAGGCAAGCAGTTTTGGCTCGTCCCGCTATGCACTTCATCGCCCTGGCCGACTTCGTGAGCGCTGAGGACGGCTCGGGGGTCGCCCACGAGGCCCCAGTCTACGGGGCTGAAGACCTGGAGCTGGCCCGCCAATACGGCACGCCCCTGCTCTTTGGCACCAACGAGTACGGCCTGATGCAGGTTACGGAAGAGCGCGGCAAGTTCTTCAAGGATGCTGATAAAGGTTTGATCCGCATCATGAAGGAACGGGGGGTCATGTACCATGCCGGTCAGATTCGCCACCGCTACCCCTTCCACGACCGCACCGGCGACCCCATCCTGTACTTTGCCAAGCCGAGCTGGTACATCAAAACCTCCAACTTCCGCCAGGCCCTGTACGACAACAACGAGAAAATTAACTGGATTCCCGAGCACATCAAGCACGGTCGCTTCGGCAACTGGCTCAAGGACAACGTCGACTGGGCCATCAGCCGCGAGCGCTACTGGGGTACGCCGCTGCCCTTCTGGGTATCGGAAGATGGCTCGGAGTACATCTGCGTGGGCAGCGTGCAGGAGCTTTCCGAGCTGGTCGGCCGGGACTTGAGCGACCTCGACCTGCACCGGCCCTACGTGGATGAAATTACCTTTGTCAAAAACGGCAAAACCTTCCGTCGGGTGCCGGAGGTGCTCGATGTCTGGTTCGACTCGGGGGCCATGCCCTACGCCCAGTGGCACCTGATGGTTGACCAGGACGGCAAGCCGCTGCCCGGTTTTGAGGCCAACTTCGAGCTGTGGCGCAAGCACTTCCCCGCCGACTACATCTGCGAGGCCATCGACCAGACCCGCGGCTGGTTCTACTCGCTGCACGCCATCTCGACGCTCTTGTACGACCAGCCCTGCTTCAAGAACGTCATCTGCCTGGGTCACCTGGTAGACGAGAAGGGTCACAAGATGTCCAAGAGCAAGGGCAACGTGGTGGAGCCCCTGCCCATGTTCGACAAGTATGGGGCCGATGCGGTGCGCTGGTATCTGTTCACCGGTTCGGAACCGGGGGAGCAAAAGCGCTTCTCCGAGCGCCTGGTGCAGGAGGCCCAGCGGGGCTTTCTGGGCACGCTCTGGAACGTGTACGGCTTCTTTGTGCTGTACGCCAATCTGGACAAGCCCAGCCTGAATCAGCGCCCTGCTGTACAGGATCGCCCCGAGATGGATCGGTGGCTGGTGGCCCGCCAGCAACAGCTTATCCAGCAGGTCACGGCTGCCCTGGATGCCTACGACGCCCGTGGCGCGGGTAAGGCCCTCGAGCAGTTTGTGGAGGAGCTATCCAACTGGTATGTGCGCCGCAACCGCCGGCGCTTCTGGAAAAACGACGATACCACCGACCGCGAATCGGCCTATGCCACCCTGTGGGAAGCCCTGGTCACGGTAGCACAGCTGGCCGCACCGTTTACACCCTTCATTGCCGAGGCCCTGTGGCAAAACCTGGTGCGCTCGGTTCAGCCCCAGGCTCCCGAGTCGGTGCACCTCTCCGACTGGCCCAAAGCCGAGCCGGGCCTCATGGATGAAACCCTGCTCACCCAGATGGGCGCGGTGGTGAAGGTGGTGGGGCTGGCTCGAGGGGCTCGAGCCACCAGCGGCATCAAGACCCGCATCCCCCTGCCCAGGGTGCTGGTCACCGCCCCCACCGAGGCCGAACTGGCTGGTTTGCGCCACTTCGCCGACGAAATTGCGGAAGAGCTGAACGTGAAAACGGTCGAGGTGCTGGGCCTGGGCGAGGAACTGCTCACCTACCGGGTACTGCCCAACCTGCCCGTACTGGGCAAAAAGTATGGCAAGCGGGTTCCGGCCATCCGCACTGCCTTAGCCGAACTCGACAGCCGGATGGTAGCCAAAACCCTCAAAGCTGGGCGGACTTTAAGCCTGGAAATCGAGGGCGAGCGCATCGTGCTGAAGCCCGAGGAGGTGCTGCTCGAGGCCCTCTCCCCCGAGGGCTTTGCCGCCCAGGAAGAGGGGGGTTATATGGCGGCGCTCGAGGTTCGCCTTGATGAAGACCTGCTGCTCGAGGGACTCAATCGCGATCTGATCCGGCTGGTACAGCAAGCCCGTAAGGACATGGGGCTGAACGTCTCGGATCGCATTCGCCTAACCTACCAGGCCGACGGTAAGTACAGGCAAGCCCTGGCCAAGTTTGGCTCGAGGCTCCAGGAGGAGACGCTGGCCCTTTCGATGGAAGAGGGCGAACCAGTCGGCTTTATCACCGAAATTTCCGACGAAGAGGGCTCGGTCAAATTCGGCTTGAGCAAAGCCTGAAGCTAAACTCGGCCAGCAAGGAACGGGCGCAAGCATTTGACGTTTGCGCCTGGGCAGCCTACACTCAAGTGCTATGGATTTGGAGACCTTAGAACACCGGCTCGAGGCCCTTCGGGGGTATCTTTGACATCGCTGGTAAAGAAGCCCGCCTGAAGGAACTAGACCGTCAAATCAACGACCCCAGCCTCTGGAACGACCCGGCCCACGCCCGCAAAATCTCGCAGGAAGCGGCCCGGCTGCGCAAGGCGGTAGAAGGCTACCGGCGCCTGGAGTCCGACCTGCAAGGGCTCTTGGAGCTCTGGCCGGAGCTTTCGCCCGAGGAGCGGGAGCAGATGCAACCCGAGCTCGAGCGGGCCGGGCGCGAGCTGGAAGACCTTTACCACCAAACCCTGCTCGGCTTTCCCTATGCCGAAAATGCCGCCATTGTGACCATCAAGCCGGGCGCCGGCGGCACCGAGGCCTGCGACTGGGCCCAGATGCTCTACCGCATGTACACCCGCTTTGCCGAGCGCAAGGGCTTCAACCTCGAGCTTGTGGACTTAGAACCCGGCGCCGAGGCCGGAATTGACCAGGCCCAGTTTATCGTGCGGGGCGAGAACGCCTACGGCCTGCTCTCGGCCGAGGCCGGGGTGCACCGGCTGGTGCGTCCCTCCCCCTTCAACGCCCAGGGCAAGCGCCAGACCAGCTTCGCCGCGGTGGAGGTGATGCCGGAGGTGGACGAGTCGGTGGACGTTCAGATCGCCCCCGAGGACCTGCGGATCGACGTGATGCGCTCGCAGGGCAAGGGCGGCCAGGGGGTCAACACCACCGACTCGGCGGTGCGGGTGGTGCACCTGCCCACCGGCATCATCGTGAAGTGCCAGGTCACACGCAGCCAGCAAAAGAACAAAGAGATGGCTATGAACATCCTGCGCTCGAAGCTGTTCGAGATCGAGTGGAAGAAAAAACAGGAGGAGCTGGCCCGGCTCAAAGGTGAGTCGCGGCCCATCGAGTGGGGCAGCCAGATCCGGAGCTACGTGCTGGACAAGCAGTACATCAAAGACCACCGCACCGGCGAGATGCGCCACGACCCCGAGAACGTGCTGGACGGCGACCTCGAGAGCCTCATCTGGGCCGGGCTGGAGTGGAAGGCCGGGCGGCGGGAGGCGGTTGCCAGCGCCGACGAGGAGTAGGGCCGGGCCTGGATAAAGAGGCTCGGTGCCGTAGGCTAGTGTCTTCGTGGAGCAAATCGGGGTCGGCTTCGGCCAGCCCAGCCGACCCCTTCAGGGATGTTTCGCAGGCTACTGCGCGGGGGTGGACTTCAACCGCTCCACCACCCCCCGATCCTCGAGGGTGCTGGTATCCCCCTTAATTTCCTCGCCCGAGGCCACCTGCCTGAGCAGGCGGCGCATAATCTTGCCGGAGCGGGTTTTGGGGAGGGCATCGGTGAGGCGAATCTCGTCGGGGCGGGCGATGGCCCCAATGGCCTTGACCACATGGGCCTTGAGTTCCTGCGCAAGCTCGGCGCTGGGGGTAAAGCCTGTTTTGAGGGTCACAAAAGCCACAATGCCCTCGCCCTTAATGGGGTCGGGCCGCCCCACCACCGCTGCCTCGGCCACTGCCGGGTGCGCAACCAGGGCGCTTTCGACCTCCATGGTACCCAGCCGGTGGCCCGAAACGTTGAGGACGTCATCCACCCGGCCCAGAATCAGGTAATAGCCGTCTTCGTCGCGCCGGGCCCCGTCGCCGGTGAAGTAGTTGCCGGGGTACTGGGAGAAATACTGCCGCTCGAAACGCTCCGGGTCGCCCCAGACCGTACGCAGCATGGAGGGCCAGGGTTTCTGGATGATCAGGTGGCCGCCCTCGTCGGGGTTGTTCACCGGCTGGCCCGAGGTGTCCACAATCTCGGGCTTCACCCCAAAGAAGGGCTTGCCGGCATGGCCGGGCTTCATGGGGTGTACACCCGGCAGGGTGGTGATCATGATCCCACCGGTCTCGGTCTGCCACCAGGTATCCACGATAGGGCAGCGCTCCTTGCCAATCACCCTGTAGTACCAGAGCCAGGCCTCGGGGTTGATGGGCTCCCCTACCGAGCCCAGCAGGCGGAGGCTCGAGAGGTTGTACTTGAGGGGCCACTGCTCGCCCCACTTCATAAAGGCACGAATGGCCGTGGGGGCAGTGTACAGGATGCTCACGCTGTATTTTTCGATGATGCTCCAGATGCGGCCCTCGTCCGGGGCGTTGGGCGCGCCTTCGTACATCAGGGTAGTGGCCCCGTTTTGCAACAGCCCGTACACCACATAGCTGTGACCGGTAATCCAGCCCACGTCCGCCGTGCAGAAGTAGGTATCGGTCTCCTTGAGGTCGAAGATGTACTGGGCGGTCAGGTAGGTATACACCGAGTAGCCCCCGGTGGTGTGCAAGACCCCCTTGGGCTTGCCGGTGGAGCCCGAGGTATACAGGATGAAGAGGGGGTCTTCGGCGTCCATGGGCTCGGGGGGGCAGTCAGGTGCGGCATTGGCCATCAGCTCGTGGTACCAGTGGTCGCGGCCCGGCTCCATGTGCACCTCGTGGCCGGTGCGCCGCACTACCACCACGTGCTCGATAGATTTAGCGTCTGAAAGGGCCTCGTCGCTGTTGGCCTTGAGCGGAACCACGCTCCCGCGCCGCCAGCCGCCGTCGGCGGTGATGAGCACCTTGGCCTGCGCGTCGTTGATACGGTCGGCCAGGGCCGAGGCCGAGAAGCCCCCAAACACCACCGAGTGCACCGCCCCAATGCGCACACAGGCCAGCATGGCGATGGCAGCCTCGGCGATCATGGGCAGGTAGATGGTCACGCGGTCGCCCTTCCGCACCCCCAACCCTTTGAGCACGTTGGCGAACTTGCTCACCTCGCGGTGCAGTTGCTGGTAGGTGAGGATGCGCGAGTCGCCTGGCTCCCCCTCGAAGATGATGGCGGCCTTGTTGCCGCGGGTTGCGAGGTGGCGATCGAGGCAGTTATAGGAAAGGTTGAGCTGCCCCCCGATGAACCACTTGGCGTTGGGTGGGTTCCACTCGAGCACCTTGTCCCAGGGCTTGAACCAGTGTAGCTCCGAGGCCACCCGACTCCAGAACTTTTCAGGTTCTTCTAGGCTCTCACGGTAAAGGGCCTCGTAGTCCTCGAGCCGACGAATACGGGCCGCTTGCCGAAAAGCCTCCGCGGGTTGGAAAACCCGTTCCTCCTTCAAAACCGCTTCGATTTTTTCCATACGCGCCTCTTTTAGATCAGACTACCAATCAAGGGGTCTTTTGTTGGTGAGCATAGGCGGGGCAGGGAACGGCGTCAAGAAAGACCGAGCTTCGGCAAATGTGCGAAATCTGGCTTTACTTGACAGTTCAAACGCAGCCGGGCCATCATAGCCACAGAATCCAGACGAGCCTGCGCTGGTCTTCTGATAGCAGGGCGCAGAGACCGGAAGACCTATGGCACAGAGTCGTAAGCTAACCACCGTTCAAGCCGCGCTTCGGGTACTGGCCTACCTGGCCGAGCATCCCGAGGGGGTAGAAGCCGCTCGCCTGGCCGCTTTTCTGGGCAAAAGCCTCTCCACCGCCTATGCCCTGCTAGCCAGCCTGGTCTCGGAGGGCTTTGCCGAACGGGAGGGCAGCACCTACCGGCTCTCCAAAAGCGCGCTGGCGCCTTCGCCCAACCGCCTGGCCGAGCCCGAGAAGCTATCGGATGCCCTGGAAGAGCTTTATCTGCGTACCCGCGAGCGCACCTATCTGGCCCTTCTCGACCGCGAGGGTAAGCTGCGCCTATCCACCCGCGGCCGGCAGGGCCTACCCAAGCTAGCCGGGCTGGAGGATCAGGTCGCCGAGGGCTTTCATGCCCTGGCCCTGGGCAAGGCCGTGCTGGCCTACATGGACAGCCAGGCCCAGGCCCCCCACCTGCAAAACCTCAAGGCCTTTACCCGGCTCACTATCACCGACCCGCTGACCCTCGAGGAAGAGCTGGCCAAGGTGCGCCAGATGGGGTTTGCCGTGGAGCTCGAGGAGCACGCCGACGGCATCTCCGGGGTGGCCGCCCCCATTTTCAGCCCGGACGGTGCGGTGATGGGGGCTTTTGGGGTGGTGGTGCCCTCGAGGCGCTTTCCCTACGCCTTTACCCGGCTGGTGCAGGCCGTGCAGGAGGTAGCCAGGGCCGCTTCCAGCCGCACTCGAGCCGAACAACCGCCCTCGGATGAGGCCAAGCCCCTTCCCGCCAGCGCGCCGGTCTACCTGGGTTCGTCCAGCGAGGAAACCCCCGTCTGGGCCCCCAAGCCCCTGGTAGAAAAGGCCAACCTCAAGGACTATCCCACTGAGTACCGGCGCAGCCTCGAGCAGCCCGAGGCTTTCTGGGGCGCCTGGGCCGAGCGCTTCCACTGGTTCAACCCCTGGAAGCGGGTTCGGGAGGTGGACACCCCCTACCACCGCTGGTTCGTGGGGGCCACCACCAACATCACCTACAACGCCCTGGATCGGCACGCCGACGGCCCCCGCCGCAACCAGCTCGCCCTGATGGCCCTGGCCGGGGATGGCACCGTACACAAGCTAACCTACCGCGAGCTGCGCGACCTCACCGCCCGCCTGGCCGGTGGGCTGCTGTCGCTGGGCATCAAGCCCGGCGACCGGGTGGCGGTGTATATGCCCACCGGGCTGGAAATGGCCCTGACCTTCCTGGCCTGCGCCCGCATTGGAGCGGTGCACGTAGCCATTCCTGCCGGCCTGGGCAGCCAGGCCCTGCGTGAGCGCCTGAAGGATACCCAGGCCCGGCTGCTGGTGGCCGCCGACCGCATGTACCAGGGCGGGCGCACCCTGCACTTCAACCATGTGCTCGAGGAGGCCACCCAGGGTCTGGATATACCGGTGCTGTGGTTTAGCCGGGGCGGTACGGTCAGACCGCTGGAATTCTGGGATTTGATCGAGGCCCACCGCCCCACCACTCCCGCCCTGCCCGTGGATAGCGAGCATCCCCTGTTTATCCTGTATACCTCGGGCTCCACTGGCAAACCCAAGGGTGTGGTGCACGTGCACGGGGGCTACATGGTGGGCATCACCTACCACCTGCGCACCCTCTTCGACCTCAAAGACGGCGAGATCTCCTGGGCCACCGCCGACCTCTCCTGGATTGTGGGGCACAGCTACGGCCTGTACGCCCCTTTGCTGGAAGGCCTGACCACCGTGCTGCGGGCGGAGCGGCTCGACTACCCCGACGTGAGCAGCTTCTACGAGACGCTGGAGGACTGCGGGGTCAACGTGCTCATCATCAGCCCCACCTGGCTGCGCACCCTGCGCAAACACGGCGACGAGTTCGCCCAGAATGCCCGTCTGTCCGACCTGCGACTGGTCGCCAGCGTGGGGGAGTACCTGGCCCCCGAGGTCTGGCACTGGGCCGCCAAGCACCTGGCCCACGTGGTGGATCACTGGTGGCAGACCGAGACCGGCGGCCCCTGCTTATCCACCCCCCTGTGCATGCCGGCCAAACCCGGCAAGACGGGCTTCCCCTTGCCGGGAGTCGAGGTGCGGGTAGTGGACGCCCTGGGACGCGAGCTGCCCCCCGGTCAGAAAGGCCACCTGGTCATCGGGCAACCCTTCCCCCACTTCATGCGCACCTTCTGGAACAACGACGAGCGCTACCTCGAGCAGTGGAGTCGCATTCCCGGCTGCTACAGCACCGGCGATATCGCCGTACGCGACAGCGAGGGCTACATTGCCCTCCTGGGCCGCTCGGACGACGTGATCAAAGCTGGCGAAATGCGTATTGGTACGGCTGAAATTGAAGGGGCCATGCTTTCCCATCCTTCGGTGGCAGAGGTCGCTGCCGTGGGAATTACCAACCCCGAGCTGGGCGAGGTGATCAAGTTGTATGTAGTGCTGAAAACCCGCGAGACCAGCCTCGAGGTGCGCGCCATCCTGGCCGACAAGCTGCAAGCCCACCTACGCCGCCAACTGGGCAACATCCACCTGCCCATCGAGGTAGAAATCCTGGACCAGCTACCCCGCACCAAGAGCGGCAAAATCCTGCGCCGCCTGCTCAAAGCCCAGGAACTCGGCGACGATCCGGGCGACCTGTCCACCCTCGAGCCATGAGCAAGCGCGAGGACTTCCCGGCTCAAATCCAGAAAAAGCCCGTTACCACGCTCGGAAAACCACTGAAACCCTCAATGCACATAATTCTGCCAGAACAGGAGACGCCCCTATGGAACTCGAGCAACTGCTAAAATCCAAGGTCAGCTACCAGGCCCCCGAAAACCTGCGGCAGCACGCCAACGTCCCCGACTTCTGGGCCGAATACCGCCGCAGCCTGCAAGACCCCGAGGCGTTCTGGGGGGAACAGGCCCGGCGGTTTCACTGGTTCCGGCCCTTTGAGCAGGTGCTGGAGTGGAACTTCCCCGACCACCGGTGGTTCGTGGGCGGCCAGACCAACATCACCTACAACGCCCTGGATCGCCATGCCCAGGGTTCCAAGCGCAACCAGGTCGCGCTTTTATACCTGAGCGAAGACGGTAGCGAGCAGAAGCTTACCTACGGTGAGCTTCTGGATCGGGTTTCGCGCCTGGCCACAGGGCTAAAAAGTCTGGGCGTAGAAAAAGGCGATCGGGTGATCATCTACATGCCTCTTACTCTGGAGGGCATTATCGCCATGCTGGCCTGCGCCCGCATTGGCGCGATTCACTCGGTGGTGTACGCCGGGCTGGGGGTTTCGGCGCTGCGCGAGCGCATCGTGGACGCCGGGGCCAGGCTGGTAATTGCGGGGGACGTGAGTTACCGCCGGGGCAAGCCGGTAGACCTCGAGTCCATCGTGCTCCAGGCCATCGAAGACCTAGACGTTCACACCATCTGGTTCTGCCGCAACAAAGCCGTGCCCGAGGGGCCTCGCTTTCACGATTTCAACAGTTTGCTCTGGTCGCACCAACCCGAGGCCGAAGCGGTTCCGCTGGATAGCGAGCACCCTCTGTTTATCCTCTACACCTCGGGCTCCACCGGCAAACCCAAGGGTGTGTTGCACGTACACGGGGGCTATATGGTGGGCACGGCCTACCACCTGCGCACCTTTTTCGACGTGAAGGACACCGATGTCTACTGGGCCACCTCGGACATCGGCTGGATTGTGGGCCACAGCTACATCGTGTATGCGCCCTTGCTCGAGGGCATCACCAGCGTGCTGCGCGAGGGTGCGCCGGACTATCCCAACCCAGCAGCTTTGTGGCAGGCCGTTGAGCGTTACCGGGTCAACGTAATGTTTACCGCTCCAACGGCAGTTCGTATGTTCATGAAGTTTGGTCCCGAATGGCCCGCCCGGCACGACCTCTCGTCGCTACGGTTCATCGGGGTGGCCGGCGAGCCCCTCAACCCGGAGGCCTGGCAGTGGGCGGTTGAGCATCTGATGGAGGGCGGCAAGCGCGGCTTTGTAGCTGACAACTGGTGGCAGACCGAGCTGGGCGGCCCCACCCTGGGCACCCCCCTCACCCTGGAGGGCCGGCCCGGCTTTGTAGGGGTGCCCCTGCCCGGCGTGGAGGCCACGGTGGTGGATGCCGAGGGCCACGAAATAGCCCCCGGAACCGGTGGCTTGCTCGCGCTCAAGCGCCCCTTTCCCCACATGATGCGCACGGTCTGGGGTAATCACGCCCGCTATACCCAGTACTGGACGGAAATACCCGGCAACGTGTATGCCGCTGGCGACGTAGCCAGCAAAACCGCCGAAGGCTACTTCACGGTGCTGGGCCGTGCCGACGATGTGCTCAACGTGGCCGGACACCGCATTGGCACCGCCGACGTAGAGAGCGCCCTGGTCTCCCACCCGGCGGTGGCCGAGGCTGCCGTAATTGGGGTACCCGACCCCATCAAGGGAGAAAACATCAAGGCTTTCGTGGTGTTGCGGGTGGGGCGCGAAAAAACCGAGGCCCTGCGAGATGAAATCGTGCAGCATGTGCGGCTCGAGCTTGGCCCCATTGCTACCCCCGGTGAACTGGTTTTCCTGGACAAGCTCCCCAAGACCCGCAGCGGAAAAATCTTGCGACGCCTGCTCAAGGCCCAGGAGATGGGGCGGGATCCGGGCGATTTGAGCACGCTCGAGGAATAAAAAAAAACTTATCCAGAGATAACTTTTCCTTAGCCTCGAGGCTTACATCCGACCTGGAGCCAGCATCAAAAATAACCGATAGGTCAAATAACGCCGGCTTCGACAAGCTCAGCCGACCCCAAACCGCATAAAACCCGGAAGCACTGCCAGATTACTTCGTGCGGTGTTATACGCATTTCGGTAGTATCGTTCACTTTGACAAGCCTAAACGATACTACCGAAATGCTTTTCTACTCCCTTCGGTCGGCTTGAATCCTTCGCCTCTGACTATGGCGGGCGGTGAAGGATTCAAGCAGAAACGGTGTTATCGCTATAAAGCCATGGAATGTATGGGGGTCGTTTTGCTGGCTTTAACGCACCCGCAGTAAACCTTCCAGGCTCTCATAAAACAAATAATTGCACCGCTTTTCGCATATATACAAAAACCGGCAATAACTTGACCCGGTTAATAGAAGGGCTATAGATTCATGGCGCAAGTCTGAAACGCGCAAAAGCGACCACCCCCTGGCTATGGTGGCCGGACTTGTGCTACATGGAGGTAGGCATGGATAAAGCAAAGGCCGACGCGTACTGGAAGGCCAACATTACCCTGATCCGTAACCTGCTCATCGTCTGGGCAGTGGTCTCTTACGGCTTTGGGATTTTGTTGGTAAACGTGCTCAACAACATCAAGTTCGGGTCAGTTCCGCTGGGCTTCTGGTTTGCTCACCAAGGCTCCATCATCATCTTCGTCATCTTGATCTTCATCTACGTTTCCCAGATGAACAAGATTGACCAGCAGTTCGACGTACACGAATAAGGGGGTTGCCAGTGAGTGTAGAACTTTGGACCTGGATCATTGTGCTCCTGACCTTCGGCCTGTACGTGGGGATTGGCATCTGGGCGCGCGTGCGTGAGACCGAGGGCTTTTACGTGGCCGGACGTGGGGTTCCTCCCATCGCCAACGGTATGGCCACCGCCGCCGACTGGATGAGCGCGGCCAGCTTTATCTCGATGGCGGGCCTGATATCTACCCTGGGCTACGACGGCACCATCTACCTGATGGGCTGGACGGGCGGTTACGTGTTGCTGGCGTTGCTCCTGGCTCCATACCTACGCAAGTTCGGCAAATTTACCGTACCGGACTTCGTGGGCGACCGCTACTACTCCCAAACCGCGCGTGTGGTGGCTGTGGTGGCTGCGGTGTTTGTCTCGTTCACCTACGTGATCCCGCAGCTCGTGGGGGTAGGTACGGTTTTCGCCCGCTACCTGGGGGTGCCCAGTGTTACCGGATTGTGGGTTGGGGTGGCCGTGACCGCACTGTTTGCTGTGCTGGGCGGAATGAAAGGCATCACCTGGACACAGGTAGCCCAGTACACGGTGCTGATTATCGCCTACCTGATTCCAGCGGTAGCCATCGCCAGCATCCTCACCGGCAATCCCATCCCGCAACTGGCCCTGACGTTTAGCGACATCACCACCCGGCTCAACCAGCTACAGGTAGACCTGGGCTTTACTCAGTATACGCAACCGTTCCAGCGCTTCGACATGCTGAATATCCTGCTGATTACGGCATGTTTGATGTTTGGTACGGCTGGGTTGCCCCACGTAATCATTCGCTTCTACACCGTACCCACGGTCAAGGACGCACGCGCCTCCGCTGGCTGGGCCTTGCTCTTCATCGCTCTGCTCTACACCACCGCTCCGGCCATCTCGGTGTTTGCTCGTTACAACCTGATTAATACCCTGCACGGCAAAACCTTTGAGGAGGTACGGCAAATTGACTGGGTAGCCAAGTGGGAAAAAACCGGGTTGTTGCGCTTTGTAGACAAAGATAACAACGGCACCATTACCATCGCCAAGGGCAACGCCTTCAAGTTCATACCCGGCACTACCCGTCCCGACGTAAACAACCCCGACACCACCAGCGCCAACGAGGTGTTCATCAACAACGACATCATCGTGCTCTCCACGCCCGAGGTGGCCAAGCTGGCCCCGCTGATCATCGCCCTGGTAGCGGCAGGTGGTCTGGCCGCGGCGCTTTCCACGGCGTCGGGACTGCTGATTGTGATCTCCTCGGCGCTCTCACACGACCTGTACTACCGCATCATCAACCCAAGGGCCTCCGAGGGGCAGCGTCTGCTGGTAGCCCGTGTAGGTATCTTGCTGGCAGTGCTGATTGCCGGATATTTTGGCCAAAACCCACCAGGTTTTATCGCGCAATTGGTGGCATTTGCCTTCGGGCTGGCAGCGAGCAGCTTTTTCCCGGCCATCCTGCTGGGCATCTTTGACAAGCGCACCACCCGCGAGGGGGCCATTACCGGCATGATTGTGGGGTTGGTCTTCACAGCGTTCTACATAATTGGCACCAGCTACTTTGGTATGCCCCGCTGGTTCCTGGGTGTAAGCCCCGAGGGCATTGGCACGGTAGGAATGCTGCTCAACTTCGTGATCACCTACTTTGTCTCGCGTATGACCCCCGAACCGCCCAAAGAAGTACAGGATTTGGTCGAATCGGTGCGGATTCCGCGCGGCGCCAAGGATGCGCATTATCACTAAAACAATCTTGGGGGTGGGTTTTCCCACCCCCACACGTTTTGGGTTTGAGAGTGCTATAGGATTACCTTACAGCCATGAACAAAAACTTCGAATCGCTCAAGAAAAGCAACATATACGTGCCCCCCAATCTAACGCTGCGCTTGTTACGGCTGTTGGTGGGTATTTCAGCATTTTTATTTTTGTTTTACGCGGTCGGACATTACCTGACTGGCTGGCCTTTCCCCACCCCGCTCGACCTCTTACGTATTGCCACAGCGGTGATGCTTGGGGGGTTGCTGGGGTTGGTGTTTTCGCGCTTCTGGCCCCTACCGCCTAAACCTGGACTCGAGCGCATTTTCCGCATCTTTTTCATGTTGCTTCCCGCTTTGCTGTTTGGCTACGCCTTACAGGTTTTTTCCGGGGCCAATCAGGCTTTGAGCATCATTCTGCCGTTATCGGCATGGCTCAGTTCGGGTCTGATTGTCCGGCTACCGGAAGAGGGGCAAAACTCCCCGGCAAAGTCGGCAAAATAGAACCGTGAACCCGCTCGAGTTCGTTCGTGCGCACGCCCCGTTTAACCTGCTACCCAGCGAGACCCTAGGCCAGGTAGAACGGGGTTTGGAAATTGCATTTTTCCCCAAGGACAGCAAGGTTCTGGAGCGCAACGGCCCCAAAAGCCAGCACCTCTACATGATTCGCAAAGGTATGGCCCGCCTCGAGCGCGACGGTCGGACGGTAATCCACCTGGAAGAGGGAGATATCTTCGGTTATCCCTCCCTTATCTCGCAGGATGCGCCCGCCTTCGACGTCGTGGCCGAGGACGACCTGCTGGTTTATCGCTGGCCCGAAGCGGTTTTTCGTAGGCTTTTGGAGCATCCACCGTTTGCCGAGTTTTTTACCAAAGGCCTGGCCGAGCGTCTGCGCCTGGTAGCGCCAAGCCAGGAGCCCAGGATCGTCAACATTGATCTAAGCCTGGCAGTAGGTGAGCTGGTGACACGGCCCCCGGTCTTTGTAGCCCGTAGCGCCACGGTGCAGGAAGCGGCGCAGGTCATGCGAAAGCATCAAATCAGTTCGGTATTGGTCGAGGGCAGTCCGATGGGCATCCTGACCGACCGCGACCTGCGCAACCGGGTGCTGGCCGAGGGGAAAGGCCCCGAAACCCCTCTGGTGGAAGTGATGAGCGCCCCGGCCAAAACCCTGCCCGCCAGTACACCCCTGTTCGAGGCCCTGGCCTTTATGGTCGAGCAGGGCATTCACCATCTACCCCTGGAGCAAGACGGCCAGATTGTGGGTTTGGTGACCGATACGGTCTTCATGCGCCAGCAGGCCCGCAGCCCCCTGCACCTGTTGCGGCGGCTCGAGCGCACCCGCAGCCTGGATGACCTGAAAGGCTATGCCAAAGAGCTGAGCGGCATCGCCGAGTCGCTGCTGGCGGGAGGCCTGGGGGCCAGCGAGATTGGCCGCAGCGTCAGCTCCCTCAACGATCAGCTAATTCGTATTCTGCTGCGCCAGGCCGAAGAGCGCCTGGGGCCAGCCCCCACACCCTATGCCTGGATGGTCTTTGGCTCCGAAGGGCGCATGGAGCAGGCTCTGCTCACCGACCAGGACAACGCCCTGGTCTACGCCGAAGAGTCCCCCGAAGCCCAGCGGTATTTCGCCGAACTGGCAGAGTATGTAGTTGGTGGCTTGATACAAGCCGGCTTCCCACCCTGCCCCGGCGGCTACATGGCCACCCACTGGCACAAACCCCTTACAGAGTGGCAAAAGCTCTTCCAGCACTGGGTCGAGACCCCCACCCCCCAGGAGCTGCTCGAGGCCCAGATTTTCTTCGATTTTCGCAAGGTCTATGGTGCGCTTTCACTGGAACCGCTGGAAAAAATTGTGGCTTCCAGTAGCACGCACGCCATCTTTCTCGCACACCTGGCCAAGGCTTCGGTGCAGTTCCGGCCTCCCATCGGGTTTTTCCGGAAAATTCGGGAGGAAGACGGCGGGGTGGATATCAAAAAGGGGGGCATTGCCCCCATCGTAAGCCTGGCCCGCGTGCATGCCCTGGAAGCCGGCAGCCTGGCCAAGGGCACGGTCGAGCGCCTGCGGGCTGCTGCCCGCGAGAACAAGCTAAGCCAGGAAGGAGCCGAAACTCTGATCGAAGCCTTCGGTTTTCTGATGCGCCTCCGGCTACGTCAGCAACTCGCCAGCATGCGACAGGGGCTTGCCCCCAGCAACAAGATTCAACTGGATCAGCTTTCCTCGCTCGAGCGCCGACACCTCAAGGAGGCCTTTTTGCAGATCCGCGAGATGCAGGAGGCCATGAGCCAGCGCTTCCACACCGACCGTCTGGGTTAATGTACCGCTCATGCTGTGGCCTTTTCGCAAAAGCCCTGCCTGGAACGAGGTCAACTACTGGGCCCTGGATCTGGAAACCAGCGGCCTGGAGCCATCCGATCAGATTCTGTCGGTGGGGATGGTGCCCATCCGCAGCGGGGTGATCGAGTTTGGCGCGCACTACTACAGCCTGGTGCGCCCGGCCCGGCCCGAGACCCTCTCGATCGAGGGCATTAAGGCTCACCATATCCTGCCCGGCGAACTAGAGACGGCGCCACCCCTGGCACAGGTGCTCGACGAGGTACAGCGGCGAATAAACCGGGATGTGCTGGTGTTGCACTTTAGTTCAATTGATTTGGGGTTTTTGAAGCAAAGCTGTAGAGCTTTAGGCCGGCCCTGGGCAAAGCCCCTGGTAGTGGATACGACAGTGCTGCTGGCCCGGCTCAACGAGCGAAGAAGGCAGCTCGAGCCCTACAGCCGGCCCTACCCCAGCGCACTGGGAGCCGCCAGGGCTATTTTTGGACTGCCCGGCCACCTCGAGCACCATGCTCTGTGGGATGCGCTGGCCACAGCCGAGCTTTTTTTAGCGCTCCGGCATCGGTTGCAAGCACAAACCCTGCATCAGCTCACATAAAAACCGATCGGCTCACTACAGCACTGCTCATACCGTTTCCGCTTGAGTCCTTCACCTCTGACTACGCCCAGCGGTGAAGGACTCAAGCCGACCGAAGGGAGTAGAAAAGCATTTCGGTAGTATCGTTTAGGCTTGTCTAAGTGAACGATACTACCGAAATGCGTATCACACTAGCCACTCTCGACTACGGAGCGGTTCAAACATCGAGGAAGTAGTCAGAAGCGTAGATGTCTGTTTTGTTGCGACGCGTTAGGGAACGAGCTTCCCATAGTGCATTCAGAGCACATCGCGGGTTGTGCCACGGGTGCGATAGTTGACCCAGTTTTTACGCCAGCGCAGGGCCTTTTTAATCACACCGTACAGTGGCGAGAGGGCCACGTCATAAGCAGGAAAGCGCACCCGGCTGCCGCCAAAACCCTCTTTGAAGGCATCTATACCGGCCGCATGGCTGCCCTCGCTCTGACGGGGCACCCCCCATAAATCGTAGATACGATAGCCATTCTGAAGTCCCCAGTTGATGGCCCCCCAGTGCATACCGTTGGGGGCCTTAGCGTTGGAGTTCTCGCGGCTGCTGCCCCCATAGAGATAGTCCACTTTGCCGGCAAACGCCACAAACAAACCGGCGGCCAGAGCCCTGCCCTCCAGTCGGGAAATCGAAATGAAGGCCTGCCCCAAGGGCTGATTCATCTCCTTGAGCACGGTCTGGTAGTAGGTTTTGGAATGCTGCAAGAGCTTGGCCCGGCGGTTGGTCTCCTCAAAGAGCTGCCAGAACTCTTCGAAGGCTTCGGGGCCTTCAATGGTGGTCACAACGCGCTTTTCAGCCAGTTTGGTATTCCGGCGGTGCATGTTGTCCATCTGAGCCAGCAAGCCCTCGCGGCCCAGCGTTAAGTCGAGCCAGATGGTGTACTCGGGTTGGATGGTCTCCTCAATTTGCATCCGGGAGAATTCCGGTGCGGCCTGCTGGGCCGGCTGGCCGGTTTCGGGCTCGAGCTTCAGGTACACCGCGCCCTGTGCCTGTTGTTTGAGCACCTCGACCACCCTGGGCAGGTCTTGAATGCTCCTGAGTGCGGGGCCCCTCGAGGCATACAGCATCGAAACAGGCCCGATAAATCTGCGGCGAAAAAGCTGTGCGGCAGCGATAAGCTCGCTGTTGTCGTAAACCGCGTAGCGCTCCGGCTGCCAGCCCGAAAGTCTCTTAACCTCGCCCCAACCCCACGACTGCAATGCGCTGGTAATGGGCAGCGAAGACACCATCTGGTTCCAGATGGCGGGGTCGGAAATGGGTTCCAGTCTTAGCACGAATCACCATTGTACTGTCTTTACGCAGATACGCTTCAACCTCGTTAAGAGGCGTGTCTCTGCACAACGTCTTCCAGTACGGGTCATTGGCCTCCAGTCGTTGCCAAAATTACCCGAGAATCGGCTTCAACAGGCTCAGCCAACCCTTGCACCGGATAAAAACGGTGGTTGCCACAGGTTACTCTGTGCAGGGTATCGCCAGGAGCCGTTGTACAGCGAAACCACAAAATACATATACTGGGCTGAGTTATGCGTATCGCTTTCCAGGGAACCGAGGGTGCCTATAGCGAAGAAGCCTCACTCAAAGCCTTCCCCGAGGCCGAGACCATCGGCCTGCCCACCTTTCACCAGGTATTCTCGGCGGTTTCGAACCACGAGGTAGACCTGGGGGTGGTGCCGGTCGAGAACACCACCGCCGGCATCATCAACCAGACCTACGACCTGCTCCTCGAGACCGACCTGCATGTGGTCGGCGAGCTGGTGCTGAAGGTAGACCACTGCCTGCTGGCCCCGCCCGGAACCCGCCTGGAAGATATCCGCAAGGTTAAAAGTCACCCCCAGGGCCTGGCCCAGTGCGACGGCTTCATCGCCCGGTACAAGCTCGAGGCCGAACCGGTCTACGATACCGCCGGGGCCGCCCGCGAGCTGGCCGAACACCCCCAGCCCGGTCTGGCCGCCATCGCCAGCCGGCGCGCCGCCGAGCGCTACGGACTGGAGATTATCGCAGAGGGCATTCAGGACTTCATCGGCAACTACACGCGCTTTTTTGTGCTCTCGCGCGAAGACTTCCCCCGCCGCGAAGGGCCCTACAAAACCTCGGTGGTCTTCACCACCCGCCACCGCCCCGGCGAGCTTTTGGCCGCTTTGCAGGCCTTTGCCGACCAGGGGATTAATCTGACCAAGCTCGAGTCCCGCCCCCGCCGCGACCCCGACCGCCCCTTCTCCCCCATCTTCTACGCCGACTTCGAAGGCCACGCCGAAGACCCCGGCCCCTCCCAGGCTTTGCTCACCCTCTTGCGCCGGGCCTCATTTGTCAAAGTGCTGGGCTCCTACCCCGCCGTTACAAGCTGGGGTCTGCTCAGGGAGCCATAAAGAATGCGCCCCGCAAGGGGCGCATGGGCTTGGGGTGAAGCTAGGGACTAGCGGAAGGTGGCCCCAAACAACACCCGGCCGTAGGGCGAGCTGTTGAAGGGGAAGACGCTCTGGCCGCCAATAAACAGCCCCGTGTCGCCGTCGAGGGCGAACTCGAGCCCGGCATCCAGGGTGAGGGCAAAGTTGGCATTGGGCAGCCGCAGGCCCAGACCACCACCAAAATAGGGCTTGATGCCCCGCAGGTCACGGTCGAACCGGCCCAGGTCGGGCTTGAAGAGCACCTCGCCCCCAATCAGGAAGCCCGGCCCCTGGAAAATCACATCGCCGTAAACCAAAGCCACCAGGTCGCGCTGTAGGTTGGCCTCGAGGCCAAACCCCAGCGTGGGCGAAGGCACCGAGATGCGCAGCTGGAAAGAGCGCTGGGCCAGTCCCGTGGAAGCAAAAGCCAGCAAAACCATGGCAAGCAGCAAGGGTAATCGTTTCATGGCATGCACCTCCTGTTTTGAGGTCAGCGACCTCGCAGGCAATACCATAGCCAAGTCCGGCCTAAATGACCAGTGGCCTCGCTCTCACGCTACGCTAAGGGCACCCCCTTACAGTATGGCGCGTATGAAGCGACTCACGTTGTTTGTGCCCACGCTAGCCGCTCTGCTTTTGAGCAGCCTGCTGGTAGCGCAAACCCCGCTCACAGCCGACAAGGTCGGTTATCTCAACGCCCGGGCTGTGGTAGAGGCCCACCCACAGTTTGCCAGAGTAAAAGAGGTTCAAGCCAAAGCCGAAGCAGAACTCAAGCCCTTGCGGGAACAGGTGCAGTCGCTGGAAGCCAAGCTGCGTCAAGGTAACGCAACTGCTCAGGAGCAGCAGGCCTACCGTACCGCAGCGCAGAGGCTGGAAACTGCCGGTCAGAAGTGGAGCGAGCAGCAAGGCAGCGTCCTCCGGCCCATCACCGAGGATATTGATATGGTTATCGGTAGGGTTGCCAAGGAGCAGGGTTTTGCTATTGTGCTGGATCAGGAGGTGGCCGCCAGCAGTGGCCTGGTTGTGTACGCGGCCCAGGAACTCGACCTGACCCAGGCCATAAAACAGGCTATTTCCAAGTAACGGAGAGATACTATGAAGAACTGGTTGTTTGCCGTAGCCCTTTTGAGCTTTTTGCTGGGGGGCTCCCTCATCGCCCAAAACCGCCCAACACCCAACCGCATCGGCTATGTGGACGCCGAAAAGATCGTGCAGGCCCACAAAGATTTCAAGAAGGTGCAGGACATCCGAAACCAGGCCGAGCGCGAGCTGAAGCCCATCCGTGACCAGCTTCAGCCGCTCGAGGCCAAACTGCGGGCGGGCAACGCCACCGCCAAAGAGCAGCAGGACTACCGGGTGCTGGCCCAGAGCCTGCAAGAAGCCGGCAAGAAGTGGAGCGACCGCGTCAACGCAGCCCTCAAGCCCATCACCGAGGAAATCGATCAGGTAATCGCCAAGGTAGCCCAGCAACAAGGCTTTGCAATGATCTTCGATAAGAAAGTAGCAGCCAGCAGTGGTCTGGTGGTTTATGCTGCCGACGAACTCGAGATCACCGACGCGGTAATCAAAGCCCTTCCCAAATAAGCCAACCATCGCGGGTCACAGGTATTTTTCAGCAGCCTGTGGCCCGTGCCTTTATACCAGCCCAGCAAGATTTGGCGTCTACAACACAACCCTTAGGGGTTTATTTGGTATGTTACAATCGTAAGCGATGGCGAAGGGCAAATCCAAAGCTGACAAAGCCAGCAAGGCCAATCCTACCGAACGCAAGCGCGACCTCGAGGCCTTTGCTCTGCTGATACTGGGCATCGCCGCCCTCCTGGCCGCCGCCATTTATTTTGGCTCCAACCTGGCCGGACAACTGGGCAGCGGTATTCAGGCCCTGTTCTGGGGCAACCTGGGATACCTGGCCTGGCTGGTTCCACCGACGGTTGCCCTGCTGGGCGTGTGGCTGCTGCTGGATCGGCCCCTGGGCCCTTTGGCGCGTGGTACGGCCCTGCTCTTCGGGGGGGGCCTGCTCACCTTACCGCTGGTGGCCCACCTCGCCAGGCCTTACGGTGGGCTGCTGGGTAGTAATCTGCACACACTGCTGGTGGGCGGTCTGGGCAATTTTGGCCTGCTCATTCCCCTGCTGGCCCTCAGTTTTGTAGCCGATCTGGCCCTGCGCCAAAGGCCGGGCTTCCTGCTGGGTAAGGGTTTGCGCCGGGTGGTACTGGCTGCTAAACGGCTGTATCAGGCCTACCGCCTCTCCCAGTCTGCCAGCCGCCTGCTGGGTGAGGCGCGGGCCCTTTCGGCGCGCTACCCCGAGCACAAGGCGCTCAACACCCTGGTACAAGACCTCGAGGCCATCCGGCGCAACCCCCAGGACAGGGAAGCCCTCGAGGGCCTGTCCAAACTGCTGGACAGCTTCAAAGCCGAGCGCGCCAAAGAGCTGGCGGGCAAGCTGGCCACCGAGGCGCGGCCCCTGGCCGTACGTCTCGAGCGCCTGGCCGCCGCGCTGGCCGCACCGCTCAAAGGCGAGGGCCTGGCCCAGACGCTCGAGGAACGCCGCGCCGCGCTGGTGCTGGAAATTGGCGCACTACTCACCAAGGCCCAGACCCTGACCCGCCAGGGTGAGGCCGCCGCGCGGTCGTTAGACAAGCCCAGCACCACCCAGGCCCTGCTAACTGCCCTGGAAGAGCACCAGCATCGCCTGGCCGCCTGGCAGGAAAGCGAAGCCCTGACCCAGGACCTCGAGCAGCGGGTAGACGGCTGGCTGCGCTGGGCCGAGTGGGTGGAGTCTGCGCCCTTAGAAGCCCACCGCGCCGGGCTGCGGGCCTTGCTGGAAAAAGGCCTGCAGGCCGAGCCACCGGCTTTTGCGGTAGCAACCGCCAAGCCCCCCGCCGAGCCCCCCTTCGACTTCGACCTGGTCTTCCCCGAACCGGATAAGGTGGCAGCCACCAGCAAGCCTGCCCAGGAAAACCCCAAGCCCAGCTCGGTCAAAACCGCTCCCACGCCTCCTTCTACGCCCCGAACATCCACTGCCCTGGAACTGCCCGGTTTCGACCTGCTCGACCCGCCCGAGCCCCCCCGTTACGACCCCAAGGCCCTGGAGCTCATCACCCAGCGGCAGGTTGAGCTCATCAACAACACCCTCAAGCACCACGGGGTAGAAGCCCGGGTGGTGAGCTGGTCGCGCGGCCCCACGGTGACGCGGTACGAGCTCGAGCCCGCCCCCGGCGAAAAAATCAGCCGGGTACAGAACCTGCACAACGACCTGGCCCTGGCCCTGGCCGCCGGCTCGGTGCGCATCGAAGCCCCCATACCCGGCAAGAGCGTGATTGGCCTCGAGGTGCCCAACACCGAGCGCGAACTGGTGCGCTACAGCGAGGCCATCCAGTCCAGCGCCTTCACCCGCAGCAAAGACACCCTGCCCCTGGTGCTGGGTAAAAGCATTGACGGCGAGGTCTGGGTCAAGGACCTGGCTAAAATGCCCCACCTGCTGATTGCCGGTTCGACCGGCTCGGGCAAGTCGGTGGCAGTGAACACCCTCATCACCAGTCTGCTCTTCAAGTACCTTCCCACCGAGCTGCGCTTTCTTATGATTGACCCCAAGATGGTGGAGCTCACCCCCTACGAGGGCATCCCCCATCTGGTGCGGCCGGTGGTGACTAACCCCGCCGACGCCGCCGGGGTCTTGCTGGGTGCTGTAGCTCACATGGAGCGGCGCTACAAGATGATGAGCCAGGTGGGGGCGCGCAACCTCGAGCAGTTCAACCACAAAATGCGGGCCGCCGGCGAGGCCACATTGCCCTACCTGGTGATTGTGATTGACGAGCTGGCCGACCTGATGATTACCGCCCCCAAAGAGGTCGAGCAGGCCATTTTGCGCCTGGCCCAGATGGCCCGCGCTACCGGCATGCACCTGATTCTGGCTACCCAGCGCCCCTCGGTGGACATCCTGACCTCGCTCATCAAGGTCAATATCCCGGCCCGCATGGCCTTTGCGGTCTCCTCGGGCTTCGACTCCCGCACCATCCTGGACACCTACGGGGCCGAGCGGCTGGTGGGCCAGGGCGATATGCTCTTCCATCAGCCGGGCCTGCCCAAGCCGGTGCGTCTGCAGGGCCCTTTCCTCTCGGAAACCGAGGTACACCGCATTGCCGGGTTCCTGCGCGAACAGAGCTTTGAAGACGCCTTCGTAACCCAGTACGGCCCCGACTTCGAGGGCCCCCTGAACCTGGGCGGGGGTGGCAGCGCCGATGCAGGCGAGATTGATTTTGGCGACCCCCTGCTCAAAAAAGCCGCTGAGATTGTGATCGAGGAGGGCTACGCCTCGGTCAGCCGGCTCCAGCGCCGCCTCTCGGTGGGGCACGCTAGGGCCGGCAAGCTAGTGGACGCGCTCGAGGCCATGGGCATCGTGGGGCCGCACCAGGGCAGCAAGCCACGGGATGTGCTGATTACCCGCGACCAGCTACCGGAGTATTTTGGCGGCGAATAGCCAAAACCAGCTTGAGTTTAGGGCCCAACCAGTATCGTCCCTAGATCGAGGGTATTCCCGCCGTTCACCTGTACCTGGCGCTCCATTTTAGGCTCGCCGCTATCGCACAGGCTGTTACCCGAGTCGTCGCGGCAGGCTACCATGGTGTAGCGCCCCGGCACCAAAAAGGTCTCGAAGCGCCCGTCAACCACCGGCACCCGCCGGGCAATGGGGCCACTCAGGCTTACCAGAAACCCGCCCCTGGGCAGCGTCCAGCCAAAAGCCCCCGGCAGGTTGAGCAAACCGTAGCCATAGGCATCGTCCCGGCCCGGCGCGCCCAGGTCGGTGGCGCTCGAGCGGATCAGGTTCCAGGCTTCTGTGGCAGTGCTGGCCCGACCGCTGGACAGCGCCATGGCCAGCGCTGCTGCCACCTGGGGGGTGGCCTGGGAGGTGCCCATGTAGAAGGTGTAGTTGGGCAGGTTGGTTTGGTAATTCCAGGTGGTGGAGAGCACACCACCCCCCGACTGGGCGATGTTGCCCCCCGGCGCAGCAATGTCTACTTCACTGTTTTGCTGGCTGTAGTCCGCCACCTGGTTGTACATATCGGTGGCCGCGACCGAGATGGCCCCAGGGCATGCCGCTGGATAAACCATTGAACCAGGTTTTATAGCTTGATCCTGATAGTTGCCCGCTGCCGCTACCACCAGAACACCCCGCGCAACCGCGTCCGCGACCGCCTCGCACATAAGGTAAGGATAATCCTTGGGTTCTAACAGGGCACCAAGCGATAAGTTTATAACTTGCACCGGCAGGGGGTTTTGTAAAATTTGACCTCCTTTTACCACCGGAATTCCTGCTGCATAGCGCACGGCCAGAGCGACGTCTTCGAAAGTACCGCTGCCGCCTGAGCCCAGCACCCGCAGGGGCAAAACCTTGATTGGAGCGTTGTAGGCCAGCCCAACCATACCCGAATCGGTGCAGGTTGGGCAGACAGGCACAAATGTACCGGCATTCGCAACAATGATGCCCGTCACGTGGGTTCCGTGACTGCCTTTGTCTTTGGCCGACAAATCACAAGGGTCGGTAGGGTCGTTGTCGCCGGGTCCATCCGGAGCCGGTTGGCCACAGGGGTCATAGGGTTTATTTGGCTCCTCTGGCGGGAGGGCATCGCCTACAAAGTCGTAGGCCCCCTCGCCGGGCTGCCAGAGCCGCCCGGCCAGGTCGGGGTGGTCGTAGCGCACCCCGGTATCCACCACCGCCACCGTGATGGGCGTCGTGTAGGTTTGCTGGTAGGCAAAGCGCGCCCCGGTGGCCCGCAGATACCACTGCTGGGGATAAAACTGGTCGGTGGGCTCGCCCTGGGCCGTTACCGTGCCGTTAATTTCGGCCCACTCCACGCTGGGGTCGAGGCGCAGGCGCTCCAGCAAAGCCTGGGGGTTCGGCGACTGAAGCTTGGTCAGGCGGCTGATGCGGTCGTGGGACAAAACCCGGCTGCCCTCCGGGAGGGCGGCTGCGCGCAGGTCGGTGCGGTATTTGACCAGAATTTCATCACCAGTTGCACTGGGGGTCGGAGTGCTTGAAGTACGTTGCAGCTGGGAAGGCAGACTCGAGCTACTCACCGAAGCAGCGGCTGGGCTCGAGTCCACCACCCCCCCCACAACCCTCACCAAAGGCAGCCGGACCAAGATTTCTGCATGCACATCCCCCGAAAGCCGAAGACTTCCAGTGTACTCGGGCTGGTTTTGTATCTCATCGGCGAATTCCGCCCTGAGCTGTATCGTCCTGGGGCCTAAGCCGGTGGCAGGGGTGGCGCTTAGCCAGGTGTTGTAGCTTTCAACCCGCCAGGCCACGCTGGAGCCCACCCGCAGGGCCAGACTACCCTCGAGGCCCTCCAAGACAACTTCCTCAGGAAGGGTGTGGGCGGGGGCCAGTACCCCCTGATCAGAACAGCCCACCAGCAACAGCAAAAACACAAGAATATACAGCCGCATCTACCTCACACTAGCGTTGACCACGCAGAAGTCAAGCCAGATTTGACCAATTCGTAACCTAAAACCCCACGGCAGCAATACGCCTCCGCTCCAGATAGCGTTCCAGCAAAAACAACAGCAGGGCCAGGGCAGCCAGGGGGATTTGCAGGTTCAGGGCTTTGCGCCCCACCAGGCGGCTCAGTTCGGCGGTGTTGGCAAGCAGGCGGCCCCCGCTGGCCTCTACCAGTTGCCGGAGATTCTCGCGTCCATCCTCACTGCGCCACTCGGGCAGGGCAGGTAGTTGCAGCCGCAGCCGGGGTTGTTCGTTTTCAAACACCACTGCTTCACCCATAGCTTCTCGCGGTAAGCGCGCCTCGAAGCGCAAAGGGCCTGTAGGAGCAAAGCTCTGTTCCCGCCCTGCTGCGCGCACACTGGGTCGTTCAAACTGGCCTTCTAAAAGCACCCGAATAAAGTTCTGCTCGCGTACGGCCTGCACCCTGGGCCGGGCCGGGGTCTGCGAAAGCCAGCGCACCAGCTCAGCCATCAGGGGGGATATACCCGGCCAGCCCTGCCAGGAGCGCGAGAGGTCGGTAGAAAGGGCTGCGACCCGCCCCCGCCCGCTCTCCCCTACTGCCAGAACCGTACTTTCTCCTGAACTGAGCAAGGTCTGAGCCCAGGGCTTGGTTTTAGCAGGCAGAAGCACCGAGAGGGGGGGTGGGTTGGTGGCGCGGGTGATGGGGTGGGGCCGTACTGAGACCGGGAAGTTGCCCTCGAGAGCCTCTCGCTTGAAGGCCCGCTGGGCTTCTTCCAGGAAAAAGCGCGGCAGATCCTGCGGGCTGGGCACATCCCAAAAGGTGCCTCCACCGGCCTGGGCCAGCTCACGCAAAAACTGGCGGTCGGCGTCGGCACCCAGGGCCACCGTGCTGGTTCTAATTTTTGGGCTAGCCTCGCGGGCGGCATCGAACAGATCGGGGGTTACATCCGCAGCCAGCCCATCGGTAAGGGCGATAATCTGCTTGGAGTCGGTTGGCAGCGGCTCTAAAGCCTCGAGGGCCTCGAGGTAGGCCCGGCGGATACGGGTACCCCCACCGGCAGTAGTGGAAAGCAACAGACTTTCAGCCTCCTTGCGGCCCTGCTCGGTCATGGGCCGGGGCCGGAACAGCCAGCGCGGACGATCGGAAAAGATCACCACCCCGACGTAGTCCTGGGGACGAGCCGAACGGATGAGCTCGAGCGAGCCCACCACCGCCAGCCCCAGCTTGTCAGCCTCGAGCATGCTGCCCGATACATCCAGCACCAGCACAATCCCCACCCCACCCGGCTCTTCCATCGGCTCCACCGGCAGGCTATCGGCCAGGTTGGTGCGCTCCCAACCCCCAAAAAACAAACCCCTGGGAGTTGCCGTCCACAACAGACTTCCCCCCTGGTTCAAAAAACCTTGCAAGGCATCCAGCTCGGCCACCGATAAATCCCGCGCTCCCACCCCCAAGGCCACCACCTCGGCCCGGATGGGTAGGGAAATTTCCCGTGGCTCCTCCACTGCAAAACCCTGGGCCCGCAGGTAGCGGGCCAGGGCCACGTCCCCCAGCACCCAGACCCGGGTGATGTCGGAGGGGCCGAGCTCGAGGCGGGCTTGCTCTACTCCCAAGGCGCTTTCAACCCGCGCCGTCACCACAGCAGGCCCATCCAGCCGGAAGCGATACCCCAGGCTGCTACGCCCCGGCTCGAGCTGCACTTCTCGCTCTACAAGCCCGGCTGGCCCGTTGAAGGTAAGTCGGGCCCGCACCGCCGCGGTAGACTCCAGCACGGCCCGCACCTCGATGGTCTCCCCCTTGGTCGGAAGCGCTGGCCCGGTCAAAGCAACCGAAAGGTTGGGACTGGGCGGCTGGTAAAGGCCGTAGATGGGTATTCCAATGACCTCAGGCATATCCTGAAACAGCCCATCCGACACCAGCACAATCTGGTCTGCTTGCAGTTCCCGGGCTTTCTCCAGGGCTTCCCCCAGACGGGTGCCCTCGCCCAGATCCAACCTTCGGGCCGTCGGGCTGGCCACCTGGACAGCCCCGCTGGCAAAAGCCACGTACTTAGCTCCGGGTAGCTGAACCTGGGGTGCTACCTTCCAGACAGCATCCCGCGCCGAAGGGCTCTGATCAAGCAACACCACTGTTCGCAACTGCTGCAATGGCAGGCTGGGCCCCCAGAAGGCCAGCAGCAGCAAGCCAACCACAGCGGCCCGAAGCCCAAACAACATAGTTGCATTATCGGGTATAGGGTTGTGTAAAAAAGCAACTGTAGCCGCAGATGTAGCGCGGCACAAAAACCTGTCAAGGAGCTACGAATCCTCTAAAATACCTTGGTATGAACCGAGTGTTGTTGGGTGTACGGGGCATGGAACAGCCTGAACAGGTGGCTAAAGTCTCGAGCGCCATCAAGAGACTGGAGGGCGTACAGCACGTGCAATCCGTGGATAGAGGCCAGCTCGAGGTCGAGTACGACCCCCAGCAGCTCACCGTGATGGACTTGATCCGTGTGGTGCGTGAGCAGGGCTTCCTGGCCGGCATGCTGTAGCTCAACCTGACCCCAATTGCAACCAATACTTGTTTGCACTAAGGCCATCCTGCGGTAACATGAGGGTGTCTGAGGCAGGGCGCACCCGCCCAGGCATCGAAACCAGCCCCAAAACTCCAGCGGATACCTCCGTTTTCCAAGCCCTATTTACTCCAGTTGTAGTGGAGTAAACTGTTGGGGCCTCGTAAACGGACGTGGATGGTCGGTAGCCGAAAACAATGGCTAAAGCCTTGTGGCTATCTGCCGCGCAACATTGGTTTCATGCCTGTCAAAACACAAAGGAGAACCTATGGCCTACCGAGACGACTTCAAAACCCGCAAGAGCCTCTCCACCAGGATGGGTGAGGTGCATTACTTCGACATCATGGAGCTCGAGCGTCAGGGCATCGCGCCGGTGTCCAGGCTGCCCTTCAGCATCCGGGTGATGCTGGAAAGCCTCCTGCGCAACCACGATGAGTACAAGATCACCAAAGACGACGTGGTGGCCCTGGCCAACTGGCAGCCCGACCCCGGCGAGGTCAACGTGCCGCTGATGCTGGCCCGGGTGATTCTGCAAGACTTTACCGGCGTACCGGCGGTGGTGGATCTGGCCGCCATGCGCGACGCAGTGGCCAAGGCCGGCGGCAACCCGGAGATCATCAACCCCACCGTGCCAGTGGATCTGGTGATTGACCACAGCGTGCAGGTGGACTACTTCGGCACCGCCTATGCCTTTGCCCAGAACGTGGAGCTGGAGTACAAGCGCAACGAGGAGCGCTACCGCCTGATCAAGTGGGGCCAGAACGCCCTCAAAAACTTCCGCGCGGTGCCCCCCGGCACCGGCATCGTGCACCAGGTGAACCTCGAGTACCTGGCCTCGGTGGTAATGACGCAAAAAGGCGAAGATGGTCGGCTCTATGCCTTCCCCGACAGCCTGGTGGGCACCGACTCCCACACCACCATGATCAACGGCCTGGGCGTGCTGGGCTGGGGGGTGGGCGGCATCGAGGCCGAAGCGGTAATGCTGGGCCAGCCCTACTACATGCTGGCCCCCAGGGTCATCGGTTTCAAACTGACCGGCGAGCTGCCCGAGGGGGCCACCGCCACCGACCTGGTGCTGCGCGTGACCGAGATGATCCGCAAGCACGGCGCGGTGGGTAAGTTCGTGGAGTTCTACGGCCCTGGGGTGTCCAAACTGCCGCTGGCCGACCGCGCCACCATCGCCAATATGTCGCCCGAGTACGGCGCCACCATGGGCTACTTCCCCATCGACGACGAGACCCTGGCCTACCTGCGCCTCACCGGGCGCTCCGACGAACAGGTAGACCTGGTGGAGAAGTACGCCAAAGCCACCGGCCTGTGGCGCACCGACGACGCCGCGCCGGTGTACAGCGAGTACCTCGAGCTCGACCTCTCCACCGTGGTGCCCGCCCTGGCCGGCCCCAAGCGCCCCCAGGATCGGGTGAACCTGGGCGAGGTGAAGAAGAGCTTCCTCGAGCACCTCACCAAAGACCCCAAGGAGCGCGGCTTTGGCCTCAGCCCCGACAAGCTGGACGCCAAAGTAACGGTCAAGCGGGGGCTCGAGGAGTTCGACCTCCGGCACGGCTCGGTGGTGATTGCCGCCATCACCAGCTGCACCAACACCTCCAACCCCAGCGTGATGCTGGGCGCGGGCCTGCTGGCTAAAAAAGCTGTGGAGGCCGGCCTCGACACCCAGCCCTGGGTTAAGAGCAGCCTGGCTCCTGGCTCCAAAGTGGTAACCGAGTACCTGGACGCCGCCGGCCTCACCCCCTTCCTCGAGGCCCTGCGCTTCCACACCGTGGGCTACGGCTGCACTACCTGCATCGGCAACTCCGGGCCGCTGCCCGAAGACATCTCCAGGGCGGTGAAGGAGGGCGACCTGGTGGTGGCCGCGGTGCTCTCGGGCAACCGCAACTTCGAGGGCCGGATCAACCCCGACGTCAAGGCCAATTACCTCGCCAGCCCCATGCTGGTGGTGGCCTATGCCATCGCAGGCCGCATGGACATTGACTTCACCAGCGAGCCCATCGGCTACGACCCCAACGGCAAGGCCATCTTCCTCAAGGACATCTGGCCCAGCCAGGAAGAAATTCGCCAGGCCGTGCACCGAACCCTGGACGCCGAGATGTTCCGCCGCCAGTACGCCACCGTCTTCGAGGGCGACGAGCGTTGGAAGGCCCTGCCGGCCCCCACCGGCCAGCTTTATCAGTTTGATCCCAACAGCACCTACATCCAGAACCCGCCCTTCTTCGAGAACCTGGGCCAGGCCCGCGAGACCGGCGATATCAAGGGTGCGCGGGTGCTGCTGCTGCTGGGCGACTCCATCACCACCGACCACATCTCGCCTGCGGGTAGCATCGCCAAAAACTCCCCCGCCGCCAAGTACCTGATGGAGCGCGGGGTCGAACCCGCCGACTTCAACAGCTACGGTTCCCGCCGCGGCAACCACGAGGTGATGATGCGCGGCACCTTTGCCAACATCCGCATCCGCAACCTGATGTTGGATGGCAAAGAAGGCCCCTACACCAAGAAGCTGCCCAAGTCCGAGCGCGGCAGCGAGCCTGGTACTGGCGAAGAGATGTTCGTCTACGACGCCGCCATGCAGTACAAGGCCGAGGGCACGCCCCTGATCGTGATCGGCGGTATCGAGTACGGCAATGGCAGCAGCCGCGACTGGGCTGCCAAGGGCACCTACCTGCTGGGCGTGAAAGCCGTCATCGCCCAGAGCTTCGAACGCATCCACCGCAGCAACCTGGTGGGCATGGGGGTGCTGCCCCTGCAGTTCCAGCCCGGCCAGAGCGCGGCCAGCCTGGGCCTCACCGGCTACGAGGTGTTCGATATCCTGGGCCTCGAGGACATCACCCCCGGCAAGGAACTCACCGTGGTAGCCACCCGCGCCGATGGCAGTCAGTTGAGCTTCCAGGTAAAGGCCCGCATAGACACTTTGGTAGAGGTGGACTACTACAAAAACGGTGGCATTCTGCAAACCGTGCTGAAGAACATGCTGGCCGAGAAGCAAAAGGCATAAAGATCACTCTTAACGGCGGCGGGAACCAAAGCCCCCGCCGCCGTTTTCATGGGGATATTGCCCCAAGCTGGGTGTAGGTCGATCAGATGAGCCGGATGTGGCTCCTGGCTGCTAGGTCGCGCTAGCATGGGCTGTGCTAACATAGCACCGTGTTGTCGCGGCAAGGGGGCCTGGCGTCCTCTAATAGTTGATGGCAGCTTGGAGATTAGATGAAACCTACCGTCAGCGTGGTAGTACCGGCCCGCAACGAAGAAGAGATGATTGGGGCATGCCTGGAGTCCATTTTGCGACAGGAGCCGCCCCCCTACGAAGTCATTCTGGTGGACAACGGCTCCACCGACCGAACCGGCGAGATCGGGCGCAGCCTGGGGGTGCGGGTGATCTACCAGCCCCAGCCCGGCCTGCACATCGCCCGCCAGACCGGCCTCGAGGCCGCTACTGGGGAAGTGGTGGCCGCTACCGATGCCGACTGCAGGGTAGAGCCCGGCTGGATTGCCGCCATCCAGGAGGCTTTTAGCGATCCGGAAGTGGTGGAAACCTACGGCCCGCTCGAGTTTTTCGATGGCCCTCTGTTCGACCGGCTGCTCTCGCGCTATGGCTACCCGCTGTTTTTAGGCCTCATGGCTAAGCTAGGCCAGCCCAACACCGCCGGGGGCAACCACGCAGTACGCCGGCAGGTGGCCCTCGAGGTAGGCGGTTACGACGTACCCTTCGGCGAAGACCTGCGGCTGATGCTCAAACTCAAACAGCGTGGCAAAATTGTCTATACCCCCAAAGCCAGGGTGCTCACCTCGGGCCGCCGCTTAAGCAAGGGGCGCTGGAAGATGTACGGGGTGCACCTCAAGAATATCTGGGCCCGCTTGCGCGGTGCGCCCCAGGATTACGGCCCCGACTATTATGCAGACCGGGAACGGCAATAAACCTGCTTTAACGTACTAGACCAAGCCAAGTGAGGCTACCGTGGAAGTTGTCGCTCTGATCTTGCTTTTGCCAGCTTTTTATCTGGCGGCAGACCTGATTCACCGCTGGATGGGCGTGGGTTCGATTGCCTGGGGTAGCCGGAGCAGCCCCAAAATTGCCCTTACCTTCGACGACGGTCCCAGCACCCACACCCAAGCTATCCTCGAGCGCCTGCGACAACACGGGGTGAAGGCTACTTTTTTCGTGCTGGGAAGTCAGGCCCAAAAATACCCTGAGCTCATGGAAAGGATCCGGGCCGAAGGACATCAAATCGAGTCTCACGGTCAGGTACACCGTCCGGCCTTTTTCCTGTGGCCCTGGCAGGAGGCCCGCCAGATTCGGGCCATACCGGGTCGCTTCTACCGCCCGCCCCACGGCATTCATACCCCTTTTACCCGCTGGCTGACCAAGGCCGCGGGCAAACAGATAGCCCTGTGGGACGTGGAGTCGAAGGACTGGACAAAGCAAGACCCCCAGGCCCTGGCCCGGCGCATTCTGGTATGGTGCAAGCCCGGTTCCATCGTTCTCCTGCACGACAATGACCAGTTCCCGCAGACCCTGGCGATTCTGGATGAAATTCTGCCCAGGCTCAAAGAACTTGGTTACCAGCCGGTACGGCTCGATGAGCTCGAGACCCGACCGCTCACCTGGCGCGAAGGCCTTATGCGGGCCAGTCAGGGCGGGCACGAGCGATACTTCATCAAGAACAAAGTAGAGCGGCTGGGGCTGGGCCCCTTCGATTATCTGGCGGTAAGCCCCTGTGCTTTCCCTGGCCCCAGCCAGCCCGGCTTGCAAAAAGGTGAACCCAGCCTCGAGGTGCACCTCGACTCGGTACGCACCCCAGCCATGACTCAGATACAGCTTTTGCGCGAGGGACGCAAGGGTTTCACGCTGCTGGCCGAGTATGTGCAATCCAATCCGGAAATTAGAGGTATATGGGGCATTTCCCAGGCTGCTGCAGGGTTGCGGGTGTTTGGGTTTCATCTGGCCCCAGTTACTTTCCTGCAACGGCTGATTAGCGGCACGGCCAGCGCGTGGTTTTTGTGGCTCTACCGGGGAGAGCTGCCCAGGCGCTCGCTGCCTTCAGCCCTGCTGGGGTATAGCCCTCGGGAGGAATTCCTGGCCCGGTGGCTCAAAAAAGCCAAAGCCCCAGAAAACCCTCAATAGCGGCAATTGCAGGCTGTGCTAACATATACCCGTGCGTCTTTATCGCATCGGCCTGTTCACCGACACCTACCTGCCTGGGCCAAATGGGGTTGCAACCAGCGTTTACCTGCTCAAACGCGAGTTGCGTCGCATGGGCCACGAGGCCTGGGTGCTGGCCCCCGAGATGCCGGATGCCGATCCCCATGAAGACTGGGTAGTACGGGTGCCCAGCGTGCCCTATCCCTTTTTTGAAAACCAGCGGCTGGCCATGCCCAGCAGCCGCCTGCTACCCACCGAGTTCGAGATTTTCCACACCCATACCCCACTGTTTATCGGTATCTGGGGCGCGCGGCTGGCCTACCGAAGCCGCCTCCCACACGTCTCGACCTTCCACACCCACCTGGAAAAATACGCCCACTACATCCCCGGTGTCGCCACCCTCGACAAGTACGTGGGCATCATGCAAAAGGTATGTCAGGCCTTCTACAACCGGGCCGATGTGGTGATAGCCCCGACCGAGCCAGTCAAACAACTGGCCGAAAGTTATGCCATAGAGCGCGAAATTAAGGTCATTCCAACCGGTATTGATACAGACATTTTGCAGTCGGCCCCCGACCCAATCTCACCCTGGCCGAGCGGGAAACGACGCTTGCTTCACATTGGGCGGCTGGGTAAGGAAAAGAGTGTGGATGTGGTCATCCGCGCTCTGGCCGAGATTCGCAAGGAATCGGATGCGCACCTGGCCCTGATCGGCATGGGGCCGGAGCGGGATGAGCTGGAGAAGCTGGCTTACGGGCTTGGCTTATCCGAGCATGTCACCTTTGTGGGGCCTGTCCCCTACGAGAAAATCGGCGGCTACTACCGCATGGCCGAGCTGTTCTTGTTTGCCAGTGAGACCGAAACCCAGGGGTTGGTTCTCTGGGAAGCGCAGGCAGTGGGCGTGCCGGTGGTAGCGGTGGGCGCCGAGGGTACGTTGCAAGGTGTAGAGGTAGGCAGCAGCGGCTACCTGGTACGGCCTGGTGACTATCGGGCCATGGCCGAGCGGGCGCTCGAGCTGCTCCGCGACGAACAATTGCGCCAGCGTTTTAGCGAAGGGGCTCGTAAGTTTGCCGACCAACGCACAGCCCGCCGTGTAGCCGAGCAGATCGTAGCCATCTACGATGAGGCGACCCGCCTAGTAGAAATTGAACCGCGCCGCCTAAAGATTCCCTTCCCTCGCCTACCGCAAAGTGGCCTTGGCACACCCCGCTAGCCGTGACCCGCTATCGCATCCGCACCCGCCCCACCCAACCTTTTGCTGGTGAGCGTACCCAGGCCGTGCCGGGAAGGGGCCTCGAGTTCTACGAGCTGCGCGGGTATGCTCAGGGCGACGAACCTCGCTTTATTGACTGGCGGGCCTTTGCACGTACCGGGCGTTTATACACGCGCATCTTTCAGGCCGAAGCCCCAGCCCGCTTCACCTTTTTCCTGGATGGCTCCAAAAGTATGCAACTACACGGCAAGCTGCCCTACGCCGAGCGGGTAGCGCGACTTTTGGTAGAGCTGGCTCGACCGGAAGGCGCTTTTTTTTGGGGCAGTGGGCGTTACCGGGGCCGGTTGAGCTGGATTGAGCCAGGCCCTTCGGTACTGATGAACCAACCCCGGCCTAGGGGCGTCACGGTGTTGTTAACCGACGGCCTGGATGAGCTGGACTGGTCACGCCTGCTACAAAAGCTACAACGCATGGTTCTGGTTCAGATTATGGCCCCCGAGGAGTTGTCGCCTGGCTTTGGAGAGGCATTGCTGCACGATGTAGAAGTAGGCCAGCGGCTGGAGGTGGGACAGGCCGAGATACAGGGCTATCAGGCGGCCCTCGAGCAACACCTATTGCGCCTGCGAAGCACAGCCCGCCGTCTGGGTAGCTATGCCCTGTTGCGTGTGGGCGAGCCGATTGTGCCCGGCCTGATCCGACAGGGCGTTTTGGAGGAGCGCTGACCGGCCCTATAGCACAAAAGTCTCTGGTGGCAAAGCATACCCCAGGGCTTCCAGCAGGGCTGCAAAGTGGAACCTTTGGAACTCCTCCGGGGGCACGCACTCCCCAATAAGCTGCAAAGCCTCGGTAGGTATGGGTTTAAGGGCAATCACGCTGTGGTAGGGCTGGAGTAGGGCCAGTGGTAGGTTACCCCCGGCGTAGATGATGAGGTCGGCCTGGCGAGCCACCACCGTGGCCTGCACTTCGGCAGCCGCCACGACTCCACGCTGGGGAGGAGGCAGCAACTCCAGAAAGCCCTCACCTTCGGGGAAGCTCCGGCTGAGCACCGAAACCTTGGTCAGGCCGCGCAGGCCCTGGGTCAGTTCAGGGCGCAGTGGCCCCAGCCAGAGCGCTTTGTCGCCAAAAGCGTAGCGGCGGATCAGGTTCGCTAAGGCCAGAGCCTCGAGGTAAAACCCGCGGGTTCCGGTAACTTCGGGTAGCACCAGGTCTACACGCCGGGCTTGCATTGCCTCGGGCTCGAGGTGCTGTACCGCGTCCAGGGCCAGGGCTTGCAGGCCGGGGTCTTCTAGTACTGCTCCCCGAAAGCCTAAAGGCTGTAGGCCCATAAGAGCCGCCTCGAGGTTCGCGCCCGGCTGGCTGGGATATACAAACAGGGGCAGCTGATGGTGTAGGGAGGCCGTCAAAAGCGGCTCATACCAGCGGCTCTGGCCCTGGTGAAAGACCACCAGCGGGCGGGTTGCGGCGTAGTCACGGGCGTGCATCGCCCCCTAATCTACAACGGCCAACCGTAGGCCATGTAGCCCCTTTAGTACAGGCGTCAAAAGCCTTCAACAATAAAGCCCACCGTAAAGCGCTGAAAACTCTCGGTGCCTATAATCTGGCTTACCTCGAGGTAAGGACGGTAGCCTCGGTCTGGAAACTGCACACCAGCAGAAAATATGGCGTAAAATCGCTCGCCAAAGCGCAAGCGTAGCTCATTTTGCGCGGTATAACCGGTAATGCCCATCGCCAAGCCGCCTGCCAAGTAGGGGCGAATCAAGAAGAAATACGGAAACACGTATACCACCTCGCCGCTTAGGTACAGGCCCCCCGGCGCACCCATCACCAAGTGCGAGCGAAAATCAATGGGGTAGCCATCCAGATAAAGCCCTAGATGTCCCATGAAATTGCCGTTCGGGCCATTGCGTACCGAGAATCCAAGGTCGCCCCCCCCGGCCAGCGCCAAACCCGATACTAAAACGAATACAGCCCCAAGGCGGCCAATAAATCTTTTCATAGGCCTACCCTACTCCGCCGGGTGCGGTCTGGGTAAGGCGAGAGTAAAACCGGCCTTAATCAATCGAGCCGCTCGAGGCCCGCAAACTTGACCGCCAACTTTTTCAGGCCCAGGCCAGGGAACATCACTGTGACTTCTCCCCCCATTGCAGCCACCACCGTCCCGCTGCCAAACTTGGGGTGCCTGACTTTCTCGCCGCCTTTGAACTCAGCAAGCTGGGTTTTGGGCTTGGGCTCCAGGCGGGCATGCGAGAGAACCCGAGCCTCGCTATCACCAAAAGCCCCTACCTCCTTGAGTAGCTCTGGGGGAATGTCTTCCAGAAAGCGGCTAGGGCGGGTGTACTCGCGTTTGCCGTAAGTTTCACGCTCTTCGGCATAGGACAGGTAAAGCCGCTCCTGGGCCCTGGTAATCCCTACATACAACAAGCGCCGCTCCTCTTCCAGGTCTTCCAGCCGGTTCAGGCTGTTGCGGTGGGGCAGCAGGTTTTCTTCCAGACCCACCAGAAATACCGTGGGGAACTCGAGGCCCTTGGCGTTGTGCAGGGTCATGAGGGTTACGGCCTCTGCCGGGGCATCGCCCTGCGGCTCCTCGGCTTTAGCGGTAAGGGCCACCGAGTCGAGGAAGTCGGAGAGGCTACCCCCCTCTTCTGCTTCCCAGTCTCGAGCCGCCCGCAACAGTTCTTCCACGTTCTGCAGACGGTCTTCGCCATCTTGCTCTTGCTTCAGGGCCTCCCGAAAACCCGTGGCATCCAGCACGCGCTCAAAAAAGTCGGTGGGGCCAGATTCAAAAGCAGCCTCCATCAACTCGTCCAGCAGGCGTACAAAGGCCTGCACTTGCTGGGGACGACTGATAACCTCCTCGGCAGCACGAAAGGCCTCAAACACCGTGGTTCCGGTCTTCTGAGCGTGCTCAACTAGCTTAGCAACCGTCGTTGCTCCAATCCCTCGAGGGGGCGTATTGACGATACGGCGCAGGTTAATCGAGTCGGCCGGATTGACCGCAACACGCCCATAGGCCAGCAAGTCCTTTACTTCCCGGCGTTCAAAAAACCCCACCGCCCCCACCAAGCGTACCGGCACGTTGGCCCGCCGCAGATGTTCTTCCAGCAAGCGCGACTGGGCGTTGGTTCGGTAAAGCACGGCAATCTGCTGAAAGCTGCCGAGCCGGGTTATCTCGCGGGCTACAAAAGCAGCTTCTTCGCGGGCATTGGGTGCGCGGTACAGGCGCACGGGCTCGCCCCCTGCTTTGGTCGGGCGCAGCACCTTATCAAGACGCAGGGCATTCTTCTCGATAACCGCATTCGCTACCTGAAGGATACTGCTGCTCGAGCGGTAATTTTCCTCCAGGCGAATAACCCTGGCACCGGGGTAGTCTTTGGTGAAATCGAGGATGTTGTTGATGTCGGCGCTCCGGAAACCGTAGATGCTTTGGTCGGGGTCGCCTACCACCATCAGGTTGGGACGTTCGCCGGCCAAGAGGCGGGTGAGCGCATACTGCACCGGATTGGTATCCTGGTACTCGTCCACATGAATAAAGCGCGCCCGCTGCCGCACTTTATGCAACACCTCAGGTTGCTGCTCGAATAGCTCAATGGTCAGGAGCAGCAGGTCGTTGAAGTCCACCGCACCCTGCATACGCAGGCTGCTCTGGTATTTGCGGTAGACCTCGGCTGCAACATCTTTTGGTACACCTCCAATAAAGTCGGGGGCATCGCGCAGGAACTCCGCCAACCCTGCGCCCCGGTTTTTGATGCGGTCGATCATGGCCCGGAAAGGGCCTGGCTTGGCCTCGAGCGCCAGTTCCTTCAAAATTTCTTTCAAAAGCGAGTTTTGGTCGTCGTCGTCGTAAATTACAAACCCCGGCTTGAGGCCCACATACTCGCCATAAGCGCGCAGTATGCGCACGGCCGCCGCATGGAAGGTGGAGACCCAGAGATCCCTCGCTGCTCGGCCCACCATTTTTTCCAGGCGCTCCTTCATCTCGCCGGCAGCCTTGTTGGTAAAAGTTACCGCCAAAATTTCGGTCGGATAAACGCGGCGCTCGCGGAGCAGGTAGGCAATCCGGTGTACCACCGTGCGGGTTTTACCCGAACCAGCCCCTGCTACCACCAGAGCCGGGCCTTCAAAGTGCAAAACAGCCTCCTGCTGGGAGGGATTAAGGGAGGAAAGGAGGTCGGACATAAAGCTTCAGAAGTCTATCACCCCACCCGCCTCGAGGGTGCACAAGGGAACACCCTCCGAACCTGCAGGAAAGAACATCATTGAAGTGAAGCAACCCGCGCCCCCCGCACTACGGAGCGAGGAGCGCGTCTTGTTTCCCGAGGGGCAGTGGTCTGATGCGCCCTCGAGGCTGAACCCATCAGGGCTTGTCCCTACAGGCCGCGGCCTGTATCGCAACAACCGGCCACCTCAGGAAACGGGCTGTGCGGAGCCCGGCCATTCCGTGGCCAGGCTCGCAAAATTATTAAGCAGGGTTTGAGGGCGAGCTAGAGGGCGCTACCGGAGCCGACGGTTTGGAACCCGGGGCCATTACCATGTTCATGTCGCGGCCCAGCATCTCCGGGCGCATCTCCACAAAACCCACGCCTTCCAAGTCCTTGGCGATGCGTTCCAGCAGTTTATAACCCAGTTCCTGGTGGGCCATCTCACGCCCTCGGAACATAATGGTGACCTTAACCTTGTGCCCTTCCTCGAGGAAGCGCCGGATGTGCCCCAGCTTGGTGTTGTAGTCGTGGGCCTCGATTTTGGGGCGGAGCTTCATGCTTTTGAGCTCGGTGCGCTTGGCTTTCTTGCGGGCCTCTTTCTCGGCCTGCTGCTGCTCGTAGCGCCACTTGCCGTAGTCGAGCAGCCGGGCTACCGGCGGGACTGCGTTGGGCGAGACCAGAACCAAGTCGTACTCGCGCTCTTTAGCCATGCGCAGGGCTTCGCGGGTGTCTACCACCCCAACCTGTGTGCCGTTTTCGTCAATCAGCCGTACCTGACGTACCCGAATCCGCTCATTTACTGGAACATCCTTGGTTATAACTTCACCTCCGCAAACAACAAACCCGGCTTCGCTGGGTTGTCTACAGCTCGAGTCTACACAATAAGCAGGTTGCAGGGCAATGCTTGCAAACGTTCTGGCAGTAGTTGTTGGTTGTATGGGTGCCTAGAGATAGCATAAAGAAGCCATGATCCTCTCAACCGACCACCAAAATATTCGGCTCCTAACCCTGGCCGACCCCCAGCGGCGCAACCCGCTCTCCCCCGCCCTGGTGCAAGAGTTGCTGGCCGCGCTCGAGTCCGCCGCGCAGGATCCGGCCATCCGGGCCGTGGTGCTCACCGGCGCGGGCCCGGCCTTTAGCGCCGGAGCCGATCTGGAGTTCCTTAAGAACGTGACCACCGCGGGGGCCGAGGCCAACTATGCCCACTCCCAAGAGCTGATGCGCCTGTTTCACCGGGTCTACACCTTCCCCAAACCTACCATCGCCGCCATCAACGGCCCGGCAGTGGCCGGCGGGGCCGGGCTGGCTACGGCCTGCGACCTCGCCATCATGAGCGAGCAGGCCCAGTTGGGCTACACCGAGGTGAAGATCGGTTTTGTGGCCGCGCTGGTGGGGGTAATCCTGGTGCGCAACGTGGGGGAGAAACACGCCAAGGAACTGCTCCTGAGCGGTAAGCTCATCCCGGCCCAGGAAGCCTACCGGATGGGCCTGGTCAACCGGGTGGTGCCACCCGAGCAGGTGCTGGACGAAGCCCTGGCCCTGGCGCAGGAAGTGAGCGCCAACGCCCCGACCTCGCTCAAGCTGACCAAAGAGCTGCTCCACGCCCTGCCCGGGATGGGCCTCGAGGACGGCTTCCGGCTGGCCGCCATCGCCAACGCCTGGGTGCGCGAGACCGGCGACCTGGCCGAGGGCATCGCCGCTTTCTTCGAGAAGCGCCCGCCCCGTTTTTAGCGCCTTTTTAGGGCCCTTAGCCGTTCGGCGGCCTCGGCGGCGCTGATCTGGCCCTTTTCCAGGGCATCAAGGATGGCCTCCTTCTCCTGGGGGCTGGGGCTCTCGGGCACTTCCTGGTACTCGTAGCCCAGCACCTTGAGCAGGGTCTCGAAGCGGGCCCGGATGGTGGGGTACGAAAGCCCCAGAATGCGTTCCACTTCCTTGAGGTTGCCCCGCACCTTGATGTACAGGCGCAAAAACTCGAGGTGCTCGGGCGGCAGCAGGGCAAACTCGTTGGGCTGGAACTCGCCCCGAATCTCGGTGCGACACTCGGGGCAGACCAGCCCGGTGACGTGCAGATGCCCGTGGCAGCCTTCTACCGGGCACTGGGTGGGCATGGGGAAAGGTCTCATGAGGACTCCAGGTTGGGTTTACCAAAGGCCAATCTTGACATAGACCTGCTGAGGGGCTCTGGCATCAAAGGCCCTGGGTCGCACCTCCGCCTCCAGCAGAACAAAGGGCGGCATCTTGCGCAGTTCCCAGATCTGGCCGCGCAGGGCCACGTCCATCTGGGGGTCTGGGGCTTTGGCTTTGCGCAGGATACGGGTGCTTAGCATCAAGAAAAACTCGAGCATCACCAACGGCGCGAACAGGACAATGGGGATGGGAAGCGCCCACAACCGCACCCATAGATACACAAACCGTGGGCGGATGAGGTGCAACCTCGAGCGCCAGCCGGGTGAAATGCTTACCTTAGCCACTGTGGTCATTGTATGCCTCTTGGTGCTTCAGACCACTTCAATCAAGACCCGCATGGGGCCGGTCATCTTAACTTCTCCGTCGCCCACCTTGCCCACATCGCTGATTTCCACGTCCACCAAGCGCCCTTCAGGCAGCTCACCTTTGAGCATGTCCAGGATGCCGGCAATATCAATGCCCTGGGCGCTCAACTGCTGCTTGGCCTCAGGGGGGATGAAGTTGGCAGCAAACTTGGCAAGGGCCGCCGGGATGTTGACCTTGACCTTGACGTCTTCGCCGTCCACCACGATACGGATCATCTTGGCGAGGCCTTTGGGGGGTGGGGGGGCCACCACCGCAGCGTAGCCCGCGGAGGCGGTTCTGGGCGCGCTCGAGTCCATCGCTTCCAGCAGGCGAATAGCCTCCTCGGCGGTAATTTTGCCTTCCTTGACCATGTCCATTATGCGTTTCTTGTCTTCCATACCGGGCTCCTCTCCAGGGGCTTACCTGGCCTTTATCTCCAGATTGCCCATACGCACCGAGACCTCGAGGCGGGCCCGGCCCTCGCCGATCTGCCGATCACCCTCATTGGGGTTGCCCTCGAGGCCCCTGATCTCCTGGTTCCCAAGGCTCACGCTGGCCGAAAGCCGCACGCTGCTGCCGGGTAGCAGGTTTAGCTGGGCGTTGCCCATCGAGACCCGCAGTTGGTTCATACCTTCTTGCAGCAGCAAGGAACCCTCGATGTTGCCGGCGGTGACCTCGAGGTCGAGGCCCTTTACGGCCTCCAGTTCGACGTTGCCCACAGCCACCCGGCCTTTCAGAAAATCAATCCCCTGGGCCTCCACCTGGGCCGCCTTGCCCTCCACCTCCAGACCCCAGCCCGGCGGAAGCCGCAGCTCGAGCCTGCCCATGCGGCCTAGCATGCCGCCCAGAAAACCGGTGTTCGTCTCTGGCACGATTTCCAGGTCGGGCCCCACCCTTCGCACCTCGGCGGGGCCCTCCAGCACCGGCATCTCTATGGCCGGGTCGAGCCGGGCCTCGAGCTGACCGGCGGTGAGTTTGAGCCGCACCCAGCGCAGGCCCTTGGGCTGCCAGCCAGCGGCGGCATACTGCTCGCCCACCGCCTCCTGGGCCGCCGCCTCGCCCTCCTCGAGGGCCGAAAGCAGCAGTTCGGCTTCTTGTTGGGTAATTTTGCCTGCTTCTAGCAGGGCCTGGATGCGGGCTTGCTCAGTCATGGGAACCTCCACGGAAAAGTTTTGCGGCTTGATTCAGGCTTCACGCAGGCGGCCTTTTGGGCCCTGGGCGGGCTCGAGGGCCTCGGCCCAGGCCCGCAGCAGCCGGGCCATGCGGCGGCGAAGGGCGTGTTTGGGCAACTGTCCCTCCAGTTCGGCCTCCCGGTGATAGCCCTTGATTTTGTCGGCGATGACCACTGCGAGTTCATCTGGATTGAAGCTTCCAAACATAACCGCCCTCCTTGGTTCTAAATATAAACCAAGGTTTTATATTCTGTCAATACAAGTTTTACATTTTGCTATATTTTATTTTCCATCATTGGTTTAGCAACGCCTCGAAACGCTCGATGCGGGCCAGCAGCACGGCCATCCCCTCCCGCCAAAAGGCCACCGACTCCAGATCGAAGCCAAAGCGGGCCGCCAGTTGCTCGGCGGGGTACTTGCCCACCGAGGCCAGCAGCTCCTCGTAGCGGGCCACAAACCCCGGGCCTTCCTGCCGGTAGCGCTGGTAAAGGGCCAGCCCAAACAAAAGCCCAAAGGCATAGGGGAAGTTATAGAAGTTGGAGCCGTAGTAGTGGCCCTTTACCGCCCACATGTAGGGATGGTAGGTAGCCAGGGCCTCGCCATAGGTGGCCTGCTGGGCCTCGAGCATCAAGTCACAAAACTCCTCGGCCGATAGCTCCCGCGCCCGCCGCCGGGCAAACACCGCCTGCTCGAACAGGAAGCGCGAGTGAATGTCCACGATCACCTGGGCCGCACTTTGCAAACCGCCCTCGAGCACCCCCAGTTGGTCGGCGGGCGGCAGCACCCTAAGCGCGGCCTCCCCGATTACGGTCTCGTTCATGATGGAGGCCGTCTCGGCCAGGGTCATGGGCTCCTGGCGCAACAGATAGGGCACCTCGCGCAAACAGTAGTTGTGGTAGGCGTGGCCCAGCTCGTGGGCCAGGGTGGAAATAGACTCGAAGCTATCCTCGTGGTTGAGCAGGATGCGCGAGGCCCCCTGCCCCACCGGGGTGCAGTAGGCCCCGCCCACCTTGCCCTTGCGGGGTGGGGCGTCCATCCAGCCTTCGGCATAGGCCCGCTCGGCCAGATCGGCAGCGGCCTGCGAGAAGCCCGACAGGTGCTCCACGATAAAGCGCCGGCCCTCTTCCCAGCTCCACTTTTTGGGGGTCTGGCCGGGCCGCACGATGGGGGCGAACAAGTCCCACCAGTCCAGCCGCTCCTTGCCCAGGGCCCGGGCTTTGGCCGCAAAGTAGCGCCGCCAGTGGGGCAGGCTCTCCACCATGGCCTGTTGCAGGGCCTCGAGGGTCTTGCGGCCAATGCGGTTTTCAAACAGGGCCGGGGCCAGGTCGTCTTCCCAGCCGCGCTTGCGGTTGAGGGTCGAGACCTCGCCCTTGTAGCCGTTCAGGGCTGCTGCAAGGGCCACTTCGTTGGCTTTCCAGGCCTTTAGCTCGGCTTCGTAGGCGGCTTTACGCACCGCCTCGTCGGGGTGCATGGCCAGGTTGCGCACCGCCGTGATGGGCTGCTCCTCGCCATTCAACACCGCCGTAATCTGGCTGGTCAGGTTGCCGTGCAGCTTGACCCAGGCCCGCCCCCCCGAGAGCGAAAGCTCGGCGGCCAGCACCTCTTCTGCTTCCGACATCAGGTGCCGGGCCAGCACTTGGGCTTCCTCGATGAGAATCCGGTAATCGCCGGCACCCACCGCATCGGCCTCGAGGCCAGCCAGCCAGCGTTGCAGGCGGGGGCGCAGTTTCTGGAACTCCAGATGGAGCAGCTCGAGCTCGGAAAGCTTGGCCTGGGCCTCCGCGTCGGCGCTATCGGTATCCACCCGCATCAGCACATAGGCAAAGAGGGGCCCCAGGGTATCGCCAAAGGTGTTCAGCTTGTCCAGCAGGGCCTCGAAGGTGGCGCGGTCGGTGGCGGCATCGCCCCGGCCTATACGCTGCCTTTCGATGAACTCCTGTAAATCCTGCAACTGGTCGGCCACCTGCTGCCAGGTAGACTTGAACTTTTCAGATTCGAAGCCCGGAAACAAGGCGTCCAGATCCCAGGTTGGAAGTTCGGTGATGGCTTGGCTCATAGGCTCAAGTATAGGCGCTCGGGATAGAATCCAGGGGTATGCGGTTTCCGGTGCGCGTTCCCATCGAAGTACGCTTTAGCGACCTAGACACCCTCAAACACGTCAACAACGCAGTGTATCTGACCTACGACGAGGTGGCCCGGGGCCACTACCTGCGCCGGGCTGGGGCGGCCATAGACAGCGGCAACTTTGTCATGGCCCGGGCCGAGGTGGATTACATCCGCCCCATCCTGTTTGCCGAGCCGGTGGAAATTGCCATCCGGGTGGAGAAGGTGGGCAACTCGAGCTTCCGCACCCTGAGCGAGACCTGGGCCAGCGGGGAGCTGGCCGCCCGCATCAAGGTGGTGGTGGTCTGGCTCGAGGATGGCAAACCCGCCCGCATTCCCGACTGGCTGCGCCAGGCCATCCGGGCTATGGAGAGCGAACCGGTAGAGGGTTTGTAAAGGCCGAACCCTGGCCGTCCCTACTCCCGCTCCAGGCCAACATCCGCACTCATCAAGAGTTCGACGGCTTTCTCCAGCAGCAGATCGCGCCCTTCGGCCAGGGCGTACCAGTCGTCGGAAAGGTTCAGGGTGGGGGTTACCCGCTCGGGGTAGTAGCTGCCGTCTTTGCGCTGGGCCCTCGAGGTGGTGATCTGCAGACCCGAGCCATCGCTCAGGCGCAGGAAGACCGTGGCGGTGTTGCCCACACCAGCGGTCGGCTGGCCGATGACCGGGGCCTGGCGGCCCTCTTGCAGGTCGAAGGTGAAGTACTCGGCGCACGAGGCGGTGCGCTCGTTCACCAGCACCACCACCGGGCCCGTCCAGTAGGCGGCCTGCACCTCGTACTGTGGGCGTTCCCGGCCTCCCGAGCGAAAGTAGTAGTAGCCATCTTTATAGCCCTGCTCGCTGGCCCGCAGGTTATCCTGCAAGCGGCGGTAGGTCTCCTTCACAAAGGCCCCGGCCCCCACCAGACACTCGCTCAGCACCCCGCCGCCGTTGTTGCGCAGGTCTATGACCATGGCCTGGGCCCCTGCAGCCTGGGCCTGCCGTACCAGCTCATGGATTCGCGGCCCTACCTGCTGGTAGCCGCCAAAGGAAGGGATGCGCAAGACCGCCACCCCATCGGGCCGGAGGCTGAGGGTGGGCAACTGCCGCAGGGAGATAATGCGGGGGAGTACCTCGAGCTCCAGGCGCTGCTGGGCCCGCTGGACGGTCAGTTTGAGGGGGGCTCCCGAGGCCACCCGCTCGCGCAAAAATTCCATGCGCTCGCCTTCGGCCTGGGGCAGCGCCTCGCCGTTGATAGCCAGAATGCGGTCACCCCGGCGCAACCCGGCCTCCTCGGCGGGGGTTTGGGCGCTTACTTCCACCACCAGGAGACCTTCCAGCCCCGAGACCACCTGGAGCTGCACCCCCAGTTGGGGGCGGCTGCTGCTGCTTCCGGCCAGCCGCCTTTGAATCTCGGCGTAGTCTTCGGGGGTGAAGTAGCGGGTGTGCCGGTCGCCATAGTCGGCCACCAGGGCCTGAATAAGCGGATAGGCTTTGTTGCTGGGGCAGCTCACCTCCTGGGCACAGACCTTCTCCAGCTCCCCCTGGTACTTCTGTTTGAGTTCCTGCAGCCTGACCTGGGAAAACCCGCCGTAGTAATCGCCCAGCAAACGGCTTACCTCGTCGAGCAGATCCTGCGCCGGGCTGGCCAGCGCCAGCCCCGCCCACAGCACCCATACAACCCCCCAAAGCCGCCGGCTGTCCATGATTTATTTTTGCGCCAAATTCGCAGGGATGGGTTGCTTGGATTACATCTTGACCCATCAAGGTAGCTTGAAGGTCTCAGGCCCCAGTGTTGGGTTGACCCGGGCCTCTTGCACCGCGACCTCAGCGAACAGATCGCCGTCGGCATACAAGCGGGCCCGGAAAGGAATGCGTATGCCTGAAACCAGGCGCAGGTCGGAGTAGAGCACCGTTAGCTGACCCTGGCTGTTCTGGTAGCGCTCGGCAACAAGCTGATGTTGGGCATTGAAAAGGTAGGTGGTTTGGCTGCCCTGGGTACGCACCACCACCGCTTGCCCGGTCACGTCGCCAAACGTGCGCCTGCCTTCAAGCCGTGCCATTTCACGCCCGTTTCCGCCTAAGCGCAGGCCGTACCAGGTCTGGTAAAGCCCATTACGCAGTTCTTTGGTGAGGGTGGACTCGAGGGCCTTGCGACCCGATATAGCGCTCCAGCTCTGGCCCCCTGCAGGCGATACCTGGAGCACCTGAATCAGGTTAGCGCCATCCCGGTACTCCACCCGTAACCTTTGGGACAAAAAGTCCACATACGAAACCACCGTCAACCGATGCTCGGCTTGCGGCCCGGAAAAAGTGGTGAGGGTGGCAACCTCACGGTAGGTACGTAAGTTTGCCAGGGCCTGTCCCCCGTGAGCCTGGCGCATCTTCTCCAGCACCTGCGCTGCATCGGGGGCTACCTGGGCTAGGGCCAGTGTGCTCATCAACACAAAACCTGCAAGGTACTTCCAGCTCGAGGTCATCTGGCATAGGGTAGCGCAGGATTCTTTGTAGCGGATAAGCCCCGAATAGGACAGGATATAGTATCTCCATGCCGGAAGAAACCAAAACCCCCGACCAGAAGCCCGCGCCGCAAGACCAGCTCTCCATCACCCAACACAGCATCCGAATCGCCGGCAGGGAGCTGCGCTACCGCGTGACCTGCGGAACCATGGTGCTGCGCGAGGAGTCGGAAAAAGAGGGCACCGCCGAAGGGCACAAACCCAGGGCCACGGTTTTTTTTGTGGCCTACACCAAGGACGACACAACTGACCCGGGCCAGCGCCCCATCACCTTCTCGTTCAACGGGGGGCCGGGTTCGTCCTCGGTCTGGCTGCACCTGGGGCTCCTGGGGCCCAAGCGGGTGGAGATGGGCGACGCCGGGGCGCTTACACCACCCCCGTACCGGCTGGTGGACAACGAGCACACCCTGCTCGAGGTGAGCGACCTGGTGTTTATTGACCCGGTGGGCACCGGCTACAGCCGCATGCTCGAGGGCGAGAAAACCAGGGAGTACCACGGCTTCAAGCGCGACCTCGAGAGCGTCGGGGAGTTCATCCGCCTCTACACCCACCGCTACGGGCGCTGGGCCAGCCCCAAGTACCTGATTGGCGAGAGCTACGGCACCACCCGGGCGGCGGGCCTGTCGGGGTACCTGCAAGAGCGGCACGGGATGTACCTGAACGGCATCATGCTGGTGAGCAGCATCCTGGACTTCAGCACCGCCCGCTTCAACCCCGGCAACGACCTGCCGCACATCCTGTTCCTGCCCACCTTTAGCGCCACCGCCTGGTATCACCGCAAACTGCCCAGAGACCTGCAACAAAAGCCGCTCGAGGCCCTCCTCAAAGAAGTGGAGGCCTTCGCCCTGGGCGAGTACACCCTGGCCCTGATGCAGGGCAGCAAGCTACCGGCCACCGAGCAGAAGCGCATCGCCCAGCAGCTCGCACGCTACACCGGCCTCTCGGAGGCGTATGTGCAGGCCTGCAACCTGCGCCTCGAGATCATGCGCTTTACCAAAGAACTCCTGCGCGCCGAACGCAAAACCGTGGGACGGCTGGACAGCCGCTTCACCGGCACCGACCGCGACGCCGCCGGGGCCACCTTTGAGTACGACCCCAGCTACGCCGCCATCCAGGGGCCCTATACCGCTACCCTCAACCAGTACGTGCGGCAGGAGCTGGGCTTCCAGAGCGACCTGCCCTACGAAATTCTGTCCAACCTGTACACCAACTGGAGCTACAAGGAGTTCGAGAACCAGTACCTGAACGTGGCTGAAACCCTGCGCAAGGCCATCTCCATGAACCCTTTTTTACAGGTGTACGTGGGCAGCGGCTACTACGACCTGGCTACGCCTTATTTCGCCACCGACTACACCCTCAACCACCTGAGCCTCGAGCCCCACCTGCAAAAAAACCTCCAGGTGCACTACTACCCCGCCGGCCACATGATGTACGTGCACCTGCCCTCGCTGGCCCAGCAGGCCGCCGACCTGAAGAAGTTCATCCAAAGAACGATCCCAGGCCAGCCCAAGCGCAAAGCGTCCCGCTCAAAAACTTGACCCCTCAACAGGCACTCCCTAGCATGAGCCCATGCGTTTAGGCGTTTTACTCACACCGGGGTTCCTGGAAGCCGAGGCGGCACTGGTGATGGAGGCTGCCCGGCTTTTGGGCTGGGAGCGGTTTACCGTGGCGCGGGGCCGCACCGCGCTCGAGGGCAGCGCCGGTGCGGTCTGGACACCCAAGTACACCTTTGTGGCACGCCCCGAGCTGGACGTGCTGGTGATACCCGGCGGCCCCAACATGCGCAAGCTGGGGCGCGACCTCGAGCACCAGGACTGGCTCAACGAGGTGTGGGGCAGCCTGCGGGCGGTGTTCGCCGGGGCCAACGGCGCTTTGCTGCTGTGGGAGGCCGGCCATGTTTCGGGCCAGGTGGCCGCCCACCCCATCGCCGCAGAGGCGCTGGCGGGAACTGCTCTAGAACGCAGCAAAGCACCCCATCACTGGCAGGGCAAGGTCTGCACCACCCAGGGCTACCTGGCCCTGGCCAGGGCCGTGCTGGACTGGGCCGGCTTTGCCGAGGAGGCCAGGGCCCACCTTGGCCTAGTCGGTTGAGAGTGCCCTGGGTTGTTCGGCCATCCATGTAATCCTGCGGAGCGACATAAAGCAAGACTGCTCTTGCCAGACCGGCGATCTCGACCATTGCCAGCAGAGCGACCGGCACGTAGCTCTCATCGGTTAGCACATCGGCGGGCTGTTTAGGCGGGTTTTGGGTATCGAGGCCAAATTGCAACATCAACAACACCGCTGCCAGCCCGACAGCACCGCCACCATCAGCACCCCCTCGAGACTGCTTTTACCGGGCCGGGCTTGGGGCTTTGGCCTTCCCTGGGGTAGAATGTTCGCTTGTGTGCAGGCCGGAGGGCCTGACCAGAGGAAACCCATGGCATCGCTCGGAGTCGGAATCGTCGGTCTTCCCAATGTGGGCAAATCCACGCTGTTTAACGCCATCACCAAAGCGGGCGCTCTTGCGGCCAACTACCCCTTTGCCACCATTGACAAGAACGTGGGGGTGGTCACCCTGCCCGACCCCCGCCTGAACGCCTTGCAAAAGCTCTTTATCAAGGGCGAGCGGGTGCCGCCCATCGTGCCTACCCACGTGGAGTTTGTGGACATCGCCGGTCTGGTCAAGGGCGCGCACAAAGGCGAGGGGCTGGGCAACCAGTTCCTGGCCAACATCCGCGAGGTGGCGGCCATCGCCCACGTGGTGCGCTGCTTCGAAGACCCCAACGTGGTGCACGTGGCGGGTAAGGTAGACCCCCTGGACGACCTCGAGACCATCAACACCGAGCTGGCCCTGGCCGACCTCCAGACCATCGAGAAACGCCTGGACAAACTGCGCAAAAGCGCCAAAAGCGACAAGGACGACAAAGCCCTCCTGGAGACGCTCGAGCCCCTTATGGCGCACCTCTCCCAGGGCCAGCCCATCCGCACCTACACCGGGGCCGACCCCGAGCTGCTGGCCCGGGCGGCCCGCGAACTTGGCCTGCTCACCTACAAGCCGGTAATTTACGTATGCAACGTGGCCGAGGAAGACCTGCCGGAGGGCGCTCAGAACCCCCACGTGCAAAAAGTGCGCGAAGTGGCCGAGCGGGAGGGGGCCGAGGTGGTAGTGGTCTCGGCCAAGATCGAGGCCGAGCTGGCCGAACTCTCCGAGGAGGAGGCCCAGGAGTACCTGCGCGCTCTGGGCCTGGAGGAGTCGGGGCTCAACCGGCTGGTGCGCACCGCCTACCACACCCTGGGCCTGCAAACCTTCTTCACCGCCGGCGAAAAGGAGGTGCGGGCCTGGACCATCCGCAAAGGCACCAAGGCCCCCCAGGCCGCCGGCGAGATCCACTCCGACCTCGAGCGCGGCTTCATCCGGGCCGAGGTCATCGAGTGGCACAGGCTGGTGGAGGCCGGCGGCTGGGCCAGCGCCAAGGAAAAGGGCTGGGTGCGCACCGAAGGCAAGGATTACGTGGTGCAGGACGGCGACGTGGTGCTGATCCTGTTTAACGTTTAGCCTCAGTCGGCCAGGGCTGCCAGCTGAAAAGTCTGGCTCAGACGGGCCTCGTCGGTCAGGTCGAGGCGCAGAGGGGTTAGGGCGATAAAGTTGTGGCCCACCGCCCAGCGGTCGGTGCCCTCCTCGGGCTCGTGGTCGGGGTGGGCCACAAACCAGAAGTGCGCCCGGCCCATGGGGTCGGTGCCGGGCACAATCCGGCCCTCGTACCGCCGCACCGACTGCCGGGCCCAGAGAATACCTTTGGGTTTGGGCGGCAGGTTGACGTTGATCAGGAAGGGTCTGGGCTCGCGTAGGAGGGCCTCGAGCACCCTGCCCACCCACGGCTTCAGCAGATCAAACTCGGGCTCCCGGCCATTCATGAGGGCGCTAAAGGCAATGGCCGGAATCCCTAGCAAAGCCGCCTGCTTGGCCGCCGCCACCGTGCCGGAGTGCCAGATCTCGTGGCCCAGGTTGGAACCCAGGTTGATGCCGGAGAGCACCAGGTCCACCTTGTCCCAGTGGTGCGTACCCAGCACCACGCAGTCGGCGGGCGTACCGTTGACACGGTAGGCCTCGAGGCCCCCCATGGGCGTGGCGCGGTAGTGCAGGGGTCGGGTTATGGTAATGGCCTGGCCCATGGCCGACTGCTCCACATCGGGCGCCACCACCCGCACCTCCCCAAAGGCCGCAGCCACCTCGGCCAGCGCCAGCAGGCCGGGGCTGTAGATACCGTCGTCGTTGGTAACCAGGATTCGCATCATCTACCTCACCAAATCTGAGCTTGGTTTGCGTCGGTCAAGCAAATGTCAGGGGGCGTACCAACAACACCTGACAAAGCCGGTTTAATGTCAGGGCAAAGCATGGTTAGCGTGCTCATTCCCACCTACAACCGCCCCCAACTGCTGCTGCGGGCGCTGCGCTCACTCCAGCTCCAGCTCTACCCCGACTGGGAGGCTGTGGTGGTGGACGATGGCGACGGGGCAGGCCTCCTGGCCGCCCACAGCCTGCGCGACCCCCGGATCGTCGGGGTGCGCAACCAGGGCCAGGGCCAGGTCGAGGCCCGAAATACCGGGCTGGCCCACGCCTCCGGCGAGGTTATCGCCCTGCTGGACGACGACGACTGGTGGCTCGACCCCACCCACCTGCACCGGGTGGTGCGCGCCCTGCGGACGCAGGCCGGCCTGGTCTACCGGGGCGGCTATTTAGTGCAGGAGCGCGATGGCCTGGAACTGGAGCGCATCCCCTTCGACTTCAAGGCCAGCCCCCAGTCGCTCCGAAGCGACAACCTCCTGCTGGCTACCGGCGTGGCCTATCCCCGCTTCTTTCACGACCAACTGGGGCTGTTCGACCCGGAGATGTCGGACTACTGGGACTGGGACTGGTATCTGCGGGTGGTCTCGGCGGGCTACCCCCTCGTTCAGTTGCCGGGTCGGGGCGTGGCAGTCGCCATGCACGGGGCCAACATGTCGTACGCAGCTCGAGTCCAGGAGCGCCAGAAAAACCTCGATAAACTCTGTGCTAAACACGGCTTAGCTGGAATAACCCTCAAAGACCATCGAGTAATCGCGGGCACAACCCAAGCTGCCCTCACCTGAGGGCTCTGCAAGCAGGTGGTGCTTTATCCATCACCCACTTGCAGACTCGGTATCAGCCCAGCCGCTGCCCATCCCGCTTTCCTCCCCAGCGCCGCTCCTGCCCGCTAGGGGTCAGGATAAAGCTGTTGCGGTCGTCCAAAACCTGGGCCTGCAAAATCTCCAGCACCTTGCGCTTGGCGCGGGCGTCCAGGATGGGGAAAAACAGCTCATAGCGGCGGTCGAGGTTGCGCGGCATGGCGTCGGCGCTACCGGCCCAGACCCGCCACTTACCCTTGTTTTTGAAAGCGGCCACGCGGGCATGTTCCAAAAAGCGCCCTATCAGACTCTTGACCTCCAGCCCTTCCCAGAGGGTGGTAATGGTGCTGCGAATAATCAGATGCACCCTAGCTCCACGGTTAAGCGCCTCCTCCAGAGCCTGGAGAACGGCCGGGTCGGTGAGGTGGTTGAACTTCAGGATGATCTCGCCCTTCTTGTGGGCCTCGGCCTGGATGCTTTCTACAAGCAGGTCGCGGATGCTGGAGCCCGTGCGCAAGGTAGACAGCACCGGGGCTTGCTGCTGCTCGAGGGCCGAGAAAAAGGCCCACACGTCCGCGGTTAGCTCGGGCTGGGCGGTAAAGAGTGAAAGGTCGGTGTAGAGTCGCCCGTTGATGGGGTTGTAGTTGCCGGTGCCCAGGTGCACATAGGCCTGCCCGGCCCGGCGCACATAGAGGGCTTTGGCATGCACCTTTTTGCTGGGCAGGGGCAGCACCCGCACCCCCGCCCCGGCGAAGCGCAGGCTCCACTCGAGGTTGGCCAGCTCGTCGAAGCGGGCCCGGCCCTCCAGGAGCACCGCCACATCCTTCCCGGCCCGGGCCGCCTGAATGAGCGACTGAGCGATGCCGTTCTCCTCGCCAATGCGGTACAGGGTGGCCCGCACGGCCTCCACCTTGGGGTCCTGGGCGGCCATCTGCGCAAAGGCCTCTACCGCGCCGTAGTCCTCGAAGGGGTGGTACAGCAGCAGGTCGCGGCGGTTCAGGTAGGTAAAGGGATCTTTGGCAAAGCCTTTGGGTTTTTCAATGGTAATGGGTTTGAACTTCTCGCTAGCCGGGCCTCGCGCAACGATGGTGCTCACAAAGCTCAGGTCGAGGGGCGGGGCGATGCGGAAGACCTCCCAGGGCTCGAGTCCCAGGGCCACCCGGAGGGTCTCGGCCCATAAGGGGGGGAAGTCTTCCTCGAGCTCGAGGTGGCTCACCTGCCCGTCCAGGCGGGCCTCGAGGGCCTCGGGTAGTTCGTCCCAGTCGGCGCGGGAGCGGGCCAGCTGGGCCAAGCGGATCAGGCGAAACTCATAAAGCGGCAGCTTCTGGTTGACGGGCAGAAACAGGTCGCTGCGCATACGCACCAGCGCACCCAGGCGCACGAAGCCCCCCTCGCGTCCGGGTACTTCCAGCAGCCGGGGCACGCTCTCGGGCAGCCGGATCAGGTGCTGGAGCAACCCTTCACCCGACGCAAAGTACAGGGCCTGGCTGGCCAGCTCAGGGATGGCCTCGGGCCGGATCACATCGGTGAGCGGGGCCACTTCCTCGGCCAGGTAGGCCCCGAAATACTGCTTTTCGGCCTTGGTGAGCTGGGAGGGCTCGAGGATGTGGATACCAAGCCCAGCCAGATCCTTGAGGAACTCGAGGTACAGCCGACCGGCCTCTTCAGCCTGATCCAGGGCCTCCTTCATCAATTCCCGATAGCCCGAAGTTCCCCGCTCCTCGGCAAAAGCCCGTGAAATCCGGGCGGAGAAAAACTCGTCGAGGTTCGAGGCCCATATCCCCAGAAAACGCAGCCGCTCCAGCAGCGGAAAATCGGGCCGCCGGGTCTGCTCCAAAACCCGCCGGTTGAAGGAAAGCCAGCTCGCTTCCTGGCTTATCTGGGTTGCCACATAGCGAGGGGCTTTAGGCTTTTGGGGCATCGCCTCCAAGTCTGGGCGGGCCGTGTCAGGAAATTGCAATGCTTGCTTTTTGATCTTAGATTTTTTCACCCTGGCCTGAGTTTATCGTTCGATGGGAGAGAAGAGAAGCGCGGAGTCAGACAACCCAAACTCGGTTGCCGTCCACTTCATCAGCGCGGAATGATGCCCTCTTGACCTGGCCGCATTACACCGCATACATGGCCCTACCCTTGACAGAACTTGAGCCGATAACGCTTAGCCTCTACGATGGGGCGGTGCAACGGCTGGGCATCGTAGACCTGGGTTCGGGAACCGCGCGGCTGGTGGTATATGCCTACGAGCCGGGTAGGCATTTTCGGCTGATAGACGAGATACGGGAGACTGTGCGGCTGGGCGAGGGGCTGGCCACCCAGGGCCGCCTGAGCGAGAGCGGGATTCAGCGGGCTTTGTCGGCCCTCAAGCTCTACGCCGACTTTGCCCAGGCCACCGACCTCGACGAGCTGAGGGTGATTGCCACCAGCGCCAGCCGCGACGCGGAAAACGGCCCGGAGTTCTTGCGTGAAGTGCGCAGGTTGGGGCTCCAGGTGCAGGTGCTTTCCGGCGAGGACGAGGCCCGCTACGGGGTGCTGGCGGTGGCCAACTCCTTCAACTTTCAGGACGCCTGGGTGATGGATCTGGGCGGGGGCAGCGCCCAGCTCTCGCTGATGGAGGGGCGGGCTTACCGTGAAGGACGGGCTTATCCCCTGGGTGCGGTGCGCCTGACCGAGATGTTTCTGGGGTCGAACCCGCCCAAGAAGGGGGAGATCGAAGACCTCGAGCGTTTTGTACGCAAAGAGATGAAGGAGGTGCTGGCCCAGGTGCGCCAGAACCCCCTGCCGCTGGTGGCCATGGGCGGCACGGTACGCAACCTGGCCAAGCTAGCCCAGCGGCGCATGGACTACCCCCTCGACCTGGTGCACGGCTACTTTCTGACCCGCGAGGCGCTCGAGGAGGTGGTGGCCCTGCTGGCCCAGCGCACCCTCGAGCAGCGGCGGCAGCTCGAGGGCCTCCAGTCCGACCGCGCCGACGTGATTGTGGCCGGTGGGCTGGTCTACCGCACGGTGCTGCGGGAAGCCGGTCTGGATGGCCTGTGGATATCGGGGCAGGGGGTACGGGAGGGCGCTTTCTACCGCGAATTTCTACCCACCCCCCATCTGCTGGGCGACGTGCGGGGGTTTTACATACGCAACCTGTTTGCCCACTACCCCCAAGAATACGGTCATACCGCCAGGGTTCGCCATTTTTGTCGCTTGCTGTTCCGCCTTTTGGAGCCGCTACACGGCTATGGTAAGGCCGAGGAGCAGCTCCTGGACGAGGCTGCCCTGCTGCACGATATTGGCATGAGCGTGGGCTACTACGACCACCACAAGCACGGCGAGTACCTGGTGATGAGCGCGGCCATTCCCGGCCTCACCCATCGCGAGCAGGTTTTGCTGGGCCTGCTGGTACGCTACCACCGCAAGGGCGAACCCCGGCCTGGGGCCTACAAATCGGTGTTGCAGGATGGCGACCACAAGCGCCTGTTGCGGCTGGCCACCCTCCTGCGCATCAGCGAATACCTCGAGCGCAGCCGGGTGGGCCGGGTGGAGGGCCTGGAGGTGGAAATCGGTAGCAAGCAGGTGCGCCTAACCCTTCTGGCCCAGGAAGAACCCTGGGTAGAACTGACCGAGACCCGCAAGCAAGCCAGGCTATTCCAGCAGGCCTTTGGACGCGAGCTACTGGTAGAATGGGGGCCTCGAGGTTAGCCGTGGAGCTTTACCTGATACGCCATGCCATCGCGCTCGAGGCCGCGCCCGGCCAGTCCGACGACGCCCGCCCACTCTCGGAGGAAGGCATCCAGAAGTTTAGCGAGGTGGTTCGGGGGCTAAAACGCCTGGGGGTTCGGCTCGACCGGCTCTACCACAGCCCCAAGCTACGGGCCGTGCAAACCGCCGAACTGCTGGTGCCGCTGCTGGAAGGTGAGACCGAGGTCACCCCCTACCTGGCCGCCGAGCCTAGCATGGAACTACTCCAGACCCTTCAGGGGTCGTCGGTGGCCCTGGTAGGGCACGAGCCCTGGATTAGCAAGCTGTGCGCCTGGCTTCTCACCGCCCGCCGGGAAGGCCAGGCTTTCCCCTTCAAAAAAGGTGGGGTGGCCCTGCTGGAAGGCCCGCCCAAACCCGGCCAGATGAAGCTGCTGGGGTTCTGGGCTCCCCGGCTATTGCGCCGGCTGGGGCAGTGAGTGATACCGTTTCCGCTTGAATCCTTCACCGCCATGCGCAGCCAGAGGTGAAGGATTCAAGCCGACCGAAGGGAGTAGAAACTTTATCGCTCGAGCCTAAAGGGGGTCTTCTGGCCGGCCAGGGCAATTTCCCGGGCCTCCTGGGGAACCCAGGAGAGCCCCAGTACGGCCTTATAGGCGCGCAGGGCCTTATCGCGCTGGCCCACCCAGTCGGCGAGCTGCCCATACCGGGCCAGGGCGTAACCCGGCAGGTAGGCTGGGTGCTGAAAGTCGGTGTGGACAAGCTCTTCCAGCAGTTGATAGGCATCCTGCGGCTGGCCCGCCGCCAGGTAGATCTGGGCCGCGCAGTACAGGGCCTCGGGGCCTTCCACCTCCTGTAGTTGTTGCAATAGAACCCCCCAGTCGTCCGACTCGTTCAGTTGCCAGGCCCGATCCAGCACGCTGCGCTGGCGTTCTAGCTCGGTAGGGGTGTGGGTGCTCGGCAGCACAACCCGCTCTGCTGGAAGAGCCAGGAGCAGCCAGGGATACTCGAGCACGTCCACCAGCACAGCCAGGGAACCCTCTTGAGAAGCCAGGCGCAGGGCTACCTGGGCCATGCGCTCCCGCCGAAAGCCGGTGGCCGGCCCTTCACCAAATACCTGCACATAGCCCTGGTGGTAGGCCCGCAACGCCTCTAACACCGATTCCTGGGCAAAATCCTCCGGGGTGCGGGGGTTCGTCAGCACCCATTTGAGGTTGTCCTCGAGGGGCTGTACCTGGCTCAAAATCTGCTGCCCTTTGGGATACTGGCCCAGGGCTTCCTTGAACCGCTCGGCCTCGAGCTTGAGGTGGGCCTGGTAGTCCAGCGCCTCCACGGGTATGCCTGCACTTTCGGCCCAGGGCAAAACGTGGAACAATGGAAGCTCGTTCTGGTCGCGCCAGCTCTGCGCCGCCAGCTCTTCAGGGCCATACGAGGCCAGGAAAATCTTCTCGGGCTGGTATGCCCGAATCAGTTCAAGCACCGTCACCCCGTTGTAGCGGGGGTGCAGCATGTGAAAGGGGCCCAGCGTAGGAATGACCAAGACCGACACGCCCGATATTCTAGACCTCAAAGACCGCAATTACCGTTTGGCAATGCTCAATGGTTGGTTTGTGCTCTTGGGCGACGCTTTCTTCAACGGCTCCATCGTGCTGGCCTCTTTTGCCGCCAAGCTGGGCGCAGCCAACTGGGTCATTGGCCTGATGCCGGCCCTGCTCAACGCCGGCTCCATGGTGCCGCAGGTCTTCGTCGCCCCCTATGTGGCCCGGCTGCCGGTCAAGGTTGCGCTCTACCGCCGGATGGCCTTGCTTCGGGTAGCCAGCCTGGGCATCGTGGCCCTGGGCGGGTTTTTCCTGGGCCAGCGCCCCGACCTGCTCCTGTGGGTGTTTGTGGTAGGCCTGGCCCTCAACGGGTTTTTTACCGGGTTCTCGAGCCTGCCTTTCTGGGAAACCATCGGCAAAACCATTCCCATGGAGCGCCGGAGCGCGCTGTTCTCGGTTCGCAACCTGGTAGGGGGGTTGCTGGCCTTTGGGGCCGGTTTCCTGGTGCGCCTTATCCTCGATCTGCCCCTGCCTTTTCCCTACCCCTATGCCATCCTCTTTACGCTGGGCACCCTGGCTTTTGCCTACGGCTGGCACCTCTTCGGCCTGATTGACGAACCCCCCGACAAAGAAACCCACAGCGAGCGCATCTCCCTCGGTCTGCCGTTTCGCGACTTTTACTTCCGGCGATTCTTGAGGGTGCGCGTGTTGCTGGCGATTGCCAGCATGGTCGAGCCTTTCTTCGCTGCGTACGCTGTGCGGGTGCTGGGCCACAAGGGCGAAATTGGAACCTACCTGATGGTCTACACCCTTTCCTCGGTGCTTTCCAACCTGCTGTGGGTGCAGGTCTCGAGGCGCTATGGCTCACGCAGCCTGATCCTGATTGGTGCGGCACTGGGCGCAGTAACCCCCATCCTGGCCTTGCTGCTGCCCCACACAGCCTTCTGGGTGGTCTTCGCGCTCCAGGGTGCCTATCTCTCCTCCATCGGGGTGGGCACCGCCACCTACCTGGTGAACCTGGCCCCTACCGATGCGCGCAGTTCGTACATTGGCCTCTCCAACACCATCGTGGGCTTGCTGGCCTTCTCGCCAGTGCTGGGGGGCTTGCTGGCCGACCGCGTGGGGTATGTGGGGCCCATGGTGGTGGCTTCCATCTGCTATGCCTGGGCCCTGTACGCAGGCCGGCGTCTGAAGCTGCTCGAACGCGTTTGATAGCCCAAACTTGGATAAACGCCCGCATTGGCATATGATTTGCGGGATCGCAATGGAAGCCCCAAAAGGTATTCCCGTTCAGTTCCGCTACCTCCTGTGGGGGCAAACCAGCGTCACCTTTGGCGCAGTGATACTGGAAGTGGCGCTGCCCCTCCTGGCCGCCATCACCCTGAACGCCAGCCCAAGTCAGATGGGCCTGCTGGCCACACTGCAAACCCTGCCCTGGCTGGTAATCACTTTGTTCGCCGGGGTGTGGATAGATCAGGGCTCTCCCAAACGAATCATGGCCTGGGCCAACTACGGGCGGGGCCTCTTGTTGCTCACCATCCCCCTGGCCGGGTGGCTGGGCTGGCTCAGCATTGAGTGGTTGTGGGTGGTGGCCTTCGCCTACGGAATGCTACGGGTATTCTTCGACCTCTCGGTAAGTGCCTTTGTGCCAAGCATCGCCGGGCGCGAGCATCTGATAGCAGCCAACAGCCAGCTCGAGAGCAGCCGACAGGTTGCCACGGTGGCCGGGCCGGGGGTGGCCGGCCTGCTGGTTCAAGCCATTGGGGCTCCCCTCACGGTTCTGCTCAACGCTTTCTTGTACTGGGTCTCGGCTTTGTTGATTCAGCGCATCCCCAGCAGCGAGTCGCAGCAGGTGCGCAGCCCTAAGCTCCTGCTGAGCGAGGTGGGCGAAGGTCTGCGCCTGGTCTTTTCGGACGGTTACCTTCGCGCCCTGGTGCTCTCGAGCGCCACCTTCAACCTGCACATCGGCATGTTGGCCGGCCTTCAGATTCTGTTTCTCAGCCGGGTGCTGGAAATACCGCCGGCCTGGATTGGCGTCATTTTTGGTGTGGTGGGGCTGGGTGCGCTGGTCGGCGCTCTAACTGCTGCGCGGTTCACCAATTGGCTGGGCATGGGAGGGATTGTCATTCGCATGCAACTAATTTCCTCCCTGACCGGGGTGGCCTTCGCACTGGTTCAGGCCCCACCCATCGTGGCAGCCTTTCTGGTCAGCCTCATCTTGTTTATAAAAGCCGTCTCTACGGTAGTGCGCAATGTCAATGTGGTCAGCATTCGCCAGGCCCGAACCCCCCGCCATCTGCTGGGGCGGGTGGGTGGTACCAGCCAGTTCGTGGGTATTGGGCTGGGATCGCTGGGGGGTATTCTGGGCGGACTGCTGGCCGAGTGGTTGGGCATCCGCCAAGCCACCTTGATTGCCGGGCTCATCGCTATATTTTCTTTTACCTGGCTCTACTTTTCTCCTATCCGCGGCTTGAAGGGGCTGCCGGATGCTCTAGAGACTTAACGCGCTTTCGCCCGTGGAAAAGAGACCCCACGGCTAGAACCAACAATGCTGGGGAGCCCTTCAGGCCGGGGTCAGGCGATGGTTGTACAGAGTCCCTTGGGTTAACTCAAAAACCCAGCAGACGTAACGTCCACCGGGTAAAAAATTGCCTCTCGAGATGGGACAATTTAGTCGTTCCAGATGAGGATTCGGGCGGTCACCTTTTTCATGCTTTTCCTCTTGGCGTAACGATATCTCATCAAGTTATGGTTGTAAACCCATTGACAAAATGTCAAGATTGTGCTCACCAAAGATATTGCACGAAGTTTTTACTCGGTACAATATTTCAAAACGCGCCCGAAGCTCAAAGAATCCCGTTGTCTGCCCGTTTATGTTGAGTAGCTTCGTTCTTAAATTTATACTCAGTAAATATCTTCACGCAACCAGGAACCATTAAGTTTTTGGGTTCGAGACTGCGTTTGCTTCAGTGTGTTTGATCAACACATTTGACGCTTCCCCTTTACAGACGTACACTTCTACACAAGATGAGGTCTCGGCCTACTACCAGACCTGGGGAGAGCTTCTAGCCGCAAGGCAGCTGAGGTTCTCCCGGCTCGTAGTTGAAGGGCCGGGGTTTTTTTTGAGGTGATTATGGTAGTGCTTCCCGATGGACGAAAACTGGAACTTCAATCCGGCGCCACCGCTGCTGACGCCGCGAAAGCCATTGGCCCCGGTCTGGCCAAAGCTGCCATTGGCGCTATTGTTAATGGAGAGCTGTACGACCTACTCAAGCCCTTACCGCCCGAGGCCGAACTGCGGATTCTGACCGAAAAAGATCCCGAGTACGCCCGGCTTTTCCGCCACACCCTGGCCCACGTGATGGCCCAGGCGGTACGGGAGCTATACACCGAACGGGGTTACAGACCTGAAGAGGTCAAGCTGGCGATTGGCCCGGTGATTGAAAACGGCTTCTATTACGACATTGACGCTCCCGAGCCCATTCGCGAGGAGGATCTACCAATCATCGAGGAGAAAATGCGTCGGATTGTGGCCGCCGATCTGCCCCTCGAGCGCTTTGTACTTCCACGCGAGGAAGCCCTCAAGCGATATGCTGGCGTGGATCCCTACAAGACCGAGCTCATCCAAGATCTGCCTGAGTCCGAAGAGCTGAGCTTTTACAGGCAGGGCGACGATACATATGGCTTCACCGACCTATGCCGGGGCCCGCACGTGCCCAGCACGGGCCGCATTCCACCCCACTTCAAACTCACCGGCATTGCCGGGGCCTACTGGCGCGGCGACTCGAGCCGCCCCATGCTCCAGCGCATCTATGGTATTGCCTTCCGCACCAAGGAAGAGCTCGAGCACTACCTCTGGCAGCAGGAGGAAGCCAAGCGCCGCGACCACCGCAGGCTCGGTGCCGAACTCGATCTGTTTACCATCAGCGAGGAAGTCGGCAAGGGTCTGCCGCTTTGGCTGCCTCGAGGCGCTTTTATTCGCAAGCAGATGGAAGACTACATGTACAAAAAGGAGCAGGAGCACGGCTACCACTATGTGTATACGCCGCACATTGCCAACGCCCGGCTTTACTACACCTCGGGCCACCTGCCCTACTACAAAGACGACATGTACGCCCCCATCGAAATTGAGGGAGAAGAGTACTACCTCAAGCCCATGAACTGTCCACACCACCACATGATTTACAAGGCCCGGCCCAAGAGCTACCGCGACCTGCCGCTCAGGCTGGCCGAGTTCGGCACGGTCTACCGCTTCGAGCTTTCGGGCACCCTCTCGGGCCTAACGCGGGCGCGGGGCTTCACCCAGAACGACGCGCATATTTACTGCTCGAGGGCCCAGGTCACCGAGGAGTTTATCCGGGTCATTCAGCTTTTTGACGAGGTCTACAAGGACTTCGGCATCTCGGACTACTGGTTCCGCCTCTCCCTGCCCGACTTCGAAAACAACCCCGAAAAGTTTGGCGAGGAAAACGACAACTGGCGCGACTCCATCAAGGCCATCCGGGCGGCCCTGGAAGAGACCGGGGCCAAGTATGTGGAGGGCATCGGTGAGGCCACCTTCTACGGCCCCAAGCTCGACGTGCAAATCAGGAGCGTGCTGGGCAAGGAGGACACCATCGCCACCAACCAGCTCGACTTTATCGTGCCCGAGCGCTTTGGCCTCGAGTTCACCAACGAAAAAGGCGAAAAAGAAACCCCGGTGGTGATCCACCGCGCCATCATGGGTAGCTTCGACCGCTTCTTTGCGTTTTACCTGGAGCACACCGCCGGCGACTTTCCGCTGTGGCTCTCCCCCATCCAGGCCGTGATTGTGCCAATTGCCGACCGGCATCTGGAGTATGCCCAGAAAGTAGCCGCCGAGATGCGCAAAAACAAGCTCCGCGTGGAGATTGACGACCGCAGCGAACGCATGAACGCCAAAATCCGCGACGCCGAGCTGCAAAAAATCCCCCTGATTCTGGTGGTAGGCGACAAAGAAGCCGAGGCTGGCGCGGTTAATGTGCGCGAGCGGCACGTAAAGGAGCAGCGGACGCTGGCAATAGCAGCCCTAATAGACGAGATGAAGCAGCGGGTTGAAGCCCGCAAATAAGGCAAGAATCTCCAGGGCAGAATTGCTTATAGCCCTGGAGATTCTTTTGGATTTGGGCAGACAATTCCCCTGCGTGGGGATTAGTGCTCAGTTCGCCACTACTGCACTTTCAGGGTGATGGTAGCTAGCGGCGGCTCGGTCTCGGGCGTGCCCGTCGGGCGCACCTCGTAGGTGATCTCGCCGGGGCCGGGGTCGGAGAGGTAGCTCCAGCCACAAGCAGCGCTGAGGGGTAGGTCTTTACGCCCAATCACCCGATCGCCGCGCTTGATCAGAACGGTATAGCTGCTGGCCGAGCCCACCCCCCCAAAGCGGAAGGGTCTCGAGACCACCCCCCCGGCCTGAAGGTTCGAGAGGGAAAAGTCCAGGCTGCAGGCAGCGCCGGCCTGGGCCTCCGGCACCTGCAAGGTGATGCGGGCCCCGGAGCTGGCCCCTTCGGCCCGCACCTCGTAGACCCGCGTTCCGCTGGGAGGGGGCGGCACATTCAGGCTCCACTGGCCGTTGGCATCGGCGGTGACCCGGCCCAGGCTGGCACCGTCCTCGAAGATTTCCACCATCTGGCCGGGCGGGGCCACACCCTGGAGGGCGAAGCCCGAGGCCGAAACCGAGGCCCCATCCGCAGGCCCCGTAAAAGCGGGTTCTGCTGGAAGCGTGGCGGTCACGCGGACACTGGCCCCGGACATCTGCCCGGGGCGACGAGCCTCGTAGGTGTGTGCACCGGCGGTCAGGGCCGGGAGCGCGAAGCTCCAGCGCCCGTCGGGGCCCACCGTCACGGTTCCCAGGGCCGCGCCGTTGTCGAAGAGCTCGAGGGTCTCCCCCGGCCTGCCCGTCCCCTGTAGGGTATGGCTACCCAGTGCCAGGGTCGAACCATCCGCAGGTGCACTGATGGTTACAGCCGCTGCCGCCGGGGGCAGGCCCGCGCTGAAAGCTCGCAGGCCCAGTCCAGGCAGAACCGAGAGCAGTCCCAGCAGGGCCATGGCTCCCACTAACATTCCCAGCGCAGGCAAGCCCGTCTGGGCCGCAGGGGCCATCAGAGCCTGGGTGAGTCCCATTGGGGCCGCCGAAACCGGAATGCCGGGAGCTTCCGAGCCACCAAACTGGGCCAAGGCTGCCTCGGCTTCACGATCCTCGGCTTCCTGCGCGGGCGTGGGCTGGCTGAAAATCAGGAAGAAGACCCGGAGGTAGTAGTAAGCGCCAATGGCCGAGGTGATGAGGGCCAGCACCACCAGTCCGTAGAAACCGGCCCGGGCCGCCTCCTGGAAAACCAGGTACTTGGCCCAGAACCCAGCCAGCGGAGGCAGCCCCAGCACCGAAAGAATGCCCAGGCCAAGGGCGCCGCCCAGCAAGGGCTTGCGGTACCACAGGCCCCGCAGGCGCTCGAGCGGCACTTCTTGGTTCGAGATCATCGAAAGCACCGCAAAGATCAGGCCGGTGGCCAGGCCATAGGTGAGCAGATAGAACGGGATGGTGGCCTGCCCGGTAGGGCCCAGCAGTCCCAACCCGATATAGCCGGCGTTGGCAATGGAGGAGTAAGCGAAAAGCCGCTTAGCTTCGGTTTGGGCAAGGGCCCCCAGGTTCCCAAACAGGGTGCTGAGAGCAATCAGCGCGGCCATCCCGATACCCCAGACTTCCAGGCCCTCGGGGGTGAAGATGCGCAACATGGCCGCGAAGGCCGCCGCCTTGACCGCCGTAGCCATGAAGAGGGTGACCACCGTGGGGCTGCCCTGGTAGACATCGGGCGACCACCACTGGAAGGGCACCATGGCAGTCTTGAAGGCAAAGGCTGCCATAATCAGGAGCAGTCCGGCAATGTAAAGCGGCCCCGAGCCGGTCGCACCCACCATGAAGCTGCCGGTTGCCCCGAAGTACAGGGCGATGCCATAGAGGAAGATGGCCGCCCCCAGCGCCCCCAGCAGGAAGTATTTCAAACCTGCCTCAAAACCTTTCTCGTCGCGCTGCCAGGTCGCAAGAACGTAGAGTGGCAGCGAGAACACCTCGAGCGCGATGACCAGCACCACCAGGTTGGGGCTGCTGGCCATGATGTGCATACCTGCCACCGCAAAAAGCACCAGCAGTGGGAACTCGAACTTCCTGGCAGGCCCCAGCAACAGCGTCCATACCCCCCCCAGAACAGCCACCAGGGTCAGGCCCCGGGCCAGGGTATCGAAGCGGTAGAGGCCCCCAAAGGCCTCCACGGTCTGGCCCCAGTCCACCACACAAAACAAGCCCGCCAGCACCAGGGCAGCTACCGTCACGATGCGGTTGGCCTCGCGGGAGATCAGGAAGGCCAGCAGCGACAGTACGGTCGCAAAGCCAACCAGAATATACAAAGTCAGCATTCCACACCTCCCTCGTTCACAGGGGAGCCACATCCTTCATACATCATCGTTCTACCCGCTCTCCTGTTCCAATCTCGAGGGCAGTTCACGACGCACCTCCGAACAGTGCTGCAATAGTCTTGCCCAGGGGCTCGAGGTAGGCCGTAAATAGCTTGGGATACAGCCCCATCAACAGCAGCACCCCCACCGTAACGGCCGCAAAACCCCACTCGCGGGAATCCATATCCGGCACGGCCTGGGCCTGCGGGGTTTCCTGGAAGAGCTTCTGAAAGGCCGTGAGTGCGTAGGCCGCCGCGGCAATCACCGCCAGGAATGCCAGGAAGGTCAGCCAGGGCGAGACCTGGTAGGCCCCCAGCAACACCATCAGCTCACCGGGGAAGCCCGAGAGCCCCGGTAGCCCGATCATGGCCATCAGCAAGAACATCCCCAGCACATAGAGCGCCGGGGTGTGCTTGGCCAGGCCACGCACCGGGAGAACGTCCAGGCTGCCGGTGCGCTTGTATACCAGGCCCACAAACAGGAACATGGCCGAGCCATACACCATCGAGGCTCCCAGCAGGTACAGCGCACCCACCGTGCCTTCCATGTTGCCGCTAAAGAGTCCCAGGGCCGCAACGCCCATGTGCGAAACCCCGGCATAGGCCAGCAGGGTTTTCCAGTCAGGCGCGCTGAAGGCCAGCCAGGCAGCGTACAAAGCCCCAAAAGCAGCCAGAAAGAGCAGCAAGCCCTGCCACTCTTTGAAACCCTCGGGCATCAGGGGAATGGCCCACTTGAACAGGGCAAAGACGCCCACCTTGTACAGGGTGCCCATGGCGTCGGCCAGGCCGGAGGGGTGGTTTTGTTGGTGGAAACTGGGCAGCCAGGCGTGCAGCGGGAAGAGCGGCGTTTTGACGGCCAGGGCAACCAAAAAGCCCAGGAACGCCAGGGCCGCGGCCTGCCCGGTCAGGGGATGGGCCACCAGGTCAGTGTAGAGGAAGCTTTCGGCCCCGCCCAGGTAGCGCACCGCAAAGATGGAGGCCAGCATGGGCAGCGAGCCCACCAGCGTAAACAGGGCAAAGATGTAGATGGCCCTCAAGCGGTCGGGCCCCCCGTAAAACCACAGCATCAAGAGCGCTGGGATCAGCGTGGCCTCAAAGAAGGCGTAGAAGAACACCAGATCCTGGGCCGCAAAAATGCCCAGCAAACCGGTCTGCATCATCAGGGCCAGGGCCAGGAAGCGCACAGGTACGTCGGCAACCCAGACGCCCAGGAGCACCACCAGGCTCACCGCAATCCACAAAAGCAAACCAGCCCCATCCAGCCCCACTGCATAGTAGACGCCCACCTCGGGCAGGAAGGGGGTCTGGCTGGCGTACGCCACCCCCTGGCCCCCGTAGCCGGCAAACAGCACCACCGCAATCGCCAGGCTCACCGCCGCCGAGATGACGGCGAAGGTACGGCCCAGGCTCGGCACGATAAAGAGCAACAAACCCGCCAGGAGGGGTAACCACAGTCCTAGATGAATCATCGCAACACCCCCCAGCCCACCAGGAGCACCAGGGCGACCACCAGCCCGGCCAGGTAAAAGCGCAAAGCCCCGGTCTCGAGCTTCGCCAATAGGCTTCCCAGTCCCCCCATCAGGTTGCCCAAGCCAGCAAAACCTGCCAGAAGAACCTTATCCGCCTCAAATAAAAGCTCCGCCAACCCTTTGGCCGGACTCACCAACAGGGTGTTGTATAGAGCATCAACATAGAACCCTTGCAAGGCCGCCGCCTGGAAGCGCTCGTACCAGGCTGGCATCTTCTGCTGGAAGAAGCGGAAGCCCCACCACAAAGCAGCGATCGCCACCACCGCCGAGGTGAGGATGAGCACCCACTCGGTGAGCACCGGCAGTTTTTCGTGGGGGAACTCCCCAATGGCTTTGGTCAGGAAGGGTTCGATAAAGTTCTTGTAATCAATCACGTACGGCAATCCCATAAAGCCCACACCAATGGCACCACCCATCAGAACGTGGTTGGGCCAGAGCATCACCGCCGGGCTTTCGTGGGGGTGTTCTTTGCCCCGGTACTCGCCCCAGAAAACCAGCACATACCAGCGAATCGAGTAGAGCGCGGCCAGCACCGAGGCCAGCAGCATCAGGAACCACAGCCAGGGGCCATACTCGAAGGAGTAGGCCAGGATGGCGTCCTTCGACCAGAAGCCTGCCAGCGGCACCAGACCACCCGAGGCAAAGGTGGCAATCAGACCGTGCAGATGGGTAGCGGGCAGATACTTGCGCATACCGCCCATCTTGCGCACGTCCTGCTCGCCCCCCAGGGCGTGAATCACCGAGCCCGAGGTCATGAACATCAGGGCTTTGAAGAAAGCATGGGTCACGATGTGGAAGATGGCCACCCAGTAGGCCCCTACCCCCACCGCCACGAACATGAAGCCGAGCTGCGAGAGGGTCGTGTAGGCCACGATGCGCTTGATGTCCCACTGGCCCAGCGAGCACAGCGCCCCGTAAAAGGCCGTTAGGAGACCAATGACTACAATCAGGCCCGACAGGAAGCTATCGCCGTGCAGGATAAAGGCGTGCCTCACCAGCAGATAAACCCCCGCCGTGACCATGGTGGCCGCGTGAATCAGGGCCGAGACCGGCGTGGGGCCTGCCATGGCGTCGGGCAGCCAGACCATCAGGGGCACCTGGGCACTCTTGCCGATAGCCCCCACCAGCAGGAAGAAGCCAGCCAGAGTCAGGGTGGTAAAGCTATACCCCCCAGCCTCCACCTTCTCGACCAGCTCGCTGATCGAAAGGGTGCCGAACATGCTCCAGAGCAGGCCCATGGCCAGCAAAAAGCCCAGGTCACCGATGCGGTTGACGATGAAGGCTTTGCGGGCTGAGTCGGCGTTGAGGCGCTCGTGGTACCAGAAGCCGATCAGCAGGTACGAGGCCAGTCCCACCCCCTCCCAGCCGATAAAGACCACCGGTAGGCTATCGCCCAGGATGAGCACCAGCATGGCCGCAATGAACAGGTTGAAGTAGCTGAAGAAGCGGCTGTAACCAGGGTCGCCGTGCATGTAGCCGATGGCCCATACGTGGATTAAGAAACCCACCCCGGCCACCACCATCAGCATCACGCCCGAGAGGTTGTCGAGGTTGAGGCTGAAGGGGATGCCCGGTAGCCAGTCCGGGAGCGCCCAGCGGGCCCCACCCTGCAACAGCAAGACCAGGCCCAAAAGGAAGCTGCCCAGCACCAGCAAGGAGGCCAGCCAGCCCGCTGCCGGCTCGCCAATTCGCTTACCAAAGAGTCCCAGAAGCACGAACCCCAGGAGGGGCAGTGCGATAATCAGGGGTAGAAGAAAGGTCTCTTGCACGGTTTACCCCCTCAGTTGCCTGAGCTCGTCAACGCCAGTGGTCTCGCGGCGACGGAAGATGGCCACAATCAGACCGAGGCCTACCGCTACCTCGGCGGCGGCAATGGCGATGATGAAGAGCACCACCACCTGGGCATCCAGGCTACCCAGGAGCTTGGAGAAGCTGATGAGCGCGAGCGCAGCGGCGTTGAGCATCAGTTCGATGGACAAAAACATCAGGATGGCGGTGCGCCGGGTCAAGGCACCGTAAGCGCCAATCGAAAACAGCAGGGCCGAAGCCACGAGCCAGATCATCGCTTGACCACCGCCTTCTCGTCGTTTTGCTGCCCGACGGTAGGGCTGGGCTTTTGATCCTGCCGGGGATGGGCCGGGTGGCTGGTCGCCGAAACAATCCGCTCCGGCTCGATGAGCACCACCGCTGCCACCGTAGCCACCAACAGCAAGAAGCCCACGGCCAGCAGGGCGTAGAGCCATTTCTCCGGGTCGTAGAGCAGGGGCCCCAGGGCCTGGGGCAGGCCACCCCCCAGGGCCGGTACATCGGCGGGCGGCTGAAAGCGGGTTACGGTATAGGTGAGTACGCCGGCCAGACCCAGAGCCCCGAGCGCAGCCACCCAGGAGAGCCGGGGCAGCAGATCCTGGCCCACGTTGGCGCTGGCCGCCGAGAGCAGCATGATAACGAACAAAAAGAGCACCACGATGGCCCCGGCGTAGACGATAATCTGGATCATGGCCACAAAGCGGGCCTCGAGCGCCACGTACACACCGGCCACCACCAGGAAGTTGGCAATCAGCGCCAGGGCTGCGTGAACCGCGTTTTGTAGCCGCACCACGGCCAGGCCACTACCGACCAGGAGCAGTAGCGCAAGAATTTCCCATAATCCGATACTCATTGATTCCTCCAGAGAGCTAGGGATGGGCAGGAACCTTCAGGGTCGCACATAATCCGAGCGATTTTACCCCCAGCAATGTGTGTTGGGGAACACCTGCCTTTTGGACTCGAGCCCCCCAATGCCCTACTTGGGCGGCTTGAAGCCCTCGAGTTCGGCTCGCACGTAAGGCACGCTGTAACCCCGCTTGACCGGCTTGCCGGTGTAGGCCGCCTCGCGGCGCTGGGGCTTGGTGCCCTCAACTTCGACCAGCATGTCCTCCTTGCCGTAAACAAAGTCGGAGTAGCGGTAGTCGGCCATCTCGAAGTCGTAGCCCATCACCACCGCGCCGGTGGGGCAGGCCTCCTCACACAAGCCGCAGAAGATGCAGCGCAGCATGTTGATCTCGTAGACCCTGGCGTACCGCTCTCCTGCGCTCACGGGGTTCTGGGGGTCGTTCTCGGCGGCTTCTACGTAGATGGCGTAGGCCGGGCAGGCCGCTGCGCAAAGCGAGCAGCCAATGCACTTTTCGAGGCCGTTGGGATGACGGGTCAGCACGTGCCGCCCGTGGAAGCGGGGCTTCAGGGGCACGGGGGCATCCGGATAGGGAATGGTCACCGGTTTGGAAAACAGCGCCTTCAGGGTTATACCCATGCTTTGCGCCAGCGCAGCAATGCTCACAGATTCACTCCTTTCACGATACTAGTCACCCGCGCCCATGCGCGGCAGGGCCCGGGGCTTGGGCTTAGCCGTGAGAATCACATAGGCCGAGAAGACCACCAGGCTGAGCAAGGAGAGCCAGCCCAGCACCGCAACCGGCCACTTGAAGGCCACCACCATTGCCGACAGCAGAAACCAGGCCAGGGCCAGCGGGAAGAGACGACCCCAGCTAAAGACCATGAGCTGGTCGTAGCGCAAGCGGAAAAGAGTCCCCCGCACCCAGATGAAGAAGAACAGGAACAGCGCGATTTTGACGAACATCCAGAGGTAGGGCAGGGCGAACAGGCCGCCGATGAGGGGAATCTGCTCCATGAAGCCGGGCATCCGCCAGCCGCCCAGGAAGAGCGTGGGAATCAGGGCCGAGGCGGTAATCAGGTGGATGTACTCGGCCATCTGGAACAGGGCCCATTTGATGGAGCTGTACTCAGTGTTGTAGCCCCCCACCAGCTCCTGTTCGGCCTCGGGCAGGTCGAAGGGGGTGCGGGCCGCTTCGGCCATGCTGGTGAGGAGGAAGATGGCGAAAGCCGGGAGCGCATACAGCACCAACCAGCCATTTTGGTGCTGCCACTCGACAATCTCCCGCAGGTTCAGGGAGCCCACCAGCAAGACCGGGGCCAGGAGGCTGATGCCCAGGGCCAGCTCGTAGGAGATGAGCGAGGCCGAGGAGCGCAGCGAACCCAGCAGGGAGTACTTGGAGTTGGAGGCCCAGCCCGCCAAAAAGATGCCGTAGATGGCGATCTCCGAAACCGCGAACACGTACAGGATGCCCACGTCCAGGTCGATCACCCAGGGGTCGTAGCCAAAGAAGGCGTCCTTGGGGCCAAAAGGGATCAGGCCAAAGGTGAGCACCGCAAAGGTGACGGAGATCATAGGGGCCAGCACGAAGACCACTTTGTCGGCCCTGGCAACCACCAGGTCTTCTTTGAAGATGGACTTGATGGCGTCGGCCAGGGGTTGCAGCAGGCCATCGGGCCCCACCCGGTTGGGCCCCTGGCGGATCTGGATGCGGGCCAGCAGGCGCCGCTCGATCAGGGTCATGTAGGCAAAGGCGGTCAGCAGGCCAAAGATGACCAGAAAGGCCTTGAGGCCCACCATCCACAAGGGGTCGGTGGCGCTCGAGCTGGCCGCAGGGGTGGCCTCGGCGGCCAGCGCCAGGCCAGCCAGGAGCGGCGCGCCAAAAGCCAGGCGCGTGTAGAGGCACCCCATGCGCGGGTGCTTCCGTTGAGTCTGGTTCATGCGGCACCTCCTACCAGAATTTTGGCCTCCACGCTGCGGCCCGCCCAGGCCCCCAGCGCCGGCATGTACATCACGCCATCGGGCAGCCCCGCCACAGTCTTGACCTCGAGGCGCTCCCGTCCACCGGGCAGCTCGAGTTCTACCTGATAGCCGTCGGCCAGGCCCTGTGCGCGGGCCGTAGCCGGGCTCATCTCCAGCCTGACCTCCACCGCTCTGGTCACCGCCCCCACCATCTGCTCACGCCGCCACATGGTCGGGCGCAGGTAGAGGGTTCCCTGGGTAGTATCGGACTCCGAGGCCGCCCAGCCGGTACCTTTGGGTAGCCAGCGCTCGAGCGCCGCCGGCAGTTTGTGCTTTTCGACCAACAGGCGGGTGGCCTGGCGCACCAGCCGAACCGGGGTACTGACCCCCAGAGCCTCGGCCAGCACCGCCAGCGCCGCCACCGCCCCGTCGGCTTCGCCGTTGTTGATGGCCGCGGGCTCCAAAGGCAGCACCCGGCCCTCGAGGTTCAGGGTATGGCCGCGCTTTTCGTATGGGGTCTGGTTGGGCAGGATTACATCGGCGTACTGCTCGGCCAGCGGGTGCCGGTGCGAGAGGTGCAGGATGCGAAAGGAAGCCGCTTTGAGCTGGGCCAGGGTGGGCAGGTAGGCGTAGTAGACCGCTTTGGGGCCGGCCTCGATCCAGCCCGCGCCGCCCTTGCCGGGGAAGAAGCCCAGCGCCTCCAGACCCCGCGCGTTGGCCGCCGGGGTCATGCACATCACCTTGGCGCCGGTGCGTTCGGCGAGTTGCTTGGCCTTGATGGCCGCCTCGGGCCGGTTGAGCACCCCGGCCCCCAGCACCAGCACCACCCGCTGGCTCTTCGCCAGACGCTCCCTGACCCAGGCCACCGCCTCGGCCAGGCCCGCCGGAGCTTCGCCCTGATTCAGCAGGGCCGCCAGCAGGGCCGCCTCGGCCCCCGGTGCATGCACGCCGCTGGCCCCAGCCCACTTGGCGGTGTTGCTGGGGTAGGCGCTGAAGAGGGCCAGCTTGTGGGTCAGGCGGGGCATCCGCTCCTTGATGTTGAGGTCGGCGAAGGGGGTGCCGTGGTTCAGTTTGCCGGCTGGTTTGAGGCCGCGGCTGTACTCCGAGAGCCTGAGGTGCAGGGTGGGGGCCTCCTCGGTGGGCTCGCCCAGCACCAGCACAAACTCGGCGTCCAGCAGCTCATCGAAGCTGGCCGGGGTAAAGCCGGTTACCGGGTAGGCGGTGCGGCCCTGGAAGTCGCGGTGCGGCGTACCCAGGGCCTGGGCAAGCTCGAGGGCCGCCAGACCCTCCTCGAGGGTGCTGCTGCCCGCCAGATACACGCCGATGTCCGATTTGGCCACGCCGCTCAAGCCCTTGCGGATGGCCTCGAGGGCCTCCTCCCAGGTGGTCTCTACCAGCTTTCCGTCCTTGCGAACCAGCGGCGAACGCACGCGGTTTTCGTTCACCCATTCGTGGCCGAAGCGGGCCGCGTCGGAGATCCAGACCTCGTTCACCTCGCGGCGCTCGGCGGCCCGGATGCGCTCGAGCAGCCCGCTCCGGGTGTCCACGGTAATGGCCGCTCCACAGGCGTCGTCCATCGAGGTGGTCTCGGTGGCGTCGTACTCCCAGTTGCGGGCCCGGAAGCGCGCGGTCTGGTCGAGCAGAGCCCCCACCGGGCAGATGTCCACGATGTTGCCGGTGAAGTTGGAGGGCAGACCGTCGTCCTCGCTGTTGATAAAGGTGTGCACCCCCCGCTCGATAAAGTCGAGCACCTCGTCGCCCGGAATCTCCTCGAAGTAGCGCACGCAGCGCTTGCAGTGGATGCAGCGCTCGCGGTCGAGCACGATGAAGGGCGAGAGCGGATGGTGCTTGTCCACGTGCCGCCGGGTCATCTCGAAGCGGGTGTACATGGGCAGCTCCATGGGGTCGGGCTGGTAGAACTTCTCCACCAGGCCGTACTCATAGCTGCGATCCTGCAGCTCGCAGGCCCCGCCCTTGTCGCAGGTGGGGCAGTCGAGCGGGTGGTTGAGCAGGGTCAGCTCCACCATCCCCGACTGGGCGTGCTTCACCTCATCGGAGAGGGTGTCCACCACCATCCCGTCGGTTACCGCGGTGATGCAGGCCGCCGCCAGCTTGGGCATCCAGAAAATTTTGGGCTGCCCATCCTCCATGATGAAGTTGCCGTCCGGCCCTTTGCGCGGGCTGCCGGTCTTAACCAGGCACATCCGGCAGGCCCCAATGGGCGAGAGGTGCTTTTCGGCACAGAACAAGGGCACGTCGTAGCCAGCGTGGAAGATGGCATCCATCACCGAGGTGCCGTTCGGTACCTCTATGGTTCTGTCGTTAATGGTTACCTTGGCCATTTCCTACCTCACCCCCAGCGGCTTCCCAGGCGCTCCACCGGTTTGCCCTGTTCCACAGCCTCCACGAACTGATGGCGGAAGTGCTTGAGGCTGCCGCGCACCGGCCAGCAGGCTGCATCGGCCAGCGCGCAGAAGCTGCGGCCCTCGATCTGGTCGAGCATGCTCTCCAAAAGCTCCACATCGCCTTTCTGACCCTGTCCGGTTCCAATTTTCTCGAACAGGCTCACCATCCACCCCGAGACCCCCTCGCGACAGGGGGTGCACTTGCCGCAGGACTCGTGGCCGTAGAAGCGGGTCACGTTCCACATAGCATCCACCATGCTCATGCTGGCCGGAATGCCGATCACCCCCCCGGTGCCCAGCAGCGAGCCTTTAGCGCTGATGGACTCGTAGTCCATGGGGGTATCGAGGATTTCGTCGTTCCAGGGCAAAGGCGGGCAGGAAGAGCCCCCCGGAATAATGGCCTGGATGGGCTCGGTGGGGCCCCCAGCCCAGTCGAAGAGCAGTTCGCGGAAGGTGGTGCCCAGGGGTAGCTCGTACACGCCGGGACGTTTGAAGGGACCCGAGACCTGGAAGAGCTTGTGGCCCTTGGACTTTTCGGTGCCCATGCTGGCGAACCAGTCGGCCCCGCGCTCGACGATGTGCACCGCCGAGCAGAGCGACTCGACGTTGTTGATGGTGGTGGGCATTCCCCACAGGCCGGCCTGGGCCGGGAAAGGGGGCTTCATGCGGGGGTTGGCCCGCAGGCCCTCGAGGGAGTTCATCAGGGCGGTCTCCTCGCCGCAGATGTAGGCCCCAGCCCCCCGGTGCACGTACAGGTCGAAGCTGAAGCCGGTTCCCATTACGTTCTGGCCCAGGTAACCCGCCGCATAGGCCTCGCGAATCGCCGCGATAAGCCGGTCGTAGGCCCGGCGGTACTCGCCGCGGATGTAGATGTAGCCCTTGCTGGCCTGAATCGCCACCCCCGCAATCATCATGCCCTCGATGAGCTGGTGGGGGTCGTCTTCCATCAGGTAGCGGTCTTTGAAGGAGCCCGGCTCCGACTCATCGGCGTTGCAGACGATGTAGTGCTGCTTGCCGGTGTTTTTGGGCATAAAGCTCCATTTGAGCCCGGTGGGGAAGCCCGCGCCACCGCGCCCGCGCAGGCCGGACTTCTTGACCTCCTCAATCACCCAGTCCTGGCCCTGGGCGATGGCCTTGCGGATGGCCTGATAGCCGCCGTGGGCCAGGTAATAGCTGAGCGTCCAGGAGTTGGGCTGGCCCACGTGTTTGTAAAGGGTCTTCTCGAAACGGGGGTCTTTCCCGCTCACGATGGGGCCGGTCATGCGCCCACCTCCTCCCCACGCACGTGTACCTCGTGCCCCACCTTGCCGGGCAACACGATTTCCTCGAGCTTCTTCCCTTCCCGCAAGCCCTGCAGGAGCGCTCGCAGCCGGGCCTTGGTCACGCACTCCACGTAGGGCTCGTCGTTGACCTGGATCACCGGCGCGGTGTGGCAGGAGCCCAGGCACTCCACCTTCTGAATGCTGAAGAGCCCGTCGGGGGTCACCTCCCCGCGCAGGATGCCCAGCTCCTGCACCAGCTCGTCCCACAGCTCGTCGGCCCCGCCAATGGCGCAGCTCAGGGTAGCGCACACCTGCAGGTGGTACTTGCCGGTGGGCAGGGCCTGGTAGTAACTGTAAAAGCTCATCACCCCGGCCACCTCGGTCGGTGTCGTACCTAGGATTCGGGCGATCTCCTCCTGGCGTTCGGGGGAGATCCAGCCCTCGTCCTGTTGTACCCGCCGGAGCATGGGCATAAGGGCCGCCCGCCGGTCGGGATACTGCGCGAATACCTCGCTTAACCAGTCTTGCTTATCGTCGAAAAATCCCATAGGCCTCCGCATCACTGGGCGTCTGGGCCAGCCAGACCCCCGTTAAGAAACTCACCGATCCACATCCCCCATTACCGGGTCCAGAGAAGCGATTACCGCAACCATATCTGCCATCTGAACGCCCTTGCAGGCATAGGGCAGGCTTTGCAGGTTTACGAAGCTGGGCGAACGTACCTTGACCCGGTAGGGCATGGAACCCCCGTCGGAAACGATGTAGTAACCCAGCTCACCACGGGCGCTCTCGGTGGGCACGTAGACCTCACCCAGGGCCGGGTGGAAGCCCTCGGTGACCAGTTTGAAGTGGTAGATTACCGCCTCCATCGAGGTTTCCAGCAGGTGGCGCGGCGGCAGCGAGATCTGCGGGTTGGGGTCGCGGATGGGGCCCGGCCCTAGGGCCTCGAGCCGCTCTACGGCCTGCCGGATAATCTTGACCGACTCGCGCATCTCCAGGATGCGGATCACCATCCGGTCGAAGATGTCGCCCCCCGTCAGCACCGGTACGTCGAAGTCGTAGGTCTCGTAGCCCGCGTAGGGGTAGGCCTTGCGCACGTCGTAGTTGACCCCCGAGGCCCGCAGGCTACCGCCGGTGAGGGAAAGGTTGATGGCGGCCTCGGCCGGTATCACCGAGACACCTCGAGCCCGCTCGTAGAAGATGGGGCTTTCCCGGAACAAAGCCTCGTACTCGTCAATCCGGGCCGGCATCTGCGCGATAAACTTCTTCACCTCGCCCAAAAACTCCGGCGGCAGGTCTTCCTTGAGGCCGCCAATCCGGATGTAGTTGTGGTGGAAGCGCTGCCCCGAAACCCACTCGAAGAGGTCGAGCACCGCCTCACGCTCGCGGAAGGCGTAGAAGAACGGCGTCAGCGCGCCAAAGTCCAGCAAGCCCGTCCCCAGGAAGACCAGGTGCGAGGCGATGCGGGACAGCTCGTTGAGCATCACCCGGATAGCCTGGGCCCTGGGGGGAACCTGCGCCCCCACCAGCTTTTCCACGCTCAGGGCATAGGCCAGGTCGTGGCTGAAGCTGTGCAGGTAGTCCATGCGGGGGGTGTAGGTGATGCACTGGGTGTAGGTGCGGTACTCCATGTTCTTCTCGAAGCCGGTATGGAGGTAGCCGATATGGGGGGTCAGGCGCAGAATCTGCTCCCCCGAAAGATCCACCACCACCCGCAGCACCCCGTGGGTCGAGGGGTGCTGGGGCCCCACGTTGAGGGTCATGACCTCGGACTTCAGCTCCGGCGCATCGGCGATGTCGTAGGCCTCCACCGAGGGGCTGTGTAGCTTTTGCGGGTCGCGCACCATCAGTTGCCTCCCTTCACAACCTTCTGCACCTCAGCGGCCACGTCCTGGTAGCCCTTGCGGGTACCGCCCCGCCAGCCGGTCATGCCGCTTTTATCGCCGGACAGGCCAGCCCGGAAGGCGTCGGGGTCAATGAAGCGCCCCTCTTTGAACAGCGTAGGGGTCTCGCCCAGGGGGAAGTCCTTGCGCAGGGGGTGGCCTTCCAGGTCTTCGGGGGTCAGGATTTTGCGCAGGTCGGGGTGGCCCTCGAAGCGGATGCCCAGCAGGTCGAACACCTCGCGCTCGAGGTAGTCGGCCCCCATCCACAGGTCGGTCAGGCTGGGCAGGCTGGGGCTGGCCTCAGGCACATACACCCGGATAAAGACCCGGCTGCCATCGCCCCCCTGGTAGCCCGGCAGCGAGACCAGTTCGTAGACCACGCAGAAACGTTCCGGTTTGGGTTGGGGGTATTTCAGGTAGTCAATGCCCACCACGTCGGCCAGGTAGTTCCAGCCCTGGCTTTTGAGCTGGGCCAACAAGGCTTTGAACTCGCCGCGGGGCACCACCACCCAGGTGTTGCCGTGGGCCTCCTCGATGGCCCAACCGTTGGCTTGAGCCTGTTTTTTTAGCTCGGTCAGCTTTTGCATGTCCACCTCGAGCGCCTAGCGCTTCCAGGCCTCCACCTTGGGCAGCTTGCGACCCTGGTCGTCGCGGGCCTTACCCTGGATTTTTTTCTGAAGCTGCATCACCGCATAGATGAGGGCCTCGGGCCGGGGCGGGCAGCCCGGCACAAACACATCCACCGGCACCACGCTGTCCACGTTCTGCACGATGGCGTAGTTGTTGAACATCCCCCCCGAGGAGGCGCAGGCCCCCATCGAGATGACCCATTTGGGGTCGGGCATCTGATCGTAGACCCGACGCATCACCGGGGCCATTTTTTTGGAGAGCCGCCCGGCCACAATCATCACATCGGCCTGGCGGGGTGAGGCCCGGAAGACCTCGGAGCCAAAACGAGATAGGTCGTTGCGGGCGTCGGTCGAGGCCATCATCTCGATGGCACAGCAGGCCAGACCAAAGGTCGCCGGCCACAGGCTATTCGAGCGCCCCCAGGCGATGAGCTTCTCGAGGGTGGTGAACAAAACCCCCTCGTTTTCCAGCTCCTGCACATCTTTTGTGAATAGGTCTGCAATGGTTGCCATTCAAAACCCCCTTTGGGCCGGGCGCGCTAGTGCCATTTCATCACGCCCTTGTACCACTCGTACAAAAAACCCACGAACAACAAAAGCGTAAAGACCAGCAGGCCCACAAAGCCCACCACACCCACGGTGCCGGCGCTCACCGCGTAGGGCCACAAAAAGGCCACCTCCACATCGAAGATGATGAAAAGCATCGCCACCGCGTAGAAGTGCACCGGGAAGCGCTTGACCTCCCCGGCAGGGTCGTTGCCCGACTCATAGGGCATCAGCTTGAAACGCCCACCCTTTTTAGGGCCTAAGAGGGCCCCCACCACGGTTGCCAGCACGGCAATGCCGACGGCAACAGCCAGGTACACCAGTAAAGCCTGATACTCACTTATCGGTGACATGCGCCTCCTCTGCTACTAAGGGTGGTCGAGCTTGTGCCTATCTTCACGAGGCTTGGTAAAGCCCTTGCCGCCCGACCGACTGTCGCCAACATCTTACACTTCCACCTTCCAGACGCAACCAGGTTGTTACTTATGAAGATAGTTTGGAATACGGACAAACATTGTAGAAAAACCTACCGTGACCCTTCCAGCCAAGCCCCAAGGCACTCCCCTCCCAGATCTGCCTTACTGGGAGGGGCTTTCGGAAGAGATTTTTAGTAGCGCTTATCCACCAGGGGCGGCCCTTCCAGGGCCGGGTCGGCCTGAATCTCGTCCAGGCGGATGCCGGTGGCCTGCTGCAAGGCCGGGCCGAGCTGGGGCGGCACCGCCTCGGCCTTGATGCGCAGCGTGAGCTTGTCGGTGCCACCTTCTTTGGTTTCCACCACCAGTTGGGCTCCGCCACGGGGGTCAATGCCAAAGGCCATGAGCAGGGGGGCCAGTTCGGTGGGATAGAGCTTAACCCCCTTCACCTTAACCATCAGGTCGGTGCGCCCAATCACCCCCCTGGGCAGGCAGAGCCGCCCCTCGGGGCGCGATACCACCGCCAGGTCGCCGGTGCGGAAGCGGATCATGGGCATCAGGGTGCGCGAGAGCGAGGTCACCACCATCTCCCCTTTTTCGCCCTCCGGGGTGGGCTCGAGGGTCTCGGGGTCGAGCACCTCGATAATGGCCATCTCGGGGATTTCCCACAGCCCGTTTTTTTCCAGTCCCTCCCCGGCTACCACCCCCAGCTCCGAGGTGCCGTAGGCGTCAACCGCAACCCCGCCGATGGCCTGCTCGAGCTTCTCGCGGTAGCCCGGTACCGAGGTAAAGGGTTCGCCACCAGCCATCAAAAGCTCAAACCGGCCCCCGGCCTGGGCAATTTTCATGGCAAAGCTGGGGTTAGAGACTAGAATCTCGAAGCCGTACTGTTGCTGTAGCTGCACGATGCGCTCGGCCTCACCAGGGCCATGTGGCAAAACCATCGCACCGGCCCGTTGCAGGGCCTCGTGAAACAGCCAACCCCCGGCAAAAATGTGGTAGCCAAAAGCCACCAGGGCTTTCTTTCCGGCCACCCCCAGGCGCTGCATCTGGGCCGATAAGGCCTGGGCCTGGTACTCCACGTCCTCGGCGGAGAGGTACTCGGGCATCCAGCCGATGGCCGGGCTCGGGGTCAGGTGCATCAGGGCCGCGCCTTTGGGGGGCTGGGGGTTCGACTGGATATAGGCCAGCCACTCCTGACGGGTAGTGAGGGGCAGGCTGGTGATGCGTTCGGGGGTCAGGCTCTGGACATCTACGTTACTGAGTTTTTGGGCGTAAACGGGGTGCTTTTGCGCAGCAGCGACCACGGTGCGAAGGCGTTGGACTCGATCCATAGCAGGGCTCCTTTTATCTACACGCCGATTATACGGTTCTCACCAAATCTATGATGATGGGTTGTGCCTCTTCAATGCTCCAAACCATCCCTTTCAATGGGACAGGTGCATTCGTCGCTGCTGCCCAATGCCCCCCTCCAGCAAGCCTCACCTGTACCGCTCGGGGTCATAGTTGAGGAGCAGGTCGTAGAGCATCTGAACCCGCTCCAGAATGACCGGATGACGCTCACCCCAACGGGCCTTGCCCTCCGGGGAGGCAATGTAGCGCACCAGGTCGCCCACCGCCTCGGTGAAGGCTTTGATGGCCGCATCGCCGTATTCGTACAAATTAATCCCGCGATACCACAGGGATTCCTCAACGGCCTTGGCAAACTCGGGTAGGGCCTGCACGCTGGGGTGGGCCAGGGCATACTCGCAGATCACATCGTAGATGCCGCCAGCCCCGAACCAACCAGGGCCATTTTCGTACAGAATGATGGTAGCCATATTTATTATTATCAGGGCTATCGCAGTATGCGGATACGGTTCCTCTGGTCTGGTGGGAGTTCGTTTATCAGCGCCTCCACCACAGCCTTCTGCGCCTCCGGGATGTACAGCGTCTCCACGATGACGAAATCAACCTGCGATAACATCAGCTCCTCCGAGATTTTACGCACAAAACCCCTCGCGTTGAAGTTGGCGGCGAAGGCTTTGGCCTGGCTGGGGTTAACAGCTCATCAATAGTAGATGAAACATGTGGAACATTTCAGAGAATGATCTCGACTTATGTAGAGTGCTTGAGCTTTTTGACTCTCTCCCACTGTTCTGGCGGATACCGCTCATCCCAGTAAGTGGGGTCGTCACTATCCCACACTAGATCACACCTAACATTGCTCCTTAGCCGCTTGTTACACTGCCCCTCTTCTCTAATTCGGATTGAGAATTCCTCGCTGGCAAATAGCATTTTGCTGAGTTGCGGAACGCGGAACAAGTCCAGCCCAGCGGGCAATTTTTTGAAAGCAAGAACATATGCCGCAGATGCTACTTTGCCCCTGTAACCAGAAAGCCAGTTGTAGTGTCCCCTCTTAGTATCCAACACGTCAATGACCTTTGTGCAGTTAAACAAGTAGTATGGACTGTCGCCAGTAGACTTTAGCGGTAGCAGTTCCCCAGAGCCGTAAAGGCAGTCATCAAAAAGTTGAAAGACATACTCATCCATGATGAGAGAGCTCACGGGATGGCAGTAATCAAAGTTAGCAGGTGGAGTATCCTTCGGGTGATTGTCGTAGTTAAATACCACGGCTGGAATCTCCCAGTTCTCCCTAGCCCAGTGGTCGGCTAAGCTAGAGCCACCTGATTCAAAGGACGCTCGTATCAGATCCATTACCTCATGAGTCCTGGAGCCAAGACCTAAGGTAGGCCAAAGGCAACTATCAGAGTCTCGCAAGCCGCTGCTTATGGCATAAACTCTCATACTTCGGGATTACCTCGTTGGGAAAGTACCTGCTAGTAGCTCATCTGCAATCTTTTGTAGCTCTTTGCGAACTTCCCTGGAGAGGCGGTCAGGATTGCTACCGAACCGGCGATCCAGTTCCGATAACCTATCGTAAACATTCCTAAAATATACTTTTGTATGCATGCCACTATGTTCTGTTGCATTGGGATATTTGGTGTCGAATATCCTGAGTTCTCCCCTCTTCCAAGGGAGTAATACACCGTTAGACGCTTCGTTAACACTCACTCCGGCCTTCGCCAGAATTCTACGTGCTTCCGAGCAGTTATCAAATCCTCCATCGTCACAAGCCGCAAAAGCTTTAGTGGCGTTCATCGGAACTATGTGGTGTGGAGCTGCATCATCAAGTTCAGATTGGGGAATTCCTTTTGCTGCAAATTTGCTTCTGAATGTTCCTTGAATAGCCTTGTTAAACCTAGTGTATAGACAGCCATTACTGGACTGAACCGTTATCTGGCTTTCCGTTAGTCCTACGACAAGTAGAGAAAGTTCTGCCAAACTGTGGTGCTTAGCCCCCTTCGAAACAGCTCCCAAGTAGCAGGCTTCAGAAAAATTTGACCGCCTCGCATCTCCCAAGCCCACATCCACCTTGCGGAGTGCAGTATCAGGTTGCAGGCTTTCCCTCGCCCTAACGGCAGTTGCTGTCTTGTCATATAGGACGACGCAGCCTAGCCCAAGCGGTCCAAACCGGCAACCCGGTGCTCGAACGATTTCCACAACCCTGCCGAACCGCTGCCGCAGGCCGTCCACCAGCGCCTGCGGCGAGAGCCGCCCGCGGGTGAACTGGACGAACTGTTCGCGGATGACCAGGGCCACCAGGCCCCCGCCCTGCCGGCTGATGGCCAGGCTGACGCGGTAGGCGGCCTTGACCCCAGCGGTCACGTCCCCCACCCCGCCGGTGCCCAGGTCTAACGCCAGCCCTGCCGCCGAGAGCACCGCCAAAACGGGGTCTACCTGCCTGCCGGTGGCGGCGTTGTAGAGCTGCTCCAGGCCGTCCACGGCATCGCCCACGATGGGGATGAAGCCCAGGATCAGCCGGGCGATCTCACCGGCGCTGCTCTGGGCCCGCAGGCCCTGGCTGTTTGGTACTAAAGCACTCGGCTAGCCGCTTACGAACCTATGCAAGTGGTGGTAGGCCGTACCAAATGCCCCCCTCCAGCAAGCCTCACCTGTACCGCTCGGGGTCATAGTTGAGGAGCAGGTCGTAAAGCGCTTGAACCCCCTCCAGGATGACCGGATGACGCTCACCCCAACGGGCCTTGCCCTCCGGGGAGTCAATGTAGCGCACCAGGTCGCCCACCGCCTCGGTGAAGGCTTTGATGGCCGCATCGCCGTGTTCGTACAAATTAATCCCGCGATACCACAGGGATTCCTCAATGGCCTTGGCAAACTCGGGCAGGGCCTGCACGCTGGGGTGGGCCAGGGCATACTCACAGATCACGTCGTACATGCCGCCGGCACCAAACCAGTTTTTGCCGGGTGTTTCGTACAAACGGATGGTAGCCATATTATTTGTTTAGGAGTTACGCAGTTGGGTGAAGGATGTGGATGGGATTGGCCAGGTAACTTCGTATCGCCTCGCGAATGATGCTTGTCTTGGACTCGTACCAGCTCACCCCCGTCCGCAAGCGGTATGCCTCCAGCCTGAGGAAAGCCCGCAGGGCCAGCAGCAGGTGGCCTAAGACCGAAGCCTTCTTCCTCACCTGGGCCCGCTCCACCCCGCAACACCCCTTGAGGCCCCGGTGGTAGACCTCTATACCCCATCCCGCCCGCTCCAGCTCCCCCCGTTGATCCTCGCGCATCCCCAGGTCGTTGGTCGCCCAGTACTCTGCGTCCCCGTCTTTTGAAACCGTCCGGAACACCCTGACCAAACCAAAACCCTTCAGGTGCACCACCCTCCCCGCCGGGGGTATCTCTACCTCGCTCACCGGCCGCAGCCCCGCCCCCTCAGGGTTCACCAGGCGGTTCCCCTTCAGCCGGGTGAGGAAGCGCCAGCCCAGGCCAGCAATCCCCTTCAGGTTCTCCAGCGAAGCGTACCAGCTATCCATCAGCACGTACGCCGGGGCAAAGCCCCGTCCCTTGGCCACCCGCAGCATCTCCAGAAAGTGCGCGTTCTTGCTCGGGCCCCCCGAAGGCTTGTCGTAGACCCGGAAGTCGCAGGGGACGATCCCCTCTCGGGACGGGCTGTGCCCGTGCACCAGGGAGATGAGAGCCTGGCCCTCCGTCCACAGCAGGGTCATGAGGGCGATCCCCTTGACCACCCGCTGGTGCTTGCCGCTCCAGTGGTAGGTCACCAACTCCATCCGCCGGGCGTAGGGTTTATCCAGGGTGGTATCGTCCAGCACCAGAAGCCCTCGGGTGGGCTCCACCAAGGCCCTGGCCTCCTGCCACAGCGCCTCCGTGTCGGGAGGCTGTCGCTGGAGCAGACGGGTGAAGGCATCGTGGGCTGGAGCCTCTGGTTGGCAGCGGGCGGCTTCGCTGCAGGTAAAGACCCTCTGGGCAGCGATGAGGAAGTGGATGTAGTCCAGGTCGTTGCACTTTGGTGGGTTCATAGCAGCTAATCCCTCTTAGTCTGTGTGCTTTGCAGAAAAGGGTAGCCGAGGAGAGGGGAGGAAGGCAACTGCGTAACTCCTATTTGTTATTATCAGGGCTATCGCAGTATGCGGATACGGTTCCTCTGGTCTGGTGGGAGTTCGTTTATCAGCGCCTCCACCACAGCCTTCTGCGCCTCCGGGATGTACAGTGTCTCCACGATGATGAAATCCACTGTAGAGTCATTGAGCTCCTCCGAGATTTTACGCACAAAACCCCTCGCGTTGAAGTTGGCGGCGAAGGCTTTGGCCTGGCTGGGGTCAACGGCCCCTTTCACGTCGAAGGTGGTGGTTCCTTGCCGGAAGTCAAAGCCGCCCTGCTCGTACCTTGTTAATGTTCCCCCATACTGCTGTTCATAGCGGATGGCGCTGTTAGCCTCGCCCGCACGCCACTTGCCTGTATCTGGGTCAAATGCCAGGAGTCTCCAGCGCAGAAGCTCCAGCAGGTCGCATCGCTCGTTGGTAGACTGCACCGAGAGCGATAGCAGCCCCCTGTTGCGATAGCCAAAGCAAGAGCCAAACTGCGACAGCGTGTCGAGATGTTCTCGGGGAGGGACACCTCTCCGACTGGCTTCTTCGATGAAGCCATCCATCTGCAGCAAGACTTCATTAGCGGAGGTGTTACCCTGAACCCTGGTAGATACCTTGTCGTAAGCTTTCAAACAAAGGTTGTTGAGCGAGAACCCCCCACACCCCCGCGCCCTGGCCAGGTCTACCATTCTGCCGAACCGCTGCCGCAGGCCGTCCACCAGCGCCTGCGGCGAGAGCCGCCCGCGGGTGAACTGGACGAACTGTTCGCGGATGACCAGGGCCACCAGGCCCCCGCCCTGCCGGCTGATGGCCAGGCTGACGCGGTAGGCGGCCTTGACCCCAGCGGTCACGTCCCCCACCCCGCCGGTGCCCAGGTCTAACGCCAGCCCTGCCGCCGAGAGCACCGCCAAAACGGGGTCTACCTGCCTGCCGGTGGCGGCGTTGTAGAGCTGCTCCAGGCCGTCCACGGCATCGCCCACGATGGGGATGAAGCCCAGGATCAGCCGGGCGATCTCACCGGCGCTGCTCTGGGCCCGCAGGCCCTGGCCGGATAGCTCCAGGCCGGTCTCGATGGCGTCGCGCAGGTTCTGGTCGTAGAGGCCGACCTCGTCCAGGTTCTTACCAATCAGGATGCGGTTGGTGCGGCTTGGGTAGTCCTCGGGCAGGGTGTAGGGGTAGGCCTCCAGGTTCAGCCCTGCCGGGGCCGCATAGCTGGCGGTGAGCTGGGTGCAGCCCGCGAGGGTGGCGCCGAAGGGGGCGTACTGGTTGTTGGGGCCGCAGGGGTTCTGGGGGTTGCCGGAGAAGAGGGTGAGGGGTCGCAGGTCGAACTGGGTGGTGCCGTCGGCGAAGTTGGCCAGGTTGAGGGCCACCGTCATGCTGGCCCGGCCCCGCACCATCTCGCCGCTGATGGAGAGGATGCGGGGGTCGGCAAAGCGGGCGTAGAAGACCCCCGAGACGTCGCTCAGGAGGTTGCCAGCCTCGTCCACCGCATAGACCGGCAGCTCGAAGAAGACGAAGCCGTTCTGTGAGACCTGGCCAACCCGGATGTTCACCTGGGCCATCAGCTCGGTCTGGCCCCCCACCTGCACCAGGTACTCCTGCACGCTGGGCCCGCTGGGGAACTGGGTATCGGGCAGCACCGAGAGGGTGACCCGCGGCACCCGCAGGCCGGCGAAGGCGGCCAGGTCGCTTTCCAGGGCCACCGTGGCGCCGCTTTGCAGCTGGGCCTGGGTGCGCAGGGGGGTGCGGCCGGCGGGCAGCGGGTTGGGGAAGGCGGGGCGGAAGACCCGGATGCGGGCGGCGGTGTTGGCCTGGGGGTCTACCCCCTCGTAGTCCCAGGCCAGGCCCTGGGGCTGTGGGAGCCCCCGCACCTGCACGCTGGCCGAGCCCAGCCGGAAAAGGTCGCTGGTGCTGGGGGCTTCGTGGACAGCGCCCAGGCTGTTCACCCCGCTGTGGAGCACGAAGGGGAAGGGGTTGCTGAGTTCCAGGTTGGCGGCCTGGGCCCGCAGGCTGGGGCCGGGTGCGGTGTTGGGGGCCAGGTAGCGGATGCGGCTGCGCTGGGTGCGGCGGTTGAGTTCGGCCTCCAGCGAGAGGGCCTGGAGGGCCCGGTCGGGCCGGGGGCGCACGCGCAGCTTGGAGGTTTGCGCGCCCGCAAAGGGGTTGGGCGCGGCCGGGCTGGCAACGGCCGACTGTCCCTGCAACCCCCCGCTGTAACCGGCCTCGACCCGGGTGGCCGGGCTACCGGGGGCGTACTGGGTGCCCAGGGTGACCACCGCCTCCTCCTGGTCGGTCTGGCCGAAGCGGTCGCGCACCGTGAGGGTAATGGGGTAGCGCCCATTGCCGCTGTAGGTTTTGCTGACCTCGGCCCCGGTGGCGCTGGTGCCGTCGCCAAAGTCCCAGGTGTAGGTCAGGGGGCCCTCCCCTTCGGAGGCTGCCGCGCTGAAGATGAAGCTGGTGGGGCCGGTCTGGAAGCCCTGGATGTCGGCGATGGGCACCTCGGCGATGCGGTTGATGCGGGTCTGCTCGACGGCCACCACCCGGCGCTCGCTGCTCTGGCGGCCCAGGCCGGTGGGGCTGGGCTCCTCGTAGATGACCAGGGTCAGGCCGTAGAAGCCCAGGTTCTCAAAGGTTCGCTCCACCCGGGGGCCGTTCAGCACCGCACCGTCGCTGAAGCGCCACTCGTAGGTATGGCCGCTCAGCGGGTACTGCACATCGAAGGCCAGCGGGAAGGGGTCGGCCAGGGCCCGGAACTCCGGCATGGCGTGGATGCTGGGGAGCTGGGCCACCTGCTGCTGGAAGGTGGCGGTCTGGCCGTCGGGCGCGGTGGCGGTGAGGGTGATGGTGTAGTAACCCGGCTGGCGGTACTCGTGGTAGACGGTCTCGCCGGTGGCGGTGGTGCCGTCGCCCAGTTCCCAGCTATAGCTCACCCCCTCCTCGCCCCCCTCAGCGGCCAGGTTGAAGCCGCTGCCGGCCAAGGCGGTGCGGGCGTTCAGGCTGATGCCGGTGGGCAGGGGGGAGCCGCCGCTCTCGGGCACCCCCAACTGCAGATCGTCGAAGCGGCAGCCCTCCGGCCCGGCCAGGTAGGCCCCCAGCCAGGTGGTGCCGCTGGGGAAGGTGACCTCGGTGTAGACCTCCTGCCAGTCCAGGGCCCGGTAGTGTACGGGCTGGTCGAAGGTGAGGGCGGTCTCGCTGCCCCCTTGCAGGCCCAGGGTGCAGGCCTGGGCGTTGGGGTTGCGCAAAAAGCCCCGCAAGACCAGCCGCTCCCCAGGGGTTAATCCCGTGAGGGGGACGATCTGGTAGACCCAGCTCCAGGCCTGGTAGGCCAGGGCCTGGCCGCTCTGCCCCTCGGCGGGGGTGGTGGCGTTGCCGGTGGCCAGCGTCCAGCCAGTGAGGCCCTGCTCGAAGGCGGGGTTGTTGAGCCGGTTGGAGGCCAGCTCGGGGGCCGGCCCCAGGGGCTGCTTGCTGCCCGCGTAAAGCGAGAGGTCGTCGAAGACGCAGGTCTGGCCCTGGCCCACCAAGTGCAGGGTGTAATCGCCGTCCCTGGGGGGTAGCAGGGCGCCTTCGTAGCGGGCCGAGAAGGGCCCCGGACGCAGGCCGGGCACCTGCCCCGCAAGGGCCAGGCGGGGTTCCAGGCGAGCCAGGGCGGGGCCGCTAAAGCTGGGGTTGGGGTAGAACTGGGCGTTGAGGCCCACCGCGGTGGCGGTGGGGGTGGCCGGACGGGGGGGGCGGGCTACAAGCCAGCAATACCAGCAGGAGCCATGTCCACAGACCGAGCCAATGCCCTTTTTGATGCAGCATAACCAAGCCTCCTGGGTTGCAGGGCGGAAAGAGAGTGCTGCCAGGAGGATACCGGGAAGGTCAAAAAAAAAAGCAAGATGGTGCTGGGTGTGTTTACTGAGTATAAATTGTGGGAGGAAAGTGAACTCGAGCCTTTGCTATTGCAAAGCAAGGGACAGGATTAGTCGAACAGGTCGAAAAGCCGGCCCAGCTTGCTTTTCTTCTTGCCGTGGCGCTTGTAGTACTCGTCGTCGTCGGTGTCGTAGGGGTTGCGGTGATGGGCTGGCGGAGGGGTATAGCCCTGAGGCTGCGGCGGGGCGTACTGCTGGCGGCGGTAGCTCTCGAGTTCTGCCTCGTATTCCTGTTCGTACTGGCGCACCTGGCCCAGCAGTTTTTCCATCTCACCACCGTCGAGCCAGACACCCCGGCACTTGGGGCAGACGTCTATGTGCACACCATTGCGCTGAATTTCGTTCATTCCGGTTTCGCAGTTTGGACAGATCAGAAGGGGCATAGATTCCTCCACCTCCAGCCTGCCAGAAATTGCGCCCAACGATGGGGATATAGCTGCTATTCAAGCGGCGGACTTTACCCTACAGTGGTGAAGTAAAAACCCCTGTCCCACGCTCACAAAACTCATGCTGCCGACCCGTTGGCTGCTGGGTTGTTTGGTGGTGAGGCGTGACTTTTACTGCAAATCTACAGGTTGAATATCACTCGAGCCGCCCCGCCCACAACCTATACTCCAGGGCGATGAGCTCTCTGGTTGCTCCCCTTCTGATTACCCTGGCCTTGAGCATTGCTGCCTTTTTTGCCCACCGCACCATGAACCATCTGCACCGCCGGATGCTCGAGTCCGAGCTAGGTGGGCGCGATTACAGCGAATTGAGCGAGCACGACCGACAGTTCATCAACGAGGTGGTCAACCACAAATTCCAGCAGTCCATGGGCGGTCGGCTGGCCTCATTCGTGCTGCTGTATGCCTACCCTACGCTTTACATTGGCGAAAGGGTGTTCGGGCGCACCCACTGGAGCGCGGTAGAGGTGTTTGGCGGCTCGGCGCTGCTGTACTTTTTGTTGCTGGCCCTGACGGGTCTGGCCTCACGGGCGGTCTGGCCGTAATACACATTCCTACTCTTCGGTCGGCTCGAACCCTTCACCTTTGATTACACCCACAGGCGAAGGGTTCAAGCGGAACCGGTATAAGTCAGAGCGATTCGAGCAGCACGCCGTGTTGGGAGCCCACTACCGTTCTATGCGGCGTGTGGATCGGCTTCGACAAGCTCAGCCGACCCTCCGCGTATAGGTTATTTTGTCCAGAAACGACCCTGCAACAACGGGTATTAGCAGAAACCGCGCTCAGAATAGCCTTTTGCACACCGGCTTGACTCAGCGCTTGAGCAGCTCCAGCGCCACCCACAACCCCAGCCGCCGTTCGGGACTCTCGAGGTCGCCCAGCATGCCCCTGAGCTGCTCGAGGCGGTAGTAGATGCTCTGCCGGCGCACCCCCAGCCGGCGGGCGGTCTCGGCAATGTTGAACTGCGAGGCCAGCAGGGCTTCCAGGGTAGCCAGCAGGGTGCTGCGGGGCCGGCTGGGCAGGTTCAGGATAGCCCCTAGCTGGCGCTGCAGAAAGCTGCGGTCGCGGCCGGTCTCGACCAGGGCCTCCAGGAGGGAGTCCAGCAGCGGCTCTTCCTTATCCACCGCTGGGCGCAGAATGCGCTCGTGGGCCGCGCGGGTCAGGTCGGCAAAGCGCACCTCGGTGCGAAAAGCCAGAATGGGGAATTGCAGCATTCGGGCGGTTTGCAGCATCTCCGGGGGCACCTCGGTGAGCCACTGCACCAACTCGAGGCCGAGCCCACCCACCCCGGCCTCGGCCAGCGAGCGCACATAGGCCACCTGGGCCTCGGGCGTGCTGCGGGAGAGCTCGAGGCCGGTGGAAAGCACCAGCTCGCCCCCCGACAGCAGCCGGGCCACGTCCAGCACCTCGGCCACGTGCACCCAGGTGATGGGGGCCTCGAGCCGACCCTGCCCCGAGAGCAGTTCTGCCCCGGCAAAGGCGGGAAGCTCGAGAATCTGGCGCAGGGTGGGCAGGTGCATACCCTACTGCTTGGCAATCCAGTGCATGGTTTTCTCGGCCAGCCGATCCAGGGCCTGCACCGCAAGCTCGAGGTGTTCTTCCTTGGTGTCCTCGATTTTGTTGTGGCTGATACCGTGCAGACTCTGCACGAACATCATCACCGTGGGAATGCCGGCACGGGCCACCTCGGCGGCGTCGTGCAGGGGCCCCGAGGGCAGGCGGTGCGAGACCCCGGCCACCTCGCGGATGGCCTGGTCGCAGAACTCGATCAGCTCGGGGTGGAACAGGATGGGGTGAATCCGCCAGATGGTGTTCCACTCCGGCTCCGGCAGGCCTCCCTCGCGGGCGAAGCGCTGGCTGGCTTTTTCGGCCTCGAACTTAAGGCGGGCCAGGGCATCGGCATCGAGGTGGCGCTGGTCGAGGGTGATGGTGCATTCCGCCACCACGCTGGTCACAATCCCCGGTTTGGTGATGCAGCTTCCGATGGTGCTAACCCCTCCGTTACGGTCGGTGATGTTGTAGATCTCGGAGGCCATTTTGCCTGCGGCCAGAAAAGCATCCTTGCGCTTATGCATGGGCGTGGAGCCGGAGTGGGCGGCCTGGCCCCTAAAGGTGATGGCGTGGCGCTCGACCCCGAAGGTTCCCAGAACCACCCCCAGGGGCAGGCCCATGTCCAGCAGCACCGGGCCCTGTTCGATGTGGAGCTCGAGGTAGGCTGCGGCGTTTTTCTGTTCGCTCCGGGCCTCGAGCATCCTGCTCATCTCTACCCCGCAGCGCCGCAGGGCCTCCTCCAGGCGGATGCCGTCCTTGTCGGTGCGGTCTTTTTCCAGCTCGGGCTCGAGGGTGCCCGAGAAGGCCGAGGAACCCAGCAGGCTGCGCCCAAAGCGGGCCCCTTCTTCGTCGGCCCAGTCCACCAGCCGCACTGTGACCGGGGGATTCCCCTGGTACTCCTCGGCGATGCGACGCAGAACCTCGAGGCCCGCCAGCACGTTAAGGCAGCCATCCAGCCAGCCCCCGCCCGGCACCGAGTCCAGGTGGCCCCCAATCAGAAGGGCTTTTTCGCTTTTGCCCTTGAGCGTCACCCAGTTGTTGCCGGCGGCGTCGTAGTGTTGCTCTACCGGTAGGCCCTCCAGCTTGCGGTTGAACCATTCGCGCGCTTTGAGCCAGGTATCGGTCCAGGCCACCCGCCAGGCGCCGTTTTCGTCGGCGGTCAGGTCACGCAGTTCCTTGAGTTCTTCAACGGTTCGTTTGGGGTTTAGCATGGTTGTCTCCAAAAAGCGTAGCCCTGGGGTGAAATAGGGGGCGACACACTGTCCGCCCCCTGGCACAATCATTTCTTGCTCAAGCTCAGGTTATTTCCAGTCTCGAGCCCGCTTGCCAGTGGCGGCTTCCCAGGGGCCATAGTCCACGGTGGCCGCTGGAGGGTCTTTGGTCAGGATGCCCTGCTCGCGCAGCAGGCGCACCGAGGCCTGGTAGTCGGCAGGCACCAGGAAACCCGGCCAGCCCTTAGCGGTGGCCCCAGCGTTGTAGAGTTTGGCGATCTCAGCCATCTGCCAGGTCTGGTGGCCCTTGGCATCGGCGCGGGTGCCGGAGCCTTTGCAGGTGTTACCGCAGAAGGGCAGCACGTACTTTTCGACGGTTTCGGCCTGGTTGGCCACCGCCCAGTTCCAGCCCTGGATGGAGGCCCGAATCAGGCGGGCGGCTACCTGCCGGCCCGTCAGGCCTGAACCCTTGAAGTTGCGCTCGTTCAAGACCCGTTCGGTGGTGAATAGGAGATCCTCGAGCAGGTTGATACCTTCATCGGCCAGCTTGAACACATCCACCTTGGTCTCGTCGTAGCCCAGTCCGGCAATCTGGTTGACCTCGTTGTAGATCATGGCCGAGACCAGTTGCACCTTGTCGGGGAAAACCAAAGCCGGGTCGAAGGGGTAGCTTACCGCGGTAACATCGGGGTTGGTTACCCTGGGATCCAGCGAGCTGGTCAGGCCGCACTTGCGGAACAAAGCCACCGCCGGGTACTCGTTGCCGGAGGGCCAGACCCCCACGCTCTTACCCTTCAGGTCTTTGCACAGGTCCTTGATGCCGGTGGATTTCAGCGCCACCAGCGTAAAGCCCGAGCGCTGGAAAATCTGGGCCAGGTGCACCACCGGAATACCGCGCTCCCGAGCGGTGAGCAAGTCGGCAATCCAGGTCGTGCCGAAGTCGGCTGCGCCGGACTGCACCACCTGAATGGGGGATTGGTCGCCCGCCGGCAGCAGGGTTACATCCAGCCCCTGCGCCCGGAAAAAGCCCCGCTCCTTGGCTACAAAGAAACCCGCAAACTGGGCTTGCGGAAACCACTTGAGCTGCAAGTTGACCTTGACCAGGTTTTGCTGTGCGCTCGCCAGCGATGCCAACACGAAGACTGCCAGTACCCACAAGACCGACCACTTCTTCATCCTTGCCTCCTTTTGTGCCAGAACGACTTCAAACGGTAGCCTACTGCACCCTACAACCCTCTTGTCAAGCGCGCTCTTTTCACCTCCTTATTAGCCAAAAGCAGGTGAAGCTAACGCTCCACACCCTTGCTAAGTACCTCACGGGAAGCTTTGCCCCTTGGCTCATCGAAGCAAACCGCGCATTTGCACTTCTCGCAGGGGCCCCAGGATGAGGAAAAATCAGTGGTAGGGCACTTAGCGGAAGAATACGCACCATCCGGTTAGCCTCCGCTCGAGATGCCGGTTTCGCCGCGCAGCGGGGTGACCGAAGGTGTGAGCCTGGCGCAAGGGTCGTTAGCGGAAAGATACGTGCCATCCCGTAAACCTACGCTCGAGACCGAAGGTGCGAGCCTGGCGTAAAGGTCGCTAGCGAAAGGACACGTGCCATCCAGTTAATCTCCGCTCGAGCCACGCCACCAGGCCATACCAGGCAATGCCTATCACCGAGGCCACAATGATGGCCGACCAGACGATATCGAAGCCAAAACGCCCAGCCTCGATCTGGATACGAAAACCCAGCCCCTGCCCGTTGGCCCCAAAAAACTCGCCCACAATGGCCCCAATCATAGCCAGGGTCGTACCCAGCTTGAGGGCGTTGAAGATAAAGGGCAGGGCGTTGGGCAGGCGCAGCCAGCGGTACTGCTGCACTTCCCCGGCTGCATACGAGCGCATCAGGTCGAGCGAGAGCGGGCTCACCTCGGTCAGGCCCCGGAAGGTATTGACCACCATGGGAAAAAACACGGTAACAGCTACGATCACGGCCTTGGAGGGCCAGTCAATGCCAATCATCTTGACCAGAACCGGGGCCAGGGCCACGATGGGAATGCTGCTAAAGATCGTGGCGTAAGGGAGCAGCCCACGCTCCAAAAATACATACCGGCTCACTAGCAAGGCCGTAATCAGGCCCAGGCTACAGCCGATTAGGTAGCCCACCAGGGCCTCCAGCACGACGGTCTGGAACGCGTCCTGCAAAAGCACATCCCGCACTTCCAGCAAGGTTGAAAGCACCCGGCTGGGGGTCGGAATCAGGCCGGGGGGTACCTGGTAGGCCCGCAGCAGGGCCTCGGCGGTCACCATCAGGGCCAGCAGGGTGAGGGCCGCGGGTGTGAAGCCGATGACCGGATTGGGGGTGTCCACAAACTGCTGGGCCACCCTGGCAATGCCCCACACCACCCCCAAAAAGCCCAGGCCAATCAGAAGTTTCTGGGTGCTGCTGGCGGGTTCGGACTGATCCCACCAGGCCACGATAAACCACAGCAATAGCCCAAACCCCAGCCCCAGTAAAAGCCACCCCGTCCAGTACGAGGAAGGACGATACAGCCCGCTCACGCGCTATGCACCCCCTCCCGAGCCGGCCTCGAGGGCCCCGCTGCCACCGGGCCGGTGCGCCGCCAGGGCGTAAGCAGGCGCTCGAGCCAGTTCACCAGGGCCACCAGCAAGATTCCCAGTACCGCCGAGGAGAGCATAATCACCCACATCGCCACCACATCCGAGGCCCTCGAGTTCTCCGCCAGCATCTTGCCGATGCCCTGAAAGCTGATGGTGGAGATCTCGGCCACAATGGCCCCGATCAGGGCCGCTGTCATGGCGACCTTGAAGGCCGTGAACAGATAGGGCACCGAGGCCGGGAAGCGCAGCTTGAGGTAGGTTTGCCAGTGGCTGGCGTTGTAGGTTTTCATCAGGTCGAGGGCCATGGGGTCGGGGCTTTTGAGGCCCTTGGCAACCCCGATGGTGATGGGGAAAAAAGCGATATAGGCCGCAATGATGGCCTTGGGCAGCCAGCCCTGCACCCCATACTGCCCCAGCAGCACCACCAGCATGGGCGCAATGGCGATGATGGGGACGGTCTGGGAGGCCACAATCCAGGGCAGCAATGCCCGTTCAAAGGCCCTCGAGGCCACCATCCCAATCGCAAAAAAGAAGCCCACCACCGCCGCCAGCAGCAAACCCACCACCGTCTCGAAGGCCGTAACAGCCGCATTGATGGGAATGGCGTTGGGTGAATTGAGGGGGAACATCAGGTTGCCAAAGCCGTTCCAGAGCTGCTGGGGCGAAGGCAACACCGGGCTCCTAAGCTGGGTTGCACACTCAAAAGCAGTCTCGCAGGGCAGGGCCGCGCCCGTATCCAACGCCCGCTGCGCTACCGGGATATTTGCCAGGTACATCAGCGGCCAGTACAGCGCCAGCACCACCAGGGCCACCACCAGCATGGGCACCAGATTGGGCGAGATTCGCATCACTCGGTCACCTCGTAGCCGTGGCCTTTGCGCAGGGCCTCCCGCACCTCGGTAGCCAGTTCGAAAAAGCGGGTGGTCTCGCGGGTCTCGAAGGTGCGGGGCTGGGGCAGGTCTACCGGTATGACGGTCTCGATTTTGCCGGGGCGCGGGGTCATCACCACGATCCGGGTGGACAGGAAGACCGCCTCGGGGATGGAGTGGGTCACAAAGATGATGGTTTTACCGGTCTCGCGCCACAGGCGCAAAAGCTCCAGGTTCAGGTTCTCGCGGGTAATCTCGTCCAGGGCGCCAAAGGGCTCATCCATGAACAAAAGCTGTGGGTCGAAAGCCAGGGCCCGGGCGATGGAGACCCGCTGCTGCATCCCGCCCGAAAGCTGCCAGGGGTAGTGCCTGGCGAACTTCTCCAGCCCCACCAAAGCCAGCATCCGCTCGGCCCTTGCCCTGCGCTCCTGTACGGGAAAGTTCATCACCTCCAAGGGCAGCATCACGTTCGAGAGCACATTGCGCCACTCCATCAGGGTGGGGGCCTGGAAGACGTAGCCGTAGGCCCGTGCCTTGCGGGCCTCCTCGGGGCTTTTACCCCCGATGCGGATGGTGCCCGAAGAGGGCTGAATCAGGTCGGCCAGCAGACGCAGCAGGGTGGTTTTACCGCAACCCGAGGGCCCAATCAGGCTGATGAACTCCCCCTGGGCGATCTCGAGGTTGGCGTCTTTGAGGGCCACCGTTCCGTTTTGAAACACCATCGAGACATCCCGCACCGAAACGATGGCCGCTGCGTTCGAACCTTTGGCGGATAGCTCTGGAGAGGTATTGGCTTGCATCATCATCTTCCCTATTTATGGCGGTTGCCCGTCAGGGCCGCGGTCAGGCCCAGCCCGATGTAGATGCCCCCGGTAATGAGCCGCTGTCCCTGGGCGAAGCGCGGCTCACGGGCTTTGTAGCGCAAAAGGCTTCCCAGCGAACTCGACAACAGGGCATAGGCCCCATCACTCAGGGTGGCCAGGCTTATAAAAACCATCCCCAGCAACAAAAACTGGGCCCAGGCTGCCCCCCGTACAGGGTCTACAAACTGGGGCAGGAAGGCAAAAAAGAACAGTGCGGTTTTGGGATTCAGGGCGTTGACCACAAACCCTTGCAGAAAAATTTGGTGCATGGGCTGGCGGGCGACCGCGCCTAGCTCGAGGGGCTCCCTGGAGAGCCAGGTTCGCAGGCCCAGGTACACCAGATAGGCCGCACCTGCATACTTAACCAGGTTGAAAGCCAGGGCGCTCGAGAGCAGGATGGCCGAAAGACCCAGGGTAGCCATCAGCACGTGTACCATGCCCCCGCACTGGATACCCAGCACGCTGGCCAGACCCGCCGCACGCCCCTGCGCAGCGCTGCGGGTAACGATGTAAAGCACCGCCGGCCCCGGTATCAGGAGCAGGGCCAGACTGGCCAGGGCAAACACCAGCAGTTGGTCAGGGGGTATCAGCATCATCTACCTCATTAGGGGGATTTTACGGAAGTACGCATAAACTTTTATTCGTTATCTATTCCCTCCTAAAGCCCCTTTGGGCCAGCACCAAGAGGAACCCACCCACCACCGCAAAAAGCGCCCAGGCCGAACTACCCCCCAGCGCCAGCAGAACCGCTATCCACAGGCAGATCCCACCCAGCAAATTCAAGACCCATCTCGGCTTCATTTAGAAGTACATGGGCTCGCGCCGCAGGAGCTTACCCCGCCCTTTCTCACCCACAAACTGCCCGTCCCGCACCGCCACTTTACCCCGCACTGTCACCACGCTAGGCCGGCCATCAATCTCAAAGCCCTCGAATCCGTTGTAGTCGTTGTTGACGTGCTGGGTCTTGACCGAGATGGTGCCCCGGTAGTGGGGGTCGTAGACCACCAGGTCGGCGTCGCTGCCCACCGCGATGGTGCCCTTGCGGGGGAACAACCCAAACAGCTTGGCGGCCTTGGTGCTGGCCGCGTCCACAAAGCGGTGAATGTCGAGGTGGCCGCGGCTCACCCCATAGGTGTAGAGCAGGTTCACCCGGTCTTCGATGGCCGGGATACCGTTGGGAATGGCGGTGAAGGCATCCTTGCCCAGCAGCTTTTGCTCGGTGTCGAAGGGGCAGTGGTCGGTGCCCACCGTGTCAATAAAGCCCTGGGCCAGCGCATCCCACAGGGCTTTTTGATTACGCTTGTCGCGCAACGGCGGCGACATGATGTACTTCATGGCCTCCACCCCGCCCCGCTCGGCGTAGGTTTTATCGAGCAGGAAATGGGGTATCACCGATTCGATATAGATAGGCACGCCCCGCGATTTAGCGGCCATGGCCGCATCCAGGGCCGGTTTACAGGAGAGGTGCACCACATAGCCGGTAGCCCCGGTGGTCTCGAGGAAGGTCGCAAACCGCGCGGTGCCTTCGGCCTCCACCGACTCGGGACGGCTGGGCTCGTGCCACTCGGGGCCGGTTTTTCCCTCGGAGAGTAGCTGCTGCTGCAACCGCCCCACCAGCTCGGCATTCTCGCAGTGGGCGGTCACGATCACCCCCAGCTCCTTGGCCAGGCGCAGGGTCTGGTACATCTCCCCATCATCCACGCCAAAGAAGTTTTTGTAGGAGAGAAAAATTTTGAAGGAGCTAATGCCATCGGCCACGATTTCCCGAAGCTGCCCCTCGGTTCTTTCGTCGAACTTGGAGACCGCCATGTGGAAGGTGTAGTCACAGTAGCTGTTGCCCTCGGCCTTGCTCTTCCAGAGCTGGTAGCCCTCGAGGGCATCGTCGTTGCGGCTGGGGCAGCACATCTCGATGTAGGTGGTGGTGCCCCCCATCAAGGCCGCCTTGGAGCCGGTCTCGTGGGTGTCCTTGGCAAAGGTCGCCATGAAGGGCAGGTAGATGTGCACGTGGGGGTCTATGAAGCCGGGGAACACGTACTTACCGGTAGCGTCGATCACCTCGGTGCCGGGCGGGGCCTCGAGGTTCTGCCCGATGCGGGTGATGGTCTCGCCCTCGGCGTAGATGTCGGCCTTGTACCGGCTGTCCGCGGTTATGATTTCACCATTCTTAATCAGTAGTCCCATTGGCGCCTCCGTTGCCGTTATAGCTTCCGACCTTGCATCTAGTTAGCCCTCTGCCTCACACCTTGCTGCTATCGCCCGGAAAGACAGTCCTACTCAAACACCCTCCCATAAATCTGCGGTAAGGTAATCTGGCCACCCAAGCAGGGGAGTGGAATCTGACCATCGCCAGTAAGGTCTTGGTGGTGCCAGTGCCCCGCCTCGTCGCGGAACCAGTGCCGCACGAACAGAGTGTCCTGATCCACCACCAAATAGGTGCGCAGGCTGGGTAGGCGGGTGTACTCGAGGTACTTCTCGCGCAAGTCTGTGTTCACCGTGGATGGCGACAGCACCTCGACCAGTATGCAGGGCTCGGTCTCGTAGTACTCGTGGGGGGGCGTTTTATCGCAGACCACCATCACGTCGGGATAGTAGAAGGCCACTTCGGGGTCTTCATCCGTTCCAATGCGCAGTTTGACCGCCTCTTGGTGAACCCGGCAGGGCCGGTTCTGCGCGAGCTGCCAGAAATGGGCGTGGATGTTTCCTGCGATACGGCTATGCCGCAGGCTCGAGCCAGCCATGGCATACACCTGGCCCCCCACATACTCCCGCCGCACCGCCGAGCCAATTTCGCTCTCGAGGTACTCGGTTACGGCCATCAGCTTGGGAATTGGCTTGACCATACGGTTAGTCTAAATGCTCACCTGCCTACCAAAACCATCCTCTTTAGGGCTTTGAAACCTTAGTGGATCTCAATCCCCACCTCTTCCCGATACCGCTTCATGGCCTCCCAGTCGGTGGCCAGCTCGGGGCGGGCCTTGGTCAGCTCATCCCAGGTGATAGAGGGCCGACCTGAAGGCAATTCGACCATCTCGATACAGCCGTCTACCGGGCAGACGTTGTGGCACAGCCGACAGCCCACGCAGTCGTCCTCCCGCACCACAGGTTGCGGGCGGGTGCTCACCGCTTCGTGCTTCCCGTTGGAGCGCACGTCATAGCTGTAGGGCTGGACGCGGTTGCCGCTGGCGTCCACCAGGTCAATGCACTGGTGGGCAGTGTCGTTGCAGGCCACGTAGCAAAGGTTGCACTGAATGCACTTGTCGGGGTTGATGCGGGCCACCGCTCGGAAGGAGAGATCGAAGTCCTTGAAGTCGGAGATGCGAGGAAGGCTCTTGCCCACCACGTCGGCGATGGTCTTGAAGCCCTTGGCGTCCATCCAGGCATTGAGCCCGTCGGTCAGGTCTTCGATGATCCGATAACCATAGTGCATGACGGCGGTGCAGACCTGCAAACTGGTTGCGCCCAGCAGCAAAAACTCCGCTGCGTCCCGCCAGGTCGAGATGCCGCCCATGCCGCTGATGGGCACCCCGGACTGTTTCACCACTGGATCCACACCCAGCGAAGACAGCAGGTTGAGGGCGATGGGCTTGACCGCCGGCCCAGCGTAGCCCCCGTGCCCGCCTTTACCGCCGATGCTGGGGGTGATTTCCAGGGTGTCCAGGTCAATCCCGATGATGGAGTTGATGGTGTTGATGAGGCTCAGGGCGTTGGCCCCCGCAGCCAGGGCCGCCCGCGCCGGGGGCACCACCGAGGCCACGTTGGGCGTGAGCTTGACGATGACGGGAATTTTGGCTACGTCCATCACCCACTGGGTGATCTGCTGGCAGTACTCCGGCACCTGCCCCACCGCGCTGCCCATCCCCCGCTCGCTCATACCGTGGGGGCAGCCATAGTTGAGTTCGATGCCGTCGGCCCCGGTGTCCTCAATTTTGAGGATGATGTCCCGCCAGGCCTCTGGCGTAGACTCCACCATGGCCGAGACGATTACCGCCCGGTCGGGCCAGTGGCGCTTGACATCGCGAATCTCCCGCAGGTTGACCTCGAGTGGCCGGTCGGAGATCAGCTCCACGTTGTTGATGGCGAGCATTTTCTGGCCTCCGTAGTGCCAGGCCCCGTAGCGGTTGGACACGTTCAGCACCGGCGCACCGATGGTCTTCCAGACCGCACCACCCCAACCGTACTCGAAAGCCCGGTGTATCTGGGCCCCCGAGTTGGTGGGGGGCGCCGAGGCCAGCCAGAAGGGGTTGGGGGATTTGATGCCGGCAAAGTTGATACTTAAGTCTGCCATCTACGTCTCCTTTCACCTAATCGGCGGCGGCCTCGAGGCCAGCAACCAGCCGCCGATGAATAGCAAAGGCCGCCAGCTTGCCATCCTGAACGGCCATTACCGTCGAGGCCGAACCTTTCGCGCGGATGCAGTCGCCGCCCGCATACACCCCCGGCAGGCTGGTCTCAAACTCGTGGTTGACCTTGATGAAGCCTTTCTCGGTCTCGAGGCCCAATAGCTTGGCCACAGCCGGCTTCTCCTGCCCAATGGCCTTGACCACCTGGTCGCAGGGCAGCACGAACTCCGAGCCCGGCACCGGCTCCGGCGCAGGCCGTCCACTGGCGTCCGGGGCTCCGAGTTGCATCCGCACACACTTCAACCCCGTAATCTTCCCTCCTTCGTGGAGTACTTCGACCGGCTGGGTGAGGAAGCGAAACTCGATGCCCTCCTTTTTGGCAAACTCGTACTCGTGGGGGTAGGCTGTCATCTCCTTGTCAGTGCGGCGGTAGACCATGGTCACCCGTTCGGCCCCCAGCCGCTTGGCGATGGTGGCGCAGTCCACCGCGGTATTGCCCGCGCCGATCACCACCACCTCCCGGCCCACCTGAAGGGCTTGGGGGTTCATCTTGGAGGTCTCGATATAGCTGAGGCCATCTACAATTAGCTCCTCGCCCGGTATGCCCAGTTGGGGCACCGAGCCCAGCCCCACACTCAGGAAGACCGCGTCGAAGTTGTTGCGCACCTCCTCCCAGCTCAGGTTCCGCCCCAGCTCCATCTGGGTTTTTATCTCAACCCCCAGCCGTCTGACCATCTCGGCCTCGGCCAGGGCTACCTCGACTGGCTCGCGCAGCACGATAATGCCGTAGGTGGATAGCCCGTTGGGCAGCTCCCGCTTCTCGAACACGGTTACGCTGTGGCCCAGCTTGGCCAGCTCACCCGCACAGGTAAGGCCCGCCGGCCCGGCCCCGATGACCGCTACTTTTTTGCCGGTGGGCGCACCGGGCTTGAATACGTCAATGCCGTGCTCGTAGACGTAGTCGGTGGCATAGCGCTGCAAGCGGCCAATCATGATGGGCTTGTGTTCGGCCCCCAGCACGCAGGCGCCTTCACATAGCTCCTCCACCGGGCAGACCCGAGCACAGGTGGCCCCCATCAGGTTGGACTCCAGAATGGTACGGGCCGAGCCCACCAGGTTCCCGGTTGCGATCTTCTTGATGAACCTGGGGATGTCGATGTGGGTTGGGCACGCGTGGGTACAGGGCGCGTCGTAGCAGTAGAGGCACCGGTTGGCCTCTACAACCGCTTCGTGGTCGGTGAGGGGCGGATGGTACTCACTCAACACTTCCTCGGGCTTGATGATCTGCACGCTTCCTCCTTTGACGCTGAGGTCTGGCCATTCGGCTATGAAAAAAGCTATAAACCCTCTTGGTGATAGCGCAATCACTAAGAAGGTTCGTGCCCTCGCAGGAGCCGATTTAACCCGACACTTTGCTTGTTAGTTGGGAATATACGAACTTGGGCAGATAGTTGTCAAGGCCCGTGATGATGGCCCACAGAGTTTTGTCACACTGTCCAAATATTGTGTTGTAAGTAAAAATAAGCAGCCATGTTATGTATTGACTTAAATTGCTATCTGCTATATACATATTTTATGTCACTGAAACGAACTACTTCCAAAAAAAATCTGGTTAGAGATCTGCTTCTCGACATTGCAACCGGTGCGATCGCGACCTTGCTGCTGGTGCTGTTTATTCGTTTTGCACCTACCTTTTAACATTGCCCTAGCTCTTCAAACCCAGTACATGGTGTCACCTTTTTATTGAGTAGGGCCGGCAGGGGTTTGGGGATTCCCGTTGCTGACACACTCGAGGTCTTGCATCGCCTGGAGCTTGGAGGGCATCCTAGAATCATGTATGAGACGCTCGAGGGTTCCGTACTGCATGCCGAGGCTGTAAGTATCCACGGGGCCATCTTTTACGATCTGGTTCTACAAACCCAAAACGCTGTACGCAAGTTGCGCTTTCAAGACACCTTCCTGAGTCCGGCCCCTAAGCAAGGAGAGTGCCTGCAGGTTGTTCTAATTCTGGGAAATGTCCACGAGGTGAAGCGGGTCTCGTGCGTTTGAGTCTAGGTTCATGCACCAAAAATAGCTCTACGTATAACCCAAGCCAAGCCAGCCTTGAGCAAGCCGTACTCAAGTTCGCTAAGTGTAAGATTTGACCCTATCGGCGGGCTTTCTGCTATTAGAATCTGGTATATATCGCTCCCATACCGCCGCGAGAGCGACGAACCAAAGGCGGAACATAGGAGATAGATACCATATGCGTTTAGAACTACCGGTCATTCCACTGCGAAACACCGTGATCCTCCCACACACCACCACCCCGGTGGATGTGGGCCGCGCCAAAAGCAAGCGCGCAGTCGAAGAAGCAATGGGGGCCGACCGGTTGATCTTCCTGGTTGCACAGCGTGACCCGGAGGTTGACGATCCTACCCCCGATGATCTCTATATCTGGGGGGTGCAGGCAGTAGTTAAGCAGGCCATGCGCCTACCCGATGGCACCTTGCAAGTCATGGTGGAAGCCAGGGCCAGGGCCGAGGTCAAGGACTATATCCCCGGGCCCTACCTGCGGGCACGCGGTGAGGTGTTCAGCGAAATTTTCCCTGCCGAGGAGGCGGTCGTTCGGGTTTTGGTTGAAGAACTCAAAGATTCGTTCGACAAATACGTAGCCAATCACAAATCGCTACGCCTCGACCGCTACCAGCTCGAGGCAGTGAAAAGCACCACCGACCCGGCCATGCTGGCCGATACCATTGCCTATCACGCTACCTGGACAGTAGCCGAGAAGCAGGAAATCCTCGAGCTTACCGACCTCGAGGCCCGTCTCAAGAAGGTACTGGAGTTCCTCAGTCGCGATCTCGAGCGCTTCGAGCTGGACAAGCGGGTGGCCCAACGGGTCAAAGACCAGATGGACACCAACCAGCGCGAGTACTATCTGCGCGAGCAGATGAAAGCCATCCAGAAAGAGCTGGGTGGCGAGGATGGGCTGGGCGACCTCGAGGCCCTGCGCAAAAAAATCGAAGAAGTGGGCATGCCCGAGGCGGTCAAGGCCAAGGCCCTCAAGGAACTAGACCGGCTCGAGCGCATGCAGCAGGGCAGCCCCGAGGCCACCGTGGCCCGCACCTACCTGGACTGGCTCACCGAGGTGCCCTGGACCAAGGCCGACCCCGAGGTGCTGGACATTGCCCACACCCGGCAGATTCTGGACGAGGATCACTACGGCCTCAAGGACGTCAAAGAGCGCATCCTGGAATACCTGGCCGTGCGGCAGCTCACCCAGGGGCTGGATGTACGCAATAAAGCCCCCATCCTGGTGCTGGTGGGGCCGCCAGGGGTGGGCAAGACCTCGCTGGGTCGCTCCATTGCTCGTAGCATGAACCGCAAGTTCCACCGCATCTCGCTGGGTGGGGTGCGCGACGAGGCCGAGATTCGCGGCCACCGCCGCACCTACATTGGGGCCATGCCCGGCAAACTGATTCACGCCATGAAGCAGGTGGGCGTGATCAACCCCGTCATCCTGCTGGACGAGATCGACAAGATGAGTTCGGACTGGCGGGGCGACCCCGCGAGCGCCATGCTCGAGGTGCTCGACCCCGAACAGAACAACACCTTCACCGACCACTACCTCGATGTGCCCTACGACCTCTCGAAGGTCTTCTTCATCACCACCGCCAACACCCTGCAAACCATCCCCCGGCCCTTGCTCGACCGCATGGAAGTTATCGAGATACCGGGCTATACGAACATGGAGAAGCAGGCCATCGCCCGACAGTACCTCTGGCCCAAGCAGCTCAAGGAGTCGGGGATGGAAGGCAGGGTTGAGGTGACCGACGCGGCCATTCTACGGGTAATCTCCGAGTACACCCGTGAGGCGGGGGTGCGGGGCCTCGAGCGCGAGCTGGGTAAAATTGCCCGCAAAGGGGCCAAGTTCTGGCTCGAGGGGGCCTGGGAGGGGCTGCGTACCATCGACGCCTCGGACGTACCCACCTATCTGGGCATCCCCCGTTTCCGTCCCGACAAGGCTGAGTCCGAGCCACAGGTCGGCACCGCCCAGGGCCTGGCCTGGACGCCTGTAGGTGGGACACTACTTACCATCGAGGTAGCCGCCGTTCCGGGCAGTGGCAAGCTTTCACTCACCGGCCAGCTTGGCGAGGTGATGAAGGAGTCGGCCCAGGCTGCCCTCACCTACCTGCGCGCCCATACCCAGGATTATGGCCTTCCGGAGGACTTCTACAACAAAGTAGACCTGCACGTCCACGTACCCGACGGGGCTACTCCCAAGGACGGCCCCAGCGCCGGTATCACCATGGCCACAGCCATCGCCAGCGCCCTGAGTCGCCGTCCAGCCCGCATGGACATTGCCATGACCGGCGAGCTCAGCCTGCGCGGCAAAGTAATGCCCATTGGCGGGGTAAAGGAAAAACTATTGGCCGCCCACCAGGCCGGGATTCACAAGATTGTGCTGCCCAAGGACAACGAAGCCCAGCTCGAGGACTTGCCCAAAGAGGTGTTGGAGGGGCTGGATATCAAGCTGGTCGAGGATGTGGGAGAGGTGCTGGAATACCTGTTGCTACCCGAACCCACCATGCCCCCCGTGGTACAGCCCAGCGACAACCGTCAGCAACCTGGCGCTGGGGCATAACACCAACATCCTTAGCAAAGAAGCCCCCACCGGTGGGGGCTTCTTCAGGTTGCTCCGGCCAGAAAGCACAGCAGCGCCGGACAGGTTCAGCTCAAGAACCCAGGGCCTTCCAGAAGCACTCCTGTAACTCGAGCTCCACTCGCAACCGACCTCCCTGCTTACGGCGCACTCGAGGCCGTCCCTTCATACCCTCTCCAGCCAGCAGGTGCGCCACCTCCTCCAGGGCCCGCCCTAAATCACGCGTAGGGCGGTGGAAGGTTTCGCGCCGTAGCTTACCTAGGGCATCGAAGTACTCCACCTGCACCACTGCCCGGCCCTGCTCGAGCCAGACCAGCACCTGATCCAGCCTCGGCTCCACAACCTCAGACTCTAGAGCTTCTTGAGGGACTGCACCAGTTGTCCCAGCACGTTTTGTGCATCGCCGTACAGCATCCGGGTGTTGTCGGCATAAAACAGTTCGTTTTCTACACCGGCAAAGCCCTTGCCCTGCCCACGCTTGATGACAATGGCGTTCTTGGCCTTGTCCACTTCCAGAATCGGCATGCCGTACAGGGGCGAGCCCTTGCGCCGAGCGGCCGGGTTGACCACGTCGTTGGCCCCGATCACCACCGCCACATCGGCCTGGGGGAACTCGGGGTTGATGTCTTCCAGGTCGTAGAGCTTTTCGTAAGCCACCCCGGCCTCGGCCAGCAGCACGTTCATGTGGCCGGGCATGCGGCCTGCTACCGGGTGGATGGCAAACTTAACCTCGATACCCTTGGACTCGAGCACGTCCGCCAGCTCGCGCAGTTTGTGCTGGGCCTGGGCCACCGCCATCCCGTAGCCGGGCACGAAGATGACCTTGGAAGCATAAGCCAGCATCACCGCGGCGTCCTCGAGGTCAATCGGCTTGAGGCTGCCCTTGACCTCACCGCTGTCCTGCTCCACGCCAAAGCCGCCCACCAGCACGCTCCAGAGGCTGCGGTTCATGGCCTTGGCCATCAGGAGGGTGAGCAGGGTACCGGCGGCCCCCACCACCGTACCGGCCACGATCAGCGCGGCGTTGCCGATGGCAAAGCCTTCGAAGCCCACCGCCAGGCCGGTGAAGGCGTTGTAGAGGGAGATCACCACCGGCATATCCCCGCCCCCGATGGGCAGGGTCATCAGCACCCCAAAACCCAAAGCCAGCAGGAAGAAGACCAGAATGAGCGGCCCCGACTGGGTGAAGAGCACCAGCAGGGCCAGCAGCAAGGCCCCCACCCCCACCGCCGCATTGACCAGTTTTTGCGCCGGGAACTGGATGGGCCGGCTCGACATCAGGCCCTGGAGCTTGGCGAAGGCAATCAGGCTGCCGGTAAAGGAGACCGAGCCGATCAGAGCCCCCAGGATAGCCAGGAGTTTGAGCCCCTGGGCCTCGCCAAACTCCCCGCGCAAAAGCTCGACCGCCGCGATGGCCCCGGCTGCTCCACCTCCCATGCCGTTGTAGATGGCCACCATCTGCGGCATATCGGTCATCTGTACCCGCTTGGCGGCAATCCAGGCCACCACCGTGCCGACCACCACCGCCAGAATCATCAGACCCTGGTTGTGCAGGCCGGGCACAAAAAACGTCACCAATGTGGCCGCCACCATGGCCACCCCGGCCCAGACCACCCCGCTGCGGGCGGTGTTGGGCGAGGACATACGCTTCAGGCCCAGGATGAAGAGGAAGGCCGTAACGAAGTAAATGAGCTGAACGAAGTTTTCCATATTTGCGTCGCGCAAGCTGATAGCCAGGCAATTCCAGAGCTATCGGCTGAAAAGCTACTGACCTCCCTTCGGCTTCCGCTCAAACATTTCCAGCATCCGCTCGGTTACGGCGTAGCCGCCGGCGGCGTTGGCCGCGCCCAGAATCACCCCGAAAAAGCCGATGGCCTGTTCCAAAGGGGTCTCGGCATGGCCCAGCACCACCATGGCCCCCACCACCACAATCCCGTGGATGAAGTTGGAGCCGGACATCAGGGGGGTGTGCAGAATCACCGGCACCCGGCTAATCACTTCGTATCCGGTAAAAGCCGCCAACAAGAAGATGTACAGTGCAGCCCAGGTAGAGTCCATCACGCACCTCCTACGAGCGCCCTGGTGGGCGCATGGGTAATCTCGCCTTGGTGGGTGAGAAGAGCCCCCGCCAGAATTTCGTCGCTCCAGTCGGGCGCGAGCTGCCCGTCTTTGATGAGGAGCTTGGAAAGGTTGTAGAGGTTTTTGGCGTACATCTCGCTGGCGTGCACCGAGAGCGCGCTGGGCAGGTTCAGGGGCCCCACAATCTTCACGCCGTTCAGCTCGAGGGTCTCTCCGGGCTTGGTCAGCTCGCAGTTGCCCCCCGACTCGGCGGCCAGATCCACGATGACGGCGCCGGGGCTCATGCGCTCGGCCATGTCTTTGGTAATCAGGATGGGCGCCTTGCGGCCCGGAATCTGGGCGGTGGTGATGACGGCATCCATGCTGCCGACCTCTTTGGCCAGGGCCTCGTGCTGGATTTTCTTTTCCTCCTCGGTGAGCTCGCGGGCATACCCCCCCTCGCCCTCGGCGCTGATGGGTAGCTCGATGACCTTGGCCCCCAGCGAGAGGGCCTGCTCGGCAGCGGCCTTGCGCACGTCGTAGGCCCAGACATTGGCCCCCAGGCGGCGCGCCGTGGCGATGGCCTGCAAGCCCGCCACCCCCACTCCCATTACCATTACCTTAGCCGGGCGGATGGTGCCGGCGGCGGTGGTCAGCATGGGGAAGAAGCGGCTGCTCTCGCGGGCCGCGATCAGGGCCGCCACATACCCGGCCACGGTGGCCTGGGACGAGAGCACGTCCATGCTCTGAGCCCGGGTGATGCGGGGTATCAGCTCCATGGCCAGGGCGGAGATCCGACCCGAGGCCATGGCCTGCACCCGCGCCGGGTTGCGGTGGGGGTACATCAGGCCCGCCACAACGGTGCCGGGCTCGAGCCGGGCCAGGTCGGCCTCTTCCAGCGGCTGCACGGTAAACACCACCTGAGCCCCCTGGAAAAGCTGGTCTCTGGTGACTACTTCGGCCCCGGCATTGCGGTAGGCCTCATCGCTAAAGTAGGCCTGGGCACCTGCATTTGCCTCGAGCCGCACACCCCAGCCTTCTTTGCGCAAGCGACCCACCACCTCGGGCGTAAGCGCGACCCGGCGTTCGCCTGGAGCCGTCTCTTTGGGAACAGCGATCAAGACCATTCGACCTCCTACTAAAAACGTGCTGCGGTTTGGTATACCGTCTCCGCAGGGAAGTATACCAGTGTAGGGCTAGAGAGCAACGTCCCGGCCCCCAAGATTGACCTCGGTTGCTTGCGCTCAATACAATCGCTTTCGTTCAGATAAGGAGCGCTTGTGGATTTCCAGGGAAAAGTGGTGATCGTAACCGGAGGAGCCTCGGGCATGGGCGAGGCCACAGCCAGAGAGTTTGCCAGGGCCGGAGCCCATGTAACAATTCTGGATCGCAACGAGGCGCGGGCCCGCCAGGTGGCCGCCGAAATCGGCGCACGGGTACGGATTGGGGACGTAAGCGACTCGGCCTTCTGCAACCAGGTGGTCGCCGATACCCTCGCCCAGTACGGGCGGCTCGACGTGCTGGTCAATGCGGCTGGCATTATCGTGCGGGCCAGCGGCGTGGAGACCAGCGACGAGCAGTGGCAGCGGGTCATGGCGGTAAACGTGAGCGGCACATTTTTTATGTGCCGGGCCGCTATCCGGGCCATGCAGCCCCAGCGTAGCGGGGCCATCGTCAACTTTGGCTCGATCTGGGGCGACCTGGGGGCGGCGGGGGTGGCGGCCTACTGTGCGAGCAAGGGGGCCGTGCACAACCTCACCCGCGCCCTGGCCCTCGACCACGCCAAAGACGGCATCCGCATCAACGCGGTCTGCCCCGGCGAGGTCAACACCCCCATGCTTCAGTCCGAACGCAAGGAACCCGTTACCCCCGAACTGCTGCAACGCCTGGCCGAGACCGTGCCCATGGGCCGCCTGGCCGACCCCGTAGAAATCGCCCAGGTGGTGCTCTTTCTGGCCTCCGATAAAGCCAGCTACATGACCGGCTCGCTGGTGCTGGTGGATGCGGGGTACGCGGCCCGATGAGCACACCTGTCCTGCACTGAAGGGAGCCACCCATGGAATACCGCAATCTGGGTCGAACCGGCGTTAAAGTAGCGCCTCTGGCCCTGGGAACCGATAACATCCTGAACCCCACCCCCGAGGCCGAGGCCAAAAAGATGATTCTGCGGGCCATCGAGGCCGGTATTAACCTGATTGATACCGCCAACAGCTATATGCAGGGCGAGGCCGAACGGGTAATTGGGCAGACCCTCAAGGAAAGTGGCCTGCGCGACCAGGTGCTCATCGCCACCAAGGCCCACTACCCCACCGGCCCCGGCCCCAACGACCGAGGGAACTCGAGGCTCCACCTCCTGCGGGCCTGTGAAGACTCGCTCAAGCGCCTGCAAACCGACCACATCGACCTTTATCAGCTTCACCGCCCGGTCTTCGATATGCCCATTGACGAAACGCTTGCGGCCCTGAACGACCTGGTACGACAGGGCAAGGTGCGCTACATCGGCAGCTCCACCGCCCCGGCCTGGAAGGTGCTGGAAGGCATTCTGGTGAGCGAGCTGAAGGGCTACGTGCGCTTTGTCTCGGAACAGCCGCCCTACAACCTGCTGGATCGGCGCATCGAGAACGAGCTGGTTCCCATGGCCCAGGCATATAACCTGGCTCTGCTGCCCTGGTCGCCGCTGGCCATGGGCATGCTGGCCGGGCGCTATGCCGAGGAAAACATTCGTCCCGAGGGTTCCCGGGCCCACCTGCGGGGTGGGATCTATGCCGAGCGGGTCACGCCCAGGGCGGTGGAGGTGGGCAACCGCTTTGTCAAGCTAGCCCGCGAGGCCGGCTACGATCCTGCCCAACTGGCCGTGCTATGGGTCAAGGATCAGCCCGGTATCACCGCGCCCATCATCGGGCCCAGGAGTGTGGGACAGCTCGAGCACCTGCTACCTGTACTGGACATGAAGCTCCCGGAAGACATCCGAATAGCCTGCGATGGGCTGGTTCCGCCCGGCAGCGCCGTGGCCAACTTTCATAACTCCGCCCCGTGGATGAAAATGCAGATTTGAAGCGGCTGGCTTGCGCCTACACTGTATAGTGTTTTCTGGTATGGAAAAGGCAACAGAAGCCGTCAGCACCCCATCAAAAACCATCATCAAGTTCGGCACCGACGGCTGGCGGGCCATTATTGGCGACCAATTCACCTTCGATAATGTGGCTCGCGTAGCCCAGGCCTACGCTGAATACCTCCTGGAGCACCAGGGCAAGAAAGTGGTGGTGGGCTACGATACCCGCTTCATGGCCCATCGCTTTGCTCAAAGAGCTGCCGAGGTTCTGGCCGCCAATGGGCTCGAGGTCTACCTTTCCAAATCGTACCTTCCCACCCCAGTGCTGTCTTTTGCCGTTAAGCACTTGCAGGCCGATGGCGGCGTCATGATTACGGCGAGCCACAACCCGGCCGAGTATCTCGGATTCAAAATCAAGGGCAGCTACGGCGGTGCGGCCACCCCAGCACTGGTAGCCGAAGTGGAAAAGCACCTGGGGGCAGCACCCAAAACAACCAGCGCAACCGTGCACAGCCTGGATGTGCGAAAAGCCTACTACGACTTTCTGGCTCAGCAGCTAGACCTGGAGGCCCTGCGCGGTTACACCGGGGTGATGTACCACGACAGCATGGGCGGGGCAGGGGCGGGCTGGCTGGCAGGTTTCGTTAAGCACGTGGGATTAAAGCTCGAGCTGCGTGAGCTACACGCTGTACCCGACCCCATGTTCTATGGTGTGAACCCCGAGCCCATCCCGCAAAACCTGTTCACCGTCATAACCGTGCTAAAGGCCGAGGATAACCCCACCTTTGCAGCCGTAAACGACGGCGATGCCGATCGCATTGGCGCTGTGCTGGCAGGCGGGATCAACTTCAACAGTCATCAAATTTTTGCAGTACTACTCAAACACCTGCACCGCAAGGGATACCGTGGCCGGGTAGTCAAAACCTTCTCTACTTCTGTAGTCATTGACAAGCTCGCGCATAAGCTGGGTCTGGAGTTGCTGGTCACGCCCATCGGCTTCAAATACATCACCGATGAGATGCTAAAAGGCGATGTCCTGATTGGGGGTGAGGAGTCGGGCGGTATTGGAGTAGTCGGGCACATACCCGAGCGCGACGGCCTCATGAACGCCTTGTTGCTTCTGGAGTCCATTGTACATACTGGAAAAAGCCTGGGAGAGCAGTTTGCCGAAATTGAGGCCGAGGTGGGTTTCAAACACGCCTATGACCGCATCGACTTACACCTACCCTCGATGGAGCAACTCAAGGAAGTCATGGCCAAGGTACAAACCCCAAAACCTATTGCAGGGCAGCAGGTGAGCGATACCGAGAATCTGGACGGCATAAAGTGGCTTTTTGGTGATGCCGGTTGGCTGTTGTTCAGGGCCTCCGGTACCGAGCCTGTACTGCGCATTTATTGCGAGGCCCAGGAAGAAAAAACTGTAAAAGCCGTTCTTGCCGAAGCCAAAAAACTGGTAGGTTTATAGCCGATAAGCCATACCTACCCAATATTGGAAGTTTTTTGCAGTGCCGGCTGCCGCTAAAGCACCACCTTGGCTTTCATTTATCGTCGGTTGGTGACATTCTTAGCTTGTGCAGTGTGGACATGGATTTTCTCAGAAATTTGTGGGTTAATCTGAGCCCAGGGGTGGACAAGCTATGATGCGGCTATTATTGCTATTTAGTCTGCTGGCAACTGCAGGATGGGGGCTGAGTGCTCAAGTGGTTGAGCGCCGGATTGATGCCCAGGGGGGGGCCCTAATGCTACCCGGCATTCAGGTTCTGATTCCACCCGGTGCCCTGGTTTCTTCGGTTCGATTCCGCCTCGAGCGCCTTCAGGCTGTACCCTCTTCTCCGCCCCAAAACGAGGTTTATTTTATCCAAACGCTGCCCGAACGTGAGGTAGTGGGAATTTACCGGCTTTCCTCAGGAACAACCAGCTTCCTAAAGCCCATCGAGATTGAATTACAGGTTAATCCGCCTTATCGCCCCAGTGGTCGGGTCATCAAGAGTGTGATTTACATCTGGGATGGGCAGGGTTACTTTAGTACGCAGGTACCCAGTACCCGTGAAAGCTTCACCCTAACCCGCCTGGACTTGGGCCTGGGGGCCGGTGCCGGTGGCTACCCGGCAGGTCTGGTACTGGCAGTGCTTCGAGCGCCCGAGGAAAATCTGCGACGCGAGTGCCAGAGTCGGGGTGGCCGCTGGACGGGCTCGAGCTGCGAGAAAAGATAAAAAAAGCCTGGGGCGCCAGGCCCACAAACCATTTACAGACCTGGTAGCGTATGCTAGGTTTGGATGTCTCCGTTCCTGGCAGTGGGTTTGGGATTGTACGTGCTCAATTTGCTGGTAGGCCTGGCCGCGCAACTGCGTCTGGCCCACTTCGGCCTGTGGCATCACGCGCTTTATCTGGTGGTGCTGGTCGCTGCGCTGCTGGCCCTGGTGTTCACACGCGAGTGGTGGTTGCTGCTAACCATCGCTTGCCTGGCCCTCTTCCCCAAGGCCCGCCCCCACACCTGGCCCCATCCCACACTGGGCGCGGTGGGGTTGGTGGGATACTTGTTGTCGATCGGGGGTTGATGTGGAATTTCTAGAGGTAATCCGGAAGCGCAAAACCACCAATGGCCCCTTTCTGGACAAGCCCGTATCCAAAGAACACCAGCGCCTTTTGATGGAAGCGGCCAGCCGAGCCCCCAGCCATTTCAACTCCCAGCCCTGGCGCTTCATTTTGATTGAGGACAGGGTCAAGCGAGAGAAAATTGCCGAGATTGGGGGGCGAACCATGCAACAACTGATTGCCGACGGCAAGTTTTTCGAGCGCTATCGCCCCTACTTTCGCTTTACAGAAAAAGAGATGGACGAGCGGCGCGACGGCATCCTGATTGACCAGCTGCCGGGTCCCTTACGTCCCTTCACCCGCCAGATTATGAGCCCAAATGCCCTCGGACTGCTAAAAACCTTGCGGGTTCCGCAAACCCTAGGCGAGGACAACCGCAAACTAATTGCAGGCTCACCCCTCCTGCTGGCGGCCCTGCTGGACAAGCAAGAATACCGTCCGGGCCAGCTCTCCGGCTTGTATAGCGTGCTGGGCCTGGGCATGGCCATCGAGAACATCTGGCTTACCACGGTCGAGCTTGGGATGGGCATTCAGTTTGTCTCCACACCCATGGAAATTCCCGAGGCCTGGGAGGAAATCAAGCGGCTGCTGGAAGTGCCCGAGCACCTGGAGCTGATGGCAGTTTATCGGCTGGGCTATCTGCCCGAGGAAAAACCCCGCCCCCGCATTGACTGGAAATCCGATCATCGCAAGCGCATCTCGCAATTTGTTTTCCGCGATTCCTGCGCAACCCCCGAAAGCGACGTCTGAGGCATCTTTATGCATCCCAGAATTCTCAGCGTCGCCACTGCCAACCCCCCGCACCGGGTAGGACAGTCTGAAGTACGGGATCTGGTGCAGAACCTGTTTGACCGCCTGCAGGGCCTCGAGCGCCTCATCCGCGTTTTTGAGAACACCGGCATCGAGTCGCGCTACCTCTCGGCCCCCCTCGAGTGGTTTACCCAGCCCCACAGCTTTGCCGAGAAAAACCAGTTGTGGTTTGAAACCGCTCTAGACCTCTGCGAAAAGGCCTGCCGTGAAGCCCTACAGCTCGCGGCCATCGAACCCAAACAGGTGGGGGCGGTGGTGCTGGTTACCACCACCGGAATTGCCACCCCCAGCCTCGAGGCCCACCTCGTTCAGCGCCTGGGCCTCCCGCTCTCGGCCATCCGCCTCCCCATCTGGGGGCTGGGCTGCGCCGGGGGCTCGGCAGGGCTGGCCAGGGCTGCCGAGATAGCCCTGAACCATCCCGGTGCGTATGTGCTGATGGTAGCGGTTGAGTTGTGCAGCCTGACCTTCATACAGGGCGACCTGAGCAAGAGCAACCTGGTAGCGACCAGCCTGTTCGCCGACGGTGCTGCCGCTGCGGTATTGGGTAGGCCAGGCGAACCGGGCCCAGGCACAGGGCCGAAGGTGCTCGGCGGATTCAGCCGGCTGCTACCAGAAAGCTATGAGGTGATGGGTTGGGACATCGTGCCCGACGGCCTGCAAGTGCGCTTCGCCCAAAGCATCCCGGCCCTGGTAGAAGGGGAGTTGGGCAATCTGATCCGGGACGGGCTGGCGGGTTTTGGCCTTACCGCTCCAGATGTGAAGACCTGGACACTCCACCCTGGCGGGGCCAAGGTTTTGACAGCCTACCGTGAGGGGATGGGTGTGGATGAAAAAAGCCTCGAGGCCTCCCACTGCGTTTTGAGGAAATTCGGCAATATGTCCAGTCCCACGGTGCTTTTCGTGCTGGCCCATCAGATGTACCAGCTCGAGCGACCTACACCCGGCAGCAAAGGGGTGTTGCTGGCCCTGGGGCCTGGCTTTGCCGCAGAAGGGGTGGTTTTGCAGTGGTAGCGCTCTGGGTCGCGCTGATCTGGGTGGTACTCCAGCGGCTGCTGGAGCTTCGCCTGGCCCAGGCCAACCTGCGCTGGGCTTTGGCGCAGGGGGCCAAAGAGCACGGACGAGAGCACTACCCACTGTTTTTTCTGCTGCACATCGGCTGGATGCTGGGCTGGCTGCTGGAGGGGCTTGCCCGCAACCAGCCCTCCCCCATCTGGGGATTCTGGCTGCTGGTCTTCTTGCTGGCCCAGGGTCTGCGCTACTGGGCCATCAGCAGCCTGGGCCGGTACTGGAATACCCGAATTCTGGTTGTTCCTGGGGGCCAACAGATCACCCGAGGGCCCTACCGCTACCTGCGCCACCCCAACTACCTGGCGGTGGCCCTGGAGTTGCTGTCCCTGCCCCTCATCTTTAACGCCTGGGTTACAGCCCTGACAGCCACCATCCTCAACGCCCTGCTGCTGCTGTGCGTGCGCATCCCCGCCGAGGAAAAGGCCCTCGCGGCCTACACCCCGACTGAAAACCCCGACCTCGAGGAGGCGCGGCCCTAGTCCTGCGGTATGGGCTGGCTCTTCACCAAGGCATAGGCGTAGCCATCGGTGAGGGCTTTGAGGGAGGCCTCGAGGTTGTTTTTACTGGCCCCCACAGTGCTCCAGCGCTCCCCGGCCCGGTGCATCTCGATCATGACCCGCACCCCGGAGGCCGTACCGGCCTCCTGGCCCGAGAGAATACGTACCTTGTAATCGCAAAGCTCGATCTCGGCAATCTCGGGGTAAAAGGGCTCAATGGCCTTGCGGAAGGCTTTGTCCAGCGCCGAGACCGGCCCATGCTGGCTTTCGGCGGCGGTGTGCTGGAGGGTCTCGCCCACCCTGACCCGCACCGTGGCCTCGGCCCAGGTGGGGGTCTCGGGGTTGGCGTCGTTGACGTGCACGAACACCGTGAAGCCTTCCACGCTGAAGGGCATCTGACCGCCCCGCAGCCGGTGGGCCAGCAGGTAGAAACTGGCCTCGGCTCCTTCAAACGAGTAGCCGGCGTGCTCGAGCTGCTTGACCTCCTCCAACAAAGCCCCGGCCATCTCCTTGGGCACATTAACCCCGGACTCGGCCAGTTTGGCTAGCAGGTTGCTGCGACCCGAGAGGTCGGAGACCAGCACCCGGCGGCTGTTGCCCACGGCCTCGGGCGGGACGTGCTCGTAGGTGCGGGGGTCTTTGAGCACCGCTGAGACGTGGATGCCCCCCTTGTGGGCAAAGGCTGCATCCCCCACGTAGGGCGCGCGGAGGTTGGGGGCCAGGTTGGCCCGTTCGTCCACAAAGTGCGAGACCTCGCGCAGCTCGGCAAGTTTTTCGGGGGTGAGCCCTTGGAGCGGCAGGCCGTACTTCAGCATCAGGTTGGGAATGGCGCTGGTCAGGTTCAGGTTACCGCAGCGCTCGCCGTAGCCGTTGATGGTGCCCTGCACGTGGGTGGCCCCCGCCCGCACGGCAGCCAGGGCGTTGGCTACCGCCAGTTCCGCGTCGTTGTGGGGGTGAATCCCAATGGTCAGGCCGGGAAAAGCCTGGCGCACGGCCTGGGTGATCTCGAAGACCTCTTCGGGCAGGCTACCCCCGTTGGTATCGCATAAGCACAGGGTGTCGGCCCCGCCCCGCACGGCGGCCTCGAGCGTGGCCAGGGCATAGCCCCGGTTGGCCTTGAAACCGTCGAAGAAGTGCTCGGCGTCGTGAATCACCCGCTTGCCTTCGCAGACCAGGTAGCGGTAGGTCTCCTCAATCATGCGCAGGTTTTCTTCCAGGGAGACCTCGAGCGCGTGGGTCACGTGGAAGTCCCAGCTTTTGGCTACTACCGTAACCACCGGGGTGGCCGCCGCCAGCATGGCCTGCACCGAGGGGTCGTCCTCGGGCCGCACCCCTTTGCGCCGGGTGGAGCCAAAGGCGCAGAGCTGGCTATTCCCCAGGTCTACCCCCTTCATGCGGGCGAAGAACTCGGCGTCCTTGGGGTTGCTGCCCGGCCAGCCCCCCTCGATGAGGGGAACCCCGAAAGCCGCCAGGCGCTTGGCGATGGCGATCTTGTCGTCCGAGGACAGGTTGACTGCTTCGCCCTGGGTGCCGTCGCGGAGGGTGGTGTCGAGGATTTCGATCATGGTTATTTGCCCAAACCCGAGCGCTGCACTTCCTCGAGCGACTTCGGATGCCGCGCCGACTGCCCCGCGGCCAGCTTGTTGGCGGCATCCAGGTAGGCCCGCGCCGAAGCCTCGATGATGTCCGGCGAAATTCCGTGCCCGGTGGCCATCACCTCGCCCAGCTTGAGCTTGACCGTCACCTCGCCCAAAGCCTCGGTGCTCCCGGTCACCGACTCCACCCGGTACAGCTCGAGCTCGGGCTTGAACCCGATGGCCTCGGACAGGGCCTTATACACCGCGTCCACCGGCCCGTCCCCAATCGCGGTGGTGGTGACCACGCCTTTGGGGGTCTCGAGGCTTATCGTAGCGGTGGGCAGCATGCCGTAGCCGGAGAAGAACTGGAGCTTCTCGAGGTTGAACAGGTGCGGGGTCGAGACCGACTCGCTCTCTACCAGGGCCCGCAGTTCCTCGGTCTCGATGGGGCCTTTGCGCTCCACGATCTCCCGGAAGCGGGCAAAAATCGTGCCAATCTGGGTGTCGTCCAGCTTGTAACCCAGGTCGGCCAGGGCTTTCTTGACCGCGGCCCGCCCGGAGTGCTTGCCCAGCACCAGCACCGCGGCCTGGCGGCCCACCAGCTCGGCGTTCATAATCTCGTAGGTCTCTTTGTTCTTGATGACCCCGTCCTGGTGGATGCCCGACTCGTGGGCGAAGGCGTTGTCGCCCACAATGGCCTTGTTGGGCTGCACCACCATGCCGGTGTAGCGCTCCACCATCCGGCTCATGCGGTACAGCTCACGGGTGTTGATGCGGGTATGGGCCTTGTAGTGGTCGCGGCGCACGTACAAAGCCATCACCACCTCTTCCAGAGCGGTGTTGCCCGCCCGCTCCCCGATGCCGTTGATGGTGCACTCGATCTGGGTGGCCCCGTTCTCCACCGCGGCCAGGCTGTTGGCGGTGGCCATGCCCAGGTCGTCGTGGCAGTGGGCCGAGATGTGCACGTCCCGCCCCCGCACCACCTCGTCGTAGATGCGCTTGATAAGGGCCCCGTACTCCTGTGGGGTGCCGTAGCCGGTGGTATCGGGGATGTTGATGGTAGTGGCCCCGGCGTTGATGGCGGTCTCGTAGAGCTTCATGACGAAGTCGAAGTCGGCCCGCATCACGTCCTGGGCGCTAAACTCCACGTCGTCGGTGAACTGCCGGGCATAGCGCACCATGGCGTCGGAAATTTCCAGGATCTCCTCCGGGGTCTTGCGCAGCATGTACTCCAGGTGCACCTTGGAAGCGCTGGTAAACACGTGGATGCGCTTTTTCTCGGCCTTCTCGAGGGCCGCCGCGGCTCGCTCGATGTCGAGCTTGTGGGTGCGGGCCAGCCCGCAGATCACCGGCCCCTTGACCTCGGCGGCGATGCGCGAGACACACTCGAACTCGCTGGCCCCATTCACCGGGAAACCCGCCTCGATGATGTCCACGTTGAGCCAGGCCAGGCCGTGGGCAATTTCCAGCTTTTGCTGTAGTGAAAGGGCTACACCAGGGCTCTGCTCGCCGTCCCGCAGGGTGGTATCGAAAATTCGGATGTGCCGCATACAACCTCCGTTCTGCTAACCTCGGTCAGCTACCGACCTCTTCCTTCGAGAACCTGGACTTAAGGAAAGGCATCATGGCCCGCAGCTTGGGGCCTACCTGCTCGATGGGGTGGTCTTTCCAGTAATTGCGGTTGGCGTTCAGGGTGGGCTGGCCCACCACGTTTTCCAGCATCCACTCGCGGGCAAACTCGCCCTGCTGAATCTGGCGCAGCACCTCGCGCATACGGGCCTTGGTCTCCTCGCGGTTGATGACCATGGGGCCGCGGGTGTAGTCGCCGTACTCGGCGGTGTTGGAGATGGAGTAGCGCATCCCGGCGAAGCCCGACTCGTAGATCAGATCCACGATCAGCTTCACCTCGTGCAGGCACTCGAAGTAGGCCATCTCGGGGGGATAGCCGGCCTCCACCAAGGTCTCGAAACCGGCCGCGATGAGCTGGGTCAGGCCCCCGCACAGCACGGTCTGCTCGCCGAACAGGTCGGTCTCGGTCTCGTCTTTGAAGGTGGTGGCGATGGTGCCGGCGCGGGTGCCGCCATTGGCCTTGGCGTAGGCCAGCGCCGTGGGGAAAGCCGAGCCGGAAGCATCCTGATAAACCGCCACCAGCGAGGGCACGCCCGAGCCTTTCTCGTACTCCGAGCGCACCAGGTGGCCGGGGCCTTTGGGGGCCACCATCCAGACGTCCAGGTCGCGGCGCGGCTTGATCTGTCCAAAGTGGATGTTGAAGCCGTGGGCAAAGGCAATGGCAGCCCCTTCCTTCAGGTTGGGCTCCACCTCGGCCCTGTAGACGGCCCCCTGGGTCTCGTCGGGGAGCAGGATCATCACCACATCGGCCTTGCGCACCGCTTCCCCAACCGGAAGTACCTCGAGCCCCGCCTTGCGGGCTTTCTCCTCGTTGCGGCTACCGGGGCGCAGCCCCACCACCACCTTGATGCCGGAGTCCCGCAGGTTCAGGGCGTGGGCATGGCCCTGCGAGCCAAAGCCCAGAATGGCCACAGTCTTGTCCTTGATAAAGCCGATGTCTGCGTCCTGGTCGTAGTAAATCTTCATTCTTTTCTCCTCATCGAAGGTCGAAGGGCCAACCCTCCGACGTCTTCACAAAAACAAAAGATGGGCCTTAGCCCATCCTAGACCGCCTTCTTCTCGCGTACCTTGAGTACCTGCTCGCCGCGGGACATCCCCACCGCGCCGGTGCGCATGACCTCGAGCAGCCCATAGGGCCGCATGGCTTCCACAAAGTTGTTGACCTTGGTGGAGTCGCCGGTGAGCTCGAAGATGATGGACTTTTTGGCCACATCCACGATGCGGGCCCGGAAGGCCTCGGCGATGTCCTTGACCTCGAGGCGCTCCTCCATGCCGGCGATGCTCACCTTGACCAGCGCCAGCTCGCGCTCCACGTGGGGCTCGGAGTGGTCGGTTACCTTAATAACTTCAATCAGTCGGTTGAGCTGCTTCTCCACCTGCTCCAAGACCGCATCGTCGCCCGAAACCACCAGCGAGATGCGCGAAAGGCCGGGCTGATGGGTGCGCCCCACCGCCAGCGACTCGATGTTGAAGCCCCGACGGGCAATCAAGCCCGCGATGCGTTGCAAAACGCCGGGGTTGTCCTGTACCAGTACCGAAACCAAGTGCCTCATGAACAGTCTCCATTCAGGGCTTAGTCGCCCGCCACGGTCTCCCGCGGGTTCTCGATAATCATGTCCTCTGCCGCACCGCCCGAGGGAATCATGGGGAAAACCCCTTCCTCGTGGTAGACCCGCGCCTCCAAGAGCACCGGGCCGGGGTGGGCCAGAACCTCCTTAACAGTCTCGTGCAGCTTGGCCTTGTCGGTCAGGGTGATACCCCGGATGCCGTAGGCCTCGGCCAGCTTGGCGAAGTCGGGGTTGGAGTCGGCCAGGTAGACCTCGCTGTAGCGCTTGGCGTGGAACAGATCCTGCCACTGCCGCACCATCCCCAAAAAGCCGTTGTTCAGAATCACAATTTTGACGTTCAGGTTGTGTTTCTTGAGGGTAGCCAGCTCCTGCAGGGTCATCTGGAAGCTGCCGTCGCCGTCGAAGTCGATCACCAGCTCGCCCGGTCGGGCCAGCGCTGCCCCAATGGCAAAGGGCAGGCCCACCCCCATGGTGCCCAGGCCTCCCGAGTTGATCCAGGAACGCGGAGCATCGAACTTATAAAACTGCGCGGCAAACATCTGGTGCTGGCCCACGCCCGAGGTCACTACCGCTTTGCCCTGGGTGGCCTCCCAAAAGGCCTGGATCACCTCCTGGCTTTGCAGGTGGGGCTTGGGCTTCCAGGCAAAGGGGTGTTTGGTCTTCCAGTCCTCGAGCTGCGCCCACCACTTGCTCAGGTTCAGCTTTTGAGCCCCCTTGACCAGCTCTGCCGCCACCCATTTGGCATCCCCTACCACCGGAATGGTGGTCTTGACCAGCTTGCCGATCTCGGCGGGGTCAATGTCTACGTGGATGATGGTATGGGCGTGGGGGGCAAAGCGCGAGACCTTGCCGGTCACCCGATCGTCGAAGCGCAGCCCAATGGCCAGAATGGTATCGGCGTGGTGGATGGCCCGGTTGGCCGCGACCGAGCCGTGCATCCCCGGCATCCCCAGGCATTGCGGATGGGTTCCGGGAAACACCCCCAGCCCCATCAGGGTTGGGATCACCGGAATTCCGGTTTTCTCGGCCAGGGCCACGATTTCCGGTGCCGCATTCAGCGCCCCGCCCCCCACCATCAGCACGGGTTTTTCGGCTTTTTGCAGGGCCTCGAGGGCCCGCTCGATCTGCCGGGGGTGGCCCTTGTAGGTGGGCTTATAGCCCGGCAGGTCAATCTCCACGTCGAAGCTACCGGTAAACTCGGCTTGCTGTACATCCTTAGGAAAATCGATCAAGACCGGGCCAGGCCGCCCGGTAGAGGCGATGTAGAAAGCCTCGGCAATTACCCGCGGAATGTCGTTGACGTTGCGCACCTGGAAGTTGTGCTTGGTGACCGGCTGGGTGATACCCACCACATCGGCTTCCTGAAAGGCATCGGTGCCAATCAGGTGCTGGGGCACGTTGCCGGTCAGGGCCACCACCGGCGTGGAGTCCATCAGGGCATCCTGTAAACCTGTGACCAGGTTCAGGGCCCCCGGCCCCGAGGTGGCCATACACACCCCCACCCGGCCCGAGGCCCGCGCATAGGCCGTTGCAGCATGTACCCCGGCCTGTTCGTGGCGCACCAGGATGTGCCGGATGGGCGAGTCGTAGAGGGCGTCGTAGGTGGGCATAATGGTGCCCCCCGGATGCCCAAAAATGGTATCCACTCCCTGCATCTCCAGGGCTTTCAGAATGGCGGCGGCTCCGTTCATACCTCTCTCCTCAAAGAACCGCCCCCCGAGGCTTCGGGGGGCTTTAGGATGCGCTTCTAGGCTCTTCGCTACACCAAATCCCCCGCAGGCCCGATAATTAGGCCTACTACCACTAGGATTAGGCTGCTCGGCAGAAGCATCTTGTGAAAGAGTTTACGGGTGTTTGGTATACCGTGTCAAGGCTCACACAATTACGCCGCTCGCTCTCTGCATGCGCGCGACCATTTCCTGCACAGCTCTTCTCGCATGTTCCCGACCGTTCTCGATAAACACCGTGCGGGTATCGGTGCCATACCCCGCGCTTCCGGCCACAAAGAGGCCCTCGAGGCTGGTCTCGTAAGCCTCGCTGAGCACCGGCGCGTCGCCCTGGTAGGCCACCCCGGCCCGGCGCAATAGCCCATCCACGGCTCTATAGCCGATGTGGATGAGCACAAAATCACAGGGGATGCTCCGGAAGCCTTGCTCGCTCGAGGTCTCTACCAGCACTTCCCGCGGAGCAATCGCCCGCACCCTGGCATTGAGCAGCAGATTTATGGAGCCTTCCTTAACCCGGTTCTCGAAGTCGGGTTTGAGCCAGTACTTGACCCTGGGCCGAATCTCGGGCCCGTGGTGAACCACTGTGACCCTGGCCCCGGCGCGGTAGAGCTCGAGGGCTGCCTCCACCGCGCTGTTAGAACCCCCTACCACCACCACCCGCTGGTTCCAGTAGGGCAGGGTTTCGTCGAGGCCATAGCGCACGTGGGGTAGATCCTCCCCCGGCACCCCCAGGCGGTTGGGGTTGTCGTAGTAGCCCGTCGCCACCAGCACAAAGCGGCTCTTCAGCCCACCTTCCCCATCGCGGTCGCGGTAGCTCACCCTGAAATGTCCCGGCTCAGGGTATAGGTCGGTTACCTCGGTATAGGTGCGGATGTCCAGCTCTTCGTTTTCGGCCACCCGGCGGTAATACTGCAAGGCCTCCCGACGGGTAGGCTTGGCCGAGAGCGAAGGAAAGGGGTGCCCCCCGATTTCGATGTTTTTAGCCTCGCTGAAGAAGACCGTCTCTTTGGGCCAGCGGTACAGGGTGTGCACGATGGTGCCTTTTTCCAGCACCACCGCCCGTAGCCCCGCCCGCTTGGCCTCGATGGCAGCGGCCAGACCCACCGGCCCCGCACCGATAATTATCAAGTCCCACATACGCTCAAGAATACCTGTTTTCGAGAAATCCGATTGTTGTGCTGGTAGCTCGAGTAACAGGTTTGTAACAACTACCAGATAACATGACGGCATATCTAAACCTGATCTGAAGGAGAGCACTATGGGTTCTATTCCTCCCCTGCCAGGCCTAGTTTCCACCATGGTCGAAACCCCTCGTCTCAAGACGCACGTACTGCTACGGGGCCCTTCCGACGGGGTGCCGGTGCTCCTGATTCATGGCAACGCCAGCAGCAACACCTTCTGGGAAGAAACCATGCTGGCCCTGCCGGATGGCTTTCGCGCCATCGCGCCCGACCTGCGCGGCTATGGCGACACCGAAGACAAGCTGGTTGACGCCACCCGCGGCTGCATGGACTGGGTAGACGACCTCCTGGGCCTGATGGACTTGCTGGGTTATGCCCGCTTTCACGCGGCCGGACACTCGCTGGGCGGCAGTGTGGTCTGGGCCATGCTGGCGGCGGCCCCCGAGCGCATCCACACCGCCACCGTCATCGCGCCGGGCTCCCCTTTTGGCTTTGGCGGCACCAAAGACATTCTGGGAACCCCCTGCGCCCCGGATTTTGCCGGCTCGGGGGCCGGCATCGTCAACCCCGAGTTCGCCCGGCTCATCGCCGAGGGCTACCGGGGCAGCGAGTTTCAGGCCGCCCCCCGCAACGTTATGAACAGCTTCTACTGGAAGCCACCCTTCCGGCATCCCCGCGAAGAAGCCCTGCTCTCGGGCGTTCTATCCGAGAAAATTGGGCCCGACAAGTATCCGGGCGACGCCGAGCCTTCGCCCCACTGGCCGGGGGTCGCCCCTGGAAAGTGGGGGCCGGCCAACGCCATCTCGCCCAAGTACGTGGGGGATAGCGTACAAAGAATGCTCTCGGCCCCCTCCAAGCCCCCCATCCTCTGGGTGCGCGGTTCCGACGACCCGATTGTGGGGGATATGAGCCTCTTCAACATGGGCACCCTGGGCAAGCTGGGGGTGGTGCCCGGCTGGCCGGGCGACGAGGTGCACCCCCCGCAGCCGATGGTGGGGCAGACCCGTTATGTGCTCGAGCAGTACCGGGCCAACGGCGGCTCCTTCCGCGAAGAGGTGATCCCTGACACCGGCCACTCACCCCACATGGAAAAGCCCCACATCTTCAACCCGCTGTTTCATGCCCACCTCCAGTCGGTGTAGGGCCATCGCTCCAACGGAAAGCACCTGAGATGGTAGGCTCATCCAGCGATGGTGCCCTACCTGAATGAGTATTTTCTGGCCGCTGAGGTCGAGCCCAAGACCATGGATCGGCTCTGGGCCGAGGGCTGGCGCCACTTCGGGGAGTACTTTTTTCGTTACAGTCAAACCAGAAGCCACACCGTGCTGCCCCTGCGGGTGCGGCTGGCCGGGTTTGTCCTGCGTCGAAGCCAGCAGCGGGTGCTCAAGAAGAACCAGGACATCCAGGTAAAGCTACAGCCGGCCTTTGTGAACGCCCAGGTGGAGGCGCTTTTTGCCCGGCACAAAACCCGCTTTTCCCACAGCATCCCCAAAAGCATTTACAACTTCATCTCGCGGCATCCGGCCCATATCCCCTGCCGCTGCCACAGCCTGACCCTGCATCACCAGGGCCGCCTGGTGGGCATCAGCTACCTGGACGAGGGGGCGCAGGCCACCTCGAGCGTCTACCAGTGCTTCGACCCCGACCTCTCCAAACGCAGCCTGGGCATCCTGATGATCCTGCACTCGATTCTGCTCTCGAGGGCCTGGGGCAAGGCCTACTACTACCCCGGCTACGCCTACCCGGAACCTTCCGAGTACGACTACAAAAAGCGGCTGGGGGCGCTGGAGTATTTCGACTGGCAGGGCCACTGGCTTGAGTTTGAGGACACACCCACACCCCAATCTGGCCGTTAGAATAGGGGCGTTCAGCGGAGGCAGGAAGTGGCACTCAAGCCTGTGAAAAAAGGGTGGAGCCCCGAAACCTGGGTGAGCCTGCGGCCGTTTGGGCTGGGGTTGCAAAAGCCCAACAACTTCCTCGAGGTCTTCCGGGCCATCGGCGAGAACGCCGACAACCTCGAGTACGCCTGGCGCATCCTGCGCGATGGGGTCTGCGACGGCTGCGCCCTGGGCACCCGCGGCCTGAGGGACTGGACGATTGAGGGCATCCACCTCTGCAACATCCGGCTGCGCCTGCTGCGGCTCAACACCATGGGGCCCCTGAAGGCGGAAGTTTTGCGGAATGTGGAAGACCTCAAGTCCAGAAGCTCTGCCGAGCTGCGGGCGCTGGGCCGCCTCCCCTACCCCATGCGCCGCCGCCGGGGGGAAGCGGGGTTCACCCGGATCAGCTGGGACGAGGCCCTCGACCGCATCGCCTGGAGGCTCTGCAAAACCCCTCCCGAAAAGATGGGCTTTTACCTCACCAGCCGGGGCACCCCCAACGAGACCTACTACGTGGTGCAGAAAGCGGTGCGGGCCCTGGGCAGCAACAACATTGACAACGCGGCCCGCATCTGCCACAGCCCCAGCACCGTGGCCCTCAAGGCCGCGCTGGGGGTGGCCGCCACCACCTGCAGCTACCGCGACCTGATCGGCACCGACCTGGTGGTGTTTTTCGGCTCCAACCCGGCAGTTAATCAGCCGGTGATGATGAAGTACCTGTACTACGCCAAAAAAGCCGGAACCCAGGTGGTCTGTGTCAACCCCTACCTGGAACCGGCCATGCGGCACTACTGGGTTCCCTCCGACCCCGAGAGTGCGCTCTTTGGCACCAAGATCACCGACCGCTTCTTCCAGGTACAGCCGGGGGGCGACAGCGCCTTTATCACCGGAACCCTCAAGCACCTGATAGAGCAGGGCTGGCTGAACCAGGCCTTTATCGCCGAGCACACCGAGGGCTTTGAGGCGCTGGCCGATCAGGTCAAACAAACCCCCTGGGAGGCGCTCGAGAGCCTGAGCGGGCTCTCCAAAGCCGAGATGCTCGAGTTCGCCCTGCTGCTTGCCAAGGCCGACCGGGCCGTGCTGGTCTGGAGCATGGGCATCACCCAGCACCGCTCGGGCGAGGAGAGCGTGCAGAGCATCATCAACCTGGGCCTGGCGCGGGGCTACCTGGGGCGCGAAGGTTGCGGCCTGATGCCCATCCGCGGGCATTCGGGCGTGCAGGGCGGGGCCGAGATGGGGGCCTACGCCACGGTGTTTCCGGGCGGCCTGCCGATTAATGCCGAAACCGCCGCGGCCCTGGAAAAAGCCTGGGGCTTTGCGGTGCCCAGCCAGCCGGGCCTGACCGTGACGGAGATGCTCGAGGGGGGCCTCGAGGTGCTGTGGAGCGTGGGGGGCAACTTCCTCGAGACCCTGCCCAGCCCGGCCCAGGCCGAGGCCCACCTGGCCCAGGTGCCGCTGCGGGTGCACCAGGACATCGTGCTGTCGTCGCAGATGCTGGTCGAGCCCGCCGAGGAGGTGATTCTGCTCCCCGCCACCACCCGCTACGAGATTCCGGGCGGCTGCAGTGAAACCACCACCGAACGCCGGGTGGTCTTCAGCCCCGAGATCCCCGGCCCCCGCCTGCCCGAGGCCCGCTGGGAGGGGGAGGTCTTTCAGGAGGTGGTGGCCCGCATGTGCAGGCCCGAGCTGGCCGAAAAGGTGCGCTTTGCCGATACCGCCGCGGTGCGGGCCGAGATTGCCCGGGTCGTCCCCCTCTACGACGGCATCCAGCACCTAAAGGCCCGGGGCGACGCCTTCCAGTACGGGGGGCCCCACCTCTGCCCCGGCGGGGTCTGCCCCACCCCCAGCGGGCGGGCCCGCTTTCTGCCGGTGGCCCTACCCCAAAGCGCTGTGCCCGAGGGCGCTTTTCGCCTGGTTACCCGGCGCGGCAAGCAGTTCAACAGCATGGTGCACGAGGCCACCGACCCCATCAACGGCGCCCCCCGCGAGGCCGTCCTGATGAACCCGAGCGACCTGGAAAGGCTGGGGTTGAAGCCCGGCCAGCCGGTCTGGTTGCACAACCCTTTTGGCACCCTGGCGGGCCGGGTCTTCGCGGCCGAGGTACGGCCCGGCAGCCTCCAGGTGCACTGGCCCGAGGGCAATGTCCTGATTGACCCCAGGCTGCGCTCGAGCCAGGCCAAAATTCCGGCCTACAAAGAGGCGTATGTCTATATCCACACCCAACCACCGCCCCAAAGCCCGCACCCGAACCCGGCTGCTGCGGATTGAGCAGGGCCAGGCCTCGGCCCGGTTTGACCTGGTCGCCACCGAGGAGCCGCTGGAAATCCGGCTGCTGGCTGCGCAAACCCGCGGGAAAACCGTCGCCATCACCATGCGCACTCCCGGCCACGACTTCGAGCTGGCCGCAGGGTTCCTGCTCTCCGAAGGGCTGGTTCGCCGCCGGGAGGAAATCCGGCGCATCGCCTACTGCACCGACCCCAGCGAGCCCCAGCAGTACAACATCGTGAACGTCGAGCTGAACGCGGCCACCCTGCCCGATCTGGCCCCGCTGGAACGCCACTTCTACACTACCTCGGCCTGTGGGGTGTGTGGGAAGGCCAGCCTGGAAAACCTGCAGCGCCGCTATGCGCCATTGGATATAAGCTGGCGGGTCTCGAGCCCGCTGATTACCAAGCTTCCCGAGCAGCTCCGCGCCCAGCAAACCCTCTTTGCCCAGACCGGGGGGCTGCACGCCGCCGCTTTGTTCAACCGAGCAGGCCACCTCCTGGCCCTGCGCGAGGACGTGGGCCGCCACAACGCCCTGGACAAACTGCTGGGCTGGGCCCTGCTGGAAAACCGGCTGCCCCTCTCCGAGCAGATCGTGCTGGTCAGCGGGCGGGCCAGCTACGAACTGGTGCAAAAAGCCCTGGCCGCGGGCGTTCCCGTGCTGTGCGCCATCTCGGCCCCCAGCAGCCTGGCGGTGGAGCTGGCCCAGGCCTTCAACCTCACCCTGATTGGCTTCTTGCGGGACAGCTTCAACGTCTATAGCGGTGCGGAGCGTCTGGAACTGGATACTTTGTGAAGAAATTTAGTCCACCGGCTCGAGGGTGTGGCACAATCTGGGTATGAAAGCCTACCTGGGCCTCTACACCGCGCGCCTGGAAATGCCCTGGGTCAAAAGCCTCAAGGAAAAGCGGGCCCTGGTCAAACCCACCATCGAGCGGCTGCGCGCGCGCTTTCCGGTCTCGGCGGCCCGCCTGGCCGGGCAAGACGAGCACGGCTGGGAGGTGGTGGGTTTCAGCCTGATCGGCCACGACAGCGTCTGGGTCGAGACCGTGTTGCGCGAGGCCGCCGACTTCATCGCGGCCCAGGCCGAGTACCGGGTGACCGAAGTTAGCTGGAGCATCGAAGAAGTGGGCCTGGAAGACCTGCTCCCGGCCTGGGTTTCCTGAAGTGCCGTTCTAGGCCGGCTGGTCGGGGAAGTCGGTCTTGGCTTCTTCCTCGAGCGTCCGCACCTCGAGCTGCCCCTCGGCGTTGCGCTCAATCTTGAGCTTGAACTGGGCAATCAGGCCGCCAATCGCCCCAATGGCGGCCAGCCGCGGGGCGGCCAGGGTCAGCAACCCGCCCACCAGCACTCCCACGGTGAGGGGCAACGAGATCAGCTCCTCGCCGTTGGGTTTGCAGATGGTCACCCGTGTGGCGGTAGCATCGCGCAATAGCTCCTGAATTTTGCTTACAAGTTCGCTACCCTGGACCTGAATTTCTTCAACCCAGGTTTTTTGGTCGGGTTTAGGGGTGTCTTCCATAGTTTCCTCCCTGGCTCGAGCAGGCTTCTCGTAGATGCTGGGCTCACCGATGCGTGATGGCTTCAATGGGCTCGAGTCACTCCGATGATAACGCCTACCCCACAGCCTCCACCGCCATGGCCGTGGAGCCGCCGGTGCCGTGGCAGATGGCCGCCAGGCCACGCTCCTGGCCGTGGGTGTGCAGAGCGTGAATCAGGGTGGTCAGGATGCGCGCCCCCGAAGCCCCGATGGGGTGGCCCAGGGCGATGGCCCCGCCATGCACGTTCAGGCGATCCATGGGCACACCCAGCAGGCGGTTGAAGAGCAGGTTGTTGAGGGCAAAGGCCTCATTGTTTTCGAACAGGTGGAAGTCGGCAATGCTCATATTAAGCTTCTCCAGCAGTTTTTTGACCGCCGGAATGGGGGCTTCGGGGAAACGCCAGGGCTCGCCCGCTGCCCAACTGTTGCCCAGGATGCGGGCAATGGGCTTCAGGCCGTACTTCTGCACAGCTTCGGGGCTGGCCAGGAGCAGCGCCGAGGCCCCGTCGGAAATTTGCGAGGCGTTGCCCGCGGTCAGTACCCCGTCTTTCTTGAAGGCCGGGCGCAGGGCCGCCAGCGACTCGAGGGTGGTCTCGGGCCGCACCCCTTCGTCCTTTTCGACCCGCTCGAGCCCCTTGCGGGTCTTGACCTCGAGGGGCACAATCTCCCGGCTAAAGTAGCAGGCCTCCTGGGCCCTCGCAGCCCGCCGGTGCGACTCCAGGGCCACCTCGTCCAGCTCGGGTCGGGTCACCCCAAACTCCGCCGCCAGGCGCTCGGTCTGGTCGCCCATGGCCTCGCCGGTGAAGGGGTCGGAGAGCCCGTCGCGCTGCAAAATGTCCTGCAGTTGCTCGGGCGCACCGGCCAGGTACTTGTAGCCCCAGCGGGCCCGGCTCGAGAGGTAAAAACCGGTCTGGGTCATGGACTCCATCCCGCCGGCCAGCACCAGCTCGGCATCGCCATTTTTGATAGCCAGCGCGCCGTTGGCTACGGCCTGCATCCCCGAAGCGCACACCATATCCACCGCGTAGCCGTCCACGGTGTTGGGAATCCCCGCCTTAAAGGCTGCCTGACGGGGCGGTAGCTGGCCGTGTCCGGCCCGCAACACCTGACCGAACACAAATAGGTCGAGTTCAGCCCCGCTCAATCCGGCCTGCTCGAGCGCCGCCTTCATCACGTGCGCCCCCAGGTCTACCGGCGAAAAGTCCTTGAGCGCGCCGCCAAAACGCCCAATAGGGGTGCGCACCGCCGAAACCACCCATACCTCACGCATAACTGCCTCCTCCCGATATATTACGCCATTTTGACCTGCTAACGTAAATCCGTAATGTATTAGCCGGTGTTATCCAGGCCCAAACCACGTACGGCGACTGGCCGGCGGTATGGTGCCAGCCCGCTAAAAACATAAACCACCCCCATCGGGGTGGCCTCGCTGAGTAGCAGCGACCTAGTGATCCTTATTGGGCAAGCCCTTGTCCTTGACCAAAAAAATGAACATCAAGAGCAGCAGCACAATAACCACAGCCGAACCGATGGTGATGATCTCGTCCATAGTCTTCTAAGCCTCCTATTATCCGAGTAGAGTTTAGCACTGTCTGCGCCTTCCGCAGCAGTGTAATACGCATTTCGGTAGTATCGTTCACTTTGACAAGCCTAAACGATACTACCGAAATGCTTTTCTACTCCCTTCGGTCGGCTTGAATCCTCCACCTCTGACTGCGTCCAACGGTGAAGGATTCAAGCGGAAAGGGTATAATCTGACAAATCTCACCCAGCCTTTATAGACTGTTGGGGTGACGCTGCGCAGGGTGCCGGTTTTTGCCTACGACTGGGTGCTGGTTGGCCTGGTGTTGCTGATTAATCTGATTGGTCTGGTCACGCTCTACAGTGCAGCACCCAGCCGCGGGGTCTGGCTACAGCAGATACTGGCCTTCCCCATCGCCCTATCGGTAGGCCTGCTGGTGCAGTTGTTTTCCCGCCGCCAGGTGCTTTCCTGGGCCTTTCCACTGTATGCAGTCTCGCTGGTTTTGCTGGTGCTGGTTTTGCTGGTTGGGCGCGAGATTAACGGGGCCAAAGCCTGGTTCAACCTGGGCCCGTTGAGTTTTCAACCGCTCGAGCTGGCTAAAATTGGGCTTATTTTGGTGCTGGCTAAAGTGCTGGCGGCCCGTCCGCTGGAGCGCTGGCTGGATTATGCGCTGCCGGTTTTGCTGACGGCCCCCATTCTGGGCCTGGTATTCATCCAACCCGACCTGGGGGGCACCCTGGTGCTTATCGCCGGGCTGCTGGGCATGCTGTTCGTGCGGGGCATGCCCACCATCCATATCGTGGTGGGGCTCCTGGCGGTGATGGTGCTGGTGCCCACGGTGGTCTGGCCCAACCTCAATCAGTACCAGCGGGATCGGGTGGAAATTCTGTTTGACCTCTCCAAAGACCCCAAGGGCAAAGGCTTCCAGCAGATCCAGTCCACCATTGCCATTGGCTCGGGGGGCCTGATGGGCAAGGGGTTTGGGGCCGGTACCCAGACCCAGTTAGGGTTTGTGCCCGAGCGTCAGACCGACTTCATCTATGCTGTGCTGGCCGAGGAGTGGGGCTTTGTGGGCGCCTCCACCCTCATGGTGCTGTACGCTTTGCTCTTTTTCCGGCTGGGCCGCATGGCGCTGGAGTGTGTGCGCCTCGAGGATCGCCTCATCATCGTGGGGGTGCTCTCGATGCTGGCCTTTCAGGTCGTGGTCAACATTGCGGTCACGCTGGGCCTGGCCCCGGTGACCGGCCTGACCCTGCCCCTGGTTTCCAAGGGCGGTAGCAGCCTGATTATGGTGTATCTGGGGCTGGGGCTGGCCCTGCTCATCCACCGCGACCGCTACAGCGAGGTATAAGCGGTTTTCACATTCCTGTTACCTTATGGCTTTACAGTTGGGTTCATACCGGTCGGCGTATACTGGAACCAAGGAGGAAGACCATGCCTTTAGGCCCTACTGAGCTCATCATCATCCTGCTGATTGTGGTTTTGTTGTTTGGCGCACGCAAGCTGCCCGAGCTGGCTCGAGGTCTGGGCCAGTCGGCCCGGGAGTTTCGCAAAGGTCTGAGCGAGGAAGAGAAAAAGACCGAGGAGAGCAAACCCGAGCAAAAACAGTCTTAGGTAAGCGGTATCAGGTGCAAAAAGCGTGGCTCGAGGGCAACCTCGAGCCACTGGCCTTCGGCAAGCTCGAGCTGGGCCTGTTTGTAGCGCGGCAGGAAGAAGTCCAGGCCCACCGAGCCCACCGCCAACTGCCCCCGCACCCGCAGGCCCTGCGTGCGCAGGTGCCGCACCTGGCCCCGGATGCGGTTCTCAGGGCCCTCCTGGGTAAAAACTTCCTCCGGGCGGACGCCCACCATCACCCGCTGCCCAACCGAAATGCCGTTTGGGTATAGGGCTTTGAGCATGCCCAGGGGGGTTTGTACCTGCACCCAAAGGCCGTCCACGGCCAGAACCGTGCCCTCCAGAAGGTTGCGAAAGCCCACCAGCCGGGCTACCTCGAGGGTCGCGGGGCGGGTAAATATCTCTTCGGAGGTTCCCTGCTGGGCCAGCCCTGCTTTGGTCAAAACCGCCACCCAGTCGGCCCGCTGGGCCAGCCACTGGTCGTGCGAGGCTACCAGCGTGGGTATTTGCAAGGTTCTAAGACGCTCCAGCACCCCTCCAAAAACCTCCTCTCGAGTCGCCACATCCAGGGCGCTGGTAGGCTCGTCCAGCAATAGAATCTGGGGTTCTCGGGCCAGGGCCCGGGCCAGGGCCACCCGCTGCTGCTGTCCCCCGGACATCTGGCGGGGGTAGCGTTCGGCCAGTTCGGCCATGCCCATCAGCTCGAGGTAGGCCAGGGCCTTTTGCTTACGGGCCTGGGGGGGCAGGTGGGCCAGCGGAAAGGCCACGTTCTGCCAGGCCCGCAGGTGGGGAAACAGGGCCAGATGCTGGGGCAGGTAGCCCACCGGCCGCACCTCGGCTCGCAACCCCGTGAAGGGCTGGCCCCTGGCCGGAATCAGGCCAGCAATGGCCTTGAGCAGGCTGGTCTTCCCCACCCCGCTCTCGCCCAGCAGTACCGTAAAGCCCCGTACCTGCAGGCTGAGCTCGAGCTTTACCGGGTGCTCGAGGGCATACGCAATCTCCACGTGTCCTCCAGGGTACGCACCAGGTACACCAGGGCAAAGCTCACCACAAGCAAAACCCCCGAGGCCTCGGCGGCTCGCCCAAACTGCAGGGCCTGTACCTGATCGTAGATGTAGATGCTCACCATCTGGGTTTTGCCGGGAATGCTACCCCCCACCATCAGCACCACCCCAAACTCGCCCAGGGTATGGGCAAAGGCCAGAATGGAACCCGACAAAATCCCCGGCCAGGTGATGGGCAGGATGACCTCGAGCCAGACCCGCCGCCAGCCCGCCCCCAATGTTCGCGCGGTCTGAATCAGGTCCAGATCCAGGCTGCGAAAGGCCTCGCGGTAGCCGTTCAGGGCAAACGGCAGGCTAAAGAGCACCGACCCCACCACCAGCCCCTCGAAGCGAAAAGCCCAGGTTATACCCAAAAACTGCGCGAGGGGGCCATTCTGCCCCAGGAGCAACAGCAGGTAAAACCCCAGCACCGTGGGCGGTAGGGTGAGGGGCAGCAGCACCACCGATTCCAGCACCCGCTTGCCCCAGAAGCGCTTGTGGGCCAGCACCCAGCCCAACGGCAGCCCCAACAAAAGCAGAATGAGGGTGGTCACCAGGCTAACCCCCAGGGTCAGGCGCATGGTCTGCCAGAAAACCGGGTCGTCCATTACTCTGGCTGCTCCCCCGGCAGCAAGAAGCCATACTTGCGCAGGACGCGGTGGGCTTCGGCCGTGTTGATGTAGTCGTAGAAACGCCGCACTGCCGGACGATCCCGGCCTTGCAGAATCACAAAAGTCTGATTAAGGCGCAAATGGCTACTCAAGGGGGCCAGCCAGTACACACCTGCACGCTCCATCGCCTCACTCCTGGCAATGGAGAGGGCCAGCAGGCCAATGTTGGTGCTGGTCAGGGCCAGTTGGGCAGTCTGGGAGATGTTCTCGCCATACACGAATTCGAAGCTGGCCTTGCCCCGCTGTAGGGGGGCCACATCGTAGTAAGCGGGAATACCTGCCGTCATCTCCTCCCAGCGGGCCGGTCGGGTTGAACGCAGAAGGCCAAACCGTTCCAGAAGCGTCACGCCAGCCCGGCCGTACGGGGCGTGCACCGGGTTGGCTACCGCCAGCCGGGTCACCCGCGGGTCGAGCAGTATGCGCGGCCCGAGCTGGCGTGGATCAAGGCCCTGCTGAACCAGGCGATTCGAAGCCCAGATCACCATACGACCCACCGCGAACAGGCGCAGGGTTCCCGGCACGGTGCGACCTGCCTGCTCGAGCTGGCGTGGGAAGGCCTCATCGGCGGAAAAATAAATATCCGCCGGCAAACCCTGCACGATCTGGGTATAAATTTTCCCCGAGGAGCCAAAGCTCAGTTCAACCTTCAGGCCCGGATTCTGCCGAAGGAAGGCCTGGGCAATTTCCGACAGGGCGTACTGTAAATCTGCCGCTGCCACCACCCGCACGGTATTCTGGGCCAGAGCCCAGCTCAGCATCAGCAGCCCCACACACACAACGCGAATCATGCGGCCTCCCAAATAGTTACAGTGTAACTATATGGCGGTGGCCCTATTGAGACAAGGCCACACTTTGCGCCCGCACCTGCTCGATAAACCCCAGGCTGGCCTCCGCCATCTGTATGCGCCATAGCAGGGAGACAAACTGAAGGCCCTCGGCTTTTTGCAACTGGTGTTGCAGATCCTCGAGGATGGCCCCAAAAACACCCGTCTGGGCCTTTAGGAGCGGCTCGAGGTCGTGGTGCAATCGAATCAGGAAGGCGATTTTCAAGCGCAAGTCCGAGCGACCGTAGCGCAGCCGGTGCACCGGGGTAAAAAGCCACTCGAGCGCCGCGGTCTGGCCGCTGGAGGTAGCGGCAAACAGCGTCCGGGGCGGCCCCGCCTGACCTTCCTGCTGGCCCAGGGCTTCTACCAGCCCACGGGCCTCGAGGTGTTCCAGAGCTCGATACACCTGTGGGCGCTGGATGCGCCAGATATCCCCCAGTGCGCCGCTCGGCGCAAACAGGGCCGCTATACGAAAGCCGTGCGAGGGTTGCTCGAGCAAAGCAGCCAGCACGGCCCAGTCGGTGGTCGAGAGCTTTAGGGTTGGCGCTTCCTTCATTTCAAGCCCAGGGCTTTGCGGGCAGCATTGACCTGGGCAGGTGTGAGGGTCTTGCTGCGCTGGGCCTTGACCTCGGCTGCCGTGAACGGTTTCTGGCCGGCCGGGAATTTATTGCCCCACTGGGTGGAGATGTGGTTGAGCAGGGCGGCAATTTCGGCGTCGCTGAGCTGGCGGTACCCCGGCATGACCCCGCTGTACCTAGCCCCTTTGACCACAATCTCCCCGCTCATGCCCCACAGCAAGAGCTGAATAAGCCAGGTGCGGCCCCCTTTGGCGGCCAGAATCTCAGGCACGTGCCCGGCCAACGGGGGAAATACGCCCGGAATACCCGCGCCGCTCGGCTGATGGCAGCCCTGGCATTGCTGGTACAGGGCAGGGCCGCTCTGGGCAAAAGTCGCAGAAACCAACAGAACCAATGCAACCAACACCTGTTTCATCTATCCTCCTTCATTCAAGGCAAAGACCCTTTACGGAACATTGATACGGGAACGAGCATTGCCAATCTGCTGGGGGGTGGGCCGATTGGGCACGCTGCGTGCATCGCGCACTTCGGCAGCAGTGATGGGCCGGTGGTCGCGTGGCAGCAGCTTATCGTTGCCCCAGGCATTGAGAATGTGGTTGAGCACAGTGGCAATCTGGTCATCGGAGAGCTGGCTAAAGGCCGGCATCACCCCGTTGTAGGTACTGCCCTTAACCCGCACCGGGCCCTGCATCCCAAACAGCAGCGCGTTAATCAGGTGGAGCCGGCCCTCTGGGGTCTTGACCAGCTCGGGGGCGTGGGCCGCCAGGGGTGGAAAAGCCCCTGGCCGTCCCTGCCCATTGTCTCCATGACAGAAGGCACAGTTCTGCTGGTAGAGCTGGGGCCCCGACTGAGCCAGCGCCAGGCCGAGGATCGCTAGAAGCCCAACAAGGTATCTCACGCCTCGAGTATAGCCCCAAACTTCCGGGCAAAAGTAAGATTTGCGCCGCAGACAGGGTTAGGTTAACCCTTCCTAAACACGCCCGGCCTGCCCGTTCCGCCGCACGCGCCACCCAGCAGAAATTAAGCTGTCCCTAACGCGACTTCACCTCCGACCAGACCTTATTGAAAGCATCGGCCTGATCGCCTAAGTCGGCGAGCAGCTCGAGGCGGGCCCGTATCTCCGGGCTGGGGTAAATGATGGGGTTGTCCTTTTCTTCAATCTGATCCATGGCCGCCACCACCGGCGTGGCATAGCCAATTGAATTTGAGATTTGCGCGGCTATCTCGGGCTCGAGCAAGAAGTTGATAAACTTGTAGGCCAGCTCGTGGTTGGGGCTTTTCTTCAGCACCACCAGGTTGTCGGTCCAGAGGGTAGCCCCTTCGACAGGAATCACATATTTGAGCTGGGGGTTCTCGGCCTGGGCCGCCAGAATATCCCCCGAGTAAGCTGGCCCCACAGCAATATCACCCGCAATCAGGCGGTCGCGGATGCTGGTTCCGCCGGCAAAGCCCTGCGAGCGGCGCTTGGCTTCGAGCAAAAGTCTCTGGGCCTGGGCGAGTTTATCGGGATCGGTGGTGTTGACCGACTCGCCTATGTATTTAAGGGCCGCTCCCACCATCTCGCGCATCTCGTCGAGCAACAAGAAGCGCCCCACCTGCTTGGCCGGATCAAACAGCACCGCCCAGCTCTCCACCGGCCCCTGCGCCAGGTCTTCCCGGTAGGCCAGCCCGGTGGTTCCCCACTGGTACACCACGCTATACCTGCCCCCCGGATCGAAAGCGGGGTCGGTGAACTGGGGGTCGAGGTTCTTCAGGTTGGGAATTTTGGCCTTATCGAGTTCCTGCAGGCTGCCGGCCCGGGCCAGCGACCCCACCGTGTAGTCGGGGGTAATCAGCACGTCGTACTCGGCGTCGCCCCCGGCTTGCAGCTTGGAGAGCATGGCCTCGGGGGAGTCGTAGGTATCCTCCACCACTTTGATGCCCTCGCGCTTTTCGAATTCCTCAAGCACCTCTTTGGGCATGTAGTCCGACCAGTTCAAAAGGCGCAGCTCTTTTTTCTGCTGCCCACAACCGGCTACCAAAAGACCCAACAAAACAACCAACCAAACTCTGTTCATTCGCACCTTCCTCCGTTCGAGCACTTACGAGCGCTTCCTCCAGAACAGTGTCCCCAACAACAGTACCAAAATTGTAATCCCCACCATCAGAGTGGAGAGGGCGTGAATCTCGGGGCTTACCCCCAGCTTAACCGAGGAGTAGATGTAAAGGGGCAGGGTAGTGGAGCCAGGGCCAGCGGTAAAAAAGGTCACCACAAAGTCGTCGAGCGAAAGGCTAAACGCCAGCAAGGCCCCCGAAACCACCCCTGGCATGATCAGGGGTAGGGTGACCTCGCGGAAGGTGAGCCAGGGGGTCGCACCCAGGTCTTTGGCTGCTTCCTCCAGGGTTGGGTCGAGCAGCATCAACCGCGCCCGCACCACCAGGGTCACGTAGGCAATCTGAAAGCTGATATGGGCCAGGATGATGGTAAACAGCGACAGGCGGGGCCAGCCAATGGCATCGCGCACCACATCAAACAGCAGCAGCAGCGAGATACCCATCACCACATCCGGCACCACCACCGGCACATACAGCAAGTAGCGCAGGGCATTTTGCCAGCGGAACCGATAGCGCACCAGCCCCAGCGCCAAAAGGGTGCCCAGAACGGTCGAGACCAGCGTGGACACCACCGCCACAATCAGGGTGTTGGTCAGGTACTCGAGGATTCTTTCGTTGTTGAACAGGCGGATATACCAGTCGAAGGTAAAGCCGGTAAAGCGCACCCCAAAGCGGCTCTGGTTGAACGAAAGCGCCACAATGACCAGTATGGGCAGGTACAAAAAAGCAAATACCAGCCAGGCATGCAGGGAGAGCCAGCGCCTCATACCAGTTTGTCCAGTCCTTTCTCACCCTGGGTTCGCGCGTAAAGCCACAGGCCCAGCAGCACCATAGCCATCAGCACCATGCTGACCGCGCTGCCAAAAGCCCAGTTCTGGGCGGAACCAAACTGGAGCTGAATCAGGTTGCCCACCAACGTCACCTTGCCCCCACCCAGCAGATCGGCAATGACGAAGGTGCCCACCGCCGGAATAAACACCAGCAAGAAACCGGCAAACAAGCCCGGCACCGTCTGGGGAAAGATGGCCTCCCAAAAAGCCCGGATGGGCCTGGCCCCCAGGTCGTAGGCGGCCTCGAGCTGGCTCCAGTCAATGCGCTCGACGGCGGCATAGAGCGGCAACACGAAAAAAGGCAGGTAGGTGTACACCGTAGCCACATACACCGCAAAGGTAGAGGGCAGCAGTTCGGCAGGCGGAAGGCCAAAAGCCGTAATGAGGCCGTTTAGCAGGCCCTCTTTCTGGAAGACCACAATCCAGGCATAGACCCGGATCAGAAAGTTGGTGAAAAACGGGATGACCACCAGCAGCAGCAAAGCTTCCTTGTAGCGGCTCTGGGCGATGTAAAAGGCCAGCGGGTAGCCCAGCAACATAATAAATACCGTTGACCAGAAACCAATCCACAGGCTACGCCCAATGATTTCGATAAAAAGCGGGTCGGAGAAGAAACGTAGGTAGTTATGCAGGCCAAAGGGCGGTACAAGCTGGCCCAGACTACCCCGGCTCATCAGCGAGGCTACAAACATGATGAGGGTCGGAATCAGAATAAACAGCACCAGCCACAGCGCGCCGGGCCCTACAGTAAATAGCACCCGACGTAGGCGCTCCCAGGGCGTTGTAGCTTCACGCATAGGGGTTACTCCCGCTGGCAGTGTCCTGAATAACCACTAGCTTTTCTGGGGTAAAGGCCACCCAGACCTCCTCGTCGTAGGTGAATTCTTCGTGACCCGGCTCCTGGATGTCCTGATTGAGGGTCTCGCACATCAATCGCTGGCCTCCCGCCACCAGCACGTACTGGTTTTCGGAGCCGGTGTAAATGATGTCGTCCACTTTGGCCCGAAAAAGGTTGGGGAGATTGGGCTTCTCTCGAAAGAGGCGTATTTTCTCGGGGCGAATCGAGAGCAGCACCTCCTGACCGGGAACTAAGGCATCCTCGTCATCAAGTACAAACTCACCCAGTGCCGTTCTGACCTTTCGCGGCTCAATGGCCTGAGCCGGAATCAGGTTGGAATCACCGATAAATTTGGCCACAAAAGCGGTTTTGGGAAGTTCGTAGATCTCCTCTGTGGGGCCCAATTGCTCGATGCGGCCCTTGTTCATAACAGCGATGCGATCTGACATCACCAGGGCTTCTTCCTGATCGTGGGTCACAAAAATGAAGGTGATCCCCAACCGCTCTTGCAGGTTCATCAGGTCTATTCGCAATTCCTGGCGCAACTTCAGGTCAAGTGCCGAGAGCGGCTCGTCAAGCAGCAGCACCTCGGGTTCGTTGACCAGGGCCCGGGCCAGAGCAATCCGCTGACGCTGCCCCCCCGACATCTGGTCGGTGCGGCGTTTCTCGTAGCCCGGCAGGTTGATGAGCTCCAACGCCCACTGCACCCGCTGGGCAATCTGGTCGCGGGGCATTTTTTTCATGCGCAAGCCAAAGGCAATGTTCTGCTCCACAGTCATGTGTGGGAAAAGCGCGTAGTTTTGGAAAACAGTATTGACCGGGCGCAGATAGGGCGGCACTTGGGTCATATCCTTTCCACCAATAATGATTCGGCCCGCATCGGGGGTGTCGAAACCCGCAATCATGCGCAGCAGGGTGGTTTTCCCACAGCCCGAGGGCCCTAGCAGGCTAAAAAACTCACCATCGCGAATCTCGAGGTTGACATTGTCCACTACCACCTGGTCGCCAAAGCGCTTGGTGACCCCCTCGAGGCGCACCGCAATATGCTCGCCAAGCTTGCGCTCGCGTCGGCTACGAAAAAGCGTAGGTTCCACAGGGCAAAGTGTAATCTCTTATGGAAAATAGAGACAACATTAAAGCCCCGGATAACCCTTTGACCATTTTTACTCAGGCATGTTATCTTTGGTGCTACGCTGTGGCAGCACGTGCCAGGCGTACAATCGGGGAGTAGCGCAGTCTGGTAGCGCATCTGCTTTGGGAGCAGAGGGTCGCTGGTTCGAATCCAGTCTCCCCGACCAAGCGCTCCAAGCAGCTAGAGCGACACGCGGGAGTAGCTCAGTTGGTAGAGCGTCAGCCTTCCAAGCTGAATGTCGCGGGTTCGAATCCCGTCTCCCGCTCCAAAAAGCCGCCTTCTGGGCGGCTCTTTTTTCAGGAAGGCAATTTTGCGATTTCAATAAGTCTGCTAAACTATCGCTGGCCCAGTTTGGGCTTTCTTGCGCCCGTAGCTCAGTGGATAGAGCAGCCGCCTTCTAAGCGGTAGGTCGGGGGTTCGAGTCCTCCCGGGCGCGCCACTCCAGGACACAAAAACCGGGGTCGCTTAGGCTCCGGATTTGTGTTATCTCTTCTCTGGTCGCAGAATCTACCCCATTCCAAGCCGGCCCAACGTGCAGCTTTTTGGCTTTTGAGGATTGCCGGGCTCCCTCCGTGAATCGCTCTCAGTTTCGAGTCAACAGGAAGCACCCACGCAACTTTGGTAAGTTTTTGTTTTAAGAAAGTTCTAAGGAATGAATAAAGGCCTCAGCTTCATCTGCATTCGTCAAACGGGGTTGACGACCACGAAACCAACGCCAGAGCGCATCGAGATCGAGGCTTGGGAGATTCTGAGGTTCGCCCAGGATTATTTTGTGATCCCCATCGCATAGCCAGACCATACCCAATACCTGACCCTCGAGCCAGGTTCCAACCGGTATCGGCTCTCTATTAGCCCAAATTGCATCGAGGGCGCCTTGGTCAGCTGGGTTATAGCAATCCGGAATTAGGCCGTAGTTAACCGGTGGTAAGCCCCATTCAGCCTGCCAAGGGGGTTCCCTGGGCACAAGGCATTGCCCGTTCCAGGTAGGTCGTGTAAGGAATTATGTGTAGGGGTTTGTGTAAAAAGAGGGGGTACCGCAATCAACAAGGAGGTACCCCATGGATCAGGATACCCTACAGATGATTTTGCGCGAAGCGGTAAGGGAAACAGCCACCGAGGTCTTGCAGATTCTGCTGGACGCCGACCGGGAGGCCTTCTTGCGGGAACACGGAGGACGCAAAAACGGCTACTACCCCAGGCGGCTTTCGACCCGCTTTGGTTCAGTGAACCTCCAGATGCCCAGGGATCGCGAGGGGTGCTACTATCCCAGCTTCCTGGAACCTTATGCCCGGCGCCTGGTGGACGTGGGGGAGGTGGCCGTGGCCCTGTATGCCGCCGGGGTGACGCAGCGCAAAGCGGCGGAGGTGCTGAGCCTGTTGCTGGGGCACCGCTATACCCACGAGACCCTTAGCAGCCTGACCGACCAGGTCTTGCGGGCGGCGGAGCAGTACCGCCAGCGGCCTTTGCCGGAGGAACTGGCCGTGGTCTACCTGGACGGTCTGTTTCTGAGGGTCATGCGGGACGACCTGGGGGTTCAGCAAGAGGCGGTGTATGTGGCGCTGGGCATCACCCCCAGCGGGGAGCGGCAGGTGCTGGGCTTCTGGCTCCTGCCCGCAGAGAGCGCTCTGGCCTGGGAGGAGGTGTTGAAGGGCTTGTGGCAAAGGGGCCTACGGCGGGTCTTGCTCTTCGTGACCGATGGCCTTCCCGGCATGGAGGCGGCCATCCAAAGGGTCTACCCCGGCGCCGAATGGCAGCGCTGCGTGGTGCACATGGTGCGCTCCAGCCTGGCACAGGTGCGTGCACGGGATCGGGGGGCGGTGGCCGAGCATCTACGCGGGGTGTACCGGGCGGAAAGCCGACAGGAAGCCCTGGAAGGCCTGGAGCGGCTGCGGCGAACCTGGGGGTCGAGGTACCCGCGGCTGGTGAGCGGTTGGTGGGAGGACTCCGCGGCGCTGCTGCGGTTCTATGGCTATCCCAAGGTGCTGTGGCCCTACCTTCGGAGCACCAATCCGATGGAACGGTTTATCCGGGAGATAAGACGCAGTACCAAGGTACGGGATCACAAGTTTCCTACAACGGAGGCGGTGTTCAAAGTGCTGTATCTGGAGAGCGAAAGGCAGGAGGGCAAATGGACAGAGCGTACACTCAGAGGCTTTGCCGAGGCAAAGGAGATGCTAGAACAGATGCTGAAGGAGCGGTACTTCCCCTCTACACAGACTGCTACACATAAATCTTGACACGACCTCCAGGTATATCTATTAGCGCTCCCAAGACTCCATTCCACCAGCATTCTGGCCCGCATTTCTAATCATTGTACCTACAAAGCTCTAGCGGCAAATATGCAAAAAATCAACTGCCACCGGGAGGCGCGGTGGCAGTTGCCAGGGGGACACAACTTAAGCGAGGTGTCTAAAGCGCACCTGGGCACGTGGCGCAATACCACCGCTAAACTCAATGGGGGCAGGTAAAAGCCAATTGCGCAACGAGATACGCCCACTGCCCATCGGATGAGGCCGAACCCGAGGGGGTCGGGTTTTGTCAAATGCAATCTGTAATATAAGCTCCCTACTCATGCTTGTAGGTTAAACCATCAGCCGTTATAGGCGCGTTACATTTGCACCAAAAGACATTAAGAATTCTTAATGTTTGACCATCCCGCCTATACTACCGGATACGCCGACAAACTAGTAAGATAGTCGTGTTGCACCGTATTTTGTCTTTAGTGCTATCCCCGACCAACGGCGTAGCAAAGGGTGTACTGCCTTACAAATTCTCATGCCCGCATGGGCTTGGGGGACAATGTCTCATTAGGCTCTTCCCAGGCAAGCTCGACCAGATCTATTAGCTCCTGCACTGGAACTTTGTAGCGACTAGATATCCGAGCAATTTCGCGCCCAAACTGCTTCAACTGGCTTATGTATGCTTGCGGCATCTCGCCAGACTCCGCCTCGAGGCTCTCCGCAATGCCAATGAGCCAGCCCAGTAATTCGCTAGCTTCTTCATCCGAGAGCCCATCGGTTAGTGCTTCGTCCTCGAGAAGCAGTTCCGTTAGCTGTTCAAGCATATACGATCTTTATACTATGCGGTATTGCGATGAAATTGAACACCACGGCATCATCCAACACAAAACCCGTTTTATCTGCATCAACCCTGTATAGGCTTCAGTAAAGGATTCGATTTAGTTCGAAGGAAAGTGGTTAGTTGTCGCGATCGGTAAAAGCAGTTCGTCCTTATGCACATAGCCCATTTGGCGAATCAAGCCCTCGCGGTAGCGGGGGTCGGCGGCAAGTTGAAGCTCAATATCTAGCTTTTGGTTACGCAACTCAAGTTGCTCCAGACGAGTCTGCATCTGCAAAATCTGGTTGCGTGTCTGAAAATTTCGTTGAAGCTCCAAGGCAATCAAAAGCAATACATGTAGCGTTCCCAGCGCAAATATCAGGTGCAAAAAACGATAAACTGGCTTCTCCACAATGGAATTAGTATATCATCTCCATCTCTTGCGTCTAGGTAGTATTACTCTCAACAAAGGAGCTGTTCGGGCCATGTCTGGTCAGGTTTACAGATGGGATCTCAGCAGGCAGGCCATCGAGAGCTGGACAAAAACTCAATAGTGCTCACTTTCTGAAAATGTTTTATAATTTGATAACTTACACACGGAGGCAAAAATGGCCAAGACCAAAGAGCGGGAAAGCTACCGAGCGCGCCTAAAAGCATTGGGGCTTCGCCATACTCTACCCAGAGAACGCATACTGGCTTACCTTGATCACAAAAACACTCATCCGACACCCGAGGAGCTGTATCAGGGTCTCAAAAAAAGGGGGTACGATATTGGGCTTTCGACCGTCTATCTTAATCTCCAGGTGTTGCGCGAAGCCAGCCTGTTGTGGGAATTCAAAGACCAAAAAGGTAATACTCGCTACGATGGCTTCAATGAACGCCACCACCATCTTTTTTGCCTGCAGTGCGGAAGCGTAGAGGATGTTTTGGCAAAAGATCTACCTGAATTCAATCCTGAGCCCATCAAAAAAGCTGTAGAAACCAAAAATGGTTGGTTTATAGAAGAAGCCCGCCTAGAGCTACGGGGCGTTTGTCCTGGATGCCAGTAGCACCCAAATCGCTTTAGAGCAGTCTTCAGAGTCGTGATGTGGCTAGCTTACCAGACACATAGAGGCCCACATACCTGCCGGAGTGAGACGCATCTGCCGTACGTCTGAAAGCGTATCCCGTCCCAAGAGGCGGGTATCGCCTGCCTCAACGCGGATAACTTTGGTCGGGCTAGTTCGCCACCATTCGCTGACGAACTAACAGCATCTGGTTTTTTTCAAAAACTGCCCTAGTCTGCTACAGTGGTATCGAGCAATTCAACTAAGGTTCGAACACCAAACCCAGTACCACCTGCTGGCCCCAGGTCATGGTTTTTTTCGGTATAAGCAGGCCCCGCAATATCCAGGTGTACCAGTGGTTTCTCAGTGAATTCTGCCAAAAAGAGTGCTGCAGTAATAGCCCCTCCCGAACGGCTTCGTCCATGGGTGTTTTTGATATCGGCGGTGTTAGACTTGAGGGCCTCGAGGTACTCCTCTTCCATCGGCAAGGGCCAGACTTTTTCCCCTACTCGCTCAGCTGCCTCCTGCACCTCACGTCCCCAACGGGCATCGTTGGAAAACAGACCAGCTACTTTTTCACCCAGCGCCACCACACAGGCCCCTGTTAGGGTAGAAAGCTCTACAATTGCATCCGCCCCCTGTTGGTCTGCATAGGTAATGGCATCTGCCAGAGTGAGACGGCCCTCTGCATCGGTGTTCAAAACCTCGATGGTCTTTCCTGACAGGCTTTTAAGTACATCAGACACTCGGTAAGCCGTACCAGAAATCATATTTTCGGCGGCAGCCACATAGGCACGAACCTCCACCGTAGGCTGTAATCTGGCAATGGCCCGCATTGCACCCAGCACCGCGGCTGCGCCGGCCATATCGCACTTCATGGTGATCTGGCTTTCGGACGGTTTGAGGGAGTACCCTCCGGTGTCGAAGGTCAGGCCTTTGCCCACCAAAGCGACCACACGGCCAGCAGGTTCTTGGGGTTTGTAAGTTAGCTGGATAAAACGCGGCGGGTTGGCCGAGCCCTGGGCTACACCATAAAAAGCACCCATACCTGCTTGCTTAATCTGCGCCTCGTCCCAGACCTTCACCTCGAGTCCAAGTTCCCGGGCCATTGCGCTTGCACGCTGGGCCAGTTCGGCTGGAGTCAGGATGTTAGGGGGCTCATTGACAAGATCGCGCGCAAAATTAACCGCTTCAGCCACGATTTCTGCCCGATTTACCGCAGACCCCGAGGCTCGAGCTAGCCATAAGCGCAGTTTTTCCCCACGTTTGCTCGAAGCTCCGGTGGTCTTGTATTTGTTCCAGGTATACCCACCCAGAAGTGCGCCTTCGGCCAAGGCATAGCTGGCCTCCACTTTGCCGAATTTTTCTGAGAGGAAGGTCTCGGTTACTGCTTCCTTAAAGCCGAGGCGTGCGATTTCCTGCACCAGCTTGGCCCCAGCTTTGCGGATAGTCTCAATGCTCACACCGCGTTTCTTACCCAGGCCAAATAGTAGAGCAAACCCAGGCTCTTCATCTTTACCCAGGGGAACTAGCAAGGTTTCGCCAAAATCACCTCTAAAATGCAAGCCACCCATCATTCGTGAGAGTGCTTTGCGGTACCTAGCATCCAGCCTGTTCCCCTCTTCGCTAAACTCGCCACCCCACACCCCTACCACTACCAGAGGGGCAGGGATCTCGTCAACAAATCGCCTTGCCGACTTTAGTGTAAGCTCCATGACAAGCGAACTATATCACAAAAACCCGCCGCTGACCAACCGGTCAGTCACTGAGGAATTCGGATAAGCGGTGGGAAAATTCCCATCAGAAGATTCGATGAATCGCGGGAAAATGGTTTTGGTCTGAAAGAGTGTTTGCGCGTTGTGATGTATCAAAGCACTTCTGGTTTCTAGACAAATTTCAGCATCGTCGACTAAAAGCCACAGCGCACTGCCTGACTACGCCCTCGAGGTGGCCTTACTATCTGGTACTCGGCATTTAAGTTCTTGATCCATCCTGTTAGCTTGATTAGAACTAGCATTTCTCGGTCGCGCGATTTTTTCCAGTCCTCGAGACTGGCGGCATAATTGGCCTTATCATTGGGCAGGAGCAACCGAATGCGTCCATTCTGCACAGCGTCCACATGAAATGCCGCTGGTGCAGGGAAGTCGGGAGGATAATCATAGGGTGCTTTTAGGTTGGCCTCAGCCCATACTTTACTGGCTGCCGCATATACAGTTCCGGGTGGGTCGCCAACCTCCAGCTCATGCAAGCAGCGACGGGCTTTAGGGTTTTCATCCAAGAGCTTTGCGAGGTAAGGCGGAGCATCACTCCGATCAATGAGCAGCTTACGAACGAGGTACATATAGCCAAGATAAGGATTAACCGGATTCTTCGTGGTACCGAGACTAAAGGTGGTAGGCCCAATGGTAACCGTGGGATTGGCCCAGCCCGTCACCCGAACGGGGGTTCCAACGCCCAAATCTACCTGGGCCAGGTTGATAAACAGGTCGTCAAATACAGCATACGGCACTTCGTTCTGGCTTACCATGCGTAAGTACAGACCATTAGCGGTCTGGGGAAACTTGACCTCGAGCAAATAACGCCCCAGGATGCCGGTCTCATTAAAGCGCACACCTTTGGGCTCGAGCAGCCGTCTAAGCTCAGCAACACGTAACAGTGCAGGTTCTTGCACCCCTCCAACAGCCCAAGGTACCGAACCCACACTAGGCTGGGCTGCGGCAGCCAATACCCAAAGTGCCCCAATCCCGATCAGTTTTTTTTGCATGAGCTACTCCCTTTGGTATGGCCCAATCATTGCATACAGCTCAGGTGCTGGCATGAGTTTATCGTTGCTCTTTAGGGCGTTATGGATACTCGCGGCCGTCCCTAGAGGTTTGCGTCACCCTGTACGACCAAAGCCGCTGTGCTGATGGAAACACCTAAACCTCAATGGCCTTGCCCCACTCTGCTATAAAGGCTACCTTGCCGCGTTCCCGCAAAGCCTGTCCCAGAGCCTGCAGCTTATCCACCTCACCATGCACCAGCGCCACCCGATGCTCGCTGCCTAGCCAGTCAATCAGTTCATCGCGACCCGCGTGGCCCGAAAAGCCGCCCAGGGTATGGGTTTTGGCTCGTACCCGCACAGTTTCCCCCAGAATACGCACCGATTCGGCACCATTAATTAGCAGTTCGCCCAAGCCGCCTCTGGGTTGGTAACCTGTGATAATTACCGCGTTTTTTTCGTCGGGCAAGCCTTGTCGTAGGTGGTGCAGAATGCGCCCTCCGGAAAGCATCCCATTGCCGGCAATTATGATTAGGGGGCCCTGCATGAGATTGAGGGCCTTGGACTCTTCTACGCTGTGTGTGTATTCAAGGCGTTTGGGGCGGAATGGATCGAGGCCGTGTGAATAAATGTGCTGAACCTCAGTGCTGAAAAAGTCGCGCACTTTAGGGTAAATCTCGCTTATTTTGGAGGCCATGGGCGAGTCCACAAACACCGGTACGATGGGTATTGCCTCTCGCTGCTCGAGTTCGCGAATATAAAACAAAACCTCTTGGGTGCGCTCGAGGGCAAATGAGGGTATGAACACCTTGCCCCCGCGGCCTAGCACATCGCTCAGGATTTCAGCAAACTCTTCCAGGGTTGCAGAAAAAGGACGATGCGACCGGTCTCCGTAGGTTCCTTCGCATAGCACTAAATCGACCTGGGCCGGGTAGTCGGGATCTGTGAGCACATCCTTGCGTCGGTGGCCCAAATCACCGCTAAAGATCAGTGATTTACCTCCGGCCTCGAGCTGAATAAAAGCGCTGCCCGGCAGATGCCCCGCATCGCGCAAGCGATAGCGAAAGGGGCCCAGGCTTTGCGTCTGATAGTAGGTAACTTCTTCTAGGCGGCTATACAGCTCGGCTAGGTCAGTCTCATTCCAGGGTAAGGGCGGCGCTTCGCGACCTTTGCGTTCCAGCCGCTCACGTTCTTCCTGCATGAGCTTCAGGGCATCTTCAAGAATCACTGGCAGTATAAGCCGGGTTGGCTCAGTAACATATACAGGCCCCGCATACCCCTGTCGTATCAGTAGAGGCAAGCGCCCAATATGGTCGTTGTGGGCGTGCGTGATCAGCACCGCATGAAGGCTTTTTGGATTAAAACCAAAAGGCTCTTGGTTACGCTCTTCAGCTGCGCCTTGGTACGAACCGCAATCCAACAACAAACGATAGTCCTGGTGTTCCACCAAGTGGCAGCTGCCAGTCACAGTCTGAGCCGCACCAAAGGGGATTATCCGCATGCGTGTACTGTACCAGACTTTGCACCCGCTGCCATTTGCTCAATCGAATCTGGCTTTTGGCTTATCGCTGGGCTTTTGTTTGGCTTGACAGCCCTCCGTCCGTGGTGTAACCTTACGACTTGGACGAGGTTCAATCCCTTTGTCCAGGCTGCCATCGGAAGAACAGCAAGCCGGGCCACCCTAGCTCAACTGGTAGAGCACCCGACTTGTAATCGGAAGGTTGTCGGTTCAATTCCGATGGGTGGCTCCACAAGGGCAGGTGGCCGAGTGGTTAAAGGCGACAGACTGTAAATCTGTTCTCTTCGGAGTACGGTGGTTCGAATCCACCCCTGCCCACCAAGCACCCTTCGGGTGTGTCCATAGCAGATAGCTGTTAGCTAAAAGCTACAAGCCGTCCGCTATAGGCGGCGCGGAAGCGCCCAACGCGGGAATAGCTCAGTTGGTAGAGCATCTGCTTCCCAAGCAGAGGGTCGCGGGTTCGAGTCCCGTTTCCCGCTCCATAAGCGCTTCTTGCGCGAATACTTCGGTGCTCGGGTAGCTCAGCTGGTAGAGCACACCCTTGGTAAGGGTGAGGTCGTCGGTTCAAGCCCGATCCCGAGCTCCAAACCCACACCGCCCGTCCACCGCTGCGGGCGGTGTGTTCCTGAAAGGGAAAACACTTTAGCGGAAGCCAAAAAGGAGGCACCACACATGGCGAAAGGCGTATTTGAGCGCACCAAACCCCACGTAAACGTGGGCACCATCGGACACGTAGACCACGGCAAGACCACTTTGACGGCGGCGATTACCTTTGTAGCGGCGGCGGCCAACCCCAGCGTGGAGGTGCAGGCCTACGACCAGATCGACAAAGCTCCTGAGGAGAAGGCCCGCGGGATTACCATCAACACCGCCCACGTGGAGTACGAGACCGAGAAACGGCACTACTCCCATGTGGACTGCCCCGGCCACGCCGACTACGTCAAGAACATGATCACCGGCGCGGCTCAGATGGACGGGGCCATCCTGGTGGTCTCGGGCACCGACGGCCCTATGCCCCAGACCCGCGAGCACATCCTGCTCTCGCGCCAGGTGGGGGTGCCTTACATCATCGTCTTCCTGAACAAGATCGACATGGTGGACGACCCCGAACTGTTGGATCTGGTGGAGATGGAGATTCGCGACCTGCTGAACCAGTACGAGTTCCCCGGCGACGACACCCCCATCATCCGCGGCTCGGGCCTGAAGGCGCTGGAGCACATGATGGCCCACCCCAAGACCCAGCGGGGTGAGAACGAGTGGGTGGATAAGATCTGGGAGCTGCTGGACGCCATTGACTCCTACATCCCCACCCCCCAGCGGGACGTGGACAAGCCCTTCCTGATGCCAGTGGAAGACGTGTTCACCATCACCGGGCGCGGTACGGTGGCCACGGGCCGGATTGAGCGCGGGAAGATCAAAACCGGTGAGGAAGTGGAGATTGTGGGGCTGCGGGAGACCCAGAAGACCGTGGTAACCGGGGTGGAGATGCACCGCAAAACCCTCAACGAGGGTATTGCCGGGGACAACGTGGGTCTGCTCTTGCGGGGCGTGGGCCGGGAAGACATCGAGCGGGGTCAGGTGCTGGCCAAGCCGGGCAGCGTCACCCCCCACACCAAGTTCGAGGCCTCGGTGTACATCCTGAAGAAGGAGGAAGGTGGCCGGCACACTGGGTTCTTCACCAACTACCGCCCGCAGTTCTACTTCCGCACCACCGACGTGACCGGAGTGGTGGAGCTGCCCAAAGGCGTGGAGATGGTCATGCCCGGTGACAACATCACCTTCACCGTCGAACTCATCAAGCCCATCGCCATGGAGGAAGGTCTGCGCTTCGCCATCCGTGAAGGTGGTCGCACCGTGGGTGCCGGTGTGGTGGCTAAGATCATCGAGTAACGTGGTAAACTAATAGCTTACTGGCCCGGTCAGGCCCACGTGGCCCTGGCTGGGCCGAAGGTTGAAAGAGGATCAAGATGGCGAGTGACGTACGAATCAAGCTGCTTTTAGAATGCACTGAGTGCAAGCGGCGCAACTACGCGACGGAAAAAAACCGCCGCAATACCACCGCTAAGCTCGAGCTCAAGAAGTTCTGCCCTTGGTGCAATAAGCACCTGCCCCATAAGGAAGTAAAGGTCTAAGGCGGACGTATGGCCCAAGAGCAGAATGCCGCCCCTCGGCGCCCGCTTGGTGCGCGGATTATCAACTACTTCCGCGAGGCCCGGGCCGAGCTGTCCCGTGTCACTTGGCCTAGTCGCCAGGAGGTTATCGAGTCCACCCAGGTCATTTTGGTGTTTGCCACGGTAGCGATGGTTGTGCTGGGCCTGATTGACACCATCTTCCGCTTCATTACGGTACGTCTACCCTAGTACATTGGTGCGAGCTATGAGCATTGAATGGTACGCCGTCCACACCTATGTTGGCCACGAGGAAAAGGTCAAACAGAACCTCGAGCAACGGGTGAAGGCCCTCGGTATGCAAGACAAGATCTTTCAGGTCTTAATTCCAACCGAGGAGGTAGTAGAACACCGCGATGGGGGTAAGAAGGAAGTGGTGCGCCGTAAGCTTTATCCCGGCTACATCTACGTGCTGGTGGACTTAGGTGACACCCCTGGAGAGGTGAACGAAGCCTGGGAAGTAGTACGCAACACCCCTGGCGTTACCGGTTTTGTCGGCACAGCCACCCATCCAGTACCTCTTACTCCAGATGAAGTACAGCACCTACTAGAAATTGCCGGTCTGGCAGGGAAAAAAGAAGCCCCCAAACCTCAGGTTACCTTCAAGGAGGGCGATGTGGTGCGGGTAGTTTCGGGCCCCTTTGCCGACTTCACCGGCGTGGTGAGCGAGGTCAACCTCGAGCGTCAAAAGGTCAAGGTGCTGGTATCCATCTTCGGGCGCGAAACCCCAGTCGAGCTGGAGTTTTCGCAGGTAGTTCGCGCATAACGCGAACACTAGATAGCCAGTGGCTTATCGCGGATAGTGAGTAATGCTTCTATCCGCTGTGAGCGGCGCGAAAGCGCCAAGGCGATACCACCACGAAGTTCGTGGGAGCCATACCCGCAGCTTGCGGGACAATACAAAGGAGGAAGATAAATGAAAAAGATTACTGCTGTGGTTAAGTTGCAGCTTCCGGCTGGCAAGGCCACACCTGCACCCCCAGTAGGCCCGGCGCTGGGTCAGCACGGCGCCAATATCATGGAGTTTGTCAAGCAATTCAACGCGGTCAGCGCGAATATGGGCGACGCCATCGTGCCTGTCGAGATCACCATCTTCTCCGATCGCTCGTTTACTTTTATCACCAAAACCCCACCCGCCTCGTACCTGATTCGCAAAGCTGCCGGTATCGAGAAGGGCTCAGGCAAGAGCGGACGTGAAAAGGTAGGTACGCTCACCTGGGAGCAGTGCCTTCAGATTGCCAAGCAAAAAATGCCAGATATGAACGCCCTAGACGTGGAAGCAGCTGCTCGCCAGATTGCAGGTTCTGCCCGCTCGATGGGCGTAGAAGTGACGGGGGTGCCCAATGCCTAAGCACGGTAAGCGCTATCGGGCTTTGCTGGAAAAAGTAGATCTGAGCAAAGTGTATACGGTCGAAGAAGCTGCTGCCCTGATACCCCAAATCAAGAGCGCCAAGTTTGACGAGACCGTCGAGGTGCACGTCAAGCTGGGGATTGATCCTAAGAAATCTGATCAAAACGTACGTTCTACCGTGGCTTTGCCGCATGGGACAGGGCGCACAGTGCGCGTGCTGGCAATTGCCAAAGGTGAGAAAATTGCCGAGGCGCAAGCTGCCGGTGCCGACATTGCTGCTGGTGAGGAAATTATTCAGGAAATCCTGGATGGCCGCTCCGACTTCGATGCGGTGGTCGCTACCCCCGACGTGATGGGCGCGGTCGGTTCGAAGCTCGGGCGGATTCTGGGCCCTAAAGGCATGCTGCCCAACCCCAAAGCCGGTACGGTCGGTTTCAATATCGGCGATATGGTGCGCGAAATCAAGGCCGGCCGTATCGAGTTTCGCAACGACAAAACCGGCGTGGTACACGGCCCCGTAGGTAAGGCCAGCTTTGCCCCTGAGAAAATTGCAGAAAACGTCCGGGCTTTTATCAAGGCTGTTGAGAGCGCCAAGCCCGACAGTGCCAAGGGTACTTATCTGCGCTCCATCTACCTCACCACGACCATGGGGCCCAGTATCAAGGTAAGCACCAGCGCCGCCCATCAGTCGTAGCAGAGCCTGGCTTCGTCAAAGCTCCCTGCAAAGGGAGCTTTTCTATTGCACGAGCTTGCAAAGGCCCGAGGGGGTTGTAGGCTTTCCTAAAGCCTACTATCTTTGTGAGGTCAGTATGCGCCTAAAGCAACACCTTTCCTTTTCGCTGCAACATGGAGACCTATGACCCCGGTACAGGCCTTAACCCTTAGCCTTGTAGTAGCAGGTGGCGTATTTGGTCTGAAGTGGCTGGCCTATATACTCACTGGCTCGGTAGCCCTGTACTCCGATGCGCTGGAATCCATAGTCAACATTGTGGCAGCCGGAACCGCTTTGATTGCGGTGCTGGTTTCACGCCGTCCTGCTGACAGCAATCACCCATACGGGCACACCAAAGCCGAATATTTTTCGGCAGTGCTGGAGGGAGTATTGATTGTACTGGCCGCTTTGACTATCGTGCGCGAGGCCTGGCCCAGGCTGCTCGCACCACAGCCCATCGAGGGGTTGGGCGCGGGGTTATTGGTTTCCTTGGGAGCTTCGGGAATTAACACCGCACTGGGCTGGTTTTTAATCCGCAGTGGGCACAAGGCTCGTTCACCTGCTGTTGTGGCGGATGGGCGGCACATCCTGGCTGATGTGCTGACTTCAGTTGGAGTATTGCTGGGAATAGGGCTGGCTTGGCTAAGCGGCTGGTGGGTGCTGGATGCCTTGCTGGCCATTGCCGTAGCAATCAACATTTTGTGGGTAGGTTGGCGGCTGGTGCGCGACTCTGTAGGGGGCCTGATGGACGAGTCAGTTTCTGAAGCCGAGTTGGCCGAGATTCACAGCACCTTAAACTACGCCCTCGAGGGTCTGGCAACCGAAGGCAAGGTACTCGAGATCCACGACCTGCGCACCCGGCGAGCTGGGCCGCGCACTTTTGTGGAATTTCATCTGGTTGTACCGGGGCAGACCTCGGTGGAGCAGGCCCATCAGATTTGCGACCGGCTCGAGAACGCCTTGCAAGCCAGCCTAGATGGAGTAACCACTACCATTCATGTGGAGCCCGACCACAAGGCCAAACACTCGACATTTAGAATCGGTTAACTATCGCGTCTGCGTTAAACGCAAAGCAAGCCTGGGCGTTCTGATCGGTAATCTGCTCCATCTGCTCGAGGTCTAGGCCTCGAATCTCGGCCAGCTTGGCCAGAGTAAACCTGGCAAGGGCTGGGTGGTTCCGCTTACCACGGTAGGGCTCGGGAGGCAAAAAAGGCGCATCGGTTTCGATAAGCAAGCGCTCGAGTGGAATTTGCTTAGCCGCCTCGCGCAGGGCTACATTCTTTTTGTAGGTCAGCGGCCCAGCAAAGCCAAAGTAGGCCCCCAGCGCAAGACCCACCTCGATTAGCTTAGGATGACCTGCAAACGCGTGCAGAACAAACCTCGAGGGACGGTTATATAGCAACCACGCTGCCAGTTCCTGCTCGGCCAGATCGTCTTGCTTGCTACGCACGTGAAAAATAAGCGGCAACTCCAGCGAGGCCGCCAGCTGGTGTTGAAAATCCAAGGCTCGATACTGGGCCTGGCGGGTCTCGGGTGTCCAGTAAAAATCCAGACCGGTTTCGCCGATAGCCCGTACCTTTGGGTGCTGGGCCAGGTGTTGCAGGTCGGCCTCGAGTTCCGGTGAAAGAAGCTGGGCCTCGGTAGGGTGCAATCCCACAGCAGCCCAGATGTGGGGATGAGCCTCGGCCAGGGCCAGTGTATTGCGGTTGCGTACAGGGTTGGTACCGATGGTTAGGATGGCTTTAAAATCCATCGAGGCCTCGATAGCGGCCTGGGTTTCCTGGGGCTCCATGAAGTCTAGGTGGCAGTGGGTATCGGTCATGCTGAGTCTCGCCGGAGTCCAGTTTACGTCCTGAGCTACAGCCACCCAAGCCGTTGCCTGGCTACACTAAATCTATGCGCTTATGGTTGATGGTTCTATTGCTGGGTCTTACCGGTTGTCTCCCGTCCCTGCAGGGCGTAGATCCCAACCGCTTACCCACAGCCGACAACTGGGGCCCCAATAACACACCCTTGGAGTGGTGGTATGTTTCCGGCTATCTACCCGAGGAGGGGCTGGCCTTCCACTGGGCCTTCTTCAAGGCCTATGCTCCGCAAAACTGGCAAATTGGCCTGATAAACCCTGCGATATTTTTTCCCGGCCCCTATCATGCTACGCACCTGGCCGTGACCGACCTCCGCACCAATCAAAAACTCTTTGAAGAGCGCTTCGATTTCCGCACCGACCGGCCCCAAGGCGATAGCCTCGTGCGGTTTCCGCCCCTGCGGCTCGAGCAAGGCGAATGGAAGCTGGTGCAAGAAGGCTCAGGCTACCACCTGTCAGCCGGGCCCATCCAGGTACGCCTAACCCCGCTCAAACCCGCTGTAGTTCATCCACCGGGTTACTCCGGCACGGCTGAAACCGGCCATATGTATTACGTGTCCTTTACCCGCATGGCCCTCGAGGGTGTCATCGCTGGCCGGGCCGTGCGCGGTGAAGCCTGGATGGATCATCAGTGGGGCGATCAGATCGGGAGCCAGAGTGGCAACCCTACAGGCTTGGGGGCCTTGTGGGACTGGTTTGGTCTGCACCTTTCCAACGGGGTAGATTTGATGCTCTACCGTGTCAAGAATGCCAGAGGGGAGGTTGTCCAGCTTGCAGCGACCGCAATTGACACCCAGGGAAAGGTGCAGGCGCTCCACAACCTTCGGATGATTCCCCTAGAAAGCTGGGTCTCGTCCAGCGCACGCAGCTATAGTCTAGTCTGGCAGGTGGAGGCCGAGGGCCTAAGCCTTCGCCTCGAGCCCCTTCGCAAAGATCAGGAATTGCTGACCTCCTCGACCCGCGTAGCCTACTGGGAAGGCCCGGTGATAGGCAGCGGTACCTGGCAGGGGCAGGGGGTTTTGGCCAAAGGCATGGGCGAGTTTGTAGCCGGCCCCTACGATCCTCCGGATAGTCCTTTTGGACCCTTTCTTGTGCCAGGACGCTAGGGCAAAAACCCCCCAGCGGTGGCTGGGGGGTTGAAAGCAAAAAGAAGTTACTTGAGTTCGACCTTGGCGCCGGCGTCCTCGAGCTGCTTTTTGATCTTCTCGGCTTCGTCTTTGGACACGCCTTCCTTGACGACGCCGCCCTGCTCGGCCAGATCCTTGGCTTCTTTGAGACCCAGGCCGGTGATGGCGCGGAGCTCCTTAATGACGTTGAGCTTCTGAGCGCCAGCATCCTTGAGCACCACATCAAACTCGGTCTTCTCTTCGGCAGCAGGAGCAGCCGCAGCAGCAGCGCCCGGCATAGCCACAGCAACCGGAGCAGCAGCGGTTACACCCCACTCTTCTTTCAGTTCGTCGATGAGTTGCTTGAGTTCCAGCACAGTTGCGCCAGAAAGTTGAGCCTTGATCGAAGCGATATCCAGAGCCATTTTGTATCCTCCTGTTGGCCTATGCGGCCTCTAGTTTCTGAACCTGGGCATCCAAGATGCCGACGAATTCCTGAGCCTTTGCCCCCAGCACAGCCACGAAGTTGGACATCGTGGCCGATAGCACGCCGACGAGTTCGGCTTGCAGTTCCTTCTGACTGGGAAGGTCGGCCAGGGCCTCTACCTGCTTGCCCGTTAGGGCCTGTCCCGAGAGCACACCCGCTTTAAGAACAGGAATGCCTTTATCGTTCGTCTTGGCGAACTCCTTGAGGGCTTTTGCCACTGCAGCGGGATCAGAGAAAACTACCACCGCTGAGGGACCATTCAGGCCCTCGAGCTCTGGTAGCCCCAGGTCGCTTATAGCTTTGCGGATGAGGGTATTTTTGGCGACGATCATCTCGCCACCTTTTTCCCGTATCACCTTGCGAAGCTTCCCGGTTGGGCCCGCCTCGAGCCCTTGGTAGTTCACCACGAAGAACGAGCCTGCCGTACCTTTCAGGGTAGCGGTGAGCGCCTCGAGGTGTTCGATGTTGCGCTTGCTAGGCAAAGTTCCTCCTGGTAGGGGCATTGCGTGCGACGGCATAGCCGCCAGGGCCACAAGCCGCCGGCATCAACCCCCGTTGGACTTGGGACTAGGGAAATCCCAGCGCTGTACCACGAAAACGCTTCCCTACGAGCGCCTCGGCGACATGATTAAGGCTTCTGAGCCCGTCGCTGTCTTTGGCTGCCTTCGCGGTCATACGACCGAGGAAGGACACCAAGCAGGGAGTATACAAAAGAACCGGGCTCATTACAAGATGGATGGCCGATCTGCTGACCTGTACCAAGCAACACAATAGCCTCTCCCCCACCATTGGAGGTTCTTAGTTGTGATAGCTACAACCCAGACTGATAGAATGATGGTCAATGAACGATGTCTGGGATGTGCTCAGTGAACCCTTCGCTCCCGAAGAATTGCAGTGGCGGGTGGAGGCCCTATCCAAAGATAAGCGAAGAGCCCTGATTACACCTTTTGTGCGCCACAGCGCCGTGCTGGAGCGCCTCGACGAGGTAGCTGGCATACAGGGCTGGCAAGATAGCTACGAAGTGGTTCAGATTCCAGCTCGGGCAGACGGTTTTTATGCGGTCAAGTGCAGGCTTACCATAATGGACGTTGCCAAAGAGGATGTGGGCGTGGGGAATAGCCTCAAAGCGGCTTTCGCCGACGCATTGGTGCGGGCGGCAGCCAAGTTTGGCATTGGCCGCTATCCACGGCAATGGGTTGACTACGACCCCGTCGGCGAAAAGTTTGTTCCACCCCAGCTCGATGGCATGGGCGAAGATTATCAGCAGCCCGACCTCGAGGTTCAGCCATCCCAGCCTGCCCCTCCCCCCATCAGCGAGGCCAAGCCCGAGCCACAGGAGCTTATCGATCGCTTAATTGAGCGTCTTAGACAGGCTGGTCTGGGCAAGCAGGCTGCGCTAATCGTGATGAAGTATGGGGGGTATGGCAAACATCCCGAGGAAACCCGTAAACTTTACGGCGAGCTGCGGGCTTTGCTAAAAGGTCAGGCCTCTTGAGCAAAGGATAGCTGTGATAAAAGTTATTGCCATCGGAGATTTGCACGCCGACTTTCCCAAGCTGTGGCGGGCTTTGAGGAATTCCTATGCTGTGGGAGAGGATTGGCTACCATCCGACCCCCTGCGGCGCGGCACTTACCGCGTGGTTTTGATGGGTGATCTGGTGCACCCAAAGCTCCTGGCTGACTATCGCCGTCTAACTGGCCTCGAGGACTACGACCCCAACAATCCCGACCACCTACGGATAGCCGCCAAAGCGCAAATTCGCGAGCTGATGCGCATCAAGCGCTTTCAAGAAGCTGCACCTGACCATATCACCATTCTGATGGGCAATCATGACCATGCTGCTATTACCGGCGATATGGTGCTGGGCAACGCACACCTCGAGCACAAAGAATTTCATCCAGAACTAGGCGGCGTGGAGCTTCCCGAGGAGTTAAAAAACTGGATAAAAACCTTTCCCGCCCAAATTAATCTCCACGGGGTCAATTTTGCCCATGTGGGGCCTGTGCCTTGGCTACAAACCTACGATGAAATGTTTTACAACGGGCGTGAGGCCAAGGAGTGGTGGCTCAACAACGCCGACTATGTCGAACGCATGGGCTATCGCTTTGGCGTATATGGCCATACCGTGATGAAAAACGGCATTCTGATAAAGGATAAGCTGGCCCTAATTGACGCACTCGACCACAATCAGTATCTGGAGCTGATTCTTGACGAAGACAGATTGGATTGGGAGATAGTTGAAATTCCTCCGGTGGGTTCTAGCATTTTCTAGCCGTCAAACCAGCGGTATCGCTTCTCTACTTGCCCAACCCCCACGCCTACTACCTAAGGCCCACACTGTGAACCTCACATCACCCAAGGTTGTTCGAGCGCTACTCGACCGCTATGGCCTTAGAGCCGATAAGCGGTTCGGGCAGAATTTCCTAGTCGAACGGAGTTATTTGCAAAAAATTGTAGATACTGTCGGACTACAACCCGGCGAAACGGTCTATGAGGTGGGGCCGGGCTTGGGAACCCTAACCCGTGCCCTGGCCGAGGCTGGGGCAAACGTAGTTAGCATCGAGATGGATCGTCGGCTCGAGGCCGTCTATGCCGAAACCCTAGCCGGCCTGCCCGTGCAAATTATCTGGGGTGACGCGCTTGCCTTCGACTGGGCCAGTCTAACACCGCAAAGCTTGTTTGCAGGCAATTTGCCCTATAATATTGCCACACCACTCATCACCAAACTGCTGCTTTCGGGCCGATTTCGCCGGATTGTAGCGCTCGTGCAGAAAGAAGTGGCGCTGCGTATGGTAGCCAGACCCAGAACACCCGCCTACGGCCTGCTTTCCGTACGGGTGCAGTATCATGCGCGGGCTCGCCGGGTAGTGGATCTGCCCCCCGGTGCCTTCTTTCCTCCACCCAAGGTTACAAGTTCGGTGGTCTGCCTGGAACCAAACCAAAGGCCTGACCACCCAGGCCTCTTTCGTCTGGTTGAGGCTGCATTTGCCCAGCGTCGCAAAACGCTGATGAATGCACTCAAGGCTGCGGGCTACACGCCAGAACGGGTGGCACAGGCCTTGGAAGCGCTCCGTCTTCCTTTAGATGTGCGCGGCGAGGCCCTGGAATTACAACAATTCGAGAGGCTTGCAGAGCGAGTCATCGACAATCCTTCTCACCCTACCTCCTAAGTGCGAGCCTGCTCGAGGCCGACAAAGCGCCCCAGGCAATAAAAGATTCGGTTGGATCATCGATGACCCAACCGAACCTGGTATGCACATCCCTTTATTTCTTCAAAGCGTCGCGAATTTCCCGCAAAAGCACAATCTCTTCCGGCGGGCCTGCGGGAGCCGCTTCTGGCTCTTTTTTCCTGGACATCTCTTGCAGTTTGTTCATGGGTGTGACCACGAAGAAGTACAGCGCAAAGGCCACCATCAAGAAACTCACCAGGGCGTTGATAAACTTCCCAATATTTATGGCCCCCAGCTTGAGGCTCGAGAAGTCTGGAGCCCCAAATATCATACCGATTAAGGGGGTGATAATATCCGCAACCAACGAGTTGACAATAGCTCCGAAGGCACCCCCAATAATCACACCTACAGCCAGGTCGATCACATTCCCACGAAAAATAAACTTTTTGAACCCTTCCAACATATCATTCTCCTTGTTATACAACCGTCTACAGAAGAGCGCGGCAATTTAGCACTGGTTTTGCTCTTCTGTTAGGAGACTATATCAATTATATGAATGTCGTGTGCAAATCTGGTTTCACAGGTTGTCATTCGGCAGGTGCTGTGGGCTCGAGGTTTTTGCACCCTACAGCCATCTGATAAACCTGCTCATACTGGCTGGTGATTCGTTCTGGGTTGAAGTGGGTCTGGGCGTAGCTTCGGGCTGAAGCACGCATCTGCTCGAGGCCGGGCGATGTAAGCACCTCCACCACCGCTTGAGCAAAAGCTTCCAGGTCGCCAAACGGTACCAGACGGCCCACCTCGGGGGTAAGCCACTCGGGCACGCCGCCCACGCGGGTCGCTACCACCGGAACCCCACAGGCCAGGGCCTCGAGGCCCGACTGACCAAACCCCTCGTACTCCGAGGCCAGCAGGAACACATCAGCCGCCCCAATGATCTCCTCGGGGTTTTTGGCCGTAGCCAGCGAGGTCACACAATCGTCTACCCCCAGGTTATGGGCAATCGAAAGGGCCTCGGCCCGCTCCGGCCCGCTGCCCACCAAGACCAGCCGGGCCTTAAGCTTCTGGCGAATTTTAGCGAAAACATGCACGATATCGCCCACGCGCTTGACCGCCCGGAAGTTGGAGGCGTGCACCAGCAGAAACTCGTCCTGGGCTGCATAGAAGCGCCTAGCCTGGGGGTTGGGCCGGAAGCGCTCGGTGTCTACGGCGTTGTAGATGACCTGCGGGCTTACCCCAAAAGTGCGCTGGGCCTGCTGGGCCAGGTTCTGGGAAACGGCGGTGACGGCGGCGGCTTTTTGCAGGGCCCGGGCGGTAAGGGTCTGGTAGGCGGGGTCTATGCCCAGAAGGGTGACGTCGGTGCCGTGCAGAGTATGCACCAGGGGAATGCGGCCCTCGGCGGCCAGCTCGGCGGCTACCGCGTGGGGGATGGCGTAGTGGGTGTGAATCAGCTCCAGGCCCTCCTCCCGGATGGCCCGCTCGAGCGCCCCCGCCAGCGCCAGGGTGTAGAGGGGTGCGGGGAACACCGGATAATTGGGTACGTCCACCGCAGCAAACTGCACCGGACTCCCTTCCGGTAGACGCATGGGCAGCTCGGTAGCAAACAGATACACCCGATGCCCCCGGCGGGCCAGCCGGTCGGCCAGCTCCGAGGCCACAATGCCGCTCCCGCCCAGGCCCGGATAGCACACCATCCCGATTCGCATGGCCTTAGCCTAAAGAATCCGCCCCGCCTGCATTGGTGCTGGGTTCACGGTTGCACCCAGCCATCGGGCCATACTTGACGGGCAGCCCACGAGTTCCGACAATCGGGGGGTGAAGGCCTTTAAGCCCCATTTACAGGGACTGCCCAGCTACCCCTACAAAAAGGTAGATGCGCCCATCAAGCTCGACCAGAACGAGAGCCCCTACGACCTGCCCGCCGAACTCAAGCAGCGGGTTCTGGCGCGTTTGCAGGGCCTGGATTTCAATCGGTATCCGCACCTCCACGCCGAGGACGTGCGGGAAAAGCTGGCCGACTGGCTGAGCTGGCCCATGGAGGGGCTAGTGGTTGCACCGGGCTCCAACCTGCTCATTCAAGCCCTGGTACAGGCCTCCAACCATGTGCTGGATACCGCCCCTTCGTTTCCGCACTATGCATTCTCCGCCAAAATTTCGGCCACGCCTTACCAAGCAATTCCGCTCGAGGGCGGCTTCTCCCTGCCGACAGAGGCTCTGCTCGAGGCCATGGACACCCCTCCGGGCGTGCTGTTTCTGCCCAACCCCCACGCCCCCACGGCCCGGCTGTTTGCCGAAGCGGACATCCAACTTCTGGCCGACAAAGCCGCCCGGACGGGCTGGTTGCTGGTCATAGACGAGGCCTACCACCAGTTTTCGGGTACGGATTATGCGCCGCTGGCTCGAGCCAACCCCAGCGTAGCCCTTCTGCGCACCTTCTCCAAGGCCTGGGGCCTGGGGGGGATTCGGGCCGGCTACCTGCTGGCCTCGCCGGAGGTGTGCAACGTGGTACAGAACTTTGTTCCGCCTTTTGGCCTGCCGGCCCACACCGCCCAGATTCTCCTGACGGTGCTGGAGGCACCCGGCTATGTCCAGGGGATTGTGCAGACCCTGGTAGCCGAGCGGGAAAAGCTCTTCCGGGCTCTGCAAAAGCACCCCACCTGGCGGGTGTACGAAAGCCAGACCAACTTCCTTCTGATCCGCACCCCCGATGCGGCGGCGGCCTACCAGGGGCTGCTACGCCAGGGCATCCTGGTGCGGCGGCAGGATCACTATCCGGGCCTCGAGGGCTGCATCCGGGTCTCGGTGGGCGCGCCCCAGGAGAACCAGCGCTTCCTGGAAGCCGCCTTTTCCCTGGCCGAGGTGCCCCATGCGTAGCGCTACCATCGAACGCAACACCGCCGAGACCCAGATCCGCCTCAGCCTGAACCTCGATGCACCCTCGAGCGGAGAGATCTCGACCGGGCTGGGCTTTCTGGATCACATGCTTCTGGCTTTGCAGCGGCACGGGCGCTTGGGGCTCGAGGTCAAAGCCACGGGCGACCTGGCCGTGGACGTGCACCACCTGGTGGAAGATGTGGGCATCGTGCTGGGGATGGCCCTGCGGCAAGCCGTGGGGGAGGGCCGGGGTATCGAACGCTACGGCGAGGCCAGCGTGCCCATGGACGAAACCCTGGTGCAGGTGGTGCTGGATCTGTCCGGGCGCAGCCACCTGGCCTTTGTGCCCGAGGAACTGGGCATCGAAGGGAGCGCCGGGGGCCTCAATGCCTACCACCTGCGGGAGTTTTTGCGCGGGCTTTGCAACCATGCGGGGCTCACCCTGCACGTGCGGCTTTTGGCTGGCCGGGAAGCCCACCACGTGCTCGAGGCCACCTTCAAAGCCCTGGCCCGGGCCCTCTACCAAGCCACCCGCCTCACCCGGCCCGACCTGCCCAGCACCAAGGAAGTGCTGTAGCGCCATGAAGACCCTCCTGATTGACTACGGCTCGGGCAACCTGCACAGCGCCGCCAAGGCCCTGCAAGCCACGGGCTACCGGGTCACGGTCTCGGACGACCCCCGCCAGGTAGTAGGGCACGACCTGCTGGTGCTGCCGGGACAGGGCCATTTTGGGCAGGTCATGCGCTCGTTTCAGGCCTCCGGCTTCGAGGAAGGGGTGCGGGCGCACATTGCCTTGGGCAAGCCTTTTTTGGGCATCTGTGTGGGGATGCAAATCCTGTTCGAAAGCTCCGAAGAAGCCCCCCAAACCGCCGGGCTGGGCCTGGTGCGGGGCCGGCTGGCCCGCTTCCAGGCCGCACGGGTGCCGCAGATGGGGTGGAACACGGTGGAGTACAGCGCCCACTTCCAGCACCTATCGGGCCGCTACTTCTACTTTGTGCACTCCTACTTTGCCCCGCTGGTGGAGGGGAGCGTGGGCGTCACCGACTACAGCGGAACCTGCTTTACCGCGCTTTATGCCCAGGGTAACGTGGTAGCTCCCCAATTCCACCCAGAAAAGAGCGGGGCTGTGGGTTTGGCTTTGCTCGAGGCCATCCGGCGGTATTTCGCTTCCCGGCTGTAGCCTAGGGCTGCCGCTCGACCTTGCAGGCGTTTGTGCCTAGGGTGGGGTTGCTGCTCTTTTCCAGATAGAGGTCGGTGAGCTTGTTCTGCTTGCACTCGTTGCCCTGGGCCCGGCCCCCCGCATTGCCCACGAAGAAAATCCCGTGTTCGCCGTTGTTTTGCAGGAGGTTGCGCTCGAGGATGACCTGCACATTGTCGCGGGCTAAAATGCCGCTATAACCGCTGAATTCAATCGTATTTTGTTGAGCTGATACTACAGCCTCTTTGCTGGCGGCTAGCCCAAACTCGGCGTTGCCGCGAACGAGGTTGTTAATAGCCAGCACACGGGCTTTCTCGCTAACGCCGATGCCGTTGGTTGCGTTCTTCTCGATTAGGTTATTGCGAATGACGCTTGTGGCCAGACCCACACACAAAATGCCGGCCTCCTTGTTGCTCAGGATGTCGTTGTTTTCCAGGGTCACCTGGGCCTGGTCTCGAGCCAGCACGCCGCTAAAGGTATTTTGTTGAATGGAGTTCTCTCTGGCTGTCGCGCTGGCAGCATCCGCCACATACAAGCCAAACTCGCCGTTCATTTGGAGGTCGCTGTTTTCCAGGGTTAGCTGGCTACGGTCAAACAGCTCTATGCCGCTGGCTTCGTTCTGCTCGAATAGGGTGTTATCTACCTGTCCGGCGCTACCGTCGTATAAGGATAGGCCGCTTCCAACATTCTCTGAAAGATCGCTGTCCTTGATTACAACCTGGCTCTTATCCAACACGGCCACGCCCTCGAGTTCGTTGCTCCACACCACGCTTTTGTTGAGCGTCAGCTTACTATCGTTCCAGACAATGATGCCCGAACCACCCTGCTTGTTGGCCGCATCCCGCACGGCCCCACTAACAGCTACATCGGTTAGGATGACCTCGCCCTCCTGAATATAGACCACGTAGGCCTGGGCCTTGCCCTGATACTCAAATGCAAGGCCGGTTGCGCTGGACTTACCGCCTCCGCGAAAGCTGACCACATACCCCTCTGCCGTAGAAGTGATCACCGTTTGAGTGCTTCCTGCTCCAACCAGCTCGACAGGGTTATTGAGGGTCAGCGGCCGGGTAAGCCGATAGATGCCCGCGCGCAACGCCACCCGCCCGCCCCGCTGGGCCTGGGCCACAAAGGCCTGGACTTCGCTTGCCGGCACTTCAGGCAATGACTGAGTAAAAGCCAGACCAATAAACAAGAGCCCTGCTGCCACTATGCGCCTCATTTGTCACCCCTCTTGTGCAACCCACGTATATACCAGCGCGGTGCTTGTTGCTGTGGTTGTGTGGTTGAGCACTGCAGATACGAGTCTACAAGCAGGGCAGACTCGAGCGCGTGATGCATAAACCTCGGCGATGAGAACAAAAGTCGTCGAGGCCAAAAGTACCGGCAAAGCCCCAGGCTGGGCGGCTAAAGCCTACCGGGCCTGCAAAAGGTCTTCCTCGGTGATAAGGCGACCCTGCCCACCAATGGCAGTGGCAGCCAGTGATCCAGCCAGATTGCCGAGGCGGGCGGCCACAAAGGGGTCTTTGCCCTGCAGGATGGCATGAGCAAAGGTGGCAGTAAAAGCATCACCCGAGCCGGTGGTGTCCACGACTTCCTCGAGGGGATAGGGTTCGATGAGCTCTTGTCGGGTGGGGGTAATCACGATAGAGCCCATAGCCCCAACCTTGACCACCACCGTCTCGAGGCCCCAGTCTTTCAGTGCAGCAACCCCATCGCTAATGGAGGAAGTATCTGTTAGAGCTAGCAGCTCCACCTGGTTCATCAGCAGGTAAGGAACCCCACGCAGGATACCCAACAGCTCTTTTCCGGCTGCCCGTACCGCACCAGTACCCAGGTCGACAAAAATGGGTAGCTCGCGCTTGCGCGCAGCATCCAGGGCGTTAATGGCGTACTGTCGCTGGGGCCCACCCACAAACCCGTAAGCCGAGAAAACCACCGCATCAACCTGATCGAGCATCTTGGGCTTAAACTCGGCGGCATCCAGATAGCGGCTGGCGCCCCCCGCCGAAATCATGGAGCGTTCGCCGCCAGGTATTAGCAGAATCAGGATTGAAGAGGTGGTCTGCTCCGGGTCGGTTTGTAGGTATTTGAGGTCAACCTTAACTTTTTCGAGTTGCGACAGAGCTACGCTGCGAAAGGGATCATCGCCCACCCGGCTGGCCAGATAAACTTTGTTGCCCAGACTAGCCAGGTGTGCCGCCAAAGTGCCCCCTGCGCCCCCTGGCCTCATGAGGGCGCGCTGAGCCGGAATCTCCTCACCTGGCTCGGGGATTCGCTCGAGGAAGTAGATTAGGTCAACCGATACGTCTCCTACGACAAAAAATCGCATCCCGGCCTCCCAGCCTTGTATCTCCACTTACAGGATTTACCACAGTCTAACGGTATCCTGAGCTGATGTGTAGTAGGCTACTCCAAACCTATGAGAAATCTCTAACAAGCCAGGAGATTGGCTGCACAAAACTTCTCACCAATACTGAACTGATGCCACCAAAAGCCTCAGCCGTTCCTCACCAGCAGACTGTTTCTTGGGTGAACAGACCGGCACAAGCTACCCCCACTCCGGAGCTGCTCGCTCAAACGTGGCCTCGCAGGCTTCGCTAGTAAGGTCGCGCAAATAAGACTTTTCTCAAACTCTTACTGAGTAATATGTTACTGCTCTATGCCGCTCTGGGAAACCTGCGGCATGGAGCCAGCTACCGTGAGATGGGCTAAACTCTTGTTTGGGAGTTAGTTAATTGAAAAGCCTAATGGCAAATCTCGTTCAATTGTTACACGATCTGGGAGGCGGTAGGTTGTGAGCAGCGCCTTATTGCGTCGGGTGTTGTTAGCTGGATTATTGGTAATCGGTATCCTTCTAGCCACCGTCACCCGACAGTCGGCTCCAACCTTGCCGGGGGAGTTTGCTGCGAGCATTGCACCCATTTTTGGGTTTTCCTTTCGTCTGGGCCAAAACGCCAGAGCCAGCCTGGCCGCCATTTTTGACCGGCGCGACCTGCGGGCCGAACAGCGCCGCATGCAAGCCGAGTTGCAGCAGTTGCGCCAAGAAAACCAGCGCCTAATCCTGGAGAACCGTCGATTACAGGCCACGCTGCGGGTGCAGGCTGTTCAGGGCCTAGGGGTAGTTGCAGTAGCACCCGTCATTGACGATGATCCCTCGGGGCTATACCGCAGGCTTTTTTTGGGAGCCGGCTCGAGCCAGGGGCTCCGGGTTGGTATGCCGGTCACAACTGCCAGTGGGCTGGTAGGGGTTATCACCGAGGTTACGCCCAACCAGGCTGTTGTTCGCACCATCCTGGATCCCGAGTCGAGGGTGGGAGTCCGGCTGGCAAATGCGCCCGGTCGGGGGGTTGCCTATGGTGCACCACCCCGAATGCTACGGGTTGAAATTGCACCGGAGGCGAGCGTCAAGCCCGGCGATAAGGTGGTTTCAGGTGCTATACAGGGGCTTTATCCTGCTGGGATTACGGTGGGCACTGTCGAGCAGGTGCTTCCGGTAGCCCCAGGCGCTCTAAAGAAAGTTTTGCTGGTGCGCCCTGCTGTCCAGCTTTCGCTGCTCGAGGAAGTACAGGTGTTGCGACCACTATGACTAATAGATGGGCATCCGGAAGGCATAAAGCCCCGCCAATCGCGGCTGTTTCTTTGCTGAACTCAATTTTATGCGACTAATTTTGCTGATTGCAGCTGCGTTTCTCCTTCAAGGTTTCGTATCCGGGCTATTGGGTGAGACCGTCCCGCCACCCGATCTAATTTATCTAGCCACCCTGGGAATAGTTGCTTCTGTATCGCCTTTTTTGGGCTTACCGCTGGCTTTTGCGGTGGGCTTATTGCAAGATCTGCTTTCGGCGGGGTACCCCGGCCTACATGCGGTGGGCTTATTGCTGTCCGCATATGCCTACTACCGGCTATCGCGCCTGGTGCACTGGGACGAACTGGCTGGGCAGGCAGTAATTCTTGGAGGCAGCTTTGCAGCCAAATGGCTGGGCATACTGCTGGTAGCTCTGTGGCTACGGCTTGGGGAGTTCAACCCTCTCACCCTTTGGTCGGTTATCGTACCGGAGATGGTGTTGACGCTGATAATCGCGCCCTTTGTGCTTCAGGCGTATCGACAGCTTATGGGCCATAACCAGTAGGAGTGTCGCGTGAACAGCCGGATCTGGATTCTGCTAGGGGTCTTTTACCTTTTGCTGGTGCTATTTGCAGCCCGTCTATGGCAGCTCCAGGTAGTGCAGTATGAGCAGTACGCTACCCGAAGCCAGGGCAATTATCTACGCACCGAAACCACCCTGGCTTCAAGAGGTCGCATTCTTGATCGCAACGGTCGGATCATCGCAACCAACCGGCTAGCGGTAGATTTGCTGTACTTAGGCGGTGAGGTGCTGTTCAAGGAGCGGATCCTCGCCCTCACCGGACTCAAAGAACTCCCCGAGGCCAAGAATGGGCCGGTCGAGTTAATGATCAACGTCCCCGAGTCACTGATTCCTACGTTGGCTGAGCTTTCAGCAGGCGAGCCCAACCTGAAACTGCTCGAGCGTATCGAACGTATTTATCCCAATCCAATTGCGGGGCCGGTCATCGGTTATACCGCCCTACCCAATCAGGAGCAACTAAAAGAAGGCTACGAACCAGAGGAATTGGTGGGGGCTTCGGGCCTCGAGGCCGCCCTGGAGCAGCAGCTGAGGGGAATCAAGGGGCTGGTGTTGGCCGAGGTCAATGCCAGAGGCCAGCGGGTGCGATTCGAAGAAATTAGAGAACCCCAGGCAGGTACCGATGTTTATCTCACCCTGGATCTGGATCTGCAAAAAGCAGCCGAGCAGGCCTTACAGGAAGCTGCTGCGGACATCAATCGTATCCGGCAGCGCTATGGGCTTCCCCTGGTTCGCCAGGCCAAAGGCGCCATCGTAGCGCTTGACCCGCGCAATGGAGAGGTTTTGGCCATGGCCACAGCCCCCGCCTTCGATCCCAATCTGTTTGGTCGCAGGCCACGCCCAAACGATAAAATCCGCGAGTTGTTTAGCGATAAGGATCGCCCTACCCTGAACCGCGCCGTCAACGCCTATCCGCCAGGCTCCACCTATAAGCTAGTAAGCTCGAGCATGGCTTTAGAAAGCGGCTATGTAACACCCAACACCACCTTCCGTTGTAGCCCCTACATTGTTTTTGGGGGTATACGGCGTAACTGGGCTCGAGTGGATATGGGCATGATGACCGTTAAAGAGGCCATCGCGCAAAGTTGCAACACCTGGTACTACCAGGTAGCGATGCTCGACCCCATCGGTATGGTGAACAAGCTGCACAAGCGAGCCCTCGAGCTCGGCGTGGGTCGGCCTACGGGTCTGGAAATTGGCGAGCAGAGCGGGATTGTGCCCTCGCTGCAGTGGAAGAAAACGAACCTCCCCCACGACCCCCGCTGGTGGCCGGGCGAGACTCTTTCCATCATGATTGGGCAGGGCTACAACAAAGCCACCCCGGTACAAATTGCCCGAATGCTGGCGACCATCGCCCAGAATGGCCAGCAGCCCGAACTGCATCTGGTGCGGCGAATCGGCAATCAGGAGCTGCAGCGTCCCATCACCACCGTATCCGGTCGGTTCTGGAAAGAGCTTCAGGAGGGAATGCGCAAAACCGTGACCTGGGGCACCGCTCGGCACGTGTTGGGGAATTTCCCAGTGGCAACCGCAGGTAAAACCGGAACAGCTCAGAATGAAACCCTTACCCCAGGCCTCGAGCACGCCTGGTACATGGGCTACGGGCCGGTAGACCCCACCGACCCACGACCCCCGCTGGTAGTGGTGGCCTTCTTCGAAAATGGTGGCGAAGGCAGCGGTGTGGCGCTCCCGGCGGCTCGAAAAGTTATGGCCGCGTACTGGAAAGTCGGGCAGCCTTTCGCTGAGCAGTAAGCCCCAGCACCAACGCAGCAACTCGCTCACCGCTCATCGCCACTGCCGGCACCGACTGGCCTGGAAAGATGGTCTCCCCCACCCGCCAGAGGTTGGAAAAAGGGGTTCTGGGGCTCGGGGTACGCAGAGGATGCACCTGCGGATACCCTCCCACCCAGCCATCCTGCCGCCGGGTGTAGAACTGGTAGGTGCGTGGGGTAGCCCCCAAGATCAGCGCCGCCGATTCCCTAAAGCCCGGAATCAGGCGCTCAACCTGGCGCACCACCCGTTCCTGCCAGGCCATTTTCTGAGCCTGGTACACCTCTTTAGAAAGCCCTTGCCAGTCGGCCAACCGGGTATGCACTGAAGCAGACAACACCCGTATATCTGGTGAACCCCGCAAGGTATCGCCCGGGTCGGACAAGCTCAAAAATACCCAGTCACCCTCGCCAGCCCACTGCCGGTAATAGGCCCCCGGCGGAACCGCCGACGCAGGAATCGCCGCATGCAGCACAAATGCCCCCCAGCCATCGTGAGGTGGAGCCTGCTTTACTGCACCGGGAATCAGGGCGGTCAGATCACCCGGAGTGAGGTTGGCTATGAAAAGGTCGGCCTCGAGCACCTCCCGCTCCCCCCGCCGACGCCCGCCTAGTACCACCTCGACCGCCGCCAAACGCCCATTTCTAATTCGCAGCTTGTCCACACGATGACGATAAAGCACCCGGCCACCGTGCCGTACCACTGCCTGGGCCAGGGTTTCCGCTACGGCCCCCATGCCCCCCTGCGGCATCACCGGGCCGCGGTGGGGTAGATCCAGGGCGGCAGCTCCAAACAGCGCATAGGTATGCCGGGCATCGGCCTGAGAAGCAATCAGAAGCTGTGCGTCCAGGAAACGCCGGAAGCCTGTGTGGGACGGGGCGTAGGCCAGGGTAGGCCGCACCAGGTCGGCCAGGAGGCCCAGCAGATCGGCTCGGTGTTCCAGAGCCCAGGAAAATCCTCTTTGGGTCAGGCTTAGCAATTCCGTTGTGTTGGCGGGTGGAAATGGCAAACCCTGGGCTATCTTCCACAAGGCCAGCGCCCGTTTTTCCTGCCATCGCCAAAAACCCTGTACGGGTCTGCCAAAAGCAGCCTGCTGGGCTTCCAGTTCGTAGGTACGGCCCACCGGGCGGGTTACCACCTTTCCGCCAGGCAGCCAAACCTCCATTAGGGGTTCACCTGGAGGCAGTCTGCGCACTGGAAAACAAGCCCCCAGCTGGCGCTCCAAGCGAGTAAAAATTCCATCTTCGTCGAAACCGGCCAGCAGGGTAGCTCCAGCGTCGAAGCGGAAACCTTGGTGCCAAAAGGTTCCCGCCAAGCCCCCAGGATAGGTGTGGTGTTCCAAAACCGTAACCTCGAGGCCCGCTTTCGCTAGTAGAGCAGCCGCGGTAAGTCCACCCACGCCCGCTCCAATAACCACAACCCTCATACCCACCTATGCAAGCCCATACCTTAGCGTTTTAATCCACGCACATAAGCCAGCACCGTATCGGCATCACGAAAAGCGTTTACATTGCGCCATATGCGCTCGATACGGCCCTGGGGGTTCACCAGGATGGTATCGCGGTTGTAAAACCCAAACAAACCACCCACCTTGAACAGCCGGGCCAGACTGCCATCCCGGTCGGGGAGCATGGCCCCTTTGAGGGCCATTTGTTCAATGAAAGCACACTGTTCGGCAGCAGGATCGGCGCTCACACCAAAAATTTCCACACCCAGCTTTTCGAACTCGCTGTATAGTTCTGCATAACGCTTACCCTGAGCGGTACATCCAGGCGAATTGGCTTTGGGATAAAACCAAAACAGGAGATACTTTCCTTCCTTAGCCATGGCCGCTAGATCTACCGACTTGCCATAGGCATCTTGTATTTTGGGCAGATTAACTGGATCGCCGGGCGCTAGGGCTAGTACCGGAGCCAGCAGCAACAGTACCCACAAAAAATGCCGCATGACTAAAGTTTGATGGCAAATTGTGCCATCGGCTGTAGGCTAGGCTTCATCTTGTGTCAACTCTGCCTGCACTACCACGCTCCGAGCAATGAGAGACGCTTTTTCGGCGAGCATCCTGGGGGGTGTGTTCTGCTTCGGCAAGCTCAGTGCCATGAGGATGGCGGCTTTTTAATGAAGCGCCGTCCGCCTACCGCATCAGATAGGTTGCATCTCCGTCGGAATCGCACAAGCAACTTTGCCTCGAGCACACCTGCAAATATTTACAAACCTTTTGGGTCAGTGGCAGGCTGGGCCGGTGCGGGGGCCTCGAGGTTGGATATCCTCGACTTCAGATAGTCCAGCACCACCTCGGCGTCGCGGAAGGGATTGACGTTGCGCCAAACTTGCTCGACCCTGCCCTGGGGGTTGATTAGAATGGTATCGCGGTTGTATAAACCCAACAAGGAGCCTAGGCCCAGGAATCCCCCCACTCCAAACGCCCGACCCAGCCGGCCCGACAAATCGGGGATCAGGCCGCCCTCGAGCGCCAGTTTATCCATAAAGTCGCACTGAGCCGAAGCAGGGTCTCTGCTCACGCCAAACACCTCGGCACCCATTTGCCGGAAGGCCTCGTGTAACTCCGCATACTTCTTACCTTGGGCCGTGCAGCCGGGAGAGTTGGCTTTTGGATAAAACCACAACACCACATAACGCCCTTGTCGCACCAGTTCAGCCAGGTCTACAGTTCGCCCTAAGGCATCCTGTATTTGCAAAAGCGGGGCGGAATCACCGGGTTTTAGCATCATAGGCCTAGTATCTATTCTTCAAGCAGAACTGGCTGTAGGACAGCACAACATTGGCCTCGAGGTCAGGCCTTGTGGAAAAAAGTGTCCTACCAGTCTCGGTTGCTTCATTGACGAGCGGTCAAGGAAGAAGAACATCCTCTTGTTGAAGTTATACGCATTCCAACAGTATCGTTCACTTTTGAAAGCCTAAATAATACTGCCGAAATGCTTTTCTACTCCCTTCGGTCGGTTTGAATCCTCCACCTCTGACTGCGCATGGCGGTGAAGGATTCAAGCGGAAACGGAATTATTTGGCGACCGTCTTTTTGTCACACGCCTCGGGCCGAGCGGCTGGCGGACGCTTCGGCTTTGGCGTGCAAGGTATTGTGCCAGATGGCAATTCCGCGCAAGGGGGCATACACTTCTAGGCTGGGCAGTGCCTGACCCCCCAGCTTGATGCGATGAATTTTGGTACCGCCCCGCCGCATGGCGTAAATGGTATCCTCCAGCACCACCATCTCCACCTGACTGTTGGGGTCCTCACCCTCGGCCACAGGCAGAGGCAGCGATTGAAGCACCTCGCCCTCGAGGGAAAGCTTGCGGATTTTCTGGCTGTCCACATCGTAGATCAAAAGCTCCTCTTGTGGCGTCAGGCCCAGGCCACCCAGCAGGCGTAGCTCTTGCGACTCCCGGCTCTTGCGGAAGGCGTAACGAGAAATGTACTGCCCCTTATGGTCGAGGCGCTGCACCTGGCGATTGCCGTAGTCAAGCACGAAGATGTGATTTGGGCTGCTTAGCAAGACTTTTGGCGAATCGAAGGTACCCCGGCCCGGCCCGGCACCACCAAAACGACCCATGGGGTTGCCCTCGAGATCAAAGCGGGTAATGGTGCAGGCTTCACCGTCCAGCACCAGCAGGCCATCTGGCATAGCGGCCAGTGAAACCGGATAAAGTAGCTCCCCCAGCTTCATACCATAAGGCGCTATCGAGTGGGTGATTTCGCCTTCTACATCGAAGCGGTGCAGTAAGCGCACTGCCCCCCCACCATACTCAAACAAGCTGATCCAGAAGCCTCCATGTTTGTCCACAGCCAGGGCAAGCGGTGGAGATGGGAACATACCCCGCCCACTTCCCACCCCACTCCACATCCGCATGAGGGTACCATTCAGATCCATCAGTCGAAGGGTGCCTTTTTTTGTTTCGACCGCCAAGGCCAGGTAAGAAGGAGCCGCAAGGCCCGGGTCTTCCTCCCATTTACCACGCAACACCTCCAGCACCGATTCGAGGCCGGGACGCTTTTCGGGGTCTTTCTCCAGCATCCGGTAAATCAGGTCGGAAAGCACCTGGGGAATCTCGGGGTTGACCTGCTTAGGGGGTGTAGGCATCTGGGTGATCTGCTGGTGGATGACCGCTTCATAGGCGCCCTGGAATGGGGGCTGTCCACACAGGGCTTCGTAAAACACCACCCCCAGGCTATAGATATCCGACTTGTGATCAATGCGCTGGCCTTTGGCTTGTTCGGGACTCATGTAGACCGGGGTTCCAATGCGGGCCCCGGTAATGGTCAGACGGGTCAGCACCTTGCCTGCGGCAATCCCAAAGTCCATCAGGCGAACCCCACGTGGATCTACACTGCCATCGTCGCGCAGAGCATTTTTGAGCACCATAATGTTGCCGGGTTTGATATCGCGGTGAATGATACCCTGAGCATGAATGTGCTGCAGGGCCTCAGCCACCCGACCCATAATCTGCACGATGCTTTTGATGGAAAGGCGCTTGTTTTCAATAAGACGGTCAAGCCCTTCCCCCTCGAGGTACTCCATGGCAATGTAATGAGTATCACCTTGGTTGCCGTGGTCGTAGACCTTGACGATTCCGGGGTGATCAAGGTGGGCTAGCAGTTCAGCCTCGCGGTGGAAGCGGCGCACAAACCGAGGGTCGCCCACGTATTTTTCTTGGGGAATTTTGAGCGCAACCAGGCGCCCATCTTTTTTGCTTCGGCCCTTGTAAACGGTAGCCATACCCCCAATACCCACTTTTTCCTGAATCTCATAGAGGGCCTCGAGGCCAGGAACATTGTTCCCTGTGGAAGCCTTTGCTTTTTCTTTGGGTTTTCGGGAAGCCGGTTTGGGCCGCGGCTTGAAGTTAACCCGGGTGGTCTTGGGCAGCCACATCGCCCCCAACCCCAGAGCAAAAGCGGTTGCCAGCACCCAGAGCTCGGCCCCCAGCACGCCCAAACCCCCCAGCAGTAAAGCCAGCACGGCCATCATCGGCCAGGTGCGCCCAAGGCGCAGCATCAGGGCCGTGGAAATAGCAACCAACAATAAAGCCAGCAAGTAACTCATCTGAACCTCGCCGCTACTACCGTGATATTGTCGGTGCCACCGCGCATCAGTGCCTTGGCCACCCAGCTCTCCAAGGCCGATTTAAGATCCCCGGTAATGTTCCACTCCTCGGGGGGCACTAGCCCGTACAAGCCATCGGTTGCCAGCACCAACACCTCGCCAGGGGCAAAATTGACCGAGATGATGTCGTGTTTAACATCCGAAAGCCCCAGGGCCTGGGTAAGCATATGCTTCCAGGGGTGGTCTTCGGCTTGTTCGGCACTCAGCACACCCTGGCGCACCTGCTGAGCTACCCAGGAGTGATCCTGCGTTAAAAGCGTCCAGCGACCCGAGGAGTATCGGTAGGCACGGGTATCTCCTACGTGCCCGATCACAGCCTGCCGGTTCCATTCGGTTAGCATCACGGCTGTTAGGGTGGTGCCCATACCCTTGCGCGAGGGCACCCGCTCACCTTCTTGCAAAATTCGCCTCTGGGAGAGCTTGAAAGCCTTGTCCATGACCAGGTTGAGGCTGACGCCAGGGCGACCTGTTGCTGCGTGCTCAGCATACGACTTAGCCGCCGAGCTAACCCCCTCGATGGCCAGTTTACTGGCCAGTTCACCCGCCTCGGCCCCACCCATACCATCGGCCACGGCCAGCAACACCAGGTTTCCAGCCGGGGTCGGATGTACTGCCACACGATGAAAATCTTCGTTGTTCCGGCGACGCCGACCAATGTTGGATTCTGTGGCAATTTCGAGCCGTGCCAATCGCATGACACCTTATAATACCGTTTGAATGAAGGCAGGCTTGGTTGAATTACTCGAGCTCTATGAATACAAGGTAGATGACCTTGTAGCAGGCAACGAACCCAAGGGGGGAATGGCCGGCCTAACCCGTTTGCGACAAACCTTAATTCAGGCCAACCTGCCCGGCCCCCTGGCCAAGAAGTTTCGCGACATCGACGGACGCTTTAAGGCTCATCGGCCTGGCTACAAAACCGTCGTAGACGAAAACGTTCCAGATCTCAGCGCAATTCTGGTTGAAGATGAGGGGGCTTCGTTTAGCCCCGAACGGGAAGCCCTGGATAAGCTGGCCGAGGCAGTGTACTGGAGCCGTCTAGATCGTGATCTGCTTCGTGTAGCCAAGGCGCTTAACCAGGGCAAGCGCGATGAACTCCGCATGGCCTATGCCATCCTGCAAAACCTCGAGGCCTATTCCAAAAGCCCCCATTTTTCCCAGGACTACAACCTCTCACGCTTCACGCTAGCCCACCCCATTCCGGGCGTCTCAGACCCCAGGGTTCACCTCGATAACCTAACTATCGCTAAAAATCTACTCCTCGAGCTGTTTCGTGAGGCTTTCGCTCTTTCCAACAAACTCAAGCTGCCGCAAGAAGAAACGGTACCTTATATCAGACGGTTTGCTCGACGGATACTGGAAAGCGAAGGCTCGCTCCGCACCAGCACCCGCGGGCCCAGCCTCGAGGCCCTGCGCCGGGCGCTCGAGGAAGCCCATCGCCAAAACCTGAGCGTTGGCGAGATTCGAGCTCTAGAAGAGCGCCTGCACAATGCCGCCGCCGAGGAGCGACGCATGGCTTTGGTCATGGAAGAAGACCGGGCGCGCTTCTCGGCAGCTATCGAGCACCTGATCGCTTTGCTCACCCGCTACCTGCCCAGTCCTATGGGAGAAGCAAGCTGGCCGCAAATCCCTCAAAAAATTCTGGGTAGCCAAAATCCCGAGTACGCCCTCGAGGCTGTTCCGCGTGAGGCCAGAGCGCTCAATCTTCGCCTGATGCCCCAGCGCTTCTATTTCTGGAACCACGAGGTAGGCATCTCACAAGCGGGGAAAGTTTTTGGTATCAGCGTAGCGCAGCAGGAACGAATCATCGAGGAGGATGCAGCCTTTAGCCTAACTCTACCCGACGCCGAACTGCACGTGGTTCGGTACAAGGACTATCTCCACCTTCGCATTGGTCCCCGGGAAGCCGCAAGCATATCCAGCCTGCTGGCCGAAGGACGCGTCCTCGCTTATCTAATGTGGCCCGAACACCACTTTGCTTACCTGCGTCTGCTACGGGCCCTTTCAGCACGCCTCAAGGGTGAGATCAACTATGCCCAGTTTGGCCCGGAGTCGGCCAACAAATACGGCGAGGCGCCGATAGACAACCTCCAGGATTTTGCCCGCAAGGGCCTCGAGGTGGTTCGGGGGCGCATGGAGCGTAACCCGCAGTGGACAGCTCGCCTGGCCGAAATAGCGCAGATGCTAGGGCTCGAGGACTATGCCCAGGTACTGCACCGTGAGCTAAACGAGTGGCTGGGCTTCAGCCCGCCTTCCCGCGATACTTTGGGCGATGTTAACTCGACCACGGTTGGCGATAGCCCTAGCACCATTAAAGCAGGCAGCACCGTGCTATCGCTGCGCTATCAGGACGATAGCGTCTACGTTTCATCCACCGGCCTAATCCCGCGCAAGCTGCAAGACCTCTTGGTCTGGCGGGTGCCCGAAGGCGGGTTGGTGCTGGCTCGAGAAGGCGCACGGGTAGCCCACAGCCTGGTTGCTATCGATCCTATCCGTGAGGTTTAATCTTGAGACTTCGGCATTCGCTCCTGGGTTATTATCGTTGCAACCGCTCGCCTAAACCACGTTTATATTTACTACTCGTTGTTGATTCCATATCATAGGTCAACCTATGTGGAGCGCGCTACAGCACCCAGCATTTCGATGGCTCTTTGTATCTACCTTGTTTTCCTTTGCAGCCAGCAAAATTCATCGCATTGCCCTACTGTTTGTGGCCTACCAGGAAACCCAGAATGCAGTCTGGATCTCGCTCATCCTGGGTGCACAGTTTTTTGCAAGCGCAGTGCTGGGACCGTTAATGGGCCCGCTGGCCGACCGCTACGATCGCCGCACTCTCATGGCAATTTCCAATCTGGCTCGAGCCGTGCTGGTGGCTGGCATTCCGCTTTTCGCCATGGATTCGATGCCGATATTGATGGCGATCTCCTTTCTAATGGCTGTTTTCGAAGCACTATACAACTCGTCCAGCAACAGCGCCATTCCCGATATGGTGCCCGAATCGGCACTTGATAGCGCCAATGGGCTGATGATGTTCATCCAGCGTTTTTCTGAGATCGCCTTTGTAGCGCTTGCAGGTACTTTGGTGGCTGCTGTGGGCCCCGTACCAGCCTTCTGGATCAACGTTCTATCGTACCTGATTGCCGCCGGGTTCCTTATTTTTCTGCCTGTGCTCTCGGGCAAAGCAGGCAGGGGCAGTTATTTTAAAGCCGTGGCCGAAGGCATTCAGCCGTTGTGGCAAAACCCCGTGCTCAGTCGCACTATTGGAACCTTAGCCCTGGCAGCCGCCTTTGGCTCGGTAGAAGGCGCTCTGGGCATTGTATATGCTGTGGGGGCACTGAAAATCGGTGTGCAAGGCTTCGGTGTACTCGAGGCTCTGATGGCCGCGGGGGCCGTGCTGGGGTTATGGGTCACCATGCCGCTCATCAAGCGCTGGACGCGGGAGGTGGTGTTCATACGCAGCCTGGCCCTGTGGGGGATTGTTTTCGCCTCCTTAGGGTTGTTTCCCAACCCCATCTGGGCCGGTATTGCCACCCTACTGATGGGCCTGCTCAATACCATGTTCATCGTCCCTGCTCGCTCAATTATTCAGCTATCAGCCCCGGTCGAGTTGCGGGGGCGCATCATGGCGGCTTTTGGTGCTACCATGCAAAGCGCTGTGCTACTCGGAACGCTTCTGGCCGGACTCTTGGAACCGCGTCTGGGGGTACTAACCGTATTGTGGCTGTCGGGCTTTACAGTATTCCTGGTGGTCTTCACGGTTATTTTGCGGGGAGGCATTCCCCGTCCCGTAGCAGAACGTACACAGGCATAGTTCACCCACCTCTTGTCTACACCTAAAGCCTATGTAGGTGTGATAATAGAGAAGTTGTTGCGGAGGAAACAGATGAACATTCAAAAACTCATGAAGGAGGCCCAGAAGGCCCAGCGAAAAGCAGCAGAGGTTCAGGAGCGCCTGGGGCAGATGACGGTAGTAGGCAGCGCAGGCGGGGGCTTGGTAGAGATCACCGCCAACGGGCATGGGCAGATTCAAGGTGTCAAGCTCAGGCCCGAGGCCGTGGATAAGGACGACCTCGAGGCCCTGGAAGACTTGCTCTTGGTGGCTATTCAGGATGCCCAGAAAAAAGCCCACGACCTTTCGGAAAAAGAGATGAGCCGCGAGCTGGGCGGCATTGGTAATATGCTGGGCAACATGTTCTAACGGTATTCCACAAACAGCGGTAAATCTTATGCGCTATCCTGAAAGGCTCCTCAAGCTCGTTCGCGCCCTGGCAGGTCTGCCGGGGGTGGGGCCTAAGAGCGCACAAAAGCTAGGACTATTCTTGGTACAAAACCCCGATGTGGCGGCGGAGCTACAAAGCAGCCTGCAGGCTGCACAAGCCCTGCACCCCTGCCCACGGTGTGGCAATCTGGCCGAGAGCGAATTGTGCCCCATCTGCGGCGACCCCGAGCGGGATACATCGGTAATCTGCGTGGTTGAGACCATCTCGGATCTGATGGCTATCGAGCGCAGCGGCGAGTACAATGGCCTATATCATGTGCTGGGCGGGGCCTTGAATCCCTTGGAGGGCGTCGGGCCAGAGCAGCTTAATCTGGAAAAACTTTTTGCTCGCCTGGAAGGTGTTCGTGAGGTGATCCTGGCAACAGGAATGACCGTCGAGGGTGAGGCCACTGCAGGTTACCTGGCCGAACGCTTGAATCAGCAAAATATTCGCTCGACCCGGCTCGCTTACGGCCTGCCGGTAGGGGGCAGCCTCGAGTACGCCGACGAAGTTACCCTGGCTAGGGCGCTGGAGAACCGGCGCGGATATCAGTAAAAGGCTGCTCCCTTGTGCAATTGGACAAAACCCTGGTGAGCTCTGTGCTAGGCTAAATCCCGTATGGTTTGGAACGATTGCGGGGGCCGTGCATGAAAATGCTCGAGACCCTAGTACCGCTGGGTGTGCGTCAGGTCGTGTTGGCCAGCCAGGATGGTTTGGTCATCGAAAGCGTTGGCAAAGGCACGCCGGAACCCGAGTTGCTGGCTGCTGAGCTAGCCACCCTGGCTCGAGCCAGTCGCACCCTTGCCCATGGCCTGGGCGGTGAACTCCGGCGCTTCACCCTCGCTACCGAACACCGGGAGGTGCTGGTTGTGGTATTCAATGGCTACTGCCTGGGGGCTGTAGTTGAGAAAGGTGCCGATCGTAGAAATATCGGGCTCGAGCTTTCCCGTCTGGCCATGCGCCTGGCACAAACCATTTAGGGAGTGATGGTATGGTTCAAGAAGTAATTCGAGAGCTACAAGCAACCCAGGGGGTAGTGGCCTCGGCGCTTGTTGCCGAGGACGGGTTTGTGGTGGAAAGCCTACGCACCGAACAGGCCCCGGACATAGATTTTCTGGGTAGCGCGGCTTCTACCGCTTTAGCTTCTGCCAGGGCATTGTCGCAGGAGCTCGAGCGCGGCGAGGTAGAAGAAGTCATGGTAGAGTACCCCGAGGGGCCAGTTTTGCTGGTTCCGCTCGAGGGTGGATACCTGCTGGTTGTGCTGATAGACTCCATGCAAAGCCTGGGTCGAGTACGCTTCCAGCTCAAAAAAAGTATTCCACGCCTCCAGGAGGCTTTATCGTGAGTGAAGTTTCACAGGTACCCGAGCTGCGCGTAGACATCGATCGCGAAACCGCCCTTGGCAAATATGCCAACTTTGCCATTTTCTCCCATCAAAAAAACGAGTTCTACCTCGACTTTGCCCTGATGCAGCCCGGCGGACAGCCCAATCAGGTGGTGGCGGTGGTGACCAGCCGGATTATCACCAGCCCCCAGCACGCCAAGGCCCTGCTGCGCAGTCTGGCCGAAAACATCCAGCGTTACGAGGAGACCTACGGGGTCATCCCCGAGGCCATGGACACCTCCAAAGCCTAGTCGTAGCGAACACGAAAGGCGGGCCTGCCCGCCTTTTTCTTTTTGGGTAGATCGGGGCTGGCAAAAGTGTTTGCTCTTTGAGGGGTACAACCGTTCTAGAAAATAACCAGGGCCGGCCTCGACAGGTTCAACCGGCCCCTGGCCCTTTACGCTCTGGCTCACAGATGCTTCTTAAACCACTCCAGGTAGGCCTCCAGCCGGGCGATGCGGCGGTCGGGCCGTCCTGAGCGGCTCAGTTCGTGTCCCTCCTCGGGAACCCTGAAGAACCGGGTGGGCACGCCCTTTTGCAGAAGCACGGTGTACCAGGTTTCGCCCTGATCTATGGGGCAGCGATGGTCTTGCTCGGAGTGCACCACCAGAGTGGGAGTTTGTACCTGGTGGGCCAGCGAGAGCGGGCTTTTTTGCCACAGCACCTCGGGGTTCTCCCAGGGTTTAGCCCCAAGCTGTAGGTAAGTAAAGCGCGGCCCAATATCGGCAGCACCGTAAAAGCTCGTCCAGTTGCAGATGCTGCGGTCGGTAACAGCGGCCCTGAAGCGTTCGGGGTGGCGGGCGGTGAGCCAGTTAGTCATGTAACCCCCATACGACCCCCCGGCCACCGCAACACGGTTAGAATCCAGGGGAAACTGGCCCAGCACGTGGTCTAAAAAGCCCAGCAGGTCTTGCTCGTCAATTTCGCCCCAGCGCCGGGCCAGGTCGGTATAGTCCTGCCCGTAGCCGGTGGAGCCCCGGGGGTTGCAGTAGGCCACCGCAAACCCGGCGGCGCGGAAGAGCTGGAGCTGGAGCATCAGTGCGTTGCCGAAGGCTGTGTGGGGGCCCCCGTGGATGTACAGAATCAGCGGATGGGGGCCGTCGCCTTCCGGAAGCAGCACCCAGCCCTGCACGGTATGGCCTTCCGGGGCCTTGTAGCGCACCTCGAGGGGGACGGGCAGGATGGGCAGCGCATCGGCGTTGGGGTCGAAGAGCACCGTTCCCTGCTGGGCCAGGCAAGCCCCACGGGTAAAGTTTTCCGAAAGGGTGTAGAGCTTGTTAGCGCAAAAGGAGAAGCCCAGAATGCTAGCCTCTGCTGGGCTGACGAACTCAGCCTGGCCCTCGAGCGTCACCGCCAAGAGACGGGCCGACCCCTCCTGGGTGACCACCACATAAATCCGCCCATCGGGCCCCATCCTGGGGGTCTGGGTTCCCGCGCCGATGCGCACATCCGAGTTGACCGAGTTCAAAAAAGAACCCTGGGCCAGCACACGCACCTGCCCATCCACGCTGCGGTAGTGGAGCTTGTGTTCCGTGCCACCCCCCCGCTCCCAGGCGTGGGCCAGGTAGACCAGGCCGCCGTCGGGGGTGGGTTCCAGGCCGACGATGGGCCCCACGCCCCCAAACAGTTCGTTGATCTGGCCGTCCAAACCCACGTGGTAGGCCCGCTGGATCCAGCCCCAGCGCTCCTGCGGCGTGCTCGAGGCCGTAAAATACAGCCCCGTGCCCGCCAGATCCCACACCACTTCCTCCACGTCCTGAGCCAGCTTGACCAGGGGTTTGGCCTGTCCGTTTTCCCACAGCCAGAGCTCCCTGGGCTGCCCCGGCAGCAGGCCCCTGCCATCGAACTTGACCGGCCAGGTCTCGTAGATGCGGGGCGCGTCGGGTTTGGGCGGCTCGTACTCCCCTCGAGTCAGCAAGGCAATCCGGCGGCCATCCGGGCTTACCTTATAGCCCTCGATACCAGCTTTGAACTGGGTCACCTGTTCGGCCTCGCCGCCCGACAGGGGCAGGCGAAAAAGCTGGCTGGCCTTGTCCACCTTGCGGGTGAAGTAGATGTAATCACCGCGCCAGAACGGCGCTTTGGCCTCGCCCTGGGTTAGAAGGCGCAATCCGCCGTCCCAGGTAGCCAGGCGGCTGCGGTAGCGGGGCGGGTCTTTTTCGGGCCGCTCGATATCGGTATAGACGAAGAGCGGCTTACCGGCGGGGCCTTCGGTCAGGTCGGACAGAAAACGGAGTTGATAGAGCAGGTCGGTTGTCACCCCCATACTCTACCTGACCCACGGGTCAGTACGAAGTGCATACCCTTAAAACACCTAACGCTGTTGCAGGGTGAGGGTATAGACATATGAACGGCTCTGGCCTGGGGCCAGGGTAAAGCGGATGCGGTAGCCCTCAGGGGTGCGCTCGAGGCCCTCCCCTGGCTGAACAGCGGCGTTAGCCGTCTGTCCCGAGGCGGAATCTAGCACTTCCAGGGTGAAGGGCTGTGGCATTGTCTCCTGGATTTCGACTTCAACCGGATAGGACTTGGGGTTGCGCACGCTGGTGGTCACACGGAAGCGGTTGCGGGTCTGTTGCTCCACCTGTCGGGTGGCCCGGCCCTCGGGATCGGCGCCCAGTATCAAGGTCACGTTGTTGCCTTTGGCGGTATCGCCGGTGCTGGCCTGCCCCACAAACACCCCCTGCTCGCGGATGCTCACCACCCCGGCAGCCAGGTTTTCTGGTGCCACGAAGCGGAAACCCCGCACGAAAGCCAGCTCCCGCCCGGTGCTAAAACCCGTTTGCAAGCGCCACAAATATACCGGCTGTACCCGGGCCCTCATAAAGGGCAGCTCGGTGAGGCCGGGCTCGAGCCTCACCACCCCTGGCAGGCGGTAGCGGTAGGTGCCGGCTGTCTCCCCCACAAACTCTGCTTCTGTAGCGTCGGCCATGGCAGGGGCGGCCTGTAGCATCCGGGTCTCGGGGCGGGGGGCCGGTACGTTGAACCCTCCCTCCAGCAAGGGCACGCTCCCCGCTACCAGTTCGGTTCGGCCCAGCTGCAAGGGGCGGCCCAGCGCGTTGGTCAGGGTGGCCCAGCCCGTGAGTTCGCCATCCTCGAGGGTGTAGCGCAGGCTCCAGGTGAGGGCTCGAGTCAGGTAGGCCAGCGTGGCCGCCCCTGCCCCCTGGTAGAGGAAGGTAACCCTGGGGCCGGGCGCAGCGCTAAACCCGCTGGGGTCGGGGTAGGCCACCGTTCCGGGCAGCCCCACCAGGTAGCGGCCCTCGTACAGGTATAGATTCCGCTCGGCGCTCACCAGGGTGGCCTTGCGCCACTGGCCCTCCCAGAAAAACTGCACCTCCTTGCCCACATAAGCCAGTAGAGGGTTCGGCTGGGCCGCTACCTCCACACGCCGCGACTGTTCGGCCACCCCAATCAAGCGCAGGGTTCCCGGAACCAGGCTTTGAAACAGGGCCTCGCCGGGCTCCCAGACCCACTCGTTTTGCGGTAAGGTTTGCGGCTGCCTTAGCTCGGCAAAGCCCCGGTAAATGACCGCTTCCTGGGCCTCTACTGCACCCAGCAGCGCCATTGCCCCTAACAACAACTGTTTTCGCATGTGCCCAGTAAATCATCCCCCCTATCTACCAGGATGAGAGAAGGCTCATTGCGCATTGAACTGACCTCCAAACAAAAAAGCGCCCAATGAGGGCGCTCTTCTCATGGGCTGTGGTTAGCTCAGGCCGGGAATATCGTCGCGGATGCAGGCCTTGAAGTGGCCGGGGGCGACTTCCTTAAGCTCTGGCACGGTGTTGGCGCACTCGGCGATGGCGTAGCGGCAGCGGGTGCGGAAGACGCAGCCCGAAGGGGGGTTGATGGGGCTGGGGATATCGCCCTGCAGCACAATGCGCTCGCGCTTGATGGTGGGGTCGGGGGTGGGGATGGCCGAGAGCAGGGCCTCGGTGTAGGGGTGGCGCGGCTTGAGGTAGAGGTCGCGGGAGGGGGCCAGCTCCATGATCTTGCCCAGGTACATCACCGCCACCCGGTCGGAGATGTACTCCACCACCGCCAGGTCGTGCGCGATAAACAGAATGGTCAGGCCAAGCTGCTCCTTGAGGTCTTGCAGCAGGTTGACCACCTGGGCCTGAATGGAGACGTCCAGCGCCGAGACCGGCTCGTCGGCCACGATGAACTCGGGGCGCACCGCCAGGGCGCGGGCGATACCGATGCGCTGCCGCTGCCCACCGGAGAATTCGTGGGGGTAGCGCCGCACGTGGTCGGGGTTGAGGCCCACCAGTTGCAAAAGCTCGGCGACGCGCTCGTTGCGGGCCTGGGCCGAGCCTTCCAGGTTGTGGATCACCAGCGGCTCGGCGATGATGTCCCCCACGGTCATGCGCGGGTTAAGCGAGGCGAAGGGGTCCTGGAAGATGATCTGCATCTTGCGCCGGTAGGCCCGTAGCTGGTTTTTGGGTAGGTGGGTGATGTCCTGCCCGTCGAAGTAAATGCTGCCGTCGGTGGGTTCGATCAGGCGCAGAATGGTGCGGCCCACGGTGGTCTTGCCCGAGCCGGACTCGCCTACCAGCCCCACCACCTCGCCCTTCTTAACCGCAAAGCTCACATCGTTGACGGCTTTTACGTTCGCGACCACTCGAGACAGAATTCCGCCCCGGATGGGGAACCACTTTTTGAGGTTTTTGACCTCAACTAGATTGGTTGTGGTGGTTTCAGGTGTAGCCACGCTCATGCTCCCACCGCCTCGCCTTTTTGAATCTCAGCCCAGCGCACGCAGCGCACCATATGTCCCTCTCCAGCATCCTGCAGCACGGGAGTCTCGGTGTCGCACAACCCCGGTTTGAAGAACTTGCAGCGCGGGTGGAAGGCACAGCCCGGGGGCAGGTTGAGCGGGTTGGGTACGTTGCCCGGGATGGCCTCCAGGCGCTGCTGGTGTGTGGCCGCCAGATCGAGCCGGGGCACCGAGTTTAAGAGGCCCATGGTGTAGGGGTGCAGGGGCTTCTTGAAGGTGGGCACCACATCGGCTTCCTCGACGGCCCGACCTGCGTACATCACCACCACCCGGTCGGCCATCTCGGCCACCACGCCCAGGTTGTGGGTAATGAACAGGATGCTCATGCCGATCTCCTCCTGGAGTTTTTTCATGAGCTCCAGAATCTGGGCCTGGATGGTCACGTCCAGGGCGGTGGTGGGCTCGTCGGCGATGAGGAGCGAAGGGTTACAGGACAGCGCCATGGCGATCATCACCCGCTGGCGCATACCCCCCGACATCTGGTGGGGGTAGTTGGCCAGGCGCTTTTTGGGTTCGGGGATGCCCACCAGGTCGAGCATCTCGGCGGCCTGCTCGAGCGCCTCCTTTTTGCTTTTACCCTGGTGCAGCACGATGGCCTCGGCAATCTGATCGCCCACCGTATAGACCGGGTTGAGGCTGGTCATGGGCTCCTGAAAGATCATGGCGATGTCGTTGCCACGAATCTTGCGCATGGTGGCCTCGTCTTCTTTGACCAGGTCGCGCACCTTGCCATCTTTGCCCCGGAAGAGCATCTGCCCGCCCACAATCTTGCCCGGTGGGTTGGGAATCAGGCGCATCATGGCCAGGCTCGTGACCGATTTGCCCGAGCCCGACTCCCCTACCACCGCCAGGGTCTCGCCTTTGTCAATGTGAAAGGACACCCCATCCACGGCTTTGACCACGCCGTCGTCGGTAAAGAAGTGAACCTTGAGGTCTTTTACATCCACCAGCCGTTTCTCGTCCATTCCAACTCCTAGAGCACTGCAACCGCAGATTTTGCCATTATATCGCCAACTGGGTTAGCTTGGCCTGAACATCACGGATCATGCAACCTGGGAAAGCACCTTTGTCGCGATCCGGGCCCCTAGCTACACCTTGGTGCGAGGATCAAGCGCATCGCGCAGGCCATCACCCATGAAGTTATACGCCAAAACCGCCAAAAGGATGAATACCCCTGGGATCAGAAGCCAGGGCCGCTCGGTAAAGGCTGTGATACCGGTGGCCTGGGCCTTGGAAAGCATAAGGCCCCAGGAGGTAGCGGGCTCCTGAATGCCCAGCCCCAAAAAGGAGAGGCCCGACTCGCCCAGGATGAACCCAGGGATGGCCAGGGTAACGGCAACAATCAGATAGGTGTAGGTTCCCGGCAACACGTGTCGGATGATGATGCGGGCATCGCCAGCGCCCAGGGCCTGCGCAGCCTGGGCAAACTCCATCTCGCGCAGTTGCAGCACCTGGCTGCGGATGATGCGGGCCAGCCCACCCCAGTTCACAAAGGAGAGAATCGTCACCACCAGCACAAAGCGCACCGCCGGCGGCATTTCCATGGGAATCAGCACCGAGAGGATGATCAGCAAGAAGAGGTCGGGGATGGCCGCCAGCACCTCGACCGTGCGCATGATGATGGTGTCGAGGTCAAATTCGATCCGGGGCCAGAGCAGAATATAGCCGATTGCCCCGAGCAACACCGCACCAATCAAGGCCGCTACGATGGCCTCGAGGCCCCGGCTGCTCTGCCAGAAACCCCAGACCGTAATCCAGAGCAGCCAGGCGATGCCCACCCAGGCCGAAAGCCAGAGCAAAGCCCTGGCCAGGTGGCTTTTCCAGACCAAGGCGTACAGTATTCCCCCAAGCAACACCAACCCGACCACCAGGCCCAGCGCGCCCAGAGCCAGCGTGCTAACCCGCTGAAGGTCGGGGCGGATGTAGTTCTGGTAACCATACCCCATGCCCAGCAGCAGGCCAGCGATGAGCACCAGCCCCAAAGCAGCCAACAGGTGGGTGTACCAGGGACTGCCCCGAATAAAAGCCCAGAACTGTGGGTTGAGTATCCCGATACTGAACGTAACCGGACGACCGGCGTAGTAGCCGGAGATACTGCCCATGAAGATACCGATAATGAGGGCCAGGGCTACCGCAAAAATACCAATGGTCAGGCTGATACGACCGCCAAACCAGATACGGCCCCAGATGTCCCGGCCAAAGTCGTCGGTGCCCCACAGAAAAAGCTTGGCCTGGTCTTCCAGCAGCCAAGGCCCGCCCATCAAGCGCAGGTCGGTAGGGATGAGCCCCAGGAAGCGGTAAGGCTCCCCTTTCACAAAAAAGTAGATGGGATAGCGGCCTTTCTCACAGTCGGTGATGACCTCGACCTTGAAGGTCTCGAGGTTCCGGCGCCGCTCAGAAGCACACACATAAGGCCGGGTCAGACGCCCCTGCTCGTCGCGCCAGAAAATCTGGGTAGGCGAGGCAAAAGAAAAATCGCGGAAGCTTTTCTCTTCTGGATAAGGCGCCAGGAAATCGGCAAACAGGGCGCCCAGATAAAACACCAGCAGCACCACGGCACCCAGCCGGGCCAGGGGATGCCGCTTGAAGCGAATCCAGGCTTGCTGAAAAAAACTGCGGTTGGCCTGCGGGGCGGTATTCATTTGCACTCTTCGTAGCATACCCATCCCCCCCTAGCTGTACCGGATACGCGGATCCACCAAGGCCAGCAGCAGATCCGAGACCACGTTGCCAATCATCAACAAAACGGTGGTAATGGTGATGAGGCCCATAATCACATAAATGTCAATGGCCGAGATGGCCTCGAGCAGCGCCGGGGTGATTCCAGGCCAGGCCATGGTCACCTCCACCAGCCCAGCTCCGCCGATCAGGCCCGGCAAAAGCCCCCCAATGCCGGCGATAAAGGGGATCACCGCGTTGCGCAGAGCGTGCTTGTAAATCACCACCCGCTCGTTCAGGCCCTTGGCACGGGCGGTACGGATGTAGTCCTGTGAGAGCACATCCAGCATCTGGCCCCGCATCACCCGCATCAACCCGGCCAGACCTGAGGTGCCCACCACAATCACCACCGGGAAGGCGTGCCAGAGCACATTGGTAGCCCGGGCCCAAAGGGGCGAATCGCTGTAGGGTAGCCGCTCAGGCAAACCCGGCCCTTGCACCAAGGGCGCCAGCATCAAAAGGGTGCTCATGCCAAACAGCACCAGCCCCACCCAGATGCCAAAGGTGGCGGCCTGCCCACGCCGGCTTCGCTGCCAGAAGAGCCCAGCAAAAATCAGGGTTCCCAGCAAGGCGAATGGGAAGAGAATCTGGGCCGTGCGGGTCAGGTTGCCCAGATGAATAAACTCGGTGGTCATGCCCCCAATGGGCAGGATGCGCATATTGGTCAGGTCGTTGAGCCAGACCGCCAGAAACAGCATGATCAGGCCAAAGAAAAAGTTGGGGATGGCCAGGCCCAGAAAGGCCAGCACCGTAAAAGTACGGTCGGGCCAGGTGTATTTGCGAATAGCCGAGTACACCCCGATGGGAATGGCAATCAGATAGATCATCAGGGTAGCCAGCACCACCAGCACCATGGAGTTCAGGATGCGCTGGCCGATTACGTTCCAGACGTCAGTCTTGTAGGAAAGGGACAGGCCCAGATAGCCTTGCAGGATGCCGGAGAGCCACTTGGCATACTGCACCGGTAGGGGCTGGTCGAGGCCGAGTTGTTGACGCAGGTTAGCGATGGACTCGCGGTCCTGGGTGGGGTCGAGCTCGAGCCGGGTCACAAAATCGCCTGGCGCAAGCTGAATCACCAGAAAAGCCAGCAGGGTAGCCCCAAAGAAGGTAGGAATGAGCTGGAGCAGCCTTCTTACGACGTAAGCAAACATAGAACCTCAGCATAAAGGCAAGGGGTGGTGGGCCACCCCTTGCCCCAGAAGGCGTTCACTCCTTAGCAAAAACGGTCTCGATGTACGGGTACTGCTCGTTGATGGAGTTGATCTGCTCTTTGGGGAACATCCCACCCAGGCGGGTCAGCCGGGCCGGGTTGTAGGCCGGGGCCACGGTGTAGATGATGGGCAGGTTCTCGGCCACCACCTTCTGGAATTGCACGTAGATCTGGCGGCGCTGGGCCTGGTCGAGGGTGGTCGCACCGCGCTTCATGAGGGTGTCGATCAGCACCTCAAAGGCCTCAACCTTAGCGGGGTTTTTACCACCGGTGCCCAGGTTCCACATGTGCAACGAGCCGTTAAGCTCCCAGACGTTGCGGCTGAAGGCCGGTTCGATACCGCCGGTGAGGCCGATCAGGATGGCGTCGAACTCGCGGGTGCCATCGGCGGCGGGGCTGGTAAGCTGGCGCACCAGCTCGTTGAAGTCGATGGGCCGGTACTCCACCTTGACCCCAATCTTGCGGGCCTCGTCGCGGAAGATCTGGGCAATACGCTCACGCACGTTGTTGCCCTGGTTGGTGACCAGGTTGAACTCCAGCACCTTACCCTGGGCGTTCACCAACCAACCGTCGCGGTTCTTGCTGCGGAAGCCCAGCTCGGCCAGGAGTTGAGCGGCTTTTTGCGGGCTGAACTCGAACTTAGCCACATCGTCGGTGAAGAAGGCCTTGTTGGGGATGGAGATGGGGCTCCACTGGGGCTGGCCCAGGCCGCCCAGGGCCACCTCGATCATGGACTTTTTGTCCATCAGGTGGGCCATGGCCCGGCGGAACTTCACCTGGCGGAAGAGGCTTTCCTTGAAGGAATCTTTGTGGTTCCAGTTGAAAACGATGAAGTTGGTACCCAGGGTTACGTCGGCGTTAGGGAAAATCTCAGCGCGCAGACGGTTGCCCCGGATGCGCTCCAGCACCTGGGCCACCTGGTCGGCGTTGGCGGCGGCAAAGGTATCGGCCTCACCCGCCAGGAAGCGGGCAAGCTGGGCGTTGAGGTCGGGCACAATCTGCACGGTATAGCGCTCGAGGTAGGCCACCGGGTTGTTGCGTTCGTCCACCCCCCAGTAGTTGGGGTTGCGCACCAGCACTACCCGCTCGCCCTTTACGTAGCTGTCAAGCTTGAAGGGGCCGCCCGAGACCACCTGGGCCGGCGGGGTGTCCAGGTTCCACAGGGCCTGGAGCTGCTGCACGCCCGCGCGGTAGGCCGGGCCAAAGATGTGCTCGGGCACGATATACCAGCTCTGGATTAGCGCTGGAGCGTAGGGCTTGGGGAAGTCGGCCCGCACCGTGTACTGGTCTACCTTGGTCCAGCGGATGGGCTGGCCATCCAGGATGAAGCTGCTGCGGGAGTTAGAGTTGACCCGCTGATCGGCGTGTACAGTGGCACTGAAGACTACATCGTCGGCGTCAATGTTCTGTCCATCTGACCACTTGGCCCCTTCGCGTAGTTTAAAGATAACCGTCAGGCCGTTGTTACGAACCTCCCACGACTTGGCCAGCCGACCCTCGGGGGCCTGGGTGTAGGGGTCGTAGGTGGTCAGGTAAGGCAAAAAGAGCTTGATGATATCGGTAGACGAGGTCTCACGAGCCACAAAGGGGTTCCAGGTACGCGGATCGGAAATCGATGTAATTCGGTAAGCGCCGCCCGCACGTCCTGGCTCAGTGCCCTTGAACACCTTGGGCTGGGCCAGGGCCAACCCGGCCAGGGCAAGCATTCCTAAGACCAACAGTTTCTTCATTTCTAGCCTCCTACGTGTTTATTGGACAGTTCACCACCTTCGCTCTCTTTTGAAGAAAGCATCTGAGCGAGATGGACTTGGTACAAAGCTATAAAGCCATCATGCGGCTGTCAAGGCCTCGAGGACTCAAAGCACCCAAGACTATATCCACCAATCGGTGGATAAGCCCGATTTCAGATCTCTGCATAAGTCGCATATAATAGCGTCCAGAACAGCGTATATCATCAATTTTGGATAGGGGTCTTTGAGTGTCCGGCTCCATCACCCTATGCTAAGGGGGTGCAGGTTGCCTTTGGATTGCCCTGGCTGTTGTGGCTTATACCCCCAGTGCTGGGACTGGTATGGTTGTGGTATCGGCGCAGACAGCCTCCGGTGCGTCACGCAGCCGGGCTATGGCTCTGGCAAAAAGCCGTTCGCAAAGGCCGGGCCCGGCGTCGCTTCGACCTGCGGCTGGTGGTGCTGTTGTTTTCCGCTTTACTGGTTACACTTGCCCTGACAGCGCCTAAGGTCTCGCTGGATTGGCCCGGCGAACTGGTCTTGGTGCTGGATGTCTCGGCCTCTATGGCAGCCACCGATGTTAATCCGAGCCGCCTCGAGCGCGCCAAAACCCTAGCTCGTGAGTATCTAGCAGCCTCGCCCAGAGCTGTTCTGGCCGTGGCTGGGAACCAGGTTCAGACCTTTGGCCCAGCCCCAGGAAAAAACCTACTAGGCCACCTCGAGGGCCTACAGCCCACAGCAACCAGCGCCAATCTCCGGCAGGCCATTGTCAAAGGTCGGGCTCTACTACCGGGCGCCAGGGTTTTGACTATAGCTGACCAAGCACCCCCACCCGAAACAGATGGCTACCTCAATGTGGCCGGAAACGGTGCCAATGTGGGCATCACAGCCATTGGGCCTGGCTTTGTGGCGCTGGCCAACGCAGGGCCGGGCTTGTGGCAGGGAGAGGTATGGGTGGATGGTCAGCGGTATGCGCTAGAAGTGCCCGCAGGTGGCTTCAGCAGCCTCGAGGTGCCCTCGAGCACACCCAGCGCACGCATTTTAAGCAGCGATGTGCTGGCCCTGGATAACCAAGCCGGTTTTTCGAGGCGGCTGGTCAGGGTAGAGCTATCGGGGCGTTCACCAGCCCTCGAGCGTCTTCTGGCACTCTTAGGCACCAGCCGCGGCAGTCCCGGCGAAATCGCTATCGAGATCGGCACCCCCCGCCGGTCGCCCAGCCGCTTCACAGTGTTTTTTGCCGAACAAGCCAGCGGTCAGGCTTTGGTTTTCGATGTCGAGCGCATCCTCCCCTATTTGCGCGGGGTCGAACTCGTAGGCTACAACCTGCCCACTCCACCCCGCCCAGCAGCCCCAGGCTGGCGGCCTCTTGCTATCAGTGAGACCGGACAGGCCCTGGCCTGGTATCATCCCAATGGGCTGTACCTACCCCCCGCCGAAAGCCTGCAGAATATACCAGCCTTTCCGGTTCTGGTTTATAACCTGATTGCGCCCCGAGGTGAACAGCGGAGCGGCCTGCTTAACCACGACGAAACCCTGCTACCCCGCCCAAGCCCGAACCAGCCTCTACCCCCCATGCACACTATGCAAATGGCCCCCTGGCTGGCTTTGCTGGCCGCGCTTTTGCTGGTAGCGGAGTTTTACTTTTTCCAGTATCGGATACTGCGCCAGCGGCTGGAAGCGCAAGCAACCCCCACGTCATAAAACACTCTTCGGGTTTGTTCGAAGCCTTGCTCGAAGCTGCTACCAGGACAAAAAAACCACCCTTATCGGGTGGCATTTGGTGGAGGCGGCGAGAGTCGAACTCGCGTCCAGAGACCCATCCAGCAGACATCTACGTGTGTAGTTGGTGTTTGCTTGTCGCCTAGGCTTGCGCCACCAACAGCGGGCCCAGACCAAGCTCCGCGAGAAGTTCGCTCTTGGCTACGGAGCCTTGCCTCGAGCTAGCCGACTTTAGGTCGTTCGTTCAGTACGCCATCGGCTGGGCTTCTGAAGAACGTCGCTGACTTAAGCAGCGAGAGCGTAGCTGTTGCTACGAGCGTTGCCAGTTATGGCTTTGCCCATTTTTACGAGGCCATGGGCTACCTCGACACGCCGTACTGCCTTCAAGGGCCCCTGTCGAAACCGGAACGCCCCCAGGCAAACATAGATTGTAGCAGGTTTCTTGCTTTTTGGAAAGGTGCGGTAGGCTATAAGCCATGAGCAAGATCGACCCTACCCGGCTCGAGCGCGACTCACTGGTCAAGACCCTGGGCATCCGCATCCTGGAGGCCACCCCCCAAAAAGTGGTGGCCGAGATGGAAGTAACCCCCAGGTTGCACCAGCCCTTTGGCTACCTGCACGGCGGGGCCTCGGTGGCGCTGGCCGAAACCGTAGCCAGTATCGGCGCGTATCTGGCCGCGCCCGAGGGCCATACCAGCTTTGGGATGGAGATCAATGCCAACCACTTGCGTTCCATGCAGTCGGGCAAGGTCACGGCCACCGGTACACCTATCCATACTGGCCGCACCAGCGCAGTCTGGGGTATCGAGATTCGCGATGAGCAAGGGCGCCTGGTCTGCATCTCCCGCTGCACCTTAGCCATCACCCCCATTCGCACGAGTTGACAAACCCAAGGCCGGGCCAATATGCTCACCTTTATATGCAGACCTCGAGGGGTGTCACAAGCCAAAATACCTACTTTTTTGGGTATTTTTATTGGCCTGTTGTCCCCGTGAGGCCTGTGTAGGCGTTTATCGCACCAATGCTTCCGGGGAGTTCCAAATCCCCGGAAGTTTTTTGTGTGCAGGGAGGTCAGGCAATGCTAATTATCATGAAACATGGTTCAGGGCCTCAAGAAGTGGAGTCGGTGGTGGCCGAGGTGCGCCGGGTTGGCTACCGGCCCCACGTTTCCGAGGGGGAGCACACCACCTTGATCGGGGCCATTGGCAAGGGGCCAACCCCAGAGCTGATTGAGCATTTCCGCGCACTATCTGCCGTGCAGGACGTTATCCCCATCTCCAAACCCTACAAGCTGGCCTCGCTGGAAATCTCCCCCAAACCCACCGTACTGCGCTGGGATACCGGGGCCACCGGTGGCGGTGAGGTAATGATTGCGGCGGGGCCTTGTGGGGTAGAGAGCCTCGAGCAAACCCTGACCGCCGCCCACTATGTAAAGAAGCACGGGGCGCAGATGCTTCGGGGTGGGGCCTTCAAACCCCGCACCTCGCCCTACAGTTTCCAGGGTATGGGCCAGGAGGGACTGGAAATTCTGGCCGAGGCCCGGCGGCAGACCGGCCTTCCCGTGGTGACCGAGGTGGTTTCACCCGAGCAGGTCGATCTGGTAGCCACCTACGCCGATGTGCTGCAAATTGGTGCGCGCAACGCGCAGAACTTCGCCCTTTTGCAGGCCGCCGGGCAGTCCGGGCGGGCGGTTTTGCTGAAGCGGGGCATGAGCATGACCCTGGAGGAGTTTCTGATGTCGGCCGAGTACGTACTGGCCCAGGGCAACATGCGGGTCATTCTGGTGGAGCGCGGCATACGCACCTTCGAGAAGTCTACCCGCTTCACCCTGGATGTCTCGGCGGTGCCGGTACTGAAAAGCCTGACCCACCTGCCGGTCTGGATTGACCCCTCGCACGCCGCCGGTAAGCGCGACTGGGTGACCGCCCTGGCGCTGGCGGGTCTGGCCGCCGGCGCTGACGGGCTGATTGTGGAAACCCACCCCGACCCCGAAAAGGCCCAGTCCGATGCGGCCCAGCAGCTCAACGAAGCCCAGTTTGCCGATATGATGAGCCGGATAAAGGCCCTTTTGCCCGCCCTGGGGCGCCGGCTAACCCGCGCCCTCGAGCCCGCCTAGTCCTCAGCCGGAAATCTAAAAAAACCCCCTACCATCGGCTGTCCGAGGCCTCGGGGAAACCACGACTAAAAGCACGACCTTTAAACACAAACCCGTAACTTTATGATGAAGCCTCTGTTTGGCAAAGTCGGCATTTTCGGCATTGGTCTCCTGGGGGGCAGTGTGGCCCTGGGGCTACGTGAACGCTTTTTAGCCGAGGAAATTCACGCCTACGACCCCGACCCTGGAGCCCTCGAGGATGCCCTGGCCCTTCAGGTGGTGGACAGGGTACACGCCTCGCTGGGCAGTTGGGTGGGCGACCTCGAGCTCGGGGTGCTGGCCGCCCCGGTGGGGGTGCTGGTCAGCGAGGGCCGGAAGCTGGCACAGTTTGCTAGCCCACACACCGTTTGGTTCGATGTGGGCAGCGTCAAGCAGCCGGTGGTGGAGGCCCTGACGGGGGTTCTGCCCAACTTTGTGGGCTCCCACCCCATGGCCGGTAGCGAAAAAGCCGGCGTGGAGGCCGCCCACGCCGGTTTGCTGCAGAATGCCGTCTGGGTCATTACCCCAACCACCGGCACTGTCCCGAGTGCCCTCGAGGCCGTGCGCAGCCTGGTGCAGAACCTGGGGGCCTATCCCCTGGAGATGGCCCCCGAGCTGCACGACCGGCTGGTGGCCCGCATCTCGCACCTGCCCTACCTGCTGGCAGTGGGACTGAACCGGCTGGTGGCCCAGGATCCCCACCAGGATCTGCTGATGTTCCTGGCTGCGGGGGGCTTCCGCGACCTGACCCGCGTAGCCTCGGGCTCGCCCCGCATGAGCCGGGACATGGTGGTGGCCAACAAAGAGGCCCTGCGCGCGGCCATCGAAGACCTGCGCGCGGTGATGCTGGAGCTGGAAAACCTGCTCGAGCAACCCGAAGCGTTGCTCGAGGCGGCCCTGGAGGCCAAGCGCACCCGCGACGCGCTGCCCATCGTCAAGCGCAGCCTGCTGCCGGTGATGAACGAACTGGTGGTGCAGGTTCCTGATAAGCCGGGTCAAATTGCCACCGTCTCCACCGCGCTGGGCAACGCCGGGGTCAACATCAAAAACTTCGAGGTGCTGGCCATCCGCGACGAAGGGGGGGCCATCCGCATAGGCTTTGCCACCCCCGAGGAACGCGAGCAGGCCCGCCAGATTTTGCAGGGCATCGGCTATAAGGTGCGCTGAACTAGCCGCAGCCTGCGGTTGGTGTCCCAGATCATCCAACCTATCAGCAAAGGAACTATGGCAAAAAATAGCCATATCTCCCAGCCCAGGCCTTTAGCTGCTCCCAGCGCAACTAAATAAGTGTTCCACTGGAGGTAGCCGAACAAGACGCATAAGTAGCCCGTCAAAAAAGCCAGATAGAAGTCCAGCACACGCACTAACTTATGTCGCAGGTACTCTGGGAGTGACAAAAACCGCTCTTTTTGCGGCAGGTTCAAAATTTCTGGATAGCGAAAGGCCAGCCGCGTGAGGGCAAACACCAGCAGCACAAGACCCGTAGCTACCACGGGAATCCACCAGAATTCCACCCGGTCGGCCCAGCGAGTCACATCTCCGCGCGGGCCAAAATGCCCGGGAATGCGATCGGGCAATCTTGGATAAAGCATAGCAGTAAGCCACCATAGCCCTGCAAGCAGGGCCCCCACCCAGACCCATCCGGCGCGGCTTTTCATCAGGTTTATGTTAGTGCTCGAGCGGAACAAAATCATGAATCACCAGCTCGGCGGGGCAGGCCACCCGTAAAGGCGCGGTGGATAAGCCCAGGCCCCGCGAGATAAAAGCGGGAACCGGGTCGTCTACCCAGCCCCCGGCAAACTTCTGCCCGTACAGCGAGGAGGTAAAGACCGGGCCATACCAGGGCAGCACCACCTGACCCCCGTGGGTGTGGCCGCAGAGCGTAAGGTCAACCGACCTGGGCACCTGGTACAGGTAGTCCGGGTTGTGGCAGATAAGCAGGCAGGCCGAGGAATCCCGATGCCCTTCCAGGGCTTTGGCCACGTCGGGCTCTCCGTGCCACAGGTCTTCCACGCCGGCCAGGTAAAGATCCGTTCTGAGTTGAGTTCCCGCATTGTGAAGAAAATGGATACCCAGCTCTTTGAGGGAGGCCTCGAGGTCACGTGGCGGCACCATCGGCACTTTGGGCGGACTAGCACCCCGGTTCCCGGAAACAGATACCCGTTCTGGGTACTTGGGCTGGTAACCATTAAAACGGTAGTCGTGGTTGCCCCAGACCGCCCAGGCTCCCAGGGGGGCCCGCAGCTTTTGCAACTCGGACAGGGTAGGCAGCACCTGGTGGCTCCGCCCAGAGTCGGTCAGGTCGCCGGTAATCACGATGAGGTCGGGCTCTTGGGCCAGGGTGGCTTCTACCCAGCGCCGGACTGAACCCTGACGTATAAAAAAGCCAATGTGCAGGTCGGAGAGGTGGGCTACCCGTAAAGGAGCCGATAAACCCCGCAGGGGCCGCCGGTAGTGTTGAATGATAAAGTCGTACCCGAGAATCACCCCGCTATCCTAACCGAAAGCAGCATCAGTCTTCTGGCGTAAATTCAAATACCGTCAGCTCGGCCGGGGCATTGACCCGCAGCGGCAGCACCGTCGTACCCAGGCCCCGCGAAACATAACCCGAGACGGGTGCGCCCAGCGCAGGGCTGTACCATCCCCCCAGATAGCGCTCGTGGTATCTCGAGGGCGTCCAGGGGGCCCCGACCCCTGGAAGATACACCTGGCCGCCGTGGGTATGGCCGCTCAAAACCAGGCCGACCGGCAAATCCCTGTAGTAATCCCAGAAATCGGGGTTATGGGCCAAGGCCAGGCTGGCTTTGCCTTTTCGGTAGCCGGCGAGCGAGACTTTGGGATTGGCCTCCTCGGCCCAGTAGTCGTCTACCCCACTCAAAAAAAGATCGTCCCGCGCCCACAGCCCCTGGTTGACCAGCACCGATATGCCGTGCTTTGGTAGGTGTCGGCCCAGGTAGCGCTTGGCCGCTGGCTGGCTATTGTCGTGGTTACCCCAGATGGCATATACCCCCAAGGGGGCCTGTAGCATACCCAGCACTGCCACCAGGTGCTCGAGGTCGGGGGTGATCGCGCGATAAAGTGCTTTGAGCCGATCCAGCCGCATCCCAGACTCGATCAGATCGCCGGTGATGACAATCAGGTCAGGGCGCTCGGCATTGGCCGCCCGCACCCAGGACTGTAGCGTGGTTGCGCGCACCCAGGGGCCATAGTGCAGATCGCTTAGCTGTACCACCCGCAAAGGCTGCTCCAGCCCAGGAAAAACCCTCCTATGCCGGCTAATCCCGAACTGGTAGCTGCTGCCTACGGCCAGCCCAGCCGTACCCAGAAGACCCAGTCCACCCCAGCCAAGTAGGGTCAGGAAGCGCCGCCGGGTCAGCATAGGGGCTCAGTGTACGCCCTAAATTGCACCGAGGGTGTCGTTTTCAAACCGAGCCCGGGCCAAGGGGCACAAAGCGCTACCCTCTGTTTTTCTTTTTCTCTTCGCGCTCGAGTCTTCTGCGTTCGGCGCGGCTCAGGCCGGAGTAGGCTGAGGCTGCTTTTTGCTGACGACGCACCGTAAAGGGATCGCGGCTGGCCTGCGGAGCGGTAGCCTCGGAGCCGCTGTACTCGACCCCCTCGGCCACCGGCGCCGGGGTAGGCTGCTGGTTCACCTCCACCTGCAGGCGGAAGAGGAACTTGGTGACCTCGCTCTTGATGCTGGCGATCATCTCGTTGAAGAAGCGGGTGCCCTCGAGCTTGTACTCCTGGAAGGGGTCGCGCTGGCCGTAGCCGCGCAGGAAGATGCCCTGCTTGAGCACATCCATGCTGTGCAGGTGCTCCTTCCAGGCGTTGTCCACCACCTGCAAGGTCACGAAGCGCTCCACCGCCCGCATGAGGCCGGGGCCCTGGCGGTTGAGTTCGGCCTCGCGGGCCTCGTAGGCGGTGCGGGCAGCCTCAATCAGGCGCTCGATGCCCTCTTCGGCCTTGAGTTTGCGCAGTGCTTCAAAGTCGAAGTCGCCCAGGGCAGGGATGTAGTCTACGAGGCTCGAGCGCAGCCCATCGATATCCCAGTCATCGGGGTGCTGCTGGGGGTTCAGGTAGTTGGAGGCCACCGCATCCACGGTGTCCTCGATCATGGCTAAAGCACCCTCGCGCACTACCTCGTCGCTGCCCAGGAGCACGTTGCGGCGCTGGGCGTATACCACCTCGCGCTGGCGGGCCATCACCTCGTCGAGGCGCAGCAACTGCTTACGGATATCGAAGTTGCGGTCTTCCACCCGCTTCTGGGCCCGCTCGATGGAGCGGGTGACCATCTGGTTTTCGATGGGCTCGGAGTCGTCGAAGCCCATCCGGTCAAGCATGGCGATGATGCGCTCGGAGGCAAAGAGGCGCATTAGGTCGTCGTCGAAGGAGACGTAAAAACGGCTGCTGCCAGGGTCGCCCTGGCGGCCCGAACGACCGCGGAGCTGGTTATCAATGCGGCGCGACTCGTGCCGTTCGGTGCCGATGATGTGCAGACCGCCCAGCTCCTTGACCCGCACCTCGTCGGCGGCGCAGGTATCGCGCAGGCGGCGAATTTCGTCAACGACAGATTGCTTCACGCCGATCTCGGCGGCCAGCTTGAGGGCCCCTTCCTCGTCGCCCTGCACCAGCTTCTTGATGAAAAGCTCCACGCGCCACTCGGCGCGGGGCTCGAAGCCCTCCTTGCGCAAAAGGTCGGCGGCCAGGTACTCGGCGTTGCCCCCCAGCTTGATGTCGGTGCCGCGCCCGGCCATGTTGGTGGAGATGGTGATGGTCTTGCTGCGGCCGGCCTGGGCCACGATCTCGGACTCTTTTTCGTGGTACTTGGCGTTCAGTACCTGGTGGGGAATGCCCTTGCGGATCAGCTCGAGGGTGTGCACGGCTCGCTTCAGGTACTCCCAGGCGGTGCGGATGTTGCCCTTGGGGGGGATGGTGGACTCGTAAGCCTCGAGCTCGCTATCCCGCAGAGAACCGGGGCGCTCGAGGGCCTTCTTCAGGCGATCCCATTCGGAACCGCTCTGCTTCTCGATGGCCTTGGCCAGGGCCTGGGCGCGGGCCTCGAGGCGGGGCAGGTAGTGGCGGGCCTCCTTGAGCATGGCCGAGAGCCGCTCGGATTTTTCTACCGAGATGGTGCCCACCAGCACCGGCTGGCCCTTCTCGTACTTCTCGGCAATCTCCTCCACCACCGCAAAAAACTTGCCCTTCTCCGAGCGGTAGACCACATCGGGGTAATCCTGGCGGATCACCGGGCGGTTGGTGGGGATGCTCACCACGTCCATGGCGTAGATTTCCTGGAACTCTTTCTCCTCGGTCTTGGCGGTGCCGGTCATGCCGGCGGTCTTCTCGAAGAGGCGGAAGAAGTTCTGGTAGGTCACGGTGGCCAGGGTCTGGTTCTCGCGCTCGATTTTCACGCCCTCTTTGGCCTCGATGGCCTGGTGCAGCCCCTCGCCGAAGCGGCGGCCCGGCTGCAAACGGCCCGTAAACTCGTCCACGATGATAACCTGGCCGTCCTGGACGATGTATTCGCGGTCTTTGAAGTAGAGCTCCTTGGCCCGGATGGCCTGGGTCAGCATGTGGGCCAGCTCCATGTGCTCGGTGTTGAAGAGCCCCTCCACCCCCAAAAGCTTCTCGGCCTTGGCGATGCCTTGCAGGGTGAGGTGCACGGCTTTCTGCTTCTCCTCGATGGTGTAGTCGCCGGTGGGTTCGCCCTTGGTGCCTACCGGCGGTTTCTCGCCGCGCTCGAGCTTCTTGGCGATCTCGGCCATGCGGTAGTACATATCGGTGGCCTTCTCGGCGGGGCCGCTGATGATGAGCGGGGTGCGGGCCTCGTCAATCAGGATGGAGTCCACCTCGTCGATGATGGCGTAGTGCAGGGGGGTGTCGTGCCGCAGCACCAGTTGTTCGGGGGCTACCGCCATGTTGTCGCGCAGGTAGTCGAAGCCCAGCTCGCTGTTGGTCACGTAGGTCACGTCGCAAAGGTAGGCCTTGCGGCGTTCCTCGGGGCTCGAGTGGTTCTGCACCACCCCCACCGAGAGGCCCAGCCCCTTGTAGATGGGCCCCATCCACTCGGCGTCGCGCCGGGCCAGGTAGTCGTTGACCGTGACCAGGTGCACCCCTTTACTGGCGATGGCGTTGAGCGCCACGGCCAGGGTGGCGACCAGGGTTTTGCCCTCTCCGGTTTTCATCTCGGCGATCTTGCCCTCGTGCAGCACCGCGCCGCCAATGAGCTGCACGTCGTAGTGGCGCAGGCCCAAAAAGCGCTTGGAGGCCTCGCGGGTGAGGGCAAAGGCCCTGGGCAGCAGTTCATCGAGGCTCGCGCCCTGGGCGTGCTGTTCGCGCAGCTTGGCATACTCAGCAGCCAGGTCTTCAATCTTCGAGACCTCGTCCTCGAGGGCATTGACTGGGGCCACCACCTCTTTCCAGTAGCGGGCCACCTTGCGTTCGTTGTTATCTAACAGTCTATTAATCCAGGCCAACATAACCAAAAGCGATTGTACCCTGCCTGGATGAGAATAGCGCGGTCGCGTATACACTGGGTGTATGCGCGCCCTATTGTGGGTCTTGCTACTCGGCAGTCCGGCCCTGGCCCAGCTCTGTGACCAGCCCTTCGCCCCCGCCCGCCCCGGCTGGGAATGGCAGTACCGGGTGACGGGGGAACGCCCCGGCGCCTACTCGATTCGCAAAACCAGCATTACCGAGAGCAGCTTTGTACAGGTGCGCCAGAGCGCCGGTGGAAAGGAAGAGACCACCTACCGCTGCACCCCGGAGGGCATCGCCCCGGTGGACTTCGGCACCCAGGGGGGTGGCCGGGTAGAAGCCGGGGCTCAGTCAGTGAGCTACGACCTGAAGGTGGTCAAGGTAACGGGCGTGGCCGTCCCCGACTACGACCGCTGGGCGGTGGGCGGTAGCTGGAAGCTGGTGCTGGAGGTACAGGGCACCGGGCAGCAGGGGCCGCTGCGCTTCAACATCAGCGGGACGCTCGAGACCACCTACCGGGTGGTGGCGCAGGAGACCGTTACCACCCCGGCGGGCCGCTTTGTGGCCTACAAGCTGCAAACCACCTTTGCCACCCGCCTGCGCGCCCAAGCCGGCCCTCTGAGCCTCCCCTTCAACTTTGAAAGCCAGGGCACAAGCTGGTATGCCGAAAACGTGGGCCTGGTCAGAAGCATCCAGAAAACCCGCGATGGCGAAAACGTAACCGAGCTGGTGGCCTTGCGCAAGGGCGGTTAGCCAGCGCCCAGGGGCAGGTAGGCCGCCGCCGGAAGGGCCATGGGGTTGTGTAGGTTGCGCGCGTGGGTGCGCCAGGCCGCCAGGGCGATCATGGCCCCGTTGTCGGTGGCGAGGCCCCTGGGGGGGAACATGAGCCGAAGGCCCGCCGCCTGTAACTGGGTTTTTAGCGCGGTGTTCTGCGCCACCCCGCCGGTCACCAGCACGGTCGAAAGGCCGGTGTGCCGGGCAGCCCGGGTCACCACCTGCACGATGTGCTCCACCGCCACCTGCTGAAACCGGGCGGCGATATCGGCGGGCGCGTAGCCTTTCTCCAGGGCCCGGGCCACCGCCGTTTTGAGGCCCGAGAAGCTGAAAGCAAACCCTTCCTGGCCCTGGAGCGGCACGGCCAGCGGCACCTTGCTGGGCTCGCCCTGTCTGGCCAGTCGCTCGATTTCCGGCCCCCCCGGATAGCCCAGGCCCAAAAGCCGCGCAGCCTTGTCGAAAGCCTCACCGGCGGCATCGTCCAGGGTGGCCCCCAGGAGCCTGTAGGTGCCCCACGCGGGCACCTCGAACAGGTGGGTGTGGCCGCCGGAGGCGATCAGGGCCAGGAACGGGGGCTCGACCTCGGGGTGCTCGGCCAGCGCGGCGTAGATGTGGCCCTCGAGGTGGTGCACCGGCACAAAGGGTTTGCCCAGGGCGAAGGCCAGTCCCTTGCCGTAGGTGTAGCCCACCAGCAAGGCCCCGATCAGGCCGGGCCCGCGGGTAGCCGCGATCAGGTCGAGATCGGCGGCCTTCAGGCCAGCCTCGTCCAGGGCTTGTTGCACCAGTCCGTCAATCACCTGGGTGTGTTCCCTCGAGGCCAGCTCGGGCACCACCCCCCCGTAGCGCTGGTGCAGGAGGGTTTGCGAGGCCACCCGGTTCACCACCACCACCCCATCCCGCACCAGGCCCACCCCGGTATCGTCGCAGGAGGTGTCTATGCCCAAAATCCACACAGCCCGATTCTGCCCGCCCAGGCCCCACGGGTCAAGCCACAGACCCAATTGCGGGTTGGGGCCTGTATGGGGGCGGCAGGCTGCGGGTAGTATGGGCCCGTGAGCGACGCTCGAGTTCACTTAACCGCCTTACAAACCGCACTCGCTCAGGTGCTGTTTGGGCAGGAGCAGGTCATCCGCGAGCTGCTGGCAACCGCCGTAGCTGGCGGGCACGCCTTGCTGGAGGGGCTGCCGGGGCTGGGCAAAACCCTGCTGGCCAGGGCCTTTGCCGAGGCCAGCGGGCTTTCGTACCGGAGAATCCAGTTCACCCCCGACCTCCTTCCCGCCGACGTGACCGGAACCGAGATTCTGGAGGATGGGCAGTTTGTTTTCCGACAGGGGCCCCTCTTCGCCCAGGTGGTGCTGGCCGACGAGATCAACCGGGCCACCCCCAAAACCCAGTCGGCGCTGCTGGAGGCCATGCAGGAACGGGGGGTCACGGTGGGTGGAACCCGCTACGCCCTGCCCGAGCCCTTTCTGGTGCTGGCTACACAGAACCCTCTGGAGCTCGAGGGCACCTACCCCCTGCCCGAGGCCCAGCTCGACCGCTTTATGTCCAAGATTACCGTCCAGGCTCCCCCCCGGGCCACCTGGATCCGGATTCTTTCGGAAGAGCCCGTCGCCCCCCAGCCCGTAGAAGGCCTGGACTTGCTAAAAGCCCGTGCCGAGTCCCAGCAGGTGGTGGTGAGCCAGCCCGCCCTCGAGGCCATCGCCAACACCGCCCAGCTCGCCAGCGAGGAAAAACACCTGCGCATGGGCCTATCGCCACGCGGGGCCAAGGCCTGGCTCCATCTGGCTAAAGCCCTGGCCTACCTGGCAGGCCGGGCCCACCTCGAGTGGGACGACCTGCGCAACGCAGCCAGGCCGGCCCTCTCCCACCGGCTGCTCCTGACCGAGGAGGCCCAGTTCGAGGGCCTGCGGGTAGAACAGATTATCCAGGACTTGCTGCGCCGTACGATGCCGAAGTAGAGCCTAGGCGCTCCAGAAGTTTCTTGGGCATCTTGCAGACCATGGTGTAGGCCGGGTCGAAGATGTTGCCCAGATCGTACCGGACGCACTGCCCCATCAGCTGTGAGGCGCTCTGGATGTCCAGGCCGTAGGGGCCGGTAAGCCAGCGCAGCATCTCGCTGGTGGCGTGCTGGACGCACTGGTCGAGGGGGCGGGCATTGCCCACGGTGAAGATGTACGCCGCGTCCTCGCCCCGGGGCCAGCGGATGGCCTGTCCCTTGATGAGATCCACCGAAAATTGCACGTCCATCGAAATTTCAATGCCAGTCCCGGCGATTTCACCATCCCCTTGCAGGGCGTGCCCGTCGCCCAGGAAGAACAGAGCCCCCTCCACCCCTACCGGAAAATAGACCGTGACCCCCTCTTTGAAGCCCCGGTAGTCCATATTGCCCCCGTGCGGCCCCGAAGTGGCGGTGGAGATGGCCTCGCCCCGGCTGGGGGCCACCCCAAAGCAGCCCAGCATGGGCTCGAGGGGCAGCTCGAGCCCCTCCAAACCCCTCACCGGCGAGGCCAGCCGGGCGGTCTGCTTCTCCAGATCTACGTCCCAGTCCAGCCAGCGCTGCGCCCCCTGGGCTTGGGCCAGCCGGGGCACGTCCTCGGGATCCACCACGTTGGCGGTCAGCACCACCCCCGACCAGCCGCGGTGGCGGTTGGGCCTGAGCTTCTCCAGCCGAACCACCAGGGTGTCGCCCACCTCGGCGCCCTCGATGTAAAAAGGCCCGGTCATGGGGTTCCCCCGGGGAGTAACCTGCCGCAGATCCCGATCCTGGCCGGCTGCATCCACGCAGGTGGTTTGCACGGTATCGCCCGGCGCAATGCGCAAGACCGGCGGGTGGGTACCCAGGGTGTGGTGGTAGTGGGTGGGTTCGAAGGTGTGGGTTGGCATAGCGCCCCCAGCATACGCCCAGCCCCACATTTCCTCGAGGTTTGTGGGTAACATATCGCCATGTCGAACCGCTACATCGGTCAACCCATGAAGCGCCAAGAGGACGGCAAGCTGGTGCGGGGCCAGGGGCAGTACCTGGCCGACCTGCCCTCCGAAAACCTGCTGCACCTGGCCCTGGTGCGCAGCCCCTACGCGCACGCCCGGCTGGTCTCGGTGGACACCACCGAGGCCCGAGAGCTCCCCGGTGTGGTGGGGGTATACACCTCGAGCGACCTCCCCGAGCTGTACGCACCGGCCTCGGTACCGCGCGATGCCCAGGGCGCTTTGCACCCACTGCTGGCCCGCGAGCGGGTGCGCTACGCGGGGGAGCCGGTGGTGGCGGTGCTGGCGACCTCCGAGGCCCTGGCCCACGAGGCAGCCCAGCAGGTGTTTGTGGACTACGAGCCACTGCCGGCCTACCCCGAGCCCCTGCAGGCCCAGGCCGCCCCCGCCATCCACCCCCAGCTCCCGAGCAACGTGGCCCTGGCCCGCAAGACCGTTGCGGGCGAGGTAGCCGAGGCCTTCGCCCGCGCCCATACGGTGGTGGGCGGGCGGCTGGTACAGCAGCGGGTGGCCCCCAGCGCCATGGAACCCCGGGGGGTTCTGGCAAGCTGGGACGGCATCCGCGAGGCCCTCACGGTCTGGTCGAGCACCCAGATGCCCCACGACCTGCGCAGCGCGGTAGCCGAGCGGCTGGGCCTGGCCGAGAACCAGGTGCGGGTGATTACCCCCGACGTGGGCGGGGCCTTTGGGGCCAAAATTAACGTTTACCCCGAGGAAATTCTGGTGGCCTACCTGGCCCGTCGCCTGGGGCGGAACGTGCGCTGGGTGGAGGGGCGCAGTGAAAGCTTTGGGGCCACCATCCACGGGCGGGCCCAGGTGGCCGAGCTGGAGATGGCCTTCGACGCCGAGGGAAAAATCCTGGGGCTGCGCGGGCGGGTGGTGGCCGACCTGGGCGCCTACGCCCTCGAGACCACCCTGGGCAACGCCCCCGGCACCATCCTGATGCTGCAGGGCCCCTACGAGATTCCAGCGGTGGAGCTGGAGATGCTGGGGGTGTACACCAACGCCACCCCCACCGGGGCCTACCGGGGGGCCGGGCGGCCCGAGGCCACCTACTACCTCGAACGCCTGATGGACATGGGCGCGCGGGCGCTGGGCCTCGACCCCGCCGAGATCCGCCGCAAAAACTTCATCAGCGGGCCGTTCCCCTACAAAACCCGCACCGGCGCCAAGTACGACTCCGGGGCCTATGGCGAGGTGTTGCAAAAGCTGCTCGAGGTCAGCGACTACCCCCGGCTCAGGGCCCTGCAGGCCGAGGCCAGAAGCCAGGGCCGGCTCTTGGGCATCGGGCTTTGTAGCTATGTGGAGATCACCGGGTATGGCTGGGAGACCGGCGGCGTGCGCATCAACCCCGACGGCAGCGCGGTGATCTTCACCGGCACCTCACCCCACGGCCAGGGCACCCAGAACGCCTTTGTGCAGATCGTGGCCGAGCGGCTGGGCCTGCCCCCCGAGCGCATCAGCGTAGTGCAGGGCGATACCCTGGCGGTTCCCTACGGCATGGGCACCGCCGGCAGCCGCACCCTCTCGGTGGGAGGCTCGGCCGTACTGAAGGCCGCCGACCTGGTGCGCGACAAGGTGGCGCGAATCGCCGCCCACCTCCTGGAGGCCGCCCCCGAGGATATCGAGCTGCTCGAGCAGGGCTGGGGGGTGCGCGGCACCGACAAAGCCGTGCCCCTGGAGCAGGTGATCGCCACCGCCTTCAACCCCCGCAAGCTGCCGCCCGGCCTGGAGCCGGGGCTCGAGGGCCACGCCAGCTTTGCCCTCAGGGAGGCCAACTACCCCTTTGGGGCCCACCTGGCCCTGGTGGAGGTAGACCCCGAGACCGGCCTGGTGCGCATTCTGCGCTACATCGCGGTGGACGACTGCGGGGTGGTGGTCAACCCGCTGCTCTTCGAGGGCCAGCAGCACGGCGGCATCGCCCAGGGCATCGGGCAGGCCCTCTACGAGGGCGTCGTCTACGACGAGGAAGGGCAGAACCGCACCGGCAACTACCTGGAGTACGCCCTGCCCAAAGCCGACCAGATGCCCCCGCTGGAACCCCACCGCCACCAGACCCCCTCCCCCACCAACCCCCTGGGGGTGAAGGGCGTGGGCGAGGCCGGGGCCATCGCCGCCACCCCGGCGGTGGTTAATGCGGTGCTGGACGCGCTGGGCATCGCCCACCTGGACATGCCGCTCACCCCCGAGAAGGTCTGGCGGGCCCTCCGGCGCTAACCCGCTTAGCCTGTTTGGGCGGTCGGTTTCGACAGGCTCCGCCGACCGCCCCCAGGGTGGTGTTTATTTCCCGTGATTTGTAACCTGTCTTGCAATCTTTTATCTTATAGCTAAATATTTTAGGCTTAAAGCAAAAGCGGGGTTACCATGCAGCACACCCAGGGGGCCAACCAGCAAGCGGCGTTAAGGAGGCGGCGGTGAGGATTGTCTGCATCGGCGGCGGGCCGGCGGGGCTCTACTTCGCCCTGCTGATGAAAAAGCAAAACCCCGCCCACCAGATCACGGTGCTCGAGCGCAACCGCCCGGACGACACCTTCGGCTGGGGGGTGGTGTTTTCCGACCAGACCCTGGGCAACCTGGAAAAGGCCGACCACCCCACCTACCTCCAGATCAGCCGGGCTTTTCACCACTGGGACGCGCTCGAGGTGCACTTCAAGGGCCGGGTGATCCGCTCGGAGGGGCACGGCTTTATCGGCATCGGGCGCAAGAAGCTGCTGAACATCCTGCAAGCGCGCTGCCGGGAGCTGGGCGTGAACCTGGTCTTCCAGACCGAGGTCACCGACGACGAGGCTGTGGCCCAGGCCTACCAGGCCGACCTGGTGATCGCCTCCGACGGCATCAACAGCCGCATCCGCAAAAAGTATGAAGCCTCGTACCAGCCCGATATTGAGCTGCGCAAGTGCCGCTTTGTCTGGCTGGGCACCCACCAGCCGTTCCCGGCCTTTACCTTTGCCTTCGAGAAAACCGAGTGGGGCTGGTTTCAGGGCCACGCCTACCAGTTCGACGAGCACACCTCGACCTTCATCGTGGAGACGCCGGAAACGGTCTGGCAGAAGGCCGGCCTGGACAGGATGAGCCAGGAGGAGGGCATCGCCTTTTGCGAGCGGCTTTTTGCCAAGTACCTGGGGGGGCACCGGCTGATCTCCAATGCCGCCCACCTGCGGGGCTCGGCCATCTGGATCCGGTTTCCCCGGGTGGTCTGCCAGAACTGGGTGCACTGGAACGGCCCGGTGCCGGTGGTGCTGATGGGCGACGCCGCCCACAGCGCGCACTTTTCCATTGGCAGCGGCACCAAGCTGGCCCTCGAGGACGCCATCGAGCTGGCCCGCACCATCGAGCGCCTGGGCGATACGCCGGCGCACCTGCCCGAGGTGCTCGAGGCCTACCAGAAAGTGCGGCAGGTGGAGGTGCTCAAACTGCAAAACGCCGCGCGCAACTCCACCGAGTGGTTCGAGAACGTCGAGCGCTATAGCCACTTCGAGGCCGAGCAGTTCGCCTATAGCCTCCTGACCCGCTCCCAGCGCATCTCGCACGAGAACCTGCGCCTGCGCGACCGGCGGTACCTCGAGGGCTACGAGCGCTGGCTGGCGCAGAAATCCGGCCTGCCCCCCAGGCCCATCCCGCCCATGTTCACCCCCTTCCGGCTGCGGGGCCTGACCCTCAAGAACCGGGTGGTGGTCTCGCCCATGGCCATGTATTCGGCCCAGGACGGGCTGGTCAGCGACTTCCACCTGGTGCACCTGGGGGCCAGGGCCCTGGGTGGGGCGGCGGTGGTTTTTACCGAGATGACCGCCCCTTCCCCCGACGGGCGCATCACGCCGGGCTGCGCGGGGCTGTACAGCGAGGAGCATATGCAGGCCTATCGGCGCGTCGTGGACTTTGTGCACCACAACTCCGACGCCAGGATCGCGCTTCAGCTCGGGCACGCCGGGCCGAAGGGCTCGACCCAGGTGGGCTGGGAGGACGAGAGCGAGCCGCTGCCGCAGGGCAACTGGCCGCTGCTGGCCCCCTCCCCCATCCCCTACGGCCCCCACAACCAGATCCCCCGCGCGATGACCCGTGAGGATATGGAGCGGGTCAAAGCTGAGTTTGTGCGGGCCGCCCAGTGGGGGGTGGAGGCCGGTTTCGACTGGCTCGAGCTGCACTGCGCCCACGGCTACCTGCTCTCGGCCTTCATCTGCCCCCTCACCAACCAGCGCACCGACGAGTACGGCGGCAGCCTGGAGAACCGCTGCCGGTACCCCCTCGAGGTCTTCCGGGCCTTGCGTGCGGTCTGGCCGGAGCACCTGCCGATCTCGGTGCGCATCTCCGCCCACGACTGGGCCCCCGGCGGCAACACCCCCGACGACGCGGTAGAGATCGCCCGATTATTCAAGGAGGCCGGCTGCGACCTGATTGACGTCTCCTCGGGGCAGACCACCCGCCAGGCTAGGCCGGTGTACGGGCGCATGTACCAGACCCCCTTCGCCGACCGTATCCGCAACGAGGTGGGCATCGCCACCATGGCGGTCGGGGCCATCTACGAGGCCGACCACGTGAACTCGATCATCGCCGCCGGGCGGGCCGACCTGTGCGCCATCGCCCGGCCCCACCTGGCCGACCCTCACTGGACGCTGAACCAGGCCGCGCGGCTCGGCTACACCGAGATAAGCTGGCCCAAGCAGTACCTATCCGGCAAGGCCCAGCTCGAGCGCAACCTGGCCCGGGCCTCGCTCGAGCGGGCCGAGGAGCTGGCCATCCGATGAAACCGCTGGCGGGCAAGCACGCAGTTGTAACCGGCGGCGGGCGCGGCATCGGGGCCGCGATTGCAACGGCGCTGGCCGGTGCGGGGGCCCGCCTCACCCTGCTGGGGCGCAGCCGGGCGCAGCTGGAGGCCCAGGCCCGCAAACTGGCAACGGAAGTTCACGTGGAAACCTGCGACGTGACCGACCCCGCCCAGGTGCAGCAGGCCTTCGAGGGCGCGTCCCGCGCCCTGGGGAACGTAGACATCCTGGTCAACAACGCCGGCCAGGCCGAGAGCCGGCCCTTCGGCAAAACCGACCTGAGGCTGTGGAGAACCATGATCGAAGTGAACCTCACCGGAACCTTTCTGTGCACCCAGGCGGCCCTGCCGGGCATGCTGGCCGCGGGCTGGGGGCGCATCGTCAACATCGCCAGCACCGCCGGGCTCAGGGGCTACCCCTACGTGAGCGCCTACTGCGCGGCCAAGCACGGGGTGATCGGCCTGACCCGCGCGCTGGCGTTGGAGCTGGCCCGGAAAAACATCACCGTGAATGCGGTCTGCCCCGGCTTCACTCAGACCGAGCTGCTCGAGGCCAGCCTGGCCGCCATCGTGCAGAAGACCGGGCGCAGCCCCGCCGAGGCCCGGGCCGAACTGGTGCGGCACAACCCCCAGGGCCGGCTGGTCGAGCCCGAGGAGGTGGCCCAGGCTGTGCTGTGGCTGTGCATGCCCGGGTCGGCGGCCCTGACCGGGCAGGCCATCGCGGTGGCGGGCGGGGAGGTGATGTAGATGCCGGCGGTCAAGCCCGACCTCGAGACCCGCCTGGCCGAAGACCACCACCAGGCCATCAAGCTGTGGCTGCGCCTGCTCACCTGCACCAACCTGATCACCGGCCAGATTCGCACCCGGCTGCGGGAGCACTTCCAGACCACCCTGCCCCGCTTCGACCTGCTAGCCCAGCTCGAGCGCCACCCCGAGGGCCTCAAGATGAGCGAGCTGTCCAAGCGCATGATGGTGACCACCGGCAACGTCACCGGGATTACCGACCAGCTCGAGGCCGAGGGCCTGGTGCGGCGCGAGCCCGACCCTCAGGATCGGCGGGCCTTCACGGTCAAGCTCACCCCTCTGGGCCGCCAGGTGTTCGCCCGGATGGCTCAGGAGCACGAAGGCTGGGTGATCGAGCTTTTCGAGGGGCTCTCCAGCAGCGAAAAAGAACAGATGTACACGCTTTTGGGCAAACTCAAAACCCACCTCAACGGAAAGGAGGCCCGCCGGTGAAACTGGCAAGCTACCAGGCCCAGCATTTTTTGTGGCAGCTCGAGGAGGCCGTCGCCACCATCACCCTCAACCGTCCCGAGCGCAAAAACCCCCTTACCTTTGAGTCCTACGCTGAGCTGCGCGACCTTTTCCGGGCCTTGCAGTACGCCGAGGATGTGCGGGCGGTGGTGCTCTGCGGGGCCGGGGGCAACTTCTGCTCGGGCGGCGACGTGCACGAGATCATCGGCCCCCTGACCCAGATGCCCATGCCCCGGCTGCTGGCCTTCACCCGCATGACCGGCGACCTGGTCAAGGCCATGCGGGCCTGCCCCCAGCCCATCGTGAGCGCGGTGGATGGGGTGTGCGCCGGGGCCGGGGCCATCCTGGCTATGGCCTCGGATATCCGCTTCGGCACGCCCCAGAGCAAGACCGCCTTTCTATTCAACCGGGTCGGGCTGGCCGGCTGCGATATGGGGGCCTGCGCCATGCTGCCGCGGATTATCGGGCAGGGCCGGGCCGCCGAGCTGCTCTACACGGGCCGGGTGATGATGGGCGAGGAAGGGCTGGCCTGGGGCTTTTTCAACCGGCTGTGCGAGCCCCAGGAGCTGCTCGAGGAGGCCCGCAAGTTTGCCCGAATGCTGGCCCAGGGCCCCACCTTTGCCCACGCCATGACCAAGAAGATGCTGCACCAGGAGTGGAGCATGGGCCTCGACGAAGCCATCGAGGCCGAGGCCCAGGCCCAGGCCCTGTGCATGGCTACCCAGGACTTCCAGCGGGCCTACCGGGCTTTTGTGGCGAAAGAGAAGCCGGTTTTCGAGGGGGACTGATGCGGGATCAAACCCACCTGGACTGGCCCTTCTTTGAGCCCCAGCACCGCGAGCTGGCGCGCGACCTGGAAGCCTGGGCCAGGCATCACCTCGCCGTGCACCCCACGCAAGACACCGACCAGGCCTGCCGCCGGCTCGTCCGGCTGCTGGGCGCGGGGGGCTGGACGCGCTACGCGGTGGGGGGCCAGGCCCACGGGGGGGTGTACGAGCAGATAGACACCCGCGCCGTCTGCCTCATCCGCGAGACCCTGGCCTACCACCAGGGCCTGGCCGACTTCGCCTTTGCTATGCAGGGCCTGGGCTCGGGGGCCATCACCCTGCACGGCAGCCCCGAACAGAAAGCCCGCTACCTGGGCCCGGTAGCCAGGGGCGAGTCCATTGCGGCCTTTGCGCTCTCCGAGCCGGAGGCGGGTTCGGATGTGGGGGCCCTCTGCACCGAGGCGCGGGCCGAGGGCCAGGACTACATCCTGAACGGGCAGAAGACCTGGATCTCCAACGGGGGCATTGCCGATTTTTACGTGGTTTTTGCCCGCGCGCCGGGCAGCCAGGGGGCCAAGGGCATCTCGGCCTTTGTGGTGGAGGCCGGTACGCCGGGGCTCGAGGTCGCCGAGCGCCTCGAGGTCATCGCCCCCCACCCGCTGGCAAGGCTCAGGTTCGAGCACTGCCGGATTCCGGCCCGCCAGCGCCTGGGCGAGGAAGGTCAGGGCTTCAAAATCGCCATGCAGACCCTCGACATCTTCCGCACCTCGGTGGCCGCCGCCGCGCTGGGCTTTGCCCGGCGGGCGCTGGACGAGGCGCTTTTTCGCGCCACCACAAGACCCCTATTCGGCCAGACCCTGGCCGACTTCCAGCTCACCCAGGCCCGCCTGGCCGATATGGCCGTGAAGATTGAGGCCGCTGCCCTGCTCACCTACCGCGCGGCCTGGCTGCGCGACCAGGGCCAGCGGGTTACCCAGGAGGCCGCCATGGCCAAGCTCACCGCCACCGAGTACGCCCAGCAGGTGATAGACGGGGCCGTGCAGCTATGGGGTGGGCTGGGCATTACCCGGGGGCAGGTGGTGGAGTCGCTCTACCGCGAAATTCGCGCCCTGCGCATCTACGAAGGGGCCAGCGAGGTGCAGCAGCTCATCATCGCCCGCGAATTGCTCAAACGCTACAAGGAAACCCAGACCACGAAAGGAGGCACCGGAGATGGGGTACAGCGCCCACATTGACACCTTTGCCCGCGACCATCTACCCCCCAGGTCGGAGTGGCCGGAGCTGGTCTTCAGCCTGCCCGAACTCCAGTATCCCGAGCGGCTCAACTGCGCCAGCGAGCTGCTCGACCGGATGGCGGCCCGGCACCCCGAGCGCCTTTGCCTGCAAGGTGCAGGCCTCCGCTGGAGCTACGCCGAGCTGCTCGAGCAGGCCAACCGCATCGCCCATGTGCTGACCCAGGATATGGGCCTGGTGCCCGGCAACCGGGTGCTGCTGCGCGCCCCCAACCACCCCATGCTGGTGGCGGCCTGGTTTGCGGTGATGAAAGCGGGGGGCATAGCGGTCACCACCATGCCCTTGCTGCGGGCCAAGGAGCTTACCGAAGTAGTGAACAAGGCCCAGGTCTCGCATGCCCTGTGCGACGGGCGGCTGCGGGAGGAGCTCGAGCACGCGCGACCCAACTGCCCCACCCTGCAACAGGTGATCTACTGGGGCGAAGGGGGCAGCCTGGAAGCCCGGATGGCCCATAAACCCACGCACTTCGCCAACGTAGAGACGGCCAGCGACGACACCTGCCTGATCGCCTTCACCTCCGGCACCACCGGCCAGCCCAAGGGCTGCATGCACTTCCACCGCGACGTGCTAGCCATCTGCGACACCTTTGGCAAGCACATCCTGCGGGCCACCCCCGACGACGTGTTCATCGGCAGCCCACCGCTGGCCTTCACCTTTGGGCTGGGGGGGCTGGTGCTTTTCCCCATGCGCATCGGGGCTTCCTCGGTCTTGCTGGAAAAAGCCAGCCCCGATCTTCTGCTCCCGGCCATTGCCGAGTACCGGGCCAGCGTGGTCTTCACCTCCCCCACCGCCTACCGGGCCATGGCCGCCCAGGCCCAAAAGTTCGACCTCGCCTCGCTGCGCAAGTGCGTTTCGGCCGGGGAGCCCCTGCCGGCCTCCACGCGTAAGCTCTGGAAAGAGGCCACCGGCATTGAGCTCATCGACGGCATCGGGGCCACCGAGATGCTGCACATCTTCATCTCCCACACTGAGGAAGAGGCCAGGCCGGGGGCCACCGGCAAGCCCGTTCCGGGCTACCAGGCCTGCGTGCTGGACGAGGCAGGCCAGCCGCTTCCCCCAGGGCAGGTGGGCCGCCTGGCGGTGAAGGGTCCCACCGGCTGCCGCTACCTGGCCGACGAGCGCCAGCGCAACTACGTACAGCACGGCTGGAACATCACCGGGGATGCCTACCTGGTGGACGAGGAGGGCTACTTCGTCTACCAGGCCCGCACCGACGATATGATTGTCTCGGCGGGCTACAACATCGCCGGCCCCGAGGTGGAGGATGCCCTGCTGCTCCACCCGGCGGTGGCTGAGTGCGCGGTGGTGGGGGCCCCCGATCCCGAGCGGGGCCAGATCGTCAAGGCCTACGTGGTGCTGCGGGCCGGTGTAGAGCCTTCGGCGGCGCTGGTGAAGGAGCTACAGGACTTCGTCAAGCAGAAAATTGCCCCCTACAAGTACCCACGGGCCATCGAGTTCCGCGAGAGCCTGCCCCGCACCCAGACCGGTAAACTACAGCGGTATTTGCTGCGCAAGGAAGCAGAACAGAATAGGGTATAGCCATGGAGAAGCTCGAGGATAGCTGGCAAATCCTGCAACCCCCTGGTTGGAAGCCGCCCCGGGGATACGTCAACGGCATCGCGGCCAGAGGGCGCATGGTGTTTTTGGCTGGAATGGTGGGCTGGAATCATCAGGGCGTCTTTGAGTCCGACAACTTTGTTGAACAGGCCCGCCAGGCCTTGCAAAACATTGTAGAAACCCTGGCCCAGGCGGGCGGCCGCCCCGAACACGTGGTGCGGCTCACCTGGTTTATCCTCAGCAAACAGGAATACCTGGCCCAGCTCGACGCCCTGGGCCTGGCCTACCGCGAGGTAATGGGCCGCCACTACCCCGCCATGTCGGTGGTGGAGGTGAGGGCGCTGATCGAAGACCGGGCCCGGGTGGAGATCGAAGCCACCGCCGTGATCCCCGAATAAGGAGACCTATGACCTTAGCCGAGCTGCAAGCCCTCGACCGCACCGACCCCCTGGCCGCCAAACGGGCTGAGTTCCTGCTCCCCGAAGGGGTCATCTACCTCGACGGCAACTCGCTGGGGGCCCTGCCCAAGCGGGTGGTGGCCCGCATGGAACAGGTGGTACAGGCCGAGTGGGGCCAGAGCCTGATCAAGAGCTGGAACCTGCACGGCTGGATTGACCTGCCCCAGCGGGTGGGGGCCAAGATCGCCCGGCTGATTGGGGCCGAGCCCGACGAGGTCATCGCCGCCGACTCGACCTCGGTCAACCTGTTCAAGGTGCTGCTGGCCGCCCTCGAGCTGCGCCCGGGGCGTAGGGTTATCGTTTCGGACATCGACAACTTCCCCACCGACCTCTACATCGCCCAGGGCATCGCCGAGCTTCGGGGCGGGTACGAGCTGCGCTTTGTAAAGAAAGACCAGCTCGAGGACGCTCTCGACGAGCAGACCGCGGTGCTCCTGCTAACCGAGGTGGACTACCGCACCGGCTACCTCTACGACATGGCCCGGCTCACCGGGCTGGCCCAGCAGAAAGGGGCCCTGACCATCTGGGATCTGGCCCACAGCGCGGGGGCCCTTCCGGTACAGCTCAACCGGCACGGGGTGGATTTTGCCGTGGGTTGCGGCTACAAGTACCTCAACGGTGGCCCGGGCGCACCGGCTTTTCTGTTCGTGGCCCGGCGACACCAGGGGGCTACCCGGCCTTTCCTGACCGGCTGGATGGGGCACAAAGCTCCCTTCGCTTTTGTACCCAAGTACCAGCCCGCCCTGGATATCCGGCGCCTGACGGTGGGGACGCCCGGCGTGCTCTCGATGAGCGCGCTGGAGGCAGCGCTCGAGGTTTTCGAGGGCGTGGACATGGAGCAGGTGCGGCAAAAGTCGCTCCAGCTTACCGACCTCTTCATCGAGCTGATGGAGCCGCTGGCCGCCCGTTATGGCTTCCAGCTCGCCACACCGCGCGAACACCACCGCCGAGGCAGCCAGGTGGCCTACCGGCACCCTGAGGGCTACGCCATTATGCAGGCCCTAATCAGCCAGGGCGTGATCGGCGACTTCCGCGCCCCCGACATTATGCGCTTTGGCTTCACCCCACTGTACCTGCGCTACGAGGATGTCTACCACGCGGTGCAAAGGCTGGCCCAGGTCATGCAGAGCGGGCTGTGGCAGGAGGCGCGCTTCCAGGAAAGGGCCAAGGTGACCTGATGAAAGACCCGACCTACCAAGCTGCCCACACCGATTTCCGCCACGACCTCTCGTATGGCGACTACCTGCACCTGGAAGAAGTTCTGGCGGCCCAGCAGCCCCTTACCGAGGCCCGCGACGAGATGCTCTTCATCGTGATCCACCAGGTACAGGAGCTGTGGATGAAGCTGATCATCCACGAGCTGCAAAGCGCCATGGGCCTTCTGGCGCAGGGCGTCATTGACCCCGCCCTCAAGATGCTGACCCGGGTCTGCCGCGCCCAGGAGCAGATGAGCTCGAGCTGGGAGGTGCTCAAGACCATGACCCCTGCCGACTACCTCGAGTTCCGCTCGGCCTTTGGCCGGGCCTCGGGGTTTCAGTCGTACCAGTACCGCCTGATCGAGTTCCTGCTGGGCAACAAAGAACCCTTCATGATGAAACCCCACCAGCACAAACCCGCGCAGTACCAGCATCTGGAAGAGGCCCTGAAGTCTCCCAGCCTCTACGACCTGGCCTTGCGCCTGGTGGCGGCTCGAGGCCTGGCAGTTCCCGCCGAGGTGCTGGAACGCGACTACAGCCAGCCTTACCAGCCCAGCGAGGCCATCCGCAATGCCTGGCTGCAAATCTACCGCCAGACCGCCCTCTACTGGGATCTGTACTACCTGGCCGAAAAACTGCTGGACGTGGAGGACAACTTCCGCCGCTGGCGCTTCAACCACCTGACCACAGTGGAGCGCATCATCGGCTACAAGCAGGGCACCGGCGGCACCGCTGGGGTTCCTTATCTCAAGCGGGCGCTGGACATCGTACTCTTCCCCGAGTTATGGCAGGTGCGCACCGCGCTCTAGCTCGAGCGCAGGAAAGGAGGAAGGATGAAAAAAGCAGTTTGGCTGATGGTTTTCCTGGGGTTGATGGGTTTTTCTCTCGCGCTGGCCCAGCCCCGCACGGTCAAGGTTGGCTTCGTAAGCACCCTCTCGGGCGGTGGGGCAGCCCTGGGGATTGACGTTCGCGACGGCTTCAACCTGGCCCTGCGCCACCTCAACAACCAGCTCGGGGGCCTGCCGGTCGAGGTTATCGTGGCCGACGACCAGCAGAACCCCGACGTGGCCCGCCAGGCCGTGGATCGTATGCTCAAGCGCGACCGGGTCGACTTCCTCACCGGCATCATCTTTTCCAACATCCTGCTCGCAGTAGGCGACGCCATCTTCGAGGAAAAGGTCTTCTACATTAGCCCCAACGCCGGCCCCTCGGAGTACGCCGGGGAGCAGTGCAGCCCCTACTTTGTGAACGTGGCCTGGCAAAACGACAACCTGCACGAGGCCATGGGCCAGTACGTGCAGACCCGCCGCTTCGAGAACGTGTTCTTGCTGGCGCCCAACTACCCCGCCGGGCGCGACGCCCTGACCGGCTTCAAGCGCTACTTCAAGGGCCGGGTGGTGGCCGAGGTCTACCACCGGCTCAACCAGCTCGATTTCTCGGCGGAAATCGCGCAGATTCGCGCTGCGCGCCCCAAAGCCGTGTATGCCTTTGAGCCGGGGGCCATGGGCGTCAACTTCATCAAGCAGTACGCCGAGGCCGGGCTGCTGCGGGAAATTCCCCTCTTCCTGCCGGGCTTCTCGGCCGATGCCGACGTCATCCGGGCAGTGGGCCGGGGCATGGTGGGCATCTACAACAGCTCGCAGTGGACCCTGGAACTCAACAACCCCATCAACCAGCGCTTCGTGGAGGACTTCCGCAAAACCTATAACCGCATCCCCACCCTCTACGCCTCGCAGGGCTACGACACTGCGCTCCTGCTGGATGCCGCCATCAAGGCTGTGGGGGGCGACCTGAGCAAGAAAGACGAGCTGCGCAAGGCCATGCTGGCCGGCTTCAACAGCACTCGCGGCCCAATCCGCTTCAGCCCCAACGGCTACCCCATCCAGAACTACTACCTGCGCCAGGTAATCCAGCAGCCGGGCGGGGAGATTGTGAACCGCCAGGTGGGCACCATCTTCACCAACCACCGCGACGCCTACGTAGACAGGTGCAAGCTGAGATAGATCAAAGGCCCAGCCTATGCCGCCCTCACTGTTCATCGAGCAGGTGCTCAACGGCTTCCAGTTCGGCCTGATGCTCTTTTTGCTGGCCGCTGGCCTGACCCTGGTTCTGGGCATCATGGACACCATCAACCTGGCCCACGGCTCGCTGTACATGATCGGGGCCTACCTGACCGCCACCCTGGTGGGGGCCACCGGCAGCTTCTGGCTGGCCGTGCTGGGCGCTGTGCTGGGCACGGCCCTGATTGGGATGCTGCTCGAGCTCAGCGTGCTGCGCCAGCTCTACCGGCGCGACCACCTTTCCCAGGTGCTGGCCACCTTCGCGCTGATTCTCATCATCAACGAGGTGGTGCGGATGATCTGGGGCTCCCAGCCCCTGCTGCTCTCGGCCCCGGAGGCGCTTTCGGGGCCGGTGGAGATTCTTCCCGGCCTGTACTACCCGGCCTTCCGGCTGGTAATTATCGGGGTGGGGCTGCTGGTGGCGCTGCTTTTGTTCTGGCTGGTGAACCGCACCCGGGTGGGCATGTGGCTGCGGGCCGGGGCCTCCAACCGCGAGATGGCCCAGGCCATGGGCGTCCCCATCAAGCCCCTCTTTACCCTGCTGTTTGGGGTGGGGGCCGGGCTCTGCGCCATTGCGGGGGCCTTTTTAGGGCCCATTCTGGCGGTGCAGATTGGGATGGGCGAGAGCATCCTGATTCTGGCCTTTGTGGTGATTGTGATTGGCGGCATCGGCTCCATCAAGGGGGCCCTGGTGGGGGCGTTGCTGGTGGGCCTGGTGGACACCGCTGGTCGGGCCTTCCTGCCGCTTTTACTCTCGCGGGTGGCCTCGCCGGAGGTGGCCTCCAACCTGGGGCCGGCCCTGGCCTCGATTCTGATTTATCTGCTGATGGCGGTGGTTCTGTTCTTCAGGCCGCAGGGGCTCTTCCCGGCCCGCACCTAGGGGTAGTGGTGATGCGCTGGATTTTCCCGACTGTCCTGCTGGGCCTGCTGCTGGCCTTCCCCCCCATTGCGGCGGCGATGGGCCTCGAGTTCTACCAGGGCCTCCTGACCAAAATTATGATTTTCGCCCTGGCCGCCAGCAGCCTCAACCTGATTCTGGGCTACGGCGGCATGGTGAGCTTCGGGCATGCCGCCTACTTTGGGCTGGGGGCCTATACGGTGGCTATCCTGATGCGCGAAGGGGTGACCTCGGGCTGGGTCATCTGGGCGGTGGCGGTGGGGCTCAGCGCGCTCCTGGCCCTGCTGATCGGGGCCATCAGCCTCCGAACGCGGGGCATTTATTTCATCATGATTACCCTGGCCTTCGCCCAGATGATCTACTACCTGGTGGTCTCCTTCAAACAGTACGGCGGCGAGGACGGCCTCCGGGCCCGGCGGCCCGAGTTTGGCCTGTTCGAGCTGAACGACACCACCCTGTACTACCTGACCCTGGGGGTGCTGCTGGCCGCGCTGTACCTGCTCTACCGGCTGGTGCACTCGAGGTTTGGGCGGGTCTTGCAGGCCATCCGGGAGAACGAGGCCCGCGCGCTGGCCCTGGGCTACCCGGTCTTCCACTTTCAACTGGTGGCCTTTGTGCTGGCCGGGGCCCTGGCCGGGCTGGCCGGGGTGCTGATGGCCCACTACACCCAGTACGCCTCACCCAACCTGCTGGCCTGGCAGCAGTCGGGCCACCTGATGATGATGGTGATTCTGGGCGGGGTGGGCCAGTTCTGGGGCGGGGTGCTGGGGGCGCTGGTGCTTTCTCTGGTGGAGGAGATTCTGCAAGACCTGACCATCCACTGGCAGCTTGGGGTGGGCCTGATTCTGCTCTTCATCGTGCTCTTTGCCCCCAAGGGCCTGGCCGGGCTGATGCGGAGGGGATCATGAGTCTGCTGGTGCTCGAGGGCCTCAGCAAGCAGTTCGGCGGCCTGGCCGCGGTGAACAACTGCAACCTGAGCATCGAGGCGGGTGAGATCCATGCCCTCATCGGCCCCAACGGGGCTGGCAAGACCACCCTGATCAACCTGATTGCAGGGATGCTCCCCCCCAGCCGGGGGCAGCTTCGCTTCCAGGGGGAAAACATCACCCACCTGCCGGCCCATCAGCGGGTGCACCGGGGCCTGGCCCGCACCTTCCAGATCACCAACCTGTTCAAAAACTACACCGTGCGCACCAACCTCGAGCTGGCCGTGCAGGCCCGCGCGGGCAGCAGCTTCCGCTTCTGGCAGCCGGTCGCACGGGAAAAGCACCTGACCGAAGCCGCCCTGGCCGTGGCCGAGCAGGTGGGGCTGGCCGGGCGCTTCGAGCGGGTGGTGGGCCAGCTCTCCCACGGCGAGCAACGCCAGCTCGAGGTGGGCCTGGCCCTGGCCTCCCGGCCCAGGCTGCTGCTCTTAGACGAGCCCATGGCCGGCCTGGGGGCCGAGGAGTCGGAGCGCATGGTGGCGCTCATCGCCCAGCTCGCACAGCACCACACCATCCTGCTGGTCGAGCACGACATGGGGGCGGTTTTCCGGCTGGCCCGGCGCATCTCGGTGCTGGTCTACGGGCAGGTCATCGCCTCGGGCAGCCCCGCGGAGATAAGGGCCAACCCCGAGGTGCACAAGGCCTACCTGGGCGACGAAGGGGGTGCAAAGTGAGCGCCTTGCTGGAAATTGAGCAGCTCGAGACCTTCTACGGCCCCAGCCAGGTGCTGTTTGGGGTAAGCCTGCGGGTGGAAGAGGGCCAGGTCGCCACGCTGCTGGGCCGCAACGGCATGGGCAAAACCACCACGGTGCGTTCGATTATGGGCCTGACCCCGGCCCGCAGGGGTCAGATACGCCTGGCCGGGCGATCCACCCTGGCCCTGGCCCCCGAGCAGATCGCGGCTTTGGGCGTGGCCCTCGTCCCTGAGGGGCGGCAGATCTTCCCCAACCTCACGGCGGAGGAAAACCTGATCGCCTTTGCCGCCAACCGCAACCAGAGCCCCGAGCCCTGGACGCTGGCGCGCATCTGGGCGCTTTTTCCACGCCTGAAAGAGCGCCGCAACAACCTGGGATACCAGCTTTCCGGCGGTGAGCAGCAGATGCTGGCCATTGGCCGGGCCCTGATGACCAACCCCCGGCTCCTGATTCTGGACGAGGCCACCGAGGGGCTGGCTCCCCTTTTGCGCGAGGAGATCTGGCGGGTTTTGCGGCTGCTGAAGGAAAACGGCCAGACCATTCTGGTGATTGACAAGTACCTCGAGCGCCTCTTGCCCCTGGCCGACCAGCACACCATCCTGGAGCGGGGGCGGGTGGTCTGGCAGGGCGATTCCCGCGCCCTGGCCCAGCGGCCCGAGGTGTGGAAGCAGTACCTTAGTGTCTGAGGAGGCGCTCTGGCTATGCCCGAACCTGCCTGGTACGAGCAGCAGTACAACCCCCGGCTCTCCGTCCCCAACTTCGCCGATTTCTTCCAGCGCTGGGCCCAGGAAGCCCGGCAGGCCCGCCAGCGCCTGGAATACCAAACCCTGCCCTACGGCCCCGGCCCCAAGGAAACCCTCGATTTATTTACCGCCCCCCACAGCCGGGCGCTGCTGGTCTTCATCCACGGCGGGTACTGGCGGGCCTTCGACAAGGACGACTTCTCCTGGATCGCACCCCCGCTGGTACGGGCCGGCTTCAGCGTGGCGGTTATCAACTATGCGCTCTGCCCCAGTGTGAGCATCGCCGAAATTACCGAGCAGTGCCGCCGGGCCGTGGCCTGGCTCTACCGGGCGCACCCCCAGCCGCTCATCATCAGCGGCCACTCGGCGGGGGGGCACCTGACGGGCGAGATGTTCGCCACCCCCTGGGCCGACTACGGCCTGCCCGCCGGGGCCATCGTGGGCGGAATTTCCATCAGCGGCCTCTTCGATCTGGAGCCCCTGATCCAGGTATCGTTCAACAGCGACCTGCAGCTCGATGCCGCCAGGGCCAGGGCCTGCAGCCCCGCCCACAAGCCACCGACCGTCCAGGCCCCCCTGGTGCTGGCAGTGGGGGCGCTCGAGTCGGGTGAGTTCCACCGCCAGAGCCGACTGCTCAAGGAGGCCTGGCCGGCGATCTGCACAGAGGTTATCGCCCTGCCCAACTGCCATCACTTCAACGCGCTGGATGCGCTCACCGACACCAATAGCCCGCTGTGGGAGCCCTTCCTAAGGCTTTGAGCCCAGCCGAAACTCAGAACGGCACCACCGGCCCCTGGTCGGGCCCTTTAGGGTTTCTGAAGCCGTTGCCCTCGGCCGGTTTGCCATAGCCCAGCAGCATCTCGCGGTCGGGGATCAGGCGGGCCTCGAGCCAGTCCAGCTCCCGCAGCACCGGCAGGGCCTCCTCGGCGGCCCGCACCTCCCGGGCCTCCACCAGCGCCCAGCCGCCCGGCCCCCGCACCTTGAGCTGCACCGGCAACGGCCCGGCCACCTCGTCGAGCCGACTGCGCAAGTCCATCAGTTTTTCCTCATCCATCAGGGCCATGTCCAGCTCGAGCTCCAGCACCTTGGGCAGGCCCTCGAGCTCGTGGTAGGGAAACACCTCCTGCGCCACCACCCGCAGGGTCTCCCCCTCGCCGTCGGGCTCCACCTCCACCACCACCAGCACCGCGGCATCCTCGGCAATGCGCGGGGATATTTTGTCGTAGGCCCGGCCAAAGGCCACCACCTCCACCGCGCCGGTCTCGTCGGCCAGGGTGAAGCGCACCAGCATCCCCCCCGATTTGGTCGGCTTGCGTACAATGCCCTCCACCATACCGGCCAGCAGCAGCCGCGCGCGGTTGCGGTTTCCCTTGTGTTCGGCAAAGGCCTGGGGCAGTTCCTCTATCGTGCAGCTCGCGGCCTCGCGCAGGCCCTGGTAGCGCGAGAGGGGGTGCCCGGTCACGTAGATGCCCAGGGCCTCTTTCTCCATGCGAAGCTGGGTGATGGCGTCTAACTGCGGCACTGCCGGAATCACCGGCTCGAGCGACTCGCCAAACAGCCCCATCATCCCCGACTGGGCCTGTTCGCGCTCGGCCTGGGCCCACTTGAGCAGGTCGTCGAGGGCGGCCAGCATGGGGCCTCGAGGCCCAAAGGCATCAAAGGCCCCGGCCTTGATCAAGGACTCCACCACCCGCTTGTTGGCTACGGTGCCGTCGAGCCGCCGCAGGAAGTCCGGCAGCGATTTGTAGGGCCCGCCCCGCTCGCGCTCCCGCAAAATGAGCTCGGTGGGGGTCTCGCCCACGTTCTTAACCGCCGAAAGCCCAAACAGCACGCTCTTTTCCAGGGCCCGGAAGCTAAAACCCGACTGGTTGATATCGGGGGGCAGCACCTCCACCCCGGCTGTGCGGGCCGCCCGGATATACTCGGCCACCTTGTCGGAGTCGTGGCGTTCCACCGTGAGCACCGCAGCGAAGAACTCCACCGGGAAGTGGGCTTTGACGTAGGCGGTCTGGTAGGTCAGGATGGCGTAGGCCGCGGCGTGGCTCTTGTTGAAGCCGTAGTTGGCGAAGGCCTCGAGCAAATCGAACAGCCGGTCGGCTTCCTCGGCGGGGATGCCGTTTTTGGCGGCCCCTTCCTTGAACTGCGCCCGCTGCTTGACCATCTCCTCCATCTTCTTTTTGCCCATGGCCCTGCGCAGCAGGTCGGCCTCCCCCAGGCTGTAGCCGGCCACCGCGGTGGCAATCTGCATGATCTGCTCCTGGTAAACCGGAATCCCGTAGGTCTCCTCCAGGATGGGGCGGATGAACTTCTCGGCGTTGGGGAACTGCGGGTAGCTCACCTCCTCCCGGCCGTGGTGGCGGCGGATGTAGGTGGGGATGTTCTCCATGGGGCCGGGCCGGTACAGCGCCCCCAGGGCGATGATGTCCTGGATGCGGCGCGGCTTGAGCCCCCGCACCGCGCTGGTCATGCCCGCCGAGTCGAGCTGGAAGACCCCTTTGGTCTCCCCCCGGCCCAGCAGCTCGAAGGTTTTGGCGTCGTCGATGGGCAGGTTGTCGTAGTCGAGCTCGACCCCCTTGGACTCCTTGATGATGCGCTTGCACTCGTCCAAAAACGAGAGCGTGCGCAGGCCCAGAAAGTCCATCTTGAGGAAGCCCAGGGCCTCCACCGAGCCCATGTCGTACTGGGTGACCTTGGCCCCGGTGTCCCCGGCCCGCATCAGGGGGATGTAGTCGCGCAAAGGCACGTCCGAGATGACCACCCCGGCGGCGTGTACGCTGCTCTGGCGCGAGAGGCCCTCGAGCTTCTGGGCCACCTCGAGCACCCGCTTCACCAGGGGATCTTTTTCCATCTCGGCCCGCAGGTCGGGAATGGTTTCAACGGCTTTGTCCAGCGGCATCGGCTTACCGAAGGTCACCGGGATAAGCTTGGCCAGCTCGTCAGCTTTTTTAACTGGGAGGCCAAACACCCGCGCTGCGTCCTTAATGGCCGCCTTGGAGGCCAGCGTACCGAAGGTGCCAATCTGGGCCACCATCTCGTCGCCGTAGCGCTGGCGCACGTACTCAATCACCTCGCCCCGGCGCACGTCCGAGAAGTCGGTGTCAATGTCGGGCATGGAGACCCGGGCCGGGTTGAGGAAGCGCTCGAAGAGCAGGTTGTACTCCAGGGGGTCGATGTTGGTGATGCGGGTGGCATAGGTCACCAGCGAGCCCGCCGCCGAGCCGCGGCCCGGCCCCACCGAGATGCCGTTGTCCTTGGCCCAGTTAATGAAATCTCCCACAATGAGCAGGTAGCCCGGAAAGCCCATGCGCTCCACCACGGTCAGCTCGTAGATGGCGCGGGACAGAATGGCCCAGCCGTCCCACTGGATGCCTTCGCTGAGTTCGGGCAGGTGGGCCCGGGTGGCCTCGAGGTCCTCGATGCGGGCCAGCTCGAGGGCCAGCACCTCCCCATCCCCGTGGGGCACAGGCCGGCCTAGCTTGCGCAGGAATTCCCGGTACAGCTCGGGGGTTACCCGGTCGGGGTAGCGCTTGAGCAGCCCGTTAAAGGTCAGCTCGCGGAAGTAGACCACCTCGGTGCGGCCCTCGGGCAAAGGGTACTTGGGGATGCGGTACTGCACCTTTTTGGGCACCAGCTCCACCTCGCACATCCGCCCGATGTTCACCGAGTTGTCGAACAGCTCATCCATGCGGCTGCCCCAGAGGGTTTTTTCGTCCTCGAAGGTCTGGCGCATCTCCTCGGGGCTCTTGACGTAGAACTCATCGCAGGGAAACTTCCAGCGGTTGGGGTCGTCCCAGGTGGCCTTGGACTGCACCGCCAGCAACACCGCGTGGGCCTCGGCGTCGTCTTTCTTGACGTAGTGCCCGTCGTTGGTAGCCACCAGGCCCAGGCCGTACTTATCGGCGAACTCCTTCAGAACCCTGTTCACCTTGTGCTGCTCGGCCAGGCCGTGGTCCTGAATCTCGATAAAGTAGCGTTCCGGGCCAAAAATCGCCAGGTACTCCTGCAAGCGCTTTTCGGCGTCTTCGAAGCGCTCCTGCAGGATGAACTGGGGAATCTCGGCCCCCAGGCAGCCCGAAAGCGCGATGATGCCGGCGTTGTGTTCGCGCAGAATCTCGCGGTCGATGCGGGGTTTGCCGTAGAAGCCCTCGAGGTAGGCCCGGCTGGCCAGGCGGGAGAGGTTCTGGTAGCCCTCCATGTTCTGCGCCAGCAGCGTGAGGTGAAAGTAACCCCCATCCAGCCCCTTGCCCTGCTTGCGGTCGAAGCGCGACTCCGCCGCCACATAGGCCTCGTAGCCGATGATCGGCTTGACCCCCAGCTCGGTGGCGTATTTGTAAAACTGCACCGCCCCAAACATGTTGCCGTGGTCGGTCATGGCCAGCATGGGCTCCTCGGGCGAGACCTGCTTGACCCATTTCAGTAGGTCTTTGAGCCGGGCCGCCCCATCCAGCAGGCTGAACTGGGTGTGCTGGTGCAGGTGGGCGAATTTACAGGTTGGGCAGGTGTTGGGATTGTGCGGTTGCCCGGATGAATTAAGCTCGGTCGCCATTATGCGGGCATCATAACGTAAACCGGGAACCCAATGGTGAAGTCGGGCGCGGCCAAGCGAAGGGGGCGACGGGCTGCTGGCGCTCGTGATTAACCAGAGCGGTCTTTTATGGTTACAATCAACGGGTGCAAAGGGTTTTTATTGAGGAAATCGCAAAGTACGACGGGCAAGAGGTCGTCATCCGGGGCTGGCTGACCGGCCGCCGCTCCAAGGGCAAGATCCACTTTTTGCAACTGCGCGACGGCACCGGCTTCATGCAGGCTACCGCCTTCAAGGGCGAGCTGCCCGACGCCGAGTTCGAGGAGGCCGACCACCTACCCCAGGAAACTGCCCTGGAGGTAAGGGGGCTGGTGCGGGCCGATAGCCGGGCCCCCGGCGGCTACGAGCTTTCAGTGCGGGGGCTACGGGTAATCTCCCGGCCCAGCCGGGAGTATCCCATCACCCCCAAAGAGCACGGGGTAGATTTCCTGATGGATCACCGCCACCTCTATCTGCGCCACCGGCGGGCCTGGGCGGTGCTGCGGGTACGCGACGAGCTCGAGCGGGCCATCCACGACTTTTTTCACGCGCGGGGTTTCGTTCGGCTGGATGCCCCCATCCTGACCCCCAACGCCGTGGAGGGCACCACCGACCTGTTCGAGGTGGATCTGTTCGACGGGGAGAAGGCCTACCTCTCGCAGTCGGGCCAGCTCTACGCCGAGGCTGGGGCCATGGCCTTTGGCAAGGTGTATACCTTTGGCCCCACCTTCCGGGCCGAGCGCAGCAAAACCCGGCGCCACCTGCTCGAGTTCTGGATGATCGAGCCGGAGGTGGCCTTCATGACCCACGAGGAAAACATGCAGCTTCAGGAAGACCTGGTGGTCTACCTGGTGGGGCGGGTACTGGAAAACCGAAAGCTCGAGCTGGAGATGCTCGAGCGCGACACCAGCGTGCTGGAAACCACCGCCCAGGGCCATTACCTTCGCATCCCCTACACCCAGGCCCTGGAAATGGTCAACCAGATCGCCCAGAGCAAGCCCGATCTGGAGCTCACCCCCCTGCAATGGGGCGACGACTTCGGCGCCCCCCACGAAGCCGCCCTCACCGCGCAGTTCGACCGGCCCATTTTTGTGGAGAAGTACCCGGCGGCCATCAAGGCCTTCTACATGCAGCCCGACCCCGACGACCCCCGCCTGGTCAAAAACGCCGATATGCTGGCCCCCGAAGGGGTGGGCGAGATTATCGGCGGCTCGGAGCGCATCCACGACCCCGAACTGCTGCGCCAGAAGATCCGGGAGCACAACCTGCCCGAGGAGGTGTTCGACTGGTACATGGACTTGAGGCTATTTGGAACGGTGCCCCACGCCGGGTTTGGGATTGGCCTCGAGCGCACCGTGCGCTGGATCTGTGGAATTGAGCACATCCGCGAGGCCATCCCCTTCCCGCGTATGTACACCCGGATGCGGCCCTAGCCCTGGCCGCTGTTGCTGGGCCGCTGGGCTCGCTTAAAAATGAGGGCCTCCCCCACCCGGCCCTCGAGCATCCCCACCGCCGGCGAGGCCGCGATCTGGGCGCAAAAAGGCACATCGGCCTCGAGGCCCACCTGGCGCAGGGCCTGGGCCGCGCCGGACAGGTGAAGGGGCTCGAGCGGGTCGGGGTAGGCCCGGCGCGTGGTGAGAGCCGTCAGCGCGCCGTCTTCCAGCTCATATGAGCCCATAATCTGCAAAAACTCGGCCAGCACCCCTGCGGTGTAGACGTCGTCCAGGCCAATCCGGCCTTCCTTGCCAGCACACAGGATAGCCACCTCCTCGGTAGCCAGTTGGTGGGCCAGACGGGCCGCGGCGTGGGCGTTGAAGAGCGAGGCCAGCAGTACGTGCTTGGCGCTGCGGGCCGCCAGGTGCGCGGTGCGGGTGCCGTTGGTGGTGCTCATCACCACAATTTTGCCGCCCACCGGCGCTTCCAGGGCTTCCCGTGGCGAGTTGCCATAGTCGAAACCCGCGGGTTTTAGCCCCCCTTCCTCCCCGGCCAGCACCACATCGGTATCCCGAAAAGCCCGGGCGCTTTCCAGATCGGGCGTAAGGTACAGAGCATCGGCCCCTGCTTCCAGAAAAGCAGTGGCGGTGGTAGTGGCTCGAATCACATCAACCACCAACACCACATCGGGATAACTCAGGTTGTCTTGGGGAACTAGATCGGCCCGTAAGCGCATAGCTTTTTCCTCTGAAAAACACCTTCACGCCCGGTCAGGCCCACCTCATGAGCGAAATAGCACCCTATTGTTAAGTCGTGTTTTTTTTGAAATCGAGTGGCCGCAGGCTGAGACATAAATGAGGACGAAGGGAATCATAAAGGATAACCCCGCCGTTATGAAAGTGACCTCGAGGGTTGCGGTTCAAAAATCTCGCGCCAAAACATGCAAATAGGCCAGCCACCGGTGCCATTCGCAACATCGGTGGGCAATGGGGGGAACCTGGTTTTGGCGACACGGTCTGCTTAGCGCAAACCGAACAAAACTTCTTCCAGCCCCGCCGGATCGAGAATTTCCACGTAACCCGACCCCACCTTAACCAGCTCTTCTTCGCGCAAAGCGTGCAGAACACGGGTTACCGTCTCGCGGCTGGTTCCAGAAAGCTGGGCCAGCTCCTGGTGGGTTAGTTTCATCCTGAGCCCATCGCCGTAGCGCTGCTTGCGGAGCTTGGTCAGGGCGTAGGCCACCCGGCCCCGGGCTTCCTCGAAGGAGAGCACCTCGAGCTCGAGGTCGGCCTCACGCAAGCGGCGGGCCAGAATAGTGGCCAGGTTGTGCAGGATTTCCGGCCATTTGCGCACCAGGCTCCAGTAAGCGTCCTGATACAGAACCAAGAGAACGGAGTCTACCGTGGTCTCGGCTGAGGCGCTGCGGGGCTGATCGTCCAGCAGGCTCATCTCGCCGAATACCTCCCCAGGGCCCAGGTAAGCGAACATCCGCTCCCGGCCATCCAGGTAGGTACGGTAAATGCGAACCTGGCCGCTTTGCACAATATAGAGTGCAGCCCCCATATCTCCTGCTTCGAATATCAATTTGCCCGCAGGATAGTTGCGGGTAACAAATGCCTCCCGGGCCACCTCGAGGGCCTGCGGAGGCACCCCTTGGAATAGCGGGGTCTTGGCAAGTACCTGTGTGTCAGCCAACATCAAGTACACTCTACAAGGGTGCGTAACGCTTTGCCAATAGTAGATAACACACCAGTTCTGGAAGTCACAAATCTGGGCTTTGCCTACGACGAAGTGAGGCTATTCCAAGACCTCAGCTTCTCGCTCTGCGCGGGTGAGGCTCGGGTCATTCTGGGCCCCTCGGGTAGTGGCAAAACCACCCTTTTACACCTGCTGGCAGGGCTGCTCAACCTCCAGCAAGGCGACATCCGGTGGCAAGGACAAAGCATTCGGGGGCAGGGCGAGGAAACCCTGGCCCAGCGGCGGTTGCGCTTCACTGGCCTGGTTTTTCAACATCACTATTTACAAGCAGAGCTTACTGCCCTTGAGAACATCCTGGTTCCGGGGTATCTGGCAGGTGAAATAGATACCGCCTGGGGTCAGGAGCTGCTGCATCGCATCGGGCTGCAAGGCCGCGCCAACCTGTTCCCCAAAGCCCTTTCCGGCGGTGAGCGGCAGCGGATCGCGGTAGCTCGAGCCCTCTACAACCGGCCCAAGCTACTGTTGGCCGACGAGCCTACCGGCAGCCTGGATCGGCGCAATGCTGAGCGGGTTTGGGAACTTCTGCTAAGTTTGGCTAAAGACCTGGGCACTGCGGTAATCATCGCAACCCACGACGAGCATCTAGCGCGAGGCCTTCCCGAGATACGCTTGGCCTAGAGCATTCCCCAGAAAACCCTTAAGTCCCCATACCAGATTCGGTTAGTTGGTAAGGCACATTGTCGAGGCTGTTCGGCCAAAATTATCTGTATAGCGGGACAGCAGCGCACCCTGGAAAGAAGGCGCTTCCTTCGCCAAGGGCGTGGGGGTGTGCTCTGCTCCGACAAGCTCAGCAGCCGTAGGGTTCAAAAAGACACTCTCTTGGGGCTTTGGGTCTGATGATAGTTTTTTTGAATCCAGCATCAGTCGGCCTGAAGTGCAGAGAGGGCCAGGAAGTTGAGCAGGTGCTGGGTGATCTTGTGACTGTATGCAATCTGACGGGCCAGGCCAGGGCCAGCCAGGTAGCTACCAGTAAGGAAAAGACCCGGTGCATGCACCAGGGCTTGCTCGAGGGCCTCGAGCCGACGGGTGTGGCCCGGCGTGAACTGTGGCCTGGAATAGGGCTGGCGAAAAACCCAGGCAGCCAACGGGCGAACCTGGGTTTGCAGGTATCTGGAAAGATCCTGCTGGGCTAGGCGGGAAAGCTCGGCATCGGCAGTGTGAGCCACATCTCCGATAAACTGAACAAGCGCCAGGGTCAGCTCCGGCTCAAGCTGGGACAGCCGGAGGGACGAACCGACATAGCTTTCTGTCTTAGCCCAGTAATACTCTACCGGCCCGGCCTCAGGCCCGGTGTGGCGGAAAAGCAGGAAAGCCTTCGCACTGTGGCGGTAGGGGAACTGGTTGAGCAAAGCGGTCATCTGCGGAGCCGAGGGCCTAAATACCCTGGCCGCGCGTGGCGCTGGAAGCGCGAGCACCACTGCTTCTGCCTCGAGCCTACCCCCAGGTGTGTGCACCTGCCACCGCCCCTTATCGCGGGTTATAGCCAGGGCCTCCTGCCCGGTAAAAATCCGCGCCTTGGACAATAGGTGGGTACCCAGAGCCTGAACCAGGCTACCCATGCCGCCAGCCAGGGACCAGCGGCCCTCTGTCTTGAGCCGACGGCTGGCGACCATAAGGCCCCCCTGACGCTCGAGCTCGAGCAGGGCAGCGAAAGCTTCTGGGGTTGCGGCCTCCTCCGCCGGGCCGCCCAGTATCGCACTTAGAAAAGGCTCCAGCACCTCCCAAATTTCCGGGCCCAGTCTCCGGCGAACAAAGGCGTCCAGCGACTCGTCCTTGACCGTGGCTGCGGGTACAAAGCGCTCCGCGGCCAGCCGCCACTTGACCCCAGGGCCAAAGGGCAGAGTCGCCAACTGATGCAGGCCATATCCCGTCACTGGGTTGAAGCCAGAAGGCAAGACCCAGTCCTGCCCTCGTAGCCGCACTACCCGCTGGAGCTTAGGGAAGGGTTGTGGCTCCAAGCCCACCTGGGAACAAAGTTCAAGCAGGGTGCTGGGCTGCGCATCAAAATACTCATCGCCCAGATCAAAAAATCGTCCCTCTAGCGTTACTGTTCGATGGCACCCCCCCAGGTTGTGGGCGGCCTCGACCAAATAAACCTCCAGACCGGCTTCGGAGGCCCAATAGGCCGCGGCTAACCCCGAAAGCCCTCCGCCGACGATGATCACTTTGCTCATCTAATGGCCTCGCACCCGGTCAAACAGCTAGCAGGCTTATGGGTATTTGCACTGGATACTATGCGGTTCTTGCACACCTGCCGATTTTATCCTGTGCTGGGCCACTTTGGGAGGAAGGCCAATCGGTCAGGGCATGGCCAGGCTGCACCATGAAGACCATGACTGCTCTGCCTGGACAAGCGACCGCCCACGCTCGAGCGAGTGGAGGTGGTGTGTTTTTGCAGTCGTAATCGTGTTAGCATAGCTTCACAAGCAGTTTTGCGGCCGCTGCTGGGCGTAAGCTGCAGAGGTGAATCAATGAATCTGAAGCTCGCAATTTTCCTGATTACGGCTCTATGGTCACTGGTGATGGCCCAGTCTGACCCAGTGGTCGCAACTGTCGCCAGCATCACCATTACCAAAAGCCAGTTCGATCTGCAGTTTGGCCTATTTGTGCGCGATGCTGAGCGGCAACGCGGTCAGGCTTACAGCGAAGAAGCCTTAGCCGTACTCAAACCACGGTTCCTAGAACGTATGGCTCACGACCAGGCCATTGTTCTTGGAGCAGAAGCGGCGGGCTTTGCCGCCTCCAAGGAAGCGGTAGAAGCAGCCATCGAAGAGATAAAAGCCGATTTTGAAAGCGAAGAAGAGCTTGTCCGAGCCCTCAAGGAAGCTGGCATACCTAGCCTCGAGGCTTATCGTGGGTTGGTGTACGAGGCGCTGACCTACAATGCCTACCTCGAGCATCTCCTCCAACAACTACAAATCAGTGAGCCAGCCCTACGGATGCTTTATCTGGTCTCCAAACAGCAGTTTGCAGTACCCACGCGGTACTGCTCCTCCCATATTCTGGTAGGCACGGCCCAGGAAGCCAGTCAGGTAATCGTCCGGCTGGGCAAGGGCGAAAAGTTCGCCGATCTGGCCAAAGAGCTTTCACAGGATCCCGGTAGCAAAGACGAAGGTGGCGATCTCGGCTGTGAACCCAGAGGCACCTATGTGGCCCCCTTCGAGCAAGCCTTAATGACGCTAAAACCAGGCGAAAGCTCTAAAACACCTGTCAAAACCGAGTTTGGATATCATGTCATTTTGCTCAATCGCATCGAAGCTGCCGGTTTCCAAACCTTTGACCAAGTTAAGGGTGAGCTCGACCAGACAGTCAGGCGGGCTGCCTTACAAAAGGTGCTGGACAGTATCGTAAGTCGCACCCCTATACAACTCTTCCCCGAGAATTTATAGGGGAATCTACAGGAAATTTCCGGTGGGTTTAGTACCGGTTCCGCTCACAAAGCGTAGAAGTGCATTCCGGCAGTGCGGTTTAGGCTTTCAAAAGCGATCTGTGCTGCCAGAGTACGCATAACAAGCCCCCAGCTTTTACTTGGTGGCTGGGTTCGGCAAGGGGTGTGTCCAATCGCGGTTCCAGCAGATACCCAGTGCAACATTTTGGGTATGGTAGCTCAGATGCCGCGATGTGTGCCCTTAGGCCACAGATGGCGTAGCTTTTCTCGCAACACCAGGCGCACAAAGTGGAGCAACCTTGGGAATCGGCCCCAGCGCCGACGGTCAAGCGCAATGCGTACCAGCCACTCAATCTTGAGCTTTTGCGCCCAGACCGGCACCCGCTTGACCTCTCCGGCCAAAACATCAATCATACCGCCCACGCCAATAGCGACCTTGGCACCCAATCGGGCCTTGTTGCGGTGAATAAAAGTGTCCTGCCGCTCACCCATGCCCACCACCAGGAGATCGGGCTGGGCCTGTCTTATGGCCTCTACCACGTCTTCCTCGTTGGTGAAGTAGCCATCCTGCACCCCACACACCTGAATGCCCCAGCGGGCCTGGGCGTTCTGGGCGGCGCGCAGAGCTACGCCGGGCGCTGCACCAAGAAAATAAACCCTTAAGCCGGAACCAAAGCGGCCAAAAGCAGCGGGCAGGATTTCCGAGCCAGGCACCCGGTCACGAAGGCGGTGTCCAGTTAGAAGCTGCACCGCCCAAACGATACCGACCCCATCCGCTGTGATCAGTTCGCACTCCCGAAGGGCTTGCCTGAGGGCCGGCTCGGTCTGGGCCCGCACTACAGCCTCGGGGTTGGTGGTGACGATCTGGGCGCACAGGGAACCAGGGTGGGCTACCTGGCTTTCGATCCAGTTCAGGGTTTGCTCGAGGTCGACGAGATCAACCGGTGTCCCCAAAATCTCGACCCGCTGCATCGCCTACCTCGCCTGGAAACAAAATCCGAACCGATCTTTGGTCAGGCCGTACTGCCTGGCCTCGAGCCGCTTAACCTGCTTTAGTTTAGGCGTTAGCTCTTCCACGCTAACCAGGCTGGACAAGGCCAGTTCCTCGCTACGTCCTGCGCGGTAAAGCAGCTCACCCATATCGGACTGCACCAGCGACTCTTGCGGGTCTGGGAAAGACTTGAGCAGCGCCATGGCCATTCGGCCACCGCCCTGCAGGTCGCCCACCCCACCCAACGATTGATGTAAACGTTTGGCAATAAAACCCGCCGCCACGGTATTGGCCAGGCTGGGCTCGAGCCTGGCCTGCGTCGCCGCAACTACCGTGCCGATGTTTTGCTCGGCCGCGTAGGCCACAACGGCTCTGGCATTGCGGAAGTAGGCCAGCGTGCTTTCGAGCGGAACCTGCTCCAGCGACTCGGCCAGCGGCGGGGCCAGCAGCACACAGGTTTTTCCTTTCACGCCAAGCCCTGGGAGGATTTGCAACGAGACTCCAGCATGAAAACCCTCCGGTGGAAAGCCCTCCTGTTCGCCCAGAAGCAAGCCACCCCCTTCAGCCAGAATTTGCGCTGCCCGCACGCTCTTGGCAACCCATACTTCCCGGGCTCCAGAAGATAGCAAAGCACCCACAACGCTGCCATAAAAAACATCCACGACCAATACCGGCTGTGGATACGGGGGTTTAGGGATCACATCAACCCGAAGCGTCACAACAAATAACCCTCCCCTACCTGCGGCATTATAACGAAGCCTGGTTTCGCGCCATGCACGCACCTTAGCTGCGCAGCAGCAAAATCGGGCCTTCTCCTACTGGGGGCAGGTCGGCTAGGCTTTCCAGGCCGAACATTTCCAGGAAGCGGTCGGTGGTTCCATATAGCTTGGGCCGTCCCACAGCTTCCTTCTCTCCTACTACCCGCACCAGTTGGCGCTCGATCAGTCCCTCGAGCACCCCTTCCACGCTCTTGCCACGCAAAGCTTCCAGCTCTGCTCTGGTAAGGGGCTGTTGATAGGCAATTAGGGCCAGTACCTCCAGGGCCGCCTTGGAAATGCGTGGGGGGGTGGGGCGCAACACCTGCTCGACCGCCGTCAGGTGCAGGGGATGCACCACCAGCCGCCAGCCGCCCGCCACCCGCTCGAGTTGCACCCCCGATTTGCCGTCGCTCAGGTCGTGCTCGAGGGCCACGATGGCCCGCAGTAGCGCGTCTTCCGTGCCCAGTGGACTGAGGTCGCCCAGGGCAAGCGGCCTGCCAGCAGCAAACAAAACGGCCAGAATCTGGGCTTTAAGGGTCTGGGTGTCCATAAATAGGGGGATGTGCTGTTTTCACCAGCGCACTTCGTTCCCGAGGCTATACTAGAGTGAGTATGCCAACCTATCAATATAAGGCCAGGGATAGACAGGGGCGGTTGGTGACTGCCGTCATCGAAGCTGAGGATATGCGCACGGCGGCCCGCAACTTGCGCGAAAAGGGGCTGTTTATCGCCGAAATAAAGGAGCCGGGGAAAGGCTTGCAGGCCGAAATTAAGCTTCCAGGCCTCGAGCCTCAGCCGGGCCTCAAGGACTTGGCCATCTTCAGCCGCCAGCTTGCCACCATGCTGAACGCGGGCTTGCCGATTGTGCAGGCCCTGGCTATTCTGGAGCGGCAAACCGAAAAGAAGAAGTTTCAAAGCATCCTTAAAGAAATTCGTACCGAGGTGGAAGGGGGGGCCAACTTCAGCGAGGCCCTGAGCAAACACAAGCTCTTTAGCCGTCTCTACATCAACCTGGTACGGGCCGGGGAGACCTCGGGTACGCTGGACGCCATTCTGGATCGGCTGGCTACCTTCCTGGAAAACGAGCTGGCCCTGATTGGCAAAATTCGCTCGGCCCTGACCTACCCGGCCATCGTATTCGTGTTTGCTATTGGGGTAACCTACTTCCTCTTAACCGGAATTGTGCCCCAGTTCGCCCAGATTCTAACCGGGCTGGGCTCGGAGCTTCCGCTGCTGACTCGAGCCCTAATGGGCATCTCCGACTTTTTGCGCCAGAGCACCATCTTTATCGCTTTGATGGCGGTGGCGCTGTACTTTGCTTACCGAGCCTACTACCGCACCGACAAAGGCCGGCACCAGATCGACCAGATTAAGCTAAAGCTCCCGGTTTTTGGCAACCTGATGAAAAAAAGCGCCCTGGCCCGCTTTTCGCGCACTTTTGGCCTGTTGATCTCGAGCGGCGTCAACATCGTCGAGGCCCTCGACATCACCAAAGGCACAGCAGGCAACGCCATTGTGGAAGATATCCTCGAGCGAACCAAAGTCGCCATTCAGGCTGGCGAGCCGGTCTACACCACCATCCAGGCCCACCCGCAGGTCTTCCCGCCCATGGTCAGCTCGATGATTGCCATTGGTGAAGAGACCGGCGCCCTGGATACTATGCTGCAAAAGATTGCGGACTTCTACGAGCGCGAGGTAGACGAAGCCGTTAGCGCCCTCACCGCCGCTATCGAGCCGCTCATGATTATCTTCCTGGGCTTTATCGTGGGTGTGATTGTGGCCGGGATGTTCCTGCCGCTCTTCAAAATCATCGGAACGCTCTCAACGCAATAATCTTCTCTGCGACCTCGGCTGCCACCGGCATAACCGATAAACGGTTGCCCCGGCGAAGCAAAATAAGCTCGTCGGGGCTAAAGTGTTTACGTAGCAAATTCAGCGTGAGCGGTTGTCTGAATTTTTCCACGAAACCCACCCGCACCGTCCACCAGTGCGGATTTTCGACAGAGCTCCTGGGGTCCAAATAGGGCGACTTGGGGTCGAACTGGCTGGGGTCGGCAATTTGGGTCTCCAGTACCCGGCATAGCCCCACGATACCGGGCGGCTCGGTGCTGGAGTGATAGAAGAAAGCCAGATCTCCTACCTCCATGGCCCTCAGGAAGTTGCGCGCCTGGTAGTTGCGCACGCCGTCCCAGAGGGTGGTTTTTTGCTTTTTCAGGTCGTCGATGCTAAATACATCGGGTTCGGATTTGAGCAGCCAGTAGCTCATACTGGGATAGTCTAACTTTAGCCGGACTTTAGATTTTGCTGTGCAGGCCCCCAAACTAAACCCTGGTTTAAGTTGTTCTTATGAGGGTCTGGGGCACTCGAGCCAAGATTCAATCATGAAAAGATGGTTCCTGGCTTCTATGTTGGCAACAGCGCTGGTAGGCTGCATCCCCATCGGCACCAACCCCTCCGACACGCTACTCATCTCCGACCTGCGCTACGAGAGCAACTACCGCGATGCCAGCGGGCGCTCGTACATCTGCGACAACAAACTCACCACTCTTACCTACAGCTTCCGCTACAACGACTTTGCCCGGATTGCCCGCTGGGATTCCAGGCTGGTAGGCGAAACAACCGGCCAGGCTACCCACACCCTCAGCATGAACCGCGAAAGCGGCGGCTACCTCAATCAGAACAACCGCATTACGGTGAACTGGGTTTTGAGCCAGGGTACCGCCCCCTTGAGCGTAGCGCCGCAGAGCATTGTGGTTACCCCGGTGCCCCAGCCCCGCCAGATTGGGGCCACCCGCCTCGAGCTCACCGTTTTTGCCACCAACGGCAGCTCGGCCCGGCTGGTCTTTCCCGGTATTCCGGTGATTGACAACTGCCCCTGAGGCCGCCCTGATAAGCTATAGGCGTGACCCTCAACCTCGGGAAAAAGCCCCTCAAGCCCCCGTCCCGCCCCAGCTACACCCAGCCGGCCCAGTCCGTCCAGGAATTGCAGGCGCGGCTGGGCCGGGAGAAGGTGCTATTAGAGCGGGCCCAGCGGCGCAACTACTCCTACGACGGCATTGCTATGGGCGTAACCCCGGCCCTGGTGGTGCTGCCAACCTGCACCGCCGATGTGGTGGAGGTGGTGCGCTTCGCCAACCAGGTGGGGCTGCCCATCGTGGCCCGGGGGGCGGCCAGCGGGCTCTCGGGGGGGGCGGTACCGGTTCAGGAGTCCATCGTGCTCTCCTTCACCCGCATGACCGGGCTGCACATCGAACCCCAGGCCCGCACCGCCACCGTGCAGCCGGGGGTGGTCACCCAGCAAATCAGCGAGCAGGCCCGGCCGCATGGCCTCTGGTACCCCCCCGACCCGGCCTCCTTTCGCACCAGCACCATCGGGGGCAACCTGGCCGAGAACGCCGGGGGGCCCATGTGCTTCAAGAAGGGCGTGACCGGCGATTATGTGGAGGCGCTCGAGTTCGTAGACTTTGCCGGCCAGGTACACCGCCTGGAGCGCAAGGCCTACGACCTGGCGGGCCTGCTGGTGGGCTCCGAAGGCACGCTGGGCCTGATCACCGAGGCCCGGCTGCGCCTGGAGCCCATCCCCCGTTACACCCGCACCCTGATGGCTATCTTTGGTGAGGTGGGGCAGGCGGCCGAAGCGGTCTCGGAAGCTATTGCGGCGGGTGCGGTGCCGAGCAAGCTCGAGTTCGTGGACAACGGCTGCATCAACGCGGTGGAAGACTACCTGCGGCTGGGCCTGCCCCGCGAAGTCGCAGCCATTTTGCTGGTGGACACCGACGGCGACGATCCCCTCATCGTGGAAGAGGAGCTGCAATGGGTGGCCGAGGCCTGCCAGAAGTACGGGGCTACCGTGCGGGTTGCCCAGGATGCCGCCGAGAGCGAGGCCCTCTGGAAAGCCCGCCGCTCGATCTCGCCCGCAATTGGTGCCATCAAGCCCAAGCGGCTGAACGAGGACATTGCCGTACCGCGCTCGAGCCTGCCCGCGGTGGTGCGGGCCATCGAGGCGCTGGGCCGGCAGTACGGCCTGCAGGTGGTGCAGTTTGGACACATTGGCGATGGGAACCTGCACCCCAACGTGCTCTACGACCCCAGGGTGGACTCCGAGGAGAAGGTCTGGGAACTGCTGCACGAGATTGCCCGGGTGGCCTTGCGGCACGGGGGTGTGCTGTCCGGTGAGCACGGCATCGGCCTGATGAAGCGCGACTTTATGAGCGAAGCGGTAGACCCCGAGACCCTCGAGGCCCTGCGGCGGGTCAAGGCCGCCTTCGACCCGCACAACCGCCTGAACCCCGGCAAAGTGTTGCCCGAGCCCCACTCGCCGGAACACTGAGCGGCGAAGCTGGAGGCATGCGCAGAGGCCTCTGGTTTTCACTTTTGGCTTGCCTGGCCTTCGTGGGGCTGGCCCAGGCGCAAAGCCCCTTTTCGGTGGGAATGGCCTATGCGGCGGAGACCCAGCCGCCCGAACGACCCTCCTGGGATCGGCTGCTCTTTGGCCCGGCCCCGGAGGGCTACCGGGGGCTGGCGCTTTCCGTCCGCCTTCTGGCCTGGAGCGTACCCTGGACCCTGGTAGGCTCCACCGTCGGGCTCACCAGCGACGACCCCTGGCAGCGCTCCTTCTGGCTCACCAACTCGGTCTGGGCGGCGGTTAACTCCGGCATCGCCCTGGTGGGGCTGCTGGGGCCCGAGCCGGGCAAGGATAGCCTCCGCAACCTGCTGTATATCAACGCCGGTCTCGATCTTCTTTACATCGCCGGGGGTGTGGTGCTGGCCCTGCAGCCTGACCCCCGCAGCCAGGGGGCCGGGTGGGCCATCGCCTTGCAGGGGGCCTGGTTGTTGCTGTTCGATCTGTTCAACGCCCTGGCCCTGGAAAGCCCATAAGCATGGGCTAGGCGTATCCCAGAATTTCTTTGCGTTTCTGGCCCCAGGCCAGGGCGCTGGCGATGCCCTCGTCAATCGAGTGTTCGGCCTTCCAGCCCAGAAGCTCCAGGGCCCGGTCGGCGTTGGCGTAGGCCCCGGCCACATCGCCGGGGCGGGGTGGGGCCTCGCGCTTGGGGATGGGCCGCCCGTAGACCCGCTCGAAGGCGGCCACCAGCTCCTTGACGGTGACACCGTGGCCGGTGCCCAGGTTGATGACCACGTAGGGGCTGCCCACTTTTTCGATGACCTGGTCGAACTGCTCCACCGCTTTGACGTGGGCCATGGCCAGATCCCAGACGTGGATGTAGTCGCGGATGCCCGAGCCGTCGCGGGTGGGCCAGTTTACGCCGGTGATGGTGAACTCGGGTAGCTTACCCAGGGCCACATCTACCATCTTGCCCAGCACGTGGCTGGGTTCGCGCACGTGGATGCCCGAGCGCAGCTTGGGGTCGGCCCCGATGGGGTTGAAGTAGCGCAGGGCAATGCCGCGCAGACGGGTGGCTTTGGACAGGTCTTCCAGCACCATCTCCATCATGTACTTGGTGCGGGCATAGGGGGAACTGGGCTTGAGCGGCGAGGTCTCGGTGACCTTGAACCCCGGCACCGCGTCGTAGATGGAGGCCGAGGAGCTGAACACCACTCGAGGGTAGCCGAGTTCTTCCAGGTTTTTGAAGAGCTCGAGGCTCTTGCAGACGTTTTCGCGGTAGTAGAGGTAGGGCTGCTCCACCGACTCCGGCACCACAATCCGCGCGGCGCAGTGGATGGTGCTGTGAATATCGGGGTGCTCCTGGAAAATGCGCTCCAGCAGGGCCCGGTCGGCGATGTCGCCCTCGTAGAAAATTTTGCCCTCGGTAAAGACCCGGGGCCCGGTTACCAGCGAGTCCAGGAGCACCGGGGTATGGCCGGTGTCGAGGAGTGCGTTGGCGATGGTGCTGCCGATATACCCTGCTCCGCCTGTAATCAGAACCTTCATGCCGCCGATTCTACCCATAAAAGCTTTAGTATCTCGAGCATGGGCGCGCTGGATGGTCTCAAGGTACTCGACCTTTCCCGGATTCTGGCCGGCCCCTTCTGCACCCAGATGCTGGCCGACCTGGGGGCGGAGGTCTGGAAGATCGAACCCCCCAAGGGCGACGACACCCGTAGCTGGGGGCCCCCCTTCCTGTCAAAACGACAGCCACCCCCTTCCCCCCCGGCGGGGGATGAGGGAAACCGGGCCGGGCCCGATGAGCAACCGGGCTGGGAACTGGGGCCGGAGGGGGAGAGCGCGTATTACCTCTCCTGCAACCGGGGCAAAAAGAGCGTGGTGGTCAACCTCAAAGACCCCAGGGGCCAGCAGATGGTGCAGGAACTGGCCCGGCAGGCCGATGTGCTGGTGGAAAACTACAAAACCGGCGACCTGGCCCGCTACGGTCTGGACTATGCCACCCTGTTCAGGCTGAACCCACGGCTGATCTACCTGTCCATCACCGGCTACGGCCAGACCGGCCCCCGCGCCCAGGAACCGGGCTACGATGTGGCGGTGCAGGGCCTGTGCGGCATTATGTCGGTCACGGGGGCGCCGGAGGGCCCGCCCATGCGCGTACCGGTGGCCTGGATAGACCTGATGACCGGGCTGCATGGGGCCGTGGCGGTGCTGGCCGCCTTGCAGGAGCGGGCGAAGAGCGGGCTGGGGCAGCACATTGACCTGGCGCTGTTTGATGTGGGGCTTTCGGCCATGGTCAACCTGGCCCAGAGCTACCTGCTAACCGGCCAACTGCCCGAACGGCTGGGCAACGCCCACCCCCAGATTGTCCCCTATGGGGCCTTTGAAGCGGCGGACGGCTGGTTCATGCTGACCATTGGCAACGACGAGCAGTACCGGCGGGTTTGTGAGGCCACCGGGCACCCGGAGCTGTGGGATGACCCGCGCTTTCAGACCAACGCGGGCCGGGTCACCCACCGCGCCGAGCTTTTGCCGAGGCTCGAGGCCATCCTACGGGCCCGTCCGCGTAAGGAGTGGCTCGAGCGCTTCACCCAGGCCGGGGTTCCGGTCACGCCGGTGAACAATCTGGCCGAGGCACTGGCCGAGCCCCAGGCCCAGGCCCGGGGTATGCGCCAGCAGGTGCAGCACCCCTGGCTGGGGACGGTTCCGCTGCTGGGCTCCCCACTGGCCCACTTCTCGCGCACCCCAGCCCAGATTCGTTCACACCCCCCGCTGCTGGGGGAGCACACCCAGGAGGTGCTGCACGCAGCCCTGGGCCTTTCTTTGGAGGAGATAAGCGAGCTGGAAGCCGCCGGGGTGGTCAAGACCCACCGGGGGCGTTCGACAGGCCCGGCCCACACCGCAGCGATTCCATATACTGAGGAGTAACTATGCACAGGCGGCTTTTGTGGCTTATGGGTTTGCTGGTGCTGGCTTCCTGCGTGCCGGTTAATCAGGTACAGCAGGTGCAGGGGCTTGTGGGGCCGGTGCGCATTACCTTCGACCGCTGGGGGGTTCCGCACATCCGGGCTCAGGCCAGCGATATGGACGTGTTTTTTGCACAGGGCTACGTGCACGCGCGCGACCGGCTTTTTCAGATGGAGCTGGGCCGCCGGGCCGCGCAGGGGCGGCTAGCCGAAATTCTGGGCAGCGGGGCCATCGAGCAGGATCGCTTCTTCCGCACCTGGGGCTTCTACCGGGCCGCTTTGGCTTCCCTTCCCAACCACACCGAGTTCACCCGCCGGGCCCTCGAGGCCTACGCCGCCGGGGTCAATCAGTTCATCCGCGAGGGCAGCCTGCCCCTGCCCTTTGCCCTGCTGGGTTTTACCCCCGAGCCCTGGACACCCGCCGACACCCTGGCCTGGGGCAAGCTGCAGTCCTACGATCTGGGGCAGGTCTGGCAGGACGAGATAGACAACACCTTCATCCTGAATAAGGTGGGCCTCGAGGGCTTTAACGACCTGCGCGGGCCCTATCCGCAGGGCTGGCCCACCATTCTTCAGCCCGAAGACCTCCGCAGCCTGGACGAGCCCGCCCAGAGCCGCCGGGTATACCAGCCAGCCGCACTCTCCCCTGGCCTCCTGGAGCGGCTCGAGCAGGTGGCCGCGCTATCCAGGCAGCTCAGCATTGCCCCCCAAAACCCCGACCAGGGCTCCAACAACTGGGTGCTGAGCGGTGCGCGCACCACCACCGGCAAGCCAATGCTGGCCAACGACCCCCACCTGCGGCTGCAAAACCCTGCGCTGTGGTACATCGCCGACCTGCGCGGCCCCACCTACAACGCTATTGGAGCCACCATTCCGGGCGTGCCGGGGGTGTTTCTGGGACGCAACGACCGGGTGGCCTGGGGGGCCACCAACGTGCGGCCCGACGTGATGGATCTGTTTGTGCTGGATTTGGAAGGAGAGTCGTACCGCACCCCGCTGGGCCTGGTTCCGCTACGGGTTCGGCAGGAGACCATCCGGGTGCGGGGGGCCGACCCGGTGACCATCACCGTGCGGGAAAGCGAGTACGGCCCGGTGATCTCCGACCTGGGGCCGGCCTTCCTGCGGCCCGGCCTCACGGCGGGCGCCGCCATCGCTACGGAAAAGCAGGCCGTTTCGGTGCGCTGGACGGGCCTCGACCCGCAGGACACCACCCTGGACGCCTACCTGGGCATGAACCGCGCCCAAAACGCCGAGGAGTTCCGCCAGGCCCTGAGGCGCTACGTGGCCCCCATGCAGAACTTTGTGTATGCCGATGTGGAGGGCAACATCGGCTATTTCGCACCGGGCTGGGTTCCCATACGCGACTGGGACGGGCGCTTCCCGGCCAGCGCCAGCACCGGGCAGCAGTGGAAGGGCTACCTGCCTTTTGAGCGGCTACCCCAGGTGGTCAATCCCAGGGAGGGGTTTGTCTCGAGCGCCAACAACCGCGTGCTGCCGCACGGGGGGCCGGACATCTCCAGCTACACCACCGAGGTGTTCCGGGCCCAGCGTATCCGCGAGCTGATTCTGGCTACGCCCAGGGCCAGCCTCGAGGACATGGCCCGCTGGCAGGGGGATACCTACTCCATCATTGCCCGTGAGCTGCTACCGGGCTTGCTGGCCCTACAGCCCCAAAGCGAGTCAGCCCGACGTCTGCAAAACGCGGTGCGCAACTGGGACTTGCGGGCCGAACTGGACTCGGTGGGGGCCACGGCCTTCGCCTTCTACTACCGTGAGATCTCCCGGATGCTGGAGGATGAGCTGGGCCTGCGCTACCCGCCGGTGCCCTATACCTTTGTCAAAACCCTGCGCGAGGATGGCCGCTGGTGCCAGAATGCCAGCGCGGGCATCCGGAACTGCGCCCAGTTTATGGCCCAGGCCCTGGAGAAAGCCGGCGCCGAGCTCGAGCGCCGCCTGGGCCCCGACCCCTCCGGCTGGCAGTGGGGCCGGCTGCACCAGGCCAGCCTTCCCTCCCCCCTGGCCTCCACGCCGCTTATCGGCGGCCTGTTCAACCGCACCATTCCCACCCCCGGCTCGATGCACACCGTGAACGTAGCAAACTACAACCAGGACACCTTCCAGCACACCTCGGGGGCCAGCCTGCGCACCCTCTTCGACCTTTCCGACCCCGACAACAGCCGCATCGTCTACCCCATGGGCCAGTCTGCTGATGTGTTTAGCCCGCATTTCGACAACCTGCTCTGGCTCTGGCGCGATAAGCAGTACATCCCCCTCAGCACCCGCCCGGCCGACTGGGGGCCTACCTGGACGCTCGAGCTGAGGCCGTAGGCCCCTCCCGTACAATCGGGGTGTGCAGTCCCTCCCGCACCCCTACATCCCCATCCAGGCCTCCGAAGGCTCGGTTCTGCGGGCCAGGGCCATGCAAAGCTACCTGCTGGACTTACGCAAAGGCCTGGCGCGCTACGCCCCGATACCACCCGTACACCTGATGGTGCTGGACGAGGCCGACTGGGCCGCCCGGGTCAAACACCCCTACGGCTTCCCCTTCCAGCGCACCAGCCTGCGTGAAGGGCTGTACCTGTTTTTACCGGCCCGCTACCCCGAGCGCCTGATCTGGCGGCTGCGCGAAGCCCTGGTTCCGGCCATCCAGCGAGCCGGCAGACCGCCGGGCCAGCCGGGTGATTTCCTCGACCTCAACCTGGGCCACGAGTATGCCCACGCCGTGGCCGTGGCCTGGAAGCTGCGCACCCGGGTTCGCTGGGTGGACGAGTTTCTGGCTAACTACCTCTATCTTCTTGCGCTCCACCTGGCCTTGCCGGAACTCTACCCCAAAGCCAAGCAGTGGGGCTTGCTACTGGCCCAGCTCACACCCAGTGAGCCCAGCCTGGGCAGCTACGAGACCAAACCCAAGCGGCTTTCCGACCAGCTCTGGTTCCAGGGGCAGTTCACCACCGAGGCCGCGCGGCTGGTGGAGGAAAGGGGCGATGCCTTGCTGCAGGGTCTGCTGCAAGCCGCACCCCTCAGAAAATCGACGGTGCACAAACTGCTGGTGGGCCTCGAGCCCCACCTACGCGACTGGTTTGCCAGCTTTGCTCCTCAAAAGAGGCCTGGCTCTGAGGAAATAACCAAGGCGCTGGGATGGGAGGGGGTGGGCGACCCCTCCTGAGCATGAGTCCGGCTGGGTTTCGCCGGTTTATCTGGATGGGGCCACGTCGCCGGGTTTACCGTCCGATACCAGCTTGCGCACCCAGTCCACAAAGCGCACATCCCCCACCCGGGTGCTGTAGAACTCGGGCCGCCCGATAATGCAGTGCTGGTTGCCCGGGGCCAGGTAGCTGTAGAAGTTGGGGGCCGCTTGTTTGATGGAAGCCAGGTTCGCCAGGGCGCCCTGCACCCATTGCTGGGCAATTTCAGGGGTGGGGCGTGGCTGGCCCACAATCAGGCTGTAGAAGAATATCTGCACCTCGTCGGCCAGGGTGCTGTACTGAGCAAAGCTGCGGTTGGGGAAGGCCTTGGCAAAAATTTGGTATAGGTCGTTCGAGCCCAAACGGTCGGGCTCGAGGCCCCCAATCCAGCCTGGAAGCGCACCCTGGATACCCCAGGCCCTCGAGGCTACCGGGAAGAACGCGGCCGGGGCCACCCCCAGGGCGGCATCCCCCAGCTGTGTTACCTGCGCATTGGGGTAACGGCGCATGAAGTAGGGGGCCCACATAATCGAGCCATAGCCGCCCGCGCTGCAACCGGTAACAAACACGTTCTGTGGATTAGGGATGTTGTTGAAGACCCAGAGCACCGCCTGGCGGGCGTTGACAGCCCCTTTATGCTGAATGGTCAGATCGCCGTAACGGGCTGTGTTGTTGCCCCAGTGCAGGTCGGCGGTGCAGTAGGGCACGAACACGTGCGTCCAGTCGCGGAAAGGGTTTTCGGGGTTACTGCGGTTGAAAATACCCTGACCGGCCTGCAAGTCCTGAAGTTGCAGGCGGGTGGTGTAGAGGCGGGACTGGGGGTTGCAGCTAGCAGCATCCCAGCAGGCCCCACCCCCCTGAAAATTGACGACCACCTTGTCGGTGGCCCCCGGGGAGACATAAAAACGCCAGGGGGAACCATCCGAGCAAACCGCTGCACCCCCCGGGCGAATTTCCTGCCAGCCTGCCGGAGCCTGGGCCAGAGCAAACCCCAAAACCACAACCAACGCCGTCAACCAACGTTGCATACTGCCTCCTTGGTATAAGCTTAATCGCAATTTGACCTAAATGCTTTAGACTCTACCGGGGCGGCTTTTTTACTGGGCCGCCCGGAGGTGAAAAAGATGAAAAAACTCCTTGTCTTGTTCGTAGCCATGGTCTTGGGTGGGGCGTTTGCCCAGGGACGCCTGTTTGGTGAAGTTGCCAGCGGAAATATGGCGCTGGTACCTAACTTCGGCCTGAGCGTTTCTGCCCGTATGGGCGCTGAGAACGCACTAGGCCCGCTGGCCCTGCGCGGCGGGTTTGGGCTACAAACCAGCAGCGGGGGTACTGCTTTTGGCATCGGTGCAGATGCACTCTACTTCCTGCGCAACCCTGGGCTGGACTTCTACTTTGGAGGTGGGCTGGGCCTGCAAGCTGGGGGCACTACCGTGTTTGTTCTCTCCGGCGCGGCCGGCCTCGAGCTCCCCGTAAGCGGCAATTTCAACTTTCTTGTTGAGCTGAAGCCCGCACTTTATTTTGCCGGTGGCAGCAGCCAGTTTGGCCTCGACGTGGAGTTCGGGCCGCGGCTCTACTTCCGCTAAACCCAAACACCCAACCCAATAACCAGGGATTCCCAATCCCTGGTTTTCTCATTCATAGCGCAGGGCCTCGATGGGGTCGAGGGCCGCCGCCCGCGCCGCCGGCCATACCCCAAAGAACAGGCCCACCAAGGCGCTCACCGCCAGGGCCAGCAGCACCGTAGCCGGGTTGAGGATGAAAACTTTGAAGAACGGCACGGTCGCGGTGATCATCAGCAGCAGCCCCGCTGCCAGCACCACGCCCAGCAGACCCCCCACCAGCGTGAGCACCACCGCTTCTATTAGAAACTGCTGGCGGATCTGGCTCGAGGTCGCGCCCAGGGCTTTGCGCAGGCCAATCTCGCGGGTACGCTCGGTTACGCTTACCAGCATGATGTTCATGATGCCAATACCACCCACCAGGAGCGAAAGCCCGGCAATGGCCCCTAGCAGCGCCTGCAAAATTAGGGTGATGGAGCGCAGGGTGTCCTGAAAGCTCTCGGTGGAGGCGATCTGGTACTTGCCCTTGCCGTAGCGGCTCTCGAAGATGCGCTGCACCTGGCGGGTGACCTGCCTGGCATCGGCCCCTTTTTTGAGGGAGAGCACCACAAAATCGTACTGGCCCTTGCGGGCGGTGGGCGAGGTGTTCCAGATTAGCTCGTTGGGGACGTAAACGGTCGCCGCCGCCCCCAGCCCCCCAAACAGCCCCCCTGGTGGCTGCAAGACCCCCACCACGGTGAGCTCGAGGCGGGCCCCACCGGGGTAGTACAGCCGGGCCACCTGGCCCACCGCCTCGCGGCCAGGAAACAAATCGCGGGCCGCCCGGTCGGATAGCACCGCCACCGCCAGCCCTCCCCGCGCTTCGGCCTCGCTGAAGTAGCGTCCTTTAGCCAGCTTGTTGGTGGGGTCGAGCCGGGGCAGGTCGCCGGGCGTGCCCTGGAGCTGGATGGAGCGCCGCGTGCCGGGCCGAACCTCGTACTGTGCGCTGGTGAAAAGCTGCGGAATAACTGCGGCGGGTAGGGTTTGCAAAGCCAGGATATCTTCCTCGCGGATAGGCGCCGTGCTGAAGTCCTGTCCCTCGTTGAAGTTGGGCTGTACGAAAATCGAACGACCGGCGATGGCCTCGAGGTCCTGGGTGATGCCTGCCGTGGCCATCTGGCCCAGAGAAATCATGGCCGTGACGGCGAACACCCCAATTACAATGCCCAGCAAGGCCAGAAAACTGCGCAGCTTGTTGCCCCACAGCGACTCAAAGGCCATGCGGAAGTTCTCGAGCGGGTTCATACCGGACTGGCCTCCGCGCGTTGAGCTGAGGGGGGCATCCTTGGCGGGATTCATACCGTGCCTCCATCGGCCACCCGGCCATCGCGCAGCCGCACGATGCGCTGGGCCCGGGCCCCCACATCGGGCTCGTGGGTCACCACCACAATGGTTTTGCCCTGGCGGTGCAGCATGTCGAACAGGGCCAGTATCTCGTCGGAAGACCTGGAGTCGAGGTTGCCGGTAGGCTCGTCGGCCAGCAACAAGTCGGGCTCCTGCACCAGGGCCCGCGCGATAGCCACCCGCTGCTTCTGCCCCCCCGAAAGCTCGGAGGGTAGGTGGTCGAGACGGTCGCCCAGACCCACCGCCTCGAGCGCCTCCCGGGCCCGCCTAAGCCGCTCCGACGCCGGCAGTCCCCGGTAGACCAGGGGCAGGGCCACGTTGTGCAGCGCGGTCAGGCGCGGCAGCAGAAAAAACGCCTGGAACACAAACCCCACCCGCTGGTTGCGGATGCGGGCCAGCTGGGCCTCGCCCAGACCGCGCACCGGCTCGCCCCCCAGGCGGTACTCGCCCTCGGTGGGCGTGTCGAGCAGGCCGATGATGTGCATCAGGGTCGACTTGCCCGAGCCCGAAGGCCCCATCAGGGCCACGTACTCGCCGGGGTAGATAGTTAGGTCGACGCCTGCAAGCGCGCGCACTTCCACCGTGCGGGTGCTCGAGCCCGAGCGGTAGACCTTGGTCACACCCCGCATCTCCACCACCGGTACTTCTTCACGCTGGGAAGCAACCATATCCATCCTCGCTCCTGCCGCCTGGCATCAGCGCTCCTCGGCCTCGGGCAGGCGGTAGCTGACCTTGCTACCTTCCTTGAGGGTTTCAGGCGGCAGCGAGACCAGCAGGCTGTCCTCGGCCAGCCCCTCCACCGCGGCCTGGGTCAGGTTGCGGGCCTTGAGCACGATGGGCTGTTTGCGCACTGTGCGGCTCTGGGTATCCACTACCCAGACAAAGCGCCTGCCTTCTTCCTCGACCAGGGCCTCGAGGGGAATCTTGAGCGCGCTGGGCAGGCGCAGGGTGGTGATGTTGGCGGTAGCGGTCAGGCCGGGCCGGGCCACCGCCTCGGCCTGCGGGTCTAAAAACCGTATGAACACCGGCAACACCGCACTCCCTCCGCCACCGGCCACCTCGGCCTGTACCCCCAGGCGATCCACCTTGCCCTGCAAGGGCTGCTCCGGGGCAGCGTCGAGTTCGATCCGCACCGGCTGGCCGGGGCGCACCAAGGGAATCTCCGCCTCGGATAAGCGGGCCTGTACGCGCAGGCTCCCGGCCTCCACCAGGCGGATGGCCGGGGTGTTGAGCGAGGTTCCACTGCCGCTGGGCGCGGTGGTCTCGACGCCCACCAGGAAGCCCACGCTCGAGACCACCCCCGCCACCGGGGCCCGCAGCGTGGACTGGGCGATGGTTCGCTCCAGGGCTGCAAGCTCGTTCTGCCGGGCCTGAAGCTGGGCCTGCAGCTCACGCTGGGTGCTGATACGGTTTTGCAGCAGGCTGGCCAGCTGGGCCTCGAGGTCGCTGACCTGGCGCTCGGCCTGGCGCACCTCGTTGGCAGCCACCCCGCCCACGGCCAGCAGGGCTTTCAACAGGCCTAGGTTGCGCCGGGCCTCCTGGAGCTGGTTTTGCAAGCGGGTGCGGTTGCTGGCAAACTCGGTCTCCTGGGCCTGGGCCCGCGCCTGCAGGGCTTGCAGGCTCTCGCGGGCGGCCTGAAGCTGTGCGGTTTCGTTGACGGTCTCGAGCACCGCCAGCACCTGACCGGCCTGCACCGCCTGCCCTTCCTTCACCCGCACCTCGGCTACCCGCCCCGGCCGCGAGAAGGTCAGGGTATAGACCCGCGCCTCTACTGTGCCACTGGCCCGTACTTCCCGAATAAACTCGCCCCGCTCCACCCGCACCACGTTGACGGAAAGGCCCTGCTCGGCCCTCGGGCGCAGCAGGCCCAGCAGGGTCAAACCCAGCGACAGGGCTACCAAAAGAGCCCAGAACCAACGTTTCATGCTTATTGCCTCCAGTTGCAGCCCTTAACCCTGAGCCAGGATACCCCACAACGAAAAAGCCAACGAAACCGCAGCCACTGCCAGCGTGGCCCAGAGGGCTCGAGCCGGGGCCAGCACCCGCAGGCCCGACCAGATAATCCAGAACGACCAGACGGAAGCCAGAAGCCCCAATCCTTGCAGCACACGGGTTCCCAATGCAGAGCCCACCACCTGCTGGTACTCCCGCTGCCAGGCCCGCACCGCCTCGACATCGGTCATGGGCGGCACCGGGGGCAGATCGGCGGTTACTGGAAACAAAGCCCCAAAGGGGATCAGCACCAGCCCCACCAGCAAGGCCGGGACGTTGGCCCAGCCATACACCTCCCAGGCCCGGCTATCCGGCCCGGCCAGCAGGCGAATGATGAGCCCGCCCAGTCCCCAGAGGATCATGCCGACCACCACCCCGCCCACCAGGGCCAGCACCATCTGCACCACCCAGCCCCCAGGCAGCAGGCCGGGCAATAATCGAACCAGCAACACCTGCCCCAGCGAAGCCGCTGCGGTGGCCGCAATCACGATGAAAAAGGGGGCTACCAGGTTGGGTTTGCGCTCGGCCAGGGCTCGAAAAAAGTTGGTAGGTTGCAGCAGTACATCCAGCATCTTTCCTCACCTCATGGTCTAAGTCTGTGCCTGCGTCATCGGGTAGATTGCGCTACAGCTCAGTTTACACAGCTAGCCCCGGGGCCCACCTCGAGCACCACCTCGCTGGCACCGGCGAATTCCAGCCGGGCTTCTTCGGATATAAAACCCGTGGTGCAGCCAGGCTTCAAAGGGGTGTCCTCGAGGCGCGCCACGCCACTCTCGTACCCGATGGCATAGGGCTGAGTCCCCTGCGGTCGCAGGGTATACTCCCCCGCAACCCAGCCACCGCGCAAGCGGTATCTGCCACCGTCCAGGCGACGGTCACACTGGATACAGACCCCGCCACCGCTCACCACCACTACCCCACTCACCACACCAGCATCGGCCACCACCACCCCGGCATTAACCGACTGCCGATTGAGATCGAACAGATCCTGGGCCAGCCCTAAAGCTGCCAGGGCCACAAACGCAACACCCACCCAGCGGGCCGTCGGGCTGAAGGTGGCCGTCCACAGGCGGTAGCCCGCGTAGGCCAGCCAGGCAAACACCACCCCAAACACGATGACCTCGACAGTTCCAAAATGCGCATTGGGCATCTCAAGCCTCCACTTCCTGCCACAAGCGGCTGGCAGCCAAAAAGAACAGCACTGTTAGCACCGCCAAAAGCACGAAGCCCTCGGTGGGCAGGCCAGGAAAGCGTTCCAACTGCAAACGAACCATAGGGTTCTGCTCAATACTGGGCGCGGGCAGTTTCCAGGGCGGCAGGAGTTGGTAAAACCAGTTACCAAAGAGCCGCGCATTCCACTCCAGTACTTGCCCCAGTCCAATCGCGCCGATGAAGAAAGCCAGGGTAGTGGCCTTGCCGGGGATGTAGGCCGCAATCCAAAGACCCGTGAAAAGCGCCGGGATTACCAGCGCCAGCCCCCCCAGCAAATAGAGCCACATACTAGCCCCCAAGCTGAAGGGCAGGTTGACCCCAGCTTGGCCAAGCCAGAAAGCTTGCACCAGCCACATTCCCCCGTTGAAGAGGGTCAACACTATCAGGCCAAACAGCGCTTTGACCGCCAAGTGCAGCCAGCCCGGCTGGGGTGAGCCCAGCAGCAGTGCCCAGCGCCCAGCGCGGTACTCGCGTGCGAAATCCTGGGCGAGGGCTACCAGAAAAGCCATGCTAGCCACAAATGCGCTCAAAAAGGTTATGCCAAGTACAGCAGCGGCAGACTCGAGGTTGCTCCCGTTCCACTCGAAGAACTGCCGGGCCACAAAAAACCAGAGCACCCCCACCACCAAAAGCGCAAGTCCGAAACCGCTAAACTTGCGAAACTCGAGCCAGAGCAAAGTCAAAAACGTGTTCATTAAGATCTACCTCCTAGCCAGATCAACGATTGCAGCGTGCAGGGCTTCAGTGGATACTCTCCTGCCATCCGCCTCTCCGTTCCAATCAAGCCAAAACCTCGATAAAGGCGTCCTTCACGCTCTGTCCCCTGGCCCGCAAATCCTCGGCCTTGGCATCCAGGGCCAGGCGGCCCTCCTTCAAGAGCAGCACCCGTTCAAAAATTCCCTCGGCCTCGCTCACCTCGTGGGTCGAGAGCACCAAGCAGGCCTCCTCCCGCCACTCCAGCACCAGGCTTTTGAGGATGCGGTCGCGCGAGATCACGTCTATGCCCGAGAGCGGTTCATCGAGCAGAAACAGCCGGGCGTCGCGGGCCAGCACCATCGCCAGCCGCAGACGGGCCCGCTGCCCCCGCGACATCGCACGGTAGCTGCGCTGCGGCACCTCCAGGAAGGCCAGCAGTTCGCGGTAGCGCCTGGGGTTGAAGTCGGGGTACAGCCCCCGCATAAAACGTTCGGCATCGTCCGGGGTCATCCAGGCGTACAGGTTGTCGGCATCGGAGAGATAAGCAATCTGGCCCCGGTTCTCGCGTGGGGTTTTTCCCAGCACCTCCACCCGGCCCTGGGTGGGAAAAAGCATCCCGGCCAGGAGCTTGAGGGTGGTGGTCTTGCCCGAGCCGTTCAGGCCCAAAAGCCCCACCGCCTGCCCTGGGTAGAGCTCGAGGCTCAGGTCGTGCACCCCCTCGGTTTTGCCATAGCGCTTGGTCACGCCAATTAGTCGGGCCAGCATCACTGCACCTCCCCGCCGCTGTTGGGGCCCAGGCTTCTAAGGGCTTTGAGGGCCTCCTCGAGACTGAGTCCCAGGCTCTGTACCTCCAACCAGAAGCGCTGGGCGGCCTCGTGCAGAATGCGAAGCCGGATACCCTCCACGTTTACATCCTCCCGCACAAAAGTACCCAGGCCCCGCCGGGTCTCGGCGATCTGGGCCATCTCGAGCTGGCCGTAGGCGTGCATCACCGTGTTGGGGTTGACCTTCAAGGCCGCCGCCAGCTCCCGCGCTGAGGGCAGCTTATCCCCTGGTTTCAACTGCCCATTGGCCAGCATCCGCTCCACCCCCCGTACGATCTGCGCATAAATCGGCCCTGCTTCCACGTCCAAGTCCCACAATCGAGCCACCTCCTTAGTGCACTAGCTATCTAGTACACTAAAACTCGAGCGACAGCACGTCAAGCCCTGAACCGTGCCGCCCTAGCGTAGGGGCTCGAGGGTCTGGCGCGTCCTGAAGCTGGTCTCCCCCATCCGCATGGGCAGGTACTGCCCCCCCGCCCATTTAGCCAGTAGGTTGTCGTATCCGCCCGACAAAAGCGCACCGGACTGGCCCATGGGGTGAATGAACCTCGAGTTCTCCAGATCGGCAAAATCCAGAATGTGCCGGTAGCTGCTCCCCACCGTCATGCGGAAGGTGCTGGGGTCGTAGGAGGCCCGGTTCAGGGTGTAGCGGTCGCCCCCGTGGGGCACGGCCCGGTCGGAGAGGCGGTTGAGCGGCGAGACGTTGGTCAGAATGGCGTGGGGGAAGGTGGCCCGGTGCACCTCGCCCCAGCGCGGGGGGTTGTTGCTGAAGCGGTCGAGGGCCTTATCGAGGGCGAGGGCAGCAAATTCCAGGCAGGTCTGGGTATCGGGCGTCTGGCAGGCCGGGTCGCCCTGGCGCATGGCGGCCAGCAGGTAGCGGGGCTGCTCCCAGAACTCCTGCTCCACCTCTTTGCTGGGCAAGCGGGTCAGCTCGGTGTACCAGGCCTGGAAGACCGTGGGCTCGACCTGCTCGGCCCGCATCACCCCATCCCAGGCCAGCAAACGGGCCTTCCACTGGCGCGCGTTCTCCGAGAGTGGGTTGAGCAGCTCCAAAACCGGCTTAAACTCCCGGTACAAGAGGCTGGTAATGTCCTGCTGCATGGCGACCATGTCTTCCAGGGAGAGTTTTTCCTTGGCCAGTATCAGCTCGCGGATGCGCTGGGCCCGGTAGGGTTCCTCCCACTCCAGCGAGATGGTGTGCGGGTAATTGGGGGCGGTCACCTTGTTGTTGGCGGTGACGATAAAGCCCTCTTTGGGGTTATAGACTTGCGGCCACTGATCCTGGGGCAGGTAGCCCTGCCAGTCCCAGTTGCCGTCGCCCGGCACCGGCATCAGGCCCGAGTGGCCGGGCCGGCGGATGGGGAAGCGGGCTGGAGCCATATAGCCGATATTGCCGTCCACATCGGCATAAACAAAGTTCTGGCTGGGCGCGTTGTAGAGGGCTAAGGCAGCCTTGAACTCTTCCCAGTTCTGCGCGCGGGCGATCCCCAGGAAGGCCTCCATGGTGCGGTCGGTGGGGTCGAGGCTGGTCCAGCGCAACGAAAGCGGCTTGGCGCCGGGGTTCCTGACCACATCGTTGATCACCGGCCCGTAGCGGCTTTCCCGCACCTCGAGGGTCACGTCGGGTTCGCCTTTGACCTTGATCACCTCGGTGCGGGTGCGCCAGGGCTCCGTCTGTCCCTTGTAGCGGTAGCCACCTGGAACTTCCTCCAGGATGTACAGATCCTGCACATCGGCCCCAACTGTCGTCACCCCCCAGCCGATGCGCTCGTTGCGGCCAATCACCACCGCCGGAAGCCCCGGAAAGCTGCTACCGATGGCCCTGTAGGTGGGGGCTTCGATATGCACCAGATACCACACCGAGGGCGCACCCAGCCCCAGGTGGGGGTCGTTGGCCAGCAGGGGTTTTCCACTCACGGTGCGCGCGGGGCCAATCACCCAGTTGTTGGAGGCCCGGGCCATTAGCTCCCCCGGCAGGTGCAGAGCCTGGGGCAGCCGGGATGCCAGGCTGAGGAGGGAACGGGCCGACTCCCCATCCGGCTTTGCTGGCGGAGGGAGTTGTAAATCCTCGGCCTGCAGCACGGTGGGCGCATCGGCGGGGTAAGGGGGCTTGAGCTGCATCATGCGCGCCACGGGCATGCCTTTGGCCGCCCACTGCAGGCGCTGCAGCTCGCTGCGCCAGTTGCCCGAAAGGTCGTAGGACATCATCTTGGCCCAGACCAGCACATCCGCGGGCTTCCAGGGCTCGGGCCTGAAACCCAGCAGGCGGAACTCGAGCGGCAGGGGCGGGTTGGTGGCCAGGTAGGCGTTGATGCCCGCCACGTAGGCGTCCACTGCCGACCTGGCATAGGGCGATAGGCCCTCATAGGCTTGTTCAGCAGCGCGGTAGAAGCCCCAGGTGCGCAGGAAGCGGTCTTGCTCCAGGGTGGCCTTCCCAATCACCTCGGAAAGCCGCCCGGCCCCCACCCGGCGCTGGAACTCCATCTGCCACAGGCGATCCTGGGCGTGGGCTACACCCAGGGCGAAGAACGCGTCCTCGTCGGTCTGGGCTTTGATGTGCAGTATGCCCTCGGCAGTGCGGCTCATCTCCACCGGCGCCGAGAGACCCTTAAGGGCCAGCCGCCCCGTGTGCTGCGGAATGGTGGCCGCCCGCAACCAGAACCAACCCCCCACAGCCAGAACCAGCGCCAGTCCAATCAGCAACAACAACAAACGCCCCAGAAAACGCAGTATGCGCACACTTCCTCCTTGCTTTGGCCCCAGTATAAAGCCACAGTTGGTGGCGCACCCTATGCCAGCGTGCATCCCAGAAAAACGCCCGGGCGACGAAACAATCAGAGAGGGGCGCTCTCGCCCCGCCAGAAGGCCCGCCCCCCCGATGCGCGGCGATCCAGGAACAGTTCTACCGTGTTGCCATCGGGGTCTTGCAGGCCCAGCACCCAGGCGATCCCGCGATCCTCCAGCCGGAAGGGCACCCCCTCGAGCCGCACAAAATCCTGGGCCGCTCGGAAGTCCTCTTCGGACAGAATGGCAAACCCCAGCACCACCGAGCCCGATGGCGTGCCTTCGCTAAGGGCCAGCTCGAAGTGGGCATCGTTCTCCGAGGAGACCAGCAGGGCGGTTTTGCCAAAACGTTCGGAGAGCTGCAAGTCCAGGAAACGGGTGTAAAAGGTAACGGCGGCCTCGAGGTGCCGCACGGTCAGGTGTACGTAAGCCAGGCGGGTGGTATACATCCAGAGTATTCTGGAATGCCTGCGCCTCCAGGTCAAACCCAGGCGGTGTGCTGCTACCCCATTTCTACCACACAGTAGACACGGTTAGAATTGCATCCATGAAAATCGAGTTTCGCGAGAATGGCTCCATCGGCATCGAAACCGGCGGCAGGTACGTCTTCCGTCAGGGGGACCAGGAGGTGGTCATCGAGAAGCCCAGGGTCTCGCTGTGCCGCTGTGGGCACTCGGGCAATAAGCCCTTCTGCGACGGCACCCACAAGTCGGTGGGCTTCGTGGCCCCGGCGGCGGTCATCGAGCTCGAGGAGCCGAGGTAACCCAAATCCCAATCACCGGTGTGACCCGCGATAAGATGGCGGGCGGAGGTTACTATGCCCATGCGCTATCGCAAACTTGGTCAGTGGGGCTTGAAGGTTTCGGAAATTTCGCTGGGGGCCTGGGTCACCTACGGCGACGCGGTGCAGGACCTCGAGCACATCAAGGCCATCACCCGCATCGCCTACGAGGGCGGGATTAACTTTTTCGACAACGCCGACGTCTACGCCAAAGGGCTGGCTGAAGAGCTGATGAGCAAGGCCCTGCTGGAGCAGTTCCCCCGCCACGAGCTGGTGCTGTCTAGCAAGGTTTTCTGGCCTACCAGCGACGACGCCAACGGCCGGGGCCTCTCGCGCAAGCACGTGCGGGAAAGCCTCGAGCGAAGCCTGAAGCGCATGGGCACCGACTACCTCGACCTGTACTTCTGCCACCGCTACGACCCCGAGGTGCCCATGGAGGAAATCGTCAGCACCATGAGCAACCTGGTAGACCGGGGCCTGGTGCTGTACTGGGGTACTTCCGAGTGGCCGGCGGCCCGCATCGTGGAGGCCGTGCAGTTTGCCCGCAACAACGGCCTGCACCCGCCCGTAGTGGAGCAGCCGCAGTACTCGATGCTCTACCGCGAGCGGGTGGAGCAGGAAATCCTGCCCGAGACCGAGCGCTTCGGGATGGGTATGGTGGTCTGGAGCCCGCTGGCTATGGGTATGCTCACCGGGCGCTACGACAAGGGCGTCCCCAAAGACAGCCGCTTCGAGCGCTACCCGCAGTTCGGCAACCGCTTCCTGACCGAGGAAAACGTCAAGAAGGTCAAGGCCCTCAAGAAAGTAGCCAGCGAGCTGGGCCTCACCCGCACCCAACTGGCCCTGGCCTGGGTCTTGCGGCAAAAAGGGGTGAGCAGCGCCATTACTGGCGCAACCAAGCCCGAGCAGCTCGAGGAGAGCCTGGGCGCCGCCGGAGTCGACCTGCCCCAGGAAGCGCTGGACAAAATCGAAAAGATTCTGGGCGAAAAGCCTAAAGCCTGAGGATATACTCGGCCAGCCGCACGATGTCGTTTTGCAGGTTGAGGGTTTTGCGCTCGGGGGGCCGGTCTTTGAGTTCCCGGATTTTGTCGGCAATTTTGCGGGGCTGCCGGATGTAATACCCCAGCTTCTCGTGCCGGATTAGCTCGACGTTGCCGTACTCTTGCGGCCATACATAATCGCAGACGATCAGGTCTTTGTGCTGGGAGAGCACCTCGGCGATGGTCGCAGGGCCGGCTTTGGAAACCACCACGTCGGAGACATTAATCAGTTCGTACATCTGCTGAGTGAAGCCGAACAGAATCAGGTTAGATAGCCGGTGCTTTTGCTTGAAAGCCTCGAGCTGCCGGTAAAGCTTCTGGTTATACCCACACACCACCACCACGTTGATGCCCTCGATTTTGATCAGCTCGCGCACCAGCTTGAAGCTAATTTTTAGGCCGGCCCCACCCCCCGTCACCAGCACGGTGTAGGGATGAACCAGGCCCCATTCCTCGCGCAGCCGGGCTACCTGGGCGGGCTCGAGGGGCTTGTTGTACTTGGGGTCTATGAGGGTCTGGAAGAAGTGCAGGTTTTCCGGGGGCACCCGGTAACGCCGCGCGATGCTGTAGGCTTCGGGGCTGGCCACCACGTACTGGTCTTTGGTGTCTATGAACCAGTACAGGTGCGGGCTAAAAATATCGCTTACTACGGTGAGGGTTTTGGGCTTGTGCTTGCGCACGTAGGGCAGCCGGCGAAAGCCGTGGTTCACCGGGTAGCAGTAGATGATTTTATCGGGACGAAATTCCTCGAGGTACTCGTTGATGGCCGGCGCCAGGCGCATCCCCAGCACCCGCGCAAAGGACTGAATGGCCGGGCGGGTTTGATAAAACGCCTGAAAGACCGTAAAGAGCCAGCGCTGCTTGTTGACGGCAAAGTTGTAGCCATCCTGAATGGCCTGGGCAATCCAGCGCGGCCCCACATCGAAAAAATTGAACAGGCGAACCTCGGACTCGGGCTCGAGCTCGGTCAGCAGTTTGTGTAGATTTTTCGCCAGGGCAAAGTGCCCACCCCCTGCCTTTGTGTAAACCAGCAAAATTCGTTGCGGCATAACCCGCGCAGCATCCGGCTACGCCACTCCAGCTTAGGGCATTTTTGGACAGATGGCGAATATGGCCCAATAGAATTTGGAGCGTTATCCAATCAGTCGTTCCGGCTAGGTATGGGTCAAATCGGTCTGGGCATCTAAGCCAGTGGCCGGTGGCAGAGCCAGACCCCGCTCCGAGCCCGCCAACCCTCGGGCAGCTCGATAAACCGGCTGGGCGGCGGTACTGCCATCACCTTATGCCCCACAATGCTGAACTCAATCGCCGTGAACAGCTTGTCGAGGGCCTGACCCAGCGAGCGGGTCTCCAGCGGGCTGAAGCGCAGGCGCGGCAGCTTGGCCTCGAGGCTCTTGCAACCGGCATAGGGCAGCAGTTCGGCGGGGTCGCGCCAGCGCCGCGGCGGCCCCACCAGCAGCTCGGCCAGCACCAGCGAGAGCCCTGGGTAGCGCCGCAAAAACTCCTCAGGGTCGAACTCGAGCGAAAGCTCCAGGTTCACCTCTACGTCTTGCCACACTTCCCGTCTAAGGCTTGCCATACTTTAGCTTGCACCAAAACAGGCGTTCTGGTCAAGCGCAAATAAACCGTCCCAGACGGCAAAAAGAGAAGTTTGGCCTTGACAGTCCGGGGCAGCCAGCGTCAATCGGTAAACCAGCGCAGCCAGTTTGCTCGGGCTGAAAACTCTGCCTGACGCTTAAAGCTGTTGGCAGCCGCGTGGGTCTCGAGGGCCTGGGTTGTGTCCCCAGCATGGCTCCAGGCCAGGGCAATGGCCTTAAGGCAAGACCACTGGCCTTCTTCATCGCCCAGAAATCGGTAAACAGCCAGGGCCCTCGACAACAGCGTGATGGCTTCGTGGGTTCCCCCCTCATATAAACTGGCTACCCCCCATACAAACAGGCTCTGGGCCCAGGCCCGGTTCTCCCCTGCGCAGCGGGCCAAGTGCTCGGCGCGTCGCGCCGGGGCCGTTGACTCCAGGGGTTGCAGTGCAAGCTTGTGCCAGGCTTCGCGCAGCAGTTGTTGTAGGTTCTCACGTGCAGTAGGTTGGTGTGTGTTCGTCAAAGCGCTCATCACTACGAGCAAGGGTAGCAGTTAATGCCAAGTCTTTGGGCGCATCCGTCACCAAACCCATCGGCGTAACGCTTAAGTCTTCTCTAATGGTTCAAATATCACCCCGCTCGAGGGCTCCAAGTCACGTGTTCACCATCGGTCTGGTTCGGTTAGGCTAGAGCCATGGTGGAAAGCTTGCAACACCTCTTGCCCCTAAAGGTTAGCACCGCCCCCGCCGACCTGGAAGCCCACAGCAAAGATGAAAGCTATCCGACACACCACCCCCCTATTGCCGTGGTCTACGCCGAAAATCTTCCCGACATTCAAACCACTCTGGCCTGGGCCCGCGAACATCGCATTCCCGTAGTGCCTTTTGGGGCCGGAACCAGCCTCGAGGGCCAGGTTATTCCGCAGGGGAAAGCGCTCTCGTTGGATGTCTCCCGCATGAACCGGGTGCTGGAGGTTCGCCCCGAAGACTTTTTGGCCGTGGTGGAGCCCGGTGTGACCCGCAAGGCCCTGAACGAAGCCCTCAAGGGCACAGGTCTGTTCTTTCCGGTAGACCCCGGTGCCGACGCCTCGCTGGGCGGGATGGCCGCCACCAACGCCTCGGGCACCACCACCGTGCGCTATGGAGGCATGCGCCAGAACGTGCTGGCGTTGCAGGTTGTGCTGGCCAATGGCGAGGTGCTGGAGCTGGGCCGGGGGGTGCGCAAGACCAGCGCCGGCTACGACCTGAAAGACCTCTTCATCGGCTCCGAGGGCACCCTGGGTATCATCACCCGCCTCACCCTGAAGCTGCACCCCATCCCCGAACACATCCACACCCTGCGGGTCTTCTTCGAAAACCTGACCGACACCGCCCAGGCCGCCTACGCCGTGATGGTCAGCGGGCTACCGGTGGCCCGCCTCGAGCTGGTGGACGAGATCGGCATCAAAGCCATCAACCGCTACCTGGGCCGCAACTACCCAGAAAAACCCGTCCTGTTCGTGGAGTTTCACTCCTCCACCCGCGCGGCCCTCGAGGCCGAGTCCCACCTGGCCCTCGAGCTCATGCGAGAGGCCGGGGCCATCAGCATAGACGCCGCCCGCACCCAGGAAGAGCGCACTGCCCAGTGGGAGGCCCGGCACCAGGCCTACTGGGCCCTGGTCAACCTGTTTCCCGGCAAGGAGTACCTCTCCACCGACACCGCCGTGCCCATCTCCAAAATGCCCGATCTGGTGGCCTATTCCAGCCGCTTGCTGCGCGAACTGGGCCTGACCGGAAACATCCTGGGACACGTGGGCGACGGCAACTTTCACACCCTGGTGGTCTGCGAGCCGGGCGACCCGCGAGCCGAGGAGTTCTCCCTTCGGCTGGTAGAGCACACTCTGGCCCTGGGCGGCACCTGCACCGGCGAGCACGGGGTGGGCTTGCGCAAAAAGAAGTACCTGCCCAAGGAGCACGGCCCGGCCCTGGGCTGGATGCGCCAGATCAAGCGGCTTTTCGACCCCCACAACCTGCTCAACCCCGGCAAAATCTTCGACTAGCGCAGGGGCGCACCTGTCCTGCGTAAGCCTCGGCTTCGAGCAGCCCAGAGCACCGGATCAGGCCGGGAGCCCCTGGATTAGTTTTTCAGCCCCAGCCCAGGCGCACAGTGTTTGCTGATCAGTTTGAACTGGTTCTGGAAGCCATCCGAACGCTGCGACATCCAGATGCCCACATCATCGTGGCGCGAGACCAACTGCCGGATGGGGCCACCAGGCCGCCCAAAGGCATCGGTGTAGAAGACCTCGGGACCGTTGCGGTTGTACCAGTAGATCGGGCCGTGGTAGGCCTCGCGGTCGCAGCCGCGCAACCCGCTAAACCCGCTGAAGACCTGCTCGGTGTAGTGCAGCTCGGCGAGGTTGGCAGGGTTCATGGTGGTGATGGGGTCGAAGACGGCGGTGGAGGCCACCACCTCGGCCATATCGGCCAGGCGGAGCTTGAAGGCCCAGATCTCGTAGAGCGAGCCGGGGCTGTTGCTATGGCAGCCGGTTCCCGGAAGGGTCATGACGGTGCGGCCAATGTCGTTGCTGGGGTCAGCGTCGCCCAGGGTGAGGTCGCGCTGGCAGATGGAGCCCACCAGGCCGGTGTCGGCCATCCCCTGCACACTCACCCGGTGCCCGCTGGGGGCCACCAGGTCGAACATTAAGGAGTGCTGGCGCACGCTGTAGCGGCGCACCCCACCCGTGCCCATGTGGGCCACGATGCGGGTGCTGGTCAGGGCCACCCGGTCTTCGTCGTTGCGGGTGCCGCGGTTGGCTACGAAGACCTTGAAACCCTCGTGGGCCTCCGGCATACCCGCCAGCTTGCCCACGTAACCAAAGGGGGGCAGCTCGGGGTTGGCCAGGCTGGTGCGGGGGTCGTCGCCGTGGTCGTGGTCGAAGTAGCACCCGTACTCGGGGTCTACCTGGGGGTGCCAGGTGGGGTACAGCTCGCCATCGGGGCCTTTGACCACGTGGCGGTTGTGCACCCAGTCGGGGCAGGCCTGCCCCGCAACGGGTGTGGGTTGGTCGGGGGGTACGACGGGGGGTGCGGCCTCGAGGGCGTTGCAGGCCAGCAGCAACCAGGGCAGAACCGGGAGCAGGGCGGTTCGTTTCTGCATGGAATCCCTCCGGGTTTTAAGGGTATCAAGGCCCCCCTGCCCCAGGTGCAGAAGGTTCTTTAACTTCGCTTTACTTAACGCGGGAGCGCTCGAGCCTCCAGGCGCACCTCCACCGGGTCGTTGACCCGCAAAAAGAGCAGGCTTGGGGGGGTCAGCCTCCATTCCGAGAAGCTGGTGTTGAACCCCCCCACAAAGCGGTAGGCGCTGCCCTCGTGGGTGAGTTTGCCGGCTATGCGCACCGGGCGGCGGGTTCCGCTAATTTCCAGCGTTCCTAGCAGCAAGGCGTCCTCGCCGGTCTGGGTCAGGCGCTCCACCTCCAGGCAGCTCAGGGGAAAGCGGTTGACGTCGAAGACCCCCCGCGCGTCGGCATCGCGCAAGGGGTTGCCCGAATCGAAGCGGCCCAGCTCCACGCAAACCTGGCCCGAGGCCTCGCCGGTCTGGGGGTTCCAGCGCACCGTACCGCGCACACTGGTGTTGCTGCCCTCCCAGCGGCCCAGGTTGTAGCTGGCTGCATAGGTCACGCGCCCCTCGATGGTGAACTGGCCGGTCTGGGCCTGGGCACCGCCCGCCAGCAAAGCCAGCCAGAGCAACACTAGCCAATTGCGCATCTTCCTCCCCTACCTGACCTCGAGCACGTCCGGCATAGGCTCGCTCAGGACACCCTCTAAGATACGCGCCGCAGCCTCGTCTGGATGTAAGGCGTTTTTGGGCGCACCCCCCAGGGGGCCCCAGAGGCCGGTGGCTACCGCGGGCAGCCGCACCAGGCAAAAGCGCACCCCTTCGCGGCAGAATTCCTTGCGGGCCACGTTCAAAAGCCCCTCGGCCCCCAGCTTGGTCGCCACATACCCCGACAAACCCGGTACGGCAATCAGCTCCGGGTAAACCCCCAGCAGCACCCCCCGTGCCTGCGGGTTAAAGGTGGCGTATTTGAGCACCAGGGCCAGGCCCGTCAGGTTGGCGGCGGAGAGGCGCTCGAGGTCGTCCATCCCCTGCTCGCGCAGGCTGGCTTTCTGCACCGCCCCCGCCGCGTAGATGAGCAGATCCAGCGGCCCTACCTCCTGGGCCAGCGCCTGCACCTCGAGCTCGTGGGCCAGCTCGGTGGGCACGGCCAGGGCCCCCAGGTCATGGGCCAGAGCGGCCAGAACCGCGCCGTTGCGGCCCGATAACCACAACCGGCCCACCCGCCCGGCCAGTCCCCGCGCCAGAGCCTGCCCGATGCCCCCCGTCGCGCCCAACAGCAAGGTATTCATGGCCTCAAGTTACGTGTGTTTGCTGCCAAACACCGTGAGGCAGAAGCAAATCCCTTGCAACCCCACACCTTCTTCTCCGTAAAGGTTTATTGGCTGGCCCATACAAGAAACCGCGCGTGGGGTTTGAATAAGATCCAGCAAAACTCTCCAGATCAGTAGGCTTTGGTAAAAGCAGCCTCAACCGCCTGCTCCACCGAGACCGGCAGGCCGATGTAGTAGCCCTGGGCATAGTGGCAGCCGTGGCGGGCCAGCCACTCGAGCTGGGTTCGGTTCTCCACCCCCTCGGCCAGGGTCTTGAGGCCAAAGGCGCTGGCCAGTTGCAGCATGGCCCGCAGGATGTCTTCCGAGGTCTGGCTTTGGCCGATCTCTGCCACAAAGCTTTTGTCAATCTTGATTAGGTCTACCGGCACCTGCTTGAGGTGGGCCAGCGAGGAGTAGCCCATGCCAAAATCGTCCAGGGCCACCCGCACGCCCAGGCCGCGCAACGCCACCAGCCCCCCCAGCCATTTTTGCCGCTCGGGCAGCAGGGCCGACTCGGTGATCTCGAGCCACAGCATGCTGGGCTGCAGGGCCTCGTCCACCAGCGCACGCACCACCTCCCGCACCCAGTTGGGGTGGGCCAGCGTGACGGCTGAAAAGTTGATGGTCAGCTCGCCACCCAGCCGCTTCTGGTCCTGCACCGCCTGTTTCAGCACGGCCAGATCCAGTTCGCCAATCAGGCCCGACTCCTCGGCCAGCGGCACAAACTCAGCCGGGCGCAGCAGGCCGCGGGTGGGGTGCTCCCAGCGCACCAGGGCTTCCCACTTGTTGATGTAGCGCTCGGCGATGTTCAGGATGGGCTGGTACTGAATGAGGAACTGGCCCTGCTGGATGGTTTTGCGCAACTGCTGGATGGTCTTCAGGCGCTCGATGGAGTTGATGTCCTGGGCAGGGTCGTAGACGGCCACCTGGGTCTGGGCTTGCTTGGCCTGGTACATGGCCACATCGGCGGCGCGGGCCAGTTCATCCAGGGTCTGGCCGTGCTCGGGGTAGAGCGCCACCCCCAGGCTGGCCTGCGCGTGAATGGCGTGCTCGCCCAGCGAAAAGGGATAATCAAACACCTCGACAATGCGCCTTGCGGCAGCCATGGCCGAGGTGTGATCCGCCGAGGGCAGCAGTACCGCGAACTCGTCCCCGCCCATGCGGGCTAGCAGGTCGTCCTGGCGCAAGACCTCTCTGATGCGCTGGGCCAGTTGGCGCAAGAGTTCGTCGCCCGCCTGGTGGCCCAGGGTATCGTTGACCAGCTTGAAGTTGTCGAGGTCGAGGTAGATCAGGGCCGGGGTCTCGCGCTTGCGCCGGTCGGCCACAAAAATACTCTCGGCCACCTCCCACAGCTTGCGGCGGTTGGGGAGGTCGGTGAGGGGGTCGTGGTAGGCCAGGTACTCGATGCGGGCCTGCTGGCGCTTGCGCTCGCCCACATCGCGGATGGAGATCAAGACCTGCTCGTGGCCTGCGATCTGCACCCGCACCCCCTGGGCCTCGACCTCGAGCTCTCGCCCATCCCGGGTGAGCAAGCGAATTTCCTCGAGTTGATCCCGTTCCCCTCCCAGAATGCGCTGCACCCGCTCCGCCACGCGCGGCAGCGAGTCGGGATGAACAAATTTGGTGAGGGGCTGGCCCACCACCTCCTCCAGGCGCTCGTAACCAAGCCCGCGCAGGCCCACCGGGTTGAGGTACAGCAGCCTGGAGCCGTCGTAGAGGGCGACTGCATCGGGCAGGGTCTCCATCAGGGTGCGGTAGATGGCCTCCTGTTCGCGCAGGGCCTCGTAGACCTGGGCCCGGTCAATAGCCAGGCTGAGCTGCCCCGCCACCCCCTCCAGAAAACGCACGTCGCGCGGCTCGAGGTCGGTATGGGCACTGCCCACCACCAGCACCCCCACCACCTTGCCCTTGACCGGCAGCGGAACCGCCACCAGGCTGCGCTCGCCCAGCAGACCGGCTTTGCTGCGCTCCTCGGTGCTGTACATCACCACCGTTTCGGCCAGGTGGGCCGCCCGGTGCACGATCTCGTGGGTGGGCTCGAACTGTTCGGGCAGGGTTTGTCGGCCCCCAGCCCAGAGCAGCCGCAAAGAGGCAGCCTCGGGCCGATAGACGGCAATGCTGTCGAAGCGCGGGTGTTCCTGCAGAGCATCCACCACCCCGCGCATCAGGGCCAGCGGCTCGAGGTCGCGGGCCAGCCCGTCGCGCACCTTGGAGAAGAGGGCCAGCTCGAGGTTGCGCGCCTCGGCCTGGGCCCGGCTTTGCCGCATGGCCGCCTCAGCAGCCCAGCGGCGGTCGTACTGAAACCGAAACAGGCCCACCACCAAACAGGTCAGCAGGCCCACCGCCCCCATCACCAGCATCACTTCCCGCAGGCTCGAGTCCCACGGAACGCCCGTTGCTTGCAGCAGGCCCAGGTGCAGAAAGGGCATCGCCAGGCCTACCCCCAATGCCCCCCCCAGGCCCAGGCCCCAGCTCAGCAGGGCCACCCCCGGCAAAGCCAGGTGCAGTGCACCGTGGTTGAGGGTCTGGTAAAGGAGCGGAAAGGCCAGGGCATATACCAGCACGAAACCCAGGCCCAGCAGCAGCTCGAGCCTGCGCAGCTTCAACCAGGTCAGCATCTGTGTGAACAAGTCTTCGTCTCCCGTATGCAAACCGAACGTGCGCTTTGGGCTTGCCCTGTCAAAGCCGTTCTAGCACTCAGTGATTCTACCCACAATTGCCCCTCTTCGGAACGTTAATCACACCCGGCACCAAGGTCACGCGGGGAGCCCTGCCATAGTTACGTGCATAAATACCGACCAAAACAGCTTTTCCGGCAAAGATCGCCACTGTGAAATCTCGGTGTGTAACGAGCCTTGAGTTTTTGTTGAGCCCTTTGCCATCTAAACCTCACCCTGGGCAATGCGTCGGCGCAAAAGCTGGGCCTGCTGGCAGATGGACGCCTGCTCTTTTGGGTTGCGCTTGTCCCAGGTTATATAGCTACAGCCCAACCTCGAGGCCCCGGGCAAAGTGGCGCATGGCGCCAAAGAACCGAGCTTCTGGGGTCCATTGGCTAGCGCACCCCCTGCAGGTACTGGGCGATGGGGCCCACCACATCCCCCTTGCGGCTGGTAAGGATGTCCAGGTGGGTCAGGCCGGGCAGGATGCGAATGTCCAGGTTGGTGCTGGGGAATACCTCCCCCACGCTGCGAAAATTGCTCACCTGCGGCAGCAAACCCCGCCCCGCGCCCAGGGCCAGCACCGGATACGGCACCGCGCGCGGCTGGAGCTCGGGCATGGCGGTGTCATAGGCCGAGATATCGAGCGAAAGCCGGTAGGGAAAAAACCACTCCGAGAAACCCGTAACCGGGTTGGCGTAGGCGTTTATGAACTCCAGCGGGTCGGTGGCCTCGCCGCTGTCGCGCCACTCCACCCGCCCACCGCGCGGGCCCCGGATGGTATAAACCAGGCTGCCCACCGCCAGGCTCAGCAGGTTGATGCCCTCGCGCCCGGTGGCCTGCCCCACCGAGACGGCAAAGATGGGCGAGAGGGCGTAGCGCTCGTCCACACGGTACAGGGCCGCGGCCAGCCGGCTGGCCCGGAAGGGCGCCCAGCCGGGAGGGGCGTCGGCCTGGGGGTCTTGTGCGGTCATGAAAGCCTGGGCCTCGGCCTGGGCAAAGCCCACCGGGTTCAGCCCGAAAGCGTTGATGTAGGGAGGTGCTTTACCTTCCAGCAGATCATTGAGCCCGGCCAGCCGGCCAAACCCACCTTCGGTACCGCCAAAATACTGCTCGCGTGTGAGGGGAATCAGGCGGGGTGCACCGTCGAGCAAAATCAGGCCGCGGATGGTATCACCCCGGTACAGGGCGTAGAGCGAGGCCAGGCTGGCCCCCAGCGAATGCCCGGCCAGCACCACCGGGCCGCTCGAGCGGGCCTGGTTCACCACCCGCTCGAGATCCTCCAGGTGTACCCGCAGCCCCCAGTCCTTGAGGAAGGGAAACTCGGGCAGTGGGTAGTTCTGGTAGTAGGCCCAGGGGTCGGGCGTGGTGAAGCCCCGGCGATCCTCGAGGCCGTTGGCCCGCCGATCCCAGGCCCAGACTGCCCAGCCCGGCGCGGCCAGCACCAATCGCCGGGCCAGAATATCAAAGTTGGTGGCGCCCCCCAAGAAACCCGGAACAAAGATCAAGGTGCCGCGTGGGGTGCCCTGGGCCGGATAGACCAGCACGTAGCTTCTGTCCAGAGCCGCCCCGGCGGCAGTCGTGACTCCCGGAATGGCCCGGTACTCGGGCTGGCCCTCCCAGCGGGCTGGCTGGGCCAGGCCCAACCCCAGCAGCCCCATCATTAGCAGAATCCATGCACGCATGGCTCTTATCCTGCTGCCGCCAGGGATTTGTAACATGGCCGGAGCACACAAAAAGGTGGGCCGAAGCCCACCCGGTCAGATATTGAGGAAGCTATGGACTGCCGAAGCTGTCCTCCACCACGATGACCTCGAGGGTTTCTCCAGCCAGCAGGCCCACCGCAAACACACTGTAGACCTTGCCGCCCTCAAACCCCACCCCCTCGAGCGGCAGCGCAACCGTGCGGGTGCCGGTGGGGCGCACCTCGAGGTTGTACACCCCCGCCGGAACAATGCCATAGCCCGAGAGCTGGTTGAAGGCCAGGTTGCGGAACAACACCGGCCCCCCCTTGAGGGCCACATCCACCGCGGGCGCGTCCGGCGAGGCATGGATCACACGAACCTTCGCCACCCCCTCGGCGGGGGCGATGCGGTCTTCGACCAGGCGGGCCTGGAGGGTGGAGGCCGTGCCCAGGGCCATCACCGTGTAGTACTTACCCGCCTGCACCCGGATGGTCACATCGGCCACCTTGGCGGGGTTCTGCCCGGTGGTCTGCACGGTCAGGGTCAGGCTGCCAGCGGGCACCTCGGCGTAGTAGGTGACATCTTTGAAGGCCTGAGCCTCGAAGACCTTATTACCCCCCGAGACGATATCCACCGCGGGTGCATCGGGCACCAGGTGGGCAAAGCGCACGTAGGCTGTACCCCCCTGGGCCAGCACAAAACCAAGTACCAGCACCAAGCCTGCAATCCACCTTGTCCAAAGCATAGCCTGCTCCTTCCTTCCTGCTGGACTTTCTTCCAGGGCATGGTATCCCGCGACAGATGGTTCGGAAACCGATCTGGATTACAAACCAACAACCTCAGGACAAAAACAAAGCCCCTGCCAGGCGACAGGGGCTAAAAATTCGGCTCTGCTATTTGGGTAGCAAAACCGTATCAATCACGTGAATAATGCCGTTGCTGGCCTGGATATCCACCACAGTAACGGTCGAGTTACCGTTCAGGATCACCTTGCCATCCTTGACCTCGATGGTCACGCTCTGGCCCTGCACGGTTTTGGCCTCCTTGAGCGTGACCACCTGGCTCGAGGGCACCCGCCCCGCCACCACGTGGTAGGTCAGCACCTTGGTAAGGGCGGCTTTATCGGCCAGGAGCTTGTCCAGGTCGGCCTTGGGGATCTTGGCAAAGGCTTCGTTGGTGGGCGCGAATACCGTAAAGGGGCCCGGGCCTGAGAGGGTCTCCACCAGGCCCGCCGCCTGCACCGCAGCCAGCAGGGTGCTGAAGTTGGGGTTGGTGGCCACTATCTGGGCAATGGTCTGGTTCTGGGTGGTGCTCTGGGCGTTGGTCAGGGTGAGGCCCAGTGCGGCCAAGGCAAGGCTACCGATCACGAGCAGGGTTCTTAGCTTCATACATGCTCTCCTCTACTAAAGTTGAACGGCAGACTTGGAGTATGGCGGCAATTGCCAAATGGTTCTGCCCTTCAACCTTGGGGCTAAGGATATTCGTTCAGCATTAGTACAATATTTGTCTAAGATACGTTTAGATTTGTAGGGCGTGCAACAGGTCAAAGAAAAATAAGAATAAGCCTTGGATTGCGATAGCAAGGCCAAAACCTTTGAGCATCGGCCTTGGGCGCATCCATAAACCCAAACCTACCGCAATGTACAGCACATCCAGACCGGCATTAATCCAGAGCAAGCGGCGAAGGTTGGCTAGGTCGGGCTCGGCCCCCAGCCAGCCCCCATAGGCGATGGCCGCGTTGACCAGCGCCCAGACCCCGGTCATGAACCAGAAGGCCCTCCAGAAGACCTGCCCAGTGCGCCACAGACCAAACATCGCACCAGCTAGACACACCAGCGCCCACAGCATGAGTTGCTGGGCGATCCGCTCCCCTGCCAGTTCGCTCACGCCAGCCTCCCTTCGGCCTGGCGCTTGCAGCGCTGGGAGCAGTACTTGACCGTATCCCAGTTCCTGGCCCATTTCTTGCGCCGCTGGAAGGGCAGGCCGCAGACGGGGCAGAGTTGGGTGGGTAGGTGGGATTTGAAGCCTTTACGCCTCATGATAGAGCCTCGAGTTCCTCCATCTGTTTCCCCAAAGCCTTTATCTCTCGAACAAGCCGCTCCGTAGCACTGCCCGGAGCCGCATGGATGACCAGAACCCTCGAGGCCAGCCCTACCACCAACCGATTGCGCCGCTCGGCCCTCTGACTGTCGGCCCTCCGAACCCCCACGCCAAAGGGTGAGACCAGCAGCAAGCGCCCTGCCTCGAGTGCTTTCTTTAAGTCTGTACCCAGGCGCAACACCTCTTGCTCAACAGGCGAGTGATACCGTTTCCGCTTGAATCCTTCACCGCCCGCCGCAGTCAGAGGTGAAGGATTCAAGCCGACCAAAGGGAGTAGAAAAGCATTTCGGTAGTATCGTTTAGGCTTGTCAAAGTGAACGATACTACCGAAATGCGTATGAAACCCTCCAACCAAGGCAAGGTTCTGTTCTCGGGCAGTTTTTGCCCAATCGTGCGCAGCCAGAATCAAGCCGGCAGGGCATTGGCGGGAGGAAACCACCCCAACCAAAGGCTGCCTGAGAAGCTCGTGGTTGCCAAGCACGGTCAGGCGCTCAAAGCCCCAATCGGCCATGCCTGCTGGGAAATCAGGGTGTGGTGGATCGAGGAGGGTCATAAAGCTTTGACAGAATAGTGGTTTGCTGCCATAATGCTTACTGGAGGCTTTGCCATTGGCACTGCCTTTTCTTTTTGTTACGGTTCCCCTCCCAACACTGAACTTGGCTCGAGGCTGACCCGCTCCCCGCGGGGCCGCAGGTCATCTAGGTAGCAAATACCGTATACGGGATAGCATCTGCCATCCTTGGCTTTACGGGGTTTGCCTTTGTACTGAAGGTTGGCCGCTTTTTGACCGTAAGGCTCAAGTTCTGGGCGGGTGGGATGGTTCATTTTGCCTGTTAAGCGCCAACCCCAGTTGAGGCAGTAGGCTACTAAATCGGCTACTTGTACCAAGGTGGTTAGGTCGGAATGAACAAAAAACGGCTCAGGCAAGATGCGCTTGGCCCGCTGCTGACCCTTGCGGGTGTCGCGGAAGTAGCGTTGCATCTGAGTATTGATCCGGCGCGACTGGGTTATGTCGAGTTCATCGAAGACCAATAGGCCGTGTTCTGCGGGAGCTGCGTCCCCGAGGCTATAATAGAAGCGCTCGAATAGGTAGGCAAAATCTTTTCGCAACACGGGTTCGCTGGGCAAGGGCGCGGAAGGCTCGATAATGCTAGCGAAAACCCGAACCTTGTAATCAGCGCACAAGTCAAGCAGGGTCATGGCATAGTGCAGCGAGGCTTGAGCATAGGCAGTGAGTTCGGCGCGGGAAATCTGCTCGGGCCTACCGGTTTCCCTCGAGCGCTTGCCCTTCTCTAGCAGCGACAAGGCCAGTTCACGGCGGCTTGTGGAGTCCATATCAGGCAACTGCGATGCGAGGCGGAACTTTTTACGGTGCAGTAGTTGACTGCCCTTGAACTCCTTCAACACCTCCACCAGCTCGACCCCAAAGGTCTCGAGCTGGGCTTCGCGGATAGCTTCAATTAGCGACCATGCTTTGCGCTCAGAAACCGCAATACCTGCTAATACCTCGTAGGGAGCCTCCTTATGGTCGGTTCCGCTCTCGTCTAAAAATAGTAGCACGTTTCAGATTTTATCGAGTCTCAGCGCTCAAACTATCCCCTGGAGCCCAACAAACCAGTCGGTGTTATTTGCCGACACCACCCGAATAAGCCCATTTGACCACCACCTAGCCCTTGGCGATCCCCTCCGCAGCCGCCAGATACCGCCTGCGGGCCGCGTCCAGGTCAATAACCGGGGTTTTGTAGGGCTGGGCCCGGCCCCCCGACTCGGGCACCCAGCGCTTTAGCCACAATCCCTGGGGGTCGTGGGTCTCGGCCTGGGTGATCAGGTTGAACACCCGAAAGTAGGGGGCCGCGTCCACCCCCAGCCCCCCCGCCCAGTGCCAGCCCTGCAGGTTGGAGGCGTTGTCGCCATCTAAGAGCAGGTTGCGGAAGGCCCGCTCGCATTTCTGCCAGGGTAGCAAAGCCAGCTTGACCGCAAACTGCGCCACCACCATGCGCCCCCGGTTAGACAGAAAGCCGGTGGCCTGTAGCTCACGCATGCAGGCATCCACCACCGGGATGCCGGTCTGGCCGTGCAGCCAGGCCTCAAACAACCCGCTATCGTCGTTCCAGGGCAGGCCTTCCCAGCGCGGGTCGAAGGCCTGGGTCATCATCTGCGGGCGGTGGTAGAGCAGGTCGCCGCTAAAGTCGCGCCAGCACAGCTCGTTGACCCATTTGCGGGCCCCCTCCCCCCCCACCTGCAGGGCTTTACGGGCGGCCAGCCGGGGCGAAAGAACCCCCAGGGTGAAGTAGTAGGAGAGCCTCGAGACCCCCTCCCCGGCCAGCCCGTCGCGGGTCTGGTGGTAGTGGGGCAGTTTATCGCGCAAGAAGACCTCGAGCGCCTCCAGGGCCGCCGCCTCGCCCGCGGGTGGCAGGGGCACGTCCGAGGTTTCCTGGGGAAGGTGCCCTGGGTTGTAGTCGGGTGGCAGGTGGAGGGGTGGAAAGCGGTCGGGGGCCTCGAGCAAAACCGGCTCCGGGGCTGCCCACCAGCGCCTGGAATAGGGCGTAAAAACCGTGTAGGCTCCCCCGTTCGGCTTGACGATGCTTCCCGGCTCGTGGATGTACTGACCCGGCAGCCAACAGATGCGCCCCAGCAACGCCTCCCCCACCTTCTGGTCACGAAACCGGGCATAGGGGGTCGAGTTCCGCACGGCAAATACCCGCTGAATGCCCAGCTCGGTTACTATCTGGGGCAAAACCTCCCAGGGCAGGCCGCTGCGCACCAGCAGGAGGCCCCCCCGCGCCGCATAGGCCTCGCGCAGGGCCAGGGTGTTCCGATAGAACCAGGCCCGCCGCCGGGGGGTGGTGTTTTGCAGAATATTGGGATCCAAAACCACCAGCCCCACAGCAGGGCCGGTTCGCAAGGCCTCGGCCAGGGCGGGGTTGTCGTGCAAGCGAAGGTCGGCGCGGTGCCAGACTAGGTTCATAAGCCTGGTTTTAAGGGCTAACCGGTTTTGTCACACCAGCATGCCCTACAAACCGGCAATGGCTTTACAGAATCCAGAGCAGTTCAAAACGAAAAATGCTTTCCCATCGCGATTGTCTCTACCTTTGCCGCCAGTCCTGGCAGCAAAAAACGAGTTCAGCACAGTTTCCTGACTATATTTGGATTGCCGAGTTCTGTCCAGAACCGCGCCAACCAGCCACCCCTGTTTTAGTATTGAACCCATGATCGTAGACGCCCACCTCGACCTCGCCCACAACGTAGTAGACCTGGGGCGCGACCTCACCCTACCGCTCTCAGAGCTACGCCAGCGCGATACCCACACCGATATACCCGTCGTAACCCTACCGGCCCTGCGCGAAGGGAAGGTTGGGGTCTGCTTTGCCACCCTGTGGGTAGACCCCCGCCGCTACCCAGAGCCCCAAAGCGCCCACACCCAGGCCCTCCGGCAACTGGAGGTGTACCTGCGCTGGGAAGAGCAGGGCTGGGTGCGCATCCTGCGCAGCCAGGCCGACCTGACCCGGCATCTGGCCTTGTGGCCCGAGGACAGGGTCACAGCCCTGGTCATTCTGATTGAAGGCGCCGAGTGCGTCCGCGAGCCCGGCGAGGTGGCTTTCTGGAAGGCCCAGGGAGTGCGGCTGATTGGCCCCGCCTGGAACCGCACCCGCTACTGCGGCGGCACCCGCGAGCCCGGCGGCCTGAGCGCGCTGGGGATGGAACTGTTGCAAGCCATGGACGAGCAAGGGCTGGCCCTGGACTTTTCCCACATGGACGAGCAGGCTTTCTGGGAGGCCTTGGAGGTCTTCCAAGGCCCGGTCTGCGCCACCCACAGCAATCCACGGGCTCTGCTGGGGGGGGAGGGGCTCGAGTTCTCCAACCGCCACTTGAGCGATGCCATGATCCGAGCCATTGGGGCGCGGGGCGGCGTAATTGGCACGGTGCTGTATGGGTTTTTCCTCGACCACACCTGGAAACGCGGCATGGAACGGGTGAAATTGGATGTTGTCGGTAAGCATATGACCCACACCGCCAGCCTGATTGGCTGGGACAGGGTGGGCCTCGGTTCCGACTTCGACGGCGGCTTTGGCCTGAACGAGAACCCCCACGGCCTCGATACACCCGCCGATCTACAAAAAATCGCCGCGCTGGTTCCCGAAGCCTTCCAAAGCGGTGTGCTGGGGGAGAATTGGCTGCGCTGGCTGCAGGGTATATTTTGAATCTAAAATTTCACCGGTCGTGGTATAACTGGCCTGTGAATCTCTCGAGTCTGTGGATCGGCCTGTTGGCAGGAGCATTTGGTGGCTTGGTGGGGCTTGGGGGCGGCATTATAGCGGTTCCGCTGATGTCGGCCTTTCTCAAGCTATCCCAGCACCAGGCCGTGGCTACCAGCCTGGTGATGGTGGTCTTCACCGGCTTGGTAGGGGCCCTGACCTACGCCACCCAGGGTACCGTGGACTGGCTGGCGGCCCTGCTCATCTTCCCCAGCGCCATGCTCACGGCCAACTGGGGAGCCCGCTTCGCCAACCGGCTGCCGGAGTGGAAGCTCAAGCGGGTGTTTGGCTGGTACCTGGTGGTGGTGGCCCTGAGCCTGATCCTCAAGCCCTACATTCCGCACGTGGAAGAGCCCCTGCAAGGCTGGCTTCGGATCATTCCCCTGGTCTTTACCGGGGCTGCCGCAGGTTTTGCCTCGGGCTTGCTGGGCGTGGGTGGCGGTACCATTACAGTGCCGATTATGGTTTTGCTGGTGGGCCTCGAGCAGCACACCGCCCAGGGCACCTCGCTGCTGGCTATGGTGCCATCGGCCTTGGTGGGGTCGTACACCCACTACCGCCATGGCAACCTGGCCCAGGCCCACGTACCGGGGCTGGTAGTAGGCATCTTGGTCGGGGCTTTTGCGGGAGGCCTGGTGGCCAATCAACTCCCCGAGTTCTGGCTCAGGCTCACCTTTTCGGTGGTGCTCATCTGGACGGCCCTACGCTATGTAGGCACCAAATCCAAGCCTGCTCCCAAGGAAGCGAGCCTCGAGCCCTAAACACCTGCTCAGGGCTGGCGGCTTATAAGCCAGAGCGCCAGCCCCAGCACTAGAAGCCAGAGCCACCAGCGGCCCCCCAGCCAGGGCCTGCGCTCGGGCAGGGGGGGCGCGGCCCCCGGTACAGATGCACGTGGGGGGCGCGTCGCGGGGCGCATCTGTAGGCGCTGGCCCTGCTTGATGTGGTAGACCGATTTGTCGATCTGGCCTTTTTTGCGGTAGGCCGCACCCAGGTTGTGATGGGCCAGGGCGTACTCGGGGTTCAGTTTGAGCGCCTCTTGGTATAGCCGGATAGCCTCATCAATCTGGCCGGCCTCGAGGGCCAGGTTAGCCAGGTTGGTCTGGGCCCTAAAGTGGCGGGGGTCGGCCTGCAGCGCAGCCTCGAAAGCCTGCCGGGCCTGCGCGCGGTCGCCGTGCGAAATGCGCACCAACCCCAGCACCGCCCAGGCCTCCGCCCCCAGATGGGGGTCGGTCAGGTAGGCCCTGATCTGCTGCTCGTCCTCGGCTTCGAACGCCTGAATGGCCGCCCTGGCCTGCGCCACATCCAGATAGCCCTGCACCAGGTCGCCGTCCTGCTCGAGCACCTTTAGGGCCCTGCCATATTCCTTCAGACGCAGCCAGTCGCGCAGCTCGAGCAGCACCGCCAACCCGTCGGCATCGCCCTTTTCTCCCGCCAGGATGCGGCTACGGGCCTCCTCGTAGCGCCCCAACTCGATGAGCCGATTAACTTCCATAAGCACCAATCTATCAAGCCTTTAGCTCACGTAACGCTTCGGGCCTTGAGTTGGGTCAAATTCCACACGCCTTACAAAACCGCGGACTATACTAAACCCTGGAGTTCGGGAATAGGCCCGCTCCCTCGAGGCCCTAAGCTTTATCTGCACTACGCAATACCGCACCCATACCATATCCCGGTGCGGAACCCTTAGGAGAAGTACCATGAAGAAATCCGGTTTCACCCTCATCGAGCTCCTGATTGTGATCGCCATCATTGGCATCCTGGCCGCCGTGCTGATCCCCAACCTGCTCAACGCCCGCCGCACTGCCACCGACCGCGCTGCCCAGGCCTACGGCCAGAACGTTTACAAGGCAGCTCTGGCCTACGTAGCTGAAAACCCTGACAACACTCTGATCACAGGCTCTTGTACCGATGGCTATTCGGCTGGTAGCTACTCTGTAGCCGACCCTGGCACTACCGTTTCTAGCTGCACCGTTTCTGGTACTGCAAACGCCCCCCGTGTAACCGTCACCAGCGCCAACTCCCAAACCTACACCATCGGTCAATAACCCCTCAGCCTCATGCTTTGCGCCAGGAGATCGAAGTGTTTCGGTCTCCTGGTTTTGACAGGGAGGTGCCGATGCAGAGCAGGGGTTTTACCCTTATAGAGCTCTTGATCGTAATTGCCATCATCGGCATTCTGGCTGCGGTGCTGCTGCCCAATCTAATCCAGGCACGCCGATTAAGCATTGATCGGGCTGCTCAAGCCTACGGCCATAACGTCTACAAAGCGGCCTATGCTTACCTTGCCGAGGATACAAACAATAGTTTGGTCACGGGCGATTGTACCAATGGCTACTCAGCTGGAGGCTATGTCATCACAAGCCCTGGAGCAAACACGGTGCAGTCGTGCACGATAAGCGATCTAGGTGGCAACATTGCCCAGGTAGTTGTATCCAGTGCTGCTGGCCGAACCTTCACTCTTCCATGAAATAGTGTTTGAGCTACGAATGCTCCTCTTATGAGGGGCATTCTTGTCTTTCGCTAATGCCAAAAGCGCTATAGTACCCCTAATGAACTCGCCCAATCAACATCGTTCTACTATCTCCTTAATTGCCTTTACTACCTTCTTTCCATTGGTTATTGTTCCTGGTGCACCCTTCTGGAAACCCGGTCTAATTTTTGATACTGAGCTAGCCCAGGCGCTTGAAATGTTTCAGTTATTTCCAAAGGTTCTGGTACTGTTGCTGATTGGCTTATTGGGAATGCTTAGTCTTAGGGAGATACAGTGGCGCAAACCCTTTGTTTTGCTACTATCTGTTCATTTGTTACTGGTCTTAGTGAGTAGCCTCAACGCGCGGGATGACTGGAGCTATGCCCTGCTTGGCCCACAGCGACGGCTTGATGGCTTGCTATACCATTTGGGTCTGGTTCTTTTTGGAATTTTCGCCTACCAAATGCTCCTTAAGTTGCCCCATCTTCGGATTACTCTTATGGCAGCATTGTTCGTTGGGGGAAGCATTCAAGCAGTACTAGCCCTTTTACAACGGCTACAGCTCGACCCTATCGGACCACTGGTGAAGTGGAGTATGTACAGCAGCCCGGTTGGCAGCCTAAGCCACCCCGGCATGCTGGCTGGCCTCCTTTTGCCCACTATATTGCTGGGCATATGGCTAACCATAGAGCAGTCAAGAAAAGAATATCGTTGGTTAACTCTGCTTGGTCTCTTTCTTTCCGCACTCGCTCTTGGCGCAACCGGGAATCGCGCAGCTCTGATAGCCCTAATTGTTGGCGTGGTCGGCCTAAGCTTGATACACCGTACTTGGCGCACGCTGCTTATCTCCACGTTTGCTGTTATGTCAGTATTTTGTGTTCAGTTTGTTGTTCCAAACCCGCAAGGCTTTACGCGTGAATATACAGAAACCAACACCCTCGAGAGTCGTTTTCAAATCTGGGCATTGGCTTATCAAAGCCTGAGCAAAATTCCGGGTGCACCCTTGATTGGAGGAGGGTCAGATGCCTTCAGGCTATCTCTCTTACGCGACCCGCCAGTAGCCGATTTGCTGGAATTGACCAAAACAGAACTAGCCTGGCCCCGCGACGCGCAGGTCGCCAATGCCACTGTCGTTATGCCTCCACGAGAGCAACTGCGCAGCAGGTATATCCATGTGGAGTTTGAACGATTTGGCGGCCAGGCCAATATTAAACGAGATTACCCGATCACGCTCGATAAGGCACATAATCTCTTACTAGATCGTCTACTGGCTTTTGGTGGTCTAAGCGCAATGTTATGGGTCGTTCTCTATTTGTTTCCAGTTTGGAAAAGTTGGGGGAACCGAAATCTCGCGTGGCTTTGGATAACGATAGCTTTGATGGTCTACTACCTTGCGTGGTTTCCTGTGGTTGGAACTGAGCCATTGCACCTGCTCCTTGTAGCCATGGGTTGGGCAAGCATATCCTCAGCACATTCAGGTAATATTCGTTCTACGCCCAGTTAAACTCGCTACAGCGCAAGCTCCTCCCAAAACAGCCCACAAAGTTCCTTCAATATGAAAAGGAGCAAACCATGAGAGCAAGAATGCATGGTAGGTAATGAGTCCCATTGCCAGCGGAGGAAACTTACGTATAGAAAGAAAGACATACCATAACAGCCCTAGGTAGCACAGCAAGCCTACCAAGCCGCGCAGCAAAGCGATATCCAAAAATTGATTATGGGCTTTCCAAACTGAAACCCCTTTGATTGCCACTGTCCCATCGGTTTGCTCTACGAGGAGCACTGGTGAGGCTCTGGGAGTTAGGAAAACATCTTTGACTCTCTTCACTCCCCACTCCATCTGAGCATATCGGTTGAGTTCTTCCTCCGATAAAAACTTTGGCCAAACCATATCAAACTGGCCTGCCCCCCATCCGGTCAGGGGTCGCTCCAAAATACCCCCCATAGCCGCTTTCCAGATGTAATAACGGGTTTGAACAGTTGTGTTGTTTATTAGCGGGCGCTCACCCTCGGAGTTTAGCGTACCGACCATGAGCCAACCCATCGAAAGACCCGAGGCAATTACTGTAGCAACTACAAACATTTGTCGCCATTTACCAAGCAACCACAACCACCCAAAGCCTATTGCTAGTAACGCTGTCCGATTAAAGGTTAAACCCAGTGCCACACTAACTGCCAAAAGGGCAGGAATTGCAATCCTACTAGGCTGACGCAAAAAACCAAATAAGATTCCAATAACTAATACAAAGAACCCAGCCAAGTGTCCTTTTTGCGGGAAGCTTACCATTGGCAAACTTCCAGGATGAATTGGATACAAAACTCCCTGCCGGGTAATGATTTCGATAATAGCAAGTAAGGCCATTACCACACCCGAGATTACGACAGCCCATGCCAACCGACGTGGCAGCTCAGGATCACGTAGCGCTTGCAAATAAACCAATACAAAAACCCCTATAAGGGCGAGACTAAATAAAGCACCATCGCCACTGCCATAAAATGAACCCGTTAATGCCGCAATTGGCTCTAGTGCAAGGAAAGAGGTTATTACAGACCAGAGCCCATAAAACAAAGCCAGCGCAATGGCCGGGTGGTGACGTAAGGCTCTTGACAAGTAGCGAGCGTCACTAAGCTGCAACTGAGGATGTGCCGACCATTCCAGCGTAAAGCCAACCAACAAAAAAAGGGCTGTAACATAAGCCCTTACCAGATATCCTTCGGAAAGAACATTGCTAAGATTTGCACCTGGGTTTACCAGAAAAGTTGGATAGAATAAAAAAACATAGATGGCAGCATAGATCGGCCACAACCATTGGTGCAGAAAAGTACGACTGAACATTAAATTGGACTTTACAATAAAGCTGTGTATAAATCCGGTTATATTCAGACTTTCTTTAATTCAATGTTGTTATTGGCTGTACTTCTTTGGCTATGGCAGCAGATCTACTCGCATTATGATGTCGCTCCAGTTTGGTTGAGCAGTCTGGTGCTTTTTTGTGTAGGGTTTGTGTTGCCGAAAATCCCGCTTGCCCTGTGGGTGTGGTGGGGGCTGGGTCTTCTAACCGTTTTTTGGAGCCTTACGCCTGGCAACACCCTGGTGTTGGGCTTGTGGGAGCTGGCCTACCTAGCTGCGTTTGCCGCAGGAACCTGGCTGGCAGGCTTTGTGGGGTTGAATATCGCCTTATTGGGGTATGGCCTCCTAACCACCCTCACGCTGGCCTGGGCTGGCTTGGTGATGTACTTCTCTGGCTCGAGCCACTATGTAGCCGGGGCCCAGGCCCTGGTGCTAATCCCGCTGGCTATGGTGTGGCTGTTTCGCTCGAGGTGGCCCCTGCTGAGCGGTATCTTGTTAACTGCGGCTTTGTACCTCGCTTTGATGTCGGGCGCTCGAGCGGTCTACTTACCTTTCGTACTGGTTCTTGCCCTCTTGGTGTATCGGCTTTGGCGAGAACAAATCAATCTTCCACGCATTTTTGCCGGGTTGGGCTTAGTAGGTTTGATTGTGTTTAGCGTAGATGCTGCACTTCCCTTTCATCCCATTCAAACCGCTTTAGATACACGCACCTCGATCGAAAAACAAATCAGCGATGCCAGCACCGAGGGCAGCTTCGGCAGCCGGCTTCAGATGTGGCGACAAACCCTTAGCATTGCCCTGCATGAACCGTTAGGAACAGGCAATGGCAGCTTTCGAGAGGTTTTGGCGGCCTATCAGCAATACCCTGGAGTACTTTTTAGCAGCGCTCATAACTACTACCTCGAGACCGCTGCGACCGGAGGCTGGCCCCGGCTAATCGTGCTTCTAGGGCTTTTGGCCTGGATTCTTTGGCGGGGGTGGAACTCCAAAGTCTGGCCCTGGGCACTGGGTGCCGCCGGGCTCTGGGCTACCCTAGCCTTCGACATTACCGGCATGTACCCAGCCGTGATGATGCTGGCCTTCGCCAGCTTGGGAGCAGTGTACGGACAACTTGTGCATAAGCCTATCCCCACCAGTACGCACCTACTCTGGAGGGTGCCTTTTCTAATCATCGCTATGGCTCTGGCCGTATGGTGGTACTGGCCCTGCCAGAGCAGTTGCGCTGTAACGCGCCACCTGGGTTACCGGCCCGAGGTTTTAGCCGAGGCAGCGCGGCTCTCGGGGGAAGAGCAAAAGGCGCTGCTGGCCAGGGCTGCCGAGCTGAACCCCAAGAGTATCTGGATTCGCCGCGCCCAGCTTCAGTATGCGGAAAGCCCTCAGGAGAGGCTCGAGGCTCTACGCACCATCAACCAGCAGTTTCCTCTGGCCGGGCCGTGGTTTTACTTGCAACGGGCAGAAGTCGCGATTGAACTGGGGTTAAAACCCGAGGCTATCGAGGCATTGCGGGCAGGCCTCGAGCGCTTTCCGCCGAATTTCAAACCAGCAGGTATACCACTTGGGAACAGCGTCTATAGACAGTATGGAGAATGGGGTCAGAAAGCTCCTGCACTATTGGAGAAACTCGAGGCTCAGTAAGCCCCCTTGCTCCACAGCACCGCCCAAACCGTGCGGGCCAATAGGTAGAAGTCGAGCCAGGGCGACCAGTTACGCACGTAGTAGGTATCGAGCGCCACCCGCTCGGCATAGGTGGTATCGTTGCGACCCGAGACCTGCCACAGGCCGGTCATGCCGGGCAAAACCTGAGTATAAAGCGAGAAACGGTCGCCATAGCGCTCCACCTCGGCCTGCACAATAGGCCGTGGCCCTACTAAGCTCATCTCCCCCACCAACACGTTCCATAGCTGGGGCAGTTCGTCCAGGCTGGTACGCCGCAGCCAGACCCCAAGGCGGGTAATGCGGGGGTCGCGGCGAAGTTTGTGGTCGCGTTCCCACTCGGCCTTGAGGGCAGGGTTTTGCTCCAACGCTTTGAAAAGCACCTGGTCGGCGTTTTGAACCATCGTGCGAAACTTGAGTGCCCGGAAGCGCCGCCCATCTTTGCCGAGGCGCTCGTGAGCAAAAATCACCGGGCCAGGCGAATCCAGGCGAATCAGAAGCGCAAGCAAACCCAAAAACGGCAGCAACAGCAAGCCACCCATCAGAACCCCCACCAAATCCAAACCCCGCTTGAGCCAACGTGCTGAAGGTTGCAGCAGGTTGTGGCGCAAGTCCAAACCCAAAATACCCCCCATATCGGTAGCCGAGACCCACAGGCTGGCCATGCCAAACAGATCGGGGATGAGGGTGAGCTTGGGGAAGGCGCTGCCGTAGCGCTCAATTACCTCCAGCAGGCGTGCCCTTGAAGCACCTGGGATCGCCAGTACCGCGTGTCGAATACCCCACTCTTGCGCAATTTTTGGAGCCAGTTCCAACCCACCCAGCACCGGAACCCCCACAAAATCGCCGCGCTTGCTGGGGTCATCGTCCAGGAAGGCCACCGGCTTGAGGCCCAGTCCGGGCTGTTGTCGCAAGGCTTTAACCACCGCCTCGCCCGTCTTGCCCGCGCCCAATATCACCACCGGATAACCCCACCAAGGTTTGGCAGCGAACCAGTGTCGCAGGAGGGCCCTGGTAATTGGCACTCCTGCCAGACTAAGCGCCCAAGCCACCAGGAAGATGGCACGGGAGTAGGTCTCAGCCTCTTTGAACAAGAAGGTGGTAGAGCCTAACAGCAGATAAACCAAAGTCGTTGCGGTAAAGACGCGGCGGATTTCCTCAGGTACACTCAGCCCCACCGCGGGATAGAGCCCCAATAGGGCGTAAACCGCCACGAACAAAAACAGTGTGGGCCAAAGCTGCCAGTAGGTCTGGAACTCGTATACCCCCCCCAGCACATAGCGAGCCCATACCGTTGCAGCCATCAGGGCCGTAAGGGTGAGAAGATCGCCCACTACGAGCGTGGTAATGGTGAGCCAAGGCTTGCTTGCGACCACAGCATTTGACCTGGCTACAGGATAGGGCAAAACCCTTGGAATACGTGACTGCATCCCCTCTAGCCTATCGCCTGTTGCCGCTTTTCTTGGGGCAAATGCCGCAGATCAACTTGCAACGCCCCAGAAGCGCCGGTGTAAGCTCAGTATGCGTTTGAGCGAAACAGGCAGCCAGCGGTGGCGACGGCCCATCTGGTAGGCGACAAATTTAAGGGCTGCCTCGAGCCAGCCATACAAAACCCATCCCCAGGCACCTTTTTGGGCCAGATGCATGGTCATATGCCGCACAAACCGCAACCCCTCGCCGCTGGTTTTGGCCCCTGTCAACATATCACCAGCCTGATCTACAAAAACCCCTACATCGAACAGGCGGCGAAACTGCTGGCTCAAGCTGTAGTTATGCGAGTGAATGACCTTTGCTTCTGCAGCATAGGCCACCGTGTGGCCTGCTCTCAGCAACCGGGCACAGAGGTAAACATCCTCGTCAACGATCACCCAGTCCGGGTAGCCACCCATGGCCCAGAACACCTCGGCCCGCACAGCCGAGGCTACATCGGAGTAGAAGAAGGTCTTGAAGCCTTTATACGGAAGTTGCGCGAGGGTTTGCAGGTGACTCTGAGCCGGGTAGTTGAACTGTCGCCCAAAGGCCTCGGTTGGGTTGGCATCGGGATAGGGAATTTGCCGAGCATAGGCTGCTACAGCAGTACCCTGGCTGATGGGCTCGATCAGCTTTTGTAGAAAGAATTCGTCTGATGGGAGGGCATCCTGGGTCATAAAAACCAGGATTTCACCCTTGGCCAGCCGCGCTGCACGGTTGCGCGTTCCACCATGGTTGAATTCCGACTGTGGGATCACTTCGACCCGACAGCCCATCTCTTGTGCGATTGCAACTGTCTGGTCGGAAGAGGAGGAGTCTATGATGATGATCTCGTAGGGTTTGAGGGTTTGCCGCCACAGCGCCTCGATCAGTATTGGTAGGAACGTGGCCGCTTTGTAGGTGGGAATGATCAATGATACGGTCATACGTAGAGCCAGAAACCAAGGTTGCGCAGCCAACCAGAACAGCGAACCTTATTTCGAAGCAACCAACTACGCCGGGACAGTGGATCCAGCTCTTGCAGCCTTCCGTACTCGCTAATAATTTTTGGGGTTGACATACCGAATCGCTCAGTGAAAGCTCGCGCCTGCCTTTGGGTCTTTTCTATGATCCCTCGAACTTTCTTTGCTTTGCTAAACATTGTACCCCACCCCCATCTTTTTGCACCGATACTGTTTGAATCATGTTGGCGGTAACGTACGGTAGGCTGTGGCACCAACTCCACCCGCCCAAAAGCAGACCCAACTAAAGCCAGCCACCAGTCGTGCATAATAGCTTCTTGCGGAATAGGTAAAGCCATTCGATACAGCGCTCGGTTAATAATGGTTGCACAGCCCGTCACCGTATTTTGAACCAAAAGGGTGTTTAGACCCTGCCCTGATGTGGGCTCAAGGTACTGGTATTTCCAGAAAGAATTAGCAATTACAGATAGGTCATGATTTACAACCTCAAGATCGCTGTGTATGAGAAGAGGTACACCCGAGCCCCAGTGAGCTTCAGCCTCTAGCATCCGATGAAGAAGTAATTCTATCTTATTGGGCAGCCATATGTCGTCCTGGTCACAAAACATTACATAAGGTGCAGACGCATATTCTAGCAAACGAGCAAAATTGCCCTTAGCCCCCAATCCCTTATCGCTATCTTCAATAATTCTTACTCGCCCCGGGAAACTCTGTGAGTAAGTCTTAAGTATGTCTCGGGTGCTATCAGTAGAGCCGTCATCCCGCACAATAAGCGACCAGTTCGAATAGGTTTGCGCACCCAACGAGTCAAGTTGATCCTGCAGGTACCGTGCTCCATTAAAAGTTGCGAGCAGTATCTCCACATGGAAGTGACTCAATCGACACCTCCTACAAAGCGGTAGAAAAACACCCGGGCATCCTGGATCAGCAGGAGCAAAGCCCAGACCAACCTCCAGAAAAACCATGCTGGTAGTCGAGTCGGCGCTAACCCAGAGAAGGCAGTTGCCCGTTTCTTCGCTTCCACCAAAAGGGCCAGTCTCTCTATACCAGTGAATTGGTGTGAGAGTCGCTGTGCAATAGATGCAAGATCGGCATACTGGCGCATCCTTTTGGCTCCATTAGCATTAACCGTGTTTTCTTGATGCCATCTGTATGCGGCAACGGGAATGTCGATGAATCCAAGAGCGCCTCGAGCCAGTAACCGCAGATAGTAATCTCGATCTTCGATCATGACCGACTCGTTGTAGTAGCCCACTCCCAAAGTATCGTCGAATGCAGTACGCCTCAAAAGCAAACCCGGCCCAGGAACAGACCATCTCAAGATGAGCTCCAGCGCCATTAGTCTCGAAACCTTTAACGCCTCCGGCCGGGCTGAAAATTTATAGATCTGAGTCAAGGCACTGCGCCCGGTTTGTCGCCCACAAGAATCTACTACTATACTGTCGCCAAAAACCGCTAGCTTTTCAGGGTTGTTTGTTAAATACTCAATCCGCCTGGCTATACCATTGGGTAAAAGGTAATCATCACTAGCTACTAGCGTCAGGAAATCTCCCTCAGCTTTTCGAACCAAATAGTTTAGAGTTCGACATAAGCCCTTGTTGTCTTGTCTTTCTAATATAAAGCGTTTGAACGCGGTCGAGTGCTGCGTGCGCCATGCTTGCACCATCTCAAAAGAGTTATCCGTGGAACCATCGTCTACAACCAGAACCTCGAGGTTGGGCCAACCTTCGCTCAACAAACTGTCCAAACACTGACGCACATAGCGAGCGTGGTTATAAACCGGGATTAAAACGCTAACCAGAGGCTCGGCCATTTCTATCTCACCTCAACCCGAACCTGTCGAAGCCAAACAAGCAGCCAGAAACCACACATCAGTGTCCATACTAATGCAACTAGCAACCCCCAAGGCTGGGAAAAAAACCGCACTAGTGTTGCCACGCCTAGACCCAGCATGAGTAGACCCACATTCGTCCATGTGGGCGCCCAGGTTTTGTTTGCTACTAGCACCAGTGCTAAAACGAGCAAATAACCGCCATACCCGAGCAGCCAGCCTATACCCAAGCCCTGCAAGCCAAACTGCTGCATGCCCCACAGACAAAACCCCAACATCATCCCGCCCCCCAGCGTTTCGGTGAATAGATACATGCGACTGGGCAATATGGCCAGTACAGCAAAACCAAGCGTCCAGCTCAAAAACCGTAATAGATCGCCCAGCAGTTGCCACTGCAGTACTTTCACTGCAGGCTCAAACTCAGTAGAAAACAAAATCGTTACCATCGGGGGAGCCAGTGCTATCGAAAGTGTGATAAGAGGGCCACCTATCAGTAGAACAAAAGTTTGCTGGAGGTGTATAGTCTGACGGAAGACCTCGGGCCGATCTCTAACGGAAGATAACCGGGGATAGTAATCTTGACCCAATGCATTTAGTAAAAATCCAATGTAGGCGGTAGAAAATAATACGGCAGCTCTGTAGTAACCCACGTTTTCTTGACCGAGTTGGTGTAGCACAAAAAAGGGCATTGCAAGCTGTACCGCACTGCCAACCAGCTGGCTCAGGGTGTAAGGAAAGCCGAATCGCAGCAACTGGGCTCGAGCCTCTCTTACCCTCGCTAGAAGGGGTTTTTCTCTAGTTAAATACAGATTTCGAACAAAATAGCTCGACAAAACCAACTGGGCTGTCGGAACACCCATTAAGACCAAAGGCAATGCTGTTTCACGCCACAACCAGACCAATCCAACACCCCAAGCCGCCCCAAAGATGCTAGAGAGTGCCGTCACTCGAGCCAGCATCTCGACGCGATGGTAGGCATTCAACAGGCCAATCTGCAAGCCCGCAGCTAAACTGAGTAGCACAGCAAGAACAACCCAGACAAGGATCGAAGCAGGGCTGTCTGCCAACATTAAACGAGCAATAGGCTGGCCGAAGAGCAGCGACAGCAAAACCACCGTGCCTGCAAGCAGCGCATAAAGTTGCCAAGACGCCTGGCGTAGCGCAGCTATAAATGTGCTGTCATTTTGGCTTGCGGCCGTTGCTCCCAGGCGAACCAATCCAGAGGGTAAACCCATCCCAGCAACCAGCGCAGCCAGTCCAAGCAAGCCTTGCAGTAAGCTCAGCAAACCCAGCCCTTCCGGGCCAACCCATATCGCATAAGCCTTGTTCGCGATAAAGCCAGCAAACAGGCTTACGACAGAGCCGCTACCCAAGATCAAGGTAGCCCTTAAGATCGAGCCCATGCAAAAGACTGTACAGCCTCCACCACGCGGCCTGCCTGTGCCATGCTTAAGTGTGGGCCGATGGGCAATGAAAGTACTTCCCGGTGAATGGCTTCCGAGATTGGGAGGCAGCCTTCTTGCAGACCCATTTCGGCATATGCCTGCTGTCGGTGGGGCGGAATCGGGTAGTGAATCAGGGTTCCGATACCCTGGGACGCAAGATGCTTCTGCAACTGATCACGCTCAGAGCTGCGAAGCACAAACAGATGCCAGACAGGCTCGCCCCATTCGGGAACGTACGGGAGCGTCAGCCCCGTATTGGCTAGTTGCTTTAGGTACAGCCCTGCAACCAAACGACGACGCTCATTCCACTCATCCAGGTAAGCAAGCTTTACACGTAGCACGGCGGCCTGGATGGGGTCTAGGCGGCTGTTGTAACCCGCCAGCTCGTTGACATACTTCACCCTGGAGCCGTAGTTGCGCAGCATACTTACTCGCTCAGCAAGTTCGGGGTTGTTTGTGGTAACCGCTCCAGCATCCCCTATTGCTCCAAGGTTCTTGCCTGGGTAAAAGCTCCAGGCAACAGCATCGCCGTGTGCACCTATCCTCTTTCCCTTGTAGCGTGCGCCGTGTGCCTGAGCAGCGTCCTCGAGTACCCTCAAGCCATACCGACGCGCGATCTCGAGAATCGGGTCAAGGTCAGCTGGTTGACCATAAAGGTGAACGGGAATGATCGCTTTGGTTCTAGGCGTGATTGCAGCCTCAATAAGTGCTGGGTTTAGGTTATAGGTTCGCTCGTCAGGTTCGACAGGAACAGGTTTGGCGCCCGAGTATGTCACGGCCAACCAGGTTGCAATGTAGGTATTGCTGGGCACAATTACCTCATCACCTGGGCCAACCCCAAAAGCTTTGAGTGACAGGTGTAATGCGTCGAGGCCGTTTCCCACACCTATGCAGAACTGGGCACCGCAATAGTTGGCATACTCCGCTTCAAAAGCCTCGACCTCGGCACCACCAATGTACCATCCGCTCTCGAGGGAACGCAGTACAGCAGCGTCAATCTCAGCCTTCAGCTCAAGATAAGCCGCTCTAAGGTCTAGAAAAGGGATCTCATCCATCTCGAACCCTCTTCACAAATTCGCTGTAATCACGAATATAGTCTAGTTCATCATAAAAATTAGAAGCGAGCACCAAACACACCGAGGCAGAAGAAAAATTGTCTAATTCTCGCCAAACCATCTTTGGAACATACAAACCAAAATACGAACGATTAAGATGAAAACGGTGTCTCACATAACCATCATCAAGAATGACATCAAAACTTCCCGAAGCAGCAATAATAAACTCCTCGAGTTCATAATGGGCGTGTCCACCTCTGCCCTCTCCGCCAGGTATATCATAAAGATAATAAACCCGTTTGATTTCGAAAGGCACGTGTCTATTTTCTTCAACAAAGGTTAGGTTGCCTCTCGGGTCGCTAATCTTAGGCAGAGTGATTATTCGTACTTGATCCAGTGGCATATCAGTCACCTAACTTTTTTACGAATCGGGCTGGTATACCCATTACTAGGGTGTTTGGATCAACGTCCTTTGTGACCACCGAACCCGCTCCAACCAAAGCATTACGGCCTATCCTTACTCCCGGTAGCAAAGTTACTCCTGCCCCGACTGCCGCACCATCCTCAATCACCGGCCCTTGAACTCTGGATTCGTCATAATCCATACGCCCAATAGCATTGTCGTTTGTCATCCCGACAGTCAAACTAATAAATACATCGTTGCCAATTCGACAGTTTCCCGTCACATGAGTTAGATCCATTATTTTGGTGCGATCTCCGATGGTTGTGTTGTAATTTATGGTTACGTAGCGACTTATAATACATTTAGATCCAATTCGACACTTCTCTCGAATAGAAGCACCATCTCCCAACAGAGTGCTCTCGCCAATCTCAACATCATAGAAAATGACCGAGTTTGGGCCAATAGAGCTGTTTGCACCTATTACTACACGCCTTTCAAACTCTGGCTTACGAGAAAGAGCTCCAGCCCCCTTGGGTTCCTTGCCAATATATGCCCCAGGAAATATCTCAACACCGTCACCGATTACTACCCCGGATTCGATAACCACATGGGGGTGGATCACAACATCATTACCAATGGTTACATCTTGTCGTATTACAGCGAACTCGGCGATCTGAACGTTTGTCCCTATGTTACGAGTTTGTACTACTGCATGAGGGCTAATTGATACCATTGCAAAAATTAGTTTATCTCAACCCCCTTATCTTCTAAGGTCAAAATAATCATCTACGCTTTGCGGCTCGAGCTCGAGTCAAATACTCGGATCAGCACCACTCCCGCCACAAAACCCCCAATATGCGCCCAGAAGGCAATGCCCTCCTCGCCCATAAAGTCGCCCGCAAACTGAATCAGGAGCCAGTAGCCCAGGTAAATAACGGCGGGAATGGGCACGGGAATCCAGCCCACCAGCGAGAGAATCAGGGCGCGGGGGTAGAGCACAATGTAGGCCCCCAGCAGCGCCGAGATGGCCCCCGAGGCTCCGATCATGGGGATGTCGCTGGAAAAACCGCTCACCAGGCCCTGAATCAGGGCAGCGGCAACCCCGCCTAGCAGATAGAACAGCAAAAAACGCCCGTGGCCCAGACGGTCTTCGATGTTGTCGCCGAAGACCCACAAAAACCACATATTGCCCAGAATGTGTAAAAGGCTGCCGTGCAAAAACATGCTGCTGAAGAGCGTGATCCCCTCGCCAAAGGGATCGGCCATAAAGCGGGCCGGCACAAAGCCATAGGCCCCGATCACCGCGGCGGGGTCGGTGAGGCCAAAGGTGTACACAAACCCCACAAGGTTCAGCACCACCAGCAGGTAGACCACATACGGGCGGCGGTGGGCCCGGTTGATGTCGTGCAGCGGGAACATGCCCACAGGTTACAGCAAGAACAACAAAAAACCCCCGCCAAGCGGGGGCTGGTATAGCGTTCGTGCCTTACGAGTTGACCCGTACCTCAATCCGGCGGGGCTGGGCAGCTTCGGCCTTGGGGATATCGAGGTAGAGGATGCCGTGTTTGAAGGTGGCCTCGATTTTGCCCAGGTCGAAGGTGTTGGGAATAACGAAGCTGCGCTCGAACTTGCCGTAAGGCCCCTCGAGCCGCCACTGGTTGGCGTTCTCGGGCTTGTTGAAGGGGCGCTCGGCCCGGATGGTGAGGGTGTTGTTCTCGGCGGTCACCTCCACGTTGGAGGGCTCCACACCCGGCAGGTAGACGGCCAGGTGAATGCCCTGGGCATCCTCGAGCGCGTCCACCAAGGGGGTATGGGCGCTTTCAGCGGTGGGGGTGAAAAAGTTGCGCAGCAGTGCGTTTTGCAGTTGTTCAATCTCGCGGAAAGGGTTGTATCGAATCATAGCAACCTCCTTTACGTAGGAGAGTATAAAACTTGAGTGTACTATTGTCAAGTAGTTTTAGTAGTTTATAGATTAGACCAGCCTGACGGATAGCCCTTCGGCCTGCGCCGCCCCGGCCTGGTCACGGTCTGCTGTCCAGAACTCCAGCGCCCCAACCTCGAGGCCGCTTACCCGAACCACCACCAGGGCCGTGGCCAGTTGTAGGGCATCGTAGGCCCGCAGCTTATAGCGCAAAAGGAGGCGTTTGGCCTCACGGTACACCGGGGGTTTGGGCGATACCAGGCGGTACTGCAGCGCGGTGTGAGCCTCCAACACCTCCACGGCCAGGCGCACCTCCTCCGCACTGAAAACCCCGCTTCGTTGCTTCATGCGGAAGGCGGAAACCGCCTCTACTGGGGTTAAGGCGCTCGTGAGTATCACCCTCGTCTCTTCCAGCCGGGCCACCACAGCCCCGGCCCCGGGCTCCTGGGGATCGTAGCGCTTGATGAGGGCCGAGGTATCCAGGTACGGAGGGATCACCGACCCTCCCGTCCCTCGATAACCGCCTGGGACAGCCCCAATCTGCGCTTCCCTACCCGTGCCAGATAAAGCTGAAAAACTTCCTGGGCTTTAGCCGGTGTGCAGGGGCGCTCCGGAAACTCCAGCAAGCCCTCCTGCGCCAGGTTGAGCAACACGGGGGCTTCTTCCTCCGGGAGAAGGTCGAGGCTCAGGCGAATGATTTCGGCCTCGGTACGCCCGGTCGCTTGCGCCAGACGCTTGAGCTTGGCGTCTTCTTCTGGTGTCAGGTAAACTTGCTTGCGGAGCATACATCATAAATATACATCAGGCCACCCCTCAGCGCTGGGGAGGGATGGCCTGTGCTCCACTGGAGGAGCCGCTTGCTAGAGGTGGGGCTGGAGTTTTTGCAGGAGCATATGCTTGGGCGCGGCCCCCACAATGCGCTCAACCGGCTGGCCGTTTTTGAACAGGATCAGGGTGGGGATGCCCTGCACGTGGTAGGCGCTCTGGGCCAGGGGGTGATGATCCACGTTCAGCTTGACCACCTTGAGCCGGCCAGCGTACTCGCGGGCGATCTCCTCGAGCACCGGGGCAATCATCTTGCAGGGCCCGCACCACTCGGCCCAGAAATCCACCAGCACCGGCACGCTGGCCTGAAGCTCGGGGGTGAGGCCCTGGGTGGCATTCACCAGCCAGGGCAGGGGCTTTTTGCAGGCCCCGCAGACCGGAACCTGGCCCGCGGGGGGGTTACCCAGACGGTTTTTAGCGCCGCAATGGATACAGGTGGTGATGTTGTCGGATACAGCCATGGTTACTCCTAGTCAACAAGCGTCTGGGGCCTTGGCGACCCCAGACGGTATTTCCTTAGGCCACCGCAGCCTGACGCACCTCGAAGGTGAGGCCCAGGGGGCCGCTGCTCACGTACAGATGAGCGCCATCGGCCACCTCGCCCGCCAGAATCTTGCGCGAGAGGGGGGTCTCGAGTTCCCGCTGGATCACCCGCTTCAAGGGCCTAGCCCCAAAGACCGGATCGTAGCCGCGCTGGGCCAGGAAGTCGAGGGCCTCTTGCGAGAGCTCGAGGGTAATCCGGCGTTCGGCCAGGCGTTTGCGCACCGCCTCGAGCTGGATCTGCACGATGGCCGCGATCTGCTCCCTGGCCAGCGGACGGAAGACCACAATCTCGTCGAGGCGGTTGAGGAACTCGGGGCGGAAGTGCTGCTGCAGCACCCCAAACACCCGCTCGCGGATGGTCTCGTAACTCTGGCCCGACTGGATGCCCTCGAAGATGAGGGGCGAGCCGATGTTGGAGGTGAGGATAATCACGGTGTTGCGGAAGTCCACCGTGCGGCCCTGGCCGTCGGTCAGGCGGCCGTCGTCGAGCACCTGCAACAGAACGTTGAACACGTCGGGGTGGGCCTTCTCGATCTCGTCGAAGAGGATTACCGAGTAGGGCCGGCGGCGCACCGCCTCGGTGAGCTGGCCGCCCTCCTCGTAGCCTACATAGCCCGGAGGGGCCCCAATCAGGCGGGCCACGGTGTGCTTCTCCTGGTACTCCGACATGTCAATGCGCACCATGTTCTCTTCGGTGTCGAAGAGGCTGGCGGCCAGGGTTTTAGCCAGCTCGGTCTTGCCTACGCCGGTGGGGCCCAGGAAGAGGAAGGAGCCGATGGGCCGGTTGGGGTCTTTGAGGCCGGCGCGGGCCCGCCGGATGGCGTCGGCCACCGCCACGATGGCCTCGTCCTGGCCCACCACCCGCTTGTGCAGTTCGTCCTCGAGGCGCAGGAGCTTCTCGCGCTCGCCTTCCATCAGCTTGGCTACCGGGATGCCCGTCCAGCGCGAGACGATGGCGGCGATATCCTCCTCGGTCACCATGGGCCGTACAAACTTGGCCCCGGCCATGCGGTCGGCCAGCTCGTTGACCTCCTGCTCGAGCTTCGGCAGCTCGCCGTAGCGGAGCTGGGCGGCTTTGTTCAGGTCGTAGGCCCGCTCGGCCTGCTCGATCTGGGTGCGTACCTCATCGAGGCGCTGCTGGGCCGCGCGGAGCCTCTGCATAATCTCGCGCTCGGCCTCCCACTCGGCCTGCTGCTTCTTGATCTCGGCCTCGAGCTCGGCGATTTCCTTTTCCAGCTCGCCCAGCCTGAACTTGCTCTCGGCGTCGGTCTCTTTCTTCAGGGCCTCGCGCTCGATCTCGAGCTGGAGCTTCCGGCGGTTCAGGGCATCGATGCTCTCGGGGCTGCTCTCGAGGGCCATGCGCAGCCGGGCCGCCGCCTCGTCCACCAGGTCGATGGCCTTATCGGGCAGCTTGCGGTCGGCGATGTAGCGGTGCGAGAGCTGGGCCGCCGCGATGAGCGCCGGGTCGGAGATGCGCACCCCGTGGTGCACCTCGTACTTCTCCTTGATGCCGCGCAGAATGCTGACGGTCTCCTCGAGGCTGGGCTCGTCCACAAACACCGGCTGGAAGCGGCGCTCCAGGGCCGGGTCTTTCTCGATCTCGCGGTACTCGTCGAGGGTGGTGGCCCCGATCAGGTGCAGCTCGCCCCGGGCCAGGGCCGGCTTGAGCATGTTGCCTGCGTCCACCGCGCCTTCGGCCTTACCGGCCCCCACCACGGTGTGAATCTCGTCGATGAACAGAATAATCTGGCCCGCGCTCTGCACGGTCTCCTGGATGACGGCCTTGAGCCGCTCTTCAAACTCACCGCGGTACTTGGCCCCCGCCAGCAGCGAGCCCATCTGCAAGCTCACGATGCGCTTGCCCTTGAGCCCCTCGGGTACGTCGCCCTTCACGATGCGCTGGGCCAGCCCTTCCACCACGGCGGTCTTACCCACCCCCGGCTCACCAATCAGCACCGGGTTGTTCTTGGTGCGGCGCAGCAAAATTTGAATTACCCGCCGGATCTCTTCGTCGCGCCCGATCACGGGGTCGAGCTTGCCCTCTTCGGCCTGGCGGGTCAGGTCGAGGCCGTACTGCTCCAGAGCGTTGTAGGTTCCTTCGGCATGTTCACTGTTCACGGTTCTTCCTCCTCTAATCTCCTGCAAGGCTTGCCGAATACCATTGGCCTGCAACCCTCCATACCCGGTCTCGGCCAGGGCCAAAAGCAGCGTGTCCAGGGCCACGAAGCGATCTTTCAGTTCTTCGGCCAGTTTTTCGGCCCGCCCCAGCACCGAGGCCAGACGGGACGAAAGATACTGCCCTCCTTCGGTTCCCGAGACCTTGGGCAAGCGGCCCAGTTCGGTTTGCGCTGCCTGGTAGATACTTTGGGGATTCAGCCCAGCTTTTTGCACGATCTGGGCTGGCAGGCTTGCGGCATCCCGCAGCATCACCGCAGCCAGGTGGGGTAGGTCGATCTGCGAATGGGCAGACTCCCGGGCCAACACCTGGCTTTGGGCAATGGCTTGGCGGGCTTGTTCGGTATAGCGCTCCAGATTCATATCAAGTTTATTATGAAACTTGAGCGTATTATTGTCAAGTCTAATGAGTGTGAATTAAAACCCTAAGTGAGATATCAACCAATACACACGGCATATGAAGCAACAGGCCCCGATCGCTGCCGGAGGATTTTCGACCTTTCTCGCACAGAGCCGGTAAGCTCAGCTCGAGGCTGAGGTGTAGCTTCTGAGAGCAAAGCGCCAGAAGGCCCGCGAAAACAACAGCAGGCCCAGGGCTATCAGAACGGCCAGGCCCAGGTTTGCAACGGTCAGCCGGCCCAGGGCGGCCTCGGCGGGCACGGTAGTAAGGAAAGCCACCGGCACCACAAAAGTAAAGATGAAGCGGTAAGCCGCCGGAAAAGCCTGCACTGGAAAGCGCCCGGCCTCGAGCACCGCCCGCAGCACCTCCGTAGCATTGGCTACTTTCACAAACCAGATGCTGCTACTGCCGATGATGAACCACAGGCTATACAGCATCACAAAGGCCACCCCCAAGAGCCCGAAACCCAACAGGTAATCAAGCACGGCAAACTGCAGGCGGCTACCGGCGTAGAACCAGATCGCCAGTCCGATCAGGCCATCGGTGAGGCCCCAGGGGGAAAGGGTGCGAAAGGAGAGCCAGAACTGGCTGTCCAGCGGCTTGAGCAGCACAAAGTCGAGTGTGCCCTTCTGCACCTGCTCCACCACCCGGTTGAGGTTGGGCGAAAGCAGAGTAAAAGCCAGGCCATCCAGCATGAGGAAGGCCGCCAGTACCAGTAAAGCCTCCTCGAAGCGCCACCCGCCTGGCTGGTAGCCCCCCTGGTAAAGCAAGGAAATCCCAAACAGGCTCCCCGCTGCACCTCCCAGCGAGGAGAGGGCCGCCAGTACAAAATTGCCCCGGTACTCGAGCTCGGCGGCCAGGGCAGTTCCCCAAAAACGACCCAGCACCCGTAGATACCGCACAAGCTCAGTTTATCAACCGGCCGCGTTCACTTTGCGGCTTTGGGCCAGCCGGTAACATAAACTGTATGCAACTAGGCTACTCCTTCTGCCCCAACGATACCTTCATCTTCTATGCGCTGGCTCACGGTAAGGTTGCCACCCCCTTTCCCATCACTGAACAACTGGAGGATGTGGAAACCCTGAACCGCTGGGCCCTGGAAGGGCGGCTCCCGCTAACCAAGATCAGCTACGCGGCCTACGGCCACCTGCGCGAGCAATATGTCGCGCTGCGGTCGGGCGGGGCCCTGGGGCGGGGCGTGGGGCCGCTGCTGGTTGCCAAACACCCACTACAAGACCTGCGCGGTAAAAAAATCGCCATTCCAGGCCGCCACACCACGGCGTTTTTGCTGCTTTCCCTGCACAGCCAGGGATTTGAGCCAGTGGAGATGCGCTACGACCGAATTATGCCTGCCGTGGCCCAGGGCGAGGTAGACGCCGGCCTGATCATCCACGAGTCGCGCTTTACCTATCAGCTACACGGGCTACAAAAGCTGCTGGATCTGGGGGAGTGGTGGGAAAGCCTGACCGGCCTGCCCCTGCCGCTGGGGGCCATCCTGGCCCGGCGCGACCTGGGTACGGAGACCATCCGGGCCATAGATCGGGCGGTGCGCGCAAGCCTCGAGTACGCCTACGCCCATCCCGAAGAAACGGTGGCCTACATCAAGCAGCACGCCCAGGAATTGCAGGACGAGGTCATCTGGGCCCACGTCCAAACCTATGTGAACAACTTTTCGCCGGATGTAGGCCCCGAGGGCGAGGCCGCGGTAGCCGAGCTGTTCCGGCGTGGCGAGGCCGCCGGGCTGCTGCCCGGTTCCAGTCGCTCGCTATTTGTCTGAGCACACATCAAATCGATAAGTAATCAGCTCACAATTTGTATCCTCGGCCAGGAATCTCTCACAGATAGAACCGCTAATTTATTAGATATGATTCCGGAGTTCATCACCACCCTGCCCCCCGAAGCCAGGGCCGAGGCCGAGCGGGTATTCCATAGCTTTACGGCCCGGCGGAACAGCTATGTATGCTACCCGGAAGACGAGGCCAAAACCCTGTACTACGTGCTCGAGGGCTGGGTGCGCCTGTTCCAGCTTGGCCCCCAGGAGGAGGAGATCACCCTAACGGTGGTGGGGGCTGGTGATATTTTTGGGGAGAGCGCCCTGCTGCCGGGCGAGCGCTACGGCATGTTCGCCGAGCCCCTGGTGGACTGTGAGCTGCTCTCGGCCTCGAGGGAAGACCTGCTGCGCCTGAACAGCCGCTTCCCCGAGGCGCAGGCAGCCTTTGTCTTGCTGCTCTCGCGCCGCCTGCGCAAAACCGAGGAACGCCTGCGCGACCTGCGCTTCAAGGAGGTGCTCCCCCGGCTGGCCAAGGCTTTGCTCTCGGCCATGCGCAGGGGCCAGGAGGGCCTGGAGGTAACCCTATCGCACCAGGATCTGGCCCACCTGGCCGGCTCTACCCGCGAAACCATCACCAAGGTGCTGGGGGAGCTGGCGATGGATGACACCATCGAGCTGGGTTACCGCCGTATTCTGATACTCAAGCCCGATGCGCTGAAGCAGGTGGCCTCGGGATAATGGCGTTGTATACGGGGCAGGTAAAGCAAGTTACGCCATAGATGCCCATCTGAAGATAGAATCCCCTAGTCATGGCCGACCCTTTGCGTCAATTCTTGCCCTACGGCCTCGAGGATCTGCCCGCTTTGCTGCATACGCCTCGAGCAGCCCCACGCGAGGCGCTCAGCGCGGGGCTGGTGGCCTATCTCAAGCGGCTTGGCGCGCCTTCGGCCAGCCTCGAGGCCGCCAAGCGGCTGGCCCACCCCAACAGCCGGGCCATTGTGAGCGGACAGCAAGCCGGCCTGCTTACCGGGCCGGCCTATACCTTCTACAAAGCCCACGCAGCCATTAAGTTGGCGCGAACCCACAGCACCGATACGCCGGTGGTTCCAATATTCTGGGTGGCCTCACAGGATCATGATACCGACGAGATTCGCTCGGTTGAGCTGCTGGACTTCGAGGAGCGGGTGCACCGCTTGACGCTCGAGCTACCCGCGGCCCACCCCGCCGGGCGCATACCGTTTTCACCCTATTTTTCCCAGGTCTGCGAGTTGCTGCGGCGTTTTGGTGGCTATTCCGAGGTACGCGAGCGCATCTGTAAGGCCCTGGTGGGGCCCTGGAGTTACAGCGAGGTATTTGCCCGCTTGCTGCTGGAATTCCTGGGCCCCCTGGGGCTGGTGGTCTTCGACCCCATGGCCCCCGAGCTGGCCCCCCTGTTCGCACCTGCCCTCGAGCGTGAAATTGCCAATCCTCTGGCTTCCTCCGAGGCTATCAATCGCACCGCCCTGGCGATGAAGCAGGCCGGCCTCGAGCCGGCCCTGGGCCGCGGCGAGGGGGCCACCAACCTGTTTTTAGAAGGCCCCGACGGCGTTCGTCGGCTGCTGCGTTTCCGGGAAGGGCATTTTGAAGATGGCGAACGGCAGTACACCGAAGCCGACCTGCGGGCCATCCTGGCCCACGACCCTGCCCGGCTCACCCCAGCGGCTGGGCTCAGGCCAGTGTTGCAGGATACTGTGCTGCCCACCGCCGGTTTTGTGGTAGGGCCGGGTGAGCTTAGATATGTGGCCGAGTTAGGTGGTGTGTACGAGTTGCATGGGCTTAAACCACCCGCGGTGATTCGACGGATGGGGGTTGTGGTACTGGAGCCACCCATCGAACGCATCCTGCAAAAATACGGCCTCGAGGCCTGGGCGTTCCAGGCCGACCCCGAAGGGGCCTTCAAAGCCGCTCTGGCCCAGCAAGAGGCCAGGGTGCAGGCCATCCGAGGCCACCTGGCGCGCATTAATGCCGAGTTCGAACAGATTCAGCGCCTACTCAGTGAACCGACCCTGCAACGCCCCCGTCACAGGGCCCAGGTGCGCATTCAGCACGAACTAAAGCGCCTCGAGCGCAAAATCCTGGACAGCGCCCTGCGGCAGGATAATACCATCGGCGCTCAGTTTGCCCGTCTACAGCGCCACCTGGCGCCCGCAGGCCCCCAGGAACGGGTCTACCCTTTCCTGATGTACCTGCTCAAACACGGCGAGGTGGTGCTCGATCGCCTGACCAAACTTCCGGCCACCGGCCAGCATACCCTGCACCTAAGCTAAGTGCCCTGTCATACCGTTTCCGCTTGAATCCTTCACCGCCCTGCGCAGTCAGAGGTGAAGGATTCAAGCCGACCGAAGGGAGTAGAAAAGCATTTCGGTAGAATCGTTTAGGCTAGTCAAAGTAAATGATACTACCGAAATGCGTATCACTGATTTTTCCTCATTCTGGGGTGCTTAAACCGGCCGCTTGATAACGGAAAGGGCCTCGAGCAATTCCCCCTCCCCGAAGGGTTTGGGGAGGTGGCTGACCCTTGCGCTCCTGACCCACAGCCCACGCAGAGGCTGCTCGGTAATCAGCCAGATGGGCAAAAAGCGTCCGCTGGGCAAGGCCCGAAGGTAACGCACTTTGGCCGCCAGATCGGCCCCTTCCAGCAGCACTCCCTGCACCCGGTTGTGCTCCAGGATGCGCCCTGCGCTTTGGAGGTCAGGGGACAGCATGACCCGGTAGCGATGGCGCTCGAGGGTCACCAACAGCAACCGCCGGATCAGGTTGGAATCGGCCAAAACCAGTAGCAAGGGGTCTTGGGGGCGCACCTCGGCTTCCGTCAGAATCCCCCGGCTTTTGAGTTCGTAAAGCAGGTGGTAGACCTGCTCTTCGGGCAGGTCGCAGGCCAGGGCCACCGAGCGAGCCCGTTTGACCCCGTCGATGGCCTCGAGCACCGTCCAGGCATCGGGAGAGAGGGCGTGACGGGTGGGGTCACCAGAAAGTTGCAGCACCGTTTCGGGCTCTACCCTGCCCCGCATCCACTCATCGAGGCGGCGCAGGGCTTCCATCAGCATGGTGCTGGTATCGGCAGCACCGGGCAGCAGCACCTGTGAGGTGTCTGCAGGCGGGGTCTCGGCCACCAGCTCGCCCTCCTGCTGGGCCAGGATAGTCGCCAGACCCTCGAGGATCTGCGCCTGCAAAACCTCGTTCAGTTCCTCATCGGTGACCAGGCTCTGCTGCAAAGCCAGCAAGCCTAGGGGGGTTCCGGGGTTCTCCTGCTGCTGGTATTTGACCAGGGCCTGCACCTGCTCCAGGGTCAGATAGTCGAAACGCACCAGGTACTCGCCCAGGTGGGGGCCAGGCTGGGTCTGGATGTAGGCAATTTTACCCTCGCGGACGTGAATTCGGCCCTCCAGTTTGGGGCAGCTCAGGGTAATGATGGCGCTCTTGCGCCCCCCCTCGAGGGCTCGCAGCAGATCCCCGAGATCGATTTCGCCCAACCTAGCCCGAATCATATGAGTCTCGGCGTCTACTCCAGCAGGCGGCTCTGCTCGGGCAGCGGGTAGCCCAGGTGGGCGTAGGCCCGCTCGGTGGCCTGGCGGCCCCTGGGGGTGCGTTTGAGCAGGCCGAGTTGAATCAGGAAGGGTTCGTGGACTTCCTCGAGGGTCTCGGGGTCTTCGGAAAGGGCGGTGGCCAGGGTCTCGAGGCCCACCGGCCCCCCGGCAAAGCGCTCAATCACGGTCTGAATAATCTGGCGATCGCGCGCGTCCAGCCCTAAGGCGTCCAGGCCCAGGGCATCCAGGGCCTGCCGGGTGCGCTCCAGGCCCACCACCTGCTCACCGGCCACCTCGGCGAAGTCCCGCACCCGGCGGAACAGGCGCTTGGCAATGCGCATGGTGCCCCGGCTGCGACGCCCAATTTCCAGGGCGGCCTCGGGTTCGATGGCCAGGCCCATGAGCTGGGCATCACGCGTCACCCCCTGGGCCAGCTCGGCCTCGGTGTAAAACTCCAGGTGCTCGATAATCCCAAAGCGGCTGCGCAACGGCCCGGAGATGAGCCCTGGGCGGGTGGTAGCCCCAATCAGGGTAAAGCGGGGCAGGTCGAGCCGCAGGGTACGGGCCGCCGGGCCTGCGCCAATCACGATGTCGATCTTGAAATCTTCCAGCGCTGGGTAGAGGTGCTCCTCGGCGGCTTTGGACAGGCGGTGAATCTCGTCGATGAAGAGGATGTCGCCTTCCTCGAGGCTGTTGGTCAGGATGGCTGCCAGGTCGCCCGGCTTCTCGATGGCCGGGCCGCTGGTTACGCGGATGTTCACCCCCAGCTCGTAGGCCACCACGTGGGCCAGGGTGGTCTTGCCCAGCCCTGGTGGGCCAAACAAGAGCAGGTGATCGAGGGCCTCCCCCCGGTTTTTGGCGGCCTCGAGGTAGACCCGTAGCTTCTTTTTGAGCTTGGCCTGCCCCACGTAGTCGTCCAGACGCTTGGGCCGCAGGGTCAAATCCACTTCCACGCCTACCATCATACAGGTAGCCTACCCAAAGATTACGTTTTTTACGTAACCCTGGCTCACGCTGCGACTAGGGCGATACCCTACAATAACCCTGATGGTACGCTTTTCTGCCAGTGGGGTTCGCCTCGACCAGGCCCTGGCCTTCGAGGCCAATACCTCCCGTGCCAAGGCCCAGGAATGGATCGAGGCCGGCCTGGTGACGGTGGGGGGTAAGGTGGTGACCAAGCCTTCCTACAAGCTACGGGGCGAGACCGTCGAGGTGGAGCCCCCGCCACCCCAGCCAGCAAGCGTGGCTGCCGAGGACATCCCGCTGCACGTTCTGTACGAAGACCCCGACCTGATTGTGATCAACAAACCCGCCGGCATGATCACCCACCCGGCCCCAGGGGTATACTCCGGAACGCTGGTAAACGCCATTTTGGGGCGGTTCGGGCTGGATCTCTCGCTGGGCGAGCCCGAGGAGGAGGGCGGGTTGCGCCTGCAAGCCCAGAAGCCCGAGCTAATACGCCCTGGCATCGTGCACCGCCTCGACAAGGACACCAGCGGGGTGATTGTGGTAGCCCGCCACGAGGCCGCGCACCGCCGGCTTGCCGAGGCCTTCGCCGGGCGCAGCGTGTACAAGCGCTACATTGCCCTAACGGTGGGCATCCCGCGCGCGGGCGTCCTGTCGGCTCCCATCGGCCGCCACCCGGTCGACCGCACTCGCATGCACGTGGGGGGGGTGGCGGCCCGGCACGCCCAGACCGAGTTCGAGGTGCTGGCGGTAGCCGAACCGCACGCCCTGGTCTCGGCCATTCTGCACACCGGGCGCACCCACCAGATTCGCGTGCACCTCAAGCACCTGCACGCCCCCATCCTGGGCGACGAGGTCTACGGCAAGCCCTCCGAGCGGATAGCGCGCCAGGCCCTGCACGCTTATGAACTGCGCCTGCAACACCCGCGCACCGGCAAATACCTGCACTTTGTGGCCCCCATCCCCGCCGATATGGTGTGGGCCTGGGTGGGCCTGGGCGGGGCCTGGCCGGAAGACCTGCAAACCGAGAATCCCAGGGCCGAGGTTGTGGGGCCTTATCGCTAGAATCTACAAACCACCTACCCAAATCAGGCACTGCAGTTATGTTTAGAGCATGAACCGCCGTGCTTACCCATCGGACGTCCGTGATGAGGAATGGGCTCTGGTGCTGCCCTATTTGACCCTCGCCCCGCTGGAAGCACCCCAGCGCAAGTACGACCTGCGCGAAGTGTTCAACGCCCTGCGCTGGATGGTTCGAACCGGTGCTCAGTGGGACTACCTGCCCCACGACTTCCCACCCCCCCATATCGTTCAGGCGCAAGCCTACCGCTGGATGAACCGGGGGGGTCTTCGAAGACCTGGTACACGACCTGCGCATGACCCTGCGAATGCTCCAGGGCAAAGCCGCCCATCCCAGCGCTGCCATCTACGATGCTCGCACCCTACAGTCCACCCCGCAAAGTGGGGAGCGGGCCGGATACGATGGGTACAAACGACGCAAGGGAAGCAAAGTTCACCTGGCGGTAGATACCCTGGGGCATCTGCTGGCCCTGGTAGTAACGGCGGCCAGTGAACAGGAACGGGCCCAGGTGGAGCCCTCAGTCAACAGGTGCAGGAAGTGACGGGGGAGCAGGTGGAAGTGGCCTTTGTGGATCAGGGTTACACTGGGGAGGAAGCGGCACAAGCGGCAGAGGCGGAAGGCATCGCCCTGTGTGTGGTCAAGGTGGAAGGGGCCAAACGAGGATTCGTGCTGCTGCCGAAGCGTTGGGGTGGTGGAACGTTCGTTTGCCTGGACATCCCGGTTCGCAGGCTGGCGCGAGACTATGAGCGGCTGGCTGAGACCTTGCGAGGTTGGCACTGTTGGCTTTTTCGATTCTGATGACAGCGAAAACTGTGGAGCTTTTACGAACAGCTAGTTAGCAGGCTCTAAGAAGGCGCCTACTCACCGAGTATGGCAAAGGGTGTGCGCTGAAGGCTTTCCGGCCTTATCCAGCGGGGGGCTGGCTGAGGCTGTCGAAGCCGACCCTATGGGATATTATCGGCAACGAATGCAGGTTTCAAGAAACCAGCCTCCTGGGGGTTGCTTATTGTAAAACTCTCCTGTTTTCGGGCGGCTACATACGCATCCCAGCAGTATCATTCACTTTGGCAGGGCTAAACTGCCGGAATGCACTCCTACTTCCTTCGGTCGGCTTGAACCCCTCACCTTTTATTACACCCAAATGTATTGGGTTCAAGCGAAACCGGCCTCAAATGCTTGATTTGTAGGCACTGATTGAGAATACTGGGGTCAGCCCAAAGCCCAGGAGGTATGCGATGAATGTAGTTTTTCTTTCCCCCCATTTCCCCCCCAACTTCTGGCCATTTTGCGTGCGTTTGCGCGAAGCTGGGCACAACGTGCTGGGGCTGGCCGATGCCGAATACGACGCGCTACGGCCAGAGCTAAAGCAGGCCCTGACGGAGTATTACAGAGTTTCCGATATGCACAACTACGACGAGCTGTTGCGGGCGCTGGGCTACTTCACCCACCGCTACGGCAAGATCGACCGGCTCGACTCCATGAGCGAGTACTGGCTCGAGACCGAGGCCCGGCTGCGCGAAGACTTTAACATCTTCGGCCTGCGCCCCCAGGACATGGACCGCGTGAAGCGCAAGTCGGTTATGAAGCAGTATTTTCAGCAGGCCGGGCTCAGGGTGGCGCGAGGCCGGGTCTGCCGCACCGCGGTGGAGGCCCAGGATTTTGTAGAGGAGGTGGGCTACCCGGTGGTGGCCAAACCCGATATCGGGGTGGGCGCGGCCAAAACCTACAAGATCACCAACGACGCCGAGCTCATGGACTACATCGCCACTAAGCCCCCGGTGGACTACATCATGGAGGAGTTCATCCCCGGCAAAATCATCACCTACGACGGCCTGACCGACATCCAGGGCAACGTGGTCTTCGATAGTTCGCTCGAGTACTCCAAAGGCGTGATGGAAGTGGTTAACCAGGACACCGATATCTATTACTACATGGTGCGGGAAATCCCCGAAGACCTGCGGGAAGCCGGGCGCCGGGTGGTGCAGGCCTTCAACGTGCGCGAGCGCTTCTTTCACTTCGAGTTCTTCCGCCTGGAAGACGGCGGTCTGGTGGCGCTCGAGGTTAACATGCGCCCACCGGGGGGCCTCTCGATTGACATGTTCAACTACGCCAACGACATGGACATATTCAAGGAATGGGTCAACGTGCTCACCCATGGCCGGGTAAGCCAGCAGGCCCAGCGCCCTTACTTCTGCACCTACGTGGGCCGCAAGGATCACATACACTACAAGCGCCCGCACGAACAGGTGCTGGCCGAGTTTGGCCCCCTCATCGCCCACCACGAGCGCATAAGCGGCATTTTTGCCGGGGCCATCGGGAATTACGGCTACATCCTGCGCCACCCCGACCTGCCAACCCTGCTTCAGGCGGCCCAGGCCATCCAGGAACGGGCCTAGAGGGGGTGCTGCGTGTACACCGAGTATCACAAATGGTATAGCCCGGCCCTGGGGCAGGAGATGGAGCTCAAGCTGTACGGCCACTACGGCCAGCCGGTGATGGTATTTCCGGCCCAGAACGGGCGCTGGTACGATTGGGAAGGCCACGCCGGCATGGCCCAGGCCCTGGCCCCCATGATCGAGGCGGGGCGGGTCAAGTTTTTTTGCGTGGACGGCATTGACTGGCAGAGCTGGACCAACCAGAGCATCCCCCCTGCCGCGCGGGCCCGCCGCCACAACGACTACGACGCCTACATCATGCAGGAGGTGGTGCCCTTTGTGCAGAAAAACACCGGCCTGCCCACCCTATGGGTCACGGGGTGCAGCATGGGGGCCTTCCACGCGGCCAACTTCTTCTTCAAATACCCCGAGGTCTTCGATGGCCTGATTGCCCTGTCGGGACTGTACCAGGTGGGGGGCTTCGTGGGGAACGAGGGCGGTATGGATGCCTACTTCAACTCACCGCTGTGGTACCTGCGCAACCTGACCGACGAGGCCAAGCTAAACGCCTACCGGCGCAACAAGATTGTGTTTGCGGTGGGCCAGGGGCGCTGGGAGGAAGAGTGCATCCGCGACACCCGCGAGATGCAGGAACTGCTCCACCAGAAGGGCGTATACGCTACCTTCGACTACTGGGGCCACGACGTAGACCACGACTGGCCCTGGTGGCAGAAAATGCTGCCGTATGAGCTCGAGCGCTTAGGGGTTTGACTCCGGCTTGTGGGCCGGTGGGGTTTTCTCCACCGACTCGAGCCTGTGATTGGCCTGGTAGTGCCCGGCCAGCTCGTCTATGTAGGTGTCTTCGCAGGGCTTTACACCCGAGAGGTAGGCTGCGCGGCCCAGGGCGTGGGCGGCTACCGGCGCGGTCAGGACAATAAAGGCCAGGGCCGAAAGCGCACGGGCCGCCACCGAGAGCTCCTGATAAAACACCGCCACCGCTACCAGAATCAGGCCCACCCCCAGGGTACCGGCCTTGGAGGTGGCGTGCATGCGGTTGTACAAATCGGGCATCCGCACCACCCCGATGGCCGCAATTAACAGAAAAAACACCCCACCCAGCACCAGGATATACACCAGCCATTCAAGCATCTCAGTCCCCCTTGTGACCCCGGTACTCGATGTAACGGGCCAGCCCTAGCGTAGCTAAAAAGGCAAACAGAGCCAGCGCAATGGCCACATCCAAGAAAGCAGTCTGGCCGCTCACCAGGGCATACAGTGCAGCCAGCGCCACCGAGACCGTGGTGATCAGGTCGAGGCCCACCACCCGGTCGGGCAGGGTTGGCCCCTTCACCAGGCGGTACAGCGCAAAGGGCAGGGTTAGCAGCAGGGCCAGCAGCATGACCTCCAGAAAACTCATCGGGTCACCTCCAGTACGGCTTTTTCCAGGCTTTCGTGGGTAGACTCGATCACCTTTTGTGGGTCGTCCACAAACATCCCGTGCACATAGAGCACCTTACGGTCGGAGGAGACGTCCAGGCTTAGGGTGCCCGGTGTGAGGGTGATCAGGTTGGCCAGCAGAGTGATCTCGAGATCACTCCTGACCTCCAGCGGGTAGGCGATAATGCCGGGTTTGATGGGCATCCGGGGCGAGAGCACCGCCTGGGCCACCCGCAGGCTCGAGAGCACGATCTCCCACAGCATCAGGAGCACGAAGCGGGGCAGCTTCCAGGCCAGGGTGAAGTAGCGCCTCGAGGGGGCATCGAAAAGCGGGCGGGCCAGCAGCAAAATCAGGAAGCAGATGACAAAGCCCACCAGAAAGTTCTCGAGGGTAAAGGCTTCGGTCACGGCCATCCAGAAGATGGTCAGCACCACGTTGTACACAAAGGCCCTCATCGGCTCACCCCCAGCACCGCCTGGATATACCCGGATGGCTCGAGCAGCTCCCGCGCGGCGGCCTGCGAGAGGCTCAAGAGCGGCTCGGCCCAGAGCCCAATCCCCAGCGTCAGAACTGCTAGCAGGCCCACCGGCAGCGCCAGCCCGCCCAGGCCCCCGGGGGCCGCCCTGACTTCCCCTGGAGCCTTCTTCCAAAACACCTCGGCGAAGACCAGCCCCATCGAGAGCAGCGTCAGCAGGCCCACCAGCAGGGCCACCGCCACAATTCCGTACTGTCCGGCCTGCAACCCGGCTGCCACCAGCGTGTATTTGGCCCAGAAGCCCGAAAAAGGCGGCAGTCCGGCCAGCGAGAAGGCCGGCAGCAAAAACAGGATCGCCAGCCAGGGATAAGGCCCGTACAGCCCGCCCATCCGCACCAGCACCGTGGTGCCCTGCAAGCGCTGTAAGAGGCCCGCCAGCAAAAAGAGCGCGGCAATCACAATCATGTGGTTGAGGGCATAAAACACCGAGCCGGCCAGGGCCAGCGGGGTCAGGATGCCCAGGCCCATCAGCATGTAGCCGATGTGGCTCACCAACTGGAACGACAACAGCCGCCTGAGTTCCCCCTGGGCCAGCGCCATCAGCACCCCCAGGAGTAAGGTAAAACCGGCAATCCAGAGGATCAGGCTATGGGTAAACCCGGTGTCGTGGGTAAAGAGCAGGGTGAAGACCCGGATCAGGGCGTACACCCCCACCTTGGTCAGAAGCCCGGCAAAGAGGGCCGAGATCATGGCGGGAGGGGCCGGATAGGAGGCCGGCAGCCAGAAGAAGAAAGGAAAAACCGCGGCCTTAAGCCCAAACGCCACCAGAAACAGCATGGACAAAGCCGTGAGCAGCCCCGGATGAACCTTTTCCACCCGGAGGGCCAGGTCGGCCATGTTCAGGGCTCCGGTCGCCCCGTACAGCAGGCCCACCGCCACCAGGAAGAGGATCGAGGACAGCAGCGAGACTGCGAAGTACTTGACCCCGCCCGCGAGCTGGGCCTTGCTGCCCCCCAGAATCATCAGCACAAAGGAGGCCAGCAAAAGCACCTCGAACCAGACGTACAGGTTGAACAGGTCGCCGGTCAGGAAGGCCCCGTTCACCCCAAACAGCAACAGATGGCCCAGGGCGTAGTAGCCCAGACCCTCGCGCGCCTGGTCGTTTTCGGCCAGGGCAAAAAGGGCCACCGCCACCGCTACCACCCCAGTGACCAGCACCATCAGGGCCGAGAGGTGGTCGGCCACAAAGGTGATGCCAAAGGGGGCCGGCCAGTTGCCTATCTGCACGGCCTGAATGCCCAGGCGCTGAACCTGGGCCAGCAGGGCCAGGCCCGCGGCCAGCAGGCCCAGGGCCCCCGCCAGGCCCAGCACCCGCTGGGCGGTGCGGCCCGGCAGCACCAGGCACAGGATGCCGGTGGTGAGCGGAATCAGCAGGGGCAGCACCAGCAGCCAGCTCATCGGCGCACCCCCTCTGCGGGCACCTCGTCCACCGGCGAGGGGGCCGGGGCCGGTTCGGGCACCTCGAGGATGGCCTCGGCGTTCAGGGTGCCCAGGGCCTGCTGGGCCCGGTAGAAGAGCACGATGCCAAACGCCGCCAGGGCAAAGCCAATCACGATGGCGGTGAGGATCAGGGCCTGGGGCAGGGGGTTGGCGTAGGGCTCCAGCACTGCGCCGCCGGGCTGCACCAGGGGCGGGAACTGGCTGCCCAGACGGCCTGCGGTAAAGATCAGCAGGTTGGCGGCGTTGCCCAGCACCAGAAAACCAATCAGAAACTGAATCAGGTGGGGCCGGAGCATCAGATAAACCCCTACCGCGGCCAGGCCCCCCACCAAAAACGAGAGCAGGATTTCCATCAGGCGCCCTCCGAAGGATGGTGCGCGGCCTCCTCGAGCCCAAAAATAGCCGAGAGCAGCGCCCCGAACACGGTCAGGTAGACCCCGATGTCGAAGATGACCGGGGTGCCCACCTTCACGCCCAGCAGGCTGAACCACTGCCCGGTCATGAAGGGCTGGCCCAAAAGCAAGGCCGGCAGGGCGCTCAGAAGGGCTACCAGCAGGCCCCACCCCACCAGGCGCAAGGGGGCGAGGGGCAGGAGTTTACGGGCCGCGGCCAGCCCATGCGCCAGGGCAAACAGCGCGTAGGCCCCCACCGCCACCAGGGCCCCGATAAAGCCCCCGCCCGGCTCGTTGTGGCCGCGCAGGAGCAAAAAGACCGAGAGCAGAAGCAGAAGGGTGAAGAGGAACCTCGAGGTCGTCTTGAGAATCAGGGTGTTCATGGCCGCTCCTCCCGCTGCCGGCGTTTCAAAAGAGCCCAGACCCCCAGCCCGGCCAGCCCCACCACGGTAATCTCGCCGAAGGTGTCCAGGCCGCGGAAATCTACCAGAATCACGTTCACGATGTTGCGCCCGAAGCCTTCAGGCAGGCTTTTCTGGGCGAAAAACTGGCTCAGGTGCAGTTCCATGGGTTGGGCCAGCATTCCCAGCATCAAGAGGGTCACCAGCCCACCAAAGCCCAGGGCCACCGCTTTATCCAACCACCGCCCACTGGGCACCGACCCGATGTCGCGAATCTGCAGCAGCACCAGGGCGATCAGGATGGCGGTCAGGGTTTCGACCAGGAACTGGGTAATCGAGAGGTCGGGGGCGTTCTGCAGCAAAAAGACCAGGGCCACCCCCGCCCCTACAATACCCAGCACCACCACCATCGCCAGGTGCGAGCGCAGCCGCAGCGCCCCGATAGCCCCCAGGAGCATCAGGGCCAGCAGCAGCACCTGCTCGAGTTTGGGGCTCGAGGCCCCCGCCGGCCAGAGCAGCACGCCGCTGCGAAAGAGGGCCAGCCCCACCAGCCCCACCAGCCCCCCAAACGTCCAGACCAGGTAAGCCCGCAGCGAACCGCTCTGCAACAGGCGCTCGACCCCTGCCGCCAGCCGCATCAGCCCGCGCAGGAGGGCCACATAGGTGTTTTCCGGGCCAGGGATGGGTTCCTGCGCCATCCAGGCCTGCAAGCGCGGGTAGAGGAAGTAAAGCCCCACCCCCAGCAGCACCGTCAGGAGGCTCAGGAGCAAGGCCAGATTAAAGCCGGGCCAGAGCTTCAGGTGGTAGGCCACGGCCTTCCCCTTGACCGCGCTGGCCACCACATCGGCCAGGGGGTTATAGAGCCCCGGAAACAGGCCCAGCAAGAGCCCCAACCCCGCCAGCACCAGGGGCCCCAGCCACAGGCTGGGCGGCCCCTCGTGTACCGCCTGGGGCGGCTGGCCCCGGAAGAAAGGCACCACCAGCAGCAGCGCCAGCATGGCCCCAGCGGCAAAGCCCAGCACCGCCAGCCCCACCATCCAGGCCGGGGCCGCCTGCAGCGCGGCCACATAGAGCACTTCCTTGCCGATAAAGCCCAGCACCGGCGGCAGCCCGGCCAGCGAAAGCGCGGCCAGCACCACCGCCACCCCGGTGAGGGGCATCACCCGGAAAAGGCCCCCAAGCTGGGTGATGTCGCGGGTGCCGGCCTCGTGATCCACCGCGCCCGCCGCCATAAAGAGCCCACCCTTGTAGAGCGAGTGGGCCAGCAGAAAGGTAGCAAAGCCCATCGCCGCGTAGTAGTCGGTGAGGGGCACCAGCCCGATCAGGAAGACCAGCGCCCCCAGCGCGGCCACCGTGGAGTAGGCCAGCAGGCGCTTGAGGTCGGTGTGGCGGAAGGTGAGGGTGGCCCCGGTGAGCAGGGTAGCCAGCCCAAAGACCATCAGGGCACTGCTCCAGACCTCGGTGCCGCCCAGGGCCGGCTGCAGCCGGGCCAGCAGGTAGACCCCGGCCTTGACCATGGTGGCCGAGTGCAGGTAGGCCGAGACCGGGGTGGGGGCTTCCATGGCGTTGGGCAGCCAGAAGTGAAAGGGAAACTGCGCCGACTTGGTAAAGGCTCCCAGAAGCACCAGGATGAGGGCGGGCAGATAGAGCGGATGCTCGCGCAGTACCTGGCCCTGGCCCAGCAGCTCGGAAATCTCCAGCGAGCCGCCCATGAGGGCCAACAGAATCAGCCCGGCCAGCAGGGCCAGCCCCCCACCCGCCGTTACCAGCAAAGCCTGGGTGGCGGCCCGGCGCGACCTGAACTCGCTATGGTTGAAGCCAATCAGCAGGTACGAGGTGATGCTGGTCAGCTCCCACATCACAAACAGGGTCACGATGTTGTCGGCCAGTACCAGCCCCAGCATGGAGGCCATGAAGAGCAGGATGACCAGGTAGAACCGGCCCAGGTCGGGGTGGCCCTTTAGGTAGCCGCCCGAGTAGATCACAATAAAGGCGCCGATGCCGGTGATGAGCAGGGCGAACAGGAGCGAAAGCCCATCCAGGTAGAAGGAAAAATTGACCCCCAGGCTGGGCACCCAGGCCAGGCTGTGCCGGAGGGTCTGGCCTTCCACCACGCTCGGCAGCAGGCTGGCAAAGTAGACTGCAAGACCCAGCGGCAGCAGGGCCAGCACCCAGCCCGCCGCGTTGCCCAGCCAGCGGTGGAGCCAGGGTGCGGTAAGAGCTCCTAGAAAAGCGACGATGCTAGCGACCACCATAGACTGCTCCGGTATAAAACCCCCCACACCATAACAAAGGGTAGAGACCTTTGACAGTCTCCACCATAAGTGCTGCCCGCAGGCAGCTCTGGTTTTCCAGGGCGCATTATACCGGCTCGGGCCGGGTTGTCGACCCCCCAACCACGCCGGTCAGATCCGAGCCTGGGCTACACCGGGGCCCGCCCCAGCATCCGGTGGATGGCCCGGCCCAGGCGCTGGAGGCCTTCCTCAATCTGTTCGTGCGAGGCGCTCGAGTACGAAAGCCGCAGGGTGTTCTGGCCGCTGCCATCGGCAAAGAAGGGCTGCCCTGGCACAAAGGCCGTTTTCTCCTCCACGGCTTCTTTGAGAAGCTCGAGGCTATCCAGCCCGGCGGGGGCGGTGAGCCAGAAGAACATCCCCCCTTTAGGCACAATCCAGCCGATGTCCTCGGGCATGTATTTTTGCAGGGCCTGCAACATCCAGTGGCAGCGGGTCTGGTAGGTCTGGCGGATTCGGTCAATCTGCGCCCCGTACCAGGCCCCATCCCGCACCAGTTCGTAAACCAGCATCTGGTTCAGGGTGGGCGAGTGGAGGTCGGCGCCCTGCTTGGCAAAGGTGATTTTTTGAACCAGCGGCCGGGGCCCCACCACCCAGGCCACCCGCAGGCCGGGGGCCAGGGTCTTGGAGGTGGTGCTGAGATAGATCACGTTGCCTCCGCCCAGCGCGTGGTCGAGGGCGTAGAGGGTGGGCAGGGGCTGGCCGTCGAAGTACAGCTCGGCGTAGGCGTCGTCTTCCAGGATGGGGGTCTGGTACTTGCGGGCCAGCTCGACGATGGCCCTGCGCCGCTCCAGGCCCATCAGCCGGCCCGAGGGGTTCTGGAAGGTGGGCAGCACGTACATGAACTTGACGGGGCGGGCTTTAAGGGCGGCCTCGAGCGCCCCCAGCTCCAGCCCCTCGTCATCCATGGAAACCGAGACATACTCGGGCTCGTAGGGGTTGAAAGCGCTCAGCGCACCCAGGTAGGTGGGGGCCTCCACCAGCACCCTCGAGCCGGGGTCAATCAGCACCTTGCCGATGAGGTCGAGGCCCTGCTGCGAGCCCGAGACAATCTGCACATTCTCGGGGGTGGCGCCGGGCACGCGGCTGGCGATCCACTCCCGCAGGGGCAGGTAGCCCTCGGTGGTGCTGTACTGCAAAGCCTGGGCCCCCTGCTCGCGCAGGATGCGCTGGGTGGCCTCGCCGATGCGCTCTATGGGGAACAGGTCGGCCGCCGGCAGCCCCCCCGCAAAGCTGATGAAACCCGGCTGGGTGGTGAGCTTCAGAATTTCGCGGATGGTCGAGGCCTGGATGCGCCGTGTTCGGGCCGCAAAGCGGGGTTCAAAGTTGGCTTCTAGGTTTTTCACCCTTCCAGTCTACCCCGCGTATATGACGTTTTGTATAGCTCGTGCCGCAAAGACGTTAGAAAAAGTCGCGATAATCTGGAAGCACCCTGTCATACGCATTTCGGTAGCATCGTTCACTTTGACAAGCCTAAACGATACTACCGAAATGCTTTTCTACTCCCTTCGGTCGGCTTGAATCCTTCACCTCTGACTGCGGCGGGCGGTGAAGGATTCAAGCGGAAACGGTATCAGCGGTGGAACTCCGGTTCAAACAGCCGGGCGTACTCGTCTAAAGCAAAGCGATCGGTCATGCCGGCGATGTAGTCGCAGGCGGCGCGGTGGATGCCCTCGGTCTCGGCGGCTTTCTGCACATGGGGGGGCAGGATGCGGGGATCCTGGGTGTAGGCCTCGAAGAGCTTTTCCAGCACGAAGCGCGACTTGCCCACCTGTCGCACCACGTAGTAGTGGTGGTACAGGTTGGCGTACAGGAAGTCGCGCAGTTCGTCCAGTTGCCGGGTGAGGGTCTCGGAGTAAACCGCCAGGGGGGCTGGGTGCTGGCGGACGGCCTCGAGGCTATCTATCCGGTGCTGCTCGAGCAGGGCATGGGTGGCGGTGATGGTGTCGGTGATGATCAGGCCTAAGAGCTCACGGATGAAAATCCGGCGGCTCATCTCGTCGAAGCGGTCGGGGTGCATACCCAGTTCCCCCAGCAAGTCCCGCAGAAGCTCGACCTCCCCAAGCTGGCCGGGCACCAGGAGTCCCGAGCGCAGGCCGTCGTCGAGGTCGTGGGCGTTGTAGGCGATCTCGTCGGCCAGGTTCACGATCTGGGCCTCGAGGCTGGGGCGCAGGTGGGGCTCGTAGCCCTCGGCGTCGGGCAGGTCGTAGCGGGTCTCGTGCTTGACGATGCCCTCGCGGGTCTCCCAGCACAGGTTCAGGCCGCGAAAGCCGGGGTAGCGCTGCTCGAGGTAGGTCACGATGCGCATGGACTGCTTGTTGTGGTCGAAGCCGCCGTGCCCCTGCATCAGCCCGTCCAGCACCGCCTCGCCCGAGTGCCCGAAGGGCGGATGCCCGAGGTCGTGGGCAAAGGCGATGGTCTCGGTGAGTTCGGGGTTCAGCCCCAGGGCGCGGGCGATGGAGCGGGCCACCTGGGCCACCTCGAGGGTGTGGGTCAGGCGGGTGCGGTAGTAGTCCCCCTCGAAGTTCACAAACACCTGGGTTTTGTACTGCAAGCGCCGGAAGGCAGTGGTGTGGTTGACGCGGTCGCGGTCTTTCTGGAAGGGGGTGCGGTAGCGCGACTCGGGCTCGGGGTATTCGCGGCCCCGGCTCTGGCCCGACTTAACCGCATAGGGGGCAAGGTTCTGGGCCTCGAGGGCCTCGAGGCGGCTGCGTTCGAACAACATGGGCTCAGTCTACGCCGGCCCTTGCAGGCTTGACAAACCGTTCGTGCCATAGGGTAGACAGCAGCCCGCGCTTTTCGAAAAAACAGGGCCAGGCGCTTCGCGAACGGTCTTTTAAACGCCAACCTCTTTCACTCCTGCTAAGCTGTGAGTCCGGTCAAAGGGGTGGCTCTGCTGTACGCTTGTTTAGCGTTTGGTTCATATATCACTCTATGTGAGATGGTATGCAGCAATAATCTCTAGCTGGCATGAACCACGACAGGATCGAAGCTTTGCTCGAACGGATTGCCCTTGCGCTGGAACAAATGGTTGCGCAGACCAGTCAACATCGCACCGCTAACGTTTCTTACCCCCAAAGTCACAGCGACACAGAAAAAACCAGCCTGGAGCCATCGAGCCGCAACTCCAACGCCTCATCCCTTTCAATCCTGGAGCCTTTCCTTAACGCTCGAGGAATCCAAATCAAAGTTCGCCCTCCTGAAGATGCGGCCGACCAGGTCATTGATAGCTTGTCGTTGTTTCTGGGAGAGCGCTACGAGGCCCTCGCGGGGCTTCTTAGCAAGATTAAGCGGGCCATGCAGACAGGGGCGCAGATCACCGAAAGCCTCAAAGATCGCCCGCAGCAGGATATCAGTTCCGCCTGCCAATTCTGCACACGGCTTTACGAGGTGGCCTTCCTCGAGCAGTATCAATACTTCCGTTCGCCCACGTACCTAATTAAGGCAAAAACCACCACCTTGCCAAAGGCCCAGCGCTTTTTCGGTGGGCAGTGGCTCGAGCGCTTTATTTTGCAGAAGGTTAAGGCTGTTTATGCCCAGGTTAGCTCAGAGGTTAGTGGGAAGCTAGCATTTGAGTATCTTATCAATCCCCAGATCATCCTACCCAACGGCGACGATTTCGAACTCGACATCCTGGCCGCCATGGGATCGTCTATCTACTGGATTGAGGCCAAATCCGGTGACTACCAGCAGCATGTAGCCAAGTATTCCAAGTTTGCACGTCTTCTGGGACTCGATCCCGATCATTCCTTCATGGTGCTAGCAGATGTGCCGGATGATCGCTGCGAGGCACTCTCAGCGCTATTTTCGATGACCGTTTGCACCCTGCGATCGTTCGAGGAAAGGCTGCTGGCCATCGTGCGAAGCGATACAGCGCAGCAAAGCGCTCTAGCAGATAGGTTTTCATCTGTCAGCGAGCACTAGCTTTAGCGTGGAGAAGCTATAGGCCACGTTGGCTTGTTTGTGCTCAGAAATTGGTAGGTTCGAGGCGCTCAATCAACCGGTTTGCCAAGCCCTCATGCAATTTGGGGTGGCTCGAGGTATCACGGTCTGGATGATGCGCGTTCTATTCTGCTGCCTAATTGCCCTGCTGGCCCTGTCGGCCTGTGCGCCCAGCGTTACCGAGGTGCGGCGCTTCGATTTGATTGTGCAGAACCAGTGCACCGGCCCCAACCAGACCGTGTTTTTTTACATCAACGGAGAGTTTATCGGAACCGTGCGGGGCTCGAGGCTCTTTCCCAGCCTGCGCGAGGGCCGCTACGAGCTCCGGGCCGAGGGCACCCAGCCCGGCCAGCCCGGATTTCTGCGCTTTAGCCGCTCGCTGGTGCTCAACAAAGACACCGTCTGGACGCTGTGTCCGTAGTGCCGGTTCATACGCATCTCGGTAGTATCGTTCAATTTGACAAGCCTAAACGACACTACCGAAATGCTTTTCTACTCCCTTCGGTCGGCTTGAATCCTTCACCTCTGACTGCGGCGGGCGGTGAAGGATTCAAGCGGAAACCGTATCAGTCCTGGCCCTGCAAGCCCGTTATGAGCTTGTCCAGGTCGGTGGGGGTGGTGTAGTGGGCGATGGAGGCCCGGATGGCTCCCTGGGGCCACAGGCCCAGGGCCTGCATGGGCATCGTGGCGTAGTAGTGCCCGGCCGCTACCCCCACGCCCAGCCGGGCCAGGCGTTCGGCCACGGCCATGGGTGGCTGGCCCTGCAGGTTGAAGCAAAAAGTGCCTACCCGGCCCTGGGGTGTGGGTAGCCCGTAAAGCTCGAGGCCGGGAATGCCCTGGAGCCGCTCGAGGGCTTCGGCTACCAGGGGTTGTTCGATGGCCTCGATCTGCTTATAGGCCGCCTGCAAGCCCGCGCGCCCCGGCTGGCCGCCCCCCAGCTCGCTTCTCAGGTAGTCCAGGGTGCCCAGCCATCCGGCCATGCACTCGTGGTTGTTGGTGCCCGGCTCAAACTTGAGCAGGCTGTCGTCCGGGATGAACCACAGCTTGTCGGTGGGGAGCTGTGCGATAAGCGCCTCGCGCACGTACAGGAAGGCCAGGTGGGGGCCAAACACCTTATAGGCCGAGAAAAAGGCCATGTCCACCCCGGTGGCCTCTACGTCGGGCAGGTGGTGGGGGCTGTAATGCACCATGTCGGTGATGCACCAGGCCCCCACCGCGTGGGCAATTTCGGCGGCAGCAGCCACATCGGGGGTGGTGCCCAGCGAGTTGGCCGCCGAGGTAATGGCAACCAGGCGGGTTCGGGGCGAGACCAGGGCCCGGAGGTCGGCGGGCTCGAGCCGGCCCCCTTCGTCCCAGCGGGCTTTCCACACCCTGACCTGCACCCCTTTTTCTTCCAGGTTGCGCCAGGGTGAGGCGTTGGCCTCGTGCTCGAGCTCGGAAATCACCACCTCGTCGCCCTCGCCCCATAGCCGGGCAAAGGCCCTCGAGAGGATAAAGGTAAGGGCGGTGGCACTCGGCCCAATTGCCACCTCGCTGGGTTTGCAGTTGAAAAAGGCCGCGGTTGCTTCGCGCGTGCGCTCGCGCACCTGCGTAGCGGCCTGTGAGCCGGGGTAGGGCATGCCCACGTTGCAGCTCGAGGCCGCCAGAAACTGCGAGATGCCCTCGATGCACTGCCTGGGAACCTGGGCGCTGGCGGCGTTGTCTAGAAAGCTGAAGCCGTTAGACAGCGCGGGAAACTGAGCTTGAATCGGCATACCCGATTGTATGCCAGCTAGCCCACCACTTCCAGCCGGGCATAGCGCAGGGCTAGCCTGCGCACCCCATCGGCAAAGGCCACCGTAGCCACACCATCCTCCAAGCCGACCACCAGCCCCGTACCAAACTGGAAATGCCGCACCTTTTGCCCCAGTGATAGCCCGGACGGCTTTTCGGGGGCTTTGGGCTCGAGCAGGAAGCGCTCGAGGTCGGCAAACTCGCCCGCAACCCCCTCCCCCGGCTCCACATCGAAGGCTTCCCAAAGGCCCCTGGCTTCCAGCGTGAGGCCCAGCGCCTCGAGCCAGCCCGTCTGCTCGGCGCGGGCGAACAGGCGCAGCACCTTGGCGGCGATGGGCTGGGCCTGCTCGGCGTTCCACCAGCTATGCAAGAAGCGCTCGAGGCCCAGCTTGTGGGCGCCCTGGGCCAGGGCCAGGGTCTGGGCGGTGGAGAGTTCCTCGGCCCTCATGCCTAGGGCCTCCCCCACCTGCCCCACGGCCCCCAGCACCTGCTGGTACTCGGCCTCCTGCAGGAAAGACGAGAGTGGAAGACTGGACAGGGCATAAAGAAAGGTATGCTGCGAGCTGCGGGTCAGGGCCACATAGAACAGGCGACGCTCCTCCTCGAGGTTCTCCGAACCGCTGTAGGGCAGGGTGCCTGCGTTGCAGTCGGGGATGAAGACCAGCGGCCACTCCAGCCCCTTGGCCCGGAAGATGGTCATCAGGCTCAGGCGTTCGCGGGTCTCCGGCGCGGGCTCGTCGCCCAGGTGCTCCTGGGCCAGCCGCTCGAGGTGCTGCAAGAGCTCGGGCACGCTGCCCTTATCGCGGGCGTACTCGAGGAAGGCCCGAACCCCCTCGGCCCTGCCCGCCCCCACCTCGTAGAAGCCCGAGGAACGCAGCAGATGACGGCAATAGTCCAGGCGGGCCTCGAGGGCCACCAGCACCGCGTGGGCCGGGCCCTGCGCTATAGCCCCACCCAGCCACTCGAACAGCTCAGCCATCTCGCGCAACCGCCGGGCCACCCGCTCCTCGGCCCCGGCCTCCTCGGCCCGCAGCGCCTCCACCAGCGGGGCTCCCCGCTCCACCCGCCGCCAAACGGCATCGGCCAGGGCCCGGCTCAGGTAGCGCTTGGGAGTGTTGTAGACCTGCAGCCAGAGGCGCTTGGTGGGGTTCAGGGCCAGTTGCAGGTAGGCCAGCAGCACCTGAATCTCCGGGCGCTGGTAGAAGGGCGTGCTGCCCACCACCCGGTAGGGAATCTGCCGCTCGATCAGGCACTGCTCGATGTAGGGGGTCTGGGCGTAAAGCCGCACCAGCACCGCCATCTCGCCAAGCTTGCGGCCCTGGGCCAGCAGGCCCGCGATATCGCTTACCAGGCTCTGGGCCTGGGCGGGCGTGTGGGGTTCTTGGCGAAGGTGCACCTGGCCCTGGAAGCCCTTGGTCAGGCTCAGGCGCTTGGGTTCGCGCTGCTGGTTGTGGGCGATCACCCGCCCGGCCAGCACCACCTGCGGCGCGGGGCAGCGGAAGGAGTCGCGGATGAGGTATTTTTGGGCCCCATAGCGCCGGGCGAACTCGAGGATGAAGCGCGGGCTGGCCCCCCGCCACTCGTAGATGGTCTGGTCGTCGTCGCCCACCGCCATGTAGTTACGATGGGGCTGGGTGATCAGGTCGAGCATCTCCGACTGGGCCAGGTTTACGTCCTGAAACTCGTCCACCAGCACCGCCTGAAAGGCTTTTTGCACGGTCTGCAGGATCTCGGGATGGCGCACCAGCACCTCCCAGCCGGTCATGAGCATGTCGTCGAAGGTGAGCAGGCCCTCCTCGAGCCGCACCTGCTCCATCAGTTTGTACAGCTCCAGGTACCACTCGAGTTCCTCGGGCGCCTGGGCCTGCGAAGCCACCCGCAGGGCCGCTGGGGGCAGCCCGGCCCCTTTCAGGTCGGCATACTGCAGGTTGCCCTTGCAGGCCCCCACGTAGCTCAGAAAGTCTTCGGCCTCGAGGTTATCCAGCTCGGAGACCCACTCGAGCTTCAACTCGCGGGCCCGTCGCAGGGTGCGCTGCAACAGGGCCTGTTCGGAGGCCTCGTCACGGGCCTCGGCCAGCTTCAAAAGCCCCTCCGAGGCCGCCTTGCGCACGATGCGGTAGCCCAGGGCGTGCAGGGTGGAGACCTGGATGGCCTGGGTGTGGGGCCAGCGCGCAAGCGCCCGCTTGAGATCGTCCACCGCCATGCGGCTAAAGGAGGTAGCCAGAATCTTGCGGGGCTCGAAGACCCGCTCCCGCACCAGGCGCTCGAGGCGGTGCACCAGTGCGGTGGTCTTGCCGGCCCCGGCCACCGCAAACACCAGCGCCGGCCCCTCGTTGTGGGCTACGATGGCCTGCTGTTCGTCGGTTAGGCGCAGCGACACGGCTTGAACAGTCTACCCAGCATCAAGCAAACCGGTACAGCTTCCCCGCCAGCGTCGCCACGTAAAGCGCCCCCCGGTAGGGCAGCGGGGGCACCTGGATGGGGCCCAGGCCGGTAGCTTCGAAGAGCAGCCGTCCGCTTTTGGTGTCCACCCCCAGCACCCGGCCTTCCTCGGTGCCCAGGTACAGCACCCCATGGGCCAGGGAGGGCGCCGCAGTGACCTTGCCCACCTCGAGCGCCCACACCTCGTCGCCGGTTTTCTGGTCGAGGGCGTGGAGCTTCCCGGCCCAGCTCGCCGCATACAGGTGGCGTTCGTCCAGGGCCGGGGCCCCCCAGAGTTCGCCCTCGAGGTCGAAGCTCCACTGCACCTCGCGGGTCAGGGGGTCGAAGGCGTGAATCTCGCCCGCCCAGGTGGGGATAAAAAGCAGGCCGCCTCGAGCCGGCATGGCGGTGTGCACGGCCCCGGCTTCCACCTTGTAGCGCAGGTGCCCGCTCTGGGGGTCGAGGGCAAAAAGCCAGCCGCCCTCGCTGGCCACGAACAAAAGCCCCCGGTACAGGGTGGGCGAGGCCGAAAGCTCGCTCCCGGCCTGGAAGCCCCAGCGCAGGGTGCCGCTGGCGTCCAGGGCGTATAAAAAGCCGTCGCGCCCGGCCAGGTAGATGAGGTCGCCCACCAGCGGGGCCGCGGTAATCTCGGCGCGGGTGGGGAAGCTCAGGATGGGCCTCCCGGAAAGGGACATGGCGGTCAGGCGGCCGTCCCAGGCCGCCACATAGACCCGCTCGTCGGTCACCACCGGCGGGGCCGAGACCTCGTCACCCAGGCGCTGGCGGTAGACCGAGCCGTCGGTTAGGTCGAGCCGGGCGATGCCCTGCCCGGCCCCCACCCACAGGTTGCCCTCGCGGGCCACCAGCTCACCGGGCCAGGCCACCTCGCCCGAGAGGTCGTGGATGCCGCGCAGCTCGAGCTTCTCGGGCCGCGCGGGGCCGGTGGGGTAGTGCCCGCTGCGGCTGGCCCCCGCCCGCGGGGTGGCCGAGAGGCTTTCGCGGTAGCGGCGCAGGGTTTCCTCCAGCACCGCGTGGGCTGTGGCCGCGCTGGCCGGGCGCTCGCCGGGGGTTTTTTGCAAAAGCGACTGAATCAGCTCGGAGACCTCGAGGGGAATGGCCGGGTTCAGGCTGTGGGGGGGCCTGGGCGGCTCGTAGACGTGCTGGTAGAGCACCGACTGGTCGTTTTCCCCCTTCAAACAGGGGCTTGCCGGTGAAGGTGCGGTAGAGCACCGCGCCAAAACTGTAGAGGTCGGCCTGGGGGGTGAGGGCCAGACCCTTGGCCTGCTCGGGGGCCATGTACTCCGGGGTGCCCACGGTGATGCCGGTGCGGGTGAAGTGGCGGCTCTCCTGCATCAGGTAGGCCAGGCCAAAGTCCATCACCTTGGGCTGGCCCTCGGGCGTGACCAGGATGTTGCGGGGGGTGAGGTCGCGGTGGATCACGCCCCGCTGGTGCAGGTGCTCCAGGGCCTCGAGCACCCGCGCCGAGGCGGTCAGGAGGCGCAGGCCCTCCACCCCGTCCTCAAAAGGGCCCAGCCGGTCGTAGCTGCCGCCCTCCACCAGCTCCATCACAAAATAGGTGCGGCCCTCCTCCTCGCCCAGATCGAAGACCTGCACCACACCGGGGTGGGAGAGCTTGGAGAGGGCCTTCACCTCACGGAAAAAACGGCTGCGCTCGCTGGGGGGCAGGTAGGTGTGCAGAATCTTGACCGCCACCAGGCGGTCCATGCGCTCGTCGGCGGCGCGCCAGACCTCGGCCATCCCCCCTTCGCCCAGGGGGGCCAGCAGCCGGTAGCGCCCCGCCAGCTTCACCTTATCCGTGGTACTCATGGGCCACGCCCTCATTATGAATCATACGCACTTCGGTCGGCTTGAATCCTTCACCTTATGACCACGCATGGCGGTGAAGGATTCAAGCGGAAACGGTATCAGGCAGCGTTTTTCCGATAGCTTGCCGCCAAAGCTGGGTTAGCCCAGCCGGTCGCCCACCCGCAGGCGGGCTCCCCTCGCCCAGTCGGCGGCGGGCATGGGCTTCTTCCCCTCGGGCTGCACCTCTTTCAGCAGGAGGCTTCCCTGCGCGGCGGCTACCTGTAGCCCATCGGCGATGTGCAGAACCGTGCCTGGTTCCGCACGATTTGTAGACCGTTCCGGCACATCCCTCGACATCTGCAGAACCTTTACCCGCCTACCCTGGTGCTCGAACCAGCTTCCCGGCCAGGGCTGCACCCCCCGGTGGCGGTTGTAGATTTCACTGGCGGTACGCTCCCAGACGATTTTTCCGTCGTCTTTTTGCAGCATCGGGGCGTGGGTGCCTAAGGCGGGCTGGGGCTGGGGTTGCAGGTGCTCGAGGTCGGCCAGGGCCTCCAATAACAGCTCGATCCCTTTGTCGCGCAGGCGGTTGGAAAGCTCCACGGCTGTTTCGTCGGGGCCCACCGGGGTGCGCCAGCGGGCCACCACCGGGCCGGTGTCCATGCCCACGTCGGTCTGCATGATGCAGACGGCGGTCTCGGTCTCGCCGTGGATGAGTGTCCACTGCACCGGGGCCGGGCCGCGGTACTTGGGCAGGTCGGAGGGGTGCAGGTTCAGGAAGCCGAACCGGGGGATTTCCAGCAGCTCGGCGGGCAGAATTTTGCCGTAGGCCGCCGTGATCGCCACTTCCGGGCCAATCTCCCGGAAAAGCTCTGTGAACTCGAGGTTCTTGCGCAGTCTGGCGGGCTTCTCGACCCGCAGGCCCCGGGCCTCGGCCCAGGCGGCCACCGGGCAGGGCGTGAGCTTGAGGCCCCGGCCCGCCGGTTTATCGGGCTGGGTCACCACCAGCACCACCTGGTGCTGCTGGTAGAGGGCCTCGAGCACCGGCACCGCCCAGGCTGGCGAACCGAAAAAGGCCACCCTGCGGCGTCGGCTGGGGTGGGTTGAGATGGTCTCGTTCGTCATGGCTTGGCTTCTCGCAAAAAGGCTTTGGCCTGGCGCTGGAACTCGGCCAGGTCTTCGCGGTGCTCCTCAAGGAACTTCTGCCGGTCGGCGAAGGACATGCGCTGGAAGAAAAGGATACCGTCGAGGTGGTCAATCTCGTGCTGCATGACCACCGCCAGGTAACCCTCGGCCTCGAGCACCTTCTTCTGGCCGTGCTCGTCCTGGTACTCGACCCGCACCTGCAGGTCGCGCTGGGCCCCCTCGGCGTACAGGCCCGGCAGCGAAAGGCAGCCCTCGAGGATGGACTGCTGGCCCGCGCGGTAGGTGATGACGGGGTTCACCATCACATATAGTTGCTTGACGCGGGTCTTGAGGTCGGCCTCGGGGCCTTCTTCTTCGTCATCGTCCAGGTACTCAGCGGCCACAAACAGCCGCTGGCTCACACCCACCTGTGGGGCGGCCAGCCCCACCCCCCGGGCCTCGAACATGGTCTCGAGCATGTTATCGGCCAGTTGGGGTATACCGCTAAAGTCCTGCACCGGCAGGGCTTTTTTCTTCAAGACAGGATCGCCGTACAGGCGGATGGGAAGAATCTCGGCCATATCTTTGTTGATTGTACCGGTAGGCAGACGCGGTTATACGCATTTCGGTAGTATCGTTACTTTGACAAGCCTAAACGATACTACCGAAATGCTTTTCTACTCCCTTCGGTCGGCTTGAATCCTTCACCTCTAACTGCGCAGGGCGGTGAAGGATTCAAGCAGAAACGGTATTACTGGGAGGCAGGCCCGCCGGACTAAGCATCCCTGGTCACCCTCCCCAGCGTATTCACGACGATCACCCCCACCAGCGCGATGCCCCCGCCCACCAAAGCCAGCAGGCCGGGCACTTCCCCCAGCCAGAGGTAGGCAATCAGGGTAGCTAGTACCGGGGAGACATACAGAAAACTGGTCACCTGCGAGGCCGGGGCGCGGCTCAGGGCGTAGTTCCAGGTCAGGTACGAAAGGCCGCCGGGCAGCACCCCCAGGTAGATCACGCTCCAGGTGGCCTGCGGCGAGGCCGCCTGCACCTCGGAGAAGAGCCCCGGCCAGAAGACCAGCAGGGGCAGCGTACCGGCCCAGATGGTGTAGGCCGTGAAGTTGAGGGGGTTGTACTTACGCGCCAGGCGCCGCTGGAACACAAAATACACCGAGGTCACGAAGGCCGAGAGCACAATCAGCAAAGCGCCGGGCTCGAGCTGAAAACTACCCGGATGGTTCCCCACCGCAATCAGGGCCACCCCGGTAAATGCCACCGCAATGCCCAGCCAGCCCCAGGCCGAGAGCCGCTCCCGCAGGAAAAAATAGGACATCAGGGCCACAAACACCGGCCCCACCGCAATCAGGAGGGCCGCCGGGCCAGCTTTCACCGTGACCTGCCCAAAATTGAGGGCGGTGTGGTAGACGGTAATGCCCAGAAACCCCAGCCCGAAGATGGCCGGCCAGTCGCGCCGCTCGGGCAGCGGCATCCGCACCAGCAGGGCATAAACCAACATCACCGCCGAGGCCACCAGAAAGCGCAGCAAGGTAAGGTGCGCGGGGCTGTAGTCCTGCAGGCCCGCCCGTATCCCGGCAAAGGCCGAGGCCCAGGGCAGGATGGTGAGGGCAATGGCAAGGAGAACTCGAGCTTCCACAACAACCGGCTCCTCTCGGGGACAGACGGCTTCGCCGCTGGAGGATACTAACATGGGCTAAGCTGTAGATAGCACACCGGTGTATGAAACCCATCGCCCGTAAATACCGCTTCGAGGAGGTGCCCTCCGAAAAGGAACGCTGGCAGGCGCTGCCCCTGGAGGTGCGCTTGCAGGCCGTGGAGATGGCCTTCTTCTGGGCCCGTTTGCAGGGCCAGCAGAACCTCGAGAAAATCCAGCCGGTGGCCCGCAAAAGACCCCTGACCGAGCCAGCGCCTAAGGCTTCAGGGGAATCCGGTGGCTGTAGCTGATGCGGTTGCCCTGGCGCAGGCCCAGCCATAGCGCTTCGAGGGTGCTGGGGAGGGTAAGCTCGAGGCGCACCGGCCCCGAGAGGTTCTGCCAGAAGCGCGGTTGTGCGCCCACCGCCAGGGTGAAGCTGCCCGCCGGGAGCTGGAGGGCTACGCGCTGGCCGGGTACAGTGCTTCGCTCGAGGGTCTGTTCGAGGCGCAGGCCGCGCTGACCGTTCTGGGTGGCCCACCAGGTCTGTCCGTCGAAGAGCGCAAAGCTCACCTCGGGGTTGGGGGGCAGCTCGAGGCGGGCCTGGATGGGGGGGGTGAGCCGGGCGTAAAGGTTGTTGCCCACAAACACCCCCACCGTACCGGGGGCGCTCCCCGAAAGAACCAGCACCGTGCGCTCGGCCTGGGCTGGGGTCAGGCGCACCTGGGGGTCGAAGGGCCGCCCGATGAAGTTCTGCACCACCATCACCCGGCGGCCCTGGCGCACCAGGGCCACCCCCAGGTGGGTGAACTCCGGCTTGAGCAGGTTGGCCCGGTGGCCGGGGCTGTTCATCCAGCCCACAAGCGCCCGCTGGGGTATCTCGGGGTCGGGGTAGCCCTCAAAGCTAGCCAGGTTCTCCCCCACCATCACCTCGAGCACCCCTACGGCCCGCATCCGCTCGGCGGCCCCCAGGCCATCCGGGTTCTGGTGGGCAAAGAAGTTGCGCTCCTGCATATCCTGGGCGTGCCCCAGCGCCGCCTTGTAGGCCAGCGCGTCCCACTGCAAGGGCCGCAGGCCGCGCTCCTGGCGCACCTGGTTGGTGCGCTGAAGCACCTCCAGCTCCAGGGCAGTCTGGGCCAGCGCCCCACCGCAAAGCAACAACCCCAAAAACCACACCCACACCCTTGCATCATAGGGGCTGAAGGCGGGGGTAAGCGTTTATTTTCCTGAGAAAAGGCTCAATGGTCATCGGGCTAAAGCAGATGCCACAATAAAGCCCGTGAAGCCTTGGATGCTGGTTTGTCTGCTAAGTCTGGCGGCCTGCACTTCCCCTACCGCCCCACCATCAACAGAGAGTCCCGATCCGCCTTCGGAGAGCCTACCTGCCTGCAGCACAGTTCGCTTCGATGCCGAGGGTGCAGACCTGAACAGTGTGGTGTTTACCCAGGCCCTCAACCAGGTGCGGGCCACCCCCTGCCGCTGCGCCAACCAGGCCTATGCCACCCCGGTGGCCGCAGTAGCCTGGAACGTCAAGCTCGAGGCCGCCGCCCTGGCCCACAGCCAGGACATGCAGCGCAACAATTTTTTCTCGCACACTGGCTCCGACGGTAGCAACCCCGGCCAGCGCATTACGCGGGCCGGCTACAGCGCCGCCAGTTGGGGAGAGAACATCGCCGCCGGCTACCCCGACATGAGCACGGCAATCCGGGGCTGGCTGGAAAGCAAAAGCGGGCATTGCGAGGCCATTAAGAGCGCCAGCTTCAGCGAGATTGGGGCAGCCCTGGTGCAGGGCGATGCCTCCAACACCTACCGCACCTACTGGACGCTGGTTTTGGCCCGACCCCGTTAGTCTGCAGGCACCAGGCTGTAGAAGAAGCTCCGGCTGAAGGGCTGGGTCTCGAGCAAGCCGTTCACATCGTCCAGCGTAACAGCCTCCACCTTGCGAGCCACCTCGCTCAGGGGCTCGTAGCTCTGGTTGTAGAGGTACTGGAGGCCCACGCTCATCAGGCGCTGCATGGGGGTTTCGCCAGCAAACACCAAGGCGGTGGCCAGTTTGTTTTTGGCCCGCTCGAGCTCCTCCGGGCGCACCCCCTGGCGCTCGAGGCGGGTTAGCTCCTCGCGCAGCACGGCCTTGACCCGCTCCTCATTGGCGGGGTCGGTCTGGGCGTAGATGTAAAACATACCGGCCTGGTCGGCCTCGTCGACCCCGGCCCCCACCGACTCCACCAGCCCTTTATCGGTGAGGGCCCAGTGCAGGCGGCTGTTGCCCTCCTCCCCCAGGATGTTGGCCAGAATGCTGGCCGCGTAGCGGCGCGGATCCTGGGCCGAGACCCCTGGTGCAAAAACGGCCAGGTAGGTCTGGGTGGCCTTGGGGTAGGGTTCGCGCAGCTCGCCCACCGCCGGGTTCAGTGCAGGGTAGGCCCTCTCGGCGCGGCCCTTCGGCCAGGAAGCGGTGAGTGCGGTCACCTGCTCGAGGGTGCGCTCCCAGTCCACCCGGCCCGCCAGGGCCAGCACCAGGTTGGAGGGGGCGTAGCGCCGGGCCTGGTACTGGACCATCTGTTCGCGGGTCAGGGCGGTAATGGACTGGGTGGTGCCCAGCACGCTATTCCCCAGCGGATGCCCGGCAAAATAGCGGGCCCGCCCCCAGTCGAAGAGCATCACGTTGGGGCGGTCTTCGTAGAGGGCAATTTCCTCGAGGATGACCTGCTTCTCGGTGTCGAAGTCCTCCTGGCGCAGGGCCGGGCGCATCAGGTCGCTCCACAGCTCCAAGAGCCGGGGGGCGAACTCGGGCAGCACCGCCCCGTAGTAGACGGTGTTCTCCTCCGAGGTGTAGGCGTTGTACTGAGCCCCCATCTGGTCGAACTCAAGGTTGACCTGCAGGGCGTCGCGCCGCTCAGTACCTTTGAACAGCATGTGCTCCAGAAAGTGCGAAACGCCCGAGATTTCTGGGGTCTCGTCGCGGCTGCCGGTCTTGCAGAAGTAACCCAGGGCTACGCTCTTGGCCTCGGGGTTGATCTCGGCGATGACGGTGAGTCCGTTCTCGAGGGTGGTTTGTCGGAAGGTCAGGGTCGGTCGGGTCAGGGTCATGACTACTCCGGGAAGCAAATCTATTCGGCAGCCACCAGCTTACGCGGCCCCAGGGTGGCAATCCAGGGGTTCTGGTAGGGGTGGGCGGCCAGGTAGCGGTTGATGCGCGTTACGTCCACGGCTGCAATCTGGGCCTCGATCTCGTCCAGGGTGCGCACCCGGCCCAGCAGGTAAAGGTCACGGGCAATGCTGGCGGCCCTCGAGCGCGAGGACTCGTCCTGCATCACCAAAGCCGCCCGCAGGCCCACCTTGGTGCGCTCGAGCTCCTCCTCGCGCACCCCTTCGGCCAGCCGGGCAATTTCGGCCTGCATCACCCGCAGGGTCTCGTCGGCCCGCTCGGGGGTGGTGCCGGCGTAGGCGGTCAGGTAGCTGTAGCCCTTGACGCCGTTAGGCGCGGCATAGACCGAGTAGACCAGGCCCCGCTTCTCCCGCACCTCGGTAAACAGGCGGCTGCTGCTGCCCCCCGAGAGCACCTGCACGGCCAGGCGGGCGCTGTAGAACTCGGGGTGCTCGAAGGAGATGTCGGGGTAGATCAGGCCAATCTGCACCTGGGCGGTCTCCTGCTCGAGGTGCAGGGCGCGCACCGGCGCTACCTCCACCGGCGGGTAGCCCGCCCCCGCCCCGCTCCAGGCCCCAAAAGCGTTCAGGGCAGCCTGTCTGGCCTCCTCAAAGCCGATGCCGCCCACCAGGGCCAGAATGGCCCCCTGGGGGGCGTAGCGCCGGGCAAAATCGGCCCGCAGGGCCTCGGCGGAGATGGCTTTGAGGTGGGCCTCCTGGCCGCTGGGGTTGCGCCCGTGGGGGCTGGCAAACACCGCCCGGCGCAGGGCGGCAAACATCTTCTTGGGGGGCTGGTCTTCCAGTGCGGCCAGCTCCTGCAGGGCAATCTGCCGCACCGCCTCGAGGGCCTCGCTGGGCAGGTGGGGGCGCATCAGTACATCGGCATACAAACCCAGCACCGCCTCCAGCTTGTCGGCCAGGAACTGCGCGGCAAAGGTGGTGTGCTCGAGGGCGCTGCTGCTGCCCCGGCGCACCCCCAGGTCGTCAAAGGCGTCGGCCAGAGCCCGCGCATCGCGGCTGCCGGCCCCTTTCCATAGCCAGCCCTCCAGCAGGCTGGCTGCGCCCTCCATCCCCTCGGGGTCGTTCACGGCGCCCACCGGAACCAGAAGCTGCAAAGCCACACCCGGTGTCCAGGGGCGTTCTTCCACGGCCAGCGTCAGGCCGTTGGGCAACACTTCAACTTGGGATAAAGCCATACCCACCAAGTATACGCGCCAGCCCCTCCCAGACCATGACCTTTTTGACATTGCCAAGGGAGCACCACAAAAGAATCCGTGGGCTTCGCTAGAATGGATAGAGAGGAGCACGTGACCCGCGAAGAGCTCAAAGCCCGCCTCATCCGCCCCATCGCGCGCGAACTGGCCGACGGCGCCCAGGATCGGGTGGTGGCCGGGGGCCTGGAAAAGCTGATTCAGAACCTGGGCCAGCCCTTCCCAGAGGTGGGGTGGGTGCTGGCCGGGTACCGCCAGATGGATGTCGAAACCCGCAAAGAGCAACTGAAAAAAGCCCTCGAGCTGCTGGGGGAACAGGTCGCCGAAAGTAGACCCCAGCGCCTCGAGCCCCCCCAAGCCGTGCCCGGTACCCGAAGTCCGGCGCTGGATAGTGTGTCCTTCGACACCCCCGTGGAAGCCCTGAACCTGGGGCCTGGGGGCAGAAAAAAGCTGGCCGAGCTGGGCATCCGGGCCCTGCGCGACCTGCTGCACTACTACCCCCGCCGCTACGAAGACCGGCGCACCTTGCAGAGCATCCGCGAGGTCGAGGACGGTGCTAAAGCCACAGTGGTGGGTAAGGTGTTGAGCCGGGAGCTGGTCAAAACCCCCAAAAAGGGCCTACAACTGGTGCAGGTGCGCTTCATGGACGCCTGGGGCTGGAAGTTTACCGGTGTCTGGTTCAACCAGCCCTGGGTGCTCAAGCAGATGCCCGAGGGAGCCAGTATCGTCCTGTCGGGGCGGGTGCAGAAGCGCGGGGGCGTTACCTCGCTGATGGTGGAGTACTTCGAGGACGAAGGCGGCGAGTCGCTCTCCACCGGGCGCATTGTGCCGGTTTACCCTGCCAAGGAAGGCGTCGGGCAGGCTTTTTTGCGGCGGGCGGCCTGGCGGGCCCTCGAGGCCTTCCAAACCATACCCGACCCCCTCGAGCCCTACCTAAAGCAAGCATCGCTGATACCCCTGGACAAAGCCCTGCGGCAGGCCCACTTCCCCAGTTCGGAAGAACAGCTCGAGCAGGCCCTCCAGCGTCTCAAGTTCGACGAGTTTTTGCTACTGGAGCTCAAGGTGATGATCGAGTCCGGGGGCTCGGCGCTTCTGGGCCGGATCTTCCGGGTTACCCCGGAGATGCTCGAGCGCTTCCGCGCCGCCCTGCCGTTTACCCTGACCGGCGCGCAGGAACGGGTGCTCTCGGAAATCCTGGCCGATATGCAGTCCGAACGGCAGATGGCCCGGCTGGTGCAGGGCGACGTGGGCTCGGGCAAGACCGCGGTGGCCGCCGCCGCGCTCTTTGTGGCGGCCCAGAACGGGGCCCAGGGGGCTCTGATGGCCCCTACCGAAATCCTAGCCAAGCAGCACTTCGAGAACCTCACCCGCTACCTCTACCCGCTGGGGGTTTCGGTGGATTTGCTGGTGGGCTCCATGTCGAATGGTGAGAAAAGGAGCGTGCTGGAGCGGCTCAAAAGCGGCCAGACCCAGGTGGTGGTGGGCACCCATGCCCTCATCCAGGATGGGGTGGCCTTCCACGACCTGGGCCTGGCGGTGATTGATGAGGAACACCGCTTCGGCGTAATGCAGCGCCGCCGGCTGCTAGGCCAGCGCCCCGACGTGCTGGTGATGTCGGCCACCCCCATCCCCCGCTCGCTGGCCCTCACCCTCTACGGCGACCTCGAGGTCTCCCAGATCGACGAACTCCCCCCCGGCCGCACCCCCGTCCGCACCAAAATCCTCATCCAGAAAACCCGCACCCAGGCCTACGCCTTTGCCCGGCAGGAGATAAAAAAGGGCCACCAGGTCTTCGTGGTCACCCCCATGATCGAAGAGGGCGAGTCGGAGGCCACCGCCGAACTGGCCGCGGCCACCCGGCTGCGCGAGGAGCTGGAAATTCTTCTTCCCGACGTGCGCATCGACCTGCTGCACGGCAAGATGAAGGCCGAGGAAAAGGACGCGGTCATGGAACGCTTCAAACAAGGGGCCTTCGACCTTTTGGTCTCAACCACCGTGATCGAAGTGGGGGTGGATATTCCCCAGGCCACCGTGATGATCATCGAAAACGCCGAACGCTTCGGGCTGGCCCAGTTGCACCAGTTGCGCGGGCGGGTGGGGCGGGGGGGACTGGAATCCTACTGCATCCTGATTGCCGGCGAAACCTCCAAGCGCACCATGGAGCGCCTGCGGGTTATCGAGGAATCCACCGACGGCTTCTACATCGCCGAGCAAGACCTCCGGCTGCGCGGCCCCGGCGAGCTGCGGGGAACCCGCCAGTCGGGCATGCCCGACCTGCGGCTGGGCGACCTGGCCTCCGACCAGGCCATCATCGAGCAAAGCCGGGCCTTAGCCAAGGCCATCCTGGAGGCCGACCCCTACCTCGAGCGGCCCGAGCACGCCCCTTTAAAGCGCGAACTCCAGGCCCGGGCCGAGGCCATCGGCTTCCGCGAGGTGATTTAGATTGAGTCCGGCAGGCCCCGGCGTTTTGCAGTAGCATAAAGCCATGTCCCTGGAATGGGCCTTAGGGGTGCTGGGGCTGCTGGTGCTGGTCGCCCTGACCTTCTTCCAGCTAGGCCGCTTGAGCCAGCCTTCGAACCCTACACAACAGCCACGGAAGCGGCCCCGCCACCCCTCGGTGTTTGTGGATATGGACGACAAGCCCCCCATGGAGATCGACTTCGAGGCCGGCATCAGGGCCAATCAATCCCCCAACCGCAAACACCCCAGCCGCGATGAGGCTTCCAGCTGATCACCCCCTGACCAATCCGGGCTAGCTTGGCCCTGTGGAAGGGCTTGTGTCGTTGCTGCTGCTTCTGGTGGTCGCCATACCCACCCTGGTGCTGTTGTGGCGGGGGGTGCTCGAGGGCGCCCCAGCCGACGAGGCCCTGGAGTAAATCAGCCCTTCCAGGCTGCCGCAATGGCGTTCCCCACCGCCCGGCGCAGTTCAACAATGCCCGTCTCCCGATGCCGGCTGGGGTGTACCCGGTTGGTGAGCAAAACCCAGGCATAGCCCCGCTCAAAATCCATCCAGACCCCCGTTCCGGTAAATCCGGTATGACCCAGGGTCTGGCGGCTGCACAGGCTACCCCCACTAAAAGCCAGGTTGGGAATCTGCCAGCCTAAAGCCCGCTCGGCATGCTGCGGACACCGCATCTCCGCCAGCGCCGCCGGGGAGAGCACCTCGTCCTTCATCAGACGGTGGACGTAGGCCAGAACGCCCTTCAAGCTGCCAAAAAGCCCGGCGTGCCCGGTGGCTCCGCCCAGGGCAAAGCAGTTTTCGTCGTGCACCTCACCCTGCAAAACCCGCCCACGCCAGGGGTCGTGCTCGGTCGCGGCACACTGCGCGGGGTTGGGGGGGTTGAAGACCAGGCCCTCCGGAAGGGCAAAAACATCCAAATCCTGACCCCGCACACGCTCCAGCACCAAACCCAGCAGGATGTAGCCAATATCCGAGTACACATGCGCGCCCACCGGCCCCACTTCCCAGCGGTGCTGCAAAACCCGGTGCTTGAGGGTATGAACCTCCCCGCCCCAGATATAAATGGCTTCCCAGGCCGGCAGCCCGGCCACATGCGTTAGCAACTGCCTTAGGGTGCGGCAGGGCAGCTCGCTGCCCTGCATCCAGGCCAGCTCGGGCAGGAAGCTCGAGAGCGGGTCGTCCAGGTCGGCCAGCCCCTCCTCCACCAGATGCAGCACCTGCGGCACGGTGAAGAGCACCTTGGTCAGGCTGGCCAGGTCAAAAAGGGTATCGGGGTCTATCGGTTCTGGCTTTTGCAGGTGCTTGACCCCGCTGCAAAACATCTCCGAGGCCCCATCCAGGCCCACCACACCCAACGCAACCCCCGGTATTCGCCCCGATTCAACCGCACTCTGAACAATCTGCGAAGCCTTTTTTAGCATGACCTCACCAGTCTATATCGCTCACCCAGCGAATAGCGGTAGAGTCTAGGTTATGCGCGTTTTGGGTCTGATGTCCGGCACTTCGGTGGACGCGGTGGATTTGGTGCTGGCCGAGCTGGAGGGTCGGCCGCCAAAGCTCGACTGGCGGGTACTTCGCCACAAAGAAGCCCCTTTCCCAGCCGAGCTGCGCGCCCAGATCATCCGCACCCTGAAGTCGCAGGCCACGACCCGCGAGGTGGCCCTGCTGCACCATGCCATGGGTCGTTTCTATGCAGAAGCGGCTGCCGATTTCAAAGGCCAGGTAGACCTGGTGGCCTCCCACGGACAGACCGTCTGGCACGAACCCCCCCACGCCACCTTGCAAATTGGCGAGCCCGCCTATCTGGCGGAGACCCTGGGCGTACCGGTGGTCTCCGATTTCCGCCCCTCCGACCTGGCCCTGGGCGGGGAAGGTGCACCCTTTGTGCCCTATGCCGACCTGCTGCTATACGGAGAAAAAGGCGTTCGCCGGGCCATCCACAACATCGGGGGCATCTCCAACCTCACCTACCTGCCTGCCGACCTAGACCCCAACAAGGTACTGGCCTTTGACACCGGCCCTGGCAATGCCCTGCTCGACGAAGCCGCGGGTCGTTTGGGGCTGATGCAAGACACAGGCGGCAAGGTTGCGGCTTCGGGCAAGGTAGATACGCTGCTGGTAGAGCGCTGGCTGACCCATCCCTACTTCGACCGCAAACCGCCCAAATCCACGGGGCGCGAGATCTGGAATCTGGAAACGCTAGACGAGGATGCAGCCTTACCCCCCCAAAGCCTGCTGGCCACCCTGACCGAGTTCACCGCGCGTTCCATCGCCAAAGCCTACCAGGACTTTGTGCTACCTCTGGGCCTCGACGAAATCTGGGTGGCTGGCGGCGGGGCCTACAACACCACCCTCATGCAGCATCTCAAGCGGCTTTTGCCGGTTCCCATATATACCTTCGAGGAAAAGGGCTTCGACTCCAAGCACCGAGAGGCTCTTTGTTTTGCGGTACTGGGGTATCTGCGCTTCCTCGAGCGCCCCAACATCCTAAAACAGACCACCGGTGCAAGCCGGAATGCCATTGCGGGCAAAATAACCCTGCCCTCTGCCGGCTCAATATGAGCGCTGCCCGGAGTGTAGTTCAGTACTCATCCCCCATAAGAGCCTCAATCGTTAGAGCCAAAAGGCTCAGGTGGTTTATTAGCAGCAGCTTGATTGAGCGGTCTGTGGTGCCATAATGGGCCCATGGCAGACCTCTATCACATCGGATTTGGGCCCGAAGACCTGGGCGACAACCCCCCTACACTGGCCATTCTGAGTGGCGACCCTGGCCGCGCAACCCAGATTGCCCAGACCAGGCTGAGTCAGACCAAGGTACTTTCGGAGAACCGCGGTTTGAACAGCTATCTGGGGTTTTTGCCCAGCGGACGCCCCATTATTTCGGCTACCAGCGGCATGGGCGCCCCCAGTTTGAGCATCGTGGTCAACGAGCTGGTACAGGTGGGCATCCGCACTATCATCCGGGTAGGCACCAGTGGTTCTATCCAGGAAGATGTAAGGCCCGGAAGCGTGGTCATTTCTAAGGCTGCTCTATGTCGCCAGGGGGCTGCCAACGATATTGCCCCGCCCGAGTATCCGGCCAGCGCCGACCCCTTCCTCACGGTGGCCCTGGTGGAGGCTGCCCAGCGTCTGGGTGTCGAGTATGCCCTGGGCGTTACCGCTTCGGTAGATACCTTTTATGAAGGACAGGAGCGCACCGGATCGGCCAACCCGCATCTATTACGGGCCCTACAGGGCATTACCGAGGAGTACCGCAACCTGAGAATACTCAATTATGAAATGGAGGCCGGCACGCTCTTTAAGATGGGGAACGTATATGGGTTTGCTGCAGCCTGCATCTGCGGCATTATCGCCCAGCGCACCAAGGCCGAGCAGCCCATCCTGGAAGCCAAAGACGTGGCGGTGCAGCGAGCCATCGACGTAGCCATCGAGGTAGCCGCGCAGTTTGCTTAGTTGCCAAATTTCACCTTAAGAGAAGCTTTAATAAAAGGTAATGCAAATCACAAAACACCGTTCATGTAACGCCGCTCATCCCAAGAAAGCTCTCATCTAAAATATACAACCAGGTTACAATCGCTAGTTTTCTAGGGGAAAAGTCTGAGAAACCAGAGATGAGAGATCGGGTTCGGTAGGTTAAAGACCCCTTGACTTTAACCACAGGCGGCGTTACTTATAGCTCCTGATGCCGCCCCGTCGACACCCTGTGCGCTACACCTTGTGGCTGGCCCGAACCGGTGCCGCCCCTAAAACCCTCTCGTTACCAGCGTGGGTTCCACTGGCGGTGGTACTTATACTGTTGGTCTGGAGCGGCCTGAACCTCTGGCTCTGGCAGCGCACTGCGGAGATGCGCAGCCTTCAAATTCAGTTGGTTAGCCTTTCAGATCAGGCCCGCAAGCTCAACAATCAGTTGGCTGCCGAACGTACCCGCAACAACGCGCTTAGCCAGGATGCCCAGAGCATCCTGAAGCAGCTCCAGGTGCTAGAGGCCGAAATAAACGCCTTGCGTGAACGGGCGGGAATGCCCAAAATCAAGCTTACGCCCACCCGCAACGAAGGGGGTGGGCGCGGGGGCGATTCGAAACCGGTAGCACTCGAGGACGTTTTGCAACATGCCAGCCAGCAAACCAAAGCTTTTTCCCAAGAGCTAAGCGAGGTATCTCCAGCGCTTAACGAAACCCTCGAGCGCGAGGCAGCCATGCCCTATGGCTACCCCATCCGCGGGCACACCCGCATCACCTCATACTTCGGTTACCGTCGCAACCCTTTCGGCTGGGGCTTTGAGTTTCATAACGGCATAGACTTCCCAGCTTCTTATGGCGCCCCCGTACAGGTTACTGGCGCCGGTGTGGTGGTGGAGGCCGGCTGGAAAGGGCCGTTTGGCCTGGCTGTGGTGGTAGATCATGGCTACGGTTACCGCACCTTGTATGGGCACCTGTCCTCTATCTCGGTGCGGGTGGGGCAGCGCCTCGAGCGCGGCGATGTGGTAGGGCGGGTAGGTTCGACAGGCCGCTCGACTGGGCCTCATCTGCACTACACGGTTTTCCGCAATGGGAGTGAGGTTAATCCCGCTCGTCATCTCGATTGACCATAAAGCATCGGAGCGAGCACAAAGCCCACAGGGTATGATCTGGGGGTTGGCAAAAAAAGTTCTACAGCAGCAGGGAGTAAACTATGGCGGTGTTAGGCGGAGGACGTAAACCCAACCCAACTGCGCTCACTTACCTGAGCGAAGGCAGCGAAATCGAAGGCAACCTGAAGACCCCTGGAAACACGCGCATCGACGGCAAGGTCAAGGGTTCTGTAATTGTGGAGGGCGACCTCGAGGTAGGTAGCAACGCCCACATTGAAGGCGATCAGGTTAAAGCCAACAACATCATCGTGCATGGGCAGATCAACGCCCAGGTCGTTGCGCTCGGCAAGCTGCACATCACCAAAAGCGCCCGGGTGGAGGGCGATGTGCGGGCCATGTCGCTAGATGTAGAGGCCGGAGCGGTTTTTGTAGGGCGCAGCCAGACCGGTGAGCCCAGGGCGCTGCCCCAAAACACCCGGTCTGGCAGTAGCTGATGAGCGCTTATTTGACGGTCTGAGTGGCTTTTCTGGGCCAATTGCGCCGTAGAGCATACGGCATCATGGAGCACAGTCCGGGCTAGAGGCAGCTAAAGTGGTGGGTCAGTAATCACTCGAGCAAAGGCGCCGTCAAGGTAGGCTAGATGGGTCATGGCGAAAACGCCCCACCCCCTCACCTCGAGCGTTACCCTCACCGTACCGCTTTGGATGGTGGCCGTTTTGCCGGTACTGTTGATTGCGCTGGTGCTGCTGGGGTGGAGCCAAAGCGCAGGCAACCGCAACCAGTTAGCCCAGCTCGAGGCCCAGGCCCGCAAGCTTAGCCTGGAACTCGAGGCCGAAAAAAGCCGCAACGAGGCCTACAGTATCGAGGCTGTGCAGTTACAGCAGAGCCTCAAAGTGCTGGAGTCTGAGATTAATCGTCTGCGCGCCAGGGCCGGCCTGCCCAAGGTTCGCCTGGTACCCGAACCTGTTCAGCCCACACGGGTACCAGGCCCGGCTTCGCCGACCACCCCTCCCAAACCCGAGAATCCGCCGAGGGGCGCTGGCGAGCCCATCGAGCTGGGCAACCTGCTGCTCAGTTTGCGCTCGCAAGTGGGGAATTTTGCGGCGGAACTCGAGGCCACAGCTGTTGCCCTCCATAACCCCCTCCCACCCGATCCCCGCCCTGGCCGTGTTGTGCGGCGACTCCCAACCCGCGTACCCCAGACCCCCCTTCCCGACTCTGCGCAGTTAATCCCCGCAGGCTTGCCCCTGCTGGCCGAAACCCGCCTCACCTCTACCTTTGGCTACCGTTCCAACCCTTTTGGAGGCGGCGCATACGAATTCCACAACGGCGTAGATTTTGCCGCACCCGAGGGCACGCCAGTCTATGCCACCGCTGCCGGAACCGTGAGCGAGATGGGCTGGAACCCCATCTTTGGCCTGTTGATCCTGATTGACCACGGCAACGGCCTGCACACCCTGTACGGGCATCTATCATCCACGTATGTAGAGAAGGGTCAGCAAGTCGAGCAAGGCCGCTTGATTGGGGCGGTGGGTTCAACCGGGCGCTCCACCGGCCCGCACCTGCACTACACCGTATACCGGTATGGGGTGGCTGTGGATCCACTCCCCTATGTGGGTTATGCCGCGGCTCGCTAAGTGCCCATCCATACCGATTCAACCATGACCCAGCGGTTACAGCCCTAAACTTGAACCCCGTCCAAACAAGGGGGGTTTCGCCTTATTCTGATTCTGCGGTATAAGATAGGGCGTTATGGCCTTAGAGCGGCTTTTCCGTCGTCGCCGGGCGCAGGGCGAGGCAAGGGACATCCCCGAGCTGTGGGTCAAGTGCCCCAAGTGCGACGCGCAAATATACAAGAAGGATCTCGAAAGCAACCTGCACGTCTGCCCCAAGTGCGAGCACCACCTGCGGCTCTCTGCCGACAGGCGCATCGAGATGCTGGCCGATGCGGGCAGCTTTGAGCAGATTACCGGCCTCAAACCCACCGACCCCCTGGGCTTCGTTGACACCGAACCCTACCCAAGGCGGCTCGAGCGCTACCAGAAAGAAGCCGGGCGCCCCGACGCCATCGTGGGGGGGCGCTGCACCATTGGGGGTGTGGAAAGCGTGCTGCTGGTGATGGACTACGCCTTTGCCGGAGGTTCGATGGGCAGCGTGGTGGGCGAGGAAATTACCCGTGGCATCGAACTGGCCGCCCGGGAGAACCGGGCGGTGGTGATCGTCTCGGTCTCGGGTGGGGCCCGGATGCAGGAAGCGGCTTTATCCCTGATGCAGATGGCCAAGACTACCCTGGCCCTCGACCGGCTGTGGGCCAAGAAACTGCCCTACGTCTCCATCCTCACCGACCCCACCACCGGCGGGGTAACCGCCAGCTTCGCGGCCATCGCCGACGTTATTCTGGCCGAGCCCGGGGCCCTGATTGGCTTTGCCGGGCCTCGAGTGATTAAGCAAACCATCCGTCAGGATCTGCCCGAGGGCTTCCAGCGCTCGGAGTTTCTGCTCAAGCACGGCATGGTAGACCAGGTTGTAGATCGGCGCCGGCTCAAGGAAACCGTAGCGCGCATCCTCAAGTTGCTGCACCCCAGGACGGTGAACCATGCAGGGTAGGGTTCGGATCCGGCTCGAGCGGGCCAAAGGGGGTGCTCATGCCGCTTGAGTTCGAGAAGCCAATCGAGGAGCTCGAGGCCAAAATCGCCGAGCTCGAGGGGTTCGCCGCTAGCAGCGGGGTAGATCTGTCCGGCGAGCTTCAAGTTCTGCGGGAACGCCTGGCCCAGCTCAAATCGGAGACCTTCGACAACCTGTCCCGCTGGGAGCGGGTACAGCTGGCCCGCGCCCCCGGACGTCCCACCACCCTCGACGTGATCGGGGGCATCATGACCGAGTTTGTAGAGCTGTATGGGGATCGAACCTTTGGCGAGGATCCCGCAGTGGTAGGGGGCCTGGCCCGCTTTGAGGGCACCTCGGTGGTGGTGGTGGGCCACCAGAAAGGCCGCGACACCAAGGAAAACATCCGGCGTAACTTTGCCATGCCCCACCCCGAAGGCTACCGCAAAGCCATGCGGCTAATGGATCTGGCCGACCGCTTCGGACGGCCCTTCATCGCCTTCATCGACACCCCCGGCGCCTACCCCGGCATCTCTGCGGAGGAGCGCGGCCAGGCCTGGGTGATCGCCCAGAGCATTCAGCGCATGGCCCGCCTAAGGGTGCCGGCCATCGCGGTCATCCTGGGCGAGGGCGGCTCGGGTGGGGCCCTGGCCATTGGCGTAGGCAACCGCGTGCTGATTCTGGAAAATGCCTGGTACTCGGTGATCTCGCCGGAGTCCTGTGCGGCCATTCTCTGGCGCGACGCCAAAGAAGCCGCCAAGGCCGCCGAGGCCCTCAAGCTCTCGGCCCCCGACCTTCTGAGCCTGGGCATCGTGGATCGAATCATCCCCGAACCCAGCGGCGGAGCCCACCGAAATCCCGGCGCAACCCTGGCTAACATCAAGCAAGCCTTGACCACCACACTCGGTGAACTCTCGAGCCTAAACCCTGAAGAACTGTTCGAGGACCGCTACCGGCGGTTCAGGGGGCTGGGGCGCTACCAGACCTAGCATCGGCACGCCACAAAACTTCCCAGGCAAGGCGCTGGGAGCAACTAGAGGGGTTCAGTGCTCTATGGGAAGGTTTTGAGGAACTTACAAGCGGGCGGTGTTTGAACCGCCCGCCCGCATTTATGGCCGCCTTCAGGAAGGCAACGCAATTCGCGGATAAGCCCACCCCAACAACAAAGCTTCCATAACCCACTTTGGAGTTGCGCCAAGCGGGCGCTTCGGGTTCGACTCACACCAGCCGGCTGCGCAGCCACGAGGAAGCAAAATCGATGATATTCACCACAATCACGATTGCAATAACACCCACAATCATCTGGTCGTACTGCCCCGAGGCCATCTTCTCGTTGATGAAGTAGCCGATACCGCCCGCCCCTACCAGGCCCAGCACCAGCGAGGAGCGGAAGTTGATTTCGAAGTTATACACCGTGTACGACACAAAAAGCGGCAACACCTGGGGCAAAATGGCCCAGCGCACCACGTTCACGCCGGAGGCACCGGTGGATTCAAGGGCCTCTACCGGCCCTTTGTCGGCGTTTTCAATGGCCTCCGAGTAGAGCTTGCCCAGCTCGGTCAGGGAGTGAATGGCAATAGCCATCACCCCGGCAAAAGGCCCCAGCCCCACCGCCGCCACCAAAATGAGGGCGATAATCAGGGTGGGCACCCCGCGCAAGACGTTAAGGAACAGGCGGGTCAGATAGAACACCGAGCGCATCAAAGGTGTGCCCGAGGTCACGTTGCGGGCCGCCAGAAACGAGATGGGCATAGCAAAGATCGCAGCCAGGAAGGTGCCCACCAGGGCCATCTGCACCGTTACGGCAATCTGGCTCAGCACCTCCTGCAGCGGGTAACGCTCCGCAGCGACATCGGCCAGCAGGGGCGGCCAGGCTTTATCGGCAAACTGCTGCAAAAAGGGCCAACCCACCACCAGCTTGTTGAGGTCGAACTCGGTGGCATCGAAGGCAGGCATCAAGAGGGTCGCCACCAAAGCAATCAGGATTCCTGCACGGAAATCGTCGGGTTCTTGCAAGGCTGGGTTTCGCAGCAGCACCAGCCCAGCCCCCAGCATCAGCCCGGCCAGGAAGAAAACCCCAAATGCGCCGTACTGGGTGGTGGCCGGTTGCACCAGCCGGTAGCCCTCGCTCGAGGCCTGTTGGGGGATGGCTCCTTGCAGGTCGGATAAGCCTTGAATGGGCTTCAGTTCGTCCTGACCCAGCTCCTTGCGTATGGCGTTTAGTTCGGGTAAGGCCTGGTTGTAGGAATCAATCATGGCCTGCTGGCTTTCTGGGGGTGTGGGGAAGAAGAGTTTGTAATAACCCAGACTCTTGGGCAGGTAAGCCCCGCCCCCTTGCGGCGTATGAAACCAGAAGAAGGCCAGCCCCCCCGCCAAAGCCGCCACAACAAGAATGGGGATGCGCTGCTGGGGTCGGCTAAAGGAGAGCAGGGCTATAGAGCCTGCCACTACCCCGGCAATTAGCAGCTCCATCAGGCCATTCACCGGCTGTAAGCGAACCAACTGGGCTGGCTGCACGTACCAGCTCCCGGCAGCCACCAGCACCGCAACGCCCCCGAGGGCCCCGCCCCATCCGGCAGCCCCCCGGCGGGCCAGCACCAGCGCTGCAAGCACACCCAAGGGAATAAGCAAAAGCAGGGGAAAAACCGGCGCCAGGGCCAGTAAGGTGGGGTCTATGGTATCGCGGCTCAAAAAGCCCCTGGCCCGGCTAAAGGGGAAGGCCACAAACACCACCAGCGAGGCCAGCCCGGCCCCTATCACCCAGCGCCGCATGGAACCCCGGGCCACGCCCATCAGCACCGCCAGCGAGAGTCCGAGCAGGGTATAAAGCAGCATTCCGGTCATGCCAGCATCTCCTTGCGTTCGTACAGATCGTCTACCATGGCTTCAGATAGCTGGGCGGGCGGCCCATCGAAGACCAGCCGCCCCCGCTTGAAGGCGATGATGCGCTTGGCGTACTTCAGGGCCAGGTCGAGGGCGTGGATGTTGATCACCACCGTGACCCCGTCCTGCTCGTTGAAGCGCTTGAGGGTGCGCATCACCTCCTCCGAGAGCACCGGGTCGAGGTTGGCCGCGGGCTCGTCGGCCAGCATCAGGGTGGGTTGCTGGGCCATGGCCCGGGCGATGGCCACCCGTTGCTGCTGCCCGCCCGAGAGCGAGTCCACTCGAGCATTCTCTTTTGCGGCCAGGTCGACGCGCTCGAGCTGCTGGCGGGCAATCTGGTAGTCGGCCTCGCCGTACAACCCCAGCAAGCCGCGCCAGGTGGGCAGGTAGCCCAGCCGGCCATGTAACACGTTGTCCAGGGCGCTCAGACGGCTGACCAGGTTAAACTGCTGAAAGATAAAGCCCACCGTGCGACGGTACTTCTGCAACTCGCGCTTGGGCAGCTTGGTGATATCGGTACCGTTGACGATCACCGAGCCTGAGGTGGGAATCAGCAGACCATTGAGGGTGCGCAAAAAGGTGCTCTTACCAGCCCCCGAGCGCCCGATCACCGCCACGAAATCCCCAGGAGCAATCTCGAGGTTAACATCCATCAGAACCTGCAAGGGCCCCTTGGCGGTTTGAAAGGTTTGGTTAAGGTTTCGAACTTCAATCATGCGTTCTCCAAATTGGCCGTGCGGGCTGCACCTTTTCCCACAGAGCCATACCATCAAATCATAAGCCCCCAGCCAAAACCGGGGGCATGAGCGAACAAACGGTGTTCTGGCCTACTGCCCGGCCACTTTGCGGGCCTGGCGCACCACATCGTAGTCGGAGTCCTGAGCTGGGATCATGTAGTCGATGCGGTAGAGGTTGAACAGCAACTTGTTTTCTGGGGTTTTGATACCCTGCAAGGCCGCCGCAATGCCGCGCGAAAGGGTGGGGTATTTGGCATAGAACTGCTTGGAGACCGAGAAGGTATCGCCAGGGATGGGCCTGGAGTAGAAAATAGCGGTGAGCTGGGCGGCTTCCTCGGGTTTGAGGAACTGCGTCCAGGCCCCGCTCTTGTTGCGGTTGTCGTTGGCAAAGGTAGCCGCCGCATCCACCGACCTATTCAGCACCGCCAGCACCGCTGCATCGTGCCGACCGGCAAAGGTTTGCTTGGCGAAAAGCTTGTCGGGGTCGAGCTTCTCGGCCACCAGCGCGGCCCGCGGGAACACGTAGCCGGCGGCGGAGTTTTTGTCTACCCAGGCGATGGTCTTGCCCTCGAGGTCGCGCACGCTCTTGATGCCCGAGTCCTTGCGCACCACGATGGCCGACCAGTAGTAAGGGCTGTTGCCGCGCACGCTCTTGAGGAGCACCTGGGCGCCCACATCCTGGTTGGCAATCACATAGCCGTCGGGTGGGAAGAAAGCAAAGTCGAGGTTGCCACCGCGCATGGCCTCAATCAGGCCACGGTACTCGGTGGGGATGAAGATTTCCACCTCGATAGCCCCCTGGAAGCGGCGCTCGAGGTAATCGGCAATGGCCTGAGCCGCCGGGCGAAGCTGATCAGAGTTTTGGGTGGGGTTGAACCCAATGCGTACCTTGACCGGGTTCTGAGCCAGACCCACCGAAAGACCAAAAGCCAGTAAAGCCAACAAAAGAAACAGGCTGCGTTTCATACGCCCAATAGCCTACACCAGCCGATGTCAGAATTGAATCAGGTCAAAATTTTGAGCGAACTGGATTGCGTTACTTTATGTTTGCTGCACCTGTCTGCTGAATACTGTTCTCGAGCCCCTTGCCCCAGGCCCATCAGCAAGTAGAATGCACCCTGCATGCATGCCCTCATCTTCGATTTCGACGGCACCATCCTGGACACCGAAAAGAGCGAGTTTCAGGCCTGGCAGGAGGTGTACCAGGCCCATGGGGCCGAGCTAACGCTAGAGTACTGGCTTCCTTTCATCGGCAACAACTCCATCCCCTTCGACCCAGTCGGCAACCTGGAGCAGCTTGTGGGTATGCCGCTGGACAAGGAAAGCATCGAGCGCTGGGTGGACGAGCGCAAGCAAAGCCTCAACCAGTCGCTCCAGCCCTTACCGGGGGTGCTGGACTACCTCGAGGCCGCCCAGGCCATGGGCCTCAAGCTGGCCGTAGCCAGCAGCTCGAGGCGGGTCTGGGTGGAGGAGCATCTGGAACGGCTGGGCTTGCTGGGGTATTTCCAGGTCATCCGCACCAAGGAAGATGTGGCCATGACCAAACCCGACCCCGCACTATTTTTACGGGCTGCCGAGGGACTGGGGGTTTTGCCCCAGGAGACCATCGTGCTCGAGGACTCCCTGAACGGGGTGCGGGCCGCCAAGTTGGCGGGGGCCTTTACGGTGGCCGTCCCCAACGCTCTCACCCAGCACCTCGACCTGGGCCAGGCCGACCTGGTGCTCACCCGCCTGGACGACCTGGCGCTGTGGGACCTACTGCGCATTGCCCGGCAAAAGGGTGGTGCAGGGCTACTCCCCGTTGTTTAGAAAGCGCAGGATGCCTCGAGCCATGGCCAGGGCCAGGGTCTGGCGGTACTCGCTGGTCTGGAGGCGGCGGCCCTCGACGGGGTGGTTGGCGAAGCCCACCTCGACCAGGATGGCCGGGATGCGAGCGTTGCGAATCACGTAAAAGGGCGCCTGGCGCACCCCTCGGTCGGCTGCGCCGGTGGCCTGCAACAGCGCCCCCTGCACATAGTGGGCCAGTTGCCGCGAGAACTTGAGGTTGGACTGGGCGATCAGGTCGCGCACCAGGCGCTCCCCCACACTCTGGGCCTCGCGGGTCAGTCGCTTTCCCAACTCGCCCCCACCGTTCTCGCGGATCACCTGGGCCAGCAGGCTCTGGTCTAGGGTGCTGCCGAAGTAGTAGGTCTCGATGCCCTGAGCCGGGTTGGGCGCGCTGTTGACGTGGATGGAGACAAACAGGTTGCGCCTGGAGTTGGCCATCTCGGCCCGCAGGCCCAGGTCGGTGGCTTTGTCGGGGGAAAGGTGGGTATCGCCGCTGCGGGTCAGGATGACCTCGATGCCCTCTTTTTGCAGCAGTTGGCGCAGGCGCAGGGCCAGGTCGAGCGTCACCTCTTTTTCCACCACAAACCCTACCGCGCCGGGGTCGAGGCCGCCGTGGCCGGGATCCAGCACCACCACCTTGGGCTGGGGGCGGGGCTTGGGGGGGAGGGGCCGGGCCTGGGCCGGAGGGCTGGGCTTCGGGGCCGCGGTGAGCACATCCACCACCAGGCGCCGCCGGTTCCCATCGTCCAGAACCACGGTCTTAACCTCGACGTTTGGCTTCAGGCGCACGAACACCGTGGCGCCGTTGCCGACCACCACCACCTGGTACGAGGCTACCTGGGGCGAGCTTACATCCACGTCGGCGGCCCCGGCACCAATACCACTGAAGCGCAGGGTAAGGGTGTCGGGGGATTGGGCAAGCTGGTACTGGGTTCGGGCCTCGAGGTCGAAGACCAGCCGGGTGTAGCCTTCGTGCAAACCCAGGCGTGGAAACGCCAGCACCGGGGCCAGCCATACGATGACGAAGGCCAAAAGCCGCATCTTTTTGGAGTATAGCCGAAGCCGCTGGGTTTTTATTAGATCGTTGACCCAGCACGGTTGATGGTTTGCTCATTCGGTTCATGCCCCAGGCTCTACGATTGAGAACATGAAACGTTGGTGGATTCTGCTCACTTTTCTTTCTTTGATTGCGCTGGCCTCGAGGTTTGCCGGTTTCGAGGTGCGGCCCCGGGGCAACTCGGAGCTGGACGTGGGCACCGGCGTCTACACCCTGCCCACCGGCGGCACCATCACCGACAACAAAAGCGGGCTGGTGCTGGAAGCCCGTTACATCCAGTACAAGGACGGCGAGTTCATCCGGGCCCAGGGGGCCACCCTCAAGGCCAAGGAGGGCGATTTTAGCGCGAGCAGCCTGGAGTACCTGCAAAAGCCCGACACCCTGCGGATGAGCGGGGTGCGCTTCAGCTCCAAGGAGTTCAAGGCCCTCAGCGCCCAGCAGGGGCTCTTGCTCGGCGACGACGTGCTGGTGCTCAAGGGCGAGGTGCGCTCGAGCGAGCCGGTGCTCGAGGCCAGCACGCTCATCGTGGACGCCACCAAAGACCTGGCTTTGGTGCTGGGGGCTTTCACCTTCCGCGACGGGGCCACCACCCTCAGGGGCAACCGGCCCGACAGCACCTTGCTGCTGACCGTTGGCGGCGGCAAAGTGCGGGCCAACACCCGCGTTCCAGCCGATATTTTCAACCGCCTGCGCCCCTACGCCGATAAACTGTAGGGCGTGTGCGTGGAGTATACGAAAAACAAACTGCAAGATTCGCGAATACTGAGCCCCGGACTGGCTTTTTGTATGGGCTTGAAAGCATCGAGCCCATCCACCCCCCTGTGCCGTAAGACCGGGCTGCTCCCCCTGCTTTGCGCCCTGGCCCTGGGCTGGAGCGGCCTGGCCTGGGCCAGCCCCGTCCCGTGCACCGAGCAGCCCTACACCCTCGAGACCCCCGAGGGGCTGGCCGGTGGGGGGAACCTCGAGTTCGACGGCGATCTGGCGATCTTTAGCGATGGCGCCTGCCTGCAAACCGAGGGACTATCCCTGCGGGCACCTGAACTGCGCTACGACCAGCAGAGCGGCGAGCTGACGGCCTCGCAGATTGAGGTGGAAACCCCCCGCTACCGTTTTTGGGCCCAGGAAGGCCTCGTCAAAAGACAGGTCTTGCAGGCCCTCGGGGTTCGCATCACCACCTGTCGGTGCGGCGACGACCTGCGGCTGTTGTCGGAACGTCTAAATTTCGACACAAAGAGCGGTGAGGTGCTCCTGGAAGAAAGCCGGCTCGAGGCCTATCGGTTAGGTCTGGCCCAGTTCGAGGCCCTGCGCCTGAATGTAAACCGACCCCTGGGCGAAAGCCTGGGCCTGCAAACCGGTGAAGCCGACACCCTGCTGTTTCCCCTACGACTGGACTTCGATCAGGGGCTCAACCTGGGCCTCAGCGAGTTTCCTTTGCCCGCGGCAGGGGTTAGTGACAAGTTCAGCACCCGCATAACCCTGCTGGGCCTGCGCCTGGGCAGCCCCGACCCAATTCTCAGGCTGGGGTTTTCAGGACGGGGCGAAGGCAACCGGGCCAGGCTCGAGTTCGACCTCAAGCCCAGCGGCCCGGCCAGCCGGGGCGAGGTGGAGGGCGGCCCCGTATTTTTTACCCACGACAGCGAGAAAGGGCGCTATGCCTTCGGCTTCAGGCAGTCTTTTACGCTGGATCGCTTCACCCTTATCCCCTACGGCTGGATTGCCCAGGACTGGCCCGATGGCACCCCGGCTTCCCAGGTGCAGGGCCTGGCCGCCGGGGCCGAGCTGCGCTACCGCTTCGAGGTGCAGGAAGGCCCCTTTCGCTTCCGCCTCGAGCCCTTTGGGGTGCTGGGTTTCTATAACCAGCCCCAGCAGTACGTGGCCTACGGAGGGTACGCCGAAGGCCGCTACGAGGGTGAGTTTGCCTTGCGTCTGGGCTATAACTGGGCCATCGAGTCTACCCCTGGGCGCTTCTGGCTCGAGCGCCGGGAAGCCACCCAGAAGCTCTCCGGGAATCTGAGGTATCAGAACATCGGGCTCGAGGCCACGCACGATTTTCTTTTGAGTCAAACCCAGGCCAGCCTGCGCCTTGGCTACCCCCAGAGCTACGGCGAGTTCTGGGCCAGGCTCAACACCTGCTGGAACTGTGTGGGCAAAACCCTGAGCAACGGGCGCGACGACTGGGAACGCCGCGAGCTGGTGCTGGGCTTTACCCCGGTTCCCCTGAGCTGTACCTACGACCTCAACCTGACGCCCTTTCTCGGGTATGATTTCCTGCGCCAGGGCGTGAGCCGCTGGGGGTTGGAGCTGCGCTACGCCGACTGTTGTTTTATCTGGCGGCTGGGCTACCAGGAAATCCGTATCGCCCAGGACCCAGGCGAGATACCCAGTGGCAAACTGGTGTTTGGACTTGAAATCCGATGACCCATCTGGATCGTTACATTCTCCGCGAAGCCCTGCCGGTCTTTTTGTTCGGGCTGGTGCTCTATGTGAGCTTTGGGCTCATCAGCAACATCCTGCCCAGGGCGCAGTGGATGGGCACTGCCGAGCTCGGCAGCATTCTGAAGTGGCTGGCCTTGCAGGTGCCCTATGCCACCGTGCAGGCCATGCCCATCGCCGGGCTTCTGGCGGTGATGCTGGCTTTTGGCCGGCTGGCGCGGGAAAACGAGCTACTGGTGATGCAGGCTGGGGGCATCTCAGTGCTCCGCACGGCCCGGCCCTTTTTGCTGGGGGGCCTGCTCCTGAGCGGCTTCTCGCTGGCCCTCTCGGAATGGGTGGTGCCCTGGGCCAACCGGGCTACGGCGGTGGTGTACTGGAACGAGCTGATCCCCGAGCGCACCCCCCAGTTCAACCTGGTGGGGCGCGAGCTTACGGTGGGTGAGTACATCCTGCGCTACGATGGCTTCGACCCGGCCAAAGACGAATTCCAGCGGGTGCGCCTCGAGCGCTGGCAGGATCAGACCATGACCGTAATCCTGGCCCAGACCGCCCGCCTGCAGGGCCAGCGCATCGTGCTCAGGGATTACCGGGTCTTTACCCTGGATTTTGCCCAGCTTCCCCTGCCCGAGTTCGCCACCCTCGAGGCCGCTCAGGAGGGCTTGCAGGGCGTCTTCAGGGCGCAAAATATCGGCCAGCCAGGAGCCGAACTCACCGTGCGGCTCTCCCGCAGCCGCGAAGACCTGGAAGCCCAGTACGCCGGGGGTGGGTTTGAAGTGCCCGTAGCCCTCTCGGAGTGGTGGCGCAAGCTGCAAGACCCTCGCACCCCACCCCGTGAGTTGCGCGAGGCCAAGGCCCAGTGGCACGCCACCATCGCCCTGGCCCTGGCCAACCTGATGGTGCTGGTGCTGGCCCTGCCGGTAGCGGTGCGCCGGGCCACCAGCCCCGGTACGGCGCTGGGCCTGGCCCTGGTGCTCACCATTGCCTACTACGTGGCCTTTAGCACCGGCAAGGTGATGGCACTCTCGAGCCCGATTCCCCCCGAGGTGGGGGCCTGGGGGGCGAACCTGCTGGGCTTGGTGGTGGGCCTCTGGATGGGCAAGGGCGTCTATCGCTAGCCTGGCAAAGAGAACCGGCCATGTACTAAGCTCTACAACAGGTGTTTTGCATGATTCCCGTTCTTGACCTAAAGCGCGAGTACCTCGAATTGAAAGCCGAGATTGACGCCGCCGTAGGGCGCGTGCTGGCTTCCGGCGGGTTTGTGGGCGGCCCCGAGGTTGCAGCCCTGGAAGCCGAACTTTCCGATTATCTGAAAGTGCCCTATGTGATCACTTGCGGCTCCGGAACCGATGCCCTCGTCATCGCCCTGCGGGCCATGGGCTTGGGGCCGGGGGATGAGGTCATCACCACGCCTTTCACCTTTATCGCCACCCTCGAGGCCATCCAGCACGTGGGGGCCCGGCCCGTGTTGGTGGACATTGACCCGCACAACTTCAACCTTAATCCGGCCCTGCTCGAGGCCGCCCTTACCCCGCGCACCAGGGCCATCCTGCCGGTTCATCTATACGGCCAGGTGGCCCCCATGGGCGAAATACTGGAGTTCGCGCGAAAACACGGTTTGCAGGTGCTGGAGGACGCAGCCCAGGCCATCGGGGCGCGCTACTGTGCCCCTGGCTGCAAGCATCCGCGCGGGCACGCCTGCGACTGCCCGCATCCTCAGGCCGGCACATTGGGCGATGCGGGGGCTTTTAGCCTTTACCCCACCAAAAACCTAGGTGCATATGGCGACGGAGGCTTTATCGCCACCCATCACCCGCACATCGCCGAGGAGGCCCGCCTCCTGGCCGTACATGGCTCCAAGGAGCGCTACCACCATGTGCGCCCGGCGGGCTACACCTCGAGGCTCGATGCGCTCCAGACTGCCGTTCTGCGGGTCAAGCTCCCCTACCTGGAAACCTGGAACGCCCGCCGCCGCCAGATCGCCCAGATCTACAACGAGCACCTCAAAAACCACCTCCAGACCCCCTGTGAGATGCCCTATGCGCTGCACGTCTACCACCAGTACACGGTGCGCCACCCCGAACGCGACCGGCTGGCCGCCCACCTGAAGCAGCAGGGCATCGGCAGCAGCGTGCACTACCCACTGCCAGCCCACCTCCAGCCGGCCTACCGCGACCTGGCCCCAAAAGGCTCCCTTCCAGCCGCCGAAGCCGCCGCCCGCGAGGTGCTCTGCCTGCCCATGCACCCCTTTCTGGAAGAGGCCCAGCTCGAGGCGGTCATCCGGGCCGTGCAAAGTTACGCCTAGGCAGGGCACATTCTCCGCTCCTAGCCCCATTTATACTGGGGTGCTATGTCGGAGAACCCTTTGCTGGAAGTGCGCTACGATATCCCTTTTAGCCAGATCCGCCCCGAGCACATCGAGCCGGCCATTCAGACCCTCCTGGCCCAGGCCGAGGCCGAGTTAGAGGCCATCCTGCGGGTGGAAGGCCCCCGCACCTTCGAGAACACCCTGCTCCCCCTGGATCGGCTGGGTGAGGGGCTGGGCTACGCTTTTGCGCTGGTGGCCCACCTCGAGAGCGTGGTTTCTACGCCCGAGCTGCGCGCGGCCTACAAGGCCATCATTCCCCCCATCACCGCCTTCTACACCAAGCTCCAGATTTCCGCCGAGCTGTACCAGGCCCTCAAAGACTTCGCCGCCACCCCCGAGGCCAGCCAGCTCAGCCCCGACTGGGCCCGCTTCCTCAAGCTGCGCCTGGACGAGTTCCGCCGCCAGGGGGCCGACCTGCCCCCCGAGAAGAAAGCCCGCCTCGAGGCCCTCAACACCCGGCTTTCGGAGATCACCACCCAGTTCGAGCAGAACCTCACCGACTCCACCGCCGACTGGGAGCTGTACCTGGACGAAAGCCAGGTGGCGGGCCTGCCCCCCAGCGCCCTCGAGGCCGCCCGGCAGAGCGCCCGCACCAAGGGCCGCGAGGGCTACCGCTTCACCCTGCAGCAACCCAGCTACCTGGCCCTGCAAACCTACCTGGACGACGCCGAGATCCGCAAGCAGGTCTACCTGGCCTACCACAACCGCGCCACCGAGCCAGGGCGCGACAACCGGCTCTTGATCGATGAAATTCTGGCCCTGCGCCGCGAAAAGGCCGAACTGCTGGGCTATGTCAACTTTGCCGACTACGTGCTGGAAAACCGCATGGCCGGCAAGGCCGAGACCGCCCTGCGCTTCGAACAAGACCTCAAAGCCGCCTACGAGCCCCATTTCAAGAAAGAGCTGGCCGCCCTCGAGGCCTTCCGCCGCGAGCTGGAAGGCCCCCAGGCCCCCCCGCTGGAGCCCTGGGACATCGCCTACTACGCCGAGAAGCAGCGCAAGGCCCTCTACGACTTCGACGAGGAAGAGCTGCGGCCCTACTTTGCCCTGCCGCAGGTGCTCGAGGGGCTGTTCGAGATCGTGCGGCGGGTCTTCGGCCTCGAGGTACGGGAAGTAACCGGCGTGGACACCTGGCACCCCGAGGTCAAAACCTACGAGATCTACCGGGAAGGCCGGCGCATCTGCCGTTTCTTCACCGACTGGCACCCCCGCGAGAACAAGCGCGGCGGGGCCTGGATGAACACCCTCATCCGCGGCGTGCGCAATGGCAACACCACCGAGCCCCACCTGGGCCTGATGTGCGGCAACCTCACCCCCCCGGTAAGCGACCGGCCCGCTTTGCTCACCCACCGCGAGGTCGAGACCATCTTCCACGAGTTTGGGCACCTGTTGCACCTGGCGCTCTCGAGCGTGGAGGTTCGCAGCCTGGTGGGCACCCAGGTAGCCCGCGACTTTGTCGAGCTGCCCAGCCAGATCATGGAAAACTGGTGCTGGGAGCGCGAAGCCCTGAACCTGTTCGCACGCCACTATCAGACCGGCGAACCCATCCCCAACGAGCTTTTTGAAAAAATGCTGCGGGCCAAAAACTACTGGGCCGCCAACCTGGGCATGCGCCAACTGGCCTTCGGAACGGTAGATCTGGCCCTGCATGTTCACTACACCCCCAGCGACGGCGATGTGGTCGCCTACGCCCGGCAGGTCATGCAGCCTTTCATGCCAGCCCCACTACCCCAGGACTATGCCTTTGTGGCCGGGTTCGCCCACCTGTTCGGGCATCCGGTGGGCTATGCCGCAGGCTACTACTCCTACAAATGGTCGGAGGTGCTCGACGCCGACGCTTTCTCGCGCTTCAAGGCCGAGGGCATCTTCAACCGCCAGACCGGTGAAGACTTCATCACCCACATCTTGAGCAAAGGCAACTCTGTCGACCCCGCCGAGCTCTTCCGGCGCTTCCTGGGGCGCGACCCTGACCCCAGGGCCTTGCTAGCGCGCTCAGGGCTTCTGGACTGAGCCGCTGCCTAAGGCGAAACATCCCCCCATAAAACCCGCAGGGTGGTGCCATAGCGGCTGTTATCCTGCGGGTCGAGTTCTTCCACCGCTTTTACATAACCACCGCGCATCACCACCCGGATGCGCAGGTTGGGCCGTTTCCAGTCGTATACCTCGCGCCCCCAGTCCCAGTCGTCGTACTGGCTGAAAGGCCCAATGCGCTCGATGATGTCTTCCAAGGACAGTTCCACATAGTTATCCCACCGGGAGAAAAACGCGCATATGGTTTCTTCGGAGAAAGGCATGGGTTTCTCCAATGGCGAGCGAGTAGCCTTCAAGTGACTGGCCAGTCAATGGTTTTGAGCCTTAAGGCCGACGCATGCCAGCTGTCTGAGGCGAGGGGCTACCCGCACCGGCCAGGCGAGCAAACTCCTTCGGGTCTACCGAGCGCGACTGCCCCATCTCGTAGGTAATCAGCTTGCGCTTGAATAGGTCGGCCAGGTGGGCATCCATGGTGATCATGCCGTACTGGCCGCCAGTTTGAATCACACTCACCAGCTGATGGCTCTTTCCTTCGCGGATGAGGGCCCGCACCGCTGGGGTGGCAACCATGAGCTCGTAGGCCAGCACCCGCCCACCGCCAAAAGCTTTGGGCAGCAGTTGTTGGGTGAGCACCGCGACCAGGTTGTTGGAGAGCTGCACCCGTACCTGCTCCTGTTGAGACTCCGGGAAGACGTCAATAATGCGGTCGATGGTCTCGGGGGCGCTGTTGGTGTGCAGTGTGCCCATAACCAGGTGCCCGGTCTCGGCGGCGGTGATAGCGGCCGAAATGGTCTCATAGTCGCGCATCTCTCCTACTAGAATCACGTCAGGTGCCTGTCGCAGCACCGAGCGCAGGGCCTTGTCGAAGCCGTGGGTATCGGAACCGATTTCACGCTGGTTGATAATGGAGCTCTTATGCCGGTGGAAAAACTCGATGGGATCTTCGATGGTCACGATGTGGCAGCGTTTGCGCTCGTTGATATAGTCGATCATCGAGGCCAGGGTGGTGGATTTGCCCGAGCCGGTAGGCCCGGTTACCAGCACCAGCCCACGCGGGCTCATGGCAATATCGGCCACGGTCTTGGGCAGACCCAGCTCCTCAAAGCTCTTGACGTTGGAGGGCACCACCCGCAGCACCCCACCCACACTACCGCGCTGCAAGAAGATATTGACGCGGAAGCGGCCTTTACCCGGCAGGCTGAAGGAGAAGTCGAGCTCCTTTTCCTCCTCAAAAACCCGCTGCTGCTTCTCGTCCATCAGAGCATAGGTCAGGCGCCGGGTTTCCTGGGGGGTTAGGGGTTCAAACTCGGTAGGGTGAAACTCCCCGTCAATTTTTACCATGGGGGGAAGGCCCACTGTGATCACCAAATCCGAAGCACTGCGTTCTACCGCCAGGTTGAGCAGATCTACAATATCGGGTGCTTTGCTCATGCGCGTCTCCAGTTACCTACCCAGGATACGCCAAGGCTAGGGCAAGATATGTTCATTTGCCGATACAGTATCGTCTGGGTGATAAAACCCCGCCCGAAGCCCATTAGTCTCCCGTTGCTTTTAGCCTCGTCTATTTTGCGCCCAGGTATTTGAAGTAGCGTTCCCGGGTAATCATGCCGTGCACAGTATCGCCATCGGCCACAAACACAATCGGGTGTTGGCGAAAGAGCGAGCCCAGTTCGCTTGCGGCGGTATCACCTGGAACCACCGGGGCTTCGTCCCAGGGTACCAGGGAGTCGGCAATGCCGATGACGCCCACCGGATGCCCCGCCTCGAGCAATACCGCTATACTACCCTCGAAGGACTGTAGCGCGCTGATAACCGGCACCGGCCTGGCCAGTTTGCGGGCCGAAGTAGGGGCAAAGATACCTGCGGAAAGCAGGGTGGTGGTGGTCACCTTGACCGCCCTTTTGGCAATAAGAAGGCTAACCGTAAAAACCAGCAAGAAAGCCAGGCCCTCGAGGACGCCAAAAAAGTTGAAGCCCTCCCAGCCAAACTGGCCCCGCCCACCCAAGGCCCAGTGTATAAGCCCCGAAACCATCAACCCTGCAATTAGGGCTGCAAGATAAGCAATTAGACCCGCCAGGCGTAAATCACGAACAGTTCGCATCCGGCTTCTAGTCTACACCCCTATACGGGGAGGCTCCAGACCAATCGATCTGTAGCTTGGCAAATGGGAAAAAGCTTCTGCCCATGCTTGGCTGTACGGGTTCAATGGACTACCTCAACCATGCCAGATCTTCTTCTTTATCTATATCTACCCCCACCTCGGCATAGGGGGTGATCAGTGCCCTGGCCGGAACACCAATGATTTGTGAAACCCTGGCCTCGAGCCCGGCTATATCGGCCCGACCCAGAATTACCTTAATCAAGGTTCCAAAGCCGATCATCTGGGCCAGCGCCAGTGGTTTTTTACGCAGCTCCAGGGCCCGCCGGAGCAAAGGCAGGGCCGTGAAAAATAGGTCTCTATCGATAATGACCAGGTTGCCCCCGGTAAAAGCGCCCTCGCGGATTCGAGCATAGGTGCGACGCATCCCAGGAAAACGCTGCTCGATGGTGGATTTGGCAATGATGGTATAAACGAAGCCCGCCTGGGGCGCATTTTCCAGCACCCAGCGCACGGCCTCTGCGCGCAAAAACGGCATGTCCCCCGTTGCAACCAGCACCTTGTGGCCCTTGGCAGCATGGATGCCCGCCTCGAGGTTGGCTAGCAGGCTGCCGTGGTCGGGCAGCGCCCGTTGGGGCGCGGGGTTCAAGGGGGTGGACGGCCCTACCAAAATGACTTCCAGCCCGGCCTGTAGCAGGGCCTCGAGGGTGTATTCCACCAACGGACGGCCCCGGTAGGGCACCAAGGTTTTACTGGCAACACCAAATTTTTGTGCGAGGGGGTCGTTGGCGCTACCCCCGGCCAACACAATCGCTTCCACCGGCCTAGTTTACCCTTAGTTGCCTATCTCTCTTTACCCAGGCTAGGTACTCAGATACCCTAGAGTGTATGGACGACCTGCTCGAGCGGCTGGGGAATCATCTGGTCTGGCGCATTGGCAAGGCCGAGGGCGAGGATGTGCTGATAGTGCGGGTTGGGCTGGCTTCCGCAGCCCCCGAGTTCGGTCACCTGGCACGCCTGCGCAATGTAACCGATGAGGAAATCGAGCAGCTGGCACAATCCGGGCAGCTTCGGGTCGAGTGGGTCAACTAAGCACCCGGCAAGAAGCTGTGCCCCCCGACTCAACACAGCAAGTCGCGTTTTCCTGTTCAAAGACCTATTTACTCTGCCTGCGGGAGCCCCAGAGTAAGAAACAGTGTTAGGACACTTGGATGATACTAGAAAAGTCTTTCAACCTCTGGCTGCCTGAGCCGCCCGAACACCTGCTCCAGCCCGAGCGGGTGTTCGCTGGCAAACCCCCGTTTGGCGAACTCACCCGCCGGGATACCACCCTCGAGGGTTATCTGGTGGCCGAGGCCCCGCTGTTTGGCGAAATCCAGTTTCCTTTCCACAGCCGTATTCATCCACAGGGCCTGGCGGCGCGCCTCGAGGCCCTGCCCCTCCCCGAGCCCCCGGCCTTCTGGGCCGAGCTCGAGGGCCATGGTGAGGTGGTAGAGGGGGGCATCGCCTATCAGCTCACCCTCCACATCCACGCCACCTTACCCCAGGGCGAAAAATGGGGCGGGCGGGCCCTAGGCCGGCTGGCTGAGGCCGCCTTTGAACGCAATGTGGAGCGGGTATTACAGCGGCTGACCCAGACCTAATCCGCACCGCCCATCGGCTTCGGACATATACTAGTAGCAGGTGGAGGTGAGATCATGGTCGAGGTACGCTATCTAGGACACTCAGCGCTATACATCAGCGACGGAACCACCCGTATAGTGGTAGACCCTTTCCTCACCGGCAATCCTAAAGCGGCCCTCGCCGCCCATCAGGTAGAGGCCGATCTGATTGTGCTCACCCATGCCCACGGCGACCATTACGGCGATAGCGTCGCTATTAGTCAGCGCACCGGGGCTCCCATCGTCTCCAATTACGAAATTGTCAGTTATGCCGAGAAGCAGGGCGCCAAAGGGGTGGGTATGAACCTGGGCGGCACCTACAAGTTCAAAGGTGGCTGGCTCAAGTGGTTACCGGCCTGGCACTCTTCTTCTTTTCCCGACGGAACCTACGGTGGACTGGCCCAGGGGTTTGTGCTCGAGCTAGGCGGTAAGCGCCTGTACATCGCAGGGGACACCGCCCTATTCAGCGATATGACCCTGGTAGCCCAGTACAGCCCCGATCTGGCTGTTCTGCCCATTGGCGACCACTTCACCATGGGGCCGGATGACGCGCTAAAAGCCCTCGAGCTTATCCGCGCCAAGCAGGTTTTACCCGTGCATTACAACACCTTCCCTCCCATTGCCCAGGATGGCGCGGCCTTTGTTCAACGGGCTGGCCTGCTGGGGGTAGGGGGCAAAGCCCTGCAACCAGGTGAGCACATAACGCTCTCGTAACAGGCCTTTTGTTGCAATAACCCCAGACCCCCCATGGACTATCGCCGGCTTACCCGACAACACTACAAGCTCGAGATGCTCCTGGGCTTGGGGCGGTCGTCCCAGGTGTACCTGGCCCATGCCCCCGACGGTACCAAGGTGGCCCTTAAGGTACCGCGCCGGGAGGTGCGTACCGACCGGGCCCTCACCGAGCGCTTTGCGCAGGAGGTGGCCCTGTCGCTTACCCTCAACCACGCCAACCTGGTGCGGGGGCTCTCGGGGCGCCCCGAGGGGGAGGGGGCTTTTTTGGCGCTGGAGTACTTTGAAGAGGGAACCCTCGAGGACAGGCTCAAAAAAGGCCCCCTTAGCCGGGAGGTGGCCCTCGACTGCCTGAGCCAGATTGCCCAGGCCCTCATCTACCTTCACGACCGGGGTATCATCCACCAAGACGTTAAGCCATCGAACATTTTTATCGACGGCACTCTGTTTAAACTTGGCGACTTTGGCGTCGCCAAAACCCGCGAAAACCCCAAACCCTTGGAGCGGGCCGGAAGTCCCTTCTACATGGCTCCCGAGCTGTTCTTGGGAGAACCCGCCACCCCCGCCTCAGACGCCTATTCGTTTGGGGTCATGGCTTTTGAGCTGCTGGTAGGCAAGCGGCCCTTTGTTGGCGAAACCCTGGAAGAAATCACCCACGCCCACCTGCACAAGCTACCACCGCCCACCAACCTTCCTCCACACCTCGATCGAATCGTGCGTAACCTTCTAGCCAAGGATCCCGCTATTCGGGCCACCCCCAAGGCCTTCCTCCAGGCTGTGCAAAACAGCACCCCAACCGAACCTCCCAAAAATACCCGAGAAGAGAAGCCTTCCAAAGGCAAAGGCCTGTTTGGGTTATTTCGAAAGCGATAGAGGAATACGCGTATAGTCCGCTCAAGGGATCGTTCTGAGCCTATCTGCTGCAATTCTCGCTCTGGTGGGCCTCTTGGCCTCTTGAAAGGGTTATCGGAAAGAACCTGGCAATCCCCAAAAAGTCAAAAGGCTGTGCTGGGCTTTTTCTGCTAGGCCTAGCAGAAAAATATAGGGAACCGTGATAGAAAAAACTCTAGATTCAAAATGGGCCATCAAGCAACTTCTACCAATAAACTATAGGCAAGCAAAGTGAGGCCCGTTATGAGCGAACCCATCTGGTTTCCGTCCGAGGCGTACAAACACGGCAGTCATATTGAAGCTCTGCTCAAGCACCTGAACCTAGACAGCTACGAGGCACTTTACAGCTTTAGCATTCAGAAGCCCGAAGCTTTTTGGGAAGCCACGTTAGAGCTTCTGGGTGTGGAGTGGTTTAGCCCTTATGAGCGGGTGCTGGACGTCTCGCAAGGCCCCCAGTGGCCCCAGTGGTTTGTGGGGGGTCAGCTTAACCTGGCATACAACGCTCTCCGCCATGCGAAAACCCGGCCTCAAGACCTGGCTCTTATTTGGGAAGGCGAAGACGGGGCAGTGGTTCGGCTGAGTTATGGTGAACTCGAGGCCACCGTAGCGCAAGCTGCCCATGCCCTCAAGTCCCTGGGCGTTGGCAAGGGAGATCGGGTAGGCATCTTCATGCCCATGCTGCCCGAAACCGCCATTAGCGCTTTGGCAGTTGCACAAATTGGAGCAATTTTTGTACCCATCTTTTCCGGCTACGCTGCCGAGGCGGCCGCTACCCGGCTGCAGGATGCCGAAGCCAAGTTGCTCATCACCGCCGATGGTTTTTATCGCAGGGGGGGCCGGGTACGCCTGCTGGACAACGCCCGCGCAGCAGCTACCCTCTCGCCCAGCGTGGAAAAGCTTTTGGTGGTGCGCCGCTTTGGGGAGGCGGCCCTGGCTCCAAACGAAGTGGCGTGGGATCAGATCGTCCCGACCCAGCCTAAAACCACCTGGTATGAGCCCATGAGCAGCATGGATACCTTCATGCTGATCTACACCTCCGGCACCACCGGCAAGCCCAAGGGCACCGTGCACTACCATGCTGGCTTTCCCCTCAAAGCGGCCCAGGACATGGCCCATCTGTTCGACCTTCGCACGCACGAAACCTTGTTCTGGTTTACCGATATGGGCTGGATGATGGGGCCGTGGGCCATTCTAGGCGCTCTAACCATTGGTGGTACGGCGCTGCTATACGAAGGAGCCCCCGATTATCCCGATGCCGGGCGTTTGTGGGCCATCTGCGAGCGGCACAAGGTAACCCATCTGGGCCTCTCCCCCACCCTGGTGCGGGCCTTGATGCCCCTGGGCGATGGGTGGGTTCGCCAGCACGACCTGTCCGGCCTTCGTATGCTGGGCTCCACTGGCGAGCCCTGGAACCTCGAGCCCTATCTCTGGTTCTTCAAAACTGTGGGCCAGAGCCGCATTCCCATCATCAACTACTCGGGCGGCACCGAGATCGGCGGCGGCATTCTGGGCTGTACCGCTTGGCGGCCCATTAAGCCCATGGGCTTCAACACCGCCGTACCCGGTATACATGCCGAGGTGCTCGACAGCACGGGCAAACCCGTGCGGGACGAAGTGGGCGAGCTGGCCGTACTGGCTCCCTGGCCGGGCCAGACCAAGGGCTTTTGGAAAGCACCCGAGCGTTATCTCGAGGCCTACTGGCGACGCTTCGAGAATGTCTGGGTACATGGCGACTGGGCCATTTTGGATCGGGATGGGCACTGGATGATCCAGGGTCGCAGCGACGACACCCTCAAAATCGCTGGAAAACGGGTAGGGCCTGCCGAGTACGAGAGCGCCGCAGTTGAGCACCCAGCCGTAAAAGAAGCAGCGGCCATCGGAATTCCCCACCCTGTCAAGGGTGAAGCTGCCGTGGTGTTTGTGGTTTTACGGGATGGACATACCCCCAGTCCCGATCTCGAGCAGGCCATCGGCGAGACCATCGCCCACCGTTTGGGCAAGGCCCTTAAGCCAGATCGTATCCTGTTTGTGCCCGACCTACCCAAAACCCGCAACGCCAAGGTCATGCGCCGGGTCATCCGGGCAGCCTTTCTGGGCCAGAACCCCGGCGATCTATCGGCCCTGGAGAACCCCCAGGCTGTAGAGGCCATTCAGCAAGTAGCCCGGTAACAAAAATCGATGAGTATCAGAACCCTCGCCCGGTGGCTTTGGTCAACATCAGCCTGAGTTCGTGGGGACTGGTAGCCGAGCCTTCGGCGTCCTCGAGGCTGATGTGGCCCTGGTTATAGAGTTCAACCAAGTGCTGGTCGAAAGTTTGCATGCCGCGCAGGTTGTCCTGCAGCATGGCATCCTTGATCTGGGGGGTCTTGTTTTCGTCCTTGATGAGGTCGCGCACAAAGGGCGTAGCAAGCAGTATTTCTAAGGCTAGTGCCCGCCCGTGGCCGTCGGCGCGGGGCAGAAGGCGCTGCGAAATGATGCCCAAAAGCGACTCGGCCAGCAAAATGCGAATTTGCTGGTGCTCGTGCAGGGGGAAGAAATCGATGATGCGGTTGATGGTGCGCGCGGCATCCAGGGTATGCAGGGTAGAAAACACCAGATGGCCGGTCTGGGCGGCCATAATGGCCGCTTCCACCGTTTCGCGGTCGCGCATCTCGCCGATCAAAATTACGTCCGGATCCTGCCGCATGGCGTACTTGAGGCCCGAGCTAAACGAGTCGGTATCCACCCCCACTTCGCGCTGAACTACCAGGCTTTTCTTGTGTTTGTGCAAAAACTCGATAGGGTCTTCGATAGTAACGATGTTTTTGGGGTAGTGCAGGTTAATGTGGTCGATCAGGGCCGCTAAAGTGGTGGATTTGCCCGAACCGGTAGGGCCGGTGACAAGTACCAAACCACGCTCTTTGGAGGCCAGATCTTCCATTACCGGGCGCGGTAGGCCCAGGGCCTCAAAACTGGGGATGGTCTCGGCCACTACCCGCATTACCAGTCCAAAGCTGCCGCGTTGATGCAACAGGTTGCAGCGAAAACGCGCCAGACCCGGCACGGTATAGGCAAAGTCCATCTCTTTTTTGTACTCGAGCTCCTCGAGCTGCATGGGGTTTAGCAGACTGCGCACGATGGCTTCCACATCTTCCGGCGAGAGCACTTTGCTCCCAAATGGCTTAAGTTTGCCGTCAATGCGCACCGTAGGCGGCGCCCCGGCCTGCAAATGGATGTCCGAGGCTCGAGCCTGTACCATGCTGCGCAGCATTTCAGCAATGGGAGTGGGGGATTGCGTGGCACTCATTTAAAGGCTCCCTTATGTCAACTCTGTAGATGGTGCGTTGTGTCGGTGCCCACCAACAACCACCACGCGGTCACTATTGCGATGAGTGCTTGGTATCCGATTGACCGAGCCGCGCTGTTGGTAGCCAACTGAAACTCACGCTCATGAGTATAAGGCACTTGCCTGGTCGGGCCGGCTTCAAATAAACAAATTTTTTGCTGCCCGAAAGGTGGCGAGAAAGAGTCTGTCCATCGCGAAATTCTAGCTGCTGTCACTCGCTCGCGCTGGAGTCTTGGTCGATAAGTGCAATAAAAGCCTCTACTACTCGAGGGTCAAACTGCTTCCCGCTTTGCTCGCGTATGTACGCCAGCGCTTTTTCTTTCGGCCAGGCTTGGCGGTAGGGACGGTCGGAAGTGAGGGCATCGTAGACGTCAACTACCGCAAAGATGCGGGCCTCGAGTGGAATAGCCTCGCCCTGGAGGCCTCGCGGATAGCCCGAGCCATCCCAGCGTTCATGGTGGGCGTAGGGGATGGCCAGGGCCTTGCGCAAAAAGGGGATACCTGAAAGCCACTGGTAAGCAAGGGTAGGGTGCTTGCGCATGAGGGCCCACTCCTCTTCGTTCAACTGGCCCGGCTTGAGCAGCACGGCATCTGGAACGCCCAATTTACCCACATCGTGCAGAATGGCCCCCCGCCGCAGGTGCTCGATGTCCTCGTACGGCAGCCCCAGTTGCTGGGCGAGTTTCACCGTGAGCTCGGTAACGCGTTGAGTGTGTCCAGCAGTCTCCTGGTCACGCAGCTCCACCGCCTGAGCCCAGCCCATAAGGGTAAGATCGTAGGCAACTTCTAGCTCGAGCTTGGCTCGCTGTAGATCCTCGAAGAGGTGGCTGTTTTCAATGGCAATGGCCCCTTGGGTAGCCAGAGCCTCCAAAAATTCCTTTTCGTCGGCTTTAAGGCTCCAGGAGCGGCGGGTAAAGGCAATTAGTACACCTAAAAGTTCCCCCTTGGCTAATAGAGGCAGGGCCCGCATTGCTACAAAACCCTCGCGCAAGATTAACTCAGGGGCAAAACCAGGGTCACGGGCGAGGTCGTCTACCGTCACCATCTGCCGCTCTAAGGCTGCGCGGCCAGCATGCCCTTGGCCTAAAGGGACACTGTGACGATAAATCTCCGAGAGAGGGGAGCGAAAGCCGCGGGCTTTAATCGGTGCGAGTACGTGGCTTTCCTTTCGGTACAGCAGTACCATGCTTGCGTCCAGGGGCAGTCGCATGAGCTGTTCGCACAGCATCTCCAGGGCCAGGTGCAAATCCAGGCTGGCATTAATGGTCTGATCAATGGCACGCAAGGCCTCGAGCTGGCCTATCCGCATCTCGAGCTTCTGCCGCAGTGAAGCCCGGCGTGCAGCATTGCCAATGACCTCGCCAATAAGCTCCAAGCGCTTCAATTCACGCTCGGTAATCTCGCGGGGGTGGGCCACAGCCAGCGTGAGAGCCCCAATACAAACGCTGCCCGCCTGTAGGGGCAGTACCACCCCACCCCAGCCTGGGGGCACCAGGTGGCGGATGGAAGGGCGTAATTTAGGATCGGCCACAAACTCACGACTGAAGTAGGGTTTCCCGTGCAGAAGAACCCAGCCAGAAATGCTCTCCTCCTGAGCAATGGTCGGGGTGGGAATGGGAACTAGCCAGCCTCGGCTGGCGGCTTCCTCCAGGCTGTGTCCTTCAGGGTCGTAGAGCAGTATGCTGCCCACCGAGGTATCCAGGATGGCCAGTGTCTCATCCAGAGCGGCCTCGAGCATTTCTTTGAGGTCGTCGGAGCGGCGCAAAGCCTGAGAAAGACGAACCACGGCCTCGAGGTCGAGTTGATGCTCCTGGGCCTCGGTCACGTCGAAACCTACCCCCAAAACTGCCGGGAGGCCCCTGAAGTCGACGCGCGCCGCCGAGTAGTCGAGCCAGCGCGTCTGCCCTGCCTTGGTCTGGATGCGGAAACGGTAACGACTCTCCACATCCCGACTCTCCAGCCGGGCCAGGCCCCGTGCTTGAACCATCTCGCGATCCAGGGGATGTATAAACTCCCAAATCGGACGACTTTTGATGTCTGCCAGTGAGTAACCCGTAATTCGTTCTGCCTCCGGGTTAGCGTAGACCAAGTGATTGTCCTGCCACACCACGATGAGGGCCGGAGCGGTCTCCGACAAGGTGCGGAAGAGGGCTTCCTGTTCAGCCAAGGCCCGTTGAGCCTCAATTTCTGCAGTAGCATCGTAAGTGTAGCCAGTAAGGGTCTGGCCCCCCGGGTCGGTTATCCGCTGCTCCCGAAGCCAGACCCATTGCCCGCTCTGGCCGTGGCGGTAGCGGTAGTGCAGCACTTCAACCGCGCCAGGGGGGCTTGCCTGCCCAACCATACGGGCCTGATCCTCGGGGTGCACGTTACCCCACCACAAGGAGGGGTTTTGTAACAGGGCCTCGGGGGCGTAGCCCAGAATTTTCCGGGCCTGGGGGCTGACATACAGCAGCTGGCCGGGCTGGCCTGACCGAAGCTCCATCTGAAACACCACCCCCGAAAGCGCTTCCACCATGGCCTTGAAGCGGCTTCTTTCCTCCTCGAGCGAGCGCCTGAGCCGATCCTCCTCGGTGACGTCGCGCACGTTGAGCACAATGCCCCGTACGGCGGGGTCGTGCAGCAGGTTACGCCCCCAGATGTGCGCGTGGCGCACCTCCCCGGCTGCATCCAGGATGCGCAGGCGGTACTCCCGGGTCTCGCCGGGGTGGCGCACCAGATCCTCGAGCGCAGCCTCGGCGTAGGGACGATCCTGGGGGTGCACGAAATCAGGCACGCTCAGCGGCTTTTGCAAATAGCCCACCGGGTTATAGCCAAGCACCTGTCCCACGTTGGGGCTGGCATAGAGCATAGTTCCAGACTCATCCATCAGGTAGATGAGGTCGGAGGTGTTTTCCACCAAGGCCCGGAAACGCTCCTCCATGCGGGCTTGCTCGCTAATGTCAATTACGCTGCCTTCAAGATACAGCACCTGCCCATGGTTATCCCGCACCGCACGAAAGTACCCCTCTACCCATACGATCCCCCCGTCCTTGCGCTGTAGGGTATAGCGTTGCACTACCGACAAATCGGAGTGGATCGCCTGTTGAATTAAGCTCTCGCGCTGTGCGGTCTCAAGGTACAGCGCCCGGGCATTCAGGCTTAAAAGCTCCTCTCGGCTATAGCCCAGCATAGCGCAGAGGGTCGAATTGGCCTCGAGAATGCGTCCGTCGGGGGTCGATCGGTACAGGCCTACCGGAACAGACTCGAAAAGCTCCCAGCGGCGCTTACGTTCGATTAGCTTGTTCAGCGCATAGCGTAAGCCATCCGGGAGCCTCGAGGTGCTTACATACTCGACTGTATGCGGCGTTGTATCCGGTAAAGGTTCGATCTCGGCATTCATCAACACGATTACCGGCGTGTCCGGCGCATAGGTTTTTATGAGTTGCAGCTCCTCGAGCCCATACCCTTGCCCGGCACAGAGAATCACCGCATCGAAGGCCCCCTTGCTCAAAACGTCCTTAAGCTCGTGGGGTTCTCTGGCAATGTGCCACTCTGCTAGCAAATCCTCGAGGCCTAGCCGAGTGGCCGGGTCTTCGGCGGGGTTTTTGGTTGCCAGAAGAAGGCGCAGCACCATCCGATTGTATTCCCTCCTCTTGTTCAAGCCTGTTCAATTCTGCACCCTTCTACCCTTGAACAAAACTACCCGAAGTCGCGCTCGAGCAATTGTTGGTAGGGCGCGGATGGCCCTACCAACAAAGCAGCTCTGGTCGGGATAGCGCTCTATTTTGAGCGGCTGGCATTAGCGCGCGCCGACGAAGGGAGATTCATCAACTTGCTAGAATCTACAAACCACCTTACCCAAATCAGGCACTGCAGTTATGTTTAGAGCATGAACCGCCGTGCTTACCCATCGGACGTCCGTGATGAGGAATGGGCTCTGGTGCTGCCCTATTTGACCCTCGCCCCGCTGGAAGCACCCCAGCGCAAGTACGACCTGCGCGAAGTGTTCAACGCCCTGCGCTGGATGGTTCGAACCGGTGCTCAGTGGGACTACCTGCCCCACGACTTCCCACCCCCCCATATCGTTCAGGCGCAAGCCTACCGCTGGATGAACCGGGGGGTCTTCGAAGACCTGGTACACGACCTGCGCATGACCCTGCGAATGCTCCAGGGCAAAGCCGCCCATCCCAGCGCTGCCATCTACGATGCTCGCACCCTACAGTCCACCCCGCAAAGTGGGGAGCGGGCCGGATACGATGGGTACAAACGACGCAAGGGAAGCAAAGTTCACCTGGCGGTAGATACCCTGGGGCATCTGCTGGCCCTGGTAGTAACGGCGGCCAGTGAACAGGAACGGGCCCAGGTGGGAGCCCTCAGTCAACAGGTGCAGGAAGTGACGGGGGAGCAGGTGGAAGTGGCCTTTGTGGATCAGGGTTACACTGGGGAGGAAGCGGCACAAGCGGCAGAGGCGGAAGGCATCGCCCTGTGTGTGGTCAAGGTGGAAGGGGCCAAACGAGGATTCGTGCTGCTGCCGAAGCGTTGGGTGGTGGAACGTTCGTTTGCCTGGACATCCCGGTTTCGCAGGCTGGCGCGAGACTATGAGCGGCTGGCTGAGACCTTGCGAGGTTGGCACTGGTTGGCTTTTTCGATTCTGATGACAGCGAAAACTGTGGAGCTTTTACGAACAGCTAGTTAGCAGGCTCTAGGGTTGCGGTAGCCTGTAATGTCTCGGTACCAATCCTTGAAGCTCGAGCCTCCACTGGCAATCCAGGGATCAAACTTCAGGTAGCCCTCACGGATGTCAATGCCCAGGCTAACCCAGCCTCCGGGCTCATCCAGCTCTTCCCGGATATATTTGTGCTCGGTGGGCAGGTGCAAGCCCCACGGACGCCCGGTGTTGTCAATATAGTAGCGGCCAATCACCGGGTCGGTGGTGTCGTCCTGGGTCTTGAAGAGGCTACCATCGGCTTTGTCGGTTGGGCGGAAGCCCGGCAGGTGAATCTCAACACCGCGCTGCCACTGTGGCACATACCGATCACCCTGTAGCACAACTGGGTTGGCGATAATGAAGGGGTTATAGGGAGGCGTGCCTGGGGCCGTAAACGCCAGGGGCTGGGCCAGGTTAATGGTCATCCTAACCCGTCCAGGGGTTTTGTAGGGCTCTTCGGGCACCACATTGGCATAGAAGGGGCGGGTGGGCAAGGAGGGCTCGAGCAGATCGTAACCATCGTCGAAGACGAAGAAGACCGCTTTGCTCTGGCCCATTTCGGTTCCGTTTGGGTTGCGATCCATGCTGTAGTGAATGGGCGGCGGGCCCGCCTGCCAGGCGCCGCCGTTCTTCTGCCACTCATAGCTCACGCTCTCCACCTGCTCCGGCAGGAGGTCGGTTGCAAAGGCAAAGCCGTTATGCCAGCCACCACCCAGGGCTTTTACGACAAACTCGGCCTGAATCTGCACAAGCTGGCTATTGGCATTGGTCACGTGGTTGATGTTGTAGTCCACCACCACATCGTTGAAGTCGTAGTCACCTTTGCGCGGCCACAAATCCTCGAAAGCCAGCGTGCCGTAGTCGCTCTTAGCCGGGTAGTAGTTATTGAAGGCCCGATCGGGGTCGCTTGGATAGGCGTCATAGGGGTCGTTGACACCGTCCTGGTCGGTATCAGCGGCCTGTGGGTCATCGGTGGGCAGGAGGTCGGCGGTGCGGGTCAGGTCGGGGTTGACGGGATCGCGAACCAGGATGGACTCCTTCTTGACTGCGGTATAGGGGCTGGCTTCCACCAGCAGGATGGCGTCGTTAAAGTCCTGGTCGCCCCCGTGATGGCGCAAAATATCCTCGAACCCCAAGACTAGAGTTTGCTGGTTGTCATCAAACAGCAGTACGGTTTGTGCGCTTTGTTCAACGTTCATACCCTGTGTACGGTAAAGCTGATAGTTGAGCACCGGGTCGGAGAATACAGTCTGCTCGTAGCTGCGCTCGAGCACCCCCGTACTGCTGCTACGCCAGCCGTTGGCTACCAGGAACCAGCCAATGCCTATACCGGCCGGAAAAACATCACTCCAGCTGGTTCCGTCGAAGTACTTGAGCTTAACTCGGTTACCCGAGAACAGACCACCCCCCGAGCCTTGGTAGGAGGCGTTGGGATAAACCATAATCATGCGGTCTAGGATGTCGTCAACGCTGCGCGGAGGGTTATTAGCAGGGTAAATGTAATACCCCACCGCGTTTTTGTAGCCCGCGCCTTCGTGTACGAAGGTCAGCCAGACCTCCGCAGGGTCTTTGAGCACCAGGTTGCTGGTGGCTTCACGGGCGATATAGTTCTTATGGATGGGGTGCAGTGGCAACGGCGAGCGCTCGGGCAGGGTGGCGTTGATGGTCTGGAGCATCTGGCTGGTCAGCTTGCTGCTGTTGCTGGTAAGGTTGTTTGGCACGCCCTGGCTATTCCAGTTGCCAAAGCCGCTCAGGTACTGGTAGTTGTAGTTGACGCTCTGGAGCCGCACCCCCTCGGACTTGTTTGCAGAGGCCGGAACCACCACGTTCAGGCTGCTAACCGAGGCGTTGTCCAGGGCAACTCGAGCCCGGCCTTGCTGGATAGGTACCTTGATGGGCTCACTAATAACCCCGATGTAGTCGACACGCAATCCCACCGCATCGAGGTCGGCAGGTAGCGTAACCTTAGCGGTAAAGCGCCCCGAGGCATCGGTAATCCCCGAAAGCACGACCGAGTCTTCGTTTACTTCACCGTCGGGCAAAAAACCCTGGAACACCGTTACCGGAGCCCCAACAGCAGGCTGACCCAGGGCGCTAACACGTACCTCGAGCTCGACTTCCTGGGTGGTTTTGTACTGGAATACCGGGCTCGAGGGCTGGGGACTGGAGCATGCGGCCAGCCCCAGCAAAGCCAGCATTAGGATATAGATGGGATTACTGCGCATATACCACCTCAGCTATAAGCCTAGACGGACATTTGTAGAAAAGTTGTGACCAATGAGGCAGGATTCCGGTAGACTCGAGGCCGTCCATGCAGCGCTTTCTGGCCCGTATTATGCCCCTGGGAATACTCTTGGCCTGCCTGACAGGCTTAAATCTGGGCTTACATTTAGGACTGGCCCCGCAGGAAGGGCCGCTTACCCCCATGCCCTACAGCACAGGACTAGACCGACTTACCCCACCGCAGTGGCAGGAGATATCCCAGGGCCTGTGGCTTAGTGAGGTACGGCTGGGGCGACAAAAGTCGTATCGTCTGTTGCTCACGGGTCATATTCAGCAAGAGCATTCCTTCGAGGTAATATTTGCGGCCCAGTCTATCAGTCCACTCGCACGGGCCCATTTCGTTCGGGTGAAGGGAAAAACCCTTTCCAGCGGCTTCTACGACGCACAGGGACTTGCTCGCTCACTGGCCGAGCAACCCCTCGAGCGTTCGCTTCCACTGGAAATCTCGCTGGACATAAAGCGCTACACGGTTGGGGTGGGTGGGGTTGAGGTGGTTTCTTTACCCCTGCGCTACAGGGGGGGGTCGATGCTGCTTCGGCTCGAGGGTAAATCAGCTTTGCGTCAGCTTGAGGTTTTTGCAGGAATCGAGCAGATCCGACCTAAAGTTACGGCAATCCCCAAGCTGGGTCGAGCCCTGTACGCAGAAGATTTTTTGGATACACAGCACCGGTTTCTGGTACTAAGCGGCAGCTGGCGTACAGGGCAAGGATTTCTCGAGCAGGTTGAAACCCAGGGCTTTGACCAGGTAGCCTTGGCGCCCATCGGCCCGCAGAGCTTCTATCGCCTAAGGGTACGCCTGCAGCACCTCGAGGGTGCGGGTGGTGGTGTGGTTTTTAATCTCCCCAACCCGAATAGTCTGGCGCTGGGCCATCTCGTGCGCTATGCAGAGGATGGCCGCAGCGTGTTCTGGGGCCACTTCAACGAACAGGGAATCTTTGTGGGCCAGGGTTTTGTCCGGGTCGAGCCGCCTGGCGCGTCGCCACATCTGCTCGAGGTATTCAGTTACGACAAAACCTACGCGGTATGGCTGGATGGCGTACAGCTTGCCAGCAGCGTACCGTTGGTTTCGAGCGCTGGACGCATAGGCCTAACCACCTCGCTCAGCCGGGTGATGTTCACCGAGCTTCGCCTGGAAGCCACTGGCCCTGCACCCAATACTCCCTGGTTGCCTTTCGGGCCGCTGCAACTGCATACCACCGAGGGCGACTGGGTGCAGCAAGGCCTGGCCATCTACCAGCGCTCCAGCCAACCTACTGTGGCCCGCGCAATAAGCGCCAAACCCGTCAGGCCCAATCGATTACGGGTAGAATTGCGATGGGACTCGCCCCAAGCTGGAGCTGCAGTTTACATTGTCCCTCGCCTGGGCTTTATAGAAGGCGGCTGGGGTATTCGCTTCAGCCAAGGGGGTCGCCTGGCTACTTGGGGGCGGCTACAAGAAGACCGTATGGACGGCGGCAGTTTGGTACTGGAAGGTGGCCATCAGGTGGTAACATTCGAGCTCGAGGGCAGTCAAGGGCATATTTGGCTCAACAATCAGCGTCTAGTCACCCTTCCGCAGGCCAAAGAAGGCTTTCTGGTATTGCAAACCCTGGGTGGTTCGGTTGGGTTCGTGCCACTGGAGGTGAAGCCATAAGGTTTACAGCGCTTCGGCATTTCTGGGACGTATGGGCCTGGCCGCTGCAGGTGTTTTTTCTAACTCGAATCACCCTGCTGGGGGCTGCTTTCCTTGCCGATATCACCCTGCCGGGGCCACCTGAGATGGCAGGACGCATCGAGCCGACCAATCTTTGGCTCGATGTCTGGGCCCGTTGGGATAGCGGCTTTTACCTGCACATCGCAACCGAGGGGTACTACCTCTACCCCGATGAACCCTCGGCTGTAGCCTTCTTTCCCCTTTACCCACTTTTGCTCAAGGGCGTAAGTGGGCTGGTGGGCAATCCGGTACTGGCCGGGGTGCTCCTCAGCCACCTAAGCTTTGCCCTGGCTTTAATGGCGTTCTGGAAGCTGTGTCTCCAGCTTCTAAACGATCAGGCTTCTGCTCGACGTGCCGTTTTATACCTGGCTATCTTTCCAACGAGCTTCTACTTCAGTGCGGTGTACACCGAAAGTCTGTCGCTGCTGTGGGTATTGCTGGCTTTTTATGCCTTACACCAGCGCAGGTGGAAATGGGCTGCACTCGGCGCTGCACTGGCTTCGGCCACCAGGGTAACGGGGATTTTGCTGGCTGGGGTGTTATTGCTGGAGTATCTGCGGGCTTCTGGGGTGCGAGGCAAGTGGCAGTGGCTCTTGGGTCTCGCCCTGGCTGGGTTGGGCGGTTTGGGACTGTTAAGTTATATGGCTTTTCTGGCTATCCAGTTTGACGACCCGCTGGCTTTTTGGAGTGTCCAGGGCAGCTTCAGCCGCGAAATCGGAGGGTTTATTGGGGAAATCCGGCCCCTATTTGAGCAAAACTTTCTGACGGGCCCAATTTCCTGGAACGTTTTGCTGGATCTACTGGCCCTGGCATTTGGGATCACCGGGTCGCTCATAGCCGCCCGTCGCTGGGGATTGAGCTATGCCCTCTTCGGCCTCCTGAGCCTGCTTATTCCATTTAGCAGCGGAACCGGGAGTCTCAGCCGCTATGTACTGATGGTCTTCCCTGCTTTCATGGTATTGGGGGAGGCTGCCGAGCGCCCCTGGCTGGATAATCTCATTCGTTTTGTGTTCCCTCTACTGCTGGGTTTGCTGCTGGCTATGCATGTCAATGGTATTTTTGTGGCGTAAATCGAAAGTATCAAAGCGGTTTAAGGTAGGCTATAGACCGAGTTGGATGATTAATATCCTCGTTGTAGACGACGAAGCTGTGGTACGCCGAACACTGCGGGCCCTGCTCGAGCGCGCAGGCTATGTTGTGCTCGAGGCCACACATGGGCTCGAGGCCCTGGATTTGCTGGATAAGGCCGACCTGATTGTGCTGGATTGGAACATGCCACGCATGAATGGTCTGGAGTTACTGCGTCACATCCGCGAAGAACGCCCCGACCTGCCGGTGCTTATGCTCACCGCTCACGACGGCGAGGCCGAGCGCGTACAGGGCCTACGCCAAGGGGCCGACGACTACCTGGGCAAGCCCTTGCGCAGTGCCGAGTTTCTGGCTCGCATCGAGGCCTTATTACGCCGCACTCGCCGATACGGCGTGGTAAAAGCAGGGGAGCTGGAGCTGGAGCCCGCCACCCAGGAAGCCCGCCTGCGTGGAACTGTACTCCCGCTGACCCCTACTGAGTTTGCTTTGTTGCTGGCGCTGGCCCGACAACCCGGACTGCCCCTATCCCGCCAAAGCCTTTTTGCTCAGGTCTGGGGTAGCGATCCCCAGGTCGATGAACGGATTGTGGATCACTACGTCAAGCGCCTGCGTAAAAAACTGGGCGATAACCCCAAGAATCCCAGCTATATCGAAACCGTATTTGCTCGAGGTTATCGACTTAAAGCGCCTTCCGAATAAACCGCACGCGCCGCGCCAGCCATATGCCCAATCCCAGCATAGCTCCTCCCAGCAATAGACCGGGCCAGAACACCAGCCATTTGCCCAGCCGCTCGGCCCAGCCCAGCGGCGGTGCGGGCTGGCCGGCTAGTACCTGCACCACGGGCTTCGGGGTGCTGTCGGCACGTAGCAGGCCCAGGTGTTTCTCTACAGCCCGCCCCCCTGGCATTGTGCCCCGATCGAAGTCGTAGAGCGTCCAGGCCAACCAGCCCAGGTTATGGCGGCGGGCAATCTGTAAAACCCGCTCGTAGTAGTGGGCCTGCTCGAGTTCGGTGTGGGGATCAGGCAGTTTGTTGCGCTGGGTGTGGAAGCCAAACTCCTCCAGCAAGAGCGGCTTTTGGTACTTGGCAAGCCCCTCGATACGCCGAAGGAGTTCTGCCGGAGTCCCGTAGTGGTGAAAACTGAGTACCTCTATCTCGGGCACCAGGTCTGGGTGAGGCTCAATGAACCCCACGGTTATGGGCTTCGAGCTGTAGTAGCGCACGGCCCGCGACCAGGCCCGCAAAAACTCCACCACCAGACGCTCGCCGGCTCGAGCGTAGTCACGGTCGGGCTCATTCTTGATGTCTATCAACCAGACCGCAGGGTGTCGCAGCAGGGGGGCGAGTTCCTCGAGGTGGGCAAATACGTTGGGGAAGTCTTCGAAGCGATAGTGGGTGTAGCTGTCCAGCAGCGTAACAATTACCTTCATCTGCTGAGCCTGGGCCAGGTTCAGGAAGTCTTCCAGTCGCTGGCGATAGCCCGGGGAAGGTGGGTAGGGCACGAAAACCCGCAGGGTCGAAAGGCCCAGCATGCGGCTAATGCGCATGTCGCTAATCACCTCGCGGGGTTCGTAGCCCGGCCCAAAAAGGTCGAAAGGGTGGCTGCGGGGCTGGTAGTTGACCCCCCGTACCCCGGCAGTCGTTACAGGCAGAAGGCGCACCGACAGGGGCCGCTCCGCCAGCAGCCGCCAGTGGTGAATGCGCCAGTTGCCATCGTCGAGTTGCATCACCACCTCGAGGGTGCGTTCGGCCAGCCGGGTGGAAAATTGCCCCGAGGCCAGCACATACCAGTAGGTATCGCTAAAGGCTACCGTTGCTCCGTCTGGAGCGTAGAAATGAAGCCTCAGGCGGTGCTTCCAGTCCACCATCGTCCCCCGCGGCCCCTGCCCCATCAGTAGCGCATCTTCCAGCGCACCCGACTGGAAGTACGAGCGCAGCCCGATGGTCTCACCGGTAAAGTGGGCGTGGCTAAGTTCCTCGTGGGCCAGCAGGTAGTCGCTGGTAATTTCGTCGCGGCGAAAAGGCTCGAGCGGGCGCGGGGTGGGGTCGTCGGGCAGCCACTCCAGACGTCCCGGAGCGGCCCGGCGGGGCTCGATGAGGTTGAGAGCCTGCTCAACGGTGTTGGCTTGCTGAGCCACGCGAAAAAGCTCACCCAGCCCCCTCAGGCCCAGCAAGGCCAGCAGGCTACCTAACAGCAGCAGCCCTGCCCAGACCAGCAGCTTGAGCCGAAGCTCGCTCATGGGCGGGGCACCTCCAGGCGTGCGCGCTGGCCTGCAAGCTCAACCTCGAGCCAGAAAGGCCGGGTCAAAGGTGGGGGCGTCCAGAGGGCCTGCCCGCTGGCCAGCAGGATACGCTCTTCCAGCAAAAGCCGCCCGGCCGGATCCACCACGCGCAGCCGCATCGGGGTTCCATCGTCGGGAAGGGCCCCTAGATCGTCCACCACCGGGCCAATGTGCAACTGGTTTCCGCTCCAGTAAAGCGGCAGGTGCGCGACTTGCACCGCCGGGCGCGCCCGTAGCGTGGCCTCGTTGCTGACCCAGCCCTCGCTCCAGGCCCTCAAGGGGTAGCTTCCCACCCGGTCGGGCAGCGGCAGCGACAAGGGCAGACGGCTCTGGGGCGCCGAGCGGGTCAGAAAGAGGTTCTCCAGAGCACCGCCAATCAGACTGACAGCCAGCCCGTCGGAGGCAAGATTGCCCTTTTCGTCGCGCAGCCCCTGTACCTCGAGCACCCAGCGGTCGCGTCCGGAAGTAGCCGCCTCTGGCTGTAGCAGCACAAGCGCGCCAGAGCGAATGCGCCCAGGCAGCACATCCACCTCGGCCCGCTCACCCCGGGCGGCTCCACTCTGAACCACTACCTTTAGGATTCCTTTGCGGCTTCCTGGCGGGAAATAGCTCCAGGCCAGTTGGTGAACCACCGGTAGCACCCACTCCCGCTGACTCCCATCGGGATAGAACACCTTCATACGCACCGGCTCCTCGGCCACATTGAGCTGTGCGTCGAGGGGGTGCAGCACCAGCGAGGGCTGGCGGGGGGTGTCGATCCGAACCGCCCGCGCCCCTACCTTGGGCCGCAGGGGGGTAGTGGCTGGGCCAGGCCGCCGCCGCAGGGTTCCCTCGAGGCTGGCACTGCCGGCCTCGAGGCGGTAAGGAATCAGCCCTGCCCGGCGGTAGGGGATAAAAACCTCCCCTTCCCCCTCCTCCACCAGCGGCCCCGCCGGGGTGAAAAGGCTTACGCGGAACCACCCTTCGCCCTGGAAGCGCACCCCCCCTGTAGACACCTCCGCCCGGATTGCTTGCAAGGCAGCAGGCCGTGGGGACGATGTAGCAGGGGTGCGGCTCTGCAGCCAGAACACCCCAATCTCCAGGGCCAGCACCACGGTCAATAGCAGGGCTAGGAGAATCTTTCGCGGCACCGGTTCAATCCTCCCGATAAAAAGCCTGGGCTTGCAGGCGGTAGGCCCGCAGGCCAGCCGACGTCAGGGGCCGGGTGTCGGCGGGCACGCCCGGAGCGAGGCGCTCGAGCAGGTTGGGGCTTTCGTTTACCCTTCGCAGCTCCATGAGCAGCGTATAGCCCTTGGGTAGTCCAGCCCGCATGCGCGCCTCGCGCCGCTCACGCGGGGGAATCGACTCCAGCAGGTACTCGCGCTCCACCCAGGCCAGGCCCTTGCGGTCGTACAGCGAGAGCAAAACCTGGGGCACGGTGGCCTCCCGCACCCCCAAGTTATCTACCCGCAACCGCAGCACCTCGCCCTCGCGGCGACTCCAGATGGCCAGGTCACGCCGCAGTTCGCGCGAGGTAACCACCGCCTTCAAAGCCACCTCGAAATCTCCGATGGCTTCGGGGTCAGGTGGGGCGGTTACGCCGTCGAAGTCGATTCGGAAAGGGGTACGCTCGCCGGGCAGGAGTTTGTGCAAAACCAGGTCTCGAGCATTGTTACGGCTCACCTCGAGGCCATCCCGTCCACGCAAAAAGCCGCTGATGGTCAGGTCGGCGGGTCGGGCGTCGAGGTTTTCCACCTCACCCACAATGGCCAGGCGGGGCTCGGGGGCATCCTCGGGCCAGTAGCGCACCAGCCGGGCCGAGCGCAGCCGCAGCAGAGGGCGATCCAGCACATCGCCGGCAGCCGTAATGTCGGTGCTGAGCCGCCGCTGGGCCCGGAAATACTCCACCCCCGGCTGGCTGGCAAAGCGCTCGGGGGGGCGGGTTTTGAGCAGTGGGCGTTGCTCGATCCGCCAGCCTTCAGGGGTGTGCACCAGCAGGTGTTCGTGGGTCTCCTGCACGGTTCGGAGCGCGGTCAGCCAGGTCAGCTCCACCTGCACTAGCGCCCGCCCATCCTGCCGAATCACCCGCATCGGGCGGATGTGCTCGAGCTTGGCGTAACCGCTGCGCAGGCCGCCTTGCACGCTAAGGTCGAGCTGCCAACGCTCCTTGGTCAGACCCTCGATAGGCGCGATCCATTCCCAGGCCTTATCAAAGCGTTTGAAGTCGAGGTGATCCCAGTAGCGGATGACCGCCCATTCCGGGCTGTCGGGGGGGTTGAGCGCCCGCCAGCCCAGCCAGCCCAGACCCAGTACCGCTAAAGCCAGCAGGCTCGAGGCCAGCAGCCGCCTGCCCAGTGGCTTTCGTTGAACCCTTATACGCCCTTCCAGGGTGTGCAGCAAGCGCAGCCAGGGCTGCCAGGGGCTCGGGGCCTCGGGCGGTAGAGCGTCTTCGGCCAGGCTACGTTGCACACGGGCCGGAACCCAGGGCAAGCGCCGGGAGCGAAACGGCGGGAGCAGCAAGCTCATGTAAGCCAGCAGCGGCATAGCCACGGGAAGCGTACCCCACATCATGCGCTGCCAGACTGGCAATTTGCGTCGAGGCAACCGTTCGGGCAGAGGGGGGATGTCTTCGCGTTCCCAAACCACAATCCCGTTCTCGAGACGGCCCAGGCGATGCCAGCCGTAAAAATGCAGCAGGGGGTCGTAAAAGGCATCGTTGGAGTAGATGAACTTGAGGTTATAGCGCTCAGGATAGGTCAGAAACTGCTGCAAGCTGCCGATTCCGGGAACTCCGGTGTACTTGGCACCCTCCAGCCGCTCAACCGGGGTGGTGGTCAACTCGGGCAGGCGGCGGGCTGAGTGGTAATTGCCGTCCGGGGTCGAGGCCCGGGTGTTGGCCGAAAGCCAGGCCATCTGGTCACCAAAACCCAGGGTGAGGTAGCGGTAGCGCCAGTGCTCGTCCTTCTCGATAAAGCTCAGGATGGGGGCAATCTCGATGGTCTCGGGCTGGAACTTGCGGTAGCGGGTAAGCGTCGAAATGCCGATGGAAGCAGTCACCACGAAAAGCACCAACCCCAGCAGCAGCAGCAGTCGCACCCGTCGACCAAAGTTGGCCTCGAGCCACAGGCGCAGGCGGCCCTCGAGGGCGCTTTGCAGGGCCATTCCGACAAAAGGCAATACCAGGATGGTGGCCCAGAAGGTGAAGCGGTCGAGGGTCAGAATGTCGAAAGCCCCCCGCAAAAGCAGCTTGGGGATGGGGGTGGTGCCACCGGTTCCCAACACCAACAGCAAGCCCAGGCTGGCCCCAAGGGGCCACAGGTAGGAGAGGCTTTTGTAGAAAGCGTAGGGCAGGAAGACCAGGCTGCTAGCCCAGGGGATGAGCCAGAACATCAGCCCCATGTTGGGCTGCTGCAAAAAATTGGCCCGGCTGCCGTGGGGAATGGGCACCTGTGCAATGGGGTCGGAGCGACTCCAGAGCCAGTAAGGCAGCACCACCAGCACCAGTGCCGCGATGGCCACCATGCCAAAAACGCCCGTTCGGTATAGCCGGGGCAGGGCCCGGTACATCCGCCGCCGCACCTGCTGCGACGGACCTGTCCCCGCGGGCTCGTTTGGGCGAGGCTGGCGCAGTCCCTCCAAAATCAGCATCGCCACCACCGGCCCGATAAAGAACACCGATCCAAACAGGGTAGTGACGTGATGCGCCGCCGTAGTTGAGCCTATCCAGACCGCCGCCTTGAGCAAGTACCCCCAGCGCCCGGTACGAATGTAGGCCCACACCCAGGGAATGGCGTTGAGCAAAAAGCCCAGCGAGAGCGTAGTGGGTAGCTGGCCAAACACGTGCACGGTTTCAGCGATGGCGCTCGAGAGCACCAGGGCCAGCGCCGCAAAGCCCGCCGCCTTAGGGGATACAAATAGCCTCGAGAAGCGGTAAACGCCTACAGCAAGCTGAAGCAGAGCAAACAGCTGCACCGGGGCGAAAGCCAGTTTCAACCCCACTACCTTGGAGGCTATAGCAATCAGAAAATGGGAAAGCGGAGGGTAGGAGACCAGCGAGAAGCCGGTGTACCAGCGCGGCTCCCAGGGGTCAAACCAGCTTTGGGCATAGTGCGCCCCAAAGAAGGTGTGTATCAGAGCGTCGTAGGTGCGAAAATACTGCAGATTAAAAAGCAAAGTGCCGTGGTAAAGCACAGTAAGCAATAAGGCCACAGCCAGGAGAACCAGGCCGGGCTGCTCCTCTTTTAACTCCCGAATTGCCGGATATGACAAATTGCGCAGCATGGGCGCCCGGGCCACTTAGCCGAGGAGCCGGCTCACCTCGCGCAGCAATTCCTCGCGGGAAAAAGGCTTGGTTAAAAATGCATCTGCCCCCAGTTGGCGCGCTTCGATTTCGAATTGCTCTTCACCGCTGGCTGTCAGCACCAATATGGGCAGGCTCGAGGTCTGGCGTACTTGGCGAATCAGATCGAACCCGTTCATGCCTGGCATCACCAGATCGGTAACCAGAAGGCGGATCTCCGGGCGGCTCTGCCATGTATCCAGCGCCTCACGTGCATTATCCGCCACCAGTACCTCATAGCCTGCCCGCTGCAGAACCAAGCGCAGCACATGGCGAATGTGAGGTTCGTCGTCTACAGCTAAAATCATGCGCCCTCTTCAATTGGGATAACTTTGTCCAGAAGGGTTAGCTCGAGCACCTTCCGCACTGCCGGGCTGGGGTTCTCAATAACCAGGCTACCCCCATTGTTTTTGACCTGCTTAAGCCCGGAAACCAGCGCAGCCAGACCAGCCGAGTCCATGAAATCCACCCCGCTCATGTCCAGTCGCAGATCCTTGGCTCCACGATCGCGGGCTTCGCCCAGAGACTGGCGTAAAACAGGGGCTTGTTGTACATCCAGTCGACCTTCTATGGCAAACCGGGCTGCAGTTTCGGAGATCATCTCGTAGTGAATCACCTTTCCACCTCGCCAAACTCAAGCGTAAGGCAGTTCCAGCCACCTTTCCTAGAGTACCGCAACCCACGTGCCACCTTATGTACAATTGCCATTCCGTACCCTCCTTCACGCATCTCTCCCATCGGCCGCACCGGCCCTTCGAGGGGATTAAAGGGCATGCCATCGTCGAGCAACCACACCCGCTTACATCCCGACCCCATGCGCACACGAAAACAGCGGGCTCGCCCATGCACAATGGCGTTGGTTACCAGTTCGTTCACCACCAGCTCTTCTAAAATACCCAGCCCCTGAGCACGCAAAAACTCCGACAGTGGCTCGAGGGAGCCGGTGCAAGCAGGTAGGGTAAGAACTAATCTCATGACCCCACCCCCACATACCGATAAATGTGTAGCCCAAAGTCGTCACTTACCTCGAAGGCGTGCATGGCTGCTCTAAGTTCCTGTAAAAAAACCTCGGGCTCGGAATTGGCCTCCAGCAGGTTGCTTAGGCGTTCGAGACCAAACAGCTCACCGTTCCGGGCCGCTTCAATGAGACCATCGGTGTACACCAGCAATAGCTCTCCTGGCCTCAGTTCGAAATGCCGCATCGCCTCTGGAGGAGGGTCAAAAAGTCCCAGGGGTGGAGCGGTAGCGCCCAGGGCCTCTACCCTGCCATCGAGGCGGCGCACCAACAAAGGTGGGTGGCCAAAGCTGCCATAAACAAGGCTGCCGTTCTGTTCAAAGTTAATCAGCGCCAGGGTAGCAAAAGCCCCGGCTCGCTCGAGCAAAGGTGCTGCGGCGCTCGCCAAAGCCTTGAGCGGATTGGGCTGCTCGAGGGCTATGGGTACAAGGCCGCTCAACAGCCCACTGTGCATAGCGGCTGGCAGTCCTTTACCACTAACGTCTCCCAGCACACGCCAGCTCCCTAGAGCTAGCTGAAAATCTCCGCCCAGGTCGCGGGCAGGCTGAAAGCTGCTTAGCAGGGTATAGCCGGTCGGGGCGGACAGTTGATTGGGCACCAACGTACTCCAAATCTGGCTGGCCAGAGCACGTTCGTGTTCTTCCAGTCTCAGTCGCTCCCTCAACACCTGGTCTTCCAAACGCTCGAGCGAGACCCCAATCATCTGCGCCAACGCGTCAACAATACGCTGGTCGTGGGCGCTGAACGGCATCGAGTGCCCCCACAAAGCCAGCCAACCCCCAGGAAAAGCCACTGCGTACAGTGCTTCCTCGCGCCTTTGCAGCCGCTTGGCAGGAGCAGGAAGGGCAGCCAGCCACGAAGGCACCTCCTGCAGCCAGCGCCCTCTTGCACAGATAGCCGCTCCAGCACACGAAAGTTCCTGTGCGGCTTCCGACAGCAACGCCAGAACATCGGCCTCGCTGGCAATTTGGGCCGAACGCACCATTAGATGCTCGAGCCATACCGTGCGGTCGTAGCAATCGGCCAGGGCTTCACTAAGGTTTTCCAGTTCCTGTAAAGCCGTATCGGGCATACTCAAGCCTCAATGGGCAAAATCCCAAGCAATCCGGTAATCTCCAGAATCAGACGCACCGGGTCTTGCAGGTTGCGAATTGTTAGCGTTCTACCTTCTTCGCGGGCGCGCTTGTACAGGTTCACCAGCAACGCCAGGCCGCTCGAGTCCACAAAGTTGACCCCTGCCATGTCCAGCACTGTGTTGGAGCCCAGCTCCAAGCTGCTTTTGAGCATGGGCACCTGGTGTGCATCAAAGCGCCCTTGCAACGTGTAGATGGTTCGACCATCTTGGTCGTAACGCTCAATGTGCATATTTCCTCCTCAGGCGTTCAAAGTGAAGTAAGTACCAGTCTGCCACGTCCTCGAGCAAAACCCCTACCGAGGCGCGGTAGTTGGCCAGTCCAATTTGTTGGGCGTACTCACGGTCGCTAAATAGCCGCCACAGGGCCTCTGCCAGCCCCTTGGCATCCCCAGGTGAGAAAAACTCGGCCCGGTACCCCTCGGCTTCTACCAGCTCAGCCAGATCGCCGATGCGTGGCATAACCGCAGGTCGGGCATACTGTCCAGCCTGGTGCAGCACCCCAGAGGAGCCGGTGGTGGCGGTATAAGGAAAAGCAACCACATACGCCTCGCTAAAAACCTTGGCCACCTCCTCCTCGGGCACGTAACCGGTGTAAATCACGCCGGGGATATCGCCGTAAACTGCCCGTAAGCCCTCGAGGTATCCAGGCGCATTGGGCGAGTTGGTACCAGCCACCACCAGCTCTACAGCTGGGTCGCGCTTTAGCAGAAGTTGGTGCGCTTCCAGCAGGGTTTCCAAGCGCTTGTAGGTGCCAAACTTCCCAAAGGCCAGCACCCGCTTAGCCTCGGGCAGGGGCGGTGGGGGGCCGGGGTCTTCAAAGGCCCCGTGGGGCGCCAGAAACACGTTCTTAGCCCCATATTCGCGCCGCAAAATCTCTACATAGGTGGGCATGGTCGTGGCGACCAGGTGGCTTTGCAACAACAGTCGGGTAAAAAGCCGCCCCCCTGCCCGCAGCACCTGCTCCTTGAAGGGGCTCTGTGCATAACCTGCTTGGCGCAGGTCGATGGTTTCAAAAAGATTGTGCAACAAAGTGATGGTCGGTATGCCTAAAGCCCGTGTCATGCCCGGGGCTAGCAGGCCCAGCGCAGCCGGAACAGCGGATCCACCGAAGCTGGCAAACTGGAGGTTATAGATTACGCCATCCGGCCGAAGCTGCTGAATGGTGCGAGCCAGGCGCAGCGAATTAAGTGGGCTACCGAAAGTCCAGACCCGGCGAACATTGGTCGGGTCGGGGGGAGCGGCCATCTCTTTAGGTAGGCAGTCGGCCAACACCGTTAGGCGTTCGATTTCGGGCTTGGCCGCAAATACCCGTGCCAGATGGGCCCCATACTCCACCAAGGTGCCCTGGCTGGGAGGGTAGGTGGTAACGAGTGCCAGGTGCATACTAGCCCCTTACCTCCGCACTGGCTGACTGATAAACCCCTTGCCGGTCGAGTCGTCGGATTTCCAGGATGTCTTTTAGGAACTTAAGCGAGTCCTTAACAGGATCTACCTTGGAGCCGGGAGCGTCGAACCAGCGCACCGGCACCTCGGCTACCTTTAGCCCCAGACGATTGGCCAGGTAGAGAAGCTCGAGGTCAAACGAAAAACCCATCATACGCTGGCGCGGAAATAACTCTTGAACCGCCTTGCGGCTAAACAGCTTGAAACCACACTGGGTGTCTTTGACAGTCACACCCGACAGCCAGCGGGCCAGCAAGCGCAGCCCCCAGCTAGCCAGATGGCGCACCAGGCTTTTGTTCTCTTCTTTAGCTCCTTCAGCTGCTCGAGACCCCACCGCTAGGTCAAAGCCTTCGTCCAGCTTTGCTAAAAGTCGTGGAAGTTCTTCAATCGGGGTAGAGTTGTCGGCGTCTGCAAAAAGCACACGCTGTCCCTTAGCTGCCAGTACCCCCCGGCGTACGGCCCCGCCCTTGCCAGTATTGGCGTGGCGCAGCACCCGCAGGTTCTTCCAGCCCAGCCGCTCAACCAAATCGGCGGTACCGTCGACAGAGCCATCGTCGGAAACGATAAGTTCCCAGCACAGCTCCATCCCCGAAACCACCACCGCAAAAGCCCCCAGGGTGGGCAAAATTCGCTCGGATTCGTTATAGGCCGGAATCACCACCGACAATTTCGGATTAGGGCATTCCTGGTCACGCCAGCGTTCAAAGTCAGCGTAGGACATACGGCCTCCCGTAGCGTAAAACTTGTTGAGCGATCAGAAGCATGAAACCTAGTAGCAGCAAGCCTTTGGCGACCATCTGAGCCACAATAAGTTCCTGGCCAGAGCTATGCCAGGCCGACATCAGCAGCAATTGCAACAGACCAGCGCCCAGCCCCCACCAGCCCACCTGGCCATACCCTTGAGCCAAAAGATGATTGGAAATTACGTTGGCCAGGGCATACAAAGTAGTCATCAGGGCATATGGGGCTACCAGCGAAGCCGCCGCCAAATAACCTGGCCCAAACAGCACCTCCACCACCCATTCGGGTACTGCGGCACAGACGCCAACAAAAGCCAGGCTAATCAGGGCAACGCTGGAAAAGGCCCATCCCAGCAGCCGTGCGGTGTTTTGTCCCTGGGCATGGGCCTGAGCCACCATCGGAAAAACGGCCATGCTCACCGCCCAGGAGCCGTAAAAAACAATTCTGCCAATCATGGCCACTGCCGCATACAGACCGGCCTGGGTAGGCTCGAGCAAAGCCTTGGCCAAAAGCACGTCGGCATTGAGAATCAGGGCCTGGGCCAGTAGATTGCTGCCCGTAGCCAGGACGTAGCCACCCTCCGGACGTGATGGCCCCTGTGCCCGCAGGGTTTTCCCCAGCACCCCAAGCGCCACCCCCACCCCCACCAGGGTCGCCACTACTGCAGCGGTCGCTCCTGGCAGAATTAGCAGGGCCGGAAAGGTCAGGATAATCTTGCTAAGGTGCTCCAACACCATGTTGTTACCCAGCTGGCTGTGCTGCTGACGCCCCTGGATCTCGCCGCGAGCCGCGCCCAGCAAGGCATACAAGGGTAGGAAAGCACCCAGAACGATATACCACAAGGGCGGCAGCGCGCTCAGCTGGCCTAATGGGAAGCTGAGGAGGGCCAGGGCCAGGCCCAGCGTGCCCCCCAGTCGCAGGGCCTGCAGGCGGGTATAGGTCAGCGCGCTCGAGCCCGCTGCGGCGTAGCGCGCCCCCACCTGTTGCAAAGATAAGGGCAGCACCGTCAAAAGCAAAAATAGCGACATAAAAGCGGCATAGCTCCCATACTCGGTGGGGCCCAGCCAGCGCCCCAGAATCAGGGCATAGCCGTAGTTGAGCACATTAACCACCAGCATGGCTGCAAACAAGGCCAGGCTGTTTTGTAGAAAACGTCTGCGATCCATAGGTCTAGAGGTGTCGGGCCAACTCGGGGTCGCGGCGCAGGGCCTCGAGGACTTTTTTGATCTCCTGGCTGCGCTCTTTTTTCACAATCAGGGTAATGGGGCCGTCACGTACGATCAGCACGTTCTCAAGGCCCAGGGTCACGATGATATCGTTGCCGGTGGTATAGAGGATGGAGCCGTGGGTGTCCAGACCCACGTGGCGGGCAAGCTCGAGGTTATCGGTCGCCCCCAGCAACCGCTCGAGGGCATTCCAGTCGCCTAGGTCGTCCCAGCCAAAACTAGCCGGTATCACGCACGCTTTGTCGGTATGCTCCATCACCGCGTAGTCCAGGCTCTTTTTAGGCAGCTCTGCATAAGCCTCACGCCCCTTAGCCTGCAGCGGTTCCAGTACCTGGGGAGCAAAACGTGCCAGCTCGCGTAACATCACCCCCGCCCGAAAAACAAAAATGCCCCCGTTCCACCAGTAATTGCCCTCTCGTAAGTAGGCCTCAGCCGTTGCCTGGTCGGGTTTTTCAGCAAAACAGTTAACGGTGAAAGCCTCCAGGCCTGCATACGCCCCTATCTTCTCCCCCTGCTGGATATAGCCGTATCCGGTAGCCGGGAAGGTAGGCTGGATACCCAACGTAACAATCGCCTCACGCTGTGTCGCCAATTCTGCAGCGGCGTGCACCGCCTGGCGGAAACGCTCTTCATCCTGGATGTGGTGGTCTGCTGGGAACACGCCCAAAACCGCATCATCCCCGAATCGGCGTTGAATCTCGAGGGTTGCATAGGTCACCGCAGCAGCAGTGTCCCGTGGTTCGGGCTCAATGAGCAGGTTTTCGGCAGGCAGGGGCGGCAGGTGTTCACCTATACCCTCCAGCAGGTTAAAGGTAGTTACTACCCATACCTCTTCCCATCCGCCCACCAACGGCATGAGCCGGTCTACTGTTGCCTGAATTAGGCTGCGCCCATCTGGTAGCAGCTTAAGAAACTGCTTGGGTCGATCTTGGCGGGAAAGGGGCCAGAATCGCTCTCCCTTCCCTCCGGCCATGATTACCGGGAAAAGAGTTGTCATATAGGCATTCTAGGACGGTTTCCGGAAGCGACTTGGGCAATTTGAACAGCTCCAAGGTGGCTGGGCATTTAACCTGAAGTTTGATGGGCCTGTTTCAACGCCGTGACAATATCGCAAAAATACTCGATAAGCTGGCGGGTTTCCACGAGGCTCTGCTGTCCGGACTCGAGCTAAAACCAATGTTGCGCAATCTACTCACAGCTGCAACACACAGTCTGGGGGCCGAGCGAGCCGCGATCTTCTTGTATCACACCGAGGAAGGCGAATTGCGTGGTGAAGTGGGGACTGGCGTGGGCACCAACCACACCGTCTCGGCCATATCGCTATCGCTAGCGCACGATGGCCCAATCCAACAAGCCTTCTTTGGTTCTCCTGAGGGGCTCGAGCTGCCGGATGAAATACTGCTGCCGGTTCACTCGAGCGCTGCGCCGGCAGGCGGCAAGCCCTACTGCTGGAACAACCCCGAGGCCAGCTGTAATCTGAGGCCTCGCATCCGAGCTGCGGAGCGAGCCGAACGCTGTCCTTCCTGCACGCACTTCGGCGGGGTGGGTGTGCTATCCCTGGAAGGACTGACCCTCGATGGGGAGACCTGCCAGCTTTTGCCAGTCCTGGCTCGTCTGGTAGCACTTGCTCTACGCAACGCCCGGCTTTACGAAACCACCGTAGAGCATCAAAACCGCCTTGCTCGCAATGCCCAGGTTCTGGAGGCGGTCAACACCATCTCCAGGTATCTGGTGCGCAACCTCGAACAGCGCCAGGTGCTCGAGGCACTAGCCTGGGGGCTCTATCGCGATCTGAACTACTACCGTGTAACTATAACCCTCAACCGCAACGGCGTACTCGAAGGGCTGCTCACGGTCAAAGAGGGGCAGATGTTCTGGACCGAAGGAAGAAGTCAGTTGCGCTTCCCGATTCAGAGCTCAAGCGACCCTTTTGCCCGGGCCGCCCGCGAACGCCGACCGCTGCAGGTAGGGGAGAAAGAGCTGCCCGCTACAGCCCGTGCTCAACAGATGGCCTTCGTGCCCATTACCGCCTATCTGCCAATCCTGGCTGAGGAAGAAGTGTTGGGTGTGGTAGCTGTAGATCACGGTGATAGCGGACGAACCGTAGATCCTGATGAGCTCCGCTACGTGCAACTCCTGAGCTACGTAGCCGGCGCGGCCCTTAAAAACGCCTACGCCTTTGAAGAGCGCGAGCAAGCTAACCGGGCGCTTGCGCTAGAGCGCCAAAAGCTCATCCAGGCTCTGGAACTCATGGGTGACGCTGTGGTTGTGCTCGAGGAATACGAAGGCTTTGCCAACCGTAAGGCCCGTGAAATATTGGGCCTGGACAAGCAGGTGGCTCTCGATAACCTACCCCCCGAACTATACCCCGCGCTGGAAGGGCAGCCGGTGGAGTACCTGCACCAGGGGCGCACCTTCTCAGCTCTGGGCACCCGGGACGGACGGCTATGGGTGCTGGTTTTGCACGAGATCACAGGCATTCGTCAGGCCCAACAACGCCTCGAAAACCAAAGTCGCTTCCTGGGCCACCTCGCCGACGTCACCCGCCAGGCCCTAGAGAGTCCTGATAGTGCCTCCTTGCTGCGCACCCTCGCCAATCATCTCTCCAGCCTTTTCGCAGCCGATCAGGTGTATCTCACCCTGTGGGACGAGGCTCACAATAAGCCACTGCCCGTTGCAGCTTACGGGTTCTCTACTGAACGCTATCTTGAGGTCGGTACCGAGTCCAGCGGAGGCACTTTTACCGAAGCCGCCCTGCGCCTGGGTCGTGTCCTGGTTATAGAGGACACACAGCAAACCCCCTATGCCGCCACTTCCCTAACCCGCCAGTTTCCAGCTGCCTCGGCCATGGTGCTCCCGTTTATTGCCCAATCCCGCTGGCTTGGCGCAGCCATCCTCGGCTATACACAAAACCGAAAATTTAGCGACCTCGAGGCCATGCAAGCTCAGCAAGCCGCCGAGCTTATTGCGCTGGCCCTGCTAAAAACACGCCTACTGGAGGAGCTTGAACGGCGTGAGCGACGCTTCAAAGCCCTGCTAGAGAGCAGCCAGGACGTGGTGTATGTGATTTCGCCGGAGGGGTTCTTGCGCTACGTGAGCCCCAACGCAAAAGCCGTACTGGGCTACGACCCCGAGGGCTACCTGAGCGCGGAAGTCGATGGCCTATCGTTCTTCCACTCCGAAGACCGCCCCCGGGCCCAGGCCCTGTTTCGTGAGTTGCTGAGCGCACCAGGTTCCACCCGTGAAGCCGAGCTGCGCATGATGGACGCCCATGGGCAGGTGCGCCAGGTAGAGCTTTGGGGGCGCAATCTCACGCACGATCCAGCTGTAGGGGGCGTAGCGGTAACACTGCGCGATGTCAGCCAGCGACACCAAGCCGAGCTAGCTCGCCAAGAAAGTGAGCGGCGTTATCGGGGCATATTTGACCATACCGAGGACGCCATCTTTCTGATCGAAATCGAGCCAGATGGAACCTTTCGCTTCGAGGGCAACAACCCCGCTCATCAACGGCAAACCGGCATCGCTCTCGAGGATATCGCCGGGAAAACCCCCCACGAGTTGCTGCCACGGGAACTGGCAGAGCAGGTTTCGGCCAATTACCGTCGTGCCCTGTCGGAAGGCCGGGCCATCAGCTACGAAGAAACCCTCGAGCTTCCAGCCGGGCGGCGCACCTGGCTAACTCAACTGGTGCCCATCCCCAATCGCGAGGGCCGCATCGACCTAATCGCGGGTATCTCCCGCGACATCTCCGAGCGCAAGCTGGCGGAGGCTGCGCTGCGCGAGAGCGAAGCCCGCAACCGGGCCATCCTGCAAGCGTTACCCGATCTGCTCTTTATGATGGACGACAACGGCACCCTACTGGCTTACCAGGGCCGGCGAGATCAGTTACTCATGAATCCAGAGGATTTTCTGGGTCGGCGCATAGCTGAGGTGCTTCCCCTCGAGGTTGCCGAGCGCATACAGCTGGCTATTGCAGAAGTGCTCGCCAGTGGTGAGATGCGCAGCGTGGAATACAGCCTAAATATACAAGGTGAGCCTCTCGACTTCGAGGCCCGTGTAGCACAAAGCGGGGAGCGGCAGGTACTGGCAGTGGTTCGCGATATAACTCAACAAAAGCAGCTCGAGCGAATGAAGCAGGAGTTTGTATCAGCTGTCTCGCACGAGTTGCGCACCCCTCTGGTGGGCATTCTAGGCTTTGCCGAGTTACTGGAAGAGGAGCCAAATTTAGACGAGGAGTCTCGGGAATTCGCTCGACTGATCCGCGAAAGTGGTTTGCGTCTAAAAAATATGGTCGACAACCTGCTCGACTCCAATCGCCTCGAGTCCGGTCGCTTCGAAATTAGCCGTCGAAGAGTAGATCTTACTCCCACCTTGCGCGACGTGGCCGCTGCCTTCCGGGGAGTAGCCCAGCTATCGAGTATCACCTTCGAGCTGCAAATAGAGCAGCTGCCTTCTCTGCTGGCCGATCCCGATCGCATTGGCCAGGTAATAGGCAATCTACTCTCCAACGCGTTTAAGTTCACTCCCAAAAACGGTCGGATTGTTTTGCGGGCATTTGTAAAGGAAAATTGTTTGCGCATCGAGGTAGAGGACACCGGCCCTGGCATATCGCCGGAAGAGGCGGGGCGGCTGTTTCAACGTTATTCACGCACTCGCACTGCCCTCGAGCGGGGGGTACGGGGAACCGGCTTGGGGCTGTACATCTCCAAGGCTATTGTCGATGCACACAACGGTACTATCGGCGTGAACTCTGAGGTCGGCAAAGGGGCGTGCTTTTACGTGGAGTTGCCCATATCGGCTACCGAGGTTATGAATCCGGCCAGATCCACTTAGGGCTCGCGAGAGCGATTTCGGGCAAACATGGAGGCTGTCCTCATTACCAAATGACGATCAAAACCGGCCAAAGCTCTTGGTGTAGCCACGGGCAGTATCGCTTCTTGGGCAAGAGACGTTTTCCTGGCCGAGCAGAACTAGAAGTTCTGCTCTGTTCTGGCCAGCTCAGCAAGGGTAAGCCCCAGATTGAAGCGAGCCTAACCTTCGTCGAGCACCTGCAGCCCCATTATCTTCAGGCCAGCTGCTGCACCAAGCGGAGGGCGTAATCCAGGGTCTCCTCAACCTGGCTCCAATCTACCCCTTCGGCCTGGTCGGTGGGCCAGTGCCAGTTGGGAGGTAGGCCGTTCTCCAGCCGAATGAGCGTCAGGCAGGGGATGCCTCGAGCGGCAAAGGGGCGGGTGTCGAAAAAGGCCAGGCGGTACTCGAGGGGCCGCGCACCGGGGAGGACTGCAGCCCGTTCGCGTAAAGTTCCGCGATAGGCATGATAGACGAGCATTCCCTCTCCTACCGCATAAAAAAGCGCTCCTTTGCCCACGTTGTCTATGTTGAGCACCAGGGCATCGGGTGGAATGCGCCCCGAACGCACCAGGTATTCGGCGCCCTTGGCCCCCACCTCCTCGCTGCCGGTCAGGGCCAGGATCACCCGGAAGTCCGGCAGGGGGTTTTGCGCCAGCTCCTCGAACAACCCCACCGCCACCACCACCCCGGTCGCGTTGTCGTTGGCCCCGTTGACGTAAGGCTCGCGCAGCTCCCGCAGGGTCAGAAGGGCCGCCTGCACCAAAAAATAGAGGCCCAATATCTGCGAAACCCAGGGCAGCAGAGCCCCAAAGGGCAAGGCCGTTGCAAAAGCAGCATTGGCCAGAAAATTGCGCCGGAAAAACCGCACCTGCCGGGGGTGGTAGAGAAAAAAGGTTTTGGCGGTGTCGTAGTGGGCCATCAAGACCAATGTTTTGCGGCCCTGGCCGGTCTGGGTGAGCAAATTTTGTGAAGGGTAGCGGTCAAACCAGCTCCGCCAGGGCGTCCACCAGCCGGAGAAATGCGCCCAGAAGCCATACGTTCCCAGCAGTGCCAGCCACCATAGACCCAGCCCTCCACCCAAGGCGAGCAGCAGGCTGATCAGAATCAGCTCGGGGCCGTAACTACGGGGTGCTTTGAAGGGCTGAACTTCCACCCCATGGCCCGGAATTTCCTGTCCCCCAGAGGCCAGCCGGGGCCGCTCGAGGTAGGCTTTGAGCTTGGCTGCTGCCAGCGCCTCCTGGGCGGTAGCGCTCCCGCGGTGCGGCAAGGCACAAAGTTCTTCCCACAGTTGACGCACGTCCATAGCATAAGGCTAAAAACCAGGTCTATCGGGTTCGGTATCCCGGGGGGCAATAGCGACTCGGGCAGCGGGTTTGACAAACTCACCTTGGCCCAGCTTAGACTTAGGCACATGGGCAAGAAGCGGCGGGAGGAAAAACTCAAGCGTAAAGGACAGCAGCGCACCCCCCTTTCTGGCCGGGATATGCTGCGCATATTTCCCAGCCTATTATTGCGGGCCTTTATTGTGGTGATGCCCCTTACCCTAATCATGACCATCTTGGGCGGTAGTGGGGTCACCGTGTTCAACAATTTCTGGGTACAGATGGGGGCTTATCTAGCAGCCTACATCGTGTTCAATAAGTTCATCTTCGGCCCCATCCGCAACTACCGTCCAGCACAAACCAATCCGCCCAAAGCAAAGTAGCTTGGGCTAAATGCGCTTGGCATCGGCCCAGAAGCCTTCCAGGTCGTAGTACTCGCGGGCCTCTGCGCTCATCAGGTGTACCAGCACCGGGCCATAGTCGAGGAGCACCCAGCGCGGGCTGGGGCCTTCGACCTTGTTGGCCCGAATACCTTCATCTTCTTGCAGTTTTTCCCGCACGGCCCGCTCGAGGGCCTGTAGGTGGGGCTGCGAGGTTCCGGTGGCAATTACAAAGTAGTCCAGCGAGTCGGAAACGCCGGTTAGGTCCAGCGCCACCACATTCTCGGCCTTCTTGTCTTCCAGGGCTTCTTTGATGTGTCCAATCAGGGTTTTGGGTTCAATGGTTTTGACCATTCGTCCTCATTGTACACAATACCCCAGCTCTATCTAACCTCGGGGATGTATTCAAACTCGTGCGTACCAAAGCGCACCGTATCACCCGCCCGCACCCCATGGGCCTTGAGCGCTTGCTCAACCCGGTAGCGCTTGAAAAGTTCCTGTAGGTAGCCTGCAGCCTCCATCATATCGCCCTTAAGCCGGTCGAGGTGGCGCTGCACCTGGGGGGCCTCGAGCTCGAACACCCCTTCTTCTACCTGGGTCACCTTGATGTAGTCGGTGGCCTCGGGCTTGGGCTTGGGCGCTTCCAGTTTAGGCTTGGGGGCGGACTGCACCAGGGCAAACAGGGCCTCGACCAGCTCGGGCAGGCCGGCTTTGGTCTGGGTCGAGATGGGCAGCACCGGCAGGCCGGTTCGGCTGAGTTCGTCGGCCAGGGTTTGCACTTCTTCCGGGGTGAGCAGGTCGGTTTTGTTGAGGGCGATCAGGGATTGGCGCTCGAGCAGTTCGGGGTTGTAGGCCCGCAGTTCGGCCTGCAGGGTGTGCAGGGTCTGCACCGGCTGATCGGCGCCGTCGAGCACGTACAGCAGGACTCGAGTCCGGGCGATGTGGCGCAGAAACTCGAGGCCCAGACCCCGGCCCTGCGCCGCCCCCTCAATGATGCCGGGGATGTCGGCCATGGTGATGCGCTCGAGGTCGCGCTCGATGACCCCCAGGTTGGGGGAAAGGGTGGTGAAGGGGTAGCTGGCGATTTTGGGGGTGGCATGGGTCAGGGCGGCCAGCAGGCTGCTCTTGCCGGCGTTGGGGTAGCCCACCAGGCCCACATCGGCCAGGAGCATCAGCTCGAGGCGCAGCCTGCGCTTCTCGCCCTCTTCGCCGGCCTCGGCAAAGCGGGGCGCCTGCCGGGTGGGGGTCACAAAGCGTGGGTTTCCCCAGCCGCCCCGACCACCCCGCGCGGCCACGAAGGTCTGGCCCTCCTCCACCAGGTCGGCCAGCAGTTCGCCGGTATCGGCGTCGTAGACACGGGTTCCCCGCGGGACTTCGATAATCAGGTCTTTGCCCGACTTACCAAAAAGCCCCTTGCCCATCCCATGCTGGCCGTTCTCGGCCTTGTAGACCCGCTTGGAAAGGTTGGAGAGCGAGTCTACCTGCGCCAGCGCCCGCAGGATGACGGAGCCTCCGTCCCCCCCATCGCCGCCATCGGGGCCCCCTTTGGCGATGTACTTCTCGCGCCAAAAGCTAATGCAGCCGTCGCCCCCGCGCCCGGCGGCCACGCTAATCTCGAGCACATCCCTGAACATAAATCAAAAACCGGAGGCCAGAAGCGCAGGCTCCCGCCTCCGGCGCGAAGTAAGGCTAATCGCCGGCCTGTGCCGTTTCCAGGGGACGTACCCGCACAAAACGGCCCATGCGGCCTTTGTCGGCAAACTCCACCACACCATCTACCAGGGCGAACAGGGTGTAGTCGCGACCCTGGCCCACGCCCGCACCGGCGCGGAACTTGGTACCACGCTGCCGTACCAGCACGTTCCCAGCCTTGACCACCTGGCCTTCGAAACGCTTGACCCCCAGGCGCTTAGCTTGGCTATCACGCCCGTTTTTGGTCGAACCCAGACCCTTCTTGTGTGCCATCGTGTGCTCCTTCGGGGCGCAACTAAGCGCGAATCTCCTTCACGAGAATCTCGGTGTAGGGCTGGCGGTGGCCCCGCTTGCGGCGGTACTGAATCTTGGCCTTGAACTTGGCCACCACCACCTTTTTACCTTTGCCGTGCTCCACTACCTCGGCCACCACCTTGGCGCCCGGAACGGTGGGGCTACCAATCACGGTCTTCTCACCGCCCAGCATCAGGGCATCGAACTCCACGGTATCGCCAGGGCTGGCCTCGAGCTTCTCTACGCGCAGCCTGCTGCCCGCTTCTGCGCGGTACTGTTTACCACCGGTTTTGATGATTGCGTACATAGCCACACTCTCCAGTTAGCCGTCCGGGATGCAGGTGCAATCCAACCAAACGGCTCGGGTCTTTTGACCCAGCCAACTGATAACTATAGCGGCTATGGATAAATGTTTCAAGTACCGGTTGGAGCAGGGCATATTCCACGTTGCACAATTACCGAGTTAACCATTTGCTCGCGTAAAAGGCGGCCAAGAAAACGGCTCTTTGCGCCGGGGGGAAATAAAAAAGTTGGTGTCGAGCAGGATTTGTTTAGGGATTCACATTAGAACGACGTATGGGGCGAACAGGGTGGCGGCGGCCCGTAACCCGCTCGATGGCTTTTACCATCTTGCGGGCTTGTTCATCCGTCAGGGGAGGAAGATTAATAATCAACTGGTAGACTTCCTCAGCTTTTTTGGACTTGAACACGGGCTTAACATCGGCCATGCCTTTATCCTAGTTCAAGCCTGGTGGCTCTGCCACAGCTCCCACCCCGCCCACTGAACCGCGACTTTAGAGGTTCCATCGCCTTGGAATTTTCTGCAAATATGGTAGGCTCTCTGTTGCGGATGGGCAGGAGTTTCCAAACCTGCTCCCGCCCTCGGCGGAGGCTCAACTTTGATAAGCAAAGGCTCTGTCGTTGATTACGCCGAGAAAGTGCGCCAGTTGGTCAAGCCTGAGCGCTATGAGCATATTCTTCGAGTGGCCGAGCTGGCGGCTCAAATTGCCAAGGCCAATGCCCTCGACGAGGGCAAAGCCTATCTGGCCGCAATTCTGCACGACGCCGCGCGCGACCTGAGCGCCGAGCGCCTGCAAGCGTTAGCCCTCCCCGAAAACGAGATAGAACGCAATCACCCCCTGGCCCTGCATGGGCGGGCAGGCCGTCGGTTGGCCCAGGAATGGGGCGTGGAAGACGAGGAAGTGCTCGAGGCCATCGAAGGTCACGTTTATGGGGTCAGCCCCGATCACAAAATCGGCATGGCCCTTTACATTGCCGATGTCTCGGAGCCGGGCCGCGGGGTCAACCACGAGATCCGCGAGATGGCGCTTAGCGGGAGGCTCGAGGAGGCCTACCAAAAAGCCGTCATCTGCAAAGTGCGGTACCTGCAACAGAAAGGCATTACGCCCCATCCACGCACCTGGGCCGCTTATCAGGCGCTACAACAAAGTCGAGATGCTGGCTAGAGCGGTTTCCATGGATACCGCTGTACTGGGGATGGGACAGACGCCGATACCCACTTCGGGCATTAGCGGATGGCAGCAGCCCTGTGGCTGCTGCCATCCAGATTAATTAGGTTGCTACGCTCCAGAGGGTAGAAGAAAAACATGCTATGGCTCAATGGAACTGGGCTTCCTCAGTCGAGCCTGCCAGAGCCGCCGTAGAGGCCTGTCCGGCGGTAATAGCCATGAGCACCTCGTCGAAGTAGCCCGCACCCACCTCGCGCTGATGCTTGACCGCGGTGAAGCCGTCCTTCTCGGCGGCGAACTCGAGCTGCTGCAGCTCCACGAAGGCGCTCATGCCGCGCTCCTTGTAGCCCTTGGCCAGCTCGAAGGTGCGGTAGTTGAGGTTGTGCCAGCCGGCCAGGGTGATGAACTGGAACTTGTAGCCCATGGCGCCCAGCTCGCGCTGGAACTTGGCGATGGCTTCGTCGTCGAGGTTCTTTTTCCAGTTGAAGCTGGGGGAGCAGTTGTAGGCCAGCATCTTATCGGGGTAGACCGCATGGATGGCCTCGGCAAACTTGCGGGCTACCTCCAGGTCGGGGGTGCTGGTCTCCATCCACAGCAGGTCGGCGTAGGGGGCATAGGCCAGCGAGCGGGTGATGCAGGCCTCGAGGCCGTTGCGAATGCGGTAGAAGCCCTCGGGGGTGCGCTCACCTTCCTTCACAAAGGGCTTGTCGCGCTCATCAATGTCGCTGGTGAGCAGGGTCGCAGCCTCGGCATCGGTGCGGCAGATGATGATGCTGGGCACATTCATCACATCGGCGGCCAGCCGGGCGGCGTTCAGGGTGCGGATGTGCTGCGAGGTGGGAATCAGCACCTTGCCGCCCAGGTGTCCGCACTTCTTCTCGCTGCTGAGCTGGTCTTCCCAGTGCACCCCGGCTGCGCCCGCTTCGATCATGGCCTTCATCAGCTCGAAGGCGTTGAGGGGGCCGCCAAACCCGGCCTCGGCGTCGGCCACGATGGGGGCGTACCAGTAGCGATCGGTTTTACCCTCGGCGCGCTCGATCTGGTCGGCCCGTTGTAAGGCGTTGTTGATGCGGCGCACCACCTGCGGCACCGAGTTGGCTGGGTAGAGCGACTGATCGGGGTAGGTCTGCCAGGCCAGGTTGGCGTCGGCGGCCACCTGCCAGCCCGAGAGGTAGATGGCCTCGAGGCCGGCCTTGACCATCTGCACCGCCTGGGCCCCGGTGTAGGCCCCAAAGGTGTTCACATAAGGACGGGTGTGCAAAAGCTCCCACAGCCGCTCAGCTCCCGCCCTGGCTAAGGTCTGCTCGGGCAGAAGGCTGGGGCGCAGGCGCACCACATCCTCGGCGGTGTAGTCGCGCTTGATGCCTTTCCAGCGGGGGTTGGTCTCCCATTCGCGCTTGAGTTTGTCGGCTTCCAGTTTCATCTCGGGGGACAGTTTGGACATTGCAATTCCTCCTGTCTTGAGTATGGCTTGAGCCCGGATAATCCAAAAAATGTATATTCTGCATAACAACACTTACAAAAATGTGTACCATTTGAGTGAGTACACGGTAAACGGTATACACAATTGCTGTAAAAACAATAAACAGCTCGTCCTTTTGTGCTCCAGGGCTGTTGTCCAGACCCGCAGAATGAGGCTTCAAAACAGCCCCCAGGTTATCGGTGAGCGGGTGCAGGTTATGGAACATTCCCCATAGCACTGGTGCAGATTTTCCACTGGGGGCTGGTAGGATAAATGCCATGGATTGGGCGGTTCCACAAGCACTGCGCTACAGCCTGCGGTATGCCGGACACCCAGCAGGTGAGCAGCGTCTAATCCTCGAGCCCCGCCGGGACGGCCTGCGGGTGGTGCTCGAGGCCACCGTAGAACTACCCCTGCCCAAAACCCGCCAGCGTTGGGAAAGCGAGCTAGACCGCGAAGGCCTACCCCGTCGCTACCGCGAAAGGGTGGAAGGCAACGGGGCTCGAGTGATGGAGGTAGAGTTCTCGCGCGAGGACGGCCTGGTTACAGTTAGCCAGGGTAAAGACGACTTTGCCATCCCCTACCTGACCCAGATGCATGACCCCCTCTCGTTAATTCTGACCATTGGTGCACTCGACATCGAAGTAGGCCAGATAGAGAAGTTTGCTTTGGTGGGAGGACGGGCTTATGTAGAGCGCCTACCCGACCAGACCATTGAAGAGCGCACCCTGCGGGTTTACCGCTTGCGTCCGGGTCTTAGTCTGCTGTATTTCGACCAGCAAGGCTACCCCGTACGGCTAACGCAGAAGGTAGGGGAGCACGTCTTCGAAGCCGATCTTGTCGGGGTGCAGCGCCTCGAGGCCGGACAGCGTTTTGAGCCGTTGGAGCAAACTCCCAAAACCCAGCGAGACTCGAGCCGACCTCGAGTGGTCTCAGGAGAACCCCCTAAAACCAGGGTGGTTTCCGGCGAACCACCCAAAGAGCAGGAGAATGGAGGTTCCAGTCGGCGGCGGCGGCGTCGCAGGCGATATAGCTAAAGCCCTGTTTCTCCCCCAAAAGGCCCTGTATGATCAAAACCCCTGAGCAGATCTACGAGCACTTCAAAAATCGTCGCATGACCGTGGAGTACGGCGATGCCCTGGAAACGGTGCGGTTTATTCTGCATCAAGTCGAGCACGAGGGTGATGCAGCCCTGCAGCGCATCAGCCAGGAGATAGACGGGCACCCTGTGGAGGAAATTCCCAAACGGGTCTGGCGCGAAGCCTACGAAGACCTGGACGCCGACCTGCGGGACGCCCTCGAGACCGCCAAAGAACGGATCGAGGCCTTTTACCGGCGGGAGCCCATGGGCGGGTTCCTGGAAGCCGGCGCCGATGGGGTGCTGGGCCAGTTAGTGCGCCCGCTCGACCGGGTGGGGGTTTACGTCCCTGGAGGCTCGGCACCCCTGCTTTCCACGGTTTTGATGACTGCAGTTCCGGCCAAGGTCGCCGGGGTGGGCGAGATTGTGCTGGCCTCCCCCCCTCGAGTGCATCCGGGCATTCTGGCCGCAGCCTGGGTGGCCGGCGCCGATCGGCTGTTTGCCATGGGGGGTGCCCAGGCCATCGCAGCGCTAGCCTACGGCACCGAAACCATACCCCGTGTCGACAAAATTATGGGCCCAGGCAACCGCTATGTGGTGCTGGCCAAACGCGAAGTATATGGGTCGGTGGGTATGGAAGGCCTGCCAGGGCCGACCGAGACCCTCATCATCGCCGATGCTTCCGCCGATCCCAAGCTGCTGGCCGCCGATCTGCTGGCCCAGGCCGAACACGGCCCCGATTCCGAAGCCTGGCTGCTTTCGTCCTACCGGGAGCTGCTGGGGCGTGTGGAGGAAGAGCTCCAGCGCCAGCTTGCCGACCTGCCAAGGGCCAGCATTGCCCGCCAGGCTCTGCAGCGAAGCGGTCTGGTGCAGGTAGAAAGCATCGAACAGGCCCTCGAGCTTGCCAACCTCTACGCCCCCGAACACCTGTGCCTTTCCGTGAACGACCCACTGGCCGTGCTGGGACAGGTGCGCAACGCTGGCGGGGTTTTTCTGGGCGAGCATTCCTGCGAGGCCCTGGGCGACTATATCGCCGGCCCCAGCCACGTCATGCCCACAACCGGCACCGCCCGCTTTGGAGGTGGGCTGGCCCTGCGGGACTTTCTCAAGGTCATCCCGGTGGTGGGTCTCAACCAGTCAGCGGCCAGCAAGCTGGCCGCGCTCGGGGCCCGCATGGCCCGCGAAGAGGGCCTAGAAGCCCACGCCCGGGCCCTGGATCGCAGGGCCAAGGGGTAGATGGTTCATACGCATCGATACTCCCGATCGGTCGGCTTGAATCCCTCACCCCCGGCTGCACCTGGCGATGTAAGGATTCAAGCGGGCATGGTATCACTCGGGCAGTACGATCTGGCCGCGCGCGGCCGCTACAGCAAGATCCTGACCAATCTCCTGGGCCACCTGCTGGTATATCCTGACCCATTCTTCGTTGCTCATGCTTTTGTCCGCCACCAGCCGAAGCAGCAGGTTGTAGGGGTGGCTGCCGTTAGCCAGAGCCAGAACGGTCGCATTGAGTTCTGTGCTTTCCTTTTGCTGGCGCATCAGGCCCAAAACATCGAACTGCACAGCCGAAAGCGGCAGGAACTCCTCACCACTCCGGTAAACCAGGCTGCTCACCTGCTCCAGCACATTCAGGGCTTGCTGACGCAAGGCGGCCGCTTCCAGCGCCTTGCGATGGGCCTCGAGCGCTTCCAGTACACGGGGCAGCACTGGCTCAATCAGCGCACCTCCCAGCAGGCGCTGCGCCCGGTCGTGCAGCGCTTCAAAAGCCTGTGAGGCCCCCACCAGCTTAGCAATAAGGTCTGGAGATGGGGGGTAGCCGTTATCCAGCTCGGCGGCGGCCTTGAGCATTTCTGTGCCCATTTCGGACAGGTAGCCCTGCATACGCCGACCCTCATCCAAAAGGGCCATTACTTCGGTCATGCTGTTTAATTCTTCCGTTGGTATAGCAACCATGAGGTTCCCCCGAGGTTCACGCGACCGCGTGCAGCAGCGTGGGTAATCGATTTACGTTGCCAGTGTACCCCAAGCCCCAGGCCCTCCCTTGCTCATTTGCACCTCGAGGCCCAAAAGCGCACCCGTTACACGGCTCTAGGCGAAACCGGCGGTAGGTTGGAGTTACGTGCTTGATTGGTGTCAGCGCGCCAGGCTTTGGTCGGCAACAACAAAAAAGGGCAAGCCTGGGCCTGCCCTTGAGTTGCGTTGGGCTTTAGTCCTTCAGCTTCTTGGCTGCATCGATCAGCGCCGGCAGCACCTGGTGTACGTCGCCCACAATGCCGTAGTCGGCAATTTTGAAGATGGGGGCCTCGGCGTCCTTGTTGACCGCCACGATGTACTTGCTCTTGTTCATGCCGGCCTGGTGCTGCACCGCACCGGAAACCGCCAGGGCGATGTAGAGGTTGGGCTGGACGGTTTTGCCGGTCTGGCCCACCTGCTCGCTGTAGGGCCGCCAGCCCGCGTCCACCACCGCGCGGGTCGCGCCCACGGCGGCGCCCAGGGTGCTTGCCAGCTCCTCCACCCCCGCAAAAGCCTCGGGGTTGCCCAGCCCACGCCCGCCGGTCACCACCACGGTGGCCTCGGTGAGCGAGACGCCCTTCTTCTGCTCGCTCAGGCGCTCGAGCACCTCCACCGTAGGGGGCAGGCTGACCTCGAGGGCCTCCACCACCCCACTGCTATCGGCCGGCTCGGCCAGGGGGGTGGTGTTGGGTTTGGCGGTGAAGACCACCGGCAGCGCCGCTTTTTGCTTCTCGGTGACGCGGTTCAAAAAGCTATAGCGCACGCCGATGATGTGCTGGCCGTCGGTGCTGGTCTCGAGGGTGTCTTCCAGCAGGCCAGCCTTCATCTTGTAAGCCAGGCGGGCCGTCCAGGTGCGGCTTTGGCGGCCTCCAGTGGCCACCACCACCTTGGCCCCGCTTTTCTGGGCGGCAGCGTAGGCCGCCTCGGCCCACTTCTCGGGTGTGTAAGAGCCCACCTCGGCAGCATAGACCGTGGGCAGGTACTGGGCCGCCTCCTGGGCTACAGCCTGGGTGTTTTCGCCGATCACCACCCCGGCAATGGCCCCCAGAGCGCCGATTTGCCGGGCCCGGCTGATGGCTTCCAGAGCGCCTTTGCGCAGGCGCTGGCCGTCGTGTTCCAATACGACTAGAATCATGCAATCCTCCAAGCGGCTCTTAGATAACCTTGGCCTCTTCGTGCAACAGCCGCACCAGCTCGTGGGCAGCGGCCACCGGGTCTTTGCCGTCAATCATCTTGTTCAGGCGGCTTTTCTCCTGGATGGTCTGTTCCAGAATCTCCACCTTGCTGCTGGCGCTCACCGGAACCTTTTTCAGCTCCTTGCGTTTGGCCTTCATGATGCCGGGCAGGGTGGGGTAGCGCGGCTCGTTCAGGCCCTGCTGGCTGGTAAATACCGCCGGCAAGCCCACCCGCACCACCTCGGCGCCCTCGTCGAGGTCGTGTTTGGCTTTGGCCTGGGTCTCACCTTCCAGCTCGATCTGGGTCGTCCAGCTCACCACCGGCCACGAGAGGGCCTCAGCCAGGGCCGGCCCCAGGGCCTGCGAGTCCCAGTCGGCCTGCTGCCCGCCGGTAAAGACCAGGGTGGGGGCCTCGGCCCGGATGACCTCGGCCAGGGCCTCGGCCTGCGAGATGGGGTCGAGGTAGCCCTCGGCCACCAGGTGGATGGCCCGGTCAATGCCCATAGCCAGCGCGGTGCGGATGGCCTCCTCAAAGCGCTCGGGGCCCAGGGCCACCACCACGCTCTCGCCCCCGTGCTTCTCCTGTAGCCGGATGACCTCCTCCACCGCCCACTCGTCCATCTGGTCGAGGATCATGGTGACCCCGCCCAGGTCTACCTTACCCCCCTCAATCTTGAGGCGGGATTCACCGTCTGGAACCTGTCGAATAACCGCAACGAACTTCATCTCTCCTCCATCTGTTGCAACAAGGTTTTATGTTCGGGCTACACGCCCTGGCTGCGGCCGGGCGACCACCAGGGTTGCCCCCACAACCTACCCTTTCAGGATATGCCGCGCGATGATAAGGCGCTGTATCTCGTTGGTGCCTTCGTAGATCTGGTTTAACTTTACGTCGCGCAGGAGCTTTTCTACCGGGTACTCGTGCATATAGCCATAGCCGCCGTGAATCTGGATGGCCTGGTTGGCCGCCTCGAAGGCCATCTCCGAGGCATAGGCTTTGGCGATGGCCGCGGCGTGGGCGTGGGGCTGGTGGGTGTCTACCAGCCAGGCCGCGTAGTAGGTGTAGGTGCGGGCGGTCTCGAGGCCCATCAGCATCTCGGCCAGCTTGAACTGAATGGCCTGGAACTCGGCGATGGGCTTGCCAAAGGCCTCGCGTTCCTTGGCGTACTTGGTGGCCTCCTCGAGGGCCCGCCGGGCCACCCCCAGGCTGCCCGCCGCCACCGGGATGCGGGTCTTGTCCAGGGTCTGCATGGCAATCTTAAAGCCGTCGCCTTCCTGGCCCAGCCGGTTTTCGACCGGAACCCGGCAGTCCTCGAAGACCAGCTCGTAGGTGCCGCTGGCCCGCTGGCCCATCTTGCCGTGCAGTTTGTTGGCCTTGAAGCCGGGGGTGCCCTTCTCCACTACCAGAGCCACCACGCCCTTGTGGCGCAGCTCCGGGGCCACGGTGGCAAACACCACCACGGTCTCGGCCTCGCCGCCGTTGGAGATCCAGGTCTTGGTGCCGTTGAGCACGTAATGGTCGCCATCCCGCACCGCCCGTGTGCGCAGGGCCGCGGCGTCGGAGCCGTTGCCGGGTTCAGAGAGGGCAAAAGCCGCCAGGGCCGGCTTCTCGGTGAGCTTCTTGAAGAAGCGTTGCTTTTGCTCGTGGGTTCCGGCCAGCAGAATGGGGGTGATACCCAGGTCGGAGGCCATGGGGATGGTGTAGATGCCCATGCAGCCCCAGGCCAGCTCCTCGCCGATGATGACTTCCTCGAGCATCCCCAAACCCAAACCGCCATAGGCCTCGGGGATGATGGCGTTCAGCAGGCCCACCTCGTGGAGCTTTTCCACCAGGCCCCAGGGCACCTCCTCTTTACGGTCGTACTCGGCGGCCACCGGCGCGATCTGCTCCTTGGCGAAGCGCCGGGCCAGCTTTTGCAGCTCTTTTTGCTCGTCGGTCAGGGTGAAATCTATGGGCATAGCTGAAAGCAGAAGGCTCAAAGCCGCTACAGTTTTTGGCATCTGGCTTTTGGCATTCGGCTTTTTCTTCACCTCCTTACAAAACTTCTTGTACTTAGTATAACTTTTTTCTCCCGCTCTCGTCTATCGTATCACGCGTCCGGTGAAGAAAAAGCGTTATGTATTGAAGTCCACAAACCCGGCCCGCCTAGGGCGTAGAATCCCCGCTATGAGCCTGCTCTTTAGCCCCCTGCAACTGCGTTCTGTCTCTCTCAAAAACCGTATCGCCATGTCACCCATGTGCCAGTACTCGGCCCAGGATGGGCACGTGACCGACTGGCATCTGTTGCACTACCCCACCCGGGCCATCGGGGGGGTGGGGCTGGCAATCGTGGAGGCCACCGCGGTGGAGGCCCGGGGGGTGATCAGCCCGGACGACCTGGGCCTCTGGTCGGACGAGCACGTCGCCGGGCTAAAAGAGCTTACCCGGCGCATCCGCTACGCCGGGGCGGTGCCGGGCATCCAGATTGCCCATGCTGGGCGCAAGGCAGGTACGGCCAGTCCGTGGCAGGGGGGGAAGCCCCTTCACCGCTGGACACCGGTGGCCCCCAGCCCCCTGCCCTTTCAAGAGGGCTGGCCCATACCCCAGGCCCTCGACGAAGCAGGCCTGGACGAGGTACGCCAGGCCTTTCGGCAAGCGGCCCGGCGGGCCCTGGCGGCAGGGTTTGAAGTGTTGGAAATTCACATGGCCCACGGCTACCTGCTGCACTCGTTTTTGTCGCCCCTCACCAACCAGCGCACCGACCGCTACGGGGGCAGCCGTGAAAACCGCATGCGTTTCCCGCTCGAGGTCGCAGAGGCGGTGCGGGAGGTCTGGCCCGCCGAGCTGCCGCTTTTGGTGCGGGTCTCGGCCAGCGACTGGGTCGAAGGGGGCTGGGACATCACCGACACGGTGGTTTTTGCCGGGGAATTGCAGCAGCGCGGCGTAGATTTGCTGGACTGCTCCTCGGGCGGGGCTGTGCCGGGGGTGAAGATTCCGGTTGGCCCCGGCTACCAGGTGCCCTTTGCCGCCCAGGTGCGCTTATCCACAGGCTTGTCCACAGGGGCGGTGGGTCTCATTACCGAGCCCTTACAAGCCGAGGCCATTCTTCAGGAAAACCAGGCCGACCTGGTTCTTTTGGGCCGGGTCTTGCTCCGGGAGCCGTACTGGCCCTACCGGGCCGCCCAGGCCCTGGGCACCAGGGTCTGGCCGGTACAGTATGAGCGGGCCTTCTGAGGGGCCTCGAGGCCGTAAACTATAAGCCATGGAAAACCCGTGGAAAACCTTCGTACCCCAGGCCCCTACCCGCCTGGGCAAGCCCGAGTGGTTTACCGGCACGGTATACCTGAGCGAGCTGGTGATCACGCCCGCCCCCATGCACCTGCACGTGCTACGGGTGATGTTTGCGCCGGGGGCCCGCACCGCCTGGCACACCCACCCCCAAGGGCAGGTTTTGCACGTGGAGTCGGGGATTGGCTGGTTCCAGCGCTGGGGTGAGCCGGTACGTGAGATGAAAGCCGGCGACACCATCTACTTTGCCCCCGGCGAGAAACACTGGCACGGGGCCAGCCCCACCCACGCCATGATTCACCTGGCCATTCAGGCCGCGGTGGAGGGGGTGAGCACCGACTGGCTCGAGCCAGTCTCGGACGAGCAGTATCGCTTGTGAAAAACCACCTAGGCCAGCTCGGCCCGCCAGGGCGGGTTGGCCCCGGCCCGGGTGCAGGTGATGGCCGCAACTCTGGCAGCGAAGTTCAGCAGATCTGTGACCTGCTCACCCGTTAGCGACTCCAGCGCTGCTCGAGACCAGGCGCCGTGCTGCCACAACCAGCTCAAAGCACCCGACATGAAGGCATCGCCGGCACCCACCGTATCTACCACAGCAACCCTGGGAGCTTGAACGCGAAGGACGGCCTGCTTGGTCACGGCCAGCGCCCCCTGGCCGCCCTGGGTTACGATCACCAGCGCCGGGCCTTGCTGCTTCCACTCCTGGGCGATGCTTTCCAGACTGGCCCCCGGATACAGCCACGCCAGGTCGGCCTGGCTCACCTTGACCAGATCGACCTGCTCGAGCCAGCCCAGGAGGCGCTCGAGGTAGGCCTCGCGGTTAGGAATCAGGAAAGGCCGCACATTGGGGTCGAGCGAGATCAGGCGGCGGCGGGCCTCCCGCCGCATGAGGAGCTCGAGGCTCGAGGCCCCCGGCTCCAGCACCAGCGAGTACGAACCAAAGTGCAGGGCTGCACTGGCAGGCAGCACGGCCGGCAGGTCTTCGGGGTAGAGCATGCGGTCGGCGGTGTTTTCACAGTAGAACGAGAAAAACTCGCCCGACTCCGCAGGGGTCACCAGGGCCAGGGTGGTCAGGTGCTCGCTTTCCTTTAGGTAATCCAGGCCAACCCCGCTGGCGGCCAGGTGGCTTCTTAGAAGCTGCCCGAAAGCATCGCGCGAGATGCACCCCAGAAAGGCAGTGGGCGTACCCAGGCGGCCTGCGCCCACGGCTACGTTGTACGGGGAACCCCCGGGATGCGGCACATAGGCCATACCACCGTTATGGGTTATGGGGGTCATATCGATCAGGGCTTCACCAGCTACAATCAGCATGCTTCCTCCCACAAAACTACGAAGAGTCTAATACGCATTTCGGTAGTATCGTTCACTTTAACAAGCCTAAACGATACTACCGAAATGCTTTTCTACTCCCTTCGGTCGGCTTGAATCCTTCACCGCTGACTCCGTCCAGCGGTGAAGGATTCAAGCGGAAACGATATAACAGGCCCACACCCCCCGCGCCCGGCGTCATGCGCTGCATGCAAAAGCCCACAGGTAGGGTAAACTCTTGGGTGGAGAAACCTATGGGACTCAGCAAAGGAAAGTTTGAACGGATACAGGCCTGCGCCGACGACAAAGGCGTGATCGCGGCGGCCGCAATGGATCAGCGGGGCTCCTTGCGCAAAGCCATCGCCAAAGCCCGCGGTGGTGAGGTGAGCGACGCCGAGCTCACCGAGTTCAAAACCGCGGTGGTCAAGATCCTCACCCCCTACGCCTCGGCCATTCTGATGGATACCGAGTACGGACTGCCAGCGCTAAAGCACAAAGCCCCCGGCACCGGTGTGCTGCTGGCCTACGAGAAATCGGGGTACGACACCAGCACCCCGGGCCGCCTGCCCGACCTGCTGCCCGACCTCAGCGTGCGGCGCATTGTGGAGCTTGGGGGGGATGCGGTCAAAATTCTGCTTTACTACAACCCCGAGGACGACCCCAAAATCAACAATATCAAACACGCCTTTATCGAGCGGGTCGGGGCCGAGTGCGCCGCGCTGGAGGTGCCCTTCTTCCTGGAGCCCATCGCCTACAACGACCAGCTTGGCGAGGGCCTCGAGTTCGCCAAGGTCAAACCCCGCTACGTAGCCAAGTACATGGAGGAGTTCTCCAAAGACCGCTACGGGGTGGACGTGCTCAAGGTGGAGCTGCCCTTCAACATCGCCTATACCAGCGGCACCCTGGGCTTTAAGGGCGAGGAAGCCTACACCCGCGCCCAGGCCCTGCAGTTCCTCAAGGACGCTGCCAGCGCTGCCGGCAAGCCCTTCATCTACCTCTCGGCTGGGGTCAGCGATGCGGTCTTCCGCGAGTCCCTGGAAATGGCCGCCGAGGCCGGGGTACCCTTCAGCGGGGTGCTGTGTGGGCGGGCCACCTGGCAAGACGGGATTCCGGTCTATGCCAAGCAAGGCCTGGAGGCCCTCGAGGCCTGGCTCTCGGATCAGGGTGTGAAGAATATCCAGTTGCTCAACCAGGTGCTGGCCAAGGGCGCCAAGCCCTGGTGGACGCTCTACGGCAGCCTGGAGGCCGCCCGGGGCTAGTCGGCCATTCGGTATTGGTGTGGCTCCCGCACCCGGGGGCCCTATTTTTTGCCCTTGACCCACGGCCTCCCAGGGCGTAGCATAGCCGGCGGGGTTGACCCCACACCTTTAACCCGATCCTGCGAGGTCGGAAAGGAGAACAAGTGAAACATATCGAAGCCTACAAACCGGAGGTATGCGCCTGTTCAGGGCGCATTTTTTCTTTACCCCATAGACGGGTTAGCCTGGGTAAGGGCGGCCATGCGTCGCTCCCGCTCGTGCACCAGGAGGAACAGCCATGATCTTCAAGTCTAAGCTCCTCAACGAAGACGAAGTGCGCCGGGCCCTTACCCGCATCGCCCACGAGGTGATCGAAAAGAACAAGGGCGTTGACCGACTCTGCTTCGTGGGCATTCACACCCGCGGCATCAGCCTGGCTAAAAGGCTGGTCGATCTGGTCGAGAAGTTTGAGGGCAAGCGGGTGCCAATGGGCATTCTCGACATCACCCTCTACCGCGATGACCTGACCGAGATTGGCCTGCAGCCCAAGGTGCGCGAGACCCGCATTCCCTTCGACCTGGGGGGCAAGGCCGTGGTGCTGGTAGACGACGTGCTCTACACCGGCCGCACCGCACGGGCTGCCCTGGACGCCCTGATCGACCAGGGCCGTCCCAGCCGGATTTACCTGGCCGTGCTGGTAGACCGGGGGCACCGCGAACTGCCCATCCGCGCCGACTTTGTGGGCAAAAACCTCCCTACTTCCAAAAGCGAAGTGGTGAAGGTCAAAACCCTGGAAGACGACGGCGAGGACGCAGTAGAGCTGTGGGAGGTAGAGGCATCGTGAGCGAGACCGCTACCCCAAGCTTTCCTAAACACCTGCTCGATTTCCGGGACTGGAGCCGCCGCCAGGTAGAAAGCCTGCTCGAGACCGCCCAGATGATGCAGGAGGTGCTGGCCCGCCCGGTCAAAAAAGTACCGGCCCTCACAGGCTTTACGGTGGCTACGGTCTTCTTTGAGCCCTCCACCCGCACCCGTATCTCCTTCGAGCTGGCCGCCCGGCGCATGTCGGCCGATGTGGTGAGCTTTTCCGGCACAACCAGCTCCACCGTCAAGGGCGAGACCTACCGGGACACCCTGCGCACCCTGGATCAGATGGGCATCGATGCCTACATCCTTCGCACCGACGCCGCTGGGGTGCCCTACCAGGCCCACAGTTGGCTGCACAAACCGGTCATCAACGCGGGGGACGGCTGGCGGGCCCACCCCACCCAGGCCCTGCTGGATGCTTTTACCCTGAGGGAAAAACTGGGTAGCCTCGAGGGCAAAAAAATCGCCATCGTGGGGGACATCCTGCACTCGCGGGTGGCCCGCTCCAACGCCGAGTTGCTGCCCATGCTGGGCGCAACAGTAGTCGCCTGTGGCCCGGCCCCCCTCCTTCCGGGCAGCCTGCCCGGCGCCACCCTCACCACCAGCCTGCGGGAAGCCCTGTACGAGGCCGATGCGGTGATGGTGCTGCGTTTGCAAAAAGAGCGGATGGAAAAGGGTTTGCCGCCCTCGCTGCCAGAGTATATTGCCGCCTATCAGGTCAACCGGGAACGCCTGGGCTGGGCCAGGCCCGGGGCCCCCCTCCTCCACCCCGGCCCCATGAACCGCGATGTGGAGCTGGAGGGCACCCTGGCCGACTCGCCCCAGAGCCTGGTCGAACGCCAGGTAGCCAACGGGCAGGCTGTGCGGATGGCGGTGCTTTACCACGTGCTGGTGGGAAAAAGTTGATTACAAGGAGCCACATGAAGGGCGATTTTCTTATCAAAAACGCAAAGCTGGTAGACGGACGAGGAGTCCACGGCACAGCCGATGTGCTGATCGGTGAAGGGCGCATTCTTTCGCTCTCGGGGGGTGAGGCCCCAACCGTACTGGACGCGACCGGGATGATCTTGTCGCCGGGGTTTTTTGATCCCCACGCCCATCTGCGCGAACCGGGGCAAGAGGTCAAAGAAGACCTGCAAAGCGGCCTGACCGCGGCGGCTCGAGGCGGGTATACCGATATAGTCTCCATGCCCAACACCACCCCGGTGGTGGATAACGCCGAGATCGTGGCGGCTTTGAAGAAAAAAGCAGCCCAGATCAAGCAGGCCCGGTTGCACCCCGCCGCGGCCCTCACCCAGGGCCAGGAGGGCAAAGTCCTGAGCGAGGCCCATCTGCTACAGGCAGCCGGGGCCGTCATGCTCACCGACGACGGCAAAACCAACGAAGACGCCGGTGTGCTGGCTCAGGGTCTGCTGTATGCGGCTTCCTGGGGCCTGGTGGTCTCGGTGCATGCCGAAGACGCGGGGCTGCGGCGGAACGGGGTCATGAACGAAGGGGAGGTCTCGTTTCGGCTGGGCCTGCCCGGCAACACCAGCTACGCCGAGAGCGCGCGCATTGCCAGAGACTTGGAAGTCGTGCGCTATGTGCGAGATCGGCTGGCTAATAAAGTATCAGCGCGAGGCCTGCTGCACATCCAGCACCTGAGCACAAAACGGGGCCTCGAGCTCATCCGCCAGGCCAAGCAAGAGGGGCTGCCCATCACCACCGAGGTTGGGCCCCACCACCTAACCCTGACCGACGAGGCCCTGAACGGGCTGAATCCCATATACAAAGTAGCCCCGCCCCTGCGCACCCAGAGCGATGTGGAAGCCCTTATCGAAGGACTGCTAGACGGCAGCATCGACTGCATCGGCACCGACCACGCCCCCCACACCCAGGATGAAAAGGAACTCGACCTGTTGCGGGCCCCCTTTGGCATCCCCAGCCTCGAGGTCTGCTGGCCGCTGCTCTACAGCGAGCTGGTGGAAAAGCGAGGCTTCCCCTTGGCTGTGCTGGTGGCCCGCTTCACCGACGGCCCCCGGCGCATTCTGGGTTTTCCCCCGCTGCACCTGGAGGAAGGGGCCGAGGCCAGCCTGGTGCTGTGGGATCCGCGCAGCCAGCGTCCGGTGGAACCCCAGACCTTCGCTTCCAAAGCCAAATTTAGCCCCTGGGCTGGCTGGCAGTTGAAGGGCTGGCCGGTATGCACCCTGGTAGAGGGCCGGAGGGTTTTTGCTTTGGAATAAGCATATCCTCACGAGAATCTGGATTAATGATGCCATGCGCCTGATTACACAACTCTTCTTGCTGGTTTTTTTAGTAGGTTGTAGCAATGCGCCGTTGAGCATATCCATACGAGACTTTGATGTGGATTTTGCCGCGATTCATATGAAATCCTTTTGATTCATTCCCCTAACATCCCCCCGGCCACCAGTGAAATAGGGTGTAGCTCTGGATAAGCGCGGGCTGGGTTTGTAGGTAAGCGCACCGGGCTTCCACCTTGGCCCACAGCTCCTCTTCATCCTGCACCTGCCCATTGGCCACGACCGCGTCAATGAGCCCCCAGACTCGTTCTACCGGCTGCAACTCGGGCGAGTAGGGTGGCAGATAACACAGCCCCAGGCCCTTGGCTGGCTCCACCCGCCCCGAGGTGTGCCAGCCAGCCTGATCCAGCACCACCAGTACCAGCTTGCCCGCCCCCGCCCCCCGTAGCCGGGCAAAGGCCTCCAACACCAACTGGAACCCCTCCACCGAGACCGAGGGCAGCAGCCAGTACTCGCTTTCCCCCGTACCCGGTCTTATGAAGGCGTACACATACAGCCAGCGATAGCGGGGCCGCTCCTGCGCTAGCGGCGTCCTCCCTCGCAAGGCCCATACCCGTCGGCGGATGGGCTTCAGCCCTATTCGGCGCTCATCAAAGCCCCACACCTCCAACTCCAGTTCAGGAAAGAGCAACCTGAACAGGAAAACCATCAGAAAGAGCTTTTTTTGAAAGCCTCCTGCCGCTTCGCATCCGCCTCCCGGTGGCGCGGCCGGGGGCGCAGCGGGGCCAGGCCCAGGCGACGCATCCAGTACCAGGCCCGCCGCCCATCCACCGGACGTCCCAGCCTTTCAGCCAGCCACTCCGCAGCGTTGCGTATGCTCCAAAGCCCGTCCCTGGGATGGGGCTGGAGGAGGGCCTGGCGGAAGCCCTCCTGGAGTTCGGGCGGTACGAGGGGGGCCCGGCCTTTGTTCTCGTGCCGCAGATTCTTCATGGGCAGGCCCTGATTGTAGCGGTGGATTACCTGACGCACCCAGCGATCGGTATAGCCCAGATTCCTGGCTACCTCGGGGATGCTCTGACCCCTGGCCAGCAGCCAGAGAGCGTGCCAGCGGGCGCGTTCGGTGTGGTCTTGGGACTCCCGGTAGAGGGCGTGGAGGTTATCCGGATGGTGTCGCAGTTGGAGTTCCAACCGGGGGCGGCGCTGATGTTGGGCCAGTTGCATGGCTCCATTTTAGTGGAAAGAGTCTTGAAGATTTCTTATCAGACCAACAAAATCACTTTTGTGAAACAGGGCTTCGAGCGACCTCCAGTAAACCTGTCCAGGATTGAGCTCGAGGGCAACCTTACTTATAAAACCGGGGTTTCCTTTAGTTTTTACGCCACCGATACAGAGCCGTGCAGCACCCAAAGCAACGGCGTTTATCTGTGTGACCCCGGCTCGAGCTTTGAGCAAATCGGTACGGCCAGCTTCCAGTCAAGTCCTACACAGGCTCTCCGGCTCTCCGGCAATCGGCTAACCAGCGGCATCAACAGCGGCAACCTTTGGATAGGGGTAAAACTCGAAAATGGCCTCGCCACAGCCGGAACCTTGCAGTTCCGCAACATGGTAGCCAAAGTGGCCCTCGTACCCTGATAGATCGCTGCTATTGAAGCCCTTCGCCCAATCGGACTGCCCACTCCAGCAAAGTCGTCCGGGTAGCGGATGGTGCTGGCCAATGCGGACGGCAGCCTGGTATCAGGCCTGCCCCGCGCCCTGGCCCAGTGTCGTCCAGCCCTGCACCGGATCCCAGGGGTATACAATCCAGGCGTCGGTCTCAGCTGCGTAGTAGTCGGGAGCATCGCCGGGGAACTGGCTTTTTAGGGGCTTGTAGTGCAGAACCGCTACCTGGGGATGCCCTCCTGCCATCTTGATGCGCTCCCGTACTGCTACGGCAGTTTTGCCCGAGTCCCACACATCGTCCACAATTAGAACCCGTTTGCCATAGAGCAGGCTATCCGAGGGAAACTGTAAAAACACTGGGTCTTTGATGGTCTCGCCCACGTCGGTGTAAAACATCACCGCGGCGGTCAGGATGTTACGCTGGTCGGTGGCTTCCGAGACCAGACAGGCCGGAATCATGCCGCCCCGTGTAACTGCCAGGATGCAGTCAAAATCGTTGGGGTTGATCTGGCCCAGCAGCCTGGAGACCAGGTTGGTGATGTCCTGCCAGCTCAGGTATTGTTGACCGGAATAGCCTTGGGCTTCGCTCATAGGAACCTCAGAGGCGAGGAAAGATAAAAGGGGGAAGCAAAGTCAAAACTCTGGGTTTCTCTTTCCCCTTTCCTCGCCTTTACTTTTCTACTGGCTTATCCAGTTCGAAGGCACTGTGCACAGCGCGCAGGGCGGCCTCGGCGGACTGCAAGGGGATGATGGCGGAGATACGCACCTCGCTGGTGGCGATCATGTCGATGTTGGCCCCGACACTCGAGAGGGCCTGGAACATCCGGGCCGGAATGCCGGGGGTCGAGGCCAGGGCCACGCCTACGATGGAAATCTTGCAGATATCCCGGCGTAGCTGGGCCTCACCGCCAATCTCGGCCAGAACGGGCTCGAGGGCCTCCATGGCCTCCTCGGCAAAGTCCTGGTTGACCGTGAAGGCCATCTGGGTACGGCTGGCCTCGTGGCCAGGCACGCCCTGGATAATCATGTCCACCGCCACCCCCTTGCGGGCCAGAGCCTCAAAAACCCGGGCCGCAATGCCGGGCCGGTCAGGGATACCTATCAGGCCAATCTGGGCGATTTCATCGTCGAGGGCTACCCCCGTCACTGGGCGATCAAGTTCCATTCCATCCTCCGTAACAATGGTGCCAGGGTTGTAGGAAAAGCTGCTGCGCACGTGGATTTTGACCCCGTAGCGCTTACCGTAGTAGACCGATCGGGGGTGCAGCACCCGCGCCCCCAGGGCAGCCATCTCCAGCATCTGATCGTAGCCGATGCGGCTCAGTTTCTGGGCCTCGGGAATGGCATGGGGATCAGTGGTATAGACCCCTTCGGTATCGGTAAAAATCTCGCACTCCTGCGCCCCCAGGGCCGCGGCCAGGGCTACGGCGGTGGTATCGGAACCGCCCCGCCCCAAGGTGGTCAGCTCGCCCTCGGGGGTGGTGCCCATGAAACCCGCCACCACCGCCACCTCTCCCCTATCCAGGGCTTGCTGGATGAGGGTGGGCTCCACCCGCAAGATTCGGGCATCGCCGTAGCGCCCGTCGGTGGTGATGCCAATCTGGTGCTGGGTAAAACCCCGCGCGGGGATGCCCATGGCGTGGAGCTGCATCGAAAGCAGGGCCACCGACTGCTGCTCGCCGATGGTGGTGAGCATGTCGAGCTCGCGCTGGGGTGGGCGTTTGTTGACCCGCTTAGCCAGGGCAATCAGTTCGTCGGTCATGCGGCCCATGGCCGAGACCACCACGGCAATCCGATGCCCCTTCTCGAGGTAGTGGTGGATGCGCTGGGCTACCTTTTGAATGCGCTCGAGGTCGCCCACACTGGTTCCGCCATATTTCTGTACGATGAGGGCCATAACTAGCAAAGAATGCTAACATGCCCCATGCCGGTAGCCAATAGTAAAAAGCTTCCCAGTCGGTTTCTGAGAAAGCCTCCGACAAAACACTTCTAAAAGCGGTAAGCTAGGTTACTCCGGGGTGGCTTTACCCCAAGCAAAAGATGGTTTGCGCGGCAAAACCGCAGCAACCCCAAGGATAGGTGCAGATATGGCGAACAAAGCAACCGATAAAACCAGCAAGGAACCCTTCCCAGGCGCTTACTTTGTAGGCCTGATCATCACCCTGGGCTTGTTGATTGTGGTCGTCGCGGTTGGGGCCAGCATGCCGCCGGCGCTCTCGGGCTTTCTGGTGGCCCTGCTGCTGGGCCTGACGGTGAACCCCAAATATGCCCTGGGTTTTCTGAGCGCCGGGGTGCTGGCAGCCCTCCTGGGGTTTGCCGGGCAGGAGCCGCAGGTGGCCTGGGGTGGCCTGGGGCTTATCCTGTCCAGCTTGATTGTCTGGCGCTTTATTAAGTCCTGACGGCTGGAGGGTGGGTTGCGCGGATTTCTGCCACGCCTGCTGGCCCCCGACCGGCTGGCCCGCACCCTTATCTACGCCGGGATCGCCGGTTTTATCTGGTTTTTTTTCCTTCAACCCAGCCCCTTTGGCGCCACCCTTTCCGTAACCACCCTGGTGGGGGCTGGACTGGTGCAGTACGGCAGCGGCAAACCCTTTGTGATCCCCCTGTACGTCTACGTGCTGGCGGCCCTGATCCTGGTACAACTGGCCGGGCTGGCCCTGGGGGTGGGCGGCCAGGTGGGCGCTGCGCTTTTGGGCGGGGCCCTGGGGCTGGGCCTGCCTTATCTGGCTTACCGTTTACAGGAGAAAGCATGAAGGTTGCCCTGGTTCACCTAGCCACCCGCGAGACCCCCGAGGCCACGCTGCAAAAGGCCCTCGAGCTCCTTTCGCAAGCCCACCAGCAAGGGGCAAAGGTAGCCGTACTGCCCGAGCTCTTCCCCAGCGGCTACCGCTTCGCCGATGCTGCCTTTACCCCCAGCGTGCTGGCCCGGCTCGAGCGGTTCTGCGCCCAGACCGGCCTGACCCTGGTAGCAGGGGTGCTCGAGCAGGCCGGCGAGCGCCACGCCAACCGGGCCAGGGTGGTGGGGCCGACCGGGGTGCTGGCAACCTACACCAAAACCCACCTAATTCCGGCTTTTGGCGAGCCCGAGACCATGATTCCGGGGCAGAACTTGGTTACGCTCGAGCTGGAGGGCTTTAAGGTGGGCATCGCCATCTGCTTCGACCTGCGCTTCCCCGAGCTTTTCCGGGCCTATGCGTTGCAGGGCGTCAACCTGTTCCTGATCCCCTCGGCCTGGCCCAAGAGCCGCGGCTACGCCTGGGAGCTTTTCTGCAAGTCCCGCGCCGCCGAAAACCAGGCCTACCTGGTGGCCGTCAACCACGCCGAAGACCCCTTCGGCGCGCCCAGCCTGGCCGTAGACCCCCTGGGACAGGAGCTGCTGCGGGTCGAATCCGAGGGCCTTGGGCTGGTCGAGCTAGACCCAGCCTTCCCGGCCCGGCTGCGCCAGGAGTTTCCGGTCTTTCCCCAGCGCCGACCCGAGCTGTATCAGGGCCTTCTGAACAGCCCCACCAGCAAATAAACCACCGCCCCCAGCATCAGGCCCTCGCCCCAGGCCGGGAGGTAGGGCCAGAGCATTGGCAGCTCGAAGCGCCCCACAAAAAGCAGCGGCCAGGGCAGCAGGGCCCAGGCCAGCCCGTACTGCCGGTAGCCCACCGCCAGCAAAAAGGCCAGCCCCACCCCCCGCAGGTAAAAGAGCCAGCCCTGCCCCAGCTCGTTTTGGTAGATAAACCACAGCAGGTTGAGCCAGACCCCCACCACCCCCCAGGCCCAACCGAACCGGCGCACCAGTGCCAATGCCAGCAAGAACAATCCTAGCCCAACAACAAAATCCAGCATTGCGCTTCATTCTATCGTGCTTATCCCTTTTGCCCCTGCTGTTCTGTTCGCGAGCTCGCTTGTTTTTATGGTCGAGGGTATGCAAAAACCCCGCCTTCCGGCGGGGCCTGTATGGGGTGTGGTTTCTTATAGGCATTCCGGCAGTATCGTTCACTTTTGAAAGTCTAAACGATGCTGCCGAAATGCTTTTCTACTGCCTTCGGCCGGCTTGCATCCTTCACCTTTGACTACGCATGGCGGTGAAGGATTCAAGCGGAAACGGTTTTACAGCCCAGCCCCCTTCTCGATATGCGCTGAGACGATGCCCTGCTCCTCGGCATCGCGGGCCAGAATGGCGGCCTTGATGCGCTTGAGTGTGGTCACTTCTTCCAGGGCGCGCTGGTCGAGGGTGTCGGTGATGAACTTGATCTGCTCGTTGATCTCGGGAATGGAGATCTGCTCCAGGGCGTTCACCCGGCGGTTGGTTTTCTTGATCTCCTCACCGATTTTGCGCAGGCGGTTCTCGGTGTTGGCCACCGCGATAATGGCCTCGGTCAGGCGGCGGAAGGCCGTGGCGGCCTCGAGGGTCTTGGCACCCACCCCGATGGGGCTGAAGGACAGCCCACCCGCGGCATCGGGAGCCGAAATCTTGGGAACCTTAACCCCATAGAGGCTTTCAATCTCCATGTGCACCTGCAAAGGGGTGCTCGAGAGCGACTCCACCGCCTCGGGGGTGTCGAAGGCCTTGGCGATCAGCAGGCTGAAATAGGCGTCCTTGGCCGCGTTGTTGAGGGCCTCGCGGGCTTTGAGCGAGTCCTGCACCAGGGCAAAAAACTCACCAATCAGGGCATCCCGCTTGTTTTTTAGCAGTTCAACCCCCTGCAAAGCCAGCCGCTTCTGTTCACGCTTGGCCAGCAGGGTTGAGCGTGTCGGTGAGACTTGTTCAGCCATAGTTAACCCCTAAAAGGCGTGGAAAGAGGAAAGCAGAACGAGAAAAGTGAGGTCAAAAACATATGGTTCTCCTCTCCCTTTCCACTCTTCTCTTTCCTCACCTTTCATGCTTTACGCCCCCACCAGCTCTTCCAGCTTGCCGGTCTTCTGGTGGTACTGCTCGATGTATTCGCGGCGGATGCGCTTGAGCTCGGAGGGCGGGAAGTCCGCAAGCAGGGCCCAGCCAATGTTGAGGCTCTCTTCAATGGAACGCTCCTTCTGGCCCTGGTTGATGAACTTCTTCTCAAAGTTGTCAGCAAAGCGCAGGTACTTCTTGTCCATCTCGGTCAGGGCGTCCTCACCGGTGATAGCCACCAGACGGCGCAGGTTCACCCCACGGGCGTAGGAGCTGAAGAGCTGGTCGGCCAATTCCTTGTGGTCGGCGCGGGTCTTGCCCTTGCCAATCCCGTTGTTCATCAGACGCGAGAGCGAGGGCTGCACGTTGATGGGCGGGAAGATGCCCTGCTGGGCCAGGTCGCGGGCGATGAAGATCTGGCCCTCGGTGATGTAGCCGGTGAGGTCGGGGATGGGGTGGGTGATGTCGTCACCGGGCATCGAAAGGATGGGAATCTGGGTAACCGAGCCCTTCTTGCCGTGCACCACGCCGGCGCGCTCGTAGAGCGAGGCCAGGTCGGTGTACATGTAGCCGGGGTAGCCGCGGCGGCCCGGAATCTCCTCGCGGGCCCCACCGATCTCACGCAGGGCCTCGCAGTAGTTGGTCAGGTCGGTGAGGATGACCAGCACGTGGTAGTCGTGCTCAAAGGCCAGGTACTCGGCAGCGGTCAGGGCCATGCGGGGCGTCAGCAGACGCTCCACGGTGGGGTCGTCGGCCTTGTTCAGGAACAGCACCGAGCGGGAGAGAGCCCCGGTGCGCTCGAACTCCTGCATGAAGTAGCTCACCTCGCGCTGGGTAATCCCCATCGCCGCGAACACCACCGCAAAGCCTTCGCCCTCGCCTAACACCTTGGCCTGGCGGGCGATCTGGGCGGCCAGCTCGTTGTGGGGCAGACCCGAGCCCGAGAAGATGGGCAGCTTCTGGCCGCGCACCAGGGTCATGTTGACATCGATGGCGCTGATGCCAGTCTGGATGAACTCCTCCGGCTTCTCGCGGGCCACCGGGTTGATGGGGGCCCCGTTGATGGGCAGGCGCTTGTCGGCCACCACCGGGGGCAGGCCGTCGATGGGCTTACCAATCCCGTTGAAGGCCCGGCCCACCATCTCCTTGGAGACGCCCAGGCGGGCCACGTCTTCTACCAGCGAGACGGTGGTGCGCTCGAGGTTCAGCCCCGAGGTCTCCTCGAAAACCTGTAAAACCGTGTACTGGTCAGAGACTTCAATCACCTGACCGCCGCGGATGCGGCCGGTGCCGTCGTCAATGTTCACAATGGCGCCGTAGGCCAGATCGGCGGCCCCCTCCAGGAACAAAAGCGGGCCGGAGACGTAAGTTACGGCGTTGTATTCTTTCTTGAGCATCAAAACCTCCTTACGCCTTGACCGCACCCAGGAAAGCGGTCTTGATCATCTGGTCGAACTCGGCCTTGTAGGCGGGGAACTCGGCCTCGGGCACGTAGCGGGCCCGCCCGATTTTCTCGATCACCGGGTCGTTCAGGAAGTCCGAGATGGTCGCCCCTTTGGCCAGGGCCAGCTCGCCCTGCTTGTAGGCCGCAATGATCATCTGCATGATGCCATAGGCCTTGGCCATCGAGCAGCTCGCGTCTACCGGGTCGTAGCCGTTTTGCTGGAGGAAGTCTTCGCGGGCGATACGGCCAATTTCCAGGGCCAGCCGCTCGGCGTCCTGCAAGGCGTCGGGGCCTACGAGCTGCACCACCTGTTGCAGTTCAGCCTCGCGCTGCAGCAGGGTGATGATCTGGGTGCGCACCTCGGGGTAGTCCGGGGCCACGTTCTCGCGGTACCAGGGCTCGAGGATGTTGAGGAACAAGGAGTACGAACGGGCCCAGTTGATGGCCGGGAAGTGGCGGGCTCGAGCCAACTGGGCATCCAGGGCCCAGAAACCGCCGGTAATGCGCAGGGTGGACTGGGTGACGGGCTCGGAGAAGTCGCCGCCTGCCGGCGAGACCGCCCCGATCACCGAGACCGCGCCCTGCTCACCGGCCAGGGTGATCACCTTGCCGGCCCGCTCGTAGAAGCTGGACAGGCGCGAGGCCAGGTAGGGCGGGTAGCCTTCTTCAGCGGGCATCTCCTCCAGGCGCGAGGCGATCTCGCGCAGCGCCTCGGCCCAGCGGCTGGTGGAGTCGGCCATCAGCGAGACCTTGTAGCCCTGGTCGCGGAAGTACTCGGCCAGGGTGATGCCGGTGTAGAGGCTGGCCTCGCGGGCTGCCACCGGCATGTTGGAGGTGTTGGCCACCAGGATGGTGCGCTCCATCAGGGGGCGACCGGTCTGAGGGTCTTCCAGCTCAGGGAACTCCACCAGTACGTCGGTCATCTCGTTACCGCGCTCGCCGCAGCCCACATACACCACGATGTTGGCATCGCCGAACTTGGCGATGGACTGCTGGGTAACGGTCTTACCCGAGCCGAAGGGGCCGGGGATGGCCGCCGTACCCCCCGCGGCCAGCGGGAAGAGCACGTCCAGGATGCGCATCCCGGTCAGAAAGGGCTGGTTGGGGTCGAGCTTGCGGGTGAAGGGACGCGGCTTACGCACCGGCCAGTAGTGGGCCAGGCGCAGCTTGGTGCCGTCCTCCAACTCGGCGATGGTGTCGTCTATGGTGTACTGTCCCGCACCCACAATGCTTTTGATTCTTCCGCCTTTATCGGGTGGAACCAGAATCTTGTGGGTGAAGCTGTACTCGGGCACGGTGCCCAGGATGTCGCCCCCTTTGACCTCGTCCCCCACCTTTTTCAGGGGGGTAAAGTCCCACTTGCGGGTGCGATCCAGCGACGAAACCTCGATACCCCGGCTGATGAAGATGCCCGATACCGCCTGGATCTTGTCCAGCGGACGCAAAATCCCGTCGAAGATGCCGTTCAAAAGGCCGGGGCCAAGCTCGAGGGCCAGGGGCAGGCCGGTGGTCACCACCGGCTCGCCCACCTTGAGGCCGTTGGTGTCTTCGTAAACCTGAATAAAGCAGGTGTTGCCGTCCAGGCGGATGATCTCACCTACCAGCTTTTCGTTACCGACGCGCACGATGTCGTACATCTTGGCGCCTTGCAGGTTCTCGGCGATCACCGCCGGCCCTGCGATTTTCTTGATGGTTCCCATGTATCCTCCTTTGTCGGATGCGCAGAAGCGTTTGCCAGAAGCCTGACCCAACGATCCCGCGCTATGGGCTCATAGCTTGATATCAAACCCGATGGTCTCACGCACCAGCCGGCGCATGTAGTCCTTGGCATCGCCCCCGCCGCTGAAGGTATCGAGCAGGTTGGGCAGCGAAAGCAACACCGGTGCGCTGCGCCCCCGCATGGCCCGCTCGGCGGCTTTGCTGGGATCTGGAAGGAGGCGTTGATCCACCGCTACCAGCGCGTACTGGTTGGACTGAATCATCTCAACCAGCCGGAGGGCCGCTTCCTCGGGGGTCGCAACCACGGCCTCGAGACCGGCCATACGGTAGCCGGAGGCCGTTTCAGCATCGGTCAGCACACCAATTTTCATGCGACCTCCTTCGCCACCACATCGGCTGGCAGGTTGTAGTAAGCCCGCCGGGCCAGGAGGCGGATGCGCGCGCCCTCCCACAGCTTTCGCTGGATGTAGTCGAGCACCAATCCACCCCCCAGGCTATCGGTGGCACCCGTGCTGGCTTTGGCGAGCAGAACCCTCCGGCAGATGCGCTCGAGTTCTCCCAGGGTGCGCACCCCCACCACAGGCGCCAGCGGGGTACCATTCAGCACTTCCAGGGCTGCCAGATCCCCCGCTGCAATCCGACCAAAAACCGCCCGGCTCAGGTGCTTACCACCTGGCACAAAGTAATTGTCCAGGTTGAGGTTGACCACGCCCAGGGCCTGCAGCTTGAAAGCGGTGGACAGGTTGGTGATGTCCGCTTCTAAAGCGTAGAAGGCAGCAATAAAGTTCTGGCGCAGCCTCTTGGCCTTTTTGAAAGTGGCAGCAAAAAACTCGCGATCCAGCGCAACCTCGAGGGCCAGCGGTTCGGGGTTGCCGATCAGGGCATTGCGCAGCGCTTTAGCCAAAGGATGTCCGGGAAGCTGCAACACCTGGGCCATGCTGGCCGCATCGGGCGCCTGCAACATAGCGTTAAGGATGGGTTCCTTGAGGGTTCCCCCTACCAGCCCAGCCTTGATCTCCTCCGGGGCCTTGCCGCTCTGCTTACCGCGCAGAATGGCCTTGAGGTTGATCAGATCAGCCCGCAGCAGAGGCAGACTCACCAGCTCGCGCATCTCGCCCGATACCAGGGTTGGCAGATCGCCTACCGTGCGGGCGAGGTGGTTGGAAACTGCCCGATCCACATCGTCCAGGGTATCGCCCAGCAAGTCGGGGCTGTAAACCGTCTCCGACAACAGACGTACGAATTCGGGGAATGGTCGGCCCAAGGCTTGCTGAAAAAAAGACTCCGGAACCATCTGGCTTCGCCTCGAGCGCACCCGGGCGTTGAGATAGGCAAAGGCGTTACGGGTCAACACACTACCCCCAAATAGCCTTGGCCGCCCTGGCGGAAAGCGCGTCCCAGGCCCGCTCGAGGCGCTCGGTTAGTGCGTTTTGCACGTACGACCGCCCACCCTGGGCCACCAGACGCACGCCATCCCGAATGGTGGGGTCGGCCTTGAGCTCAAGGCCCTTGGCCTTGGCCCAGTCGGCCAGCAAGGTGGTATGGGCCGGATTGACCACCACCGCCTCGGCCTGCCCCAGCTCGGCCAGCGCCTCTTCAGCCAGCTTTTGGAGCGTATCGGCGAAGCCCGGCTGCGTGGTCAGGTTTTGCAGGGCCTGCAGCGCTTCAGCTTTAACCTGATCCACCACCCGCCCCTTGGCCGCAATTCGGGCCTGGTTGACCAGCAGCTCCGCCGCGCTCTCGGCCCGGCGCAAAGCTGCGGCGTGTTCGGCCTCGAGCTGGCGTTCTTTGCTGGCCTTGAGGGCCTCGGCCTGCTGCGCAGCCTGGCTCAGAATCGACTGAACCTTCGCCTCGGCTTCGGCAGCGATGGCGCTGATCTCGGCGGCCACTTCACTTTGCAGAATGTCCTCGAGTTTTGACATTGGGCTCCTCTATAAGCTTCTTGCAGATAGCCAATGGCGGATATACCACTGGCTATCTGGCATCGCGCTAGTTGATGAGGAACGAGAAGGCCAGGCCGAAAATAGCCAGCGTTTCGGGAATGAGGAAGAAGATCAGAGCCGTACCGAAGTTGCGGCGATCCTCGGCCACCGCACCCACAGCCGCTGCACCGATCGCGCTCTGGGCCATACCCGTACCCAGCAGACCCAGGCCGATAGCCAGCCCCTTGCCAATGGCAGCGAACGAAGCGCCGGTTGCCGCGCCTTCTTCAGCAGCAAAGGCCACCGTAGCCAGGATAACGATAGCGACGATCAACAGAGTCTTGGTAAGCTTGAGGTTCTTCATACTGATTCTCTCCTTCACTGATTTCACGCGCTACAGCACGTTAGTGAACTAGACTTTGTATCCTTTTGCGACGAAAGGGCACCCCTACATCATAAGGGTGCACCCAAGCATTTTAATCTGACCTAACCGAGCGAAAGGGCCTGTAGGGCCTCCCGGTTTCCTCGAAGAAACCAAAGTTGGTGGAAAACTCGATCCACAAGAGACGGATGGGCTGAATCACGTGGCCTAGGGTGGTGATAACGATAATCGCCAGAATCAGGATCAAACCAACCAAAAAGCCCAGTATCCCGCCAATAAAGCCAAAACGCTCCGCCAGGCCAAAACCCACCTGGTTGGCCAGGCTGGCCAGCACACCCCCCGCCACCCCTACGGCGTACAAACGAATGTAGCTAAGGATCTGCCCACCTTTACCCGGCAGCTCAGCAATCATCAGCACTTCGCGCGAGAGGGCTACACCGACGAAAAATAAGATGATGCCCACCCCAAAGATGAGGTTGAGGAAGGGGATATTGGCCTGGGTCAGGAAGTTGTAGGCAAAGGCCACCAGACCCACTAGACCCGAGAAGTAGCCAAAGCCTTCCCAGAAATGTTTCATGTGCCCATGTTTGAGGCCCAGGCGCATCCGCAGGAAGAAGGCGTAAAGAACCTGAAACACCCCAAACAGGATAGCAAAGACCATCAGCCCATTGGCTGTTTGGGCAAAATCCAGGCGGTTGATGATGATGGGAATTAGCCCGTAGTAGTTGTCGGGATCATAACTGGGGCCGGTTGGATAAAACACCCGCCAGCCGTCTTTGAGACCAAAAATGCCCGGCAGCCGCAACTTCTCCAGGAAGGTGCCAAAAAACTCCCCGTACAACACCCCCCAGAAGATTGCCCAGCCCGCCATCCATTTGCCAATGGTGGCTAGTTTGCCCAGCACATCGGGCCCGAAGGCAGCCCCCAGAAAATCGATGCGCAGGGTCTCCCCTCGACGGGACTTCCCGGCCAGCCATAGGGCGGCCAGCAAGAACAGCAGCCCAATTCCGATATCACCCACCACAATCCCGAAGAAAAGTGGGAAGAAGATGGCAATCATCACGGTGGGGTCGTGGCTGCCATAAGCTGGGGTGTTGAGAAAACCATGCAAGAGCTCGAAGGGTTTAGCCCAGGCCGGGTTCTCCAGGGTCACCGGCACCTGGTGGCCCTCGTGGTGCTCATCTACTGGCTCGAAGGTGTAGACGATCTGGTCGCGCAGGCGGCCCAGGGCTTCTTCCACCTTTCCCTTGGCCTTTTGGGGCACCCAGCCCATCAGGGCGGCCCCATACTTTCCAGCGGCCATATCGGCAACGGCTTTGTAACGGGCCACCTCGTCTTTGGCCCGAGTCCACAGGGCTATGAGGGCTTCCCCAGACTCCCGCGAAAGCCTGGCGACCTCCTCGCGGATACCCACCAGCTCTTCGGGGGCCAGCTTGGCCCGTTCCTTCATGCGGGCCGCCGCCTTCCCGAGGGACATGGCACCGTAAGCGCCTGGGAAACGCAGCTCGGCCAGACCCAGACGGGAAAGGCTCGAGCGCGCCGCCTCGAGCTCGCCACGCTTGACCACCACCACAGCGGCCACCTGGGTCTCCAGGGGCTCGGCCTCGAGCACGAAACGGTCGGCCAGGGCCTCCTGCAGGGCCTTACGAACGGCCTCGAGTTCCTCCGGCTTGGCTACCAGGAAGGGAATTACCCCCAGGCGGGGGCTCTCGTCCAGGCCCTGGGCCAGCGCGGCCAGCTTCTCGGCGGCCTTGCCAAACAGCTCGATGGTCTGGATTTCTTCCTCCAGGGCCGCCCGCTCCTTGCCCAGCACCTCGGCCCGGCTGGCTACCGGGCGCAGGATGGTCTCGGCCTCCTCGAGGGAGCCCGTAAACGGTTTATTGCTGGGAACCGCCGCCAGACCAACCACCGTCAGCGACTGCTCGGCCTGCGATACCACTGCCTCCCAGCGCTTGAGCTCGGCCTCCTCGGTTGGGGATAGCCGGTATTCGCCCAGTTCGTCTGGGCGCAGGGGGTCAATGTGTACCACCCCAGCCTTTTGCAGCTCAGCCAAAAGCTCCCGGGCCAGCCGTTTGGGGCCGGCCACAATCAGCTTCTCCATGGGAGCGATCAAGGCAGTACCTCCTTAAGCACCGCCTGAACCGCCTCGGCCACCTTTGAAGTTGCCGCCTCGCTGATGGCCTTGGCTTCTGCCTCGGCCTTGGCCTTGGCTTCGCTTTCAATTTTGGCCACCGCCTCAGCGGTGCGGGCGCGAAACTGCGCTTCCAAGTCCCGCACGGCCTGCTCCGCTTCTGCCGCTATCTGGGCAGCCTTGGCCTCGGCCTCCTGGACTTTAGCCGCAGCAGCCCGCCTGGCCTCTTCAAGCTGTCTTACCAGGGCCTGCTCGCGCTCCGCAAGGCTTTTTATGAGTCCTGATCCAGCCACGTTCCCTCCTTTCCTATCACCATCGTATTGGGTCTGCACAGCGGAAAAGTGAGCAAGTGAAAACTTGCTCAAAGTGAACCCTCAGAATCATAGCGATTACTCAGGATTCATGTCAACGCGAGATAGCATACAACAAAGGGGTGTCTCCCGGCTTTGAAATTAGGCACACATTTCTTGGGGAATGCTAGACTCTCGAGGTGCGTGTTCGCGTTTCGTCTAAAGGGGCCACCCGGCTCCTCGCCCATCACCCCTGGGTCTACCGCAGCGATGTGCTGGAAGGCCCCGATCAGCCCGGCCTTTATCCGGTTGTGTCTTCCAGAGGGGTAATGGGGCTGGCTTTGTACAACCCCAACTCTGAAATCAGCGTACGGGTCTTTAGCTTCAAGGACGCAGGTCGGCCCCAGGAAGTTTTGCTCGAGAACCTGCGCCAAGCCCTTCGCCGGCGCAAAGAAGCCATTGCCCAAGAACCCCAGGGGGCCTTCCGGCTGGTACACGCCGAAGGTGACCTGGTGCCGGCCCTGATACTCGACTATTACGCGGGTCACGGCGTGATGCAGGTGGGCTCGGCGGCCCTGGAGCCCCTCACCCCAGAGCTGGTACAGGTCATTCGGGCCGAAATCCCCCTCCAAAGTCTGCTGGCTAAGAACGAACAGAAAACCCGCAGCCTCGAGGGCCTCCCGCTCGAGGTCAAACCCCTGCTGGGCCCTGTGCCCGACACGGTGATGGTGCGAGAAGGCAGCATTGTGTACCGCGTTGACCTGATGGGGGGCCAGAAAACCGGGGCCTTTATTGACCAGCGCGACAACCGCATCCGGTTGCAGGCCTACAGGGGCGAAACCGCCCTGGACGTGTTCAGCTACCACGGCTCCTTTGCCCTGCACCTGGCCCGCAATTTCAAACAGGTCACGGCAGTGGACAGCTCAGCTGCCGCCCTGCAGAGGGCCGGGGAAAATGCCCAGGCCAACGGCCTATCCAACATCACCTTCCGCGAGGCCAACGCATTTGAGTTCTTGCGTGAGGAAGAGCGGCGCAAAGCCCAGTACGACCTGATTGTGCTCGACCCTCCGGCCTTTGCCAAGGGCCGGCGCGACATAGAGCGGGCCTATGCCGCTTACAAAGAGATTAACCTGCGGGCCATGAAGCTGTTACCCAGCGGGGGCCTTCTGGCCACCGCCTCCTGCAGCCATCACCTGAGCGAACCCCTGTTTTATCAGATGCTCGCCGAGGCCGCCAGCGATGCCCACCGCACCGTGCGGGTGGTGGAAAAGCGCGGCCAGGGCTGGGATCATCCGGTGCTGCTGAACGTGCCCGAGACGCAGTACTTGAAGTTTGCCCTCCTGGAAATTCTCTAGACCGGCCGGGGCTCTTGGGGAAAAAGAACCCTCCCCCTGTCTGACAGGGGGAGGGTTGGACGGGCAGAGCGCGGGTTTGGCTAGCGAGCCCGCATCAGGTCGAGCCGCACCTGCAGGGCCCGCCCCGGCTCGATGCGGACATCCTGGAACACCACCCGGTAGCCAGGGGCCAGCGCCACCACCTGGACAACCCCGCTCTCCAGCTCCCCCAGGCGCAGGAAGCCACCCCGGGTCTGACCTACCTCGCGGCCATCCAGGAAGATGCGAGCCTCCACATTGGTGTAGACCTCGAGCGTCCCCCGCAGGGCTTGCAGGGTTGCGTTCACCGGAACGGTCTGGCCGTTGCCCACGGTCACGCTGGCCCGGAAGCTCTGGTAGCCGCCCAGGCGCAGCTCGAGGTCGTAGCGGCCCGGCTGTACGGTTAGGTTGAGGGGGGTATTCCCCACCACCCGGCCGTTGAGCACCACCTGGGCCCCCTGGGGGTTGGAGTTGATTTGCAGCAGCCCGTTTTGCACCACCGGCACCAGGTTGGCGTTGACCACCGTAGTCTCACCGGGCCGGATCTGGGCGGTGGTGCGGAAGGTCTGGTAGCCCCCCAGGCGCAGCTCGATATCCACCCGCCCCGGACGCAGCACCAGGTTGAGGGGGGTGCTCCCCACCACCCGGCCTTCCACCAGCACCTGGGCCCCCGCGGGGCTCGAGTTCACGCTAAGGGTGCCGGTGCCCGGTTGCACGGGCTGTACGGGGGTTACAGCCGCCCGCCCCACGGTGAAAAACGCCACGTTGGAAACCCAGTCCTGCTGGGGCAGCGGGGTTACCACAATCGAGAGGGCCCGGGCCAGGTTGTCTGCGCCCTGCACGTTCACCCGCCCAGTCTGAATGTCGGCAATCTGGGCCAGCGATAGGGGCTGGCGGCTAGCTACGGCCAGCACCCGATCCTGCCCTTCGGGGCCGGCCACCTCGAGCGCGTAGCGTGCGCCGGTGGCTGGCGGGAAGGTGCGGATCTCACCCGCGCGCAACAGATTGTTCTGGTCGAAGGCATTGGGCAGAATCAGACCAATCTCGCCCGTAGACTTGACGCTGAAAATGTAGACGTAGGCATCCTGGTTGACCTGCACCGAGACCTGGATGCGTTCGCCAATCTGGTAAACAGGGTTGCCGGTCTTGCCGGGGTCTTTGTTGACCCACACCCGCACCTGTAGGTCGGTGGGCACCGGGTTGATGATGATGCCCTGGGGGCTCAGTTCCGGCGCGGCCAGGGCAGAGCCAGCTAGCAAGAGTCCTAGAGTTGTTGAGAAGATTCGCTTCATGTATGGCCTCCTCCACCCCCAGAGTAGAATACAGAGTCTGGCCGTAATGAGAACCCATTCAGCCGATGTTAACCTTGTCGTTGAGCAAATCTTTATCAGCGCGCTCGCTCAATAGAGCAATTCCAAAGTACGCACAACAACGCTGGCCGGGCAGCTGACGGTATCTTGACTATCAGGCCAATCGCATGAGCAGCCGGGCGTAGCCCTGCTTGCCTTTCTCGAAACTGGAAAGCCTGAAAAACTCGTTAGGGGAATGAATCAGTTCGTCCTCGAGGCCAAAGCCAAAGCTGACCGGATCGTGGCCTAGTAGCTGTTTTAGGGTGCTCAGAATGGGCACCGAGCCGCCGAACATAGTCTCGACCGGCGGCACACCGTACAGTTCGGTGAGGACTTCTCGGGCCACCTGGGCCACCGGATGGTCGGCCCGCATACGAAAAGCTGGGGCTCCCGACTCCTTAACCCGCACCTCCAGGCGTACGCCCTTGGGTAAATGCGCCTCGAGGTGTGCTCTAACCAGGGCCACGATCTTCTCCGGATCCTGGTGAGGCACCAGGCGGCAGGTAATTTTGGCGTGCGCAGTGGAAGGAATCACCGTCATGCCCCCCGGCCCCATGTAACCACCCCACATCCCGTTGACCTCGAGGGTAGGCCGTCCGGTGATGCGTTCCCAGGGGGTGTAACCCGCCTCGCCGTAAAACTCAGGCACCCCCAGTTTCTGCCTCATCTCTGCTTCGTTCCAGGGAATCTGCTTGTACCACTCGCGCAATTCGGGGCTCAGGGGTTCTACATCGTCATAAAAGCCCTTGACCGCTACACTGCCGTCGGGGTTGTGCAACGAGGCAATCAGCTCGGCCATGGCGTGCAAGGGGTTTTGCACCTGTCCTCCCCAGGAGCCGGAGTGCAGGTCGTGGCTGGGACCAATCAGGTCGAACTCGAGGCCGCATATACCCCGCGCGCCCAGGCTCAAGAGCGGGGTGGTCTCGGAAAGCTGGCCGCTGTCCCCGTTGATGATCATGTCGCAGCGCAGCCGTTCTCGATTCTTCTCGATAAATGCAGGCAGGCTGGGGCTGCTGATCTCCTCCTCCCCCTCGATGAGGGCCTTCACGTTGAGGTTGAGGTTTCCAGTAGCGATTAGGGCCTCGGCAGCCAGCAGAAAAGCCATCACCTGGCCTTTCATATCGGAGGCCCCACGGGCCACAATGCGCCCATCTACCACGGTGGGCTCAAAAGGCGGGGAGTTCCAGCGCTCGGGGTTGTCGGCGGGCTGCACGTCGTAATGGCCATAGAAAAGTACCGTGGGCCGGTCGGGGTAGGGACAGTACTCGGCCAGCACCACCGGATGTCCGGCGGTGGGCAGTACCTCGGCTTGCAAAAACCCAGCTTGTTTGAAGCGGGCTGCCAACCATTGCGCGGCCCGCTGCACATCCTGGCTGTGGGCAGGCTGGGCCGAGATGCTGGGGATGGCTAAAAAAGCGCGGAAGTCCTCGAGGTGAGCCGCTTGGTGTTCATTTAGGTAATCGGGCCAGCTCATAGCAAAGCGATTCTACTGCTTTGGGCTCCATATTGGGATCCGCTCGAAGGCTAAGCCAGATAGAGGCACTGGAAAGCCCTTCACGAAGCAGTACGCTTTGCTGGGCTCCTCTCAGCCAAGGCGAAAGGGCAGCGATGCTACTCGTTGGTGCGGGCCATCACCTCTTCCAGGGTGGTCAGACCCGCAAAGGCCTTCTGGATACCATCCTCACGCAAGGTTTTCATGCCGCTCTTGCGGGCGATCTCCTTGATCTGGGTGGCCGACTGCCCCTCCACGATGGCTCGCCGAATTTCATCATCCAGCACCATCAGCTCGTGGATAGCCGCCCGACCTTTGTAGCCAGTACCGTTGCACTTGTCACAGCCAGTGCCCTTGTACAGACTCTTACCCCGCACATCTTCTTTGGTCATTCCTAGCCGGCGCAGCACGCTTGGATCGGGCTCGACTTGAATTTTGCAGTGCTCACAAATTTTGCGCACCAGGCGCTGGGCCAGCACCCCCACCAGGGCCGCCGAGATGTTGAAGAGCTCCACTCCCATCTCATCGAGGCGGGTGACGGCACCTGCTGCGTCGTTAGTGTGCAGGGTGGCAATCACCAGGTGGCCGGTCAGGGCCGCCTCGGTGGCAATTTTGGCGGTCTCGGAGTCACGAATCTCACCGACCATGATAATGTCGGGGTCTTGGCGCAAGAAGCTCCGCAAGGCTTTTGCGAAAGTCAGGCCTGCCACAGGGTTCACCTGGGTTTGGTTGATTCCAGGAATCTCGTACTCCACGGGGTCTTCAATGGTGGTAGTGTTCTTGTCAGGTGTAGCAATGCGCTTCAGAATGCTGAAGGTGGTAAAAGACTTGCCCGACCCAGTAGGCCCGGTAATCAAAAAGATGCCGTAGGGCTTGGATATCACATCCTCGAAGCGCTGGAACACGTCGGGAGCGAAGCCAAGTTGTTCAATTTCGGGAATGTCGGCGGCTTTTCGCAGAAGGCGCATTACGATTTTCTCGCCGTAGACGGTGGGAAGGGTGGAAAGGCGCAGATCCAGATCTATGGAGCGGTCGCGATAGCGCACCCGCCCGTCCTGGGGCAGGCGGCGCTCGGCAATGTCGAGGTTGGACATGATCTTAACGCGTGAGGCAATGGCCGGCCCAGCCCCCTTGGGCAGGCGCATATACTCCCGCAGGCTACCGTCGATGCGGATACGTACCAGAATGTCGGACTGGCGGGGTTCGATGTGAATATCCGACGCCTCTTGTAGATAAGCCTCTCGAATAATACTGTTGACCAGCTTAACTACCGCGTTGTCGTCAAGGGCGCTGGTATCGACATTATCTTCCTCTTTCTTTTTGCCCTCGAACTCACGGGCCAGCTCCTCTACACCGGTGGTACTGCCATAAAACCGCTCGATGAGTTTGGTAATGGCCGCCTCTGCCGAAACTGCTGGCATGATGTCGCGTCGGGTAATCATGCGCAGATCGTCAATGGCCAGGATATTGCGAGGGTCTTTCATCAGCACCACCAGGGTGTTGCCCTCGAGGTGGTGGGGAAAGATGGTGTAGCGCCGAACAGTAGATTCAGGCACCATCGTGAGCACCGAGGGGTCGGGGGGGAAGTCGTTGGGGTCAATATAAGAGTAGCCAAGTTGAGTTGCCAGACTCTTGGCCAGCATCTCCGGCTTGATTTTTCCCGACTGCACCAAGGTATCTTCCAAACGCCCCCCGCCCTGCCGCTGCTTGGCCAGGGCCTCTTCTACGTCCTGGGCGCTCACGTAACCCAGCTCTACCAGAACCTCGCCCAGGGGCCGGGTTTTACCCATACGGCGCTGCACCGAAAGGGCATCCTGCAGGGCGGCGCGGTTCAGTTTGCCCTCTTGTACCAGGGCCTCACCCAGACGACTCTTTTCGGGGTAGGCCTTACTGAAGAGGGTTTCCCAAACCTTGGGCAGGGTTAGGATGAACTTGGTCGGACGATCGATAAGCTGGGCTACGGCGTGACGGTGGCGAGGATCGGCCAGTACCACAAGTACCTGTTGTCCATCCTGTCGAACCGGCACTGCTTGGTACCGCAGGGCGTCGGGACGCAACAGGTAAGCCGAAACCTCTGGCTGAAGCTCGAGGTCATCCAGCTCCGTTCTAAACTCAATATTGGCTTGCTCGGCCAGGGCTTGGAAAAGCCTTTCCTCGGTCAAGCCAAATTTGTGGACAAGCAGCCGACCCAGTAGCTCACCAGTCTTCTCTTGCTCGACCAGAGCAGCCTCGAGATCCTCCCGGCTCAACCAACCCTTGTTGATCAAAATTTCGCCAAGCTGCATCTCCCCTGGCGAAACTGCCGTAGGGGGCGGGGGCACCGGCAAGCCCAGCTCGGGGTAGTGCAGGGCAAGGGCGTAGCGAAAAGAGGACGGCGTCGTAAGGTAGGGCTCAATAATTTGGTTGGTGAGGTCTTCGAGCTCCTCGAGCACCAGGTTGTCCAGCGGGTTAAGCAAGGCCACCCGCAGGGTGCCGCCTTCCAGGCTAAAAGGAATAGCCCCCAGATCGCGCGCTCGCTCGGCCGGAACAAGCGACTTGGCCTCGGGTGAAATCTCCATCCCTACCAGTTCCACCAATGGAACACCAAAGGCTTCCTCAATGGCCTGGGCAATGCGGCGCTCGGAGAGTAACCCCAGCTCGACAATGATGTCTGAGAGATTTCCCCCCACTTCGCGGTGCTGCTCGAGGGCACGCTGAAGCTCCTCATCGCCCAACAAACCCATGTCCAGAAGGGCTGCACCAAGCCTTTTGTCTCCAATGGTCAAGACGTTCGCCATTCGACCTGTCCTCCTACTCGAAGCAGTTGATGCCTGCTGCGGCAATAAAGCATTTAATTGACGAAATTATTGGGCCATGCTGCGGATTTACACAGGGCATCACTTCGCTTCCTCCTAGTCTTTGCTCATTGTGGGGTTTTGGTGCAAATCTTTTGGGTCAAATTCCTCATTGGTCTCTACAGTGCGTCCATACTTGGAATTTTGCAGCACCCAACGCTCGAGTTTTCGCACCAGTCGGGTATATCCCAACTCCTGTGGGGCAAGCGGTGGAACCAGCACGGTGTACATCCCCACCAAGTTGCCGCCTAACACATCGGTAAAAAGCTGATCACCCACCACCGCCACTTCGTGGGCGGGCAGTGCCAGCCGTCGCAGGGCCTTGCGAAACCCAAACCAGGGTTTGCCAGCAGGGCCAAAACCAGGTACGCCCAGTTTCTCACACCAATAGCGCACGCGTCGGGGGGTTGCGTTGGAGACAAGCATCACCGGGATACCCGCCTGCTTTAGGGTCTTTAGCCATTCTAGCAAGCCCTCAGGCACCTCACCGTAAGTTCTATAGGGCACCAGGGTATTATCCAGGTCGAGCAAAACCGCCTTCAAGCCCCGTTTCCGAAGCCACCCTGGGGTGATCTTAGTAACCGAGTGGAGTTGGGCCCTAGGCTTGAGCACGTCCCCAGTCTAACGAAAACTTTTGCAAGACTAAAGAATGCATCTACCGGTTGGGAAGCATAATCAAGGCCCACATTCGTCCAGTCTGGCCCCTATCTCGCCGGTGGGAAAAGAATTGTGGGTCGGCATAGGTGCAGCGTCCCAGCGCCCAGTAGTTCTGGGGAGCAACCCCGCCGCGTAAGGCCTGGTTGCGTATGGCCTGCTCGAGGTCGAGCCGGTATCGGCCCGGGTGCTGGGGATCGGACCAGGCAAAGGCCAGACCCACCCGCTCGAATTGCTCCAGCACCTCGGAACCCACCTGGAAGTTGGGGCCGCTGATGCCAGGGCCTACTGCTACGCGGATGGTATCCGGGCTCGAGCCATACCGGGACTGCATCAGTTCCAGGGCCCGCGGCAAAATGCCCGAGACCACCCCCCGCCAGCCCGCGTGCAAGGCCCCCACCACATGCTTAACAGGGTCGTGGAGCAGGATGGGATAGCAGTCGGCCACAGTAACCCGCAGCAACAACCCAGGCCTGGCGGTCAGCACTCCATCCCCCTCCCATGTTCCAGCTGTCTCAACCACATGCACCTGATTGCCATGCACTTGATTTAGCGCGATTGTCGGCGGATCACCAAAAGCAGCCAGTACCCGCTTACGGTTCTCGATCACATGCTCTGGGCTATCGGCGGTAGACAGGCCCAGGTTGAGGCTATCGTAGGGAGCAGGCGATACACCCCCCTGGCGGGTCGTGAAGCCGTGGGGTACCTCCAGCAACGGGCTCGTAAGGAAACAAATGGGCTGATTCATTTTTCGACGCTGGCCCGGCTCAGCCGGGTATAGCAATAAACATACTGTCTAGATCATCTATTTGCTATTGGTTCCAGCATTGCCCAAGCTATAAGCAGGGTCTCTTCTGGGCTCGAGCATAAGTCGCGCTAACAAAATCCACTAGCAAAGCCAACGTATACGTCACAAAACATCCCCAGCCCAGCGCCTACAATAACGGGGTGGAGCTGCTACCCTTGCCCCTTCTTGCTGTTTTTGCCTTTCTGCTCGGGAGTCTAATTGGTTCGTTTCTTAATGTGGTGATTTATCGAGTTCCCGCCGGTATCTCGGTGGTATGGCCCCGCTCGCGTTGCCCCCATTGCGAGCACGAGCTCTCCCCTGTTGAGCTGGTACCCATTGCCTCATGGGTTATTCAAGGCGGAAAATGCAGAAACTGCAAGACACCAATCCCGGTACGGTATCCGGTAGTGGAGGGGCTAACGGCTGCTTTGTTTAGCCTGGCCACCCTTCTGCATCCTTTTTTCCCAGATCTGGTTTTTATTTGGGCTTTTATTGCTTTGCTGATAGCATTATCGTTCATAGATATCGACACCAAAACCCTGCCCAACTCGCTCAACTTCGCAGGAGTCTTCTTGGGCTTAGTGGGGGCTGGCCTACTGGGTTTCCCCCAGACCTTCCAGACTGCCTTGGACGGCGGGTTGATGGGGGCCGGTTTGGTGGCTCTGTTTGCAGGTTTTGGCGGGTGGGTATACAACCGGTTTAAAGATGGCCCCCGCGAAGGCCCCTTTGGACTGCACCTGGTACACCTGGCTGCAATGGTGGGAGCCTGGGGTGGGATGTTTGGCACGGTGGGAGGCGTTTGGCTGGGCAGCCTGGGTATCCTGGTGGGCTTGTTCAATGCCTCGCTCAACGCTCGCACAGGTAAAGTGTTTGCCCTCCACGACAGCCTCACCCTCGGCCTCGCCGCGCTGGCTCCAATTGCAGCCTGGTTGCTTGGCCTACCACCGCTGGAGAGCCTGCGTGGAATGCTGGTCAGCGCCGGCGGTATGGCGCTGGCTGGTATGCTGTACTGGTGGTTTCGTAACCCCTCCGATAGGGTCGAGCTCGAGGTCGAGGCCGAAAACTCCAGCGGCTATGTGACCGTGATGGGCTATGGCGATGTCGTGCTGGCCGGATTTCTAGGGGTCTGGCTGGGCTTCGCCCAACTTTTGGTGGGAATTTTTATAGCGGTCTTCGCCGGTGCCATCATCGGCCTGATCATGCGGCGGTTTGGCGGTGAAAACCAGATTCCCTTTGGGCCTTATCTGGCCATTGGGGGGCTGGTTGCGTTGTTCTATGGAGAGGCCATCGTGCAATGGTACTTGAGCTATATTGGGTTGTCATAAAAAGTACCCAGATTAAGAAGCTTTGCTCCTTGGCCCGTCACAGCAACCAGCGTACCTGTGCTTCTCGTGGGGCTCCAGGATGAGGGAAAATCAGTGGTAGGGCACAACTAACATCTGCTGTACCCAATCAGGAGTGATAATTTCTGATTATTGCAGCAATCAGTGCAGGTTATAAGTAGGTTTCGTGAAAAATTGAGCAAAAAGCCTTTGGAATAGGAATCGTCGCGACTCTTTTCTCGCTGTATGCATCGTTGTATGGGTATCCTTGTGTCTAGGCTTCTCTTGGTTCAAGCGTTATAGTGTCCAGCGAAACGCGGAGGATATCCGGCGTTTAAGCCCAACAGGAGGACTATATGAAAGTAGGCATCAACGGTTTTGGACGCATTGGCCGCCAGGTGTTCCGGATTTTGCAGGAGCGCGGGGTGGAAGTGGTCGGCATCAACGACCTGTCGGACAACGCCATCCTGGCCCATCTCTTCAAATACGACTCCAACTATGGCCGCTTTCCCGGAACCGTCAGCTACGACGAAAAAAACATCACCGTAAACGGCAAGACCATCCGGGTCTACGAGGAAAAAGACCCGGCCAACCTACCCTGGGGTGAGATTGGAGCCGATATCGTCATTGAGTCTACAGGGCGCTTTACCAAGCTCGAGGCCGCCGAAGCCCACCTCAAAGCCGGGGCCAAGAAGGTCATCATCAGCGCGCCGGGCAAGGGCGATATGCTCACGGTGGTGATGGGCGTAAACGAGCACATGTACGACCCGGCCAAGCACCACGTCATCTCCAACGCGAGCTGCACCACCAACGGCCTGGCCCCCGTAGCCAAGGTGCTCAACGACCACTTCGGCATCGAAAAGGGCCTCCTGACCACTGTGCACGCCTACACCGCCAGCCAGAGCCTGGTGGACGCTGTCAAGGACGACCCCCGCGACGCCCGGGCGGCAGCCCTCAACATCGTGCCCAGCGAAACCGGCGCGGCCAAGGCGGTTGGCCTGGTGATTCCCGAGCTCAAGGGCAAGTTTGGCGGCATGGCCTTCCGCGTCCCGACCAGCACCGTCTCGGTGGTGGACTTCACGGCCATCCTGAGCAGGGAAGCCAGCAAGGAAGAGATCAACGCCGCCATGAAAGCGGCTGCCGAGGGCCCCATGAAAGGCATCCTGGCCTATACCGAGGAGCCCCTGGTGAGCAGCGACCTCAAGGGCGACCCCCACTCCTCCATCTTTAGCGCCCTGGATACCCTGGTGGTAGGCAACCTGGTCAAGGTGGTGAGCTGGTACGACAACGAGTGGGGCTATAGCTGCCGCGTGGCCGACCTGGCTGAGTACATCGGTAAAAAGCTATAAGCCCGCACCTTTGGAGGGGGCGCACGGGGTGAGCAGTTTCACCTTTACCCCGCCCCTCACCCCAACCCCTCTCCCAGCGGGAGAGGGCATTTGTCTAGGAGATCCACCATGCGAACACTCAGAGACTTCAACGCTGCCGGCAAACGTGTACTGGTACGGGTAGACTTCAACGTGCCCATCAAGGATGGCAAAGTCAAGGACGAGACCCGGGTGGCAGCGGCCATCCCCACGCTAAAGCACCTGCTGGATCAGGGGGCTACGCTGGTGTTGTTCTCGCACCTAGGGCGTCCCAAGGGCGGCTACGAGGAGGCCAGCAGCCTGGCACCCGTGGCCCCGGTTCTGGAAAAACACCTGGGCAAGCCGGTGATTTTCATCGGGGGCTCGCCGGAGTTGACCCCGGCCAGCGAGGCCACCCTAGAGCGCGTTCAGGCCGCGCCCCCCGGCTCGGTCATTTTGCTGGACAACGTGCGCTTCGAGCCGGGTGAGGAAAAGAACGACGAAGCATTGGCGAAGAAGTTTGCGCGACTCGGCGATGCCTTTGTGCTCGACGCTTTTGGTTCAGCCCACCGGGCCCATGCCTCGGTAACCGGGGTAGCCAAATACCTGCCCAGCTATGCAGGCTTCCTGATGGAAAAGGAGGTTGAAAGCATCGGCAAGGTGCTGCACAACCCCGAAAAGCCCTACTGGGTGGTGCTGGGCGGGGCCAAGGTCTCGGACAAGATTGGGGTGATCGAGAACCTGCTGCCCAAAGTGACCGGGATGGTGATTGGGGGGGCCATGGCCTTCACCTTCATCAAGGCCCAGGGAGGGCAGGTGGGCAAGAGCCTGGTGGAAGACGACAAGCTGGATCTGGCCCGCGACCTGCTCAAAAAGGCGTCCGACCTGGGGGTTAAGTTGCTGCTGCCTACCGATGTGGTGGCGGCACAAAAAATTGAGGCCGGGGCGCCCACCCGAATCATGCCTGCAAACGCCATCGAGGACGGCTGGATGGGGCTGGATATCGGGCCCGAGAGCGCCCAAACCTTCGCCGGGGCGCTGCGAGGTGCAAAGACGGTGCTCTGGAACGGCCCTATGGGGGTCTTTGAGATAGATGACTTTGCCAAGGGTACCCTGGCCGTGGGTGAGGCCATCGCTCGGCTCGAGGGCGCCTTTACCGTGATTGGCGGGGGCGACTCGGTGGCGGCGGCCAACAAACTGGGCATGGCCGATAAGTTTAGCCATGTGTCCACGGGCGGCGGGGCCAGCCTCGAGCTCCTGGAACTCGGCACCCTGCCCGGCATAGAGGTGCTAAGCTAGGGCATGCCCCTACACATCCAGGCCGAACCCCCGGACAGCCCAGTAGCCAGGGCCCTGATCGCCGAACTTGATGCGGTCTTGGAGCCGCTGTACCCCCCGAAAAGCCGCCACGGGTATAGCGTAGAAAAACTCATCCAGCAGGAGGTCGCTTTCTTTGTGGCCTACCTGAACGGCCAGCCGGTGGGCTGTGGTGGGGTGCAGCTATTTGGCGACGAGTACGCCGAGCTCAAGCGGATGTACGTGCGGCCTGCGTTTCGTGGGCAGGGTGTGGGGAAGCAGCTTTTGACCCACCTGCAAGCCCATGCCTATGAGCGGGGCCTGCGGGTGCTCCGGCTCGAGACCGGGGTCTTCCAGACCGAGGCCATTGGCCTATACCAGAGCTTCGGCTTCCGGCGCATCCCGCCGTTTGGCCCCTACTTTGAAGACCCCGTGAGCCTTTGCATGGAGAAGAGGCTAGACGAGTAAGGCCACAGTCTGGACACGCCGCCCGGCGTTAGGCTACCCCTGTGAACGACCTTTACCCGCTATACCAGCGTCGCGCTAGCGTACGCAAGTTCAAACCCGAGCCCCTGCGCGAAGGCGACCTGGAAAAGATTCTCTTTGCGGCCCAGCGGGCCCCCACCGACGCCACCGCGCAGATGTACAGCCTGCTGCGCGTCAGCGACCCCGAACTACGCCGCAAGGTTTCAAGTCACTCCGGCCACAACCCCCACATCGAGACCTGCGCCGAGTTCTTCCTGATTCTGGCCGACGTGTACCGCCTGCGAAGGCTGGTGGAGCACCGGGGCGGGGTGTTTGGGCACTGGCCCCGCACCGCTTTGCACTTTGCTATCACCGACGCGGTGCTGGCCGGGAGCGCCCTGGCTACCATGGCCGAGAGCCTGGGCTATGGCATCGTGTGGATTGGCGGGGTGCTGAACGGCATAAAGGAAATTAAGGCGCTGTGCGGACTGCCGCAGGGGGTGGTGCCGGTGGCCGGTCTGTGCGTGGGGGTGCCGGACGAAAGCCCGGCCCCCCGCCCCCGCCTGCCGCGGGCGCTGGTGGTGCACGAAAACCAGTACCACGACTACGGCCCCGAGGCGCTCGAGCAGGCCTATGCCGCCATGGCCCCCATCACCAAAAGCGGCGACTGGTACAGGGTTCTGGAGCGCTACTTCGCCCAGGGCGGCACCATGGAAGAGCGCGAGCCCGCCTACCAGCAGCTTTCTGCCCAGCAGGGCTTCGAGCCCGATCTGCCAGCCGAACTGCTCGAGGCACTAAAAGAAAAGGGCCTCGAGGCCGGCTCGCTGGGCCAGCTCATCGAGGCGGCCTTTGCCCAGGGCTTCCGCAGCCTGCAGTTCCACCACAAGGGCTACGCCTGGATCGAGAAAGAACCCGAGGCCTACCGGGGCGACGGCAAGCCCGGCGAGGCTTTGGGCAAGGCCTTGCTACAGGCGCCCAGAGAGCGGATTATCCCATAAGTTCCTGGTAAACCCGTATAGCCACCCCGGAGGGGTCGAGGATGGTGAACTCGCGGGTGGCCCAGGGCTTGTTTTCCAGCCTGCCGTTGGGATGCACGATGCCGGCAGCCTCGCAGGCCACATAGAGCAGGTCTACCTCGTCCACCTCGAGCCGGAAGGCATAGTTACGGCTGATTTCGGGGTTGGGCTCGAGGTAGAAGTGCAGCCGTAGCCCATCCCGGCTCACCCCGCCGTACTCCACCGGGTTCTCGCCCCAGGTAAAAGGATCCTGGAAACCCAGGTGGGTCTGATAAAACAGGAGCGAGGCCTGCACATCGCGGCTGGGTATCACCGGTATACACGCCGATACTTTTATCGTCATAATCTACCTCGAAGTTGCTTCCACAACCGTTCAGGCATAGGCCTTTTGCAACTCGGCCAGGTCAAGCTTTTTCATCTGAAGCACCGCCTGGTTAACCCGGTTGACCCGTTCTGGGTCGGGGTCTTGCAGCATCTGCTCCAACGCCCGGGGCACTACCTGCCAGCTCAGACCATACCTGTCTTTGAGCCAGCCACACTGCTCGGCCTCCGGTACCGCTGAGAGCTTCGTCCAGTAATGGTCAATTTCGGCCTGGGTGTCGCAGTAAATCATGAACGAGATGGCCTCGTTGAAAGCGAAGTTGTGCGGGTAGGCGCTGTCCATGGCGGCAAACCACTGGCCCTCCAGCATGAACTCGCTGTACATCAAGGTACCTTCGCGCTCGGGCGCCATGCCCGCCGGATAGCGCATCGTCGCTCCCCGTCGAGCGTTGGGGAACACCGAGGTATAGAAGTCCTGGGCCTCCTCGGCCTTGCCGCATACCTCGCCCACAAACAATAGCGCGGGCGTTATAAAAGGACGCGCCTCGCCACCGGGGTCGGAGAGGATAAGCTGCCAGGAAAGGCCGTAGCGGTCTTGAATCCAGCCGTAGAGGGGCGCAAAGGGATAGGCCTGTAATGGCATCAGCACGCTACCCCCTGGCAGCAACTTGTTCCAGAGGGCCTCGAGGTCGGCCTGGGTACGCCCCTGGGAGGGGTTGAAGCTGAGAATAAACGAGGTGGAGGGATTGAGCTTGAAAAACGGCCCCGCGCTGATGGCCATGAAGGGCTGGCCGGCCAGCTCAAACGAGACCAGGTCGCAGTCACCCGAAGGCGTATCGCGCAAAACAACCAAACTATTTATCCTGGAACCCGGAATTGCATCGCAATAAAACCGAGCGGCCTCCTCGGCCTCTTTGTCAAACCAGAGATTGGGCACGATCTTGAACATTCAGCACCTCCTGGTGCGCCCACAGGACGCAATTACCCTTCAGGCCGCGAGTTTGACCGAAATCTTACGAACACCTGGGGTGGATTGTACTTCTGTCAGAAGCGACTGCAAGGCCTCAAAATTGTGCCGCTCCACCACCAGCACGGCCTCGGAGGCCCCCAGCAAGGCATCGGCCTTGATCACCCCTGGCAGGCGGCTCAGGGCCTGCACGATACGCTTGGGTTGGGCACACGAAACAAACACATACGCGGACACACGACGGATATTCTCCGCAACCGAAGCCTGGGTCTGCTGGGCGAGTTGCATCATGCGGGCCTCCTGTACTGCTTTGTGAACGCTGGGGCCAACCCCCAGGGTTTCCTCGAGCAAACGCTCGTGCCGATACCGGGCTTCTATTTCTGCAAAAAGCGTAGAAAACATGGTCACCCCGCGGGGCTAGCTTGCGAAGGGAAGGGGCAGTTGTTCGGGCTGAACGAAACGGTGAAACAGCCTGGATAGGCGGCCTTCGGGGTAGTAAGTGGTGCGGTAGAGGACGGTGGCCTCGAGCCAGGCCTGGGCCAGAGGCCGGGCCGCAGGGCGAAGCAGGGGCATTTTGGCGCGCAGTTCGTTCTCCAGAGCCCACAGCCCTATCTGGCCTTTGCGGTTATCCAGCTCGATAAGGGCATTGAGAACCTCGCTGGGGTGTGCTGCACCACGCCCCACGGACTTCCAGACGATTTCGCTGATGTTCATATGTCCGCCTCCCGTTATGATAATAGCATAATCTATCTGCATAACGCAATAGCGGATACGGGACATTACGTCTTGACCGTAGAAACGTTTTATGCTACCGTCAGAACCATGACACTAGCCGAACGTCTCCGCGAACTGCGCACCCAGCAGGGTTGGCGCCTTAAAGACCTATCCGAAAAAAGCGGGCTCTCGGTACCCTACCTCTCCGACCTCGAGCGGGGCCGCACCAACCCCTCCCTCGACACCCTGCAAACCCTGGCGACCTCCTACAGCCTATCGGTCAACGACCTGCTGGCCCCGGTAGACTTCTACGGCGAGCGCACCGAAGCCTCGCTGCCCAAGGGTCTGGCCGAACTCATCGCCGACCCCACCCTGGGGGCCGAGATCACCCCCGAGTGGCAGCGCACCCTGGCCCGCATCGAGTTGCGGGGCAAGCGCCCGGAGTCCAAGCGCGACTGGTACGAGATCTTCCTGCACCTCAAGCGGGTGCTGGAAGGCTAGGATATTTCTCTAAAACCTCAAAGATGGTGACCGCTGGTCATCATCTTTTTTATACAAAGCCCCAGAGAAGCGCATTTGTACGGAGTTTTGCAGGAAGGTGCTTCTAATCGGCCATAATAAGACTATGGAACGCCCCGTTCGCACCCTCGAGTCCGGCTTTTTTGTCGCGGGGTACGAGGTGCGCACCAGCCTGGCCCTGGAGCAAGACCCCCAGACCGCCCGGATTCCTCCGCTCTGGCAAAAGATAGAAAGCGGGGCGCTCGAGCTGCTCATCCCCAAGCGTCTGGCTAAGGGCAAACCTTTTGTGGTCTATTTCCACTACGAAAGCGAGCAGGGCCCTTTCTCGGTGCTGCTGGGCTACCAGGTGCGGGGGCAGGACGACGTTCCATCCGGCCTGAGCGGCCTGAATGTCCCTGGGGGCCGGTATCTGATGTTTAGTGTGCCGAGTGCCAGACCGGAATCGGTAAAAGAGGCCTGGCAGCAAATCCGGGCCTATTTCCAGCAGCCCGGCGCGCCCAAGCGGGCCTTCACCTTCGATTACGAAGTCTACGAAAACACCCAGCGGGTTTCGGTTTTCGTGGCCATACAGTAGCCTGGCGGGAGGATGGCGATGGAGCTCAGACACCGGGTCATCGAGCTGGCCCAGGAATACCGTAAGACCCACGCCCCTCTCACGCCCGAGCGGCTGGCCGGGGGTATCGGGGCCGGTCTATCGTATGGCCGGTTGCCCGATGGCAAGTTTGGGGCGCTGGTGCCAGAGAAAAATCACATCCTGATTGACCAGGATTCCCCGCCCAAACGCCAGCGGTTTACCCTGGCCCACGAGGTGATGCACGTGCTAATCCAGCAGGACGACGACCTGCTCTCCGAGCTGCACGAAGCGTACGCGGGTCAGGAGCTGGAAAAGGAGCTCGAGGCCCTCTGCAACCTGGGGGCCGCTGAGATGCTGCTGCCCGGCCAGGCGGTGGAGGCAGCCATCGCCAGAAAAGGCCAGACCCCCCGGCTGATACCCGAGCTGGCCGAGCTGCACCAGGTTTCGGAGGAAGTGGCTATTATCGCTCTGGCCGAGCGGGGCCCGGTTCCTTCCATCGTGCTGATGGCCGGTAGCAAACCCCTGCGGGTTTATTTCAGCGCCAAGCACCCGCAGGTTGTGGGCTGGGTGAGCCGCGGGGCAGGCTTTCGCCGCGAGGACCCCCTGGTGGTAGCCTTTGAAACCGACCTGCCGCAAAAGACCACCGCGCGCTTACCCAATCACGAGGTGCTGTACAGCCTCGAGGCCTATCCCAAAAATGGGCGGGTCTATGCGGTGTACAGGGTATTGCAGAATTAGCCCCAACTGGAGCCAGCCATGTTAACCTTCGGCACCTTCTGTAGTGGCCTGGCAGCGTAGCCTAAAGCCCGGTATGGAGGCAAAATATCCGATTCCCACCGTGGGCGCTTTGGTGAAAGGGCCTTCGGGCCGGGTGCTAATCGTCAAGACCGGCAAGTGGCAGGGCTGGTGGGGAGTGCCGGGGGGCAAGGTTGAATGGGGCGAACCCCTCGAGGCCGCTTTGCAGAGGGAGTTTCGCGAAGAGGTGGGCCTCGAGCTCGCCAACATCCGCTTTGCCCTGCTGCTGGAGGGGGTGTTCGACCCCCAGTTTTACAAACCCCTGCACTTTCTGTTCATCAACTACTTTGCCGAAAGCCCGGATGAGACCGTCCGCCCCAACCAGGAAATCCTCGAGTGGGCCTGGGTCAGTCCCCAGGAAGCGCTCCAGTATCCCCTGAACAACATCACCCGTACCCTGCTGGAGGCCTACATGGGAAGGGGGGCGGTATGAGCCGGGTGGCCCTGGTCACCGGCTCGGCCAGGGGCATCGGGCGGGCCATTGTGCTGGCGCTGGCCCGGCAGGGGTTCGATGTGGCGGTGCACTACCACCAGAGCGCCCTCGAGGCCGAACAAACCCGCCAGGAGGCCCTTCAGCACGGGGTGCGGGCCATCCGGGTGCAGGCCGATGTCACACAGGTCAAGGAAGCCCAGGGACTCATCGAGGAGGTGGCCGGGCAGCTTGGGGGCTTGCAGGTACTGGTCAACAACGTGGGCAACTACCTCAAGAAGCCCATCGAAGCAACCACCCCCGAGGAATGGCAGGCCATGCTGGACTCCAACCTGAATGCGCCTTTTTACCTGACCCAGGCCGCCCTCCCCTACCTGGGCCAGACCGGCTATGGACGGGTGGTCAATATCGGGTTCGCCGGCGCGCAAAACCTGCTGGCCCGCCCGGAAATTACCCCCTACGTAATCGCCAAAACCGGCCTGATTCTGTACAGCAAGGCCCTGGCCCAGCGCCTGGCCCCCAGGGGTATCACGGTGAATGTGGTCGCACCGGGGGTGGCCGAGAACTCCGTCTCCAAACCTCTGAAAGAGATTCCCATGGGTCGGCTGGCACATCTGGAAGAGCTGGCTCGAGCGGTGCTGTTCTTTGTGGATGAGCAGAGCAGCTACATTACCGGACAGGTCATGGAGGTTTCAGGGGGATGGAATCTGTAGCAGCAAACAAACCAAGCCATTGGTCAGAAAAAGCCCTGGTAATGGCTTTTACACAGATAGGCCCGTCGAGACGCTAGGCTGATGTTGGAGGTATCCACGGATGTATGCCCGTTTCAAGAAAACTAGCGTCTAGGTTACGTTCAGTTTGTGTATAAGGTGGCATGCTATGTAGGTGCAGTTGGACTAGACTGCAATTGGTGCCCGGGCTCGTGTGAAGGGAAGCAGCCCAGGACACCACACAATAGATTCCCTTCGCATATGCACCCGTCAGACTGCTCGAGGTTGCTGACGAAAAAGGAGACACCCTTGCTTAGCTACGACAATAAGCAAATCCTCGATACACCCCCCCTCAAACTCGATAAAAACGGTGGCAAAAAAGCCTACCTGTTCCGCAACACCGACGGCGCGGAACCCGTCATCACCCGCCACTACGACCACCAGTTCCAGCCCGACGCGGCCTACAAGGCCAGCCTGCCCGATATGACCGAGACCGTGGACTCGGTGGAAGGGGCCAATGTCGCCATCCAGCAGGTGGGCATCTCGGGCTTCCGGCTCCCGCTCAGGTTCGCCACCTCAGCCGGCGAGGCCCTGACCCTCGAGGCCCGTGTCACCGGCACGGTATCGCTCCAGGCCAACCTCAAGGGCATCAACATGAGCCGGATCATCCGCACCTTTTATGCCCACAAAGATGAGGTTTTTAGCCTGGATACCCTGGCCCAGGTGGTGCAGAACTACCGCCGCGACCTCGATAGTATGAGCGCACGGGTCAAGGTGGCCTTCAACTACCCCATGCTGGTCTCGGCCCTGCGCTCCGGCCTCGAGGGCTACCAGTACTACAGCGGCAGCTACGAGGCCGTTCTGGAAGAAAACGGTACTCTGCGGCGCTTTGTCGAGCTCGACTTCGTTTACTCCTCGGCCTGCCCCTGCTCCGCCGAGTTAGCCGAACACGCCCGCGATGTCCGGGGGGCGTATGCCATCCCCCACAGCCAGCGCTCCAAGGCCCGCATCAAGGTAGAGGTCGCCCCGGACACCTCGCTGCACCTGGAAGACCTGATCCATCACGCCCGCGCGGCCCTCAAAACCGAGACCCAGGTGATGGTCAAGCGCGAGGACGAACAGGCCTTTGCCGAGCTGAACGGGGCCTATGTGAAGTTTGTGGAGGACGCCGCCCGGCTGCTCTACGAGCAGCTCATTGCCGACCGGCGCATCCACGACTTCCAGGTGGCCTGCTCGCACCTCGAGAGCCTGCACTCCCACGACGCGGTCTCGGTCATTGCTAAAGGCGTACCCGGCGGCTTCCGCGCCGATTTCAACGACTTCAGCACCCTCCTGTGCTAGGTGCCCTGGGCCTTGGTTCTGGCTTCCTGGGCCGCTTGCTCGAGGGCGTTCCAGGCCAGCGTAGCGCACTTGACCCGGGCCGCCAGCTTGTGCACCCCCGACAGGGCCGCCAGATCACCCAGCTCAGGCGCGGGCGGCGTACCGTCCAGAATCATGGACTTGAACTTGCGCTCGAGCTCGAGGGCCTCGGCCCAGGTCTTGCCCTTGACCAGGTCGGTCATCAAGGAAGCCGAGGCCTGCGAGATGGCGCAGCCCTGCCCACGGAAGCGCAGGTCAGCAATCTGCTCGCCATCGGTCTCGACCAATAGCTCGATCTGATCGCCACAGGAGGGGTTGTCCCCCATGACCCGCACGTTGGCTGATTCCAGCGAGCCGTAGTTGTGGGGCGACTTGTAGTGGCGCAGGATGATTTCCTTGTACAGCTCCTCCAGGAGGCTCATACGGTCTATTGTAAGTCCCCCGTGCTATAGCCAGTCTTTGAAAAAGTCGCGCACCTTCTTCAGGGCCTCGATGAAGCGATCCACGTCTTCTTTAGTGGTGTAGACGTAAAAGCTGGCCCGCACCGTGGCCGCCACCCCCAGCTTGCGGTGCAGGGGCTGGGCGCAGTGGTGCCCGGCCCGCACCGCGATACCGTACTGGTCGAGGGCGGTGGCCACGTCGTGGGCGTGGATGCCGCCCAGCACAAAGGGAATCACCCCGCTCCGGTCGGGGCCGCGGGGGCCAAAGGTGCGCACCTCGGGGAGTTCTTCGTCGAGGCGCTTCAGGGCGTAGGCGGCGAGCTCGAGCTCGTGTTGCCATACGTTCGCCATACCCAGACGCTCGAGGTATTCCACCGCCGCCGCCAGCCCAATGGCCTCGGCCACCGCCGGGGTTCCGGCCTCGAAACGCTGAGGGGGCTGGGCATAGGTGGAGCGATCTAGGTAAACTTCGCGGATCATGCTGCCGCCCCCCAAAAAAGGGGCCAGGGTTTCCAGCACCTCGTAGCGCCCCCAGAGCACCCCGATGCCGGTAGGCCCCAGCATCTTGTGCCCGGAAAACGCATAGAAATCGGCTCCCAGGGCCCGGACATCCACGGGCATGTGGGGGGCCGACTGGGCCCCATCCACCACCACCAAGGCCCCCACGGCCCTGGCCGCCTGGGCGATCTGGGCCACAGGGTTAACGGTGCCCAGCACATTGGAGACGTGCATCACGCTCACCAACCTGACCCGCTCGGTGAGGAGGGTGCTGAGGTGCTCCAGTTGCAAGCGCCCATCATCCCCAAGCGGTATGGCTTTGATCCTGGCCCCCGTGCGCTCGCAGACCAGGTGCCAGGGCACCAGGTTGGCGTGGTGCTCCATCTCGGTCAGGAGAATTTCGTCGCCGGGCCGCAGGTTGCGCAGCCCCCAGGCATAGGCCACCAGGTTGAGGGCCTCGGTGGTGTTGCGCACGAAGATAATCTCGCGCTCCTCGGCCCCAATAAAGCGGGCCAGGGTGCGGCGGGCCTGCTCGTAGGCCTCGCTGGCCTGCGCCGAGAGGGTGTAGGCCCCCCGGTGCACGCTGGCGTTGAGTTTCCGGTAGTAGCGGGATACCGCCTCGATGACCGCTTCGGGCTTCTGGCTGGTGGCCGCCGAGTTGAGGTAGACCAGCTCGGGATGGTGCACGAGCAGTGGAAAGTCCTGGCGAAGGGTTTGCGGCGTAACGATAGCCATGTAATCAGGGTAGCCCATTGGCGTCTGAAAGTTTAGGGCAGAGGGTTCATTTCAGGCCCGTGATCGGATGTGTTGAGGGTATAAGCGAAGTGTCGCAAAATAACGCTGATATAACACCCGGCAGAATATCCTCGTAAAAAGGAGCAGCGTATGCGCCAATTGCTTGCGGCCTCGATACTGGTACTGGCCTCTTTAGCCTGGGCCCAGTGCAACCATCCCTTTTTTCCGGTGCACGAGGGCTGGGTCTGGAGCTACCGCTCGAGCCCAGATAACTCGACCCACACGGCCAGCATCATCAAGGTGAGCGACAAGGGTTTTGTCCAGCGTCTAGCCTTCAGAGACTTTAGTTTCGATATCCGCTGGGCTTGCGGCGCTAAAGGCCTCACCCAGCTCGAGTACCTCCAGCCGCCAGGCAGCCAGGGAATGCAGATGAACCTTAAAACCCGCAAAGTGAGTGGGGTGGTAATTCCCCAGGGAATGCGGGTTGGAACCACCTGGAGCTACGGCTACGAAGTGGCGGGCGAGGCCAAACAGCCGAACATGACCCTGCAGGTCGATCAAACTATGAACGTGGTTAGCAAGGTGGTGGGCCAGGAGAGCGTTGGCGTGCCGGCAGGCCGCTTTAGTGCCTACAAGGTCGAAAGCACCATGTCCATCCGCGGGAGCATGAGGTCGGCGGGACAGAGCATGCCGATGAACCTCGAGGTGAAAACCACCACGTGGTATGCCCAGGGGGTGGGGTTGGTCAAAACTCAATCTGAAGGGGTAACTGTCGAACTCCTAAGCCTTAAGCGCTAGCCAGACCCACACCCCCACCGCAAACAAGGCCGCCAGGCCCAGCAGCAGCCGGAAGAGCCGCACCAGGTAGGCGGCCCCAAAAAAGAGCAGCGCGCCCACCCCAGCCATCCAGGCCCCGGCAGTGGCGAGGTGACGGGCCAGCCCATCCAGAAAACCCGGCAGGTCGAGCCGGATGCGCAGCAGGTTCTTCTCGAGGCTGGGGTCAATGGTCTGGCCGGCCAGGGTGAAGGCCAGCCCGGCGAGCAGCGCTCCCAGCACCACCAGCAGCCCGCCCAGAAGCTCGAGCCACAGGGCAGAGGACACATTGGCGTTCATAGGGGTAGGATACAGAACATGTCGGCGGCCCTTCGGGTTTTCATCATCCTGCTTTTGGCCTACTTCCTCTCCTACTTTTTCCGCGCGACCAACGCGGTCATCTCGCCCGACCTGCGGCGCGACCTGGGCCTCACCTCGGCCGAGCTAGGCCTGATGACCAGCCTGTTTTACCTGACCTTTGCCATTGCGCAGTTGCCCTTAGGCGCGCTCCTGGATCGCTTTGGCCCGCGCTTCGTGCACCCGGCCCTCATGCTGTTGGGGGCCATAGGGGCCCTGATTTTTGCCTCGGCCCAGGACTTTCTGACCCTTTCGGCGGGACGGGCGCTGCTGGGGATTGGCTTTGCGGCGGCCCTGATGGGCGCTTTGAAGGCGTTTTCGCTGTGGTTCCCTGCTCACCGCTACGCCAGCATCAGCAGCCTGTATGTGGCCCTGGGGGCCTCGGGGGCCATTGCGGCCTCGAGCCCCCTGGCCTGGCTCAAGGAGCAGATCGGCTGGCGCGGGGTGTTCGAGTGGGGGGCCCTGGTGATTGTGCTGGTGGCGCTGGTGGTGGCCCTGGGGGTACGCAACGCCCCCAAGGGCATGGCGCTGCCCCGGAGCACCCAGGCCGGCAACGCCAGCCTAATTTGGCGAAGCAGCCAGTTCTGGCGCATGGGCTGGCTCAACTTTATGGTGGGGGGCGGGTTTCTGGCCTGGCAGACCCTGTGGGGCGGCGACTTTTTGTTCAAGGTGCGGGGGCTGGGGAGCCTCGAGGTCGGCAGCGTGCTCTTCACCTTCTCACTGGCCGCGCTGCTGGGCTTTTTGCTGTGTGGCCCCCTGGCCGACCGCTGGGGTCTGCCGCGGGTGTTGCTCTCGGCCAGTCTTGGGTTTACCCTGGGGCCTCTGCTGCTGGCCCTGTGGCCCCAGATGCCCGCCTGGGGCCTTTACCTGACCTACGGGCTGATGGGCTTCACCGGCGCCTTTAATATCCTGAGCCTGGCCCAGGCCCGCCTGGCTTTCCCCACCGCACTCACCGGACGGGCCGTTACGGCCATCAACTTTATGGGGTTCATGGGGGTGTTTCTGCTCCAGTGGGGGATGGGGGTGGTGCTGGGCCTGAGCGAGTACAGCACCGCTTTGCTCGTCTGGGCGACCCTTATCGCCCTGGCGATTGTTGGATATATACCCTTGGCTCTGGGGCAAAGGAAAAGCGCCCTTTAATCTGTTTTCATAGCCTGTGCAAGACCGACCGATATGCTAAACCCATGCTGCGTATTCTCTGGATTGGCCTGCTTGCGCTCGTACTCACCGCCTGCACGAACCAGCCCCCCGCACCCCCACCACCTGGCAACGGCGTGATCAGTGGAACCGTGCGCATCAGTCTGCAAACCACGCTTCCACCTGCCGACCTATCGGCGCCTTTTGTGGAAGGAGAGCTGATCGTACAGTTCAAGCCACAGGTGAGCCTACAATCGCTGGGCAGGCTTTCGGCCGCGGGGGTGGAGCTTGAGCAGGTCAGGCCGCTGAGCCTCGAGCGTACCTTCCTGTACCGGGCCGGCCTGAGCCGGGCCGAGACCCTGGCCGTGCTGGCCGAGCTGCAACGCCGCAACGATGTGGCCTTTGCCCACCCCAACTACCGCCTTTTCGGCCAGGCCACGCCCAACGACCCCTTGTACGCCGACCAGCGCTGGCACTACGAGGCCATCCGGCTGCCCCAGGCCTGGGATCTCGAGACCGGCAGCTCCAACCCGGTCACGGTGGCGGTGATTGACGGGGGGGTGGTGGCCGGCCACCCCGACCTGGCCGGAAAACTGCTACCCGGCTACGATTTTTACTCCGATGCTGCCAGCTCGGGCGACGGCGATGGGCGGGACAGCAACCCCGAAGACACCGCGCCCGGCAGCGACTACCACGGCAACCACGTCACCGGCACGGTGGCGGCGGCGACCAACAATAACTTGGGGGTGGCGGGGGTCGCCTGGGGCGCCCGGCTGCTTCCGGTGCGCGCCCTGAGCGGGGGCAGCGGCACCCTGGCCGACGTGGCCGACGCCCTGCGCTGGGCCGCCGGTCTGAGCGTGGCCGGGGTTCCTGCCAACCCCAACCCGGCCAAGGTCATCAATATGTCGCTGGGGGGGCCCGTAGCCTGCACCAACGCCCCGGCCCTCCAGCAGGCCATCAACGAGGCCAGCAACGCGGGGGCCATCATCGTGGTGGCGGCGGGCAACTCCAATGTGGACGCCAGCACCTTCAGCCCTGCGGGGTGCAGCGGGGTGGTTACGGTGGGAGCAACCAATGCTGCCGGCAGCCGGGCCTCGTACTCCAACTACGGCAGCCGCATCGACCTGATGGCCCCTGGAGGAGAGCCGGACGGGCAGCAGGTGGTGAGCACCCTGGCGAGCGGCCAGTACGGTGGCAAAGCCGGCACCTCCATGGCCGCCCCTCACGTGGCGGGGGTGCTGGCCCTTATGAAAAGCAAGAAGCCCACCCTCACCGCCGCCGAGGCCATTAGCCTGCTGAAGGAGACCGCCAAGCCCCTGGATGCTACTCAGTGCAACCAGCCCAGCGGCAGCGAGTGCGGCGCTGGCCTGCTGGATGCCAGAGCAGCCCTGGAGCGACTCAACACCCCACCCCCGCGTTCGCTGGTGCTCTCAGCCAGCCCCAACGCCCTGAGCCTGAACACCGGCCAGAGCGCCCAGGTCACCCTGAGCATTGCCCGCACCAACTTTACAGAGGCGGTTGCCCTCAGCGTAACCGGGCAGCCCGCCGGCACCACCCCGAGCTTTAATCCGCCCAGCCCGGTTGCAGGCAACAGCACCACCCTGACCATCCCGGCTGGCAGCACCCCCGGCACCTACACCCTGGTGGTGCGGGGCAGCGCCAGCGTGGGCGGGCAGACCGTTGAAGCTGAGACCCGCATCACCCTCAGCGTGCAGCAGCCCCCGACCACCCCTCCACCCGCCCAGAACATCCAGAACACCCGTATCTACTTTGACGCAGTGCTGCGCGAGACCCCCACGCTCAGCCTGCTGCTCGATTTCAACCCCATCGCCATCACCCAGACTGGCACCCAGGCCCCCTATACCCGCACCGGCCTCTCGACCAGCGGGCTGGTGGGCTACCGCGTCTCGGCCTGGAAGGATGTCAACAACAACGGTATCCAGGATGAGGGCGATTTGTTCGGGTGGTACCGGACGAACGGCAATATCGCCCATGTGATGCCCGATGCCAGCAACATTGATATTGTCCTCGAGCCCATCCTTTCCACCACCCTCACCCGCGAGAAGTGGCTGCGGCAGATGGGCTACCCGGCCCGTTAGCGGTGGTAAGGCTCCCCCCGCTTGAGGGTTTCGACGCGGTAAAGCTGCTCGAGCAAAACCACCAGGGCCAGCTCGTGCTGCAAGGTGAGCCTGGACAGGGCCAGAACCCAGTCGGCCTGGTCACGCACCATCTGGGCGTGGCCCTCGGCACCCCCGATTAAGAAGGCCACCCCTTTTTCGGCCTGCATGGCCCAGCCCTCGAGGCGCGCCTTGAGGGCCAGGGTGTCCACCATCTGCCCCCGCTCGTCCAGCACCACCCGACGGTAACCCTCGGAGGCTTCCAGCAGGCGCTGCCCCTCCTGGGCCTGGGAGCCTTCCTTGAGGTAGAGGAGCTCGAGCCGCGTATACCGTTCCAGCCGCCCGGCGTACTCCGCCAGACCCGCTTTGGCGTAGGGCAGTCGGGGTTTGCCGATTACACAAATCCTCAGCTTCATACCCGGTGCACGTTGGTTGCACCCTCCAGGTTCAAGTCTAACGGTACCCAATATCCGCTAACCCAGCTCAACAGTATCAAGTTTGGGTATGCATTCTCATCTGGCATAAAAAGCCAGCGTCAGAAAAATCTCGCACTGCAGCCACTTTTTTGGTTTGTTCAAATAACCCATCGCTCAACTCTGGTTTTTGCTACCGTTTGGAGTAGCAAGGGGTTATATATTCCGTTGCAGGAGTGAAGATGTCGGAGCCCACAAGCCTCGCGAACTCGAGCACTCCGGATCTCGATCCGCTGAATCTGTCGCAGGGGATCATGATCGTTCAGACCGACCTCGAGGGGCGTTTTGTCTACGCCAACCGGGCCTATCTGGCGTATATAGGACTGCAAAGCTTACCCACAGGAGCCAGTGCGTTGCAGCACATAAGTCCCGGCGACCTGCCGGTGGTCATGTATACCGTAAAGCAAGCCCTGAGCAATCCCGGCCAGACCTTTTGGGTAGAGTTTAGCAAGCCGCTCAAGAAGCCCTGGAACCGCAGCCGTTGGGAGTTTATGGCTTTGCTAGATAGACAGGCCCAGCCCGTAGGTGTGCAGTGCATGGGCTATGACATCAGCGACGCCTACCGACAGGCCCGCTTTCAGGAGGCTTCACTGGCGCTTTTATCCTCCGGCCTGAAAGAGCTGCTTTCACCCGAAGCCATTCTGCAAAGGATCCTCGAAGAAGCCTTCAAGGTTGTACCGGTAGCCCAGGCTGGCAGTGCAACCCTCCTCTACCCGGATGGCCACTTCCGCTTTGTGGCCGCCCATGGCTACGACCTGGAAGCCCTGCGAAAAGTTCATCTGCACCCACAGGAGCCCCTTTCGTTGAGCCAGCACATCCAGGCCCGGGTCTTTACCCAGACCGAGATCGCTCGCTTCAACCAGCGGCTCGACCCCGAACGGCGGGGCATCATTGAGGGGCCGGGACGTGCCAGCGCGATTCAGGCCATGCTGGCCACCCCGGTGGTGGTCAGGGATCAGGCCAGAGCCTATCTGTACCTCGACCACTTCGAACGCGCCGATGCCTTCGACGAAGTTGATCTACACCATCTGGAGGGGCTGGCCCACCATGTAGCCTGGCTTCTGTACGACGATGAGCTGCGCAGCGAGGCCCACTATCATCGTTATCACGATCCACAAACCGGGCTGACCAACCTGCATGGTCTAAAAGAAACGCTGGCCCACCTCCCGCCAGCCCCTCGAGCCTTGCTGGCCCTGCACTGCCGCTCGCTCGAGCGAATCCGACGCCTGGAGGGCGAGGGCATCTGGGCGGCTGCAGTGCAGACCATCGCCCAGGCAATACAGGCCGAGTTGCGCACTGCCGACCGTTTAGCCTACGAAAAAGACACTTTTTGGCTGCTTTTGGAAGGGGTTGATAATCTATCAGATCTGCAGGCAGTGCTGGCCAGACTAAAAGATAGCGTGCACGGCAGGCTGGTAAACAGCTGGTCACAGCTCGACTTCAGCCCCCATGTGGGGGTGGCCTTTGCCCAGCCGGGCACCAATTTGCTCGAGCTTCCCCAGGCTGCCGAGATGGCCCTGCAGCACGCCCGGCCTGGGCAGGTTCATGTTTATGAGCCATCGCTGGCACATAGCACCCTCGAGAACTATTGGCTGCGCCAGGCCCTGGGGCAGGCCCTGCGTCCACTCAAATCTGGGGGAGCACCCCTGGGTTTCCACCTATACTACCAGCCCATCCGAGCCCTGGACAATGGGATGCTATACCACCTCGAGGCCCTCGTACGCTGGCTGCATGCCGAACGGGGTATGATTTCTCCAGCAAGGTTCTTACCTGTCGTCGAAGAAGAGGGCTGGATGGGAGAGCTGGGCGACTGGATTATTGGTGAGGCTGTAGCACATGCTGCGGCCTGGGGGATTCCGGTCGCGGTCAACCTGGCCGGAAGCCAGCTCGAACCAAGTCTACCCAGGCGTATTGCTGCCCACCTGGCCTACCATAATCTGCCCCCCCAGCAGCTCATCCTCGAGGTCACCGAACAGGCTGCGCTGGACGAAATTAATCTTTCGGTGCTGCAAAATCTGGCTCTTCAGGGGCACCCACTGCACCTCGACGATTTTGGCACCGGGTTTTCCTCTCTGGAGCGCATTACTGCCTTACCCCTCTCTGCCATTAAGCTGGGCCAGGGATTTGTCAAAAACTTAGGCCCCAATCCCTCTTCCAATACTTCCGAGGCCCGTCTCATGCGGGCCGTGCAGGCCCTGGGTCGCAGCCTGGAACTTCAGGTTATCGTAGAGGGTATCGAAACCGAGGCCCAGTATCGCTTTTTGGTAGCCGAGGGTTTTAGGCTGGGCCAGGGCTATCTGCTGGGGCGACCTGCGGCTATAACATCCGATGCGCAGCTACAAGCTCTGCGGGGGGAAAGCTGATGAACCGAGCATTCAGTCGGCCAATGAGCAGCCTATTGTATGGCTCAATCACCTTGTGTGCCTTTGCTTGCGTGCTGTTGTCGGATTTCCTGTATCCAAATCACAGCTATAAGCTGCCCTTCCTCATGATTTTTACGGCCACCACCGCCAGCATCTATGGCCTCACCTGGGGATTTTCAGCGGCTGGGGCATCGGCTTTGCTCCTGGCCCTTATGAGTAGGGTTCAGGCCATGGATGGGGTATTGCTGCTCCTCTCGGTGGTGATCGCCAACGGCGTGGGCGGTAGTCTGCGCACAGCCCATCGCCACGCCAAAGCGCTGGCCCGAAGCCACCAACTAATAGCGGAAGCCCTGGAGGTTTTACCCGCGCTGGACAGCCGCCACGCACTGCTGGCAAGCCTGCCCAAACGGCTCACCGATTTTGTAACCGGGGGCCACGCCAGTGTATGGGTGTCCCAGGAGCACAGCCTTCGGCTGCTCGCCAGCAGCCCCGATATCGGTATCCGAGAGCTTTCCACCCAGAGTGTAGTGGGCCGGGCTTTTCGTGAAGGCCAGCCCCAGTACGTGCCCGATGTGCGCCAGGAACCTCATTTCGTTGCAACACCCGGCCTGGCTACCGTGGCCGAATTGGCTCTTCCCCTGTTCGAGCGGGGCGAGGTGGTCGCGGTGTTCAATCTGGAAAAGGATCGGCCCTTTTTACCCGAAGAAGTGGATGGGTTTATTCGCTTTGCCAAGGCCGTTAGCCTGCAGCTCGACCGACTGGCCGACCTCGAGGCCCGCCGCCTGCTTTCCGATCTCTCGGTGGAGCTACAAAAAGTAAGTTCTTTACAGGAAGCCGCGCAAATGGCCCTTACCCTCCTCTCGAGGGGTCTTTCCCTCGAGGCAGGGGTGGTGTGGGAGGTTCGAGGAGCCCGGATGCAAGCGCTGGCCTATACAGGCGTAAACGAACCCTCCCTGCTGGAGGTTCTGCGGGAAGGCCTGCCCTATGGTCAGGGCTTGGCCTGGGATGTATACGTATCAGGAAATCCGTTCTTCACCCAACGCTACGCAGAAGAGCAGGGGGGGGTACAGGCTTTGCAGGCCTTGGGCTGGCGCACTTTTGTGGCACATCCCGTTCCCACCCATGGGGCCCAGCGCAGCCGGTACGTGCTGGTTATCGGCACGCTGCATGAAAGAACCTGGCGCAAGGCCGAGCAGGAATTGCTGCTGTTGTTCTGCCGCACCCTGGGAATTGGCTTCGACCGCCTGATAGAAAAAAACCGGCACGAATGCGTGGGCCACCTGATGCAAGAACTATTGGAGGAACCCTCCGAGAACCTCTATCACATGATGCTGGTAGAAGCCATCGAGCAGGTGCCGGGTAGCGAGGCGGGTAGCCTGCTGGTGCTCGATGGGGGGCTGTATTGCTACAAGGCCGCCGTGGGCTACGATCTAGTAGGTCTCCACGCCGCACCCAGCAGCCCAGCCGATATGCTCCGGTGGTATGGCCTGGGCGAAGAGTCTGCTCACCTGGGAATGCCTCGAGTCATCAGCTCGGAAACGACCGTCATCCCCGAGTACAGTTATCGAACCGCGTCGGCGGACATTATGGATACGGCCGGCAGGGTGCACGAGATTCAGGCCAACCTGTGCCTGCCCATTGCCTACCGGGGTGAGGTGCTGGCTTACCTCAACCTGGATAACCTGCACGATCCACAGGCCTTTGGCGAAGATAGCCTGCGCGCCGCACAATTTTTTGCAGCACCGCTGGCTACGCTATTGCACGACATTCGAACCCACCGCTTGCTGGAGGAGGCGGCCCTCACCGACGCCCTCACCAAGCTGCCCAACCGGCGGGCTTTCGACAAAGTGCTTGCGGAAGAGCTCGAGCGGGCCGTTCGGTATGGCTATCCTTTGGCCCTGGCGGTGATGGACTTAAAGGGATTTAAGGCCGTCAACGACAGTCTGGGTCACGCCACCGGGGATAGGGCCTTATCTCAAGTCGCTCAGTTGCTGGAAAAAGAGCGTCGTGCGGGGGATCATCTGTTCCGCTGGGGGGGCGACGAGTTTGCGGCCATTTTTCCACACACCGAAAAGACCGAGGCCATCGCAGTGGCCACCCGCTATGCCCAGGTTGTGGAGTCCATACGCTTTGACAAGCACCGCTTGGGGGTACGCATCGGGCTGGCCGCCTATCCCGAAGACGGCCTGACCCCCGATAGGTTGCTCATTACAGCGGATAACCGCATGTATGAGGCCAAAGCCCTGGGCGTCTCGCTGAAGTCGTGATTGGCCCGGGTCGGGGTGCTCAGATTTTGGATAGCGTGACGCCGGATTCAAAAAGATATTATTAGTATCGTTTAGGCTTGTCAAAGTGAACGATACTACAGAAATGCTTTTCTACTCCCTTCGGTCGGCTTGAATCCTTCACCTCTGACTACGGCCAACGGTAAAGGATTCAAGCGGAAACGGTATGAGACACGAATTCAAGTTGTCCCAGGGAGGCCGCAAGCGGCTAATTGCCCGCTGGAATGCTTTGCTCATCTCACTTGGCATTGATCCAAATGAGCATTTTGCCGTACTGGATGACCTACTCACCCGTCATGCCGAGCCCCAGCGGTACTATCACAACCTCGCCCACCTCGAGCACCTGTTCACGCTGCTGCCTGCACAACCCCACCTCGAGTTCGCCATCTGGTTTCACGATGCCGTCTACGACCCCACCCGCACCGACAACGAGGCCCAGAGCGCACTGCTGGCAGAACAAAGCCTTAAGCGTCTGGGGGTAGAGCCACTGCTTACACAGGTGGTGACGGCAATTATCCTGGCCACGCAAAACCACAGGTCGGACGACCCCGAGGCGGCTTTGTTCCTGGACGCCGACCGTTCCATCCTAGGCGCCAACCCCAAAACCTATACCGCCTATGCCCAGGCTATACGACACGAGTACGCCTGGGTGCCAGAGGCCTTGTTCCGGGAGCGGCGCGCCTGGGTTATCCAACAGTTTCTGTCGTGTGAGCGCATCTACCAGACCCCGGGGTTTGCCCAGCTCGAGCAGCCCGCCCGCGAAAACTTACAGCGTGAGCTGCGTACGCTCGTTCAGCGTACTTCGGAAGGGTAAGCTTGCAAAGCCTGCCAGTAACGCTCGAGGCTCTCTCCTAACTGTACCGCCAGCCCCAGCCGGTAGGCCGCCACGACCCGTCTGCCCAGGGCGCGCACCAGGGGATCGGAGCTGGCCTCCAGGTCTCGAAGGGCCTTCTCGGAGAGGGCAATCTTTACTCTGGGAGGACGGATCGGTACAGGCGGCAGGCTGAACCAGTAACAGGCCTCCTCGGGTTTCACTACCTGAGCCCCCCTATCGGTAAACCAGGCAGCCCCCTCGGGGTGCACATAGACCTTGGCAGCCTGGGCTACCGCCTGGCGAACAGCCTCAGAAAACGGAACCGGCATAACCCATCCCATCGGCAGGGTTGCGGGACTTGGGCGATAGGCCTGGGCTCTTAACTCAACGCTTCGCTCTCCATTCCACTCATTTACCACCAGCCCCGCAGCCAGCTCGAGGGTATCCGGTAAAAACTCGCCATTATCCCGCCACTTGACGACGCGCACGCCATTCAGGCGAAACGATAGGTGTCGGCCCTCGCCCATAGTGCGCACATATTCCGGCCTGCCTTGGGTATAAAACAACGGTTCGGGGTTGCCCTCACCCAGGGGTTCTAGCAATTGCAAAGCCCGGTGCAACTCATCTAAATCTTCCCCATCCAGCCAGCCATCCAGAACCAGTTCGGGCTCCGGCACCGGGAACTGGGCCGCATAGCGGTGGATGGCCTCGGTAAAGGCGGGAATCTGCTCTTCTTGAATAGCAAAGCCTGCTGCCTGGGCGTGGCCGCCAAAGCGTTTGAGGTAGGCCCTGGCCGACTGCAAGGCCCCCACCGCGCTAATGCCGGGTGTCGAGCGCACCGAGCCCTTGCCATCGGCAATGATGAACACCGGCTTGTAGTAGCGTTCCAGCACCCGGCTGGCCACAATGCCCATCACCCCTGGATGACCCTGGGTATCGTGGATGATCAGCGCCGGATGGGTAGGATCAATGGTAGGCCAAATGCGCCCCAGCATCTCCTCCTCGATGCGCTGTCGCCGGACGTTGAGTTGAGTGAGGTATTCGGCCAGCGGGCGGGCCTGGAGAAGATCCTGGGTGGTCAGGAGTTGCAGGGCCACTTCGGCCTGACCCAGGCGGGATGCGGCATTGATGCGCGGGGCAATGCGAAAAGCAATCTCGCTGGCGCTGAACTCTCTGCAATGCTCGGCGGCCAGCACCTTCAGGCCCAGGTTAGCCGAGTCACGCAGGCGGCGCAGCCCCTCCTTAACCAGCGCACGGTTGAAACCCTGCAAGGGAGCCACGTCGGCCACCGTACCGATGGCCGCGAGGTCGGCATACTCCAGGGGCGGATCTCGACCCAAAAGCTCGTATACCTGCCACAGCAACAAGAAAGCTACCCCCGAACCAGTGGGGTGTGGCTGGCCTTGCAGCCCCGGTGAGAGGGCCGGGTGCACAATCAGGCCTGGCGGGGTGCTTGCCCCCGGCGAGTGGTGGTCGGTCACCAGTACCGAAACCCCGTTCTCGACCAGCTCTTTTAGCTCGGCATGGTTGGTAATGCCGCAGTCTACAGTGATGAAGAGGTCGCAGGCCTCGAGGTGCTCCGGTACCCGATCCATCAGCACCCCGTAGCCCTCGCTCAGGCGGTGGGGGATAAACGGGTGGATATCGGCCCCCAGCTTTCCCAAGCCATTGAGCAAGATGGCCGTGCCGGTAAGACCATCGGCGTCGTAGTCGCCGTGAACCCGGATTCGCTCCCGTTTGTCCAGGGCCTCAACGATGCGCAAAGCTGCTGGTTTGAGGCCCTCGATGGGGAGGAGCGTGAGGGGGGGCTCGAGGTCTTCCTTGCGCCGAAACCCTCGATTCCAGAGCACCGCAGCCGCCAGGGGTGGGATACCCAACTGCTCTACCAACGGACGCAGTTCGGCGACATGGGGCCATTCTCTAAATTTCCACTTCATCTAAATCACAACCCTCGCAAGCCCAGCGCGTCCAAGATTGTAGGCCGAAAGAAATCTAGGCCGACACAGCCAAGCTGTCCAACTCTTATGCAGTCGAGATGAGCCCAGCGGCTATTTCCGCATCCAATCAGGCTACCCATGGGATTCGCAGACCTTGTTTCGCTCAGGGTTGCCGGTCTGGGATGACCGGGGTTTCTTCGGGGTGCTGCTTTCTAAGAGCCTCGAGCTCGCTCTTAATCTGGCGCAGTTCGCGGTTCCGTTGGCGCAGGGCAGCCTGGGCGTTCAACCAGCCGGTAAGGACATACAGGCCCATTACACCCAGGCCCAGCCCAAAAGCAACCGCCAGCAGTACGCTCAGGTGTACCAGGCCCCAGGGCGTCCCAATCACGAGTCCAGGCTCAAAAACATACAGGGCCCAGGTCAGGGCAACCACCCCCAGCACAATCACAAAGGCCAGCGCGCTCAGGACTTTCATGTCAGAAGTTTACCCCAGACCCCGCACGCTTCCCAGGCATTAGATAGCAGTGTTGTTGGGTTCTTAGGACAGCCCAACAGCCCATTCGAAGCACGCCCTAAACCCATTTCCTAAGGTCGATACGGCCCTCGTAAATCGCTTTCCCGGTAATGGCCCCCTCCACACCCAGGGTTTGCAGGCCCTCCAAGTCGGCATCCGAGGCAATACCACCCCCGGCAATTAGAAAGCCAGGCCAGGCTGCGCGCACCTCCCGCACAACCTCGAGGTCGAGTCCGGCCAGGGTTCCGTCCCGGCGTACATCGGTGTAGATAAGGGTTCGAACGCCCATCTCCCATATGCGCTGGCTTATATCCTGCACCCTAAGCGCGGTTCCCTCAGCCCAGCCCGAGACTACCACCTCCAGGCCCCGGGCATCCAGGCTTACCACCACCCGCTCAGGTCCAAACTCCCGAAGCATCTGGCCCAGGACTTCTGGAGCCTTCACGGCCACCGTACCCACCACCACCCGGCTGGCCCCCAAAGCCAGGATTTCCCGGGCCGCCCCCAGGCTGCGTATACCGCCCCCAACTTCAAGCGGGACGGTAATTGATTCGGCCACTGCACGTAACACCGCCCGGTTTTCCCCTCGGCCGGTAGCCGCATCCAGATCTACCAGGTGTAGCATCTGGGCCCCTTGCTTTTGCCAGTGCAAGGCGGCTTCCACTGGGTTTTCGTAATAAACGGTCTCCTGGCGAGGGTCGCCCTCAAACAAGCGAACCGCCCGCCCAGACTGGATATCTACCGCAGGAATAACCAACATTTGGGGATTGTACCAGGGCTACCAGTAAATTTTCTTCCCCAGCAGGCTGCTGGCGAGCTCGACCATTATCTTGGCGGTGCGGTTGGCGATATCGAGGATGGGGTTCACCTCGACCATATCGAGGCTGGTGACAATTTTGGCATCAGCCAGCAGCTCCATCAGCAGATGCGCCTCGCGGTAGGTCAGTCCGCCGGGCACCGGGGTTCCAACCCCCGGCGCGATTTCTGGATCGAGCACATCGGCATCTAGCGAGACATGGACTTTGGAAAAATTCGCGAATTTTTCCGCCACCTGCCGGGCAATGGCCGGAATGCCCTGTACGTCTACCTCCTTCATGGTGAATACCGTTACCCCACGCTCGCGTAACAGTTGAACCTCACCCGGATCCAGACTACGAATACCAATCAGCACCACATCCTCGGGCCGTACTTTGGCCCCAGGGCGGCCCAGGTGCACCAGACGCGGGTCGCCCAGGCCGCACAGGTGGGCCAGGGGCATCCCGTGAATGTTGCCGCTGGGGCTGGTCTCGGGGGTATTAAAGTCGGCGTGGGCATCCACCCAGATCACCCCAACGCGCTCACCCCGACTGGCCCCCGTGACCGAACCCATCGCGATGGAATGGTCGCCACCCAGCACAATTGGAAACACCTCGGCAGGCATCTGATCGATGGCGGCTATGGTGTCCAAACAGACCGTGCGAATGGCCTCGAGGTAGCCTATTCCACCAAGTTCGTGCTGGGCATGGCGTAGGCTCTCGACCACCGGCACCCGCACATCGCCGTAGTCGTGCACCCGGTGGCCCAGGCCCTCGAGCACCTCCTGCAAGCGCCCATAGCGCATGGCGCTGGGCCCCATATCCACCCCCCGCCGACCCTGACCCAGATCCATCGGAACGCCTAAGATACCAATGTGCTTCATACCCGTACAGTTTACCGCCCATTGACCTGAAGGCGTTTCGGCGCTAACATAAAGAGCTACGCTTACTGAGCAAGCACCGGGAACAATGAAACCACGACCTTTACAAAGCATCAATCTCTCACAGCTCATGCGCGAGGGTGGCAGCACCAGCGCGCGGGACGAGATCTGGGACTACATTGCCCTGCACAACGAGCGCATTCCTCTGGAAGGAAAGGCTGTCTGGAAGGTTAATGTCACCCGCCTGGAGGGCGAGGGGGGCGTGGAGTTCTGGCTTTCGGGTGAAGTCGCTGGCAACGCCCTCATGGAGTGCCGCCGCTGCCTGACCCCTACCCCAACACCCATACGCGCCCATTTTCAGTACCTGCTTCGCTACCAGCCGGGCTTGCAGCACCTCGAGGCCATCGAAGAAGACCAAGAGGAAATCCTGCTCTTTGGCCACCCCGACCTCGACCTGGAACCTCTGCTGAGCGAGGCCTTTGCCCTCGAGCTACCCTTCACCACCCTCTGCAAAGAAGACTGCAAGGGCCTGTGCCCGGTCTGCGGGGCCAACCTCAACGAGGTGGACTGCGGCCACCAGACCAAGCCCCAGACCAAGCTCGGCGCCGAGTTGTCCAGGCTATTTGACGACCTCAAGGACTGATACCGGTTCCGCTTGAACCCTTCACCTTTGGGTGTAATCAAAGGGGAGGAGTTCAAGCCGACCGAAGGGGGTAGGAGTGCATTCCGGCAGTATCGTTTAGCCTTTCAAAAGTGATCGATACGACCGGAGTGCGTATGACCCATCCAGGGCGTTTCCCACGAATTGCAAGAAGCACGAGCACAAATGTCATGCAAGATCATGCCCGACAAACCAGCCCGATGCTAGGCTAGTTTCATGCCGGCCATTGGCCTGGAGCGCTGGCTCCAACACCTTGTGGAACACCTGCCCATCGCCCGCCAGGGCCACGACCCCGAGGGCGTGCATCAGGTGCGGGTCGCCGTACGGCGGCTCAGGGTATGGCTGCGGCTGGCCGGGATGCGGGTGCTGGAAGACGACCTGGCCTGGCTGGTGCGGGCAGCAGGTGAGGTGCGCGACCTCGAGGTGTTGCTACAGCGCCCCGATCTGCCCAGGGCCTTCCGGACGTGGGCCGTATCCAGGCTAAAGGCGGCTCGAGCCGCCTTCGTACCGCTTCTGGACAGCCCCCGGCTGGCCGGCCTGCTGCAGGCCCTCGCCAACCTGCCCCCGCTGGACGAAGCACCGGCCCAGACCCGGCTCAAGCGCTTTGTCCGCCAGGTTGAGCGCAAGGCCGAAGAATGGCAGCAGGAAGGAAGCATCGAGCACCTGCACGCCCTGCGCCGGGCCCTGCGCCGCCTGCGCTATGCCCAGGAGTGGCTGGAGCAGGACAGCCAGACCGCCAAGGAGATGCAGGCGGTGTTTGGGGAGGTGGGCGACCTGAGCTTCACCCTGCGCTACCTATCGGCCTACCAGGCCGATGGGGGCCGGCTGCCCGCGGCCTATGTGCGCCGGCTCGAGGCCCAGCTACAGGAGGCCCTCGAGGCCGCCCAGCAAGCCTGGATCAAGGCCCAACAAAAAACCGGAGGTGTGTCCTCCGGATAGGCTCTAGGTTAAGGGTTACTTCTTGCGGGGACGGTACTTGCCGTAAGAACCCCGGAAAATTTTGCCACGACGGGTACGACGGTCACCTTTGCCCATGCTATGCTCCTAGGCTTTAGCTCCGCTCAAAAGCTGGTTTACTTTGCCCATCAGGCGGGACTTACGCCGGCTGGCCGCGTTCTTGTGCAGGGTCGAGCCCTTGGCGGCCTTGTCAATCAGGCTTTCGGCATAGCGCATGACCCGCACCGCCTCGTCGGTGTTGCCTTCTTTAGCCAGGATCACCGCTTTCTTGCTGACGGTCTTGATGGCCGACATCTTGGACTTGTTGCGGGCCCGGCGCTTCAGCGACTGCCGGTGGCGTTTCATGGCCGAGGGATTACGTGCTGTCTTTTTCTGTGCCATAGTTCTCCAAAAATTGCCGGTTGGGGGCTGCGGCGCAAGGGCAGCCTCGAGGCAAACCGCTCACAAGTCTAGCACAAGGCTGGCCCCCCTGCCTAGACCCTAAAACTCGTTGCGGGCCGCCACCCAGTCCATCCGTACCTGACCCCGTGCATCCTTGATGCGGAAATAAACATCGTACAGGTTGGCCTCCGCCGGGTAGCGTATTTCATCCGAGAAGCGACCCTCGTAGCGCTTGACCAGGCCCGGACGGCTCTGGCCCGAGCGACGAATTTCCACCTCAAAACTCCCTTGCCGCAAGTCGCCGCTCACCACTACCTTTACAAACGCCCGGATGCCCGTGGCCCGAACCTGGTTACGGACTTCGCCGCTGTAGTTCCAGTAAAAAACCGGGGTAAAAGGGGCATAGCCCACCGCAAGGCCGAACCGCTCTGCGTAAAAGTACACCCCGCCCGCAATGAGTGCCAGAATAAGAAGCGTTCGCACAGTTCAAGTATAAGTCAAGGCTGGAGGGGCTCACTCAAATCGGTATACTTGGGGGCATGACGGCGGAGGAAGCGTTTAGCCTGCTACGAACGGGGGCGGTGGAGATCATCCCCCAGGAAGACTTGCTCAAAAAACTACAATCGGGGAAAAAGCTGACGGTTAAGCTGGGCCTCGACCCCACCCGGCCCGACATTCACATCGGCCATGCCGTGGTGCTGCGCAAGATGCGGCAGTTCCAGGAGCTGGGCCACAAGGTGGTTCTGATTATCGGCGACTTTACCGCCATGATCGGCGACCCCTCGGGCCGCAGCAAAACCCGCCCACCCCTCACCTTAGAAGAAACCCGCGCCAACGCCCAAAGCTACGTGGAGCAGGTGGAGAAAATCCTTCTCACGGGCGATAAGGAGCGCTTCGAGCTGCGCTACAACTCGGAGTGGCTGGAAAACCTGAACTTCAAAGAGGTCATCCGGCTCACCTCGCTTCTAACCGTAGCCCAGATGCTCGAGCGCGAAGACTTCAAAAAGCGCTACACCGAGGGGATTCCCATCTCCATTCACGAGTTCCTGTATCCCTTTGCCCAGGGGTACGACTCGGTGCCCATCGCCTGCGATGTGGAGATGGGCGGCACCGACCAGAAGTTCAACCTGCTGGTAGGGCGCGAGGTACAGGCGGCCTACGGCCTGGAAAAGCAGGTGGCCTTCATCATGCCGCTTCTGGTGGGGGGCGACGGACAGAAGATGTCCAAAAGCTACGACAACTACATCGGCATCACCGAGGAGCCCAGCGAGATCTTCCGCAAGCTGATGAAGGTGGAAGACCAGTACCTACAGACCTACTTCGAGCTCTGCACCGACCTTGCACCGGAAGAAATTAAAGAGGTGCTGGAGCAGGGCGGGCCGGTAGGCGCCCACCGGGTGCTGGCCCGGCTGCTCACCGGGGCCTATGCCCAGCCGCTAATTCCCGCCCGCCTGGACAAAGCCCTGTACGAGTCGCTGGGGTATAGCTGGGAAGCCCACGGGCACGACCAGGGCGGCGCGCCGGTGGTACAGCAGGCCGAGGCCCGCTACTACGAGATCGCCCACGGGGGCATCCCCGAGCAGATGCCCGAAGTGACCCTGCCCCCCGGCGAGCTGCTCGAGGGCAGAATTGCCGTTGTAAAGCTGTTCACCCTGGCCGGCCTGACCGCCTCCAACGGCGAGGCCCGGCGGCTGATCGAGCAAAAAGGCCTGCGGCTCGATGGCGAGGTACTCACCGACCCCAAGCTGGAGGTGGCCTTCGACAGGCCTGTGGTGCTGCAACGCGGCAAGGATAAGTTTGTGCGGGTGGTGCCGGGCTAACCCGGCTCGAGCGGGCGGAACGGGGTCTCGTAGCCGGTGGCATAGAGCACCCCGTTTTGCTCCTCGAGGCGCAGGCGGGGCAACGGGAAGCGGGGCGGGCCGTAGACCGCCTTGCCCCCTTGCAAAGGCTCGTAGGCCCCAAAGTGGCAGGGGCAGCCCAGGAAGGGGTGGTCGGTGCGGTAGTTGTAGGCGATGGAGCCCAGCTCGGGGTTGTCCACGTAGTTGACCACACAGCCCTGGTGGGTGCAGATGCGCGACAGGGCCAGAAAGTGGGCCTCCCCTACCGTGAGACCCCCCACCACCGGTTGCGAAAGCCGGAACACCACAGCCTTGAGGGGGCTGCCGCTGTACTCGTAATCGAAGTACTTGAAGTGCCAGTGCGCGGCCAGTTCGTCCAGGGTCGCCGCGGGCCGCCGGGGGCCTTCGCGCCAGATGGGTTCGCTCACACCGGCTTTGGTGAAGTGGATGACGTAGGTACGCCAGGCCAGCCAGCCAAAAAAGCCGGTGGTGATGGCGCTCGGAACAATCCAGAGCAAATCCCGCCGGTTGATGCGGCGCAGGTTTTGCGGGTTGGGCTTGTCCATAGACCCTCTACAACCCCCCCAGGTACTGCAACAGAGCCTGCATCTCGGCGTCGGTCAGGGCCACCGCCGGCATCTGGCCCCGGCCCTTGAGGACAATCTCCCGCACCGCCTCCGGCACCTTGCTGATGGGGTTGCCCTGCAAACGTGGGCCCGAACCACCCTGGGCCTGGGCCCCGTGGCAGGCCGCGCAGCGGGCCAGGTAGACCTGCTGGCCCTGGGAGGTGGCGTTGAGCTGGTTTTTAGCGGTTTGAATCAGGTTCTGCACCTGCGCCCGGGCCTCGCCGCCGGCCTTCAGGTAGCCCTCCCAGGCCACGATGGCCTCGGCAGGCCGGCCCAGTTGAAAGTAGGCGTTCCCCAGAAACAGCCAGCCCTCGGGCACGTTGGGCTCGGCCCGCACCGCGAGCTCGAGGGCCTGGGCTCCCTCCTCGGGCCGACCGCTCATGAAGAGCAGGATGCCAATCCGGCGCACGGCATTGGCGTTGCGGGGCTCGAGCTCGATCACCTTGAGGTAGCCCTGCACGGCCCGCTCGAAGTCCTGCAGCTCGTAGGCTTTGTTGGCGTAGGCCAGCCAGTCGGCAGCCTGGCCGCTTTGCTCGGCCCGGCGTTGCAGGCTGCCCAGTTCACGGGCCTCGTTGCGGCTGGTGATAATAGTCTCGCCCGGCAGGCGCGGCACCGTGTAGGCCCACAGGCCCACCCCCAGGGCCACCAGACCCAGGGTCACCGCCCCCAGCGTGAGCGGGCTCAGGCGGCGCGGGGTGGGGATTTCGTGGCCTAGCTCGGCCAGTTGGCGCTCGAGGCGCACCGCCTGGGCCAGGAGGCGCTTGCGCTCCTCCCCTTCGGCCTCCCGGGCCAGCGATTTGAGCACCTCGAGCTCGGCCCGCAGCTCCTCGGGCCGGGGGCTCTCGGGAAAAGGCTGAGCCGCGGTGCGGAAAAAAGGCCGCAGGGCATAGGCCAGGGCCAGCACAAACAACAAAGCAAGAATCAGGTAGGCAAACATCATGGTTGTCGCTCGGGGGATTGCAGCTCGGTCTCGAGGCGGGCAATTTCTTCCTCGGAGACGTCGGAGGCGGTGGTCAGGGCTCGAGCCCGCACCCGGGCCAGGTAGCGCCACAGGCCGAAGCCCAGCAGGCCCAGCCCAAGGAGGGGCGAAAGCCAGACCCACAGGGTGAGGCCGCGGACGGGCGGCTCGTAGAGAATCCAGTCGCCGTAGCGCTGCACAAAAAAGGCCCGTATCTCGGCCTCGCTTTTGCCCTGGGCCAGTTGCTCGGCGATGATGCGCCGCATCTCCACGGCAATGCCGGCATTGGACTCCGCCGCCGACTCCCCCTGGCAGACCGGGCAGCGCAACTGGCCGGCAATTTTGAACACCTCCGGCGAAAAATCCGGGGGTGGGGTGTTGGGGCTGGGCTGGGCCAGGGCCAAGGCCAGCAGCAAAAGCCCGCCTAGCCACCAGGTACTCGCTCGCCTCATCGCAACACCTGCTCGATATAGCCCCGCAACTGCGCCTCGCTCAGCTCGCCGGCATGCCGGGCCAGCACGGTGCCCTTGCGGTCAATCACGAAGGTCTCGGGCACCCCGTAATAGCCGTACTCGATGCCAATGCGCCCACGCCCGTCGTACACGCTGGGGAAGGTCAGGCCATACTGCTGGATGAACTTCAGGGCCTCGGCCTCGCTGTCCTGCACATTAACCCCCAGAATGAGCACCTGGTCTTTGTACTGCTGGTGAAAGCGCTCCAGAAGCGGGGCCTCGGTGCGGCAGGGGATGCACCAACTGGCCCAGATGTTGAGCAAAACCGGCTTGCCAAGGCCCTCCTGAATCCCCATCTCGGCCCCGTACTGGGCCCGGTAGGGCGCTAAAAGCGGCAGGCTAAAGCTGGGCGCAGGCTTCCCCACCAAGACCGACTGCAGTTCGTCCTTGTTGGGACGTTGCAAGCCCCAGTAGAACAACCCCCCCAGCAGCAATACCCAAACAGGCCAGAATCTAAGCACAGCCCTCCTCTTCTCGCAACGATATCAGTCCCCCGCCACCGGGGACACCTGCCGGCTGGTTACCCGGGCCCCTGCCGGCCAGAGGATATAGAGCGTACCCAGCACGATGATTAAACCAGCCACCCACAGCCACCAGACCATGGGGGTAACGATTAGCTTGATGGTCGCCCACTGGCCCTTTTCCTGGTCGAACTGCATCAAAACAAAGTAGTAGTCGTTGTACAGCGAGTACCTGACCACCGGTGTGGCCAGCGGCGAGCCCATCTGCGGGTAGAAGTTGAGCCGGGTCTCGTAGCGCCCATCGGCCCCCCAGCCCTCGCGGCTGGTGGAGCGCACCTCGATGGGGGCAATGGCTGCAAAGCGGTTGGACTCCTCCCGTGCGCCGATGGAAAGCAGGCGAATCTCCAGGCCCCGGGTCTGCCAGGTCTCCCCTACCTGGAGGGTCTTCTGCTCGGTCACCCGGTAGGTCTGGCTGAAGGCGATGGTCAGGGCGGCCAGCGCCACCCCAAAGTGCACAATGTGCGAGCCAAAACGGCGCTTGTGGCTGGCTGCCAGTTCCCACAGGGCCTGCCCCGCCGGGATGCCCAGCGACCTCGAGCGCGCCCGCACCCCCTGGGCCACCATCAGCCAGATGGCGGTCAGGTTGTAGGCAAAAAGCCCAATCGCCAGCGAGACCCCCAGGCTCAGGCCCAGCGCCAAGCCCAGCAGGGTGCCCACCCCCAGCGCCACCAGCATGGCCGCCAGGTTGCGCACCACCTCGGCCTGGGTGTTGCGCCAGGGCAGCACCGGCCCGATGCCCATCAGAAGCAGCATGAAGATGCCTAGTGGCACCGAAACCTGGTTGAAGAAGGGGGCTCCCACCGAGACCTTGGCCCCGCTCACCACCTCCACCACCAGCGGCCACAGGGTACCCAGTACCACCACAAAAGCAAAGGTGCCGAAGAACAGCGCCCCGGCTAGCAAAGCCCCCTCGCGGCTTTTCCAGCGCACCTCGCCGGCCTCGCGAATTTCGGAGGAAACCCGGGCCAGAAGCCCCAGCCCCACCGCCATCACCCCCAGCAAAAACACCAGGAACCAGGCCCCTACCGGCCCGCTGGCGAAGGCATGCACCGACTGAATCACCCCCGAGCGGGTCAGGAAGGTGCCAAAGACCGTCGCCGCGAAAGCCAGGGTGATGAAGGCGAAGTTCCAGCCCTTGAAGAGCCCTTTGCGCTCCTGCACCTGGGCGGTGTGGAGGAAGGCCGTGGCCAGCAGCCAGGGGATGATGGAGGCGTTCTCGACCGGATCCCAGGCCCAGTAGCCGCCCCAGCCCAGAATTTCGTAGCTCCACCACTTGCCGGTGAAGATGGCCGCGGTCAGGAAGCCCCAGGCCACCAGCGTCCACCAGCGGGTCTCGAAAATCCAGCTCTGGTAGCGCCGGGCCACCATGGCCGCCACCGCATAGGCAAACGGCACCGAGAGCCCCACAAAACCCAGGTACATCAAGACCGGGTGCACCGCCATCATCCAGTGGTTTTGCAGGAGGGGGTTGGTGCCCAGACCGTCCGGGGGCGGGTTGGGCACGGCGTCGAAGGGGTGGGCCACGAAGACCATCACCGCGAAGAAGAACACCTGCACAGCAAAGAGCGTGCCCAGCGCCACCGGGGCCCGCCAGACGTCCAGGCTCTGGCCGGCCCGCAGGCCCACCAGCCAGGTGTAGGCGGTCTGGAGCAGGGCCCACAGCAGAATGGAACCTTCCAGCGCCGCCCAGGGCGTGACCAGCTTGACCCACAGGGGGTTGCTGGCCGAGCTGTGGTTGGCTACGTAGGAGACGCTAAAGTCGTCGGTAAGGATGGCCCACTCGAGCGCCCCAAAACTGGTTGCGGCGGCCAGCAGGGTGAGGAGCGAGAGGCGCTTGGCGGCCTCGAGGTAGCGCCCATCCCGCAGGCTGTAGGCCAGCACCGCCAGCACCAGGCCCAGCGCCGAAAGAATCAGGGCGGCGACAAGGGAGACCCCACCCAGTAGACCCGGTGTCAAGGGAACCTCCTCTTCATCACTGGGTCTCCTCGATCAGCTTGCGCACCTGCTCGGGCGTCCAGCCCTCCTTGGGGGCCTGGTAGGTCTCGGAGTGCTTGACCAGCAGGTTCTGGCTCACAAAGGTCTCGCCCTCGAAGCGGCCCTCCACCACCACCCCCCGGTTCTCGCCAAAGAGGGCCGGGGGGGTGGTGCCCGAGGAGCGGATGGGAATCTCCTTGACCCCATCGGTAACCACAAAGCGCAGCTCGAGGGTCTGGGGGTTGTACTCGAGCGTACCCGGCTTAACCAGCCCACCTAAGCGCACGGCGCGGTTCTGGTAGCGTTCTACCTGCTGAAAGTATTCGCTGGGGGTGATGAAGTAGACCAGGTTCTGGCCCAGACCTCCAAAGATGAGATAGGCCAGGGCACCGGCCACCACCACCAGTCCCACGATATATTTTGGTTTCATCTACACCTTCCCTACCGATTTCTCTGGTAACGCCAGAGCAAGTAACCCAGGTAACCAAACACCAGGCCATACACCGCTACGAAAGTCCAGACCACGAAGGGGTTGGCCGGGTTCCATAGGGGGTTATCGGTCATCTCAGGCCTCCTCCCGGGCCGCCTCGCGGGCGGCAATAATGCTGCGGAGCCGCACCAGCCCAATAAACAGCAGGGTAAACGCCGCCAGGTTGACCAGCATGGGGATCAGGATGGCCGCGTCCACGTTAATTTTTCCGGTGGTAAGGTCAATGGACTGGGTCTGGTGCAGGCTGCGCCACCACTTGACCGACATGTAGCTGATGGGCACATTAATGGCCCCCAGTATCGCCACCCCCGCCGCGGCCTTGGCCCTGAGCTCGGGGTCTTCGATGGCACCTCGCACCACCACGTACCCCACGTAGATGGCAAACAGGATGGCGGTGGTGGTCAGCCGGGGCTCCCAGTCCCAGTACACCCCCCAGGTGGGCCGGGCCCAGAGCATGCCCGTAAGCAGCGCCAGGGCCATGAAGATGAGGCCTACCTCCACCACGGCGGCGGCCACCCGGTCGTGGTGGGCTTTGCGCCGCACCAGATAGGCCACCGAGTAGCCTAGCGCGCCAAAGCTAGCCAGATAGGCCATCCAGGCTGTGGGAACGTGCACATGGAAAATGCGGGCCACAAAGCCCTGGCTCTGGTCGGGCGGTGCGCTCAGGGCCATGACGAGCCCCACCACCGCACCCACCCCCCCCAAAGCCAGCAGGCCGAGGGTCAAGCCATCCAAGCGGTTGGTTTGATTGGAGCGAGCGAGCTGCATCCTAGTCCTCTCCTTTATGTATGTATTCTGGCCCGAAATAGATTAACTTGGCGTAAACCACGTTACATCTAAAGGGGCCATGAACCTTCGTAAGTCGCGTCCTCTAGATTACCCCGGTGGGGCAACGGACAAATTTTACTTGCGGTAATAGCGGTCATAACCTAGCCCTCGAGCATGTACGGAAACACCATCGCACACACCGTCACGTAAATCACATCGAAGACCAGAAGTAACCGCAGCCAGTCCAAAAGCTCGGCCACCGGAACACCCTGGGCCAGCCCCTGGGTAAAGCGTACCGCAGCGAGCACCACCGGAATCACCAGGGGGAAGAGCAGCAGCGGCAGAAGCACCTCGCGCCCCCGCAGGCGGGCCAGCATACCGGCGTAAAAGGTGGAGATGGCGGCATAGCCCAGCGAGCCCAGCAGCAACGCTGCCATGAACCAGCCCCAGTGCTGCAAAGGCAGGTAGAAAAGCCCCGCCGTCAGGAACATTAACACCAGCCCTACCAACATCAGCAGGGCAAACTGAAACAGCAGCTTGCCGAAGTAGATCCACTCCCGGCTACCGGGGGTCAGGAGCAAATCGTCCAGGGTGCCGTCCTCGACCTCGAGGCCAAAAGCCCGCCCCGCCAGCAAGCTGCCCGCAAAAGCCAGGGCCACCCACAGCACCCCTGGGGCCGCTTTTCGCAGATCCTGGGGGTTGGGGCCAAAGGCCATGGCCAGAATAAACAGCATCACCGCCAGGAAAAACACCGCCGACAAAAGGCCCGTACGCCCCCGAAACTCCAGCACCAGGTCGCGCCAGGCCAGCCAAAAAATCCGCTGCACGGGAGTAAGGGTATCGGTTTAGATGCCGAAGGTAAAGGGTCAAGGTTCGTTTTCCCCCACATAGCAGAAGCGGGGCACCTGCTTACCGTCTACCTCCACATCTTCCAAAAACATCGCCAGCGGGCGCACCCACAGGGTTTCAGGCTCGACGCCATAGCGGGTTTCGTATACCACGAACCACTCCTCGGTTTCGGAGTGGCGGGCCAAACCGTGCACCCAGTAGTACTTGCCCTTGTAGTGTTGGTACAGCCCCGGTTGCAGATGCATCCTCCCACCTCACTGGCCTGAAGTATCTCCCAGACATCTTTGCACAAACCGCGGCTGCGGGGCTAGGTTCATAGCGGATTAAAAAAGATAATCAGCGAAAAAAAACCTTAAGAGGCAATCTTGTTGAATCCTGGAGCACTCCCCCCGCTAGGATCGGCGAAAAAAGGGATCCCGTTAGTCGGGTTGGGTCGTCGGGGTGCGGCAGCGACCTAACCCAATCTGGTATCAGCTCCAGTATGGCCGCACCGACTCGAGCATCCGCTCGGTTACCTGGCGGTTGCGGCGCTCGATCTCGGCTTTGCGGGGAATCTCGGGGTAGGCGCCTTCGGGGTCGAAGAGGGTATGGGTCAGGAAGTGCCCAAGCTGGGTTCCCCAGCGCCGAAGCCAGGGTTCGGGGAGGTGATCGGGCAGGGGCAGGCCTTGCAACGTGAGGTAGAGCAGGGCCCAGATGCGGCTGGTTGCATCCAGGCTGTAGCCGCCCCCCAGGGTGTAGACCGCCCGCCCTCCCGCAAAGGCCGCGGCGTACTGTCGCAGCAGGGGGAAAATTTTGGCGTAGGCCTGGGTGGTCAGCAGAATTTCGGCCAGCGGATCCTGAAAATGAGCATCGGCGCCGCACTGCACCACCAGCACGTCCGGGCGGAACCAGTGCAGGGCGGGCTCGAGGCCCATCTGCAGAACCTCGAGGTAAGAATCGTCCTCGGTAAAGGGCTCCAGGGGTATGTTCAGCTTGCGTCCGGTGCCCAGGGCCTTGCCGATCTCGTGGGTATGGCCGGTGCCGGGGTAGAGGTAGCGCCCCGACTCGTGAATCGAGAAGGTGAGCACATGGGGCTCGTCGTAGTGAATCCACTGCACCCCATCGCCGTGGTGTACGTCTATGTCAATGTAGGCCACCCGCAGCCCCTGCTCGGTCAGGTGGCGAATCGCCACCGAAAGGTCGTTGTAGACACAAAACCCCGAGGCCAGATCCTTTTGCGCATGGTGCAGCCCGCCCCCAAGCTGCAAGACTTCCCTGGCAGCCCCGCTCGAGACCATCCGGGCCGCGGTGAGCGTGCCCCCTACCAGCCAGCGGGCCGCCTCGTCCATACCGGGAAAGATGGGGGTATCGGCAGTTCCGAGGCCGTAGTGGTCGAAGTCCGGTGAATACTCGCCCCTTCCGGCAGCCTCGACCCGGCGCACAAACGACTCCAGGTGCACGCTGCGCACCTCCTCGCGGGTGGCCTGCGCTGGCTCGACAAACTGAAGCGGGTGGCCCAGGTGTTCCAGCAAGTCCAGAAGCATCTCCAGGCGCAGCGGACTGAAGGGGTGCTGGGGCCCAAAGTTGTAGAGCTGGTACTGGGGGCTGTAGATGACCGGAACACTCATAAGCGCTTGCTGGGGATTTCGGGGGGCCACTGTACCACAAATCCTTTTTGGCGCAACTCTCGAGCAATCCTGCGGGTGTCCAGGGTGCCCACCCGCACCACGGTGGTCACGGTGCCCTCGCCGCAGGGGTAGGTCAGCAGGGAGTGGATGTTGATATGCTGCTGGGCCAGTTCGCCGCTCAGGCGGGCCAGCTCGCCGGGCCGGTCGTCGAGGCAGACCTCGAGCCGCCCACTGGGTTTTTCCACCCCGGTCAGCCGCAGGAGCGCATCCAGCAGGTCAATTCCGGTCACGATGCCCACCAGGGCCTCGCCCTCCAGGATGGGCAGGGCCCCAATCTTGCGCTGGCGCATGACCCGCGCGGCCTCCTCGACCGGGTCGAGGGGGTCGCCCGTTATCACCGGCTGGGCCATCACCTGCCCGACCGGGGTATCGGTGGGCTTGGCGCCCCCCACCGCAAAAGGACTGGTGGCCAGCCGGATATCGCGGTCGGTGATCATCCCCACCAGGCGGCCTTCCTGGGTTACGGGAATGTGCCGGATGTTGCGCTGCAGCATGATGTGGTAGGCCGCCTCGAGCGTTACCCCAACGTCTACCGTCAGCACCGGACTGTGCATTACGTCTTTGATCAACATTTACCTAAGTCTAATGCAAAAGCCAGGCGGGGTAGCTAGGGGTATTTGTCTCTGTGCAGAGCATGAACGCCTTACAGCACCGAGCAGAACGCTTTAGATGGGGGTCATGGGGGGGATTGTTCGCCCTATTCGGTACAAACGCACCAAGCACTGGGCGCAGGTGGTCTACACTGTGGACGGATGCTGACCCTGCGTATACGGCTTGTGTGGAACGGCTTCCGCCAGGCTCCGGCCTCGGCCCTGGTGGGGTTGCTGCTGGGGGCTGTGCTGGCGTACGGGGCCTGGTGGGGCACGAGCTGGTTTCTGAACTTCATCTCCAACGAGCTGTTTGGCAGTGGAACCTTTGTGAACCGGCTGGCTGCGGCCTTCACCCGCGACGTATTGGTAGATCGCATCCTGGGCAGCCTGCTTCTGGTGCTCTCGAGCTCGGTGGTGCTCTCGGCGCTGCCCAACGCGGTGGCCGTCCTCTACACCTCGGAAGACCTGCCCCTGCACCTCACCCTGCCGCAAAAAGCCAGCCGGGTGTTTTTGTTCAAGGTGGGCGAGGTGTTCGTCACCACCGCCCTCTTGCCCATGCTGCTGGTGCTGCCGGTGCTCTTCGCCTATGGCGCACACTACGGCGCACCGCCCATCTTCTTCCTTGGAGCTGCACTGCTGATGCTGGCCCTGTTCGCCTTTCCGGTGGTGCTGGGGGTAGGGCTGGCCCTGCCGCTGGTGCGCTTCGCCCCGGCAGGTCGGGCGCGGGAGTGGGCTGCGGCGCTGGGTGCGGTGCTGGGCGGGCTGCTCATCTTCCTGTTGCGGGCTCTGCGCCCCGAGGTGTTGCTGCAGACCAACTTCGCCAACCCCGAGGAGCTCGACCGCTTCCTCCAGACCTTCCGCGACCCCACCGCCCCCTTCCTGCCCTCGGCCCTGGCCCAGCAGGCCCTCAAAGGGTTGGTGCGGGGCGAGATTGAAGCACAGTTCTGGCTGTTGCTGGCCCTGTCGGGGGGGCTGCTGCTCCTGGCGGGGCTGGTCGCGGGCTATGCCTACCAGCAAGGCTGGGTACGTGCCCTGGAGGGCACGGTGCGCGAGCGCGGTCTGGTGCGCCCCGGCCTGCTGGATCGCTGGACAATGGCCAGCCTGGCCGGTGCGCTGTGGGCCCGTGACCTGCGGCTCTTCTTCCGCGATGCCAACCAGGCCTCCCAGCTCATCCTGGTGGGGGTGCTGGTGCTCCTGTATACCACCAGCCTGCAGTACCTGCCCCTGGGGGATACCCGCTTTCAGGTGGTGGCCGGCTTCATGCACCTGGCCTTCCAGGGCTTCGTGATTGGCGGGGTGGGGGTGCGGCTGGCCTACCCGCTCCTGAGCCTCGAGGGCCCCGGCTACTGGATGCTGCAAACCGGCCCGGTCGCCAAACACACCATCCTGCTCACCCGCTTTGGGCTGGCCCTCTTCTTCCTGCTGCCGCTGGGCCTGGCCCTGGGCTACTTCTCGCCGCGGGTGATTGGCCTGGACGACAACCTCACCCAGATATCGGTGGTGCTGGGCCTGGCCTCGGCCTTGACGGCGGCGGCTTTGGGGGTGGGGCTGGGGGCTGCTTTCCCCAAGTTCGACGCCGCCAACCCCGCCGAGGTGCCCATCGGGATGGGCGGGTTTTTGTACATGGGCTTCATGCTCCTGCACGCCGGGTTTCTGGTGCTGCTGGCCAGCCGCCCGGTCTACCTGGCCATCACCCAGGGTCAGACCAACTACCTGGCCAGTGGGGAAGGCCCCCTGTGGTTGTTGATTGTGGTAGCCGCGACCCTGGTTCCCCTTGTGCTGGCGTTATGGTTCGGCTATCGTCGAATGGGCGAAAGGTGAAAATATGCGTATAGTCTGGTTTTCTATACTGCTGCTGGCTGGCCTGGGCCTGGCCCAGTGGCAAAACCGCGAGGCCCTCATTACCGACTTCCGGCAGGTGCAGGGGGTCTGGATCATTAAGCTCGATTATGTCGAGGTGAGGGACTGCAACCGCGACGACTGTCCAGCAGGCCTCGAGATTTCCAACCAGAACCCCCTCCTCCGTACCTTCCGCTTTACCCCCAGCACCAAAATATTCCTGCTCAAAAGCGCAGGGGAGTACTTCCAGGCCACCCCCCAGCAGCTCATCCAGGGGCTGGGGGGCCGGAACTTCGGCTGGTCGTTCGATAAGTACACCCCGTTTTACATCAGGGTCAACGAGGCCAAGCGGGAGATAATCGAACTCCGGCAGATGTACCTGCCCTGAATCTTGGGGCTCTAATCCAGTCTCAGAAAAGCGATAGCTGAAGGGCCTCGGCGGCCTCGGTGTGGTCGGATAGGGCGTTGTACACCCTCCGGCTGTGGGTCGCCACGAACAGGTGCTCGTGGTTTTCGGTGTGCGAGACCTGGCCCACCTTTTCGCCCTGGGGGTTGTAGATGCCGATGCGGGCCCCCACATAGCGGGCGTGGGGGCGGGTGAGGCGGCGCACGAAGCCCCAGTGCCGGAGCATCTCCTCAATTTCCTCGGCGGCAAAGAACCCCTCGTTGTTGAACGAGACCACCAGATGCTGGGCTTGGATGCGCCCTAGCAGGGTTTGCATGGCTTCCCGGGCCTCGCGCCTGGAATTGAAGGGGCTTTTGCGTTCCTGTACGTCTTTGCGCTTGTTGGCTACGCCGTAGGTCTGGGGTTTGTCCCAGCGCACCAGGGTCTCCCACACGTGGTAGTTGCCCAGGTACGAGTGCTGGTTGTAGGGGGGGTCGAGGTAGAAGAGGTCGGCTTCCAGGTGGGCGGCCACCTCGAGCGCATCCCCCTGCAGGGCCTGACCGGGGCCGTTTAGCAAGGGGGGGTAGTCCAGGCGCAGGTCGTTGTGGGCGCGGGGGGCCCATCGCTTCAGGTAGGCCATCTGTATGCCGGTGGTGGAGTCTACCTTGTCGGCGGCCAGCATCAGGCTGGTGAGCAGGATGGCCCGCAGCAGGGGGTCGCCCCCGGCCTCGGCCTCGAGCCCCTCGCGGATGGCCTCGATGCGCGCGCCGTTTTTGGGCTGAAAATAGCGGGCCTTCTCGCAGTAGTCCTGGGTAAACCAGCCCTGGCGCGGGGGCAGGGATTGCAGCCTGTCCAGCATGGGCTGAACGCGCTCCCGGCTGTAGGTGCGCGCGTCGGCCTCGACCAGCGCCTGGGCCAGCACGTGGGCATAGTTCATCAGGTCGTTGCTGGTCACATAAAACCCTTTGGACTTTAGTGCGTGGCCTACTCGAGCGCTACCCGAAAACAGATCCACCACCGTGCGGATGGGCGCCTGGTGGTGAATGGACTGTATGGTGCCGATAATCCAGGGAAGCAAAGCCCGTTTTGAGCCGATGTACTTGATCATGCAGTTCCCTCGATGCAGGCGAATCTGGAGATTTCATCAAGACACCCCACAATACCACGCTGTGGTTGCGGTAGAATTGGCCCTCGAGGTCTCCGTATGTTCGACTTTTACCAGGTAGCCGAGCTGCTCACCCCCGAAGAGCGCGAGATTCAAAAAGCCGCCCGAAAGTTCCTCGAGGCCGAGGCTCTGCCCCACATTGCCGAGTGGTGGGAGAACGCCGAGTTTCCGGTGCACCTGATCCGAAAGTTCGGCGAGATGGGCTTTCTGGGCACCACCATCCCCACCGAGTACGGCGGGATGGGGGCCAGCGCCGCTGCCTACGGGGTAATTGGCTACGAGCTCGAGCGCATCGACTCCGGCCTGCGCAGCTTTTGCAGCGTGCAGAGCAGCCTGGTGATGTACCCCATCTGGGCCTATGGCTCCGAGGAGCAGAAGCGCGAATACCTGCCCAAGCTGGCCACCGGCGAGTACGTGGGCTGCTTTGGCCTGACCGAGGCCGACGGCGGCAGCGACCCCGACGCCAACATGAAAACCCGCGCTCGGCGTGACGGCGGCGATTACGTGCTAAACGGCTCCAAGATGTGGATTACCAACGGCAACCTGGCCCACATCGCCATCATCTGGGCCAAGGACGACGAGGGCGTGGTGCGCGGCTTTATCGTGCCCACCGATACCAAGGGCTTCAGGGCCAACAAGATTCAGCACAAAGCTTCGCTAAGGGCCTCGGTTACCAGCGAGCTGGTGCTGGAGGACGTGCGCGTGCCGGCCAGCGCCATGCTGCCGGGGGTCAAGGGCCTCAAGGGGCCGCTCTCCTGCCTCACGCAAGCCCGCTTTGGCATTGCCTGGGGGGCGCTGGGGGCGCTGGAGGCGGTGTACACCGAGGCGCTCGAGTTCGCCAGGAGCCGCAGCACCTTTGGGGCCCCCATCGCCAGCCGCCAGCTGGTACAGGAAAAACTGGTGCGCATGGCCGCCGACCACACCAAGGGCTTGCTGCTGGCCTGGCGCCTGGCCCAGCTCAAGGACGCCGGAACCCTCAAGCCCGCGCAGGTGAGCCTGGGCAAGCGCGACAACGTGCGGGCCGCGCTCAACGGCGCCAGGGCGGCCCGTGAAATTCTGGGCGGTAGCGGGATTACCCTCGAGTACCACAGCATCCGCCACATGCTGAACCTCGAGACCGTGGACACCTACGAGGGCACCCACGACATCCACACCCTGATTCTGGGCCGCGAACTGACCGGCGAGAACGCCCTGGGCGAGAGCCCCAGGAAGGAAGTGGTGGGCTCGAGGTAACCGCCCGACCCACACCAAAGGCGGGTAGGCCCTGCTTACCCTAGGGGGTATGTTTTTGCTTTAATGCGGGGCTGCTATACTGCTGGGAATATGCTCGAGACCCCCAACAAACCCCGTTCCAGAACAGAAAAAATCCAGCAAGAAGGCCTGACCTTCGACGACGTGCTGCTTATCCCGGCCTATTCGGAGGTGCTGCCCCGCGATGTGGACACCCGCACCCGCCTGACCCGCAAGCTCTGGCTCAACATTCCCATCATCTCTGCCGCCATGGACACCGTCACCGAGGCCGAGATGGCTATTGCCATGGCCCGTGAGGGCGGCCTGGGGGTTATTCACAAAAACCTGAGCCCCGACGAACAGGCCGCCATGGTGCGCAAGGTCAAGCGCAGCGAGGCCGGCATGATCCAAGACCCCGTCACCCTGGCCCCCAACGCCACCCTGGAGGACGCCGAGCGCCTGATGCGCGAGTTCAAGATTGGGGGGCTACCGGTGGTGGACTTCTACGGCAAGCTGCTGGGCCTGGTCACCAACCGTGACCTGCGCTTCGAGCGCGATATGGGGCGGCTGGTCTCCGAGGTGATGACCCCGGTGGAGCGCCTGGTGACCGCGCCGCCCGGCACCATCCTGGAGGAAGCCGAGCAGCTATTGCGCCAGCACAAAATTGAAAAACTGCCCCTGGTAGACCACGAAGGGCGGCTCAGGGGCCTCCTGACCCTCAAAGACCTGACCAAGCGCCAGAAGTTCCCCTTCGCGGCCAAGGATGCCCAGGGCCGCCTGCTGGTGGCGGCGGCGGTGGGGGTCTCGAAGGATCTGGAAGCCAGGGCCCGAGCCCTGGTGGAAGCCGGCGTGGATGTGCTGGTGCTGGACAGCGCCCACGGCCACAGCCGGGGCATTCTGGAGGCCCTCAGGCAGCTCAAACAAACCTTTGGTGAGGCAGTGCAGATTATCGCCGGTAACGTTGCCACCGCCGAGGGTGCACGGGCTCTGGCCGAGGCCGGGGCCGACGCGGTCAAGGTGGGGATTGGGCCGGGCTCCATCTGCACCACCCGGGTGGTGACCGGGGTGGGGGTGCCGCAGATTACCGCCATTATGGAGGCGGTGGCGGGCCTCGAGGGCCTGGATGTACCGGTAATTGCCGACGGCGGCATCAAATACTCCGGCGACGTAGCCAAGGCCCTGGCCGCCGGGGCCCACAGCGTGATGCTCGGCTCCATGCTGGCCGGTACCCAGGAGGCCCCCGGTGAAGAGGTGCTCAAGGATGGCCGCCGCTACAAGCTCTACCGGGGCATGGGCAGCCTGGGGGCCATGCGCCAGGGCTCCGCCGACCGCTACTTCCAGGAGTCCGGCAGCAGCGCCAAGCAGCTCGAGGCCAAAAAACTCGTACCCGAGGGCATCGAGGGCATGGTGCCCTACAAGGGGCCGGTGGGCGACGTGCTCTACCAGGTGGTGGGGGGCCTGCGGGCCTCGATGGGCTACTGCGGCGCACCCGACCTCGAGACCTTCCGCACCCAGACCCGCTTCACCCGCATCTCCAACGCCGGCCTGATCGAAAGCCACCCGCACGGGGTGACCATTACCAAGGAAGCACCGAACTACTCGAGGTAGCCTAGCGGTTGCTTTGTGCCCGCAGGTTTTGCAAAGCCAACGCCGCCTCGAGGTAGCCTGGTTTGTAGCGTAACGCGGCCTGAAAGTCGGCCCTGGCCCCTTCCAGGTTGCCCAGGGCTTTGCGGGCCAGGCCGCGCCAGTAGTAGCTCTCCTCGTGGTCGTTAATACGGCCCAGCACGTCGTTGGCCAGGGCGATCACCTCCTGGTAGCGCCCGGTTTTGAAGTAGGCCTCGTAGGGGCCAAACTGGTACCACAGCATCCGCCAGGGCCAGTTGCTCGCTGCGTTGGCCGGGCGGCGGGGGTCGAGGGCGCGGCTCGGCGCAATCTGGCGCGAGCGGTCGTAGGCCCTGGCCGCTTCCTCGGCATCGCCAAGCCGTAGCAGGGTGCTGCCCAGGTTGAACCAGGCGAAGGCGTTGTGGGGGCTGGCCTGGGTTTCGCGCCGGGCCAGCTCGAGGGCCATCCGCAGTTCGGTCGGCCCGTTCATCCGGCTCCCCAGCAAGGTGGCAAGCTGCGCCTTGCGGCTGGGGGGATACACCACCAGATAGGTGCGGTTGAACACCTGCCACAAAGCGTCCATCTCGCCATAGCGCAGCGTTACCTTGGGGCCGTAGTAGCTATCGAAGGCGTTGAAGTGGCCCAGGCGGTCGTCGTAGCCCACCAGCAGGCGGTAGTGCCCCATGCCGCCGTGGTCGGGGGTCACAAACCAGGTCTCGATAATCACCGGAAAGCCCCCGGCTAAGAGGCGTTTGAGCAGGCCCAGATCGCCGGCCACCCCCCCGTGCACGCCAAACCCCTGCTTGCGCGCGAAGGCGACCATCTCCTCGGGGCTTACGTTTTTGTCGTTTTTGTTGGGTTTGAGCACTGGGGCAATCTGGTACTGCGTAAGCGAACCCCCCCAGTAGCTCAGGGCCATACCCAGCGTAACGGGGCCACAGTTGTTGTAGCGCTGGTACTCGTGCTTTGCGCCCGATAAAAAAACCGAACCCGGCTGGGCCAGGGCCAGGCTCATGAAAACGGCCAGGGTGAGGGCTGCTCGAGGTAGAAGCACCTATGTATTATGGCAGACCCAGCTCACTGCACCCACGGGCTACAATACATACATGGTTATCCTCCAGTCTACCCTCCGCTGCCCCTCCTGCGGCCACGCAACGCTGCTCACCATGCCGGAAGAGGCCTGCCAGCACTTTTATCAGTGCGAACAGTGCGGCCACTGGATGCGGCCCAGGCCGGGGGACTGTTGCGTGTTTTGCAGCTACGGGGACGTGCCCTGCCCGCCCAAGCAAAGGGAAAAGCTGGGTATGCAATAAAGACCTCCAGTGCACACGAAAAGTCCCACCCTTGGCGGGTGGGACGTTGGTTGTACTGGGTTTAATCGAACTTGTTCTGCTGCAGGAAGCTGGTGGACTGCTGCAGGTCGGGCAAAGCACCCCGCACCTTGCGGATGGCCACGCGCGTACCTTTGTACCAGGGGATGGTGGTCTTGGGGTCGGTGTAGCCGGAGGTCATGCTGTTGGAGGTGCCCAGGTGGTGGTACATTAGAGCAAAAATCATGCCCGGTTTGACCGCATCGGTCACGTAGACCACAAAGGTACCGTTGCCCTCCTCGTTCCAGACCTGCACTAGGTCGCCGCCCTTCACACCCAGGGCCTGGGCGTCCTGGCGGCTGATCTCGATGTAGGGCATGGGTACCAGACTCATCTTCTCGGGCAGGAAGCGGTCGTTGTACATGGTCTGCCAGATGGCCTGGGCCCGTCCGGAGGTCATCCAGAAGGGGTACTGCTTGGCTTTGTCGCCCTCGAGGTACTTGGCAACCTCCTCGGGGTAGCCTTCCCAGTCGTCGGTGCCGTACCAGCTAAACTTGCCGTCCTTGGTGCCGAACTTCACGCTGTAGCGGCGCAGGGTGCCCACCGGCCTACCGTTTTCGACGCGCACCGGCGTGCGGATGCCTTGCTGGCCCACCTGGCGCAAGAAAGCGTAGGTAACACCTTTATAGCACTCGGCGGGCAGGGTGGCCTCCTCGCTGGCGGGGATGGCGTTGTTGGGGTAGGAGTTACCACCATCCAGGAAGACATCTTCGTCGGTGCGCCAGTTCTTGCCGAACTCAAAGCGTTTGGCTTCCTCCTCCTTGCCCTCGGCCCGGTACAGCTCGGCCATCTTAAGGCCCATCAGTTTGCAGATCTCCCAGTCTTGTTTGGCCTCGCCGGGCGGATCCATGAACTTCTCATACAGGCGCAGCAAGCGGCTGTTGCAGTTGATGGAGGTCTGGTTGGCCTCGCCCCAGGCACTGGCCGGCAGCACCAGGTGGGCATCCTGGGCAGTGTGGGTCAGGTAGAGATCCTGCACCACCATAAACAGCCCGTTGATAGCGTACAGGCCCTCCACAATCTTATTGACCAGCTCCTGCGTGGTGCCGGGTTCGCCAGACTGGCCCAGGTAGTCCGACAAGGCCTTGGTGCGCTCGCGAATACGCTTGCGGAAAAGCTGGTTGTTGGGGGTGGAGAGGTAGGGGTTGGTGCCGATCACCCAGTAGAGCTTGCCGTTGCCATCGGTGAGGTACTTGTCGACGTTGACCGGAGGCCCCCCGTTGTAAATCGAGCCAGGGGTAGGCGAAGGGGGACGCACATAGCCCTCCTGGTGGCCGCCCAGGCGCCCGCAGCCGGTACCGGCCCGGCCCACGTTGTTGCCCAACACCGCCATCTGCACGATGGCCGCCACCTGGTCGTAGTTTTTCATATTCCAGATGATGCCTTTTTCGTAGATGGTCAGGGTACGGCGGGCAAAGCCTCCGGCTTTGGGTTTGGCAATCCAGTCTGCGGCTTTTTCGATGTCGGCGCGCTTGACCCCGGTGATTTTTTCCACCTCGGCCATGAACTGGGCGTAGGGCACCCCCACCTTCAGGCTCTTGGCTTTGTACTCCTCGAACTTGGCCATGTCGGTGCGGGTCTCGAGGAAACGCTGGTCGTAGTACTTGCGCTCCCACATCACCCGCGCAATGGCGTTGGCCAGGATGTAGTCGGTGCCCAGGTTAGGGGCCAGGTGCAGCGTGCGGCCACTGGCGACCGTCTCGGCCACGGTCAGGCTGCTGGTACGGCGCGGGTCAATGACAATCAGATACCCCGCCTCAACCGGCTCGCCGCGGCTCAGCTCCTTCTGCTTTTCGGCCAGGGTGGCCCCCTGGAAGTTGGGCAGCATGTGCTCGGTGTAGAAGACGCTGGCGGTTTCGTAGGGGTTGGCGCCCCACAGCACGATGGTATCGGCCAGGCGGGCATCAATGGCGTCGTAGTTGAGCTCGTGCACCCCCCGCTCGCGGCTGCCCCAGACCTCGGAGTTGTAGGCCGGGCGGTTGTGGATGGCGATGTGCTTGACGCTGAAGCCTTTAAAGAAGAGCGAGCCCACACCCCAGTTGTTCTCGAAGCCGGCTCCCGAGCCCCCGTGGTCGAAGGCTTTGACGGCGATAGCGTCGTCGTTGCCATCGCGGTCGCGGATGCCTTTGGCCACCCCGGCCAGGATGGTCAGGGCTTCGTCCCAGGTAATCACCTGGAACTGGTCGCCCATGCGCAGCAAGGGGTACTTCAAACGTTCACGGGTAGCCCGCGCATCACTCCACGTGGCAATGGCATTGGTCGCCCCACGCGAGGAGTGGTCGCGCTTGAGGTTGATGGGCGAGTCGTTGGCCGGCACGATCACCACGTGGTACTGGCGACCATCCTTGCGTGTCACAATCGAGTGCATGGTCTCGGTGTAGACCAGCCCGCCCAGGGGGTTCTGCGGGTTGCGCAGATCCACGCCAAAAGCATTCTGGTTAGCGGCCAACCCCCCCTGGGAACCTACCGGCCAGGTGTACACCTTGTAGCCGCACCCCACCGTGCAGTACTGGCAGACCGTGTTTTTCACCTCTGCGGTGGTCGGGGGGATGGGCAGTGCGTCGCGACGTCCGATGTTGCTCATGGTTCCTCCCTCAGATGTTTTTTACGCGGCCCCAGATCAGGCCGTTGACGGCTCGAGCAAAAATGTCCCCGTTTTGTGCCACCCCTAGCTGAATCTGGGGCAGCCCGGTGCTGGCCAGACCCTGGTAGACGGCTGCCGCTTTAGCGGGGTCGAACATCGAGTAGTGGCAGGGACATAGGAAGCGCCCGTCTTTGTACTGCACCCCACAGCCCATGTGGGTACAGGCTGCCGAGAATGCCACAATATCGCGACCACGGCCCACACCCCCAATAGCCGGCCTGCCCAGCTTGACCAGGATGCCTTGCGAGCGGGCATCGGGATAGTTGAAGTAGACCGGCTCGTTGTTTTTGAGGGTATTGACGTTGCCAACTTTAATGGCTGGATAGGTCAGGCTGGGGGCGAACCAGAACTGCGCCTTTCCTGCGCCGGTGAGCGAGGCCATGGTGACCCCACCCAACACCTGTACCACACGCCTACGGTTTACCACCATAAGTACCTCCACTTGTGGTTGCTATGTCCATTGTTCGATACTTACTGGACGGGTTCTATTATCTTCGAATTGAATAGGCAAATGTCAATATCGTATTGCAAGACTATGCAACACGAGAATTTCCGAATACTACGGGTTTAATGTCATACAAAAATCAATACATAAGCGATCATTCCTTTTTGTGAAAGCAATTATTATGTGCAAAGCTATCGGCAACCCTGCCCTGAAGTCGATTTAGGTAAACCGATATCCGAAAGTGAAATTTCTCTGGCAAAGGTAACGTAGTTCGAGTATGCTAACTTCTTGATGAACGAGCGCCTAGAGCCTGCTAACTAGCTGTTCGTAAAAGCTCCACAGTTTTCGCTGTCATCAGAATCGAAAAAGCCAACCAGTGCCAACCTCGCAAGGTCTCAGCCAGCCGCTCATAGTCTCGCGCCAGCCTGCGAAACCGGGATGTCCAGGCAAACGAACGTTCCACCACCCAACGCTTCGGCAGCAGCACGAATCCTCGTTTGGCCCCTTCCACCTTGACCACACACAGGGCGATGCCTTCCGCCTCTGCCGCTTGTGCCGCTTCCTCCCCAGTGTAACCCTGATCCACAAAGGCCACTTCCACCTGCTCCCCCGTCACTTCCTGCACCTGTTGACTGAGGGCTCCCACCTGGGCCCGTTCCTGTTCACTGGCCGCCGTTACTACCAGGGCCAGCAGATGCCCCAGGGTATCTACCGCCAGGTGAACTTTGCTTCCCTTGCGTCGTTTGTACCCATCGTATCCGGCCCGCTCCCCACTTTGCGGGGTGGACTGTAGGGTGCGAGCATCGTAGATGGCAGCGCTGGGATGGGCGGCTTTGCCCTGGAGCATTCGCAGGGTCATGCGCAGGTCGTGTACCAGGTCTTCGAAGACCCCCCGGTTCATCCAGCGGTAGGCTTGCGCCTGAACGATATGGGGGGGTGGGAAGTCGTGGGGCAGGTAGTCCCACTGAGCACCGGTTCGAACCATCCAGCGCAGGGCGTTGAACACTTCGCGCAGGTCGTACTTGCGCTGGGGTGCTTCCAGCGGGGCGAGGGTCAAATAGGGCAGCACCAGAGCCCATTCCTCATCACGGACGTCCGATGGGTAAGCACGGCGGTTCATGCTCTAAACATAACTGCAGTGCCTGATTTGGGTAAGGTGGTTTGTAGATTCTAGCCGTGCAGCGCTTCAAAGCCCTGGCCGACCCGGCCCGGGTGCGTTTGTTGCGGATTCTGGCCGAGCTGCCTGATGAACACACGGTGCGCGACCCCCGCTGTGGCACAGCCTTGGGGGCTTGTTTTTGCCATCTGACCGAGCGGCTGGGGTTATCTGCCCCTACGGTGAGCCACCACCTGAAAATCCTGCGCGAAGCGGGATTAATTGAGGTGGTGCGGGCGGGGCGCTGGTCGTACTACCGTCTGCACCCTGCGGGTATCGAGGGGCTGCTACACGACCTGGACTATCTCAAGCAAGCCCACAAGGCCTTAAAGCTCGAGGTCGGCTAGGCCAGCCGTGCCTCGAGCATCTCCTGAATCTGCCTTGGGGAGGGCACAAAGCCCGAGACCACCACCTCGTCCCCAATTACCAGTGCGGGGGTTTTCATCACCCCGTAGGCCAGGATTTGGGGAATCTCGGTAACTTTTTCCACCTCGAGGTTCTTGCCCATGCGTTCCAGGGCCAGCTTGACGTGGGTCTCGAGCAACTGGCAGTTTTTGCAGCCGGGCCCCAAGACCTTGATGTGGGCTGGGCTCGAAGGGGTAGGCATTTCCGATTCGATATTCATAACTTCCTCCTACAAAACCGCGTTGAACAAGTAGCCAGTTAGCACGATGCCCAGGCCCACCACCGCTACCCAGATAGCAATCAGGCGCAGCTTGAGCACCTGCCGCAGCAGAATCATCTCGGGCAGGGAAAGGGCCACCACCGCCATCATGAAGGCCAGCAGGGTGCCCATCGGAATGCCCTTCTGGTGCAAAACTTCCACCAGCGGCAGAATGCCCGCCGCGTTGGAATAAAGCGGGATGCCCAGCAGCACCGCCAACAACACCGCCAGGGGGTTCTCGGGCCCGGCATAGCGGGCGAACAAGTCCGCCGGAACCCAGCCGTGAATCACCGCCCCCAGCCCAATGCCCAAAAGCAGGTAGGGCCAGATCTTGCCCAGGATGCTCTTAACCTCGGCGAGACCCACGGCAAAGCGCTCTTCCCAGCGCATGCCCAGGGCGGGGTCGAAGCTGGTTTTGCCCACTTTGGTCTGATAGACAAAGGGCTCCACGTAGCGCTCGAGGCCCATGCGGCCCAGCACCAGCCCAGCGCCTATGGCCAGAACCAGACCGGAAACCAGATACAGTGCGGCAATTTTCCAGCCAAACAGGGTATAGAGCAGCACCAGGGCCACCTCGTTGACCATGGGGCTGGCAATCAGAAAGGTGAGGGTGATGCCCAGGGGCACACCCGCCGAGACAAAGCCAATGAAAGCCGGAACCGCACTGCACGAACAAAATGGCGTGACAACCCCCAAGATGGCGGCCAGCAGGTTGCCCACCCCGGCCCGCCGGCCACCCAGCAGATTTCGGGTGCGCTCGAGACTGAAAAAGCTCCGTAGCACCGCCACCACGAAGATAATCGCGCAGAGCAGCAGCACAATCTTGCTGGTGTCATAGAGGAAGAAGTGCACCGCCTCGCCCAGCCGGGTGTCTGCGCGCAGGCCCAGCAGCCCGTACACCACCCAGTCCCAGAAGGGCAGAATCGAGCGGTACAGCACTATCCAGGCCAGCGCGGCCAACCCCAGGCCAATCCAGGGGGAGGGTTTGCTCAGACGCAGGGTATTCATAGATCCTCACAGGTGCAGGCAGTAGAAAAAGCCCTCGGGCGGGGGATGGCGTTTCGGAGCTGCTCGAGGGCTTCGGCGTTCAGTGCGTAGTCAATCCAGCGTCCCCGTCGTACTGCGTGCACCAGCCCAGCCTCCCGCAGAACCCGCAGGTGATGCGAGAGCAGGTTGGGGGCCACCTCGGGAAGGCCGCTCTGGAGTTCGCAGACGCAGCGCGTGCCACTTTCCAGTAGGCCCAGTATGCGCAATCGGGTGGGGTCGGAGAGAGCCTGAAAGCCCCTCTGTAACCCATTTTGGGGCGCAAGGCCGGATGGTTCAACAGTCATTGATTCAACCATGGTTGAAATATACTAGTCCAGCCCGCACCGTTCAAGGACAGATGTCCGGCGTGGCCCACAATCGAAGTTCGCCGCCGTACGGCGGCGAACTTCTGTGCGGGTAAACATCCCAGCGCTACACAGGGAGCAGACGCACCTTGCTGTCGTAGAAGACCGCGCTACCGCCGGTCAGGTCGGAGAGGGTTACATCCTTGAGTACCGGGTCAACCCGCATAGCGGCGTTGGCGTGGATGCCGGTAGCCCGGCGGGGGTCGCCCTTGATCACCTGGCCGTTGACCTCGAGGTCGGTAGCACCATAGACCCAGTGACCATAGCCCAGCGAAAAGGCCACGTTTCCCGGGCGCAGGCCGGGCACAACCTTGACCTTGCCGATCATGGGTTTTTTCTTGCCGTTCCCCAGCTCCCAGACCCCTTCGGGGTTGCTTTTGGAGACCACCTTGACCATCTGGCCGTCGCGCAGCCCCAGGCGCTCTGCGTCTTCTTTGGGTACGGCAATGAAGTTTTCCGGTTGCACGTTCAGCAGCCAGTAGTTCGAGACGGTGCGGCTCTTGGTCATGGTGATGATGCGGTGGGTGATCAGGGTGAGTTCGAAGCCTTCCTCGGTGTCGGCGATGGGCTGGCCGGTGGCATCCAGGTAGGCCGGGAAGTAGGCCGCAATGGGGTAGTAGGGCTTCCCGGTCATAGCGTCTTTGGCCCCGGCCTGTTTTTCTAAGTACAGGTTGATCTGCTTACCGTATTTATGGGCTACCGTGCCATCTTCGGCAAAGGCCTTCTTGAAGTCCTCGAAGCGACCGCCCCGGTTCATGACGTACACCGCCCGCCGCCAGTGTTCTTCGCCGATGGCGGCCTTCCATTTCTCGAGGTCGAAAACGCTCTTGGGCAGGTGTCGGCGGGCACGGACAAAGAGCTCGAGCTCCTCGTCGTTGGCCTCGGGTACCGCTTTGCTGCCATCTTTGGCCTCGCCGTAGGCCAGGTTGGCCACCATTTTCAGGTAGAAGTCTTCGGGCCGTTTGAAGGGCATACCGTTGGCGAAGCCCTGTTCCCCAAAGCCCGGCAGGCCCAGCTTTTCGGCCAGCCCCAACAGCATAGCCTCCATCGAGAGGGGCATCTCCTCGCCAAAAACCTGCACGGTTTCGGGTATGGGGGCAATGGTCGGCTGGCGCAGGGGCTGGGTTTTCCAGATCACGTTGGGGTGTGAGCCGTGGAACTCCCAGCGCTCGAGGTACGACAGGTCGGGGAAGATATAGTCGGCGTAGGCATAGGTATCCCCCACCACGATATCCGAGGCCACAATCAGCCCAATCTTGTCGGGGTCGAGCATGGCCTCGATCTGGGTCTGGCCTGCCGGCAGGGCATAGGCCGGGGAGCCCATGTAGTGGAAGAGAATCTTGATGGGGTAGGGGTAGCCCTGGGCTGCCGAGGGCAGTACTTCCTGATACACGTCGGAGGCGTTGTAGTACCAGGGGCGCTTGGCCGGATAGCCTTCGAAGAGGGTGGTGTTCTCGTACTTGATGCCGTGGCGGATGATGGAGATACCGAAGGGAGAGAGCTTTTTGGGGTGCAGCTCCTTGAGGAAGAAGGGGCCTTCGGCTTTCTCGCCCAGGGCGTCGTAGGTACTGTTTTGCACCAAACCGCCCTGCCAGTCGTGGCTGCCAATCAGGGCCCCCAGGGTGTACCAGGCCAGCACGTTGTAGAAGCCGTTGGTGTGCTGGCTAACCCCCCGGTGTATGTCAATGGCGGCCCGCTTGCCGTGGTTGGTGAACTCGAAGGCCAGCCAGGCGATGTCCTCGGGTTGGATGCCGGCAATTTCTGCCCAGCCCTCGAGGCTCTGCTTGTTGGCTTCCTCGCGGATGAGCTGCAAAGCACTCTTAACCCGGATACCACCCAGGGTGGTGTTGACGAACAAATCCCCCACCACCGGGGTGTCCTCGCTCTGCACGTCTATGCGGGTAGGAACCCCTTTGACCAGCGCGATGGGCGGGTCGAACTCGGTGGTTACGTCCTTGACGGTTTTGCTAAAAGGGGGCAGGCCCAGGTCGCTGGCCCGCAGCAGCTTGGCCGGGAAGCCTTTGTCGTCCAGCTTGACCAGCCAGGTGGCGTTGCTCCAGGTGGGTTCGCCTATGACCTTGGCGGCGGCTTTGTTGGCTGCCGAGAGGTATTTGGCGTCGTAGCGGCCATTATCCAGAATCCAGCGAATCATGCCCAGGGCGATGGCCGCGTCGGTGCCGGGTTTGGGGGCAATCCATTTGGCCGCGTGGGCTACGGCTTTTTGGGCACGGGGGTCTATCACCACAAACTTGAGCTTGCCCTCGGTAACGGCCTGAGTAATTCGGTTGACCCGCAGGGGCGGGCCATAGCCCCCTTCGTACACGTTGGAGCCCACAAAAATGGCAAACTCGGCCCCGCTCAGGTCGCCCTGCCAGTAAAACTTCTTACCGCCGGTCCAGTCGAACTTGCCCTTTTTCTCGTCGAAGTCGAGCTGCTCGCTCATGGCCTTGCCGGTGAAGTAGAGCGAGCCCTGGCAGACGGTGGTGTGGCCGTGCAGGTTGACCGTACCGAAGCTTTGCTCGAAGAACCACTTGAAGAAGTCGGAGCGCCCGCCCTTGAGCCGCCCCCAGTTGAAAACCACCTGGTTGTTCTTGGGGCCCAGGTCGGGGTGATCGGGGTCAATAAGGGTGTCGAGGTGATCCTTGAACTCTACCTTGAACTGCTCGACCAGGGCTTTTTTCTTGTCCTTGTCCTTCTCGGCCCAGATGGCATCCACTGCCTTGCTCATGGCCTTCATCACCTTGGGGTCGCGCAGGGCCCAGTACTCCTTGAGGCCGGGGTAGCGGCGCTGATCCCCGATGGAGGCAAAGGTCTGGCCGCCCTCCACAATCTCCTGGATGGCCTGTTCGAAGGGGATCTCCACCCATTTACCACTGCCGCGCGGCCCGGCCCGCTTGAGCACCTTGCGGATGCGGTAGGGGTCGTAGACGGTCTGAATGCCCGACTGCCCCTTGGGGCATAGCGCCCCGTCCACGTGGGCCATGTCTTTGAGATCGGTTTTGTACGGCAGGTGCGGGTACATGGTCCAGGGGGTGATGGGGTTACCGTCAATTTTGGCTGCCACCCCTTCGTAGATTTTGACCTTGATGGGGCAGCCGGTGTTGCACTGCAAGCAAACCGAGTACAGGGTATTTTCGGGCTCCTGGATGGGGTAGCTGCCGGGGACGGTAGCGGCGCTGGCCTGAAGCACCTCGGCGGCTTGCTTACCCAACAGGGCCGCCCCACCCCCCAAGGCCCCTAGCTTGAGCAGGTCGCGTCGTTGAATACCTTTCATTGGGTCACCTCGAGCTTCTTCTCACGGTTCAAGAACCAGATCACGGCATAGGCAATGGCAATGGCCAGCGCCACCGAAAAAGCCACCACCGACCACTCAAACAGGGTTGGAACGTAGCTATAGCTCAAGCGGCGGTCGCGGTAGGCGTTGACCAGACCCTCGAGCTGCGGTTGCACCTGGCTGGGAATGACCAGGTTCAAACGCACCGCCAAGAACATGGAGGCCGCCAAAAAGCCCGCCCACCCCACTGCCACAGGGTTGCGTGGGTAGCGGGCCAGCAGGAAGATGGGCACGGCCATTCCCAGCAGCAGGTGGAAGATCCAGAACACAAACCAGAAGGGCCCGAAGAGTACGCCCATCAGCGCCTCAAACTCATGCCCTACCTGATACCACATCGGGATGGAGTATTCGGCCCACTCCAGGAGCAAGTACAGCACAGCCAACCCCAGGGTGATGCGCCCCAAAAGGTGGATGCGCTCTGGGTAGCCGGGGTCGTTGCGGCGGGTGAAGAAGGCACTGGCAAAGGTGACCAGGGCCACCCCCGAGAGCACCCCCCCAAACAAGAACAGGATGGGAAAGACCGGGCTATGCCAGAGGCTCTGGGCCACCACCGTACCGAACAGGGCCCCGGCGGCCCCCGGATAGAAGACCACCAGCGGGGTGCCTATGGTCAGGGCCATTCGGGTGAGGTTGAGGTTGCCACGCCACAAGCCGTACAGGGCCAGCAAGACCGTTATGGCATAGGCCGTGTAGAGCCAGACCATCCAGGCCATCATGGAGGTGAAATGAGGCCGCAAAAAGACATTGAAGACCCGTTCCATGTGCCCCAGATCGAACCAGACCGTAACCAGGGCCGCCCCCAGGCAGGCCAGGGCGATGGCCAGGGACAGCGGGGCCAGCGGTTTGAGTTTTTCCACGCCAAACACGTGCCCCAGCACCGCGACCACATAGGCCCCGGCCGAAAGGCCCGCGAAGAAGATGTAGGTAGCCACCCACAGACCCCAGGGAATGTAGCTGCCGTACGCAGCCAGGTCGCGGCTGCTGGTGAAGCGCAGAAAAACTCCGACCAGTCCCACCACGGCCAGGATCGCAAACAAAATCCAACCAGTTGTGCGGTTCATGCTTCCCTCCTAGACCAGGTAGTAGACCCGTGGCTCGGTACCGAGTTCTTCTTTGAGCCGGGTGGCGTTGGGTTTGTGGATGAGCTGCGATACCAAGGAATTGGGGTCGTTGGCATCGCCAAAAAAGGTGGCCCGCCCGATGCAGCTTGTGGTGCACTGGGGTAGCAGGCCCTGTTGCAGGCGGTGACGGCAGAAATGGCATTTGCGGGCGTTGCCTACCGGGCTTTTATGACCATCCCGCTTCCACTCCTTGCCGTATTCGAACATGGGCAGTTCCTCGTAGGGCATCTGGCCCTGGCCGGGGGTGCCGTCGGTCCAGTGGTCGCCAAAGTCGGAGGTGCGGGCCTGGTAGGGGCAAGCCGTGAGGCAGTAGCGGCAGCCGATGCAGGCGTTGTAGTCAATGTCCACGATGCCGTCGGCGCTCTTCCAGGTGGCCCCTACCGGGCAGACCGGCACGCAGGGCGGTTTATCGCACTGCATGCAGGGGCGGGGGGTGAAGCGCCAGGAGACATTGGGGTACTCGCCTATCTGCTCTTCGATGACAGGGCGGTAGACCACTCCGGGAGGCAGTTTGTTCTCCACTGCGCAGGCGATGGTACAGGCGTGGCAGCCCACACACTTGCGGGTATCAATCACCATGACCCACTTTTGGATGGGTCGCTCGAGGGCCGCCTCGAGCTCCCGCTGCATCCTCACCAGTACGTCTTCGTACTCGAGCTCGGGCCGAATGGGGCCGTCGGGGCTTCTGCTCGGCAGCGCAAAGGTGGTCTTACTTTCCTCGGCCTTGACCGGAGCGCCCCCCAGCACCATCCCGGCAAACACCGCACTGGCGAATTTACCCAGAAAGGCCCTTCGGTTCTCCAACCCATCCGCACTGGGTTGCGTGGAATTGTTTTCTGGCATACTTTGCCTCCTCGCTATATAAGATAGCCGGAGGAGGCAGGTCAGTTGTCCTAGGTCTTTTGTCCCCATAAAGCCCCTGCAAGCAAAAAAAAGCGCCTTGGGGGCGCTTTCGCAGGGGAGGTTGGGGTCAATTGGGCTACATTACTTCTTGCAAAACCTCGACCAGCAGCTTGCGGCAGTTAATCAGATAAGTCCGCCCGGCCTCGGTAGCGATTTCGCCCATGGCATTATCAATTTCACCCAGGCAGAGTTGGGCCATCTTAATCAGGCCCGCATCGAAATGCTGGCCACTGGCGTAGGTACTGAGCACCAGTTCGGTGAGGGAGTCGGGGTTGTGGTTGAGGGCGATCTCGTCGGGCAGCGGTTCGTCCAGAAAGTCTTGAACTCGGCGTTGTAGGCTGCGCATGCCCCCGATTATAGGCTTAAGTGGGTCGAGGTGGTGCGGTGCCGGACGTTACGTTGTTCGAGCTAGACTCCTGGGCCGTGCTGGAGTACGCAAAGGCCTGTAGCGCCAGCAAGCAGGCTTTCCTGCCCGGCCCGCTCGCAAACGATTACCAGGTGGGGCTTGCCATCCTCAGGTGGCCTGCTCCTGCTCGAGCCCGGCGGCCTCGAGCAAATCGGCTTCGGTGGGGATTTGGCCTTTCTGGAGGCTCCGGATCAGGTGCTCGGACATCCGGCCCAGGGCATCGCGCACCCTGCGCCATTCCTCCAAACCCTTACCTGTAGGGTCGGGGAAGGACACGTGCAGCCGGTGGGTTTTGGCCGGGTAGGCCGGGCAGTTTTCGGCGGCCGCGTCGCAGACGGTAAGCACCAGATCGAAGTTCCAGGGGTCGGGCAGGTCGAAGAGGGTTTTGGAGGTATGCCCGCCCAGGTCTATGCCCACCTCCTGCATCACCGCGATGGCGTCGGGCTTCACAAAGGTTTGTTCGGTGCCCGCCGACCAGACCTCGCAGGGAAAGCCCAGGCGGCTGGCCCAGTAGCGCAGCCACCCTTCGGCCATCTGGCTGCGGGCCGAGTTGTGGGTACAGAGCACCAGAATACGCACTGCTGAACATTATCGCCCAATTGTCAGGCTCATGTCATAGGGTGATCAGGTTTGGGCTGGGCCTGCGCAATGGCCAGGGCCGAGGCCGCGGCCAGGGCGGCAAATACCCATAGCACAGCGTTGTAGCCGCCGGTGAGTTGGTGCAGTGCGCCGGCCCCAAAAGGGGCGATGGTCTGGGCAACTGCGATGATGGAGGTCATGCTGCCGTTGATGCTGCCGTAATGTTTGGCCCCGTAGGTCTCGGCAATCAGAGCCGGTTTGGCCAGGGATATGGAGCCGTTGGCCAGGCCAAAAAACAACACAAAGGCCCAGAGCCCAAGCCCCCCCGGAACCCACAGCAAGCCCAGCAGACTCAGGGTGTAGCCGCCCAGAAAGGCCGCGCTCAGGTAAAAGAGCGAGCCCCTCTGGCTAAAAGGGGTATAGAGAATCCGCCCGGCCAACTGCATCACCCCGACCATCCCGGCGGCGGTGGCGGCCAGCGCCGGGCTATAGCCCTTCTCGAGGAGCAGGGGCACCATGTGGGCGGTAAGGGCGATACTGGTGGCTCGGGAAAGGGCAAACCCCAGCGAAAGCCACCAGAACGTGGGCCGACGCAGGGCTTCCTTAACGCTCACGCCGGGTTCGGGTGCAGGGCGGCTCGAGCTGTCCAAAAAAAACTCGCCGTCGGGTCGCTGCCCGATATCCTCCGGGCGGCGCCGCAAAACCAGCGCGTGCAGGGGAATGGTGCCCAGGGCAAAGATGAGGGCCAGTATCTCCAGCGCCCCGCGCCAGCCCACGGCCTGCACCAGCCAGGTGCTTAGCGGCACGAAGATGGTGCTGGCCAGCCCGGCCATCAGGGTTACGACCAGCATGGCCCGGGGGCGGTAGCGGCGGAACCAGACCGCCAGCACCGCGAAAGCCACCTCGTAGAGCACCATGGCCATGGCCAGGCCCAGGCCCGCCCAGAGCAGGTAAAACACCGTGAGGTTTTGCACCTGGGCCCAGCCCCAGACCAGCAAAGCGCCCCAGATGGAGCCCGCGGTCATGAGGCCTCGAGCCCCGTGCCGGTCGAACCAGCGCCCGACCGGAAAGGCGGCCAGCCCCGAGACCAGCAAAGCCAGCGAGAAGGCCGCCGAGGTCTCGGCCCGGCTCCAGCCCAGCTCGGCCTCCATGGGCTTTACGAACACCCCAAAGGCGTAGTACAGCACCCCAAAGCCAATGGTCTGGGTCAGGGCCAGGGCCCAGGCGATGCGCCAGCCGTAAAAGCCATTGGGAGGCGGTATGGAACGGGCCATGCGTTGATTTCGTTTGATCGTCGGTATGAAACTCGGCCAGAGCGCGGGCCTCAGGCTTCGGATGGGGGTGTCAGCGAGAGGGTCATAGCGATGGCGGTATCGGGGCAGGCCCCCTGGAGTTCCTGGGAAGCATGCAAGGCAGCGGGTAGCTCGGCGCGTGGAACCACAGCAAAACCGAAGCGGCTGAAAAAATCCGCGGCGGTCTCGGTGAGGAGCGAGAGCGAGGAGAGGTTTTTGTAGCGGGCCAGATCCAGCATACCCTCGGTAAGCTTGGCCCCAATTCCCATTCCGCGGTATTCCTCGGCCACCACCACCGAGCGCAAAAGGCCGCTGCTCTGGTGGGCCTCGAGGCCCGCGCAGCCCACCACCTTATCGCCCTCGAGGGCCAGCATAAAGTTCAGGATGTGATCTTCCAGGCCCGCTTTCGGCAGGCCAGCGGCGGCCAGCAGGGCCCGCACTTCCGGTAGGTCGCTCGAGGTCGCGGTGCAGTAGGTAATCATGGTTCCCCCAGGGTATTGTCCAGATAGCGCATCGCAAAAAGCCGCGCACTACTTTTGGGCCCCCTAGCAGCAGCGCGGGGCCGCCTCCAGCTCGAGCGCCTTGGGCCCGCAACAGTCCGAAGCCCGGTTGCGGGCCTTGCAGGTCACGCCGGGCGGGCTCAGGCGCACCACCAGATACTCGCCCTGCAAGCCCACCTGTCCCACGTGGTAGTGCACGGCAGGGCGTGCGGCATCGCCGTACTCGAAGCGGATCTCGGCCTCGTCCCGCACCGGCACCGAGGCCGCCACCCGGCGGTAGATGCCGAGGAACTTCTGCACGGTCATGAACTCGGGGGGGTCGGCGGGGCCTGGCCCCATGAGCTGCACCACCGTCTCGCGCCAGAAGTTGGCCTGCCCGCCGCAGTCCATGCTCTCGTAGGTCGCGTTCATCACCTCGGTAACGTGGTAGCCGGGGGCTACCGTCTGGCCGTCGGCCTCGAAGACCAGGGGCCTGTCCGGGTGCTTAGCCAGGGCGTTCAGCAGTTCCTGTGTGGTCATGGGTTTCTCCTTTTCTAGCCGCCGATGGCGGGCAAAAATTCCTTCACCAAGGTGAAGCCCTGGGGGTCAATCTGGTAGTACATCCACCTGCCCCGTTTTTCACCCTTGACCAGCCGGGCCGAGACCAGGCACTTCATGTGGTGCGAGACGGTGGGCTGGGAAAGCCCGGTGACGGCCTCGAGGTCGCAGGCGCACACCCCCGGCTCGGGGCCACAGCATGCGCCCTGGGGGTTCCTGGCCAGGTGGGCCAGAATCCTGAGCCGGGCCGGGTCGGAGAGGGCCTTGAAGACCTCGGCGGCGGCTTCGAGTAAATCCGTCTCGGGGTGCAGGAGAACCGGGGTCATGGGTTCACTATACATTGATAAATCTAAATCCGTCAATGTATATAGCAACAACTACCCGATTGGGCGACCTCAGCCCCAACCTCACCTACCGGTTTTTAGCCTCCCACAGCTTGCGGGTGGTAATTACCTGGCCGGCGTGGTGCTGGGCATGGGCCGCAATGTGGTCGAGCACGTACACCGCTTTGACCTGATGAGGGCCTACCTGCACGATGCGCATGAGGTCTTCGTCCCGCAGGGCCTGCAAGCCTTCCCGAACTTGCTTAAAGTTCTGAGCGAACTCGGCCAGCACCTCCTCCGGGGCCCGCCCGCTGGGGGCCATCTCCTCGGCAGGCCGGATGCGCAGGGCCTCGGGGATCTCCTGGCCGGTGCCCCGTAGCAACAGCCGGTAGGACGACCCACCGATATGCCGTACCAGGCCTCCTATGGGGTTGGCCTGGGGGGCCGGCACCCACCAGAAACCCTCGGGTGTAAGGCCCCCAGCCCATTTCTGAACGGTCTCCTCTACTTCTTCCAGGTTTCGCAGCCAGACCGATACCAGCCAGTGCACGCCTTCTAGATCGCCGCGCAAAAAGGGGGCCAACTGTGGAGGTGTTTGCATATGGGTCATTCTATACTTCAGTACTTGCGGCTGGCTTTTACCGCGGTTCCGGAGGCCGTGACCATCAGCATGTTGCCCTGGCCGACGGTCTCGTAGTCTACGTCGATGCCAATAACCGCATCGGCTCCGCGGGCGATGGCGGCCTGCTCGAGCTCCTCAAGGGCAATCTCGCGGGCCTTGCGCAACTCGGCCTCGTAGGCCCCGCTGCGGCCCCCCACGATGTCCCGCACCGAGGCCAGGAGGTCGCGGAAGATGTTGGCCCCTACAATGGCCTCGCCAAACACCACGTCCAGGTACTCGGTAATCTGGTAGCCCTCGAGCTGGCTCGAGGTGGTTAGGGTGATCTTGCGTCGCATGGTTTTGCTCCCCCGGCTATAATCTACAGCATCATGCAAGTGGCCCTTTTCGTCACCTGTCTGACCGACCAGTTTTTCGCCGAGGCGGGGGTGGCGGCGGTGCGGCTTTTGCGCCACCTGGGCTGCACGGTGGACTTCCCCGAGGGCCAGACCTGCTGCGGCCAGCCCGCCTACAACGCGGGCTACTGGGCTGAGGCCCGGCAGGTGGCGACCCACACCCTGGAGGTGCTCGAGGGCGCGGAGTATGTGGTGCTGCCCTCAGGCTCCTGCACCACCATGCTGCGCACCTTCTACCCCGAGCTTTACCGCGATCACCCCAAGATGTTCGCCCGGGCCCTGGCTTTGAGCCAGAAGACCTACGAGCTCTCGGAGTTCATCGTCAAGGTGCTGGGGAAAAGCCACCTGGGCTCGGGTCTGACGGGCAAACGCATCGCCTACCACCACGGCTGCCACGCCCTGCGCGAGCTGGGCCTCAAGCAAGAACCCTTAACGCTTTTGCGCAACGCCGGGGCCGAGGTGGTGGACTGGGCCGCCGCCGAGGAGTGCTGCGGCTTTGGCGGGCTGTTCTCGGTCAAGCTGCCGGAGGTGGCCCTGGGCATGGCCGACCGCAAGCTCGCCACCCTGCCCCCCGCGGGCCAGGTAGACCTGCTGACCAGCACCGATGGCGGCTGTATGCTGCACCTGATGGGGCGCATGCAGAACCAGAACCTTAACCTGCCCGTGCGCCCGCTGGCCTCGGTCTTGTGGGAGGCGGTGGGATGAAGCTAGCGGCCAACCGGTACCCCCAGGAAGCGGCTCGAGTCCTGCGCGAAGAGCCCCAGGTGCGCGAGTCGGTAACGGGGGCCACCCTCAACTTCGACAGCAAGCGGCGGCAGGCCTACGCCGAGGTGGACGCCGAAGCCTGGCGGCACTGGGCCGAAGGGGTCAAGAACCACCTGCTGATGCACCTGGACAGATACCTGTTCCAGGCCGAGGAAAAACTACAACAGAACGGGGTGCAGGTGCACTGGGCCGAGAACGCCGACGACGCCCGGCGCATCGTAGCCGAGATCGCCCGCAAAGGCGGGGTGCGCAGGGTGGTCAAGGCCAAGACCATGGTCTCGGAGGAGCTGGGCATCAACCCCATGCTGGAAGGGATGGGCCTCGAGGTGCTCGAGACCGACCTCGGCGAGTACATCATCCAGCTTTTGAACCAGCCCCCCTCGCACATCGTGGGGCCGGCCATCCACCTGAACCTCGACCAGATTCGCCAGCTCTTCCACCAGCGCTTCCAGACCCCTCTCGAGGCCAGCCCCGAGCAACTGGCCGCCGTGGCCCGCGGCCTGCTGCGCGAGGGCTTTCTAAAGGCCGATATGGGCATCTCGGGGGCCAACTTTGTGGTGGCCGAGACCGGCACCCTGGCCCTGATCGAAAACGAGGGCAACATAAGGCTTTCCACCTCGGCCCCGCGCATCCACGTGGCTTTGGTGGGCCTCGAGAAGCTCCTGCCCCGCTTCTCCGACCTTGCGATTTTCTTGCAGCTCACCGCCCGCGCCGCCACCGGGCAGCGGCTGGGAACCTTCGTCTCGCTCATCCAGGGGCCGCGCCAGCCCGACGAGCCCGACGGCCCCGAAGAGGTGCACGTGGTGTTTGTGGACAACGGGCGCAGCAGCGTGCTGGCCGACCTCGAGGCCTGGGAAACCCTGCGCTGCGTGCGCTGCGCGGCCTGCCTGAATGCTTGCCCGGTCTACCGCCAGACCGGCGGGCATGCCTACGGCTACGTGTACAGCGGCCCCATCGGGGCCATTCTGTCGCCGGGGCTCGTAGGCCTGGAGGAAACCAAACCCCTCCCCTACGCCTCCTCGCTGTGCGGGGCCTGCTTTCAGGCCTGCCCGGTGCGCATCCCCATCCCCAAGCTGCTGCTCACCTGGCGCAACCGCGCGGTGGCGGAGGGCCTGACGCCGCGGCTCGAGGCCGCCGCCATCAAAGGCTTTGCCCTGGCCATGACCCAGCCCTGGATGTACCGCCTGGCCAGCAAGGCCCTGCGCCTGCTGCCCGAAAAAGCCCTGGACAACAGCATCCTGCCGGTGATAAAGGCCTGGACCGCAGGCCGGGCCGGCCTCAAACCCAGCCCGAAAAGCTTTCAGCAGATGTGGGAGGCCGGAGAGGTTTGAACCAAAATCTTCTGCGGTTCTCCCATACCAAAACCTCCCCCATCGGGGGAGGCGAAGCATGGTTTTGGCTCTAGCGCCGGTAAAGCTGTCGCAGACTGGGCAGTAGGGAAACCCCCTCCAGGCCGGGCCGTTTCAGGTTTTGCGTGCCTTGCACCACCGACAGGGGTACGTTGATGTTGCTGGAGGTGGGGCGTACCAGGAGCAGATCACCATCGGCATTGGTATAGCCTCCAAGGTAATCCCCCGGCGTAATGTCGTCGTCACCATCCAGGTCTTTCCAGGCAATCACAACATAATCGCCACCCGCCAGGTTGTTGAACTGATAGGGTGCACTCAGGCCTGTCTGGCTGATACTCACAATCGCTGATTTATTGAGGTCAATGTCGTTGCCTGCAATATACAGGGCAAAGACCGTCGTACCCTGCACGGTGGGCGGGGGCGCAGCCGTGCCCACCGTCAGGGCAAGCCCCACCGAGCGGTTGATGCTGCCGCCACTGCCATTGATGGTAAGGTTGTAGGTTCCAGGGGTCGGGCTACCGCTCACCTGTAGACGCAGGGTGCTGGTGCTGCCGGTGACACTGCTAGGGGTGAATTGCCCGCTCACCCCACTCGGAGCGCCGCTCAGGGTCAGGCTGACGGCATTGGTGAAACCCGCAATGCGTGCGATGCTGACGCTTATATCCACGCTGCTGCCCGAGGTGGGGCTCAGGGTGGCCGAGGTGGGGCTCAGCACCAGGGTGAAGCTCGGCGTCACGTTGCCCACAGCATTGACGGCAGCTTGCGCATTAACCAGGCCCGCACCACAGTCGCTGCTGGTCAGGGTGGGGAAGCTGGGGGCGATCTGATCCGATGGGCGGCCCGTGCAACTGGCCCCGCTCAGCGGCACCGCCGTGCTTTTGAGGATGTCCAGCGCCTCCGAATAGGTCAGATCGGGGCGGCGCGCTTTCATCAGGGCCACCAGGCCCGCCACATGCGGACTGGCCATGGAGGTACCCTGGTAGAAAACATAGTTGAATTGATCGGCCCCTGTTGCCGAATCGTCCTTGAGCGGGCTCAGCACCCCATCTACAAAGCCATCTTCGTTACGGTCAATGGATACATCCCCACCCGGCGCCATGACGTCTATACGGGCGCCATAGTTGGAGTAGTAGGAGCGAAAACCCCGGGTCTCGGTAGCTCCCACGGTAATGACCCCACTGCAACTGGCCGGGGTGAAACCGGAGGCATTTTCGGCGCTGTTGCCAGCCGCCACCACAATAATGGGCCGCTGGGGCTGGTCGGCGGCCTGTTTGATGGTATCCTGCTAGGCCGGTGCACAGGTACCCCGGCCCCCCAGGCTCATATTGACCACCGCCGCCGGATTGGGGTTGGCAGGCACGCCCAAAACCGAGAGCCCCACTGCCCAGCGAAGGGCCGCGATAATGTCGGCATCGCTGCCCCCACCCACGCCCAGGGCACGGATGTGCAGCAGGCGGGCCCCCCAACTGACCCCCGCCACACCCAGGTTGTTGTTGGTGGCCGCCGCGACCGTTCCGGCCACGTGGGTGCCGTGGTAGCCGGTCAGGGCCTCTTCGGGTACACCGGGTGCTACGTTGCCGGTATCCTCGGGGTTGTTGTCCCGCCCACCCCCATCGTTGGCAATCTGTGGGTTGGAGATGAAGTCGTACCCCAGGATGGGTTTGGGGATATCGGGGTGGGCTCCCACGATGCCCGAGTCTATGACCGCTACCACCACGGTAGGATCAACCCCATCTTCGATATCCCAGGCGGCAGGCAGGTTGATGGCCGGATAATGCCACTGAAGGTGATAAAAAGAATCGTTGGGGGTTTTGAAAGCCTGGCGGATGTAGTTGGGCTGGGCGTAGAGCACATCGGCGCGGCGGGACAGGGCCTGGACGACCTCGAGGGTCTGAGGTTTGCCGGCAACACCCCGGAAGAGCGCCATGCCCTGGGTGTCCAGGTCTTCTACCCGCTGTAGCTCCACCCCGGCTACCTGGAGGCTCCCAACCGTTTGCAGGCTCACCCCCGGCCGAAACTTGACAATCACCTCCCCAGGTACAAAATCGGTTTCACTGGTTTGGGCAAAGGGCCTTTGCGAGACCTTGATGGCCCCGGCCTGGCTACCCCCCGAAGGAAAGCCCACCAGGCCCGAGATGCTGCCCGAGGCGGGGCCCCCATCCCCACAAGAGGCCAACAGAGCCAACACAGCAACCACCAGCAGCATCCACACACGAGATATCTTCACCGGCCCACCTCCTGAGCGCGGCTCTACCCACAGTTACATTGCACAACAGCTTTATTGCACACCTGCCGTTATTTCACCGTTACATTGAGCCCCTCATGTGATTGAGACAAAGGTAAAGTATGAGACACTAAAACCCATGGTACGTGCCAAGATTTGTGGGATTACCCGGCTAGAAGATGCCCTGCTGGCTGAGCAGCTCGGGGCCTGGGCCCTGGGCTTTATTCTGGCCCCGGGAACCCCGCGCTACCTCGAGCCCGCACAAATTCGGCCCATCAGCACCGCTCTGGGGCCTTTTATCGTTCGGGTTGGGGTTTTTGTGGACACCCCGCCCGAGGAGGTGCTGGATCAGATGGAGGCCGCCCGGCTCCAGGTGGCCCAGCTCCACGGCAACGAACCCCCCGAATGGGCCGAGCGCATCCGCCGCTTCTACCCGGTTATCAAAGTCTTCAAGCTAAAAGGCCCGGCCCAGCCCGACTGGCTCAGCTACCCCGCCGATGCCCTCATGGTGGATGGGGTGAGCCCCGGCAGCGGGCAGGGCTACCCACTGGACTGGATCACGCCCCTTCGGCAACATCCCCGGCTGATTATCGCCGGGGGCCTGACACCCGAAAATCTGCCGGCAGCCCTGGAGTTAGCGCCCTACGCCGTGGACGTGAGCAGCGGGGTGGAGGCCGCCCCCCGGATCAAAGACCCCCACAAGCTCCGGGCTTTTCTGGCTCAGGTCGCGGCCTTCAACGGCACCAGCCGGAACCAGTACACATAGCGGCGCTCCGACTCTTCCCAGCGGTACTCCACGCTTGCTACAAGAAACCAGCCGCAGTCGCGCCAGCAGTTGGTTCGCTCGCGAAGGTACACCCGCAGGGGAGTCTGGGCAGCCAGGGCCAGAAGCAGAATCCGGTTTCCCCCCGTTGGCTGCTGGTTTCCCGAGAGCCCCTCGCCCGGATACAGAATGGAGCCATCGGGCAGGAAGCGGTTTTTATAGCCGGACTCGCCCCGATCCACCAGCAGGCTGCGCGGGCCTATCCCCCGCAGGGTCTTGTGTCTGACGAGTACTTCTTTCCAGGTCATCATGCTTGACACCCAACAGGCCAACCGCTATTATCCTATGTGCCTGTTCGGACGACTCCGACGCAGTGCCACAACCTGCTCCGGTGGTGTAGTTGGTTAACATACCCGCCTGTCACGTGGGAGATCGCGGGTTCAAGTCCCGTCCGGAGCGCCAAATTTACGCCGAGCGCAAACAAAACCTGTGCTCGGCGTAAACCACGCCAAGGTAGCTCAGTCGGTAGAGCATGCGACTGAAAATCGCAGTGTCGGCGGTTCGATTCCGCCCCTTGGCACCAGTCCAGAACGTAAAAACCCGAGGGTGCGAATCCTCGGGTTTGCGTTTGACCCAAACAAAACTCGATTCGGCGACTCAAGAAGCAAGATTCATGCCTTGGCTCGAGTTTTCAGCTTGGCCTCGAGGCGAGCCGTCAGGGGGCTGGATGACTATATCACCAAGCGGGGGGCACCCCTTCTTCCGTCCAGAACTGCATGGCGTCGTTGCGCACCTCCACCTCCCCACGGGCCAGGGCCACCAGGCGCTCCAGGGGCCAGCCGTCCTCTTCGTTGGCCTCCAGCAGGTTGCTAAACAGGGGCTCCTTGGGCATCCGAAAGCCGGGGATGTCCCGCACCGGGCGGATGAGCGCCCGCAGCCTCGCCAGGCTGGCCCTCATATCAAATAGGCTTGTCTTTTCGTCAAGAAGCCGGTGCGCCGAGAAGCCCCACTCACCCCTGCCGTTTATCCAGAGGATTTGCAGGGGGCCAAAGTCCATGTTGGCCGCCGGGCCGCCGAAGGGGGAGGCGTGGGTCTCGGTCGCCATCACCGCCACCCAGCCGCCCCCCGCCCTGGGGTCGGGGACGCGGAAGGGGGCCGCGAAGGTGTACTTGCCGGGGGGCAGGTCTTTGACGGTAAAGGTTTTCGCGGTCACGTCCGGGTGGCGGCCTTTATAGGAGAACAGCCCGGCGCTGGTGATACGGCGGTTGATGTCAAAAGCACTAAAAGGGAACTCGATGGAGCTAATCTCGTCTCTCATACTTCAGATGGTAGGGGAGGCTTCTTTTCCGCTGCGGGGAAGGTATCAAACATCGCTGCTGGTTGGTCAGTCTTTGGGCAGCAGGCGGTTCCTTATATTCCGCCTACCTCACGTTACTGCTCGCCCTTCCGCCTGGCCTTGATAATCGCCTTGAGGGTCTGCACTTCCTCATCGTCCAGCATGAACATATCGGCGTAGAGCTCCAGGCTCTCGTAGCCGTCGCTCGTGACCATCTCCCGGCCCACGCCCTCAGGCACTTTGGTCAGGCGGGTAAAGTCGATACCGTCCTCAATCCATTCATGCTTCTTTGACATCGCTACCTCCTATGCGCAAAGGCTTACTCCTCGATTTCCCCTTTTCACCAGGGGTTAGGGGCCGCCCATACCCGCTTTCTCCACTCGGCTTTAGCCCGCTCTACCTGCTCGGGGTCGTTCTCGTCGAGGGGCAGCATCCCGTACTCGCGCCAGCGCTGGAGCCGCTTCTGCACGTCCTTGTCCAGCTCGCTCTCGTCCACCGGGGTCAGGGCGCGAAACACGCCCGAGGGGTACTCCCGCACCCACAGCCAGCCGTTCCAGTAGTAGAGTTCGGGGTCGTCGGCGGGGTCTAGGCCCAGCTTGCGCAGACGGGAAGAAGGCCAGCTTACGGGGTCATGGATGCACCAGTCGCGGTATACAAACTCAGGTGGGGTCTGTTCCATTGCACAGCTCCTTTCTTCGCCCTTGCCTCTGGCAGAGGCAGAAGTTCATGGTAGAGCCGCAGTTGAAATAGACGGTTCTGCTAGGCAGAAAATGCCTCGAGCTTATGCAGTCCATCCCGGGCCACTGAGGCATGGCGGCCAAACAGCTTTGAGCTTCTAGAGCGGCCTCGGGGCCATTACAGAAAAACCGCCACACTCGACAAATCGTGCGCACGAAAAAGCAATCGAGAGAAGTGCGACAAGTAGCGCTTAATACACCACTCAAGCGCAGGGTTAGCATCAGGGCTAGATGTGTTGCTCGCCCGCTATTTGCCGCAAGGCCTTTGGGTTCTTGATCCAGACGCAACGGGCCTGCATCTCGATGAAGCCCTGGCGCAAAAATTCGCCCAGCTTGCGACTGACAGGCTCGGGCCCAGTACCCAGCAGAGCAGCCAGTTCGGGGTTGGTGGGAAGGCGGAACCCCTCACCTGCCTGCCTGGCCTGCTCGAGCAGGTACTCGGCCAGCCGCGCCGCCACTTCGTGAAACACCAAGCGATCCAGCAGGTGTACAAGCTGCTGTTGTCGTTTGGCCAGGAAGCGAATCATGGCCCGGGCCACTGGTGGTCGGGTATCCACCAGGCCAAAAAAGCCTTCCTTAGGAATGGCCAGCAATTGACTATCCTCCAGAGCCTCCGCCGAAGCTGGGTAGTAGGGCTGCTCCAAAAACACCGCCACCGCTGCCACCGGGCGCAGCGGCCCCTCCAGGTGCAGTACCACCTGTCGCTGCCCTTTGGGATCAGGGCGGTAGATTTTGATCATCCCCGAGGCCACCACATACAAGGAGAGCACCGGGTCTCCTTGCAGGAAAAGGGTCTGGCCTTTGCGGAGGCTGCGCGGTTGGGCTTGCTGGGCCAGGGCCTCGAGGTCGGCCGGACTCAGTTCTTCAAACAGTGGGCAGCGAGCCAGAACCGAATGAGCATCCAGCATAAGCGGATTCAGGCGCTCACCCGCGCCATCTGGGCTAAGTAAGTAGATACTGGCAAGCCCTCACGCTCCATGCGCACCCGATACTGCTGGAAGATGCTCCTGGCCTCGGGCTCCTGCCCCGTCATCATCAGGGTCTGTATCAGTTCGGCGTAGGCTTCCTCGCGCCAGGGGTCTAGGGTGAGGATGCGGCGGTAGGCCTCGAGGGCTTCGCGGGGCTGTCCCAGAGCCAGGGCGATCTCGGCCACCCTGAACCAGGCCCCCACAGCCCGCTCGCGCAGGTAGCTGCGCTCGAGTTCGGCCCAGTCGGCGTAGGGTTCATCGGCCAGAAAGTCCCCCCTGTACAAGGCCAGCGCCTGGCGCAAGAGCTCGAGGGCCACAGCCCCCTCTTCGCGCTCGGCCTGCCGCAAAAGTTCCTCGAAGCGCTCCACATCCAGAAAATAGGGCGCCTGGAGGGCCAGACGGTAGCCCTCCCCTTCCCGCACCACCACCTGGGGCTGGCTGGGTTCCGGCTCCAGGGCCTGGCGCAGATCGTGTATCAGCACGTGCAGTCGCCCCTGGGTCTGCTCGGGCTCCTCTCCCGGCCAGAGGTGGGCGCACAGCTCGTCGCGGGTGAGGGTCTGGCCGCGGTAGGCCAGCAGCAACTTCAGCAGAGTGAGGGCCTGACGGCGGCCAAAGGCTTTGGCCGAAAGGGTTTCACCGTCCCGGCGTACCCGCAGCCCGCCCAGGGTGAATATCTCCAGCCGAGGGGTTTCTGTTGCCGCCTTGATCTCAGTGGGCCAGAGCACCTCGGCCCCCAGCCGCAGGAGCCACTGCAAGGCCGCCACCGCCCGGCCAGGGGGCTGGGGCAGGCGGGCAAAGTGAAACTGCTGCACGCCCATCACCCTGGCACCCGACCAGAGCGGCAGGCAGTAGCGGGGCCGCCCATCCTGGACGTGGGGGCAGGGCTCGAGGCCCGTCTTGACCCCCTGAACCCGGCCCTGCCAGACCCCACACCGGGCCAGGTGTGGGCAGGCCGCCGCGGGCCGCCCTTGGGAAAGATTGCGCCCATCTTTCAGCGCCAGCCACACCCCCGAGGCCCCGCTCAGCTCCATGGCATGGCCCAGGAGCACCTCGAGCCCCTCGGCTTCGGCGCCGCGGTGCAGGGCCTGGGCGATGGCGTACAGGCCGTTCTCACCCAACCGGGTCAGCACCGTGTACAGCGAGGCCGCCAGCACCGGCCCCACCAGGTTGAGCGTCTGCAAAAGGGCCTGGTCTTCCACGTCCGGGTTGCGGCTGGCCAGGTTGAGCACCCCGATCAGGCCGTGGGGGAGCTCGAGGGGGTAACACACGTAGGTTTTGTAGCCCAGCTTTTTGACCTTCTGCCGCAAATAGCGCTCGTCGGTGGCCAGGTCGTGCGTCACCAACGCCCGGTGGCCCAGCGCCACCAGCCCCGGATAACCCTCGCCCCAGGCGAACCAGGGCCTCTCCATGAAAGCTTCGCGGTGTACGCCGTCGTAGGCGGTAAGCACCAGGTAATGCTCCTGGGGGTCGGCCAAGAATAGCTCGGCAGCCTCCATGCCCAACCCCCTGCGCAGGACAGACAGAAAAGCCTGCAGCGTCTGGAAAAAGCGACCCGGCTCGGCCGTTAGCCGACGGGTAGCCCAGGCCAGCGAGGTAAGCAGGTCGCCCGGCTGACACCCGGCACTGGCCTTGAGTTCGATCCGAATGCCGTTGTCGGCATAACCCTGACACCAGAGCCGCCGGCCCTGCCAGGTCAGGGGCGTGCTGGCCTGGTAGGCCCCGTAGCGAATCTCCCGCTGTACCGGACAGCGCGCGCACAGGGGACGCCCAAAGGGGTCGGTGCCCCCTACCACCTCGGCGCAGGGCCTGGACAGCACCGCCGAAGCAGGCAGGCCAAAAAAGTTGGCCGCATCCCTGTTCCAGGCAACGATCCGCCCCTGTTCGTCGAGCTGCCAGTGCACCGGGTTCATAACTCTTCCTCCAGATTAGGAAGTTCGGATGGTGCAAATGTCCCAAGCCTGTAAGTGGCCTGTAAGACCCAAGACCCAAGCTAGGGTTGTATGGCCGAACCCACCCCCCGTCATCTGCCCCCACCCAGGTCGCCGGTGTACCTGGTGCTCCTGTGGCGGGACGAGACGGGTCGCTGGGAGGGCCGGATTAAAGACGCCAAGACCGGGGCCGAACATCCCTTTTACGCCATCGAAGAGCTCCTGTCCTGGCTGGAGAACCACAACCAAAGGAGGCTGGCATGAAACGACGACTGGTTGGCTTGGCCGTCCTGCTCGGTTTGGCCCTGGCTGCCGAAGGGCAGCAGCTATACAGCCAAAACTGTGCAGGCTGCCATGGGGCAAACGCCCAGGGCATTCCGGGAGCCTTCCCTCCGCTGGCGGGAAACCCGCGCATGCAGGATGAAGCCTATGTGATAAAGGTCATCCGCGAGGGAATTAGCGGGCCGCTCGAGGTGGGCGGGCAAACCTACAACGGGGTGATGCCCGCCATGCCGCAGGTGAGCGAAGCCGATGCCAAGGCCATCGCGGGCTATCTGAAAGGGCTGGGAGGTGCAGCGGCAGAACCCGCGCCAGCGCCCACGGCTTCCGCACCCGCAGCCCCCACCGACCCCGCGCTGGCCGATAAAGGCCGGGCCCTGTTCCTGGGTCAGCAGCCCTTCAAAAACGGCGGCGCGCCCTGCATGGCCTGCCACACCGCGGGCAACTTTGGCCCGATGGGCGGCGGCAGCCTGGGCAAAGACCTCACCGACCTCCACACCCGGCTGGGGGCGGCTGGAATCCAGGGGGTGCTCAGCAACATCGCCTTCCCGGTGATGCGCGAGAGCTACAAGGGCAAGCCGCTCACGCCGGAGGAAATCACCGCCCTCACCGCTTTTTTTGCCCAAACCGCAGGCAAGCCGGGCAATACGGCCACCATGGACGCCGCCCGCATGCTTTTTGCCGGGCTATTGGGGCTGCTGGTTCTGTTTGGGGTGATGTACCTCTACTGGAACAACCGCCGACTGGGGCTGGCCGAACGCATTCGTAGGAGGAGCACATGAGCGACTGGATCAAGGAACTGGAAGCCCCCACCGAACGCAAGTGGGAGGAGTTTTACCGCAACCGCTTCGCCCATGACAAACGGGTGCGCACCACCCACGGGGTCAACTGCACCGGCAGTTGTAGCTGGGAGGTCTTCGTCAAGGACGGTATCGTGACCTGGGAGCTGCAGGCCACCGATTACCCCGCCATAGACCCCAGCCTGCCCGACATCACCCCCCGGGGCTGCCAGCGCGGGGTGAGCTACTCCTGGTACCTCTATAGCCCCATCCGGGTCAAGTATCCCTACGCGCGCGGCGCGCTCATTGACCTGTGGCGCGAAGCACGGGAACAGCACGCCGACCCAGTAGCCGCCTGGAAGAGCCTGGTGAGCGACCCCGAGAAGCGCAGACGCTGGCAGCGGGCACGGGGCAAGGGGGGTTTCAGACGGTTTAGCTGGGACGAGGCCCTGGACATTATTTCTGCCTCGCTAATCCATACCATCCAGCAATACGGCCCCGACCGGATTATCGGCTTTAGTCCCATTCCGGCCATGTCGCAGATCAGCTACGCCGCCGGCTCGCGTTTCTTGAGCCTGATTGGGGGCGTGCCGATGAGCTTCTACGACTGGTACTGCGACCTACCCAACGCCAGCCCCGAAATCTGGGGCGAGCAGACCGACGTGCACGAGGCCGCCGACTGGTACAACGCCCGTTTTATTGCGGTGGTGGGCTCCAACCTTAACATGACCCGTACCCCCGACGTGCACTACGTGGCCGAGGGGCGCTACGCCGGGGCCAAGTTCACGGTTTTTGCGCCGGACTTCAACCAGGTCGCTAAGTATGCCGACTGGTGGCTGCCCATCAACCCAGGCCAGGACGGGGCCTTCTGGATGGCGGTGAACCACGTCATCCTCAAGGAGTTCTACCTCCTCAAACAAGTGCCGTACTTTGTCAACTACCTCAAGCGCTACACCGACAGCCCCATGCTGGTCGAGGTCAAGGACGGCAGGCCAGGCCGCTACCTGCGGGCCAGCCAACTGGCCGACTACGCAGACGAAGAAAACGGCGACTGGAAGCTGCTGGTCTGGGACGAGCGCTCGGGCGCACCCCGGATGCCCGGTGGCACCATTGGCTTCCGCTGGCAGAGCCAGAAGGGCAAGTGGAACCTGGAGCTCAAGGATGCCAGAACCGGCGAGGAAATTGACCCGCTGTTGAGCTTCCGCGACCAGGCCGATGAAGTGCTCCAGCTCGAGTTCGACGACTTCGGCGCGGACAAAAAGACCCAGCGCGGCGTTCCGGTCAAGAAGCTGACCACCAAGGGCGGCCAGCAGGTGATGGTTACCACCGTCTTCGACCTGCTGATGGCCCAGTTCGGGGTGGATCGGGGGCTGGGTGGCGATTACCCCCAAAGCTACGACGAGGTAGGGCCCTACACCCCGGCCTGGCAGGAGCAGTACACCGGCATCCACCGCGACACCCTGATTCGCTACGCCCGCGAGTGGGCCGAAAACGGCGAGAAGACCCAGGGCAAAAACCTGATTATCATCGGGGCAGGGGCCAACCACTGGTACCACAACAACCTGCTCTACCGCGCGGGCATTGTGGCCCTGATGCTCACTGGGGCGGTGGGCGTCAACGGCGGCGGGCTGGCCCACTACGTAGGGCAGGAAAAACTCGCCAACCAGGCCAGTTGGGGGCCCATCGCCTTTGCCGGGGACTGGGGCTACCCGGCCCGGCAGCAAAACACCCCCAGCTTCCACTACGTCCACTCCGACCAGTGGCGCTACGAGCGGGGCTACAAGGACTACGACAAAACCGTAGAGAAGAACGGGGACCACACCATTGACCACCAGGCCCGAGCGGTGCGCAAGGGCTGGCTGCCCTTCTTCCCGCAGTTCAACAAGTCGAGCCTCGAGGTCGTCAAAGAGGCCGAGAAGGCCGGCGCCAGAACCGAGCAGGAGATCGTGGCGTATGTGGTTCAGCAGCTCAAAGAAGGGCGGCTGGAGTTCGCTATAGACGACCCCGACGCGCCTTCCAACTGGCCTCGAGTCTGGTTTATCTGGCGCGGCAATGCCATCGGCACCTCCGCCAAAGGGCACGAGTTCTTCCTCAAGCATTACCTGGGCACCCACACCAACACCGTGGCCCAGGAGCAGGCTAACGGACACCTGAGCGAAGTCAGGTACCGCCGAGAAGCGCCCCAGGGCAAGCTCGATCTGGTGGTGGATCTGAACTTCCGCATGGACACCAGCGCCTTGTACTCCGACATCGTGCTACCCACCGCCTCCTGGTACGAAAAGGACGACCTCAACACCACCGACCTGCACACCTACATCAACCCCATGCAGGCCGCCGTGCCCCCGCTGTGGGAGAGCAAGAGCGACTGGGATATCTACAAGGCCATCGCCCAGCGCTTTAGCGAGCTGGCCCAGAAACACCTGGCCCAGCCGGTCAGGGATATTGTGATGATCCCGCTCCAGCACGACACCGTGGACGAGCTGGCCCAGCCCGACGACCGCGACTGGAAGAAAGGCCAGGTCGAGCCCATCCCCGGCAAAACCATGCCCAAGTTTCGCGTGGTCGAGCGGCAGTATCCGCTGGTGTACGAGAAGATGGTCTCGCTGGGCGATGGAATTGAGAAAAACGGCGTAGGAATGCACGGCCTCAGCATTCCCGCGGGCGATTTCTACGACGACCTGCGCAAGCGACAAGGGCGCAAGCTGAACGGCGCGGTGTATCCCAGCCTGGAAAGCGCCCGTCAGGTGGCCGAGGCCATCCTCTACCTCGACCCCGTCTCCAACGGCGAGCTGGCCTACCGCGCCTTCAAGGACGAAGAGAAGAAGACCGGCGTAAAGCTCACCGACCTAGCCGAGCCCGTGCGCGACACCCGCATCAGCTTCGCCGACATCGTGGCCCAGCCGCGCCGTCAGCTCACCACCCCCACCTGGAGCGCCATCATCAACGGGGGCCGGGCCTACAGCCCCTTTACCCTCAACGTCGAGCGTCTGATTCCCTGGCGCACCCTCTCCGGGCGACAGCACTTCTACCTGGATCACGAGAACTACCTGGCCTGGGGCGAGCACCTGCCCACCTACAAGCCGCGCCCCGACCACACCATGCTGCTCGAGACCGAGATTACCAGGGCCGAGGCCCAGGGCAAGCTCCTCAACTACATCACCCCCCACGGCAAGTGGAGCATCCACTCGACCTACTCCGACAACCACCGCATGATGACCCTCTCCCGCGGCGGCTACCCCATCTGGCTCAACGACAAAGACGCCCAGGAGATGGGCATCCGCGACAACGACTGGGTGGAGCTGTTCAACGACAACGGGGTCTTCGTACAGCGCTGCATCGTCTCGGCCCGCATCCCCAGGGGTACGGTCTTTGTCTATCACGCCACCGAGCGCACCCTCTCGGTACCCAAGTCGCCATTGCGGGGCAAACGGGCTGGCATGAACAACTCCATCACCCGCGCCCGCCTCAAGCCGGTGTTGATGAGCGGGGGTTATGCCCAGTTCACCTACGCCTTCAACTACTGGGGGCCGGTAGGGGTCAACCGCGACACCTTTGTGTATGTGCGGCGTATCGAGCAGCCCCAGTGGTAGCTGGTTTCTTGCCAAGGAGATAGCCATGAACGTACGTGCACACGTTTCCATGACCTTCCACCTCGATAAGTGCATCGGGTGCCACACCTGCTCGGTCGCCTGTAAAAACCTCTGGACCGACCGCAAGGGCACCGAGTACATGTGGTGGAACAACGTCGAGACCCGGCCCGGTACGGGTTACCCCACCGGCTGGGAAGACCAGGAGCGGTTTAAGGGGGGTTGGGAGAAAAAGAACGGGCGGCTCGAGCTCAAGTTGCACTCCCGCGCCCGGGGCCTGGCCAACCTGTTTTTCAACCCGGCCCTGCCCGAGATTGACGACTACTACGAGCCCTTCACCTTCGACTACCAGCACCTCTTCAACGCCCCCGAGAGCGACGACCAGCCGGTAGCCCGGCCCATCTCGATGATCACCGGCGAGCCCATGAACATCGCCGCAGGCCCCAACTGGGACGACGACCTGGGGGGTTCCAACCTCTACGCCCAAAACGACCCCAACTGGGCCGGCGTGTCCCCGGAAATTCAGGCCCAGATGGCCGAAATCGAGCGGGTGGCCTTCAACTACCTGCCCCGCATCTGCAACCACTGCCTGAACCCGGCCTGCGTAGCAGCCTGCCCCAGCGGCGCAATTTATAAACGCGCCGAGGACGGGGTGGTGCTGGTCAACGAGAACAAGTGCAAGGGCTGGCGCATGTGCGTAGCAGCCTGCCCCTACAAAAAGGTCTACTACAACTGGGCCACCGGCAAGAGCGAGAAGTGCATCCTGTGCTTCCCCCGCCTCGAGACCGGTCAGGCCCCGGCCTGCTTCCACTCCTGCGTGGGGCGCATCCGCTACCTGGGGGTAATCCTCTACGACGCCGACCAGATTGCCACCGCCGCCCACGCCGATATCAAAGACCTGGTACAGGCCCAGCTCAATGCCATCCTCGACCCCTTCGACCCCACCGTGATTGCAGCCGCCAAGGAGAACGGCCTGGGCGACGACTGGATTCAGGCCGCGCAGGCTTCGCCGGTATACAAGTTCGTGAAGGTCTGGAAGCTGGCCCTGCCGCTGCACCCCGAGTACCGCACCATGGCCATGCTCTTCTACATCCCGCCGCTCTCCCCCATCGTGAGTAGCATTGAGGAGGGCCTGGTCAGGCTCGAGCTCCCCCCCGAAAAAATAGATTTCGAGCTGTTCAATCACCTGGAAAAAGCCCGTCTGCCGCTGGAGTACCTGGCCAACCTGTTCGCTGCAGGCAACGTAGAGGTGGTCAAGCCCATCCTGCGCAAGCTGCTGGCCGTACGCATTTACAAGCGCCGGCAAAGCGTGGAGGGCCACATGGACGAGGCCACCCTGCGGCTGGTGGAAGCGGCCGGAACCACCCCCGAGGAGATCGAGGCCATCTACCAGCTCACCGCCAAGCCCACCCTTGCAGAGCGCTTCGTGGTGCCGCCCTACCACCGCGAGATGGCGGTAGAGGTCTGGAACGACCCCCTGGCCCACAAGGGCGAGACCGGCGTTGGGTTTATCGAGTTGCCAGTCAGGGGCGACTAGAACGGCGACAAGGCGAGAAAGGAGGAAAGAAGAAAGAGAAAAGTGAAGTCAAAGGCCTTTGCTTTCCTCCTTCCCCTTTTCTCTTTCCTCGCCTTTCATCCCCTTCAGAGGTACCTATGGACGACCTACTCACAACCCTAGCACTCGCCTACCACTACCCCCAACCGGGCTCCACCAAGGCCCTGTGGGAGAGGCTACAGGATCTACCAAAATCGAGGGCCAAAGACCTGCTCGAGCGCTTCCTCAAGGCCCTCTCCGAGCTCAAGCTGGCCGAGCGCGAGGAGCTTTTCACCCGCACCCTCGAGCTCACCCCGCTCACCGCGCCTTATATCGGCTATGCCGTCTACGGCGAGGACTACCGGCGGGGCCGCCTGATGGCCGAACTCAATGCGGCCTACCAGGCCCTGGGAATAGACACCGCGGGTGAGATTCCCGATCACCTGATCCCCATCCTGCGCTATCTGGCCAAAGCCCCAACACCCCTACCCGAGCTACGCCAGCTGCTGGAGCCGGCCCTGCACCAGATGATCCAGACCCTCAAGACCCTCGAGCCCAGCAATCCTTATTTGATGCTGTTGGAAGCGACGCTCGAGGCCGTTAAACCCTACGCCAAAGCCCCCGACTTGCAACTGCCTGTGGTGGTGGGTTCGCTCTTCGGCAGCCTATCCAAAGGAGGGCGCGAATGAACTGGAACGTGCTGCTGTTTCAAGTCTTTCCCTATGTGGCGCTGGCGCTCCTCGTTATCGTCAGCTTCCAGCGGATGCGCGGTAAGCCTTTCAGCGTCAGCAGTCTCTCGAGCCAGTTGCTCGAACGCAAGCTGCTCTTTTTCGGCTCTATCCCCTTTCACTGGGGCATTCTGATTATTCTGCTAGGGCACTTGCTGGCCGTTCTGGTACCACAGGGCCTCCTGTGGTGGAACGCCGTGCCCATCCGACTCTTCCTGCTCGAGATCACCGGCCTGGCCCTGGCCTTGTGGACGCTGGGGGGGCTGCTGGTGCTGCTCTACCGCCGGCTCTCCAACCGGCGCATCCTGGCCGTAACCCGCCCCTCCGATGTAATCGTGCTGCTGCTGCTACTGGTCTCGGTGGTTACGGGTGTTCTCACCGCCGTGCTGTACCGCTACGGCTCCTACTGGTTCCCCTCGGTCTTCACCCCTTACCTGTGGTCCATCCTCACCCTGCGCCCCCGCCCCGAGCTGGTAGCCGACCTGCCCTTCTGGATCCAGCTCCACGTCTTCAACTTCTGGGTCTTGCTGGCGCTGTTCCCCTTTACTCGACTGATTCACATCATCACCGTACCGCTGGGCTACTTGTGGCGGCCCTGGCAGTTGGTGATCTGGGTACGCAAACACCGCCGCTCCGCTGTACCCGCCGCTGCCCGCCCATCTGCCCAGCCTCAAACTGCCGAAAAAGGAGGTGCTTATGGTACAGACTAGCCCCCATGCCAATTCTTCCGAGCGCAAACAGCGCCTGGAAGTGCTCACCCTCTCTACGTTGGGTTTCACCCTGATGTTTGCCGTCTGGCTGATGTTCGGGGTGCTGGGCATCCCCATCCGCAAGGAGTTCGGCCTGACCGACGTACAGCTTAGCTGGCTCTCGGCGGTAGCCATTCTGAACGGCTCCATCTGGCGGCTTCTGGCCGGCATCCTCACCGACCGCTACGGGGGCAAGGTGGTCTTTACCGCCATGCTGCTCTTCACCGCCATCCCGGCCTATCTGGTCTCCCAGGCCAGCAGCTACGAAGCACTTCTGCTCTATGCCTTCCTGGTCGGCTTTGCCGGTAACGCCTTTAGTGTGGGCATCGCCTGGAATGCAGCCTGGTTCCCACGGGAGCAGCAGGGGTTTGCCCTGGGGGTGTTCGGGGCCGGTAATGTGGGGGCCAGCGTCACCAAGTTCATCGGCCCGGCCATCATCGCTTCAGTACCGGCAGCGGGCTACCTGGGCGGGCTGGTACCGGGCGGCTGGCGTTTTGTGCCCTTTCTATATGCGGTGTTGCTGGTCTTGATGGCCCTGGCCATGTGGGTTTTTACACCCCGCACAGATCGCAAGCCCGGTCAGGGTCGGCCCCTCCTGGAAATGCTGCGCCCCCTGAAGAACATCCGGGTCTGGCGCTTTAGCCTTTACTACGTGGTGGTCTTTGGGGCCTATGTGGCGCTCTCGGCCTGGCTCCCCAAGTATTACGTAGATGTTTTCGGGCTACCCCTCTACCAGGCCGCCCTGCTCACCGCCCTGTTTATCTTCCCGGCCAGTCTGCTGCGCCCGGTGGGGGGCTACTTCTCCGACCGCTACGGGGCCCGGCGGGTGATGTACTGGACCTTTGGCACCATGCTTTTTGCCACCTGGCTCCTGTCCATGCCCGACGGGCACATCGTGCTGTATCTGCCCAGCCGGATCGAGCCCGACGGCATGCGCGAGGTCATGCACTACACCATGACGGTCTGGCCCTTTACCCTTCTGGTCTTCCTGGTCGGGATAGCTATGGGCATTGGCAAGGCCGCGGTGTACAAGCACATCCCCGAGTACTTCCCCAAAGATGTGGGGGCGGTCGGCGGTCTGGTGGGCATGCTGGGTGCGCTGGGTGGGTTCTTCCTGCCCCCGCTCTTCGCCTACGCCCAGGCCTGGACAGGGCTGCCCCAGATGACCTTTGTGGTGCTGTTTATCCTCACCGCCATCAGCGCCATCTGGATGCACCTTACGGTTATCGCCATGCTCAACCAGGCTGCACCACACCTCCGGGGCAAAATCGAGCACCACCCCGAGGGGCACTGACGGGGCGGGTTAGCAAATGCATAAGGGCTCTACAAGGCGTATGGAGGTGGCCCATGTTGCCTGAACCCATCCAAATCTTGCTGCAAAGCCACAACCAAGGCCAGTTTTTCCCGCCCTTCGACCGCCCTGTCCTGGCTGTGGTGACCTGTATGGACTTTCGCATCCGCCTACACATGCCTGAAAACTTCGCTTTCGTGTTGCGCACTGGGGGGGCCAACCCCGCACCTGTAGAGCCCTACCTGGCCTTCTCGGTAGCCCGCATGGGCATTGGGGCCATCGCCCTGATTGGGCACACCGACTGCGCAATGCAGTACCCCGACCCCTATGTGCTCAACCACCTACCTACCAACGAGCATCATATCCAGCACTACCGCGCCCAGATTGCCGCGCTGGCTATTGGCGAGGTAGAACCTTTCACCCGGCGCCAAGCCCGCAAACTGACCGCACGACTGGGGCTTCCGGTCGTACCGCTTCTGTACCGTGTGGAAGACCACCGCCTGGTCGTTTTGGATGCCCATACCCCAGCACATGAGGCTGCTTGGGTGGGCCTCGAGAGGAACCCATGAACCCTTCCAAACCCCTTCCCACCACCTGGCTAACCCGATGGGAGCCCGAAGACCCCCAGTTTTGGGAAACCCAGGGCAAAGTCCTGGCCTGGCGTACCCTCTGGATTACCACCTTCAACCTAACCCTGGCCTTTATCACCTGGTTTGTGGTGAGCGCCCTGGTCGTGCGCCTACCCAATGTGGGTTTTCAGCTGAGCACATCGCAGCTTTTCTGGCTGGCCGCCATGCCGGGGCTGGCCGGGGGCACCCTGCGCATCATCTGGACCTTTTTGCCGCCCATCCTGGGAACCCGCCATCTGGTCACCTACTCCACGCTGCTACTGCTGGTACCCTTGCTGGGCTGGGCCTGGGCCGTACAAAACACCGCCACCCCGTTCTGGGTTTTGATGGTGCTGGCTTTTCTGGCCGGGATTGGCGGGGGCAACTTCTCGGGCTTTATGCCCAGCACCAGCTACTTCTTCCCCAAAAAGCTACAGGGCACAGCCCTGGGGATTCAGGCCGGGGTGGGCAATTTTGGGGTTTCGGTGGTGCAGTTTGTGACCCCTTGGATTATCGGCTTTGCCCTGCTGGGCTCGTTGCTGGGCGACCCGCAAACCTTCACCAAGGGCGAGGTCAGCAAACCCATCTGGCTGCAAAACGCCACCCTGGTGTACGTGCCGCTGGTGTTGTTGGGAGCAGCATTGGCCTGGTTCTGGCTAAAAAGCGTGCCGGTGCGGGCCAACTTCCGCGAGCAGTTTGATATCTTTGGCGACAAGCACACCTGGATCATGACCAGCCTCTACATCATGACCTTTGGCTCTTTCTCGGGTTTCTCGGCCACCTTCCCCCTGCTTATACGCACCGTGTACGGCAAGTTTGAAGGGGCCCCCGACCCCCTGGCCTTTGCTTTCCTGGGGCCGCTAGTGGGCTCCCTCCTCCGGGTACTGATGGGCCCCCTCACCGACCGCTACGGCGGGGCCATCTGGACACAGGTAAGCGGCATTGGCTTGCTTATCTCGGCCATTGGCGTCACCTTCTTCCTGCGACCCGTTTCCCTCGAGCAGTTCCCCTGGTTTGTGTTCTTTATGCTGCTGGTCTTCTTGTTTTCCGGCATCGGCAACGCCAGCACCTTCAAGCAGATGCCCATGATCTTCGAGCCGCGTAAGGCCGGTGGGGTGATCGGCTGGACGGCCGCCATCGCCGCCTATGGCCCCTTCGCGTTCTCCTCCCTGATTGGGGCCGTCATTGGCAGCACCGGCTCTGCTGTCGGCTTTTTCTACGGAGCTGCGGTTTTCTATGCCCTCAACGTGCTGCTCAACTGGTATTACTACGCCCGGAGGGGCGCTGAAAAACCTTGTTAAGCTCCCCCTTCTATGCAAGCGGGTTCACACAAATCCGTTACCCAGAGGCCTCATAGCAAGGCCTCTTTCACTTTGCGAACCCGGCCAGTGCTGATACCAACTCTGCGTGCAAGGGCCACTGGGCGCGTCCGAGGGATCTCTTTCCTCAAATCCCATGCAGGAATCCTCGAGCTCCCATCACCCAACACCGGTCATTCCGACGAAGGAGGAATCTGATACGGCACGGACACGACCGATTTCCTTGACCACACCCCAACAGATTCCTCGGCCAACCACGCCTCGGAAGGTGCGTTTCCCAATCTTTGGAGTCCTCTAAAGCACCAAAAACCGACAAAGATACTTGATTTATATTCTATAGCTTGCTAGCTTTGGGGATGCACGGCCCCAAGGCGGCCTGCTTGCGCTACGCACATGGTCTATGGTCTGTCCAAACCCATCCCCAAACCCCTGCTGGCGGTAGCGTTGCTGGTGGGTGCGGCGGTGCTGTTGCCGCTCCTATACCTGGTACTGCGGGCAGCCCAGGCCGAACCCCAGCAGCTTGCCGAAATTGTGCTGCGGGAGCGTAACCTGCAACTCTTGGGCAACACCGTGGCGCTGCTGGTGGGGGTGATTGCCCTCACCACGGCCCTGGCCCTCCCGCTGGCCTGGGTGACCAGCCGCACCAACCTGCGGGGCAAGCGCTTCTGGACGGTGCTGCTGGTCCTGCCGCTGGCGGTGCCGGGGTACGTGGGGGTGTTTGGCTTCTTTGGGGCTACCGGGGCTGGCGGCTGGCTCGAGCACCTCCTGGGCTTTCCCTGGCCCCGGCCCACGGGCTACCTGGGGGCCTTGGGGGTGCTGACCCTTTTTACCTATCCCTATCTGTTTTTGAACCTGCGGGCGGCACTGCTGGGGCTGGACGCGGGCCTCGAGGAGTCGGCCCGCAGTCTGGGCTACAGGGGCCTCGAGGTCTTCTGGCGGGTGGTGCTGCCCCAGCTCAGGCCCGCCTTGTTTGCCGGCTGGCTTCTGATTGGCCTGCACGTGCTGGGCGACTTTGGGGTGGTCAGCCTGGTGCGCTTTGAGACTTTCAGTTACGCCATTTACCTGCAATACTCGGCCTCCTTTGACCGGGTCTATGCAGCCTGGCTCTCGCTGATGCTCATTCTGCTCACCGGGAGCCTGCTCTGGCTCGAGGCCCGCCTGCTCAAAAACCTCTCCCTGAGCCGGGTGGGGCTGGGTAGCGCCCGAAAACCCCAACCGGTACGCCTGGGGTTCTGGCTGCTTCCCTCGCTGGGCCTGATGGCAGTGCCCATCGTGGGGGCCCTGGTGGTACCGCTCACCTCCATTGGGTACTGGCTGGCGCAGCACCCCAGCACCTATGTCAACGGCCTGGGGGGTATTCTGGAAGCCCTGCGCAACTCCGTGCAGGCCGCGGCTCCAGCCGCATTCTTGGCGGCTTGTCTGGCGCTGCCGCTGGCCTACCTGGGGGTGCGTTACCCAGGCCGGCTCTCGAGGCTCCTGGAGCGCGCCGCCTACATTGGCTACGCCACCCCTCCGCTGGCTTTTGCCCTGGCCCTGATCTTCTTCAGCCTGCGCGGGGTACCCTTTCTGTACCAAACCCTGACCTTGCTGATACTGGCCTATGCGCTGCACTTCCTGGCCGAGGCCATCGGCCCTATCCGCAGCGCGCTCTACCAGGCCCCACCTCGGCTCGAGGAGGCCGCCCGCAGCCTGGGTTACACCCCCTTGCAGGCCTTCCTCAAAGCCACCTTTCCCCTGCTGCGGCGGGGCCTGCTAGCCAGCATGGCCCTGGTCTTTTTGTCGGCGGTAAAGGAACTACCCCTCACCTTCCTGCTGGCCCCGGTAGGCTACTCTACGCTCTCGACCCGCATCTGGGGCTACACTTCAGAAGCGATGTTCGCCGAGGCCGCTCCTTATGCCCTGCTGATCGTGCTATTCTCGGCTGGACTGGTGGGCCTGCTGCTTTCCCAGGAACGACGATGAACACCCAACACGCCGAACGACCCACCGCCCCTACCCAGACCCACACCCCCATCCTGCGGGTGCAGGGCCTGACCAAACGCTTCCACCCCGACTTTCCCCCCGTAGTAGAGGACGTGGGTTTTACGGTGGAGCAGGGCGAGGTGTTTGCCCTGCTGGGCCCCTCGGGTTGCGGCAAGACCACCACCCTGCGGCTCATTGCCGGTTTCGAGCAGCCGAACAGCGGCCAGATCTGGCTGGAAGGACGGGAAATTACCAAGCTGCCCCCAGAGGAGCGGGGTATCGGCTTTGTGTTTCAGGACTATGCCCTGTTTCCGCACCTGAGCGTGTTTGAGAACGTGGCCTTTGGTCTGCGCCGCCTGCGGGGTAAAGCGCGGCAGGCCCGGGTTATGGAGGTGCTGGGTCTGGTGGGCCTGACCGTCTTCAAAGACCGCAAGCCCGGCGAGCTTTCCGGGGGCCAGCAGCAGCGCGTAGCCCTGGCCCGCGCCATCGCCCCCGGCCCCAAGCTGGTGCTGCTTGATGAGCCCTTCAGCAGCCTGGACGCCGCCCTGCGTCAGTCTACCCGCGACGAGGTGCGCGCACTGCTGAAGCAGGCGGGCATTGGGGCCATCCTGGTCACCCACGACCAGGAAGAAGCCCTCTCCATTGCCGACCGGCTGGCGGTCATGCGCAGCGGGCAGCTCGAGCAGGTGGGTACCCCCGAAGAGGTCTATCACCACCCCCGCACCCCCTTCGTGGCCCAGTTTCTAGGGCGCACCAACCTGATTCCGGGTGAAGCCAGGGGCCTCGAGGCCGAGACCCCGCTGGGGCGGATCCTGCTCACGGAGGAGGCCCAGGGCGCGGTGCTGCTCTCCCTGCGGCCCGAGGGCCTGGGCCTGGCCATGCCGTTGGGGCATCTGGGCATCGATGGCAAGCAGATCGAGGGCACCGTGCTGGCCCGAGAGTTCAAGGGCCACGACATGACCTACCGCATCCAGCTTGGCAGCCGCGAGCTAATCGTGCAGGAAAGCCCCGAAAGCCCCTTCCACCCCGGCGATAAGGTGCGGGTGCTGGTACGGGCCAAGGCCGTGGTGGTGGGGCGGGGTAGGTAGAACGTCCATGAAGCGTTGCCGATACAATGTCAATCGCTTTGGAAGACCTCGAGCTACCCAACCCCCCACGCAGGCGCATCCTGCTCACCCTCGAGTACGACGGCACCGGCTTCGCCGGCCTGCAAACCCAGGCCCAGGGCGAACGCACGGTGCAGCAGGAACTCGAGGCCGCCCTTAGCAAAATTCCCGGCGCAAGGCCCAAAATATGGCCCTGTGGCCGCACCGACGCCGGTGTGCATGCGATTGCCATGCCGGTGCATTACGATACCCTGGACAGCATCCCCACCGAAAAAATCCCTTACGCCCTCAACAGCTTGTTGCCTACGGATATCCGGGCCATCGCAGCCCAGGAAGTCGCACCGGATTTTCATGCCCGCAAAAGCTGCTACTGGCGTGAGTACCGCTACCGCATCCTGCAGCGCCGCATGCCCCCGGCCTTAGACCGCCACCGGGTCTGGTGGATTCCGCACTCGCTCAACCTGATTCCCATGCGCCATGCGCTGGAATTTCTGGTAGGCACCCACGACTTCAGGGCTTTTGCCGTAAAGGAAGAGCGTTCTACGGTGCGCGAAATCTACCGTGCCCACCTCGAGGTCTGGCCCACCGAGGGGGGGCGGGAAGTCTGGCTCGAGTTCGTGGGTTCGGGCTTTTTGCGCGGCCAGGTGCGCAGCATGGTAGGCACCCTGGTAGAGATTGGGCTGGGCAAACGGGACTCGAGCAGCATCCAGAACCTGCTCGCAAACGGCACACGCAAGGACGCTGGCCCCACCGCGCCCGCCCAGGGCCTGTATTTTGTGCGGGCTGGCTACCAGCCCTACCGCCAGTAGAGCTGCCCATAGATCCGTACTGCCTCCACCGGGGCCCTGGACAGATCTACCCCCAGCCGAAGCTGGTCGTTCCAGCTATACGCAAGCCCCACCAGCAGTTTGCGCGGTTCCTGCAACCAGGCCCTGAGGCGATCCTCGGGCAGATAGGGGCTGCTCTCACCCAAGTAGTCCCACTCCGGGTTCCACCACAAGAGCCCTTCCAGCCGGCTTTTATCCAGGGCTTCCACCTGGGCCTGGGTCTCGGCCTCGCATGGGCATTGCAACACCAGGGCCAGCGCCTGGCCCAAGGGGAGCGGCAGGGAAAACCTACCCCAAAAACCCCAATCCCACTGCCAGAAGATCTCCACCTCCTGACCCAGCAGCCCCAGCCGGGGAACAAGTTGGATGGAGGGCCCCGGTTCTCCCAGGGCATTGGGTACCTGCACAACTTCAACAAATGTACCCACCTGGAAAATATCCGCCCTACCCCCCACAAAACCCTGTCCCCCAGCCCACCCCGCGTTGGGCAGGTAGGCCAGCTCGAGGCCCAGCCAGGGTAGCTCGCCAGGGTTGTAGCGGGTAAACACCCCCCAGCGTCCGTCCCGCCCCATCAGGGTGTCGTCCCAGGGGCCGCTGTAATCGCGGCGCTTGCCCAGGCTGAGCCAAAACATACCCAAATCCTGCTCAACAAAAGCCTCGAGGAGGCCCCACTGCAGCGCCGCCTCGTACCACAGGCCAAACTCGGCCTGATAGTGTACGCCCTCCCGCTGGGTCTGGGCTTGCAGACGCGTACCCAGGGCCAGCCCCATATCGCTTGACCCCGACTGAATCGAGTAGCTAAGCCCCCACTGCACAAGCCCGGAGGGCCGCAGGCAGACCACCTTTTCGTCTGGAACCGTGCAGTTCCACGCAACCCGAAACTCGCTATTCTCCTGAGCAAACGCAAACTGCAGTAAAACCAGCAAACCAATAGCCAGAGCACGCATTCCCCTACAATACCGCTCTTCAGGGCATGATTCGATCCAAAAACAAAAAATCGGCAGGGCTGCCTTACCCTGCCGATTTCACGTGCGTAGTCTTAGAGGCGGCTGCGCGGGTCGAGGGCGTCCCGCAGCCCATCACCCAGGTAGTTGAAGGCCAGTACCGTCAGGAAGATCATGAAGCCCGGCGCCAGGGCCAGCCAGGGTGCAGTAAAGATGTACTCCTGGGCCTTGGTGAGCATGTTACCCCAGGTCGCTACGGGCGGTTGAATTCCAAACCCCAGGAACGAAAGCGCGGCTTCGGTCAGAATAGCCCCCCCGATTGCCAGGGTAGCGTTTACAATCAGCGGCGCCAGGGTATTGGGCACCAGGTGTCGGAACATGATACGGGCCTCCCCAGCCCCCAGGGCCTGGGCCGCGGTAGTGAAGTCCTGTTCTCGCAGGCTCAGCACCGCCCCCCGAATCAGACGTCCTGTTCCGATCCAACCAAACAGCACGATGATGGTAATGATAATGAACACTGAAGCCGATTCCCCAAACACACCCTGCGCCCACTGACCTACCACCCCCTGGGTATCCCGCAAGAGCGCCGAGAGCACCAACAATAGGGGCAGCTCGGGAATGGTCAGCATAAAGTCCATAAAACGCGAGATGACCACGTCCAGGTCGATCTTGCCCTGACCAAACAGACCCCAGCCCCCAACGAGCAGCACCAAGCCCCACATAAGAATCAAGCCCAGCAACGAAAGCACATTGTTAAAGGTGGCGGTGCCCGCAAACAGGGCTTGAATGTTCGCACCCGACAGCGTCCAAGCCAGATCGGCAGCCAGAAACAGTAAGCCGTACAGGAGGAACCATGAGACTATCCGCCACACCGCAAAGGGCCACGGGTTCCAACCATCGGCCACTTTAGCCAGAGGCCCCACATAAAAGCGCAGGGGTCGGCCCGAGAAGTAGCCCGCAATGACCCCCAGGGTAGTACCCAGCAAAGCCGCAGCAAAGGCGGCCACAAAGCCCACCAAGAGCGATATGCGGGCACCGTAAATGATGCGGGAAAGCACGTCCCGGCCCAGTTCATCGGTGCCCAGCCAATGTTCGCGAGTTGGCCCCAGGAAGTAGAAGTCGGCCAGGTTTTCGCCCGTCGGTTGAGCCGTGGGGCTGTAAGGCGCAATCCATGGAGCAAAAATCGCCATCAACACCAGGGCGATTACAACTCCCAGGGAAAACATGGCAGCATTGTGCTTGCGGAAGCGGCGCCAGGCCAGCGCCCACGTGGATTGGGATTTTGGTTTAGAAGCAGTTGCAACAGCAGCCATAAAGCCCCCTAACTATAGCGGATGCGGGGATCTACCACCGCATACATCAAGTCGGCCAGTAGGTTGAAAACAGCCGTCAGTAAGGCCAGAAAAGCCAGCGCTGCCATTGCTACGTTATAGTCTTTCTCTATTAGAGAGTCCAAGATAGCCCGTCCCATGCCGGGGTATGAGAAGATCGTTTCGGTAATAACCGCCCCTCCAAAAACACCCGGGATCGCCAGACCCACCAGCGTCACGATGGGGATAAGGGCGTTGCGTAGGGCGTGCTTATAGAGCACGATGCGCTCGTTCAGGCCTTTGGCTCGAGCCGTGCGTACATAGTCCTGGTTCAGAACCTCGAGCAAACTCGCCCGCATATAGCGCGTCCAGGCAGCCATCTGGATGGTGGAGAGGGCCAGCACTGGCAGCACCAGCTTGAAAGCCCAGTCGCCGATGAACTGGAAGAAGGTGATCTCGCCGTTGAGCACCTGTGACCACTGGAAGTCGGAGATGCTCTGCACCGGGAACTTGGGGAACCACGGTACCCGCTCCGGCAACCACACTGCAAAAACGAACAGCAGCAAGATGCCCAGGAAGAAAATTGGCATCGAGAAGCCCACGAACGAGAAGAAGGTGATTATGTAGTCGGCTCGGCTGTACTGCCTTACCGCCGAGAAAATGCCCACCGGTATGGCTATCAGCAAGGCCAGGGTAAGCGCCGCCCCGGACAGAATCAGCGTGCGCGGCAAGCGCTGACCAAAAATAATCTGCCCAGCCGGCGAAGCGTAGGTGCGCGACTGACCAAAGTCGCCCTGAATAGCCCGCCCCAGCCACTTGAAATAGCGCACATGCAGGGGCTGATCCAGGCCGTAGGCACGGCGTAGCTGCTCGAGCTGCTCGGCAGTGATCCGTGGGTTCTGCTGGCGTAGCTCGTCCAGCGGATCTCCGGGTTGTAGGGCCAACAAGGTGAAAATCACTACAGAGGCTGCAAACAACAGTGGAATCATTTGCAGCAGTCGGCGAACCGTGTAAGCAAACACGCCCTACATAATACTGTTTCAAGATGTCTTGTGAATGCATGTTCCGGGTTTTCAAAGCCCGCCATCAACCGGGCAAGATAGTACGTTTTACCGTCCAGGACGTGCTTGTTGCGTCCTTTGGCTGGCTTATCCACCAATCGATGGATGCGTGCAGTCTGCAAAAGCCATTGCAGCATGCCGCCTTTACCATGCACCAGCCCTGATTCAAGTAAAAAGATGCCCCCTGAGCGGGGACATCTTTTAGGCTAAAAACCGCGCCTACTTGATGGGCTGGCCGTACTTGGCCTGGTCGTAAACCTTCTGGGCTCCGCGCGACTGCCAGCCGATGAGCCAGGGCTCGATGGTCGGGTAGGCCGAGTTAGCAAAGGTCGAGGAGACATAGTTGAGCAGGCCCACCTTGTACACGCGCGCATCGGACTGGAAGTACAGCGGGATCATCGCCACTTCATTGGCCCAGATCTCCTGCATACGGGCAAACAACTGCTTGCGCCGATTTACATCGAACTCGGTGACCGCCTGGTTGCGCAAACGGTCGTACTCCTCGTTGCACCAGCCGCCAAAGTTGAGACCGCGGAAGCCGTTTTCGCGAGTGGGAACATAGACCACCTTCCCCTCCTCGTCGCGGCAGGCCGAACGCACCCCATCATCGGCCTGGCCCATACTGAAGGCAAAGTGCAGGAAGCCTGTCCAGGTGCCTTCTTGGGCCCTGGCCCGATACTGCGCTCCGAGTACAACTGCGCTGGGTGCGTTGTTAATGCGCACCGCAATCCCCACCTGGCGGTAGTTCTCCGCCACAAACTGCTGGATGCGCTCGCGCACCTGGTTGCCGGCAGTGGTGGCCCACTCGATTTCAAAACGCACGGTGCGACCATCCACGGTGCGCTGCAGAATGCCGTCGGGCCCCGGCCGCCAACCCAGTTCGGCCAGGAGTTGGCGGGCCCGTTCCGGGTTGTAGGGGTATTTGGCGACGTTGGGGTTAAACATGGGGTTTCTTGGAGAAACCCAGGTGGGGGCCACCGTGTACAGCCCATCAAAGAAGGCCTTGGTAATGCCCTCACGGTTCATGGCATAGATCAGGGCCTGGCGTGTCTTGACGTTATCCAGCATCAGGTCGCGCACCCGCTGCACGTTGGTGAACTGGTTAATTTCCAGGTGCTCAAAAAATGGCGTTTCCACCGCCCATATTTCAAAGCGGCCCGGTGCGCGGCTGGTGAGCTGCTTGCTGCGGCCCTGGTCGAAGGAAATCGAGACGCTCGAGGCCGCATCAATTCCTCCCCCCAGAATGGCCACCAGGAGCGAGTTGGTGTTCTGGATGATACGGTAGATTACCCGCTGCACATACTTGTCTTCGCCGCCTGGGGGCTTGATCCAGAAGCGAGGGTTGCGCTGCATCTCGATACTGCTACCGGGCACCCAGCGGGTCAGGGTAAAAGGGCCCGAGTAGACCATCCGGCCACTGTTCAGGTACTGCGGGGTGGAAAACTGGGTAAAGAAGTTGCGGAAAATCTCGGCCTGCCGCGCGGCATCGGTGGTCTGGGCTGCCGCAGCTTTGGCCCTGTCCCACTCGGCACGCATGATGTGGCTGGGGGCATAGTAGACCTGGTTGATGTCCAGATCGTAGAAGTAGGCCGGCTCGAGGGTCACCGTAAAGTTGCGGGCATCCCGTACCCGCAGGGTAGCCCGGTCGAAGAAGTCGACATTGGTAGAGGGCACGCCCCTGGTCTTGCCCATTTCAAAGTACAGGGCCACATCGTCGGTGGTGATGGGACGCCCGTCCGACCAGACCGCATCGGGCCGGATGGTGTAGTCGAGCTCGAGGCGCCTTACCCCAGGCCGGACATTGGTAAATCGCAAGCGCCCGTTTTGTTGCGTGGGCACCTCCGTCACCACCACCGGGATCATATTCAGATCGCGGGTGGTTTGCACAATGGGAGCAAACAGAAAGTTCTCGATTTCGAACTTGATGGACTGGTTGGAGATGGCATTCACCACATCTCCCGCCAGTACCCTGGGCTCCTGAGCTGCTCCAATAATCAGGCTGTTGTCCTGAGGGCCTGCCAGCGTCAGTCCGCCCAAAACCATTAGCGCAATGAGCTTACGTTTCATCGCTCCTCCTCATTAGCCAGTCTTTGGCTGGGCCTGATTGTATTGTTCGTAGGGCAATTTGTGTAGACGCTTGACGACCTGTCTTTATACATGTATCCAGCAAGCCATTCATTCTGCGATCAGGGTCTCTAAAGGGCAAAACCAGGGGGATCCCCCTGGTTTTGCTGCCTTTGAGTGGGTTTTACTTGATGGCAATACCGCCGGCCTGGGCTTGGTCGTGGCGCTTGACAGCCCCACGGCTGGCCCAGCCAATCTCCCAGGAGTTCCACCCGGGGTAGCCGTTGCCGCCCGAGTAGGTCGAGGCCACGTAGTTGACCAGACCGGTGCGCACCACCAGGAAGTTGGAGCGGAAGCGCAAGGGCAGGGCAGGCAGTTCCTCGGCCCAGATCTCCTGGGCACGGGCAAAGAGCTGCTTGCGGCGGGCTTCGTCGAACTCGAGCACGCCCTGGCTGGTCAGGCGGTCGAATTCCTCGTTGCGCCAGTTGCCGATGTTCTGGCCGGCATAGTTGTTATCCTTGGTGGGAATCTGCACCGCACCGGTGTTGAGGTTCTTGTGCTGGAAGAGGCTGCCATCTTCGGCCAGGCTGCTCACCCAAGCGAACATGAACATCAGCCACTTACCTTCCTCAGCCCGCTGGATGAAGTCGTCGGCGAAGACCACCGCGCTGGGAGCGTTGGCTGTTTTGACGGCAATGCCCACCTGACGCCACTGCTCGATGAAGAGCTGTTGGGTACGCTCGCGAATGGCGTTGCCAGCGGTAGTTACCCACTCGATCTCAAAGCGCACCGTACGGCCATCCACCGTGCGTTGCAGGATGCCGTCCGGGCCAGGGCGCCAGCCCACCTGGGCCAGCAGCTCGCGGGCACGGGCCGGGTTGTACTCGTACTTCTTCACGTTGGGGTTAAAGAGCGGGTTGGAAGGCGCCACCCAGGTGTGGGAAACCGGCTCGGCCCCATCGAAGAAGGCCTGCACCCAGGCGTCACGGTTGATGGCGTGCAACAGGGCCTGGCGGGTGCGCTTGTCGTCCAGGGTCAGGTCGCGCACGCGCTGCACGTTGGTGAACTTGTTGATATCGATGTGCTCCCAGATGGCACCCGGAATGGCCCAGATATCGAAGCGACCCGGCGCACGGCTGGTGAGCTGCTTGCTGCGGGCCTGGTCGGCCGAGATACCCACAGTGGAGGTCGCGTCAATGCCACCGCCCAGAATGGCTACTAGGAGCGAGTTGGTGTTCTGGATGATGCGGTAGATTACGCGCTGCACGTACTTATCGGCACCGCCCTGGGGCACAATAGCGTTGAAGTTGGGGTTGCGCACCAGCTCGATGGAGCTGTTGGAGACCCAACGCTGCACCTTAAAGGGGCCGCTGTAGACCATGCGCCCGGCGTTGATGGCCTGGTTCGAGCTGAACTGCTGGAAGAAGTTGCGGTACAGCTCGTTCAGGCGCTGGGCATCACGGTCGGGGTTGAGGGGAGCCGCAGCCGCCTTGACCCTCTCCCACTCGGGGCCCATCTTGTGCACCGGCGCGTACCCGATGGGCGAACCATAGGTATCGTAGTAGTAGGCCGGCTCAAAGACCACGGTCATGTTTTGCTTGTCGCGCACCCGCAGGCTAACCCGCTCCCAGTAGTCCGGGTTGAGCACAGCCATACCCTTGGCCTTGCCCACTTCGTAGAAGAAGGCGAAGTCGTCGGTGTCCAGGGGATCGCCATCCGACCAACGCAGGTTGGGCTTCAGAGTGATATCGATCTCCAGACGGCGTTTGCCCCCACCGATATCGGTTACCCGCAGGCGGCGGTTAGCCAGCGTCGGCACCTCGGTAGCCAGCACTGCCTCGTTCTCAGCCTTCAGGTTTTGCACGATCAGGGGCGCGAAGAGGTAGTTTTCGATCTCGGTCTTGATGGACTGGTTGGAGATCACGCTTAGGAAGTCGCCTCCCAGCACCCGCGGCTCTTGGGAAGCCCCAATCACCAGGCTGTTGTCGGCTGGGCCCGCCAGCGCTGCACCGGCCACCAAGGTTAGACCAAGTGCAACAATCTTGCTATAACGATTCATCTAGCCTCCTTTGGGATTCTGCGTTACTGCAGAATCGTTTAACTATGGCATTTTGCCGTCCCTATTATAGCCATCCTATTCAACCCGTCAAATAACGCTTGAGTGAGCTGTAGGTATCCGGGGCTTGAGCGTCTATTTAGTCTGGTACGCCAATCTAACCATTTGAGCAAAACTCATCCACCAACTGATGGATAGATGCTCCATCGCACCGCTGATAAAGCTTGGGTCGTCCTGCGGCCAGGTATCTGGTTTTAGCCCGCCCCGGGTTTGATACATGGTGATAGCACGCAAAACGCCCGCCGTTTGCGGCGGGCGGTGAGGTGGGGTGCGGGCTGTTGGGCGTCAACCACTGCAGCAGCCACCGCTACCCTCGCTCGCGGGAGCCTTAGCCCCATCGGTGCGGAATGAGTGCCCACAGCCACATGAAGAGGTAGCGTTGGGATTATTTACGCTAAAGCCACCGCCCATAAGGTTTTCGACCCAGTCTACCTGGGAACCTGCCAACAACGGCAGAGACATGCGATCAATCACCAGGCGCACCCCGTGCATTTCCACGACGGTGTCGCCCTCGAGCTGCCGCTCATCCACCGCCATACCGTACTGATAGCCACTACAACCGCCGGATTTAATGAACACCCGGATCGCCGCATCGGGTTTGTTATAGCGGTGGAGAATCTCCTTGGCGCGTTCAGCCGCCAGGGGCGTAATGGAAAGCACCGTCTGCTCCTGAACCACAAACAACCTCCTCATCCAAGACTAGCACTTCAGCCAAGCTAAAACGTAAGCAAGAGCACCCCAGACCGCCCGGTAGTATGTACGCATGGACATTGCCAAAGCCCAAGGAGCCTTGCAAGAAGCCCGCATCCCCGGTTGGTTGCTCTACAGTTTTCAGGGGAGCAACATTCTGGCCCTGGAAGCTCTGGGGCTACAGGGACTTATGCTTAGCCGCCGCTTTGCCTATCTGATACCAGCCTACGGCGAACTCATCTTTATCGTTCATGCCATCGAAAAGACCAGTTTTCCCAACCTCCCGGGCCGGTGGGTGGTGTTCTCGAGCTACCAGCAGTTTGTGCAAGCCTTGCAAACGTATGTAGCCCCACTGGGCCGCATTGCTATGGAGTATCACCCTGGCGGGGGGATTCCTTACCTCTCGCGCATCGACGCTGGAACCCTGGAGCTGCTGCGGGGTATGGGCCTCGAGGTGGTTTCCTCGGCGGAAATCCTGTTGCAGTTCCAAACCTGGACGCCTGCCGACCTGGCCGCTCATAAGCGCGCGGCCGCGGGGATCGAGGCCGCTCTGGAACACGCCCTGGGTTTTGTACGAAATCGGCTCGACCACCCCCCAAGCGAGCTCGAGGTGCAGGCCGAAATCAGCAAGGTGTTTGCCTCCAGAGGACTGGTATTCGATCATCCCCCCATGGTGGCCTACGGCCCCAACGCCGCCAATCCCCACCACACCGTGGGGGAAAGCCGGCTGGAGCGGGGTCAGGTGATGCTGATTGACCTGTGGTGCAAAGAACCCGGCGGCCCCTACGCCGACGTAACCTGGATGGCCGGTTGGGATGTACCCGAAGAGGTTCACCGTGCCTGGGCGGTGGTGCGCGACGCGCGGAACGCGGCGCTCGAGTTCTGCCGACAGGCCTATGCCGACGGGCGACAACCCCGGGGGTTCGAACTCGACCGGGCGGCCCGGCAGGTGATCGAGCAGGCTGGCCTGGGGGCCTATGTGCTGCACCGCACCGGCCACCACCTGGGCTTCAGCGCCACCCACGGCAACGGCACCCACCTCGACGACCTCGAGACCCACGATACCCGCCCCCTGATTCCCGGCCTGGCTTTTACCATCGAACCCGGCGTTTATCCCGGCCCATTCGGCATCCGCAGTGAAATTAACGTCTTCCTGCACAAAACAGGCCCCGAGGTGACCACCGGTCTACAACAAGAAATGGAGCAGCTCTAGCAGATACGGGTATGGGGCATTAAGAGCCAAAAAGGCGTTGGGAACTAGATGAAGTTCTGGCTGGCACCTACTGCCCGTATCTCCGGTCGTTGTATGCTTTCAGGCGGTTATGGAACGACCCTTGATGGTGTTTAGCGGACAGTCCAATCTACCCCTGGCCAAAGAAATAGCCGACAACCTGGGGGTTCCTCTTGGTAAGAGCGTTACCGAGCGCTTTGCCAACGACTGTCTCTTCGTTCGATACGAGCAAAGCCTTCGCGAGGGCGATATTTTCATCATTCAATCACTCACGCCCCCGGTGCAGGATCATCTCGTAGAGCTTCTAATGATGATCGACGCGGCCAAAAGCAGCAGCGCGGCCCGCGTCACTGCGGTCATTCCCTACTACGCCTACGCCCGCAGCGACAAAAAAGACGCTCCCCGTATCTCGATTGCGGCAAGGCTGGTCGCCGATCTGATCCAGGCCGCCGGGGCCGACCGGGTGCTGACCATGACGCTTCACTCAGCCCAGGTGCACGGCTTTTTTAAGGTTCCCGTAGACCACCTTTCGGCCGAACCGGTGATTGCCAACTACTTTGCTACCCGTGTAGAAAGGCTAGAAAATGCTGTGGTGGTAGCACCCGACGCTGGCGATATCAAGCGGGCGAGTTCGCTGGCACGCCGTCTGGCCCTGCCGATCGCTTTCATCGATAAGCAGCGGCTTTCCGATACCGAGGTGACCTCGAGGGGGTTGGTGGGTGATGTGCGGGGCAAAACGGCCCTGGTGGTAGATGACGAGGTTTCCACAGCTGGAACCCTGGTGCAGGCCGCCGATTCCCTCATGCAAAATGGCGCGCAGGCTGTCTATGCGGCCTTCACGCACGGAGTGTATGTGGGCCCGGCCATTGACCGGATCGAGAAAGCGCCCATTGCCGAGGTGGCGGCAACCAATACCTGCGCCTACAAGGCCAAGCCCAGCAGCAAAGTCCAGCAGCTCAGTGTGGGGCCCCTTTTCGCCGAGGCCATCTGGCGGATTCACCGGGGGGAATCGGTCTCGAGCCTGTTTACCTAAATGAGCGGTACGGGCCCTTAATCCAAAAACCTCCTCCCCTGCGAATAGCAGGGTGGAGGTGCAAAATGGAACCGCAACCCCAAAATCTGGCCCGTAGGAAGTTCGTTAAGGTCTTGACCGCAGCCGGCCTCTCCACGGCCCTGGCCCATAACCTGGTGGGGCAGGCCCTGGCCCAGTCGCAAAACGTGAGCGACCTGGATGTGCTCAACCTGGCCCTCACGGCCGAGTACCTGGCTACCGATGCCTACACCCGCGCCCTCACGGTGAGCTTCCCCAGCGAGATCCGGGACTACCTGGCCGAAGCCCTGAAGCACGAGGAGGCCCACGTCAAGGCCCTGACCGACACCATCCGGGGCCCCTTCAACGCCATGCCCGTGGCCCGTCCGCAGTTTACCTACGGCGATCTGCAGTTCAACGCGGCCAACCGGCTGAAAGTACTGGAAACCCTGGTGGCCCTCGAGACCGCCTTTACCGGGGCCTACCTGGGGGCCATTCCCCTGATTCAGAACAAAGCCGTGCTCTCGGCGGCGGCCAGCATCGCCATGAACGAGGAGGCCCACCTGGCCATCCTGCGCGACGCGGTGCTGACCCTGGGCGGGCGGGTGGAAGGCCCGCAGACCCCGGTGGGCCGGGCGGTGGCCGTCGCCATCACCCCCCAGCAGGTCACTCAGGCTGTGCAGGGCTTTATTCGTAAGTAGGGGGAGTCCATGCAGCGTCGTGCATTTGTAAGCGGCATGGGGGCCAGCCTGCTGTTGCTGGGCCTGGGCAGCGCCCGGGCCCAGGGGATGGGCAGTGCGGTGCGGGCGGTGGTGCTGAGTGGGGCCGAGGTGGTGCCCAACGCGGCCAACACCCCGGCCCTGGCGGTGGTGCGCCTCGAGCTCATGGGTTCCACCCTGAGCATCCAGGGCGCGGTCGCCAACCTGGCCGGGCCCTTCCGCGACTACACCCGCGACCCGGTGGACGACCCGGCGCTGAACGCCCGGCTGACCAGCGCCGTACACCTGCACCGCGGCCCCAAGGGGCAGAACGGCCCCCTGTTGCAGGCCCTCAAGGTGATGCCGGCGTCCGATGGTCGGAGCGCCACCTTTATGGATCGCCTCGAGCTAAGCCTGGACGACCTGAACCGCCTGTACCGGGGAGAACTCTACTTCGATATTCACACCGCGGCCTTCCGGGCGGGCGAGCTGCGCGGACAGATTCAGATTATGTAGGGAGGTAAGCTATGAACCGTAGGGAGATGCTGAAGCAAACTGGGCTGATGGGCACGGGCCTGGTGCTGGGGGGTGTGATGGGAGCCTGCGCCACCACCCCCGGTATGAGCCAGAGCCCCAACCAGGACGTGGCCGTTCTGAATTTCGCCCTCAATCTGGAGTACCTGGAGGCGGCCTTTTACCTGGCTGCGGTGGGGCGCATTAACGAGATCAAAAACATTGGTGGCAACGCCGAGATTCGCCTGCCTTCGGGCTTCGATGGCACCAGCCCAATCGCCGGGATGAGCCCGGATGTGCTCGAGTATGCCCAGGAAATTGCCGAGGACGAGCTGGCCCACGTCAAATTCCTGCGTCAGGCTCTGGGGTCGGCGGCGGTAGACCGCCCGGTGATCGACCTCGACCAGGCTTTCAGGGCTGCTGGCAATGCTGCCAGCAATGGGGCCATCACCAACTTCAATCCCTTTGCCAACGAGCTCTTCTTCATTCACGGGGCCTTTATCTTTGAGGATGTCGGGGTGACCGCGTACAAGGGGGCCGCCAAGCTCATCACCGACAAGAACAATGTATTGGATCCGGCTGCGGGTATTCTGGCTGTAGAGGCTTACCACGCCGGGCTCATCCGGCTGCTGCTGCATGAACGCAAGGACATGATGGTGACCTCGAGCCTCACCGTGGAGCAGGTGGTGCAGGCCATCAGCGACCTGCGCGGCAGCGTGGGTGGGGGCAAGGACGAGGGCATTACCAAGATGAGTAAAGCCAACCTGGTGGCCGCCGACGCCAATGCCGTGGCCTATGGGCGCACCACCAGCGAGGTGCTCAAGATTGTGTATCTCACCAGCAACGCCGGCGTGAGCATGGGGAGCTTCTTCCCCATGGGGCTCAACGGCAGCATCAAGACCACTTGATACCCTTTCCGCTTGAATCCTTCAGCGTTGGACGAGTCAGAGGTGAAGGATTCAAGCCGACCGAAGGGAGTAGAAAAGCATTTCGGTAGTATCGTTTAGGCTTGTCAAAGTGAACGATACTACCGAAATGCGTATGACACCGGTTTCGTGCGACCGGATGGGGGTTCCGCCCGGTTTTTTCAGGCCTGCTCGAGCGCCTCTTTACGCACCTCTTCCTCGGGCTGGCCGGCCGGGTACTGCCCGTTGAAGCAGGCCAGGCAGACCGGCCCTCCAATGGCCTGCCGCACCCCGGACTCGCTCAAAAAAGCCAGTGAGTCGGCCCCGATGAGCTGGCGGATCTGCTCCACCGTGTGCGTCGAGGCCACCAGCTCCTTGCGGGCCGCGGTGTCGATGCCGTAGTAGCAAGGGAACTTGATGGGCGGGGAGGAAATGCGCACGTGCACCTCGGCGGCCCCAGCCTCGCGCAGCAGTTGCACGATGCGCCCGGAGGTGGTGCCCCGCACGATGGAGTCGTCCACCAGCACCACCCGCCGGCCCGCGACCACCGGGGTGGCGGCCAGCTTGAGCCGCACCTTCAGGTCGCGCATCTCCTGGGTGGGCTGAATAAAGGTGCGGCCCGCATAGGGGTTTTTGTGCAGGCCGTAGTCGAAAGGAATCCCCGAGGCCCGGCTGTAGCCGATGGCCGCCCCAATCCCGGAGTCGGGCACCGGCACCACCAGGTCGGCCTGGGCGGGGGCTTCCTGGGCCAGCACCTCGCCCATGCGGATGCGGGCAGGGTGGGTGGCGATGCCGTCCAGGGTTGCATCGGCCCGGGCAAAGTAAATCCATTCGAAGGCGCAGGGGGTGGGGCGGGGCTCGAGCACCTGCATGGAGCGAAGCTCCCCCGACTCCACCCAGACCAGCTCGCCGGGCCGCACGTCGCGCACGAAGCTGGCCCCCATCAGGGCCAGGGCTGGGGGCTCCGAGGCAAACACCCAGCCACCGTTGGACAGCCGCCCGATCACCAGGGGCCGTACCCCGTTGCCGTCGCGCAGCGCCAGCACCGTCTGCCGGTCCATCAGCACCACGCTAAAGCCCCCCGTAAGCTCCCGCATGGCCCGGGCGGTGGCCTCCACCAGGTTGAGCTTGGCGTAGCGGGCGATCAGGTTGATCATCACCTCGGTGTCGTTGGTGGTCTGGAAGACTGCGCCGTGCTCGAGGAGCTGCTGGCGGATATGCAGGGCGTTCACAAAGTTGCCGTTATGAGCGATGGCCAGAATCCCCTTGGAGCTGCGCACGTTGAGGGGCTGGGCGTTGAAGCGCAGGTTGGAACCGGTGGTGGAGTAGCGGGTGTGCCCGATGCCCAGGTTGGCACCCTGGATGCGCAGGCGCTGCATCCGGGCCTCGTCGAAGACCTGGGTAACCAGGCCTAGGTCTTTTTCGATCACCAGATCTTTTCCGTTTGAGACGCAAATTCCCGCGGCTTCCTGCCCCCGGTGCTGCAGGGCGAAGAGCCCCAGTTGCAGTAGCTCGGCCACCGGCAGGGGTTCGGGTGACCACAGGCCCAGAACCCCGCACTCCTCCCGGGGTTTGTCCATCATGGCAACACCTCCCGCAAGGGCGCTTCCCAGGCCTGCCGCAAGGCCGCCAGGGGCCATTCCAGGCGCGCTTTGGGGGTCAGGATGGTGAGGGTTGGCCCCCCCACCTGCCCCAGGATGTGGTAGGGCAGGCCGTGGTTCTCCAGCAGTTTGACCGCTGCCTGCAAGTGGGCCTGGTTCACGCTGAACAGGATGCGGCTGGGGGCTTCCCCGAACAGCACAGCATCGGGCCGGGCCGGGCTGCGCACCTCGAGGGTGGCCCCCAGACCCAGAGGCAGGCACATCTCGGCCAGGGCCACCGCCAGGCCCCCTTCGGCCACGTCGTGCGCGGTTCTGACCCAGCCCCGCCCGATCAGCTCGCGGATGGCGGCCTGGGCCCTGGCCTCCTGGGCCAGATCCAGGGGCGGCGGGCTCCCGGCCTCCTGGCCGTGCACCACCCAGAGGTACTCCGAGGCCCCCAACTGACCCTCCAGCGCGCCGATGAGCACGATAAAATCGCCCGCCCGCTGGAAGCCCTGCTGGGCGCGGTGCTCGAGGTTCTCCAGCAGCCCCACCACCCCCACCATGGGCGTGGGCGGGATGCGGTAGTTGGGCCCTTCGTTGTAGAGCGAGACGTTGCCCGAGACCACCGGCAGCCCCAGGGCCCTCGAGGCCTCCGCCAGGCCCCGGATGGTCTCGGCAAGCTCGAAGTAGCCCTCGAGGGTCTCGGGGTTGCCGCAGTTGAGGCCGTCGGTGTAGGCCAGGGGCCGCCCCCCCACCACGCTCACGTTGCGGGCGGCCTCGGCCAGGGCGTGCATGGCCCCCAGGCGAGGGGAGAGTTTGCTGTAGTGGGGGTTGGCATCCACCTTGACGGCCAGGCCCCGCTGGGTGCCCTTGATGCGCAGGATGGCCGCATCGCCCGAGCCGGGCACCAGCGCGGTGTTGGTGCCCACCTGGTGGTCGTAGCGCTCGTAGATGGGGGCCCGGCTGCACAGGTTGGGCGAGGAGAGCAGCCGGAGCAGAATTTCTTGCAGGTTGGAAGGAACCGGTAGGGTACTCAAGTCCGCCGCCCTCAGCCGGGCGATGGCCGGGTCTTCCTGCCCTTCGCGGGTGTAGGTGGGGCAGTCGGCCAGGGCCGCGGTGGGCACCTCGGCCACCACCTGGCCTGCCTGCACCACCCGGAAGACCGGCTCGGCGATGGTGTGGGCCACCGGGACGGCGTCCAGGCCGTAGCGCGCCGCCAGGGCCTCCAGGGCCTGCTCCTGGCCGGGCCGGGGTACTAGCACCATGCGCTCCTGCGACTCCGAGAGCATCAGCTCGATGGGGTTCATGCCCGCCTCGCGCTGGGGCACCCGGTCGAGGTGGAGCTCGAGGCCCAGCCCCGACTTGTGGGCCAGCTCGGAGAGCGAGGAGGTGAGCCCGGCGGCCCCCATGTCCTGCACCCCTTCGACCAGATCCTGCCGGATGGCTTCCAAGGTCAGCTCCATGGTCAGCTTGCCCAGGAAGGGGTCGCCCACCTGCACGCTGGGCCGTTTGGACTCGCTCTCCTCCGAAAGCTCCTCCGAGGCAAAAGCCGCCCCGCCAATGCCGTCGCGGCCGGTCTTGGAGCCCACGTAGTAGACCGGGCGCCCCAGGGAGGCCCGGCTCCGCTTAAGCTCCTCTACGCGCAACAGGCCCACGCACATGGCGTTTACTAGGGGGTTCTCCTGATAGTCCGGGTGGAAGTAGACCTCGCCCCCCACCGTGGGCACGCCGATGGCGTTGCCGTAGTGGGCGATGCCCTCCACCACCCCCCGCACCAGGTAGCGCGTGCGGGGGTCGTCGGGCCGGCCAAAGCGCAGCGAGTTCAGCAGGGCGATGGGCCGGGCCCCCATGGCCACGATATCGCGGATGATGCCCCCCACCCCGGTGGCCGCGCCCTGCACCGGTTCCACCGCCGAAGGGTGGTTGTGGCTCTCGATTTTGAAGGCCACCGCCCAGCCCTCCCCAATCTCCACCACCCCGGCGTTCTCGCCGGGGCCCTGCAGCACGGCGGGGCCCTCCTTGGGCAGCAGCCGCAGCAGCGGGCGGGAGTTCTTGTAGGAGCAGTGTTCGCTCCACATCACCTTGAACAAGTAGAGCTCGAGCCGGTTGGGCTCGCGCCCAAGCAGGCGCACAATGGCCTGGTACTCACCCAGCGGAATGCCGGTTTCCTGGAGGAGGGAGGGTTGGGTTTCCTGGGTCATAAACCGATAGTCTCTAAAGGCGCAGTCTTCTGGCCCTCGTGCAGAAGAGGGTTCACAGAGCCCTCGGTGGATGCCCAAAGACGTTCTCGAGCAGTGGGAACAGCTCGAGGTGGCTACCGATGCGGGCGCTGGGTTCGGGCTGCCCGTTGCGGTGGGTGTGGCCGGTGTAGAGCACCGCGTAGGGGTAGCCGGTCTGGAAGGCCCCGGCGATGTCGGTGCGGGGGATATCCCCGATATGCAGGGCTTCCTGGGGCTTGGCCCCCATCTCGTCCAGGGCGGCCAGGAAGGCTTCGGGGTGCGGCTTGACCACCCCGGTTTCGTCGGAGAAGGAAAAGCCGCTAAACAGGTCGTGCAGCTTGTGGCGCATGAGCTGCTCGCGCAGGATGCGCCCGGTGGAGACGCTGGTATCGGAAACGATGCCCAGGGTGTAGCGCTGGGCCAGTTTGGGCAGGGCCTCGAGCACCCCCGGCAGCGGCACCAGACTCCCCTGCAGGGCCGCCTCCACGATGCGCTGGGTGGTGAGGGCCACCAGGCCTTCGTCGTAGGGCAGGCCCAGGTAGGCAAAGATGCGGGTGACCCGCTCGAAGGGGGTCATGGCCTGACCGGCGTTCCAGGCCGCATCGAAGTCCAGCGCGGCCTGCCGCCAGGCCTCCATCACCGCGGCGGGCTCGGCGGGCACGCCGGCCTCGGAGGCCGCGTCCAGCAGGATCTCGTTGCGCAGGTTCTTGACCTGCCCGGCATACTCCGGGCCTTCGATGAAAAGGGTGCCCCAGAAGTCGAAGGTGATTGCCTTTACCATGCCCATACCTCCTGTTCAATTGTTGTCCGGCTTAGACCACTACCTCGAGGGCCTGCTTGAGGCTCTGGAAAAACGGCAGCCCATCCGCAGAGCCCAGGACGCTTTCCACCGCCCGTTCGGGGTGGGGCATCAGGCCCAGCACATTGCCCGCTGGGTTCACAATACCCGCGATGTCGTTCAGGGAGCCGTTGGGATTGTAGGGCTGGGTGCCCTGGGGATTGGGCGCGTAGCGGAAGACCACCTGGTGGTTCTGCTCGAGCCGTTCTAAGGTTTCTGCGTCGGCGTAGTAGCGGCCCTCGCCGTGGGCGATGGGAATCCGCAGCACCTGCCCTGGGGTATACGCGCGGGTAAAGGGCAGGTCGGTGCGCTCGACCCGCAAAAACACTTCCTTGCAGGTGAAGTGCAGGTTGGTATTGGCCAGCAGCGCGCCGGGCAGCAGTCCGGCCTCGGTGAGCACCTGAAAGCCGTTGCAGATGCCCACCACCGGGTAGCCGCGCTGGGCCAGCCGCCGCACCTCCTGCATCACCGGCGAGAACTTGGCCAGCGCCCCCGCGCGCAGGTAGTCGCCGTAGGAGAACCCTCCCGGCAGCAGGGCGGCCTGGAAGCCCTCGAGGCTCCGCTCGGTATGCCAGACCAGCTCGGCTTCAAGCCCCACCAGCCGCAGGGCCCAAAGGGCGTCCTGGTCGCAGTTGGAGCCAGGAAACTGAATCACCGCCACCTTCATGCTAGCTCCTTCACCGCCTCCACCACAAACACTTCCATCACCGGGTTGGATAGCGCCTTGCCGATGTTATGAGCGGTGGCCCTGGCCTCCGCCTCGCTGGGGGCCTCGAGTTCCATCTCCAGTACCCGCCCCACCCGCACGTTCTCGACCGGGTACTGCAAGCCCTGCAAAACCCCTTCCACGGCCCGCCCCTGGGGGTCGAGGATGCCGTCCTTAAGCTCGATCAGGAGGGTAATGTGGTATTTCATAGCCCTTGCACCCGCCGCAGCACTTCCTGATAGGCTTCCTCCACCCCGCCCAGGTCGCGGCGGAAGCGGTCTTTGTCCATTTTTTCGCCGGTTTCCATCTCCCACAGGCGCATGGTGTCGGGCGAAATTTCGTCGGCCAGCACCAACCGGCCATCCGCCAGGCGGCCAAACTCCAGCTTGAAGTCTACGAGCTCGAGGTTGCGCTGGGCGAAATAGTCTTTTAGCAGGGTGTTGATCTGCAGGGCCAGTGTGCGGATGTGCTCCAGCTCGGCCTCGCTCAAAAGCCCCAGGGCCAGGGCCGCTTCCGGGTAGATGAGGGGGTCGCCCAGGGCATCGTTTTTGTAGGAGAACTCCAGCAGGGGCTTGGGGAGCACCCGGCCTTCCTCTACTCCATAGCGCCGGGCAAAGGTTCCAGCGGTGCGGTTGCGCACGATCACCTCGAGCGGCACAATCTGCACCTGCCGCACCAGCATCTCCCGCTCGGATAGCTGCCGCACAAAGTGCGTGGGGATGCCGTGGTCTTCCAGGTAGCGAAACAGAGCCGAAGAAATCTGGTTGTTCACAGCCCCCTTACCGGCAATCTGGGCCCGCTTCTGCCCGTTGAAGGCGGTGGCGTCGTCCTTGAAATAGACCCGCACCATCCCCGCCGCGGAACTGGGATAGATAATTTTGGCTTTACCCTCGTAGAGTTTCTCCATCCGAACCTCTTCCATACTACCCCTACTACAGCCCAAAGCGGGCATAGATGGCATCCACGTGGCGCAAGAAGTAGCCGGGGTCGAAGGCCTGGGCCAGCGCCTCGCCCTTGAGGGGGCAGGCCGGGTCGGCCTCGAGCAGCGCCCGGAAGTCCTGCCCCTCGGCCCAGCTCCTAAGGGCGTTGCGCTGGACGATCTCGTAGGCCGCGGTGCGATCCAGGCCTGCCTCAATCAGCAGGCCCAGCACCCGCTGGGAGTAGACCAGGCCGCGGGTGCGCTCGAGGTTGCGCTGGATGTTTTCCTCAAACACCACCAGCCCCTCCAGCACCCGCCCCAATCGGCGCAGCATGTAGTGGGCCAGGGTGGTGGTGTCGGGCAGGATCACCCGCTCCACCGAGCTGTGCGAGATGTCGCGCTCGTGCCAGAGCGGAATGTTCTCGAGTTCGGCCTGCAGGTTGCTGCGCAACAGCCGGGCCAGCCCCGAGATGTTTTCCAGGGCCACCGGATTTTTCTTGTGCGGCATGGAGGAGGAGCCGGTCTGCTTGTAGCTAAAGGGCTCCTGGGTTTCCAGCACCTCGGTGCGCTGCAGGTGGCGCAGCTCCACCGCGATGCGCTCGAGGTCGGCCCCCAGGATGGCCAGCGCGCCCATCAGCTCGGCGTGGCGGTCGCGCGGTACTACCTGGCTCGAGGCCGGCTCAATCTGGAAGCCCAGCTTCTGGGCCACCCAGGCTTCGACGGCGGGCTCCACGTGGGCATAATTCCCCACCGAGCCCGAGATCATCGCCACCCGAATGCCCTCGCGGGCTCTACCCAGGCGCTCCCTGTCGCGCAGCAAAGCCGCATAAAAGGCCAGAAAACGCAGACCAAAGCTGGTGGGCTCGGCGTGCACCCCGTGGGTGCGCCCCACCGCTGGCAGGTGCTTGTACCGCACCGCCAGGTGCTTCAGGGCGGCCAGAACCTTATCCAGCTCCTGTTCGATCAGGCCCAGGGCTTCGTCCAGCAGCACGTTCTGGGCGGTGTCCACCACATCGGTGCTGGTCAGGCCCAGGTGCAGCCAGCGGGCTACCTCGGGGCTCGAGCCTTGCACATCTTCCACCCACTCGGTGAGCGCTCGAGTAAAGGCCACGATGTCGTGCCGGGTCTCGGCCTCGATTTCCTCGACGCGTCGGGCAAAGCTCACATCCAGCGGCTTTTTTTGCAGGGCTTCGCGCAGCTGTTTGGCTGTGCCGATGGGCACCTGCCCCAGGCTTTCCCAGGCTTCCATCACCAGAATTTCCACCTCGGCCCAGACCTGGTACTTGCGGGCCTCGCTCCATAAGAGCCGCATCTCGGGGGTTTGGTAACGCTCAATCATAGCCCTCCCCCCGTACCTTAAAAGACCATATCGTTTTTTTCACTCGGGATCACTTGTTGTTCTTCATTGCCTCGCCGGACAATCTGGTGAACAACGCCATGAGCCTATCATGCTCTGGGAGTGGGGGCAACCGCGAGCCTCGGTTTGTTTTCATCCTGCCGGGTTAGTATTGGGGCCATGATCCGTGCGGTGTTGTTCGATGTAGGCGATACGCTCATTCTGGGACACCCTAGGTACTGGCTATGGCCTATCCTGCAAGCCAAAGGCATTGCGCACCAGGCCGACCTAAAACGCCTTCCTCAGGCCATTCAGGATGCCTACGCCCATTATTCTGACCATCACATGCGCGCCACCGACGAGGCCACGGCCCTTTCGTTTTGGCGGGCTTTTCACTGGGAGATCATGAACGGCATCGGGCTGGGGGCCTACGCCGACGAGGTGGCCGACTACCTGAAAGAACACTGGCAGAGCCCCCACGTCTGGCCGCTCACGCCGGGGGCCAAAGAGGTGCTGGGCGAGCTGAAAAGCCTGGGGTTCAAGCTGGGGGTGGTCTCCAACTGGGACTGGACGCTGCCGGGGGTTTTGCGGGCCACGGGCCTGGCCGATTTCTTCGACTATGTGGGGGTCTCGGCGCTGGAGGGGGTAGCCAAGCCCGACCCGCGGTTTTTCCAGATCGTGCTGGGCCATCTGGGCATGGAGCCACAGCAAGCGATTCACGTGGGCGACTCGGAGGACGATATCGCCGGGGCCACAGCCGCCGGGGTTCGGCCTATTCTGTTCGACCCATACCGGCAGAATCCCAATGCCGTGAGCGATCTGGCCAGGGTGATCGAGTACGCTACAGGCCGCACAGGCAGGTTATAGCGCCGGGCCCTTGACGTATAGCCCCCAGACCCTCCAGACTGGCCTTCATGAGCGTTCGCAAGGCCATCTGGGGGGATAACTTCGAAGCCATCGAGCAAAACCTGGGCGAGGTAGACCCCGACCTCTATGCCTACATCCGCGATTTCGCCTACGAAGAGGTGCTGGCCCGCCCCGGCCTGGACTTGAAAACCCGCGAACTGCTGGCCATCACCAGCCTGATTGCCCTGGGCGCGCCCAAGGAGATTGCCACCCACCTGGAGGGGGCCCTGCGCAACGGCGCGACCGAGCAGGAAGTGCGCGAGACCATCATCCAGTCGGCGCTGTTTGTGGGGTTTCCCAATGCGCTGGGGGCCATGAAAACCTTTCAAGCCCTGCTGCGCAAACGTCAGGCCTCGAGGGAGTGATGCTGACCAATGTGCTGGTGCTGCCACTGGATCGGCCCCAGCACCGCATCTTGCTGGGGTTAAAGAAGACCGGGTTTGGGGCGGGCAAGTACGTGGGTTTTGGCGGCAAGCTCGAGCCGGGTGAGACCCTGGTGATGGCGGCCATCCGCGAGCTTTGGGAGGAGTCGCGCCTGATGGCCAAACCCCACAACCTCTGGTATGCGGCCCGGCTGGAGTTTGTGTTTCCGGCCTCTCCGGACTGGAACCGCCTGGTGCACGTCTTTCGCCTCGAGTTCTGGGAAGGCGAGCCCGAGGAATCCAGCGAGATTCGCCCCCAGTGGTTTGGCCTTGATGCACTGCCCCTGGATCAGATGTGGGCCGACGTGCCCTACTGGCTGCCCCAGGTATTGCAGGGGGTTCGCCCCATGTTGCGCATTACCTACAACCAGGACAACCGAACGGTGGGGTTGGTGGAGGCGCTCGAGCAAAACCAGTAAAAGACTCCTAGCCCCTTTGAAGCTTGTTTGGGTTCGCCAAATCTCCTGTGCTGGTGATAAAAGCGTTCCCGTCGCTGTTTTTGCTAGATGCCCTCAGGTTGACCGATTACACACTATTGACTTTATTCTCTCGCTCATGCTAATCTTCGGTGTCCCCCTAAAACCAGCAGGTTTCAGTAGGACATTAGGAGTAGTAGATGAACAAAGGTACCGTCAAGTGGTTCAACGCGGAAAAAGGTTATGGTTTTATCGCCCAAGAAGGTGGCCCCGATGTGTTTGTACACTTCACCGCCATCCAGGGCCAGGGCTTCAAGAGTCTCAACGAGGGCGATCGCGTAGAGTTCGAGATCGAGCCCGGCAAGAATGGCAAGGGCCCCCAAGCCAAGAATGTGAAGCTTGCCTAAGCATTTCACCATTCAAAGCTCCCCAGTCCTGGGGAGCTTTTTTGTACAGGTTTCAAGGAATTTAGTTTGTCGTATACTGTCACTATTCAACCTCCAAACCTGCCGGGAGCACCCATGACTGAAGAACAGCATCTGCGTGAGTACACAAAAGCCCTTAAAGCAAAGCTACCCCGTTACTTCTTTGAGCCGGTTCCGGCCCGCCTGGTCTATTTGCCGGTGTTTCTGGCCTTGTTTGGCCTGTGTGCCTGGGGCATTGTGGCAACGCCCTATGTCTGGCTCAAGCTACTGCTCTCATTTGGGATTGGGTATTCGTTTATTGGGCTGGGGTTTCTGGCCCACGAGATCCTGCACGGTGCGGTCACCAAACACCCCATCGTACGCTCGGTGGCCGGAACTATTGCCTTTATACCGCTGCTGGTAGGGGCCCGGCTATGGCGCAAATGGCACAACGTCGAGCACCATGGCCATACCCAGCACCCCCACGACGACCCCGATGCCATGGGGGCCCTGGAAACGGCGATTCAAAAACCTTTTGTGAAGTGGATGTTTCGCCAGGTGCCGGCGCTGCGGAGTTTTTTCCTGTTTTTCTCCTTTACCTTCTGGTTCAGTTTGCACGCCCACTTGATGCTCCGGCGTTTCCTGCCCGAGTTCAAACCGGGTGAGCGGCCTGTTGTAATTTTCCAGGCGGTTTTACCGGTGCTGGTCTGGTTCTTGGTGCTCTTCTGGGCAGGGCCGCTCAACTTTTTGTTTGTCTTTGTGCTTCCCTGGCTAATGGCCAACTTCATTGCTATGAGCTTTATTGCCACCAACCACCTGCTCAACCCCATCACCGAAACCAACGACCCCCTGCTCAACAGTCTCACGGTGCGGAACCCCCGGTGGCTCGAGTGGCTCACCCTGGGCTTTGGCTACCATATCGAGCACCATGTGTTTCCGGTGCTTTCGCCCAAGTACGCCCATGTGGTGGCGCAAAAAATCAAAGAGCTTTGGCCCGAGCGCTACAACGAGCTGCCCCACTGGAAAGCCCTGTTTTACCTCTGGAAGACCCCCCGCCTCTACCGCGACCACCGGAACCTGATCGAGCCCACCACTGGCCAGGTGTTTGGCACGCTGGGCTTTGGCCTGGAGGACGGCAAGTTCCGGCGACCCAAACCTGCCCGTCGTAAGTTGGGCAAAAAGCGGCTTCGCGACTAAGGGGATGGGCGACAGGTGCTAGCCATGCAGTGTCAGACTTTTACCCTACGCCTAGACAATGCCCAGGACCTCGAGCGCCTCAACAGCTTTTTGGCTCAGGTAATGCCCATCCAGGTATCCAGCAGCCTGGTTTCGGGTAACAAACCCTTTTGGAGCGTGCTGGTGTTTTACGAGGGGACGGCCCCGCAACCCAAACAAGCAGAGGCTGTCCATACCCCCAGCGACCCGAGGTTCGAGGCCCTGCGCGCATGGCGTAGTCGCAAGGCCAAGGAAGAGGGCGTTCCACCCTATGTGGTTGCAACCAATGCCGAATTAAAGGCGATTCTTGAGGAGCAGTCCAAGACCCTCGAGGAGCTTGCTCAGGTGAAGGGTTTCAGCAAAGCAAAGGCCGCCAAGTATGGCCGGGAACTTTTGTCGCTCCTGAAGTAATCTTTACGAAAATCACACAGCGAAACCCTGCTTCGCCTTGACCAAGTGAGGGTTGGCACGTAAGATGCTGAGCAGGATGTTACGGGCGGACAACAATTTATAGTGGGGGTGCGACTTTGACCCCCGATACCTCGTTGTATCGGGGGTTTTTCGTTGAACCCAAGCCCGCCTGTCCCACAGGAGTACGCATGTCAAGAACCCTTGCCAGTCAGATTGCAGCGCACGTAGGCCAGACCGTTACCCTACAAGGCTTCCTCCACTGGAAGCGTGACCTGGGCGGGATTCGGTTTGCCCTTTTGCGTGACCGCAGCGGCATTGTACAGGTAGTAGTGGATAAGCGTTTCGAGCTACCCATCGCCGAGTCCTCGATGCGCGTGGTGGGCCAGGTGGTAGCCAATGCCAAAGCACCGGGCGGCTACGAGGTGGTGGCCCAGGAGATCGAGTTCTATGCCAAGGCCAGCGAGCCCAGCCCCATCGAGATTCCCAAGGAAGAGTGGCGGGTCAACCCCGAGACCTTGCTGGAGTACCGCTATGTGAGCCTGCGCGGAGAGAAAGCCCGCGCGCCTCTGAAAATTCAAGCGGCTTTGGTGCGCGGCTTTCGCAACTATCTGGATAGCCAGGGCTTCACCGAGATTTTTACCCCCAAGATTGTCTCGGCAGGGGCCGAGGGGGGCAGCAACCTATTTGGCATTGACTACTTTGAGCACCGGGCTTACCTGGCCCAGTCGCCCCAGCTTTATAAACAGATTATGGTGGGGGTTTTCGAGCGGGTCTACGAGGTTGCGCCGGTGTTTCGGGCTGAGCAGCACGCCACCAGCCGCCACCTCAACGAGTATTTGTCGCTGGACGTGGAGATGGGGTTCATCGAGTCGGAGCACGACGTGATGGATCTCGAGGAGGAGCTCATCCGGGCCATGCTGGACGAGGCCCGCCACACCGCTGCACCCGAGTGCGAGCTACTGGGGGTGGAGTGGCCCAACCTATCCGAGATGCCCCGCCTCGAGAACCCCGAGGCCCGCCGCATCCTGCGCGAAGAGCTGGGGATGCCGGTAGGGGCCGACTTCAACGAGGAAGCCGAGCGGGCCCTGGGGGCCTGGGCCAAGGAGAAGTGGGGCGTGGACTTCCTGTTCATCTCCAAGTACCCAGAGTCCGCCCGGCCCTTTTATGCCTACCCCGAAGGCGACGGCTCTACCCGAGGCTTCGACCTCTTGTTCAGGGGCCTCGAGATTACCTCGGGGGGGCAGCGCATTCACCAGTACGAGGTGTTGGTAGAGCAGCTTAAAAAGAAGGGCAACGACCCCGCCCATTTTGCGGGCTACCTCGAGGTCTTCAAGTACGGGATGCCTCCCCACGGCGGCTTTGCCATCGGGGCCGAGCGCCTCACCCAGAAGCTGGTGGGGCTGCCCAACGTGCGCTATGCCCGGGCCTTCCCGCGCGACCGCCACCGCCTGACGCCGTAATTTTACTTTTTCAGCTTGAGCACGCCTTTGGTGATCTCCTGCTCGATACCGAGCTCGAGGCGCATTTTCTCCAGGCGTTCCAGGAGGCCCTCGGGGGAAACCCCCAGGCGCTTGGCCATCGCCACGATCTTCTGCTCGTCGTACAGGGTGCCCAGCGTAACGGCCATGGCCTCGCGGTATTTGGGGCCCAGCATCACCTCGATGGTTTTGATGCGGAGCTGGATTTCGAACCACTCGAGCTTCTCAACTTCGTTCTGCATAGCTTTCCTTTCTTCTGCTGACCCGGAGGCCAGAACGAGCCCCATCATCCTACCAGCCTCCTGGCCCCGGTGCGCTCGGCGCGCTTTCTGTTAGTAACCGAATGAGGGTAGAATGTTCGGGTGGAGCAACCCAGTCTATTCAGCAGCGAAAGCCCGTCCGTCGAGCTGCTCAGGCCCGATCGCATCTGGCTGGTGGATGGGCATCATCTGGCTTACCGCAGCTACTTTGCCTTCGAAAAGCTGGCGACCTCGAGGGGCGAACCCACCCAGGCCATTTTTGGCTTTCTGCGCACCTTGCTCAAACTCCTCAAGGAAGACGGCGACTGCGTGATTGTGGTCTTCGACCCCCCAACTAAAACCTTCCGGCACGACGCCTTCGAGGCCTACAAGGCCGGGCGGGCCCCCACCCCCGATGACTTCCACCCGCAGTTGGAAAAAATCAAGGAGCTTGTTGACCTGATGGGGCTCCGGCGGCTCGAGGTGCCGGGCTACGAGGCCGACGACGTGATTGGAACCCTGGCCAAAAAAGCAGAACAGGAGGGCTATCCAGTGCGCATCCTGACCGGCGATCGCGACAGCTTTCAGCTGCTCTCCGAGGCCGTGCAGGTGATGCTGCCCGACGGACGGCTAATGCACCCCCAGGCCGTGCAGGAGAAGTACGGTGTATCGGTGGCGCAGTGGGTGGATTACCGCTCGCTGGTGGGCGATTCTTCCGATAACCTGCCGGGAGCCAAGGGCATCGGAGAAAAGACCGCGGCCAAGCTCTTGCAGGAGTGGGGATCGCTGGAAGGTCTGTACGCAAACTTAGAAGCCCTGTCCCCCAAAATTCGTGCCAGCCTCGAGGAAAGCCGGGACAACATCCAACTCTCCCACGCGCTTTCACAGATCCACACCGACCTTCCCATCGAGATCGACTTCCGCGACTGCCACCGCCGCGAACCCGACCGCATGGCCCTGCGCGAAGCCCTGGAAAAACTCGAGTTCGGCTCCATTCTACGCGAGCTAAACCTGCTGGCCGCCCCTCCCGCCGCCGAGGAAGCCCCCTGGCCGCCGCCGCCCGAGGCCTTTCTGGGCTACACCCTCGACCGCGCCCAGCCCATGTGGGCCAACTGGGTGGGCCTGGCCGCCTTTGCCGAGGGCCGGGTGTACCGGGGCCAGCCCAGCCTACAGGAGCTCAAAAAGTTCCCCGAGATTCGAAGCATGGTAGCCAAAGACCTGTCGGTGCTGGCCCTCAAAGAAGGCGTCTGGGTGCCCCCCGGCGACGACCCCATGCTGCTGGCCTACCTCTACGACCCCTCCAACTCCGACCCCGCCAGCACCGTGCGGCGCTACGGGGCGGGGGACTGGAGCCCCGACCCTGCCGAGCGGGCCCAGGCTGCCCACATCCTGTGGCAGACCCTGCAAAGCCGCATCGGTGAGAACCCCAAAATCGAGTGGCTGTATCAGCAGATCGAAAAACCGCTCTCAGCGGTTTTGGCCCGAATCGAGGCCCGGGGCATCTCCCTCAATGCCGAATACCTGTTGCAACTTTCGGAAGAACTTGCCAAGGAAATTTCCTACCTCGAGGCCGAGATTCACCGGCTGGCCGGGCGTCCTTTTAATGTGAACTCGCGGGATCAGCTCGAGGTGGTGCTCTACGACGAGCTCAAACTGAGCGCCTCAGGCCGCAAGACCCAGACCGGCAAACGCTCCACCGCCGCCAGCGCGCTCGAGGAGCTTTTAGGCCAGCACCCCATCATTGACCGTATCCTGACCTACCGCGAGCTGACCAAGCTCAAAAGCACCTACCTCGACCCGCTCCCTAAGCTGATCCACCCCAAGACGGGCCGCCTGCACACCCGCTTCAACCAGACCGGCACCGCCACCGGACGGCTTTCCTCGGTAGACCCCAACCTGCAAAACATCCCCGTTCGTACCGAAATTGGCAGCCGCATCCGCAAGGCCTTCCGGGCCGCACCGGGGATGAAGCTGGTGGTGGCCGACTACTCCCAGATCGAGTTGCGGGTGCTGGCCCACCTCTCGGGCGACGAAAACCTAATCCAGGTTTTCCGCGAAGGCCGGGACATTCACACCCAGACCGCGGCCTGGATGTTCGGGTTGGAGCCGGACAAGGTGGGGGCCGAACAGCGCCGGGCCGCGAAGACTATTAACTTTGGTGTGCTCTACGGCATGTCGGCCCACCGCTTATCCAATGAGCTCTCCATCCCCTACGCCGAGGCCGAGAACTTTATCGAGCGCTACTTTGCCTCCTACCCCAAGGTGCGGGCCTGGATTGAGCGGGTGCTGGCCGCTGCCCGGCAGAACGGCTACGTAGAAACCATGTTTGGCCGCCGCCGCTTCGTGACCGACCTAGACTCGCGCATTCGCAGCGTGCGCGAAGCCGCCGAGCGCATGGCCTTCAATATGCCGGTGCAGGGCACCGCTGCCGACCTGATCAAGCTGGCCATGGTCAAGCTCCAGCCCGAGCTCGAGCCCCTGAAAGCCCACCTGGTGCTGCAGGTGCACGATGAGCTTCTGGTCGAGGCCCCTGCCGATAGGGCCGAGGCGGTGGCCGGGGTGGTGCGCGAGGTCATGCAGCAGGCCTGGGCTTTAGAGGTGCCCCTCGAGGTCGGCATTGGCATCGGGGAGAACTGGCTCGAGGCCAAGTAGGCCTTTAGCCCGGCTCATCTGGGCTTCTGTTATGCTTGGCCCATGCAGGTGCGGCGCTGTTGCAGCCCAACCATAGAGCATGAGGTGTGTTATGGCAGAAACCTTTGAACTCGAGATGCCCGAATTTGAATACCTGACCTACCGTGTCGAAGACGGGATGGGTATTGTCACCATCAGCCGTCCCCAGGCCCTCAACGCCCTCAACCAAGATTTGCTTATCGAACTGGCCAGCGTAACCGAGGTTATCACCCAAGACCCCGAGGTCAAGGTGGCCATCTTTACCGGAGAGGGCAAGGCTTTTGTAGCGGGAGCCGATATCGCTCAGATTGCCAGCCTGCAGGATGTGTTTGCTGCACGGGAGTTTGCCATTATGGGCCAGTCGGTCTTCAACGAGATTGCGGCCCTGCCAGTGCCCAGCATTGCGGCCATCAACGGATATGCCCTGGGGGGTGGGCTCGAGCTGGCTCTGGCCTGCGACCTACGGGTAGCTAGCCACAAAGCCAAGCTGGGCCTTCCAGAGGTGGGGCTGGGCATCATTCCCGGCTTCGGTGGAACCCAGCGCCTGCCCCGCCTGGTAGGCCGGGGCCGCGCCCTGGATCTCATTTTTACCGGACGGCACGTGCCTGCCGAGGAAGCCCTGAGCCTGGGCCTGGTTAATCGGGTGGGCGAAGATGCCCTGCAAACCGCTAAAGAGCTGGCCGCGGCCATCCTGAAAAACGGCCCGGTGGCCCTGGCTCTGGCCAAGGAAGCGGTAGGGCGGGGCGAGAATCTGGATTTACAGGAAGCCCTCGAGGTCGAAGCCGACTTGTTTGGCCTGGCCTGTGCGACTCAGGACATGCGCGAAGGCACCAAGGCGTTCTTGGAAAAACGCCCTGCGCAGTTCAAGGGGGAGTGATAAAGGAGCAGGTACAAATAGTACAAGCGGAGGAATTCGATATGCACCTGTGGCTTTTATCACGCCTTCCTGAACCTTCAGGCTCTACCATCTGGGTATGGGCGATGGCAGTACGGTCATGAATGAGCGCACGGTTCAGGTTACCCAGCCCAAGGCCAAGCTATACGTCGAGGCCGACCTGGCTATCCGCGAAGGCCTGCAGCGTTACCCCAAGGCACTGTCTGCCTACGAGATGCTCACCGCCGATTCCGAGGCTCGGGGTCACTGGGATATGGCCAACTACATCACCGTGCGCAAGCTGGGCTACAACGACCACGGAAGGGTGCACGCCCTCTTGACTGGCGCGGCCAGCGTAACCATCTTGCAGCTACTGGTCGACCACGGGGTCAAGCCCGATGTGATGGAAAGCGGGGTAGGCGACCTGGACGACACCTTCCTTACGGTATTGCTTTCCACTATGCTCCACGACATTGGCAATCAGGTGCACCGGGTGCGCCACGAGGCGTTTAGCGTGATGCTGGCGATTCCCATCCTGGACAGGATATTAGAGAAAATCTATCGCGACCCCGAACAGCGCATCGAGCTGCGGGCTTTCATGTTGCACTCGATTAACAGTCACGACCTCGAGCCCGAGCCCCTGACCATCGAGGCCGGTATCACCGCGGTAGCCGATGGTACCGATATTACCAAAGGCCGGGGACGCAAAGCCTTTGCCCTGGGCTCGGTGGATATTCACTCGATTAGTGCGCTGGCTGTAGACGAGGTACAGATCCTCAAAGGCGAGCAGGTTCCTGTAGAGATTCGGGTGGTCATGAACAACTCTGCTGGGATCTTTCAGGTCGAAGAAGTGTTGACCAAAAAGGTGCTGCGGAGTCCCATTCGCGATTATGTAACGGTCATTGCCAGCACCCACGACACCGAACACGACCAGCGCATTATCCGTCGGGTGCGTCTGCACGAGACGGAACCCCGCTTTACCCTGGACTGATACCAGCCTGGAAGAGATGTTCATTCAACCGTTCAGTGGCGGCTTTCCATCCCAGCTCGGCCTGAAGTAGCCGCTATTTTCTCACCCTTGGTAGGCTAGACTAGCAAGGATATGCGGCGTGTCGTTCCTTTTCTGGTTCTCTTTCTTCTACTGGGCCTCATCTGGTGGGCCTATCCTTTGCTTCAACCCCTACTGCGCTACGGCACTTTGCCGCGCAACCTCGAGCGCCCCCTGACGGTTCTGGTGTTGGGGGTGGCTCCGGAGTACAAGTATTACCATCAGCGTGCACCTGAGAACTTTCGCGGCCTGTCGGATGTCAATCTGCTGGTTCGGTTTGACCCCTCGTCCAAGCGCGTTGCCGTACTCTCAATTCCAAGGGATGTGTATGTGCCGATTCCCGGCTATGGCTGGTACATCATCAACCACGCCAACAAGTTTGGCGGCCCCGACTTAGCCAAGCAGGTCGTCAGCAACCTGACTGGGGTCGAGATTGACGCCTATCTGGCCGTGAGTGTCGAGGCCATCCGCAATGGGGTAGATGCGTTGGGGGGCGTAACTGTTTGCGTAGAAAAACCTATGAAATATAAGGATACCGCCGCCAAGCTGGATATCGACCTCGAGCCCGGCTGCCAGCTTCTAAACGGTGCACAAGCCGAAGGGTATTTGCGTTTTCGCCACGATGCCCTGGGTGATATTGGCCGTATCCAGCGCCAGCAAAACTTCTTTCATGCTCTAAAGCAGCAAATTCTCACGCCCAGTGGCCTGTTGCGTTTGCCCCAGGCCATTGCCAGCGTGGAGCAAAACATTCGTACCGACCTAACCCGCGAACAGATAGCTGGCCTGATGGGCTTTGCTATACAACAGCCGCAACTGGTCTCCCTCCTAACGCCAGGCCGGTTTGGTCAGGGCTGGGAGGTGGATCAGGCCGAGTTGCAAAAAGTGGTTCAACGCTACTTTGTCAATTCATCGAATACAGCTAAAGCCACCCTGGAAGATTTGCAAGGCCGAGAGGCTGTGGTGCTTTACGCTGCCCCACAGGAAACCGCCGCCATCGAGATGCGGCACAGGTTGCGCGAGCTGGGGCTACGGGTGTTGTTGCGGGAGGTGGAGAGCGTACCACCGCGCAGCGAGGTGCTGGCCAACGGGGCTTCGGAGCTGGCCGAGGTGCTGGGTGAGGTTATCGGATTACCTCCTCGCATATCGGGTGAGGCCGCTTTATATGCCGACCTTACGGTGCGTATTGGGGCCGATTTCGCAAATATCAGCAGGAAAAGCCAGTAGGGCTGGCATATGTAAACAAACCCAGGGGATCGTTTGTTTCAAGCCCAGAGCACACCCCTGGCAGCACTGGGCGAAGAAAATGCTCCTCCTCCAGCAAGCCAGCAAGCGATGATGCCCTCCACCGCGATGACTTCGGCCGGTTTAGCACTGTTCGGCGACGAATTAGCCGAATCTGGTTTGAAAAAAGCGTCTGGCGTTACTCATACCAGCGCTGCGTGTGAGTAGCATATAAAGCACCACTTATACCGCTTCCACTTGAATCCTTCACCTATGACTTCGTCCAACGGTGAAGGATTCAAGCCGACCGAAGGGAATTGCGGGAGCCCAAACGGGGATGTTGAGCTTGAGGATGGACATACCCCTACAGCACCTCGATAACCTCCCGCTCCTCGGGCTCGAGGTGGGCCAGGGCCCTGCGGAGCCGGATGCGATCCAGATGGTGCTCCTCGTCCAGGCCGGGGCCGGGCAGATCGAAGGCCTCGGGCTCCTCCTCGGTGGGCTCGAGGGCCTGGGGACGGGCCTCGAGGCGCCGTAGGTGATCCACCGTGGTGTGGTGGGCTATCGCTAAAAGCCAGGCCCGCGCCGAGGCCCGCCGAGGGTCAAACTCGCGGGCGTTTCTCCAGATCTTGCTAAAAACTTCCTGCACCACATCCTCTTGGCTGGCTGAGTCGAGGCCTAAGCGGCGCGCCAGGCCCAGGAAAGCCCCTGCATAGCGCCGAAAGATCTGCTGCAAGGCGGCCTCTTCTCCTCTGGCCACCAAAGCCAGCAAAGCTTCGTCTGAGAAGGCCTTGAGGCTCATGCTCGGCCTATGTTAGCATAGGTATCTGGCTCGGGTTTTGGTTTTCAAAGGGTGCACGAAGCCCTCCGGCCTGCTATCCTATCCAGCGTGAAACGGGTTTTTTCTGGCTTCCAGCCCACCGGCGACCTGCACATCGGCAACTACCTGGGTGCGATGGTCAACTATATCGCCTTAGGCGAAAAGCTGGGCCAGGACGCCATCTATTGCATTGTGGACTACCACGCCCCCACCAACCCGGCGGCCTACGACAAAGACCTCCTGCGCCAGCGCACCTTCGAGGCGGCGCTGGTGAATATCGCGGCCGGGCTCGACCCCAACAAGGTGATTCTGTTCGTGCAGTCGCACGTGCCCGAGCACACCGAGCTGGCCTGGATTTTCACCACCCAGACCCCCTACGGCGACCTGACCCGCATGACCCAGTTCAAGGACAAAGCCGCCAAGCTCGAGTCGGTGCCGGCGGGGCTTTTGATGTACCCGGTGCTGATGGCCGCCGATATTCTGCTCTACAAAGCCGATACCGTGCCGGTGGGCGACGACCAGACCCAGCACCTCGAGCTCACCCGCGAGATTGCCCGTCGCTGGAACCAGACCTACGGCGAGACCTTCCCCGAACCGGAAATCTACCTGAACCCCCACGCCCCCCGCGTGCCCGGCATCGACGGCAAGGCCAAGATGTCCAAGAGCGTGGGCAACACCATCGGGCTCCTGGAGGACGAGGAGAGCATCTGGGCCAAAATACGCACCATGCCCGACGACCCGGCCCGCATCCGGCTCTCCGACCCCGGCGACCCCGAGCGCAGCGTGGTCTTCAAGTTTCTGCAGTACTTCGCCCCGCCCGAGCTGGTGCAGGTGCTGCGCGAGGAGTACCGCCGGCGGGGTATCGGCACCTTAGTGGTCAAGCAGCTTCTGATGCAGGAGATGATGAAAACCCTGCGGCCCATCCGCGAACGCGCCGAGGAGCTGCGGGCCCACCCCGACCGGGTACTGGGGGCCCTCGAGGAGGGCGCCGCCAAAGCCCGCCGCATCGCCCAGGCCACCATGGAAGAGGTGCGCGACAAGTTTGGGCTGCTCCGGCCCAAAAGCCGGACTTCCGGAACGCCCGCGCCGGTAAAAGTGGCCTCCAAGTAAACCGTGATTACCCTACGCTTCGAGCAATTCAGCGGAACGCCCAGGGAGCTGGCCGAGCAGATACGCAAGGGCAGGATCGTTGCCAAAGACCTGCCGGTGCTGACCCTCACCGAGCAGGCCCTGGCCCAGGTGCAGACCCTGGGGCTTTCCGAGCGGAGCGAGCTGTTGCCCATCCTGGCCGAGCTGGTGCTTTTCAAGCTGCGGGCCTTCGCCAGGCGGCCCGAGGTCGTGCTGGCCGAGGATGAGGAATTCCTCGAGGAGAGCGGCCCGGCTTTCCTCGAGACCCTGGTGGCCCTGGAAGAGGCCATTGCTTTCCTCGAGCAGCGCTCCCGCGAGCGGGCCCGGGTGCTGCCAGTGCCTCCGCCCCCGCTCCCCAAGGACCGTCGCCTGCGCCCCATGCCCCTGCAACTGCTGGTGCGGGCGGTTGAGCCTTTCGCGCGGCGGGCTGAGCTGCACCTCGAGCCCGAGACTTTCGGGCTTAAGGAAGCCTGGGAGCGCATCAAGGGCTTTTTGTGGGGCCTGCGCCGGGCCCTGTTTGGACAACTGCCGCTGCGGGGCTGGAACGAGCAGACCGTGGCCTTTGCCGCCCTTCTGGAAGCCAAAAAGCAGGGCCAGGTGGAGCTACACCAGCAAGAGAATTTCGGGGCGCTCGAGGTCGAGCTCAAAACCACCCACTAGTCGTCCGTTTTCTACTGCCGCCCTGGGGAAATTGTCCAACTGGATGGGGGTATCTGGCTCTCCAGAGCTGCGTCGAGGGCCGCCTGGTTCATTACTTGGAGATCGGCACATCGGCCTGAAGCTTCATTTTGTCGTCAATGGTCTCGACGTGGATTTCCAGGTTTTCCTCATCCGGAAAATACCGCTTCAGCACGGCCAGCAGGTCTTGCTTGAGCTGCTCCACCATACCAGGGCTCAGGTGGGCCCGGTCGTAGGCCAGCACCACCTTGAGGCGTTCTTTCAAGGTGTCCTTGCTTTTGCGCTGCCAGGGCCACATCATCTACCCCCAAACAGCCGCCGCAGGGTGCCCAGAAAACCCGGCGAGTCGTTCAGAGGGGCAAAAGGCACGTCCTCGCCGCGTACCCGCTGGGCAATCTCGACAAAAGCCTTGGCTGCCCCGCTGCCGTTCTTGAGCACCAAGGGCTCCCCCTGGTTGGAGGAGATGAGCACCCCTTCGTCCTCGGGCACGATACCGATGGGCTTGATGCCCAGGATCTCCACCACATCCTCCACCGAGAGCATGTCGCCGCGCTGCACCATCTTGGGGCGCAGCCGGTTGATGACCAAAAAGTTCTCGCGGATTTCGCGGGCTTCCAGCATTCCGATAATCCGGTCAGCATCGCGCACGCTCGAGACCTCCGGGTTCACCACTACCAAAGCCCCCTCGGCAGGAGTAGCAGCAGTCTGGAAGCCTTTCTCGATGCCGGCGGGCGAGTCGATGAGCACCCGGTCGAAGCCCTCCTCTTCTAGCAAGGCTTTCACGATATACCGGAACTTCTCGGGGTCGAGCGCCTCTTTGTCCCGGGTCTGCGAGGCGGCCAGCAGGGCCAGCCCCTCGATGCGCTTGTCGCGGATAAGGGCCTGCCGCAGCTTGCACTTGCCCTCGATCACGTCAATCAGGTCGTAGACCACCCGGCCCTCGAGGCCCATCACCACATCGAGGTTGCGCAGGCCCACATCCACGTCCACCACAGCCACCTTCTCGCCCAACCTGGCCAATGCAGCACCCACGTTGGCCGTGGTGGTGGTCTTCCCTACCCCACCTTTCCCTGATGTCACCACAATTGCACGGGCATTCACGCTCAATCCTCCAAAGATTCAAGCCAGACTGGCTTGGACTGCAAAACGCTGGCCCTAGTATACGGCCAACCGGGCCGGTGTGTCAGGCCGCAGTCAGGGCAGGCCTGGGTACAAAACACACTACCCAGGCCCCTGCTCCCGGCCCGATAGTAGGGGCTGAATGGAACCCCGCGAGGCATTACAATCAAAGTATGTACGACCCCAAAAACCAAGGTACAAAACAGGGGGAACTCAAGCCCGACTGGAAAGATTTTATAGCCCTGGTCATCGCGGCTTACTCCCTTCTGCTCCCCCCGCTCCTGCTAATTTTCGGCGCTGCCGCACTGGTACTGCTGTTCTTTTATGTGGTCTTTTGACCCCGGTCATCGTTTCTGAATCTTTGTCGCCCCGGTTGCGGCTTCAAGGGAAAACCCCCACACGGGGGCCACGTTGTTGAAAGGAGGGCTCATGCCTACCACAGCTGAATATCTGTTCGAATCGCTCCCCGAAGGTTATAAGGAGCGCCTGGGCCGCCCAGGTGAGTATCCCTTTACGCGGGGGGTCTACCCCCGGATGTACACCGACCGCCCCTGGACCATGCGGCAGTACGCCGGTTTTAGCAGCGCCGAGGAGTCCAACGCCCGCTACCGCTACCTGCTTTCGCAGGGCCAGACCGGGCTCTCAGTGGCCTTCGACCTGCCGACCCAGCTCGGCATGGATCCCGACCATCCCCTCAGCGTGGGCGAGGTGGGCAAGGTGGGGGTCTCGATCGCCTGCATCGAGGACATGCGCACCCTGCTGGACAGCATCCCCCTGGATAAGGTCACCACCAGCATGACCATCAACGCGCCCGCCAGCATGCTGCTGGCCCTGTATCTGCTGGTGGCCGAGGAGCAGGGCGTAAGCTGGGATCAGGTGGGCGGCACCATCCAGAACGACATCCTGAAGGAGTACATCGCCCGCGGCACCTACATTTTCCCCCCGGGCCCCTCCATGCGGCTCATTACCGATGTGTTTGCTTTTTGCAGCGAAAAAGTACCCAGGTGGAACACCATCAGCATATCGGGGTATCACATCCGCGAGGCCGGCTCCACCGCCGCACAGGAAATTGCCTTTACGCTCGCCAACGGCAAGGCCTATGTGCAGGCGGCCATAGAGGCCGGGCTGGATGTGGATGCCTTTGCGCCCCGGCTTTCGTTCTTCTTTGCTTCGCATAACGACATCCTCGAGGAGGCCGCCAAGTTCCGCGCAGCCCGGCGCATGTGGGCCCGCATCATGCGCCAGGAGTTCAACGCCAAAGACCCCAAAAGCTGGATGCTGCGCTTCCACACCCAGACCGGCGGCTCCACCCTCACCGCCCAGGAACCCCTGAACAACGTGGTGCGCACCGCTTACCAGGCCCTGGCAGCGGTGCTGGGGGGCACCCAGAGCCTGCACACCAACGCCTACGACGAGGCGCTGGGCCTGCCCACCGAAAAAAGCGCCTTGCTGGCCCTGCGCACCCAGCAGATTCTGGCCTACGAGTCGGGCATCACCCGTGCGGTGGATCCCTTGGGGGGTAGCTTTTACGTGGAGCACCTGACCGATGCGCTCGAGGCCCAGGCGCAGGACTACCTCGATCAGATCGCCAAGCTAGGGGGTGCGGTGGCAGCGGTCGAGGCCGGCTTCTTCCAGCAGGAAATCGAGGAAGCGGCCTGGGAATTCCAGCGCCAGGTGGAAAGCGGCCAGCGGATTATCGTAGGGGTCAACCGCTTCAACAACCCCGACTCCCCCCTCAACGAGCACACCCCCGTGCAAAAAATCAGCGATGCGCTGGCCAATCGCCGCAGAGCCCAGATTCAGGCCTTCCGGGCGGGGCGCGACGGCCAGGCTGCTGCCAATGCCCTCGAGGCCCTGCGAAAAGCCGCCAGGGGCCCGGAGAATCTGATGCCCTATATCCTCGAGGCCTTCCGCCGCCGGGCCACCCTGGGCGAGATTTGCGGCGTGCTGCGCGAGGAGTGGGGCGAGTACCAGCCCTCTTACTAAACCTGCCTTTAGCTGGCCCTCATACCCGAGGCCCCTCCCTTCGAGCCTAATGGTGGAAGGATGGCCTGGCCGAAACTTTGGTGGATGGTGGGGGGGATTGCTGTACTGGCAGCCTCAGGGGTCGGCGGCAGCCTGTGGATGCGCAATCATAAACCCTCCCAGGCTGGGCCCACTGACCCCTACCGCACCTACACCGCCACCGGGCAGGTTATGCACCTAGAGCCTGCTAACTAGCTGTTCGTAAAAGCTCCACAGTTTTCGCTGTCATCAGAATCGAAAAAGCCAACCAGTGCCAACCTCGCAAGGTCTCAGCCAGCCGCTCATAGTCTCGCGCCAGCCTGCGAAACCGGGATGTCCAGGCAAACGAACGTTCCACCACCCAACGCTTCGGCAGCAGCACGAATCCTCGTTTGGCCCCTTCCACCTTGACCACACACAGGGCGATGCCTTCCGCCTCTGCCGCTTGTGCCGCTTCCTCCCCAGTGTAACCCTGATCCACAAAGGCCACTTCCACCTGCTCCCCCGTCACTTCCTGCACCTGTTGACTGAGGGCTCCCACCTGGGCCCGTTCCTGTTCACTGGCCGCCGTTACTACCAGGGCCAGCAGATGCCCCAGGGTATCTACCGCCAGGTGAACTTTGCTTCCCTTGCGTCGTTTGTACCCATCGTATCCGGCCCGCTCCCCACTTTGCGGGGTGGACTGTAGGGTGCGAGCATCGTAGATGGCAGCGCTGGGATGGGCGGCTTTGCCCTGGAGCATTCGCAGGGTCATGCGCAGGTCGTGTACCAGGTCTTCGAAGACCCCCCGGTTCATCCAGCGGTAGGCTTGCGCCTGAACGATATGGGGGGGTGGGAAGTCGTGGGGCAGGTAGTCCCACTGAGCACCGGTTCGAACCATCCAGCGCAGGGCGTTGAACACTTCGCGCAGGTCGTACTTGCGCTGGGGTGCTTCCAGCGGGGCGAGGGTCAAATAGGGCAGCACCAGAGCCCATTCCTCATCACGGACGTCCGATGGGTAAGCACGGCGGTTCATGCTCTAAACATAACTGCAGTGCCTGATTTGGGTAAGGTGGTTTGTAGATTCTAAAAGCCTTGAGGGCCGGGGGTTGTGCAGTGCAGATCAAGCTACACCAATGGGTGTCCTTGAGCGATGGCTTTACCCTGGCCGAGATGCCGCAGCGGGGCCAGCTCTACACCATTGGCGCGACCCCTGAGCAGTGCCTGGCCCTCGAGGTCGCACTGGCCTCGGCAGGGGAGCGTGAAGACCCGGAGAGCCCCCGTCACATCTACTACCAGGCCGGGCAGTGGCAGGGTGGCGAATGGCGCATGCTAGGCAATCCCTCGGCCCCCCGGGGCTGTGGGGGGTTGTAGCCGGCTAAAGCCTTAACTCGTACAGCGCCACGTGCAGGGCGTAGCCCATGCGGGTTACCCGCTTCTCCCCCACACATACAAAACCCAGGCCCTCGTAAAAGCTGCGCAGTTTCGGGCGGTTGAAATCGGTGTCCAGGCGCAGAAAGGCCAAACCTTCGGCCCTGGCCCGCTCCTGGGCCCAGGCCAGCATGGCCGCGGCCACCCCCTGCCCGGCCACCGCCCGCCGCACCGCCACCTTGTGCACGAAGGCCGAGGTGCCCGCCGGAACCTCGGGCCAGAAGAGGGGATCGGCGTGCTGGTAGATGAGGGTGCCAACGGCCTGCCCCTGCCAATAGGCCAGGAACAGTTCCCCCTGCCGGGCCACCGGACGGAGCAGTTCGGGGGTGAGTTCCTCGAGGTGCCAGAGCGTCTCGCCCCGCTCCATCAGCCACCGGGCAGCTTCGCTGAGGATATCGGAAGCCACCGCGGCTTCCTCCACCGAGGCGGGCCGCATCTCCACCCTCAATCCCGCCCCCGGGGATCGAGCACGTCCCGCAGGGCATCGCCCAGCAGGTTGAAGGCCAGCACGGTGAGCAGAATGCCCATGGCCGGCGCGGTGGGGGCCCAGATGGCCTCGGCGATGTAGCTGCGGGTCTCGGAGACCATGGCCCCCCACTCCGGGGTGGGCGGCTGGGCCCCAAAGCCGATAAACGACAGGCCCGCGGCGGTCAGGATGGCCCCACCCACATCGAAGCTGGCCTGCACAAACACCGGCGTGAGGGTGTTGGGCAGCAGGTGGCGCAGCATCAGGCGCCCCTGGGAGGAGCCCAAGGCCCGCGCCGCCTCCACGAACTCCCGCTCCCGCAGGGCCAGCACATTGGCCCGCACCAGCCGGGCGTAGATGGGCCAGCTCACCAGGGCCACTGCAATGATGGTGTTGTTGAGGTTGGGCCCCAGTGCGGCGGCAATAGCCATGGCCAGAATGAGCGAGGGGAAGGCAAAAAAGATATCGGTCACGCGCATCAGCAGGTTGTCCCAGGCCCCGCCTAGGGTACCGGCCAAAAGTCCCACCGCCACCCCAATCAACACCGCCAGAATCACCACGCCAAACCCAACCCGCAGGGAGATACCCGCACCGTGGGCCACCCGAGCCCAGACATCGCGGCCCAGTTGGTCGGTGCCAAGCCAGTGTTCTGCCGAGGGCGGCTGCAGGCGCTGGGCGATGTTCTGGCTGATGGGGTCGGGGGCTATGACCGGTGCCAGCAGGGCCACCAGCACCAGCAAGACCAGCAAGAAAAGTCCGATCAGGCCCCCGGGGTTGCGCAAAAAGCGCCGCAGGGGGCGGGACGGGCGTCCAGCAGGAACTACAGCAGCCATGGATACTCCGTCGGGTTAGGCATAGCGGATGCGAGGGTCGAGAAAGGCATAAAGCAGATCCACAATCAGGTTGATGAGGGCGTACACCAGCCCCACCAGCAGCGTAACCCCCATCACCGCGGGGAAGTCGAGGCTGGTGGCCGACTGGGTCACGTAGCGCCCGATGCCGGGCCAGCTAAAGATGGTCTCGGTTAGCACCGCACCGGAGAGCAGGCCGCCGAGCAGACCCCCCAGCAAGGTGAGCACCGGCAGCGAGGCGTTTTTGAGAGCATGGCGAAAGACCACAGCCCTGCCGGGAACCCCTTTGGCTCGAGCGGTGCGAATGTAGTCCTGCGAGAGCACCTCGAGCATGGTGGCACGGGTCATGCGGGCCAGAATGGCCGCCGAAAACAGACCCAGCACAAACGCCGGCAGCACCAGGTGGCGCAGGGAGTCCAGGAAAGCCCCCCAGTCCCTGGCCAGCAAGGCATCGATGCCCACCATACCGGTAACCCTGGGCGGCGGAAAGGTAAACCCGTCCAGACGCCCCTGCACAGGCAATAAATCGAACTGCCGGGCAAACACGTACTGCAGCAACACCGCCAGAAAAAACACCGGGGTGGCCCCGCCGATGAGGGCCAGGATACGCACCGTAACGTCGGTGGCCTTGTTCTGTCGCAAAGCGGCCAGGATACCGGCGGGCACCCCCAACAACAGGGTCACCAGAAAAGCCGCGACCGAGAGCTCGAGGGTTGCAGGAAAAAACTCCTTCAGGTCTTCAGCCACAGCCCGCTGGGTGCGCAGCGAGTTGCCCAGGTCGCCGGACAGCAGGCGGCCCATGTAAATCAGGTACTGCTGCCAGATGGGCTTATCCAGGCCGTAGCGCTCCCGGAATTCCTTAATCTGCTCCTCGCGGGCGTTGTCGCCCAGGGCAGCAATGGCGGGGTCAATCGGCACCACATTGGCGATAAAGAAGGTGGCAAAGGTGACCCCCCAGACCACAAAAATCACAAAAAAAAGTCGTCGTAAAAGGTAAGGAAACATAACCATGATTTAGGGTTCAGAGCCCAGGGCGTCCTAGGCCGTGCCCTGAGCCCCGAACCCTGGGCTGCTTATGGAAGTTTGCTAATGTTCTCGAAGCGCACCTGGCCCTGGGCGTTGCGCACGTACCCTTCCACCTTGGCCGACAGGCCAATGGGCACCGCTGGCTGGTAGAGCACGGCGTAGGGGCCGTTTTTCAGCACGTAATCGGTGAGAATCCGGTACAGCGCCACCCGCTTGGATGGGTCGGTCTCGAGGGCTGCCTGGTTGGTCAGCCGGATGGCAGTGGGATCGTTCCAGACGTTGCGCCAGGCCAGGCTGCGGGCCTCGAAGTTGGCCCAGGGGGTGGCGTTGCCGTCGGGGTCGGGGAAGTCGGGGCTCCAGCCCACCAGGACCATCTGGTGGTTCTGGGCCCGGTAGGTGCGCAGCACCTCGGCGTTGGCGATGGCCTTGACGTTGGCCTTAAAGCCCCCCTTGGCTAGGTCGGACTGGATTTTAGCAGCAATGTCCGCACAGGGAATGCCCCCACCGCAGATTCCGGTGCTTACCAGCAGTTCGAACTCGAGGCCGTTCGGATACCCCGCCTGGGCCAATAGACGCCGGGCCCTGGCCGGGTCGAAGGTGTAGGGGGTGCGGGGGTCGTAGCCCAGCAGCCCTTTGGGGATGAGGGTCTGGATCTTGGTGCCGTTACCCTGCACCAGCCCGCTCACCAGCTCGTCCTGGTTGATGCTGTAGCGCACCGCATCGCGCACCAGCTTGTTGGCGAAGGGGCTGCCTTCCTTGACGTTCATGCCCAGGTAGTTGAGGCGCAGGCTGTCGGCTTTGAGGGTCTTAAATCGGGGGTTGCCGGCCAGCGCCCGCAGGGCTTCCGGGGTGAGCCCCTCGGCGATGTCAATCTCGCCCGACTCGAGGGCCGTGCGCAACACCGCTGGTTCCTTGATCTCGCGCAGGATGATGCGCTGCAGCTTGGGCTTGATGCGGGCGTTGGGGTTGGCCTCGAGCAACACCTGCGAACCCCGATCCCAGCGCACTAACCGGAAGGGCCCCGAACCAGCTGAGTTGTTGGTGAGCCATTCTTTGCCAAAGTCGTTGCCCTTGGCGTTTTTCTGCACAGTCTCGGAGTCCACAATGCCGCCGATGTTAAAGGTCAGAATCGAAAGGAAAGAGCCCGGCGAGGCGGTTTTGGGCAGGCTCACCACCACCGTGTAGTTGTCCACGGCCTTGGTAGCCCCCGGCTTTAATTGGGCAATTTCGGTGAATAGGAACGAACCCGGCCCCTTAATTGCCAGCGCCCGTTCAAAGGTATAAACCACATCCTTGGCCGTCACCTCGTTGCCGCTGGAGAACTTGCTGCCCCGGCGCAGGCGGAAGGTGATCTCCCAGGTATCCCGGCCCCGGTCTACCTTCCAGCTCTCGGCCAGGCCCGGCTTTAGGGTCGAGAGGTCGGTGCCCTCGTACTTGACCAGGGTCTCGTATAGGTTGTCGGTAACCAGGCCACCGGAAAACTCGTAGGAAACCTGGGGATCCATGGTAATAAGGTCAGACCAGTCCCCACCATAAATAAGGGTCTGGGTGCGGTCCTGGGCTAGGGCACCCCCCAGGCTTAAAGCCGCAATAAGCCCAACTGCTTTTACTAGCCTCATGAAGCCTCCTTTCGATACGTCGCAACAATACCGATAAACACACGGCAGGTCAAGACATTGCAATGACGTACGGGCATATACTGAGCCCGATGCCCTGGCACGTGCTGAAAACCTTCGTCTGGCTGGGTCTGACCGCTTTTGGCGGCCCAGCGGCCCATTTTGCCATTTTCCAGCGCCTTTTGGTCGGGGAAGGTAAATGGGTGAGCAAAGCGCAGTACCTGAAGATGCTGGCCGCCGTCAACCTGATTCCGGGCCCCAACTCCACTGAGACGGCCATGCTTCTGGGCTTTGCCAGAGCGGGCCACTGGGGTCTGCTGCTGGCAGGACTGGGGTTTATCGTTCCAGCGGCAGGGGTCACGCTAGCGCTGGCGGCATTGTACCGGGAGGTGGCCTCGCTGGCTTTAGTACAGGGCGCGTTCCTGGGGCTCAAGCTGGCCGTGGTGGCCCTGATTGCCCAGGCCCTTTGGAATCTGCTGCCCCACCCCAAGAAACAACCCCAAACCTGGATGCTGGCCCTGGCTGGGCTGGTGCTGGCCGGGCTGGGTGTGGTGGAGTGGGCGGTGGTATTGCTGGTGGGTCTACTGGTGGTACTGGGCAGAAGCGCGAGGGTGTTGAGCGTAGAGCCCCTCAGTCTGTTCTGGTTTTTTTTCCTGGTAGGCTCCACTTTGTTCGGCTCGGGCTATGTGTTGATTGGGCTGATGCAGGAGATGGTAAGCCGGGGCTGGCTGGGCTCGAGCGACCTCCTGAATGCCCTGGCCCTGGGTCAGATCACACCGGGGCCCCTGCTAACCACAGCCACGGCGGCAGGCTACCTGGCAGCAGGCATCCCTGGAGCGGTGCTCTCAACCGTTGGCATTTTTTTACCCTCGTTCATATTTACCTTTCTGGTGGCCGGCCTCCTGCACCGCTGGCAGGAGCATCCCATCGCCGAAGCCTTTTTTCAGGGGGCCTCAGGGGCGGCCCTGGGACTCATCGCCTGGGCACTGTGGCTATTGGGACGCGAAACCCTGGTGGGCTGGGCTGAGCTGCTTGCTATATTGCTAGCGCTAGGCCTCCTGCTGCGCCAATTTCCCCCTATTCCCTTACTGGGGCTTTTTGGGCTGGGTGGCGCACTATGGAGAAATGTGTGGGGATAAGCCACCCCCTACCTTGAGGAGCAAACCTGCTTCCAGTTGCTCCAAAAAGCAAAATCCGAAGGTAGACACCCTCGGATACTGAAGGTTTTTGCCTGGTGGAGCCGAGGGGACTCGAACCCCCGACCTCTTGAGTGCGATTCAAGCGCGCTCCCAACTGCGCCACGGCCCCAAGCGTTGTTTAGTGTAGCCGGGAGCCGTTCGGCTGTCTAGCCTTCCCTGACCCGCACCTCGATCCGGCCCCGGCGGTCGCGCACTTCCAGCTTGGCCTTGGCCCGACCTCTGCGGTACTCGGACTTGTAGCGGCCATCACCGGCCTGATATTTGACTCTTGTCCAGCCGCGGGCCACCAGGTCGCGGTGGTGGTGGGCGTACACCTCGGCCGCCCGGTTGCTGCGGTACACCACCACAATCCCCTGGGGTTCAGGCATCCGCTCCACCACCACAAGGCCCGGAACCAGGGCAATGCGGATGTCGGCGCTGATGGTGAGGGTGGGTGGGGGCGGGGCCTCGAGCGTCACCCGGATCTGGGCAAAGGCCATCGAGCATAAAACCAGCAAAATAAGCAAACCACGCATGCCCTTACCCTAACCCCGGGGTATCCGCGGCTGTGTGTGAGGGACGTTAAGGCTTCTTTTATGATCCGCCCGGTACGCGTCTGTAGTAAGGTGGGCGCAATGCGGGTGCATCTGGTTGCGGTACAAACTGAGCTGCACACCCGGCCTTACAGCAGCGCCGAGAGCTTCAGGCAGTATGTGCGGGAGCTGGCTCAAGCCGCCATTCACGGGCTCCCGGAACATGAGCCCCGCCTTGTCGCCTTCCCCGAGGCCTTCGCCCTGCCGCTATTGTTCTGGATGGAGACACCCCGAACCATGCGTGAAGCCAGAACCAGCCTGCAAGCAGCACTGGTGCTGCTACGGGAAGAGTGGCAAGCGGCCCTGGGGCTGGGGGTTTTGAGCCCTGCCGTGTTCTATCATCTGCGGGCCCGGAAGGTCTGGCCGGTGTACGAGCAGGCTTTTCGGGAGGCCGCCCAGGCCGCCAGGGCTTATGTGGTGGCCGGCAGCATCTTCAGTCCCTTCATGGACTGGGAACCCACACGGCAGCTACACGCCCTGGGCCGGCGGGTCTACAACCTATCACTGGTTGTTTCACCCCAGGGTACCATCCTGGGGCGGGTGCCCAAGGTCAACCTCACCGCTCACGAACGCGGGGCTTTTCTGTCAGGGGGATGGCCTGGTAGACAGATCCTAAAAACCCGGCTGGGCCCCATCGCCAACCTGATCTGCCTGGACGCCTTTCACGAAAGCCTGCTCGAGCAGGCCGATGCCGCCGGGGCCTGGCTGGTGGTGCAGCCCTCGGCCAATGCCGCCCGCTGGGACGGCCCCTGGAGCGCCGATCCGAACCAGGTGGAGGGGGAGGTCTGGCTGCGCGAAGGGCTGGCTAAAAAGCTGCAAAACCGGGAGCACCTTCGCTACGGCCTCAACCCCATGCTCAACGGGCAGCTCTACGACCTGTACTTCGAGGGCAGAAGCGGCGTCTACCAGGCCGGTGGCCCGCTGGCCCTGGCCGATCGCGCGGTAGGCGACGCTTTTGTGCGCGCGGTGGTAGAACTGCCGGAGGCGCGGGCGTTGGGCTAAATTGGGGTCATGCGCCTCTCCAAAACCGATATCTACGCCTTCAAAATCCTGGGTTATCTCGGCGCTCAGGCCCCGGATCGCCTTGTTGGAAGCGAGGAACTCAGCAAGGCCACCGGCGTACCGCACACCTACCTGACACGCATTCTGGCCGCCCTGGTAGGCCACCACCTGGTTACTTCCAAAAAGGGCCAGGGTGGGGGGTATGCCCTCCCACGCCCGGCCGAAGAGATCAACCTGCGCGACGTAATTCGGGCCGTGGACGGCCCCATCGCCCCCCTGGCCTGTGTGAGCCTCAACTGGCCCAAGGCTTGCGTGGAGGAAAAGCGCTGCCACGCGCGCAGCGTGGTCTGGCTCAAGGTGCGGGATGCGGCATTGCAAGTTCTAAGCCAGGTGAGCGTGGCCGACCTGGCCGCCGACTTCCGGCAGGGGGTGGACTACACCGAGTGCCTGGGGCATCTGCTGCCCTCGAGCGAGCTTCTTACCCGCCGCGCGGGCAAGAACGGCACCCGCTCGAGGTCGAAGAACTGATTGCTTGATTTGTACACGACCGTTGCAATGAGGGGCGCTTGGGGGTAGGATTCCATTCATAGATTACATTTTTTGTAATCTATGTCAGCGTAACCTTAGACATCTTTGCCCTAAGCTGTTTTGGGTTAACTGATGCAGTGCAAAGGAGGATAAGATGAGCTACGCCAACCCCGACGTACTGGTTTCAACCGACTGGGTGCTGGAAAACCTGAACAACCCCGAGGTGCGCATCCTCGAGGTCAACGAGGACATCCTGCTTTACGACACCGGGCATATTCCTGGCAGCCAAAAAATAGACTGGCAGGCCGACCTCTGGGACGACACCATCCGCGAGTTCATTCAACCCCACGAACTGGCCGCCCTGTTCGAGCGGCTGGGCATCTCCAACGACACCACCATCGTGCTGTACGGGGATAAGAACAACTGGTGGGCGGCCTATGCCTTCTGGTTTTTTAGCTACAACGGCCACCGGAAGCTCAAGCTGATGAACGGAGGGCGCATTAAGTGGATTCAGGAAAACAAACCCCTGACCACCGAGGTGCCCACCTACCCCAAAGGCACGTATACCCCCGGCCAGCGCGACCCCAACCTGCGGGCCTTCCGCAACGAGGTGCTGGCCCACCTGGAAAAGGTGAAGGCTGGCAAGGGCGCCCTGGTAGACGTGCGCAGCCCCGCCGAGTTCACCGGCGAGAAGACCCACATGCCCGAGTACCCCCAGGAAGGGGTGCTGCGCGGCGGCCACATCCCCGGCGCCAAGAGCATCCCCTGGGCCACCACCGTGAACCCCGACGGCACCTTCAAGAGCGCCGAAGAGCTGCGGGCCATTTACGAAAGCAAGGGCATCACCCCCGACAAGGAGGTGATCGCCTACTGCCGTATCGCCGAGCGCAGCAGCCATAGCTGGTTCGTGCTCAAGCACCTGCTGGGCTTCCCCAACGTCAAGAACTACGACGGGAGCTGGACCGAGTGGGGCAATGCGGTGGGGGTGCCCATCGAAAAAGGCCCGGAAAAGTAGCCTGAAGCCCATCAGCACATCCCCTGCCGGAATCCAGCATGGGGATGTTTTGTTTTTACCGATTACATACCATCAGTGAAATCGGGGCTAGACTATAGAAAATGCCACACGCCGAGTCTGAGCCGATCTTTCACCTTCACGAGCGCCAGGCCCTCGAGGCGCTGCTAAAGTTTCCGCTCACCGAGGCCCTGTTTGGCCGCCGCAGCCGCCGTTTTGCCCTGGGGGGCGAGCTGCCCGAGGGGCCGCTGGCCTACCGCTCACGCTACGAGCCCTACCCGCTTTCCGAGCTCGAGCGCCTGCTCATCCTGACCACGGTGGGCGGCCTGACTGGCTGGCACAACCTGATTAGCCACCACAAAAACGTGGCCCCATACCTGCCCAGCTACTCGGGCATGGCCGCCGGGCGCACCTTCCCCAGCGCGGCGGGCTTTCACACCAGCCAGGTGTTCTTCACCGACGACAGCGGTACGTATATCTTCAAAACCCGCGACGCCGCGCCACCCGTACCGCGCAACGAACATGGGCAGGTGGATGTGTGGGAATTGCTGCTGGCCCACCGGCAGTACATTCAGCGTCTGTCCGACCAGCGGCTCTACATACCCCCACGGGAGCCCTATATGGCCGGACACAACGCCTGGAACGCCAACAAGCCCGGCTCCCTCCTGGTCTGGCCGGTGGCCGACGTGGCCCAGCACCAGCTTCTCAAACTTTTGTTTATCGCCCAAAACGGCTTCGTGCTCTACGACGACGTGCACAACCGGAGCATCCCCGGCCTGGAAAAGTTCAAGGATTACGTGGCGGTGGACAAGCCCTACCCCCTCACCGCCTTCGACCAGGCCACCCTGGCCGAGGTCTCGGCGGAGATCAGCACCGCGGTGTTTGCCGGCCACCTGATGCAGCAGGCCATGGGCCTGGGCGGCTGGATGCTGAATGGCCTCGACCGGGTGCGCACCCTGGGGGCTTCGGGCGACCCCGAGGTGCCGGGGCTGGGCTTCCGCTACGATTTCAAGCCCGGCTGGTCGCGGCCCAACCCCACCGGCCTCGAGGGCGTTTTTGAGGGCCACTGCCCCCCACACTACCCCAGTATGCGCCAGGCGGTGGAGGCCCTGGTGGCCCGCAAATACCAGCCAGGCGGCCCCTTCAACCCCGAAACCCCCGGCCCCTGGAAAGACACCCCTGCGGTGCGCGCCCAGGCCTTCCCGCACGAAGAATGGCTGGTAGAGGTGGTGGCTACCCAGGCCCAGTACCTCTTTGATACCTTTGGGAAGTTCCCCGCCACCGTTCCCACCATCTACAGCCTGATGTTTTTGCAAACCCACCACCTCGACCTCGAGTACTACGACCGCTTCTTCGAGCCGGGGGCCTACCTGCCAACCCACCGCACCCACCTGGAAACCTGGCACGGCCTGCGGCTGGATGAGCTACCCAGGCGCACCGGGTAAACCGGGCTACAGCCCTTCGGTCACCTTGCGCAGCTTTTGCAGGCCGCCCTCGAGGTTGTAGACCTGCTCATAACCCGCCGCTTCCAGGTAAAGCCCGGCTAGCTCACTAGTCACCCCCCGCTCGCAAACCAGCAGCAGGGGACGGTCTTTGGGCAGGCTGTGGTTGCCCTGCTGGATGTCGTGCAGAGGGATATGCAAGGCGCCCTCGAGGTCGGCGCGGTTGTATTGTTCGGGCGGGCGCACGTCCACGATCACAGGGTTGTCCTGTAGAAAGTTCTTCAGCAACTCCGGTTTGAGCATCCGCATAGGTTTGATATCAAGTATATCTGCCAGTACCTCAAATGTGGATAAAAGCCCCTGGACGCCGAGCGAACCGGTGATTTACCCAACGCAGTTCGCACCGTGCGTACAGAGAAATGATTTGGGGGCCAACTGCCAATCTAGGCTTCTGTCTCCAGCAAGGCCTCGGCCTGGAAGAGGTTAATGCCGCTTTCAACCAGGGCCAGGTACTTCTCCATGCTGCTTACTTCCTCGACCTGCTCTTCTAAGAACCACTGCAAGAACTGGAAGCCTACATAATCACCTTCGGCCAGGGCAATTTTGGCCATGGTCTGGAACTGCTCGGTCACGGTGCGTTCCCACTTGAGGGCCTGGGCAACCGCATCCGCCGGGCTTTTGAAACCGGTGGAAGCCGCCGGGATGGCCGGGAAGTGCACGGTCTGGCCCACATCGGTCAGAAAGCGCACAATCTTCATAGCATGCTCTTTTTCCTCCGCAGCCTGCTGGTAAAAGAGCGCGGCCCACCTGTCCAGGTTTTGCTGGGCAAAGTAGGTGCCGATGGCCAGGTACTGCTGGTGCGCACCGAGTTCGTGGCCAATCTGCTCTCCGAGTTTCTGGGCGAGTTTGCTCGAGATCATAGACTGTGCAGCCTTTGGCATATTCGACTCCTTTGGTTCTTGAAGCGGTCGTCCCACTGCAAACTACACACTTCGAGCGTAGCACGCCTGAAGAGTCCTAAAGTAATCCATCCCCCATGTCAGAAGATTGCGTGTTTATACCCAAACAACGCAATACTATGCAAAAACTGGGTAGCCACAGGCCCCAATAAGTGCTATGCTCTCCCCTTGGTATGCCTGCTCGCACCGACCTGAAAAAGATTATGATTATCGGCTCCGGCCCCATCACCATCGGCCAGGCGGCAGAATTCGATTACTCGGGAACCCAGGCTGTCAAGGCCCTGCGCAGTGTGGGCTACCAGGTGGTGCTGGTAAATTCCAACCCGGCCACCATCATGACCGACCCTGAGCTTGCGGAGGGCACCTACCTCGAGCCCCTCACGGTGGAGTTTTTAGAAAAAATTATCGCTGCCGAACGCCCGGACGCCCTCCTGCCCACCCTGGGCGGCCAGACCGCGCTCAACCTCTCGATGGCCCTTTACGAACAGGGCATTCTGGAAAAGTACGGTGTCGAGCTAATTGGGGCCAATGCTGCCGCCATCAAGAAGGGCGAAGACCGCGAGGAATTCCAAAAAGCCATGCTCAAGATTGGCGTGGACGTGCCCAGGGGCAAGATGGTACACAGCCTGGAAGAGGGGCTGGCCTTTGCCCGCGAGGTGACCGGCTATCCGGTGGTGGTGCGGCCCAGCTTCACCCTGGGGGGCACCGGCGGGGGCATCGCGGAAAACGAAGCCGAGTTCGTGGAAATCCTGACCCGCGGGCTTTCGCTCTCCCCCACCCACTCTGCCCTGGTGGAGGAGAGCATCGTGGGCTGGAAGGAGTACGAGCTCGAGGTCATGCGCGACAAAAACGATACTGTGGTGATCATTACCTCCATCGAGAACGTGGATCCCATGGGCGTGCATACCGGCGACTCCATCACCGTAGCCCCGGCCCAGACCCTCTCGGATGTGGAGTACCAGCGCATGCGCGACGCGGCCATCGCCATCATCCGCGAGATTGGGGTGGAGACCGGGGGCTCCAATATCCAGTTCGCCGTTGACCCCAAGAGCGGGCGGATGATCGTGATCGAGATGAACCCCCGGGTTTCCCGCTCCAGCGCCCTGGCCTCCAAGGCCACCGGCTTCCCCATCGCCAAAATTGCCGCGCTGCTGGCGGTAGGCTACACCCTGGACGAGATCCCCAACGACATCACCCAGAAGACCCCGGCCAGCTTTGAGCCCACCATCGATTACGTGGTCACCAAGATTCCCCGCTTCGCCTTCGAGAAGTTCAGCACCCTGCCCAACACCAACCCCGGCGGCTTCTCCGACCGGCTCGGCACCCAGATGAAAAGCGTGGGCGAGGTGATGGCCATTGGCCGCACCTTCAAGGAATCCTTTGGCAAGGCCCTCAGGAGCCTCGAGGCCGACGTGCGCTCGGAGTTCTCGGGGCTTACCACCGAGGAGCTGGAGGCCCGGCTCTACCCCAACCCCACGCGAATTTATGCAGTCCTGGAATTGCTGCGGCGGGGTGAGCCCGTGGATCGTCTGTACGAAAAGACCAGAATTGAGCCCTGGTTCCTGACCCAGCTCAAGGAGGTGGCGGAGGCCGAACACGACCTCGAGACCGAGCCGCACCGCCTGGAAGACCTCGAGGACTGGCGCTACGTCAAGGGCCTGGGCCTCTCGGATGCTCGAGTGGGCGAGCTGCTGGGGGTTTCCGAGGCCGCGGCCCGCAAACAGCGCCTGGCAGCGGGCTGCAAGCCGGTTTACAAAACTGTGGACACCTGCGCCGCCGAGTTCGAGGCCTACACCCCCTACCACTACAGCACCTACGAGCTGGAAGACGAGGTGCGCCAGACTTCCAAGCCCAAAGTGGTCATTCTGGGCAGCGGCCCCATCCGCATCGGACAGGGGGTGGAGTTCGACTATGCCACCGTGCACGCGGTCTGGGCCCTGCGCGAAGCAGTGATACCGCCTGAGCGGCCCGGCGAAGCCGGGGCACGGGGCTACGAGACCATCATGGTCAACTCCAACCCCGAGACCGTCTCCACCGACTACGACACCGCCGACCGCCTCTATTTCGAGCCCCTTACCCTCGAGGATGTGCTCAACCTGGCCGCTCACGAGCAGCCCATCGGGGCCATTGCCACCCTGGGCGGCCAGACCCCCCTAAAGCTGGCTAGAAAGCTGGCCGAGGCCGGTGTTCCGCTGCTGGGGACGAGTTGGGAAGCCATCCACAAAGCCGAGGACCGGGCCGAGTTCAATCAGCTCTGCGCCGCGCTGGGCATCCCCCAGCCCAAGGGCGCGGTAGCCCGCAACCCCGAGGAGGCCCTCAAGCTGGCCGAGACCCTGGGCTATCCCCTGATGGCCCGGCCCAGCTACGTGCTGGGGGGGCGGGCCATGCAGGTGGTGCGCAACCCCGAAGAACTGCGCTGGTATCTGAGTGGCATCTACGCGGCGCTGGCCGAGCGGCCCTCGATTCTCCTGGATCAGTACCTGGAAAACGCCCTCGAGCTCGACGTAGACGCGCTTTGCGATGGCAAGCGGGTGGTGGTAGCGGGCATCATGGAGCACATCGAGCGGGCCGGGGTGCACTCCGGCGACTCGGCCACCATCCTGCCGCCCATCTCCCTCACGCCCGAGCAGCTCGAGACCGTCAAAGCCTACACCCGCAAACTGGCCCTGGCGGTGGGGGTCAGGGGCCTAATCAACGTGCAGTACGCCCTCAAGGATGGCGTGGTCTACATCCTGGAGGCCAACCCCCGCGCTTCGCGCACGGTGCCGTTTGTCTCCAAGGCCATCGGCCACCCGCTGGCCAAGTACGCGGCCCTGATTGCGGTGGGCCAAACCCTGGACGAGCTGGGCTTCACCGAAGACCCCACCCCTGGCTTCTACTCGGTCAAAGAGGTCTTGATTCCCTGGCTCAAGTTCCCCGGGGTGATCCCGGTGCTGGGGCCCGAGATGCGCTCCACCGGCGAGAGCATGGGCATCGACACCGACCCCTACCTGGCCTACTACCGGGCCGAGCTGGGGGTGGGCCAGCGGCTGCCGCTTTCCGGCAGGGTGCGTTTCATCGGGGCCGAAGAGCTTAAGCCCGACTGGGAGGCCGCCGGTTTTGAGGTCTCCGAAGGGGATTACGACCTGCTGATTGCCCTCACCCCCCACCCCGAGCTGCGCCGCGCGGTGGAGACCGGCAAGCCCTTCATCACCACGCTCGAGGGGGCCCGGTGGAGCCTCGAAGCCATTCTTCGCGCACGTAGCTCGAGTCTATCGGTTAGGTCGCTGCAAGCCTGGCATGGCGCAAAAAAACCAGCCCTGTAACAGGGCCGGTTGGCAGAGAAAGCCCTTTATTGCTTAGTAGCCGATTTCTTGGGCGCAGCCGCCTTTTTAGCCGCGGGCTTCGCGGCACTCTTTGTCGTAGACTTCGCTTCGGTTTTGGCCGAGGTCTTCTTAGCGGTGGTTTTAGTAGCAGCCTTTGCAGCAGGCTTGGCCGTGGCTTTAGCAGCGGGTTTTGCAGCCGCTTTAGCCGTGGTCTTCTTCGCCGCAGGCTTGGTAGTGGCTTTAGTAGCCGTTTTAGCCTCAGCTTTAGCAGGGGCTTTCGCAGCAGTTTTGGTCGCGGTCTTCTTCTCTGCAGGCTTGGCAGCGGCCTTTTTAGTAGCAGGCTTTTTGGTTGTTTCAGATTTTTTGGTTTGTTCAGGCATGTGTATACCTCCTTTAGTTCAGTGTGGAGAGGTCTAAGCCCTACTCTCCAAATCATGCGCTATCCAGCGGATGATTCGCCCAGCCACACAACGCCAAAGAGGCCTGGTGTCCGCTGGGAACGAGTGGCGCTGTTAGATTGTTTCTCCACTGAGCCTCACTATACAATATGTTGTGTGCTTTTTATACACAAAATACAATCCGTTGGTGAATTTCAAACCCATCCAACGCGGAGCGGATTTTTAGCTTTTTCCCTTTCTCATCGCGTTTATTGAGTACGCGCAACTTTTGCTCGATTATCTTAATCAATATCGCTGGTCGCAACCCCACGCGAAGGCATAAACAGCTTGGAGTTACTATAGCTGCCCCAGTACAGGCAATTTGTCTTGGCAAAGTAACTTGCGGGAATATCGAATGCAGCAGTTCTGTTGCATAGCGCCTGCATGTCCCTGCGATACAATACCCTACATGCTGGATTCCAAGACCCAGGCCCTAGCCCAGGATGTGCGTGCGCTGCTTACCCAAGGGCTGGATGCGTTGGCTCGAGTGGGCCTTGAAACCAAACCGCTCAAGCAGGCTTTATTGGATCTCGATGGCCCTTTTCTGCTCGTGGTGGTTGGCGAGTTTAACAGCGGAAAGTCTTCGTTGCTCAATGCCCTATTAGGCGGCGATTTTTTGAAAGAGGGCGTCACGCCCACTACCGACCGCATCAATCTGATAGGCTATGGCCCTGAGCCCAAGCTAGAACCGCATTCGCCCGAACTGGTGCTAATCCAGCTACCCCACCCCATGCTCAAGGACGTACGGTTGGTAGACACGCCCGGCACCAACGCCATTTTGCAGCACCATCAAGTTTTAACCGAAAAATTTCTTCCACGCGCCGACTTAATTTTGTTTGTCACCAGCGCCGACCGGCCCTTCACGCAATCCGAGGCCAACTTTCTAAGTTTTATTCGGGCCTGGGGCAAAAAGGTGGTCATCGTCATCAACAAAATGGATCTGCTCACCGAGCCCGAGTTGCAACAGGTACTCGAGTTTGTCAAAAAAGGCGCTGACCAAACCCTGGGGCAGGTTCCCCCCATTTTTGCGGTCTCGGCCCGCCGAGCACGGCAAGGCGAAATAGCCACAAGCCACGTACCCGAGCTCGAGGCCCATATCCGGCAGGTGCTCACCCACCAGGCCGCTATCCTCAAGCTGGGCTCACCGCTGGGTGTGCTGGCCCGGCTTACCGAAGAGGCCATACCTGTACTGGAAGCCAAATTCAAAGAATCCGAGAAGCAGCTCGCCACCTGCCGCGAGCTAGATCATCTACTCGAGCGGCACGAAGAGCGTACACGCCGCGACTTTACTGGACAAATTGCGCTGGCGCTGCAGGCCATCGACGAGGTACGCGCTCGAGGTGAGCGCTGGCTGGATGAGAAGGTGCGGTTCTCCAAGTTCCTCGAACTCATGCAATCCAGTAAGCTCAAGCAGAGTTTTATAGACGAGGTGGTCAGAGGGGCCAACCAGGAGATCGAGCGCCGGGTGCTCGAGGCCATGAACTGGCTAGCCAGACGCGACCGCGAACTGCTGGAAGATGCCCTCTCGTTGCTGCGCGAGGCCCCTGGCCTGCGCCAAGCCGAGCAGGTTGGCTCGGAAGAACGCACCATCGCAGGCAATTTAGAAGAGGCGCTGCGTTCGTTCGATGCCGAGGCCGAGGCCATTCAGTTGCGCGACTTTATTCAGGAGAGCCTGCGCGGCACCGCACTAGCTGAAGTAGGAGTGATGGGCCTGGGTCTCACTATCCTGCTGGTGGCCCAAAAAATTGCTTTCGATATTCTGGGCATTTTTGCCACGCTGTTCGGGGCAATTCTGGCTACCTCCATCCTGCCCCGCCGCAAAGAGGTGGCCAAAACCCGCCTGCGTGAGCGGCTGGCCGAACTTAGGAGCACCCTCGAGCGGGCTTTGAGCGAAACCCTGGAAACAGAGCTACACCGCACCCGCGAACGTTTCAATAGCCTGTACCGCACTCCTTGCACGCGCCTGGAAAACACCCGTAAAGCCACTCTAGCCGATATGCAGATGCTTGAAGGCTTGAAGCGAGCAGCCCTCGAGCTACGCAGTCGCCTGGATTAGCCTTACCATCCCAGCCCCGGCTTTAGGCAAGGGCGTACACTCATCGCACCAGCAGCACTGGGCACGCAGCGTGGGTCAGTACTTTCTGGCTTTGGCTACCCAGCAGCAAGCCCTGCAATTGGCCTAAACCCCTGGTACCCATCACAATCAGGTCTACCTTGCGAACCTCTGCCACTCGCAAAATAGCCTCGGCTGGGGGCCCCTCCAGTATCTCGGTCTCGAGCTGGGGCAGCTCACCCAGCAGGGCCAGGGCCTGGGCTACCACCCGATCGGCAGCCTCGGTTCGTCTGGAAATAACCTCTTGTAGAAAAGGCTCCCCCAAATAGTCCGGCACAGGATCGTAGGTGTGCACCAAGCACAGCCAAGCGCGGTACTGCCGGGCCAGGTCGGCAGCAATCTGGGCGGCTTTTTGGGCATGGGCCGAACCATCAAACGCCAGCAAGATATTTTTGAACATAAGTCTCCCCCTCAAAATCTGGGTACCGGCCAGGTTTGGCAGCGGTAACCATCTACCCTCAACTCTAGGCGCCTTGCCCAGCCTACTTCAAGCTGGGGGCTGTGCGTCCCCTGCACCGATCATCAGCGGGCGTCAATTTGTTAAATGCATGCCCCAAAATTTGGACGTAACGCTTGGATATCTCGGCCTTGTGCATTCGTCACAGGTTCGGCGTAACGCCTCGCGTAACTTTAGCTCATGTTGCGGGTAGGTATACCTCGTGTGCAGTCATCCCTAGCTCTGCCCGCAAGCCCGGAGGTCAATATGGCAAAGCTAATCGCAGTAGATGACTCCATGGCAGATCTAAAGCTCATCGAACAGTCGCTGGCTCCATACCATCAAGTTGTGTTGTATCAGGGTAGTGAGAATGTAGAGCAGCACATCGAAGCCGAAAAGCCCGATGCGGTTTTGCTCGATGTGGTCATGCCGGGCCGCAATGGCTACGAGGTGCTTCGCTCCTTACGGCGCAGCGATTCAACCAAGCACATCCCGGTGCTGATCATTAGTTCCAAGAGCGCGCCCACCGATATCGAATGGGGTAAGCGCCAGGGCGCCAACGGCTACCTAACCAAGCCCTATACCCCCGAAGCCTTGCGCAAAGCCGTTCAGGAAATCCTCTAGCGGAGTGCGGCTTGTCGGGCTATCCGCAGCCATAAGAGCACGGCTCATGAACGCTATTCATATCGACAAAATCTGGGTTTTACGTCTTGGTAACATCTTTTTAGGCATAGAACCAAGGGCCTTGAAAGAAGTGCTGGAAGTCACGCAGCTCACCCCCGTTCCCTTGGCGTCTCCGCTCCTTTTGGGGCTGCTGAGCAACCACGGACAGATCGTGCCGGTGTTCGACCTGAGTCAGGTATTGCAGGTTCTGCCGGCAGATTCTGGACTTGCCGCCTTGGTGGAAGTGGAGGGTCAACCCCTTGCCTTCCTGGTTAGCGAAGTAGCCGGGCTTCGCACCAATCTGAACGGGGCCTTGATAACCCCCGGCCAAGAATCCTTGTTTAGTGCTGCCTTGGAGGACGGCAGCCAAAATATCCGCGTTCTGAACCCAAAGCGCCTGCTTGAGTACCTCGCCGCTCAAATGTCTATCCCCCTCTCTACAGCAGGGCCCGTCCAAGCTGCCCCTCTAGCCTAAAACCCAATACTTTCTAAAGGAGTCTCCATGGAACAAACCCACCTTGACATGAACCACGATCCCCTGCTGGTCGGCGTCTCGTTTCTTATCGCCATCTTCGCAGCCTACGCCGCATTGGCCATCATCAACCGCCTGAGACAGGTCGGGGTCAGCAAAATCTGGTTGTGGCTGGGCGCCATCACCTTTGGGCTGGGGGTATGGGCCATGCATTTCACGGCCATGACTGCCCTCCAACTCAATTTGGTGGTTGCTTACGATCCACTCCTTACCCTCATCTCGGTACTTTTTGCGATCGTAGGGGCCGCAGCAGCCTTTCAAATGGTCAGTCGGCCCAATGTCGGCATGGCACAAATACTGGGCGCAGGTTTTTTTCTTGGCGCAGGGATTGGAACCATGCACTACGTGGGCATGTTTGCTATGCGCATGGAGGCAAAGCTCATCTTCAACCTCCCTTTGGTAGCGGTCTCAGTTCTGGTGGCCGTCATGCTAGGCACCTTTGGTGTCTGGATGCTGGTTAGTCCGACCTTCAATCGGATTCCGCTTCGTCAGCTGGTTACCGCATCCATCACCGGCTTGGCCATTCCCTTCATGCACTATACCGCCATGCTGGCTGTCCGCTTTACCAACGCCGGTGACAGTCAAATTCACAGCATGGTCGCAAGCGGTGGCCTGCTTTCATTGAATATTTTCCTGTTGCTGGCGGTGGCGGTGGTGGGGCTCCCAATGTTTCTTACGTCGCTGCTTGAGACCTCTGCAGAGCATGCCCTGGAGGCGGAAGCATGACTCGTGGCAGCCCAAAAACAATCACTCGCCCGGCCCGCCGTTTCACGCCGGTTGCACCCACCCAGCTGTTACCCTCGGGCGGGTTGCTGGGGTCGCTAAAAATTTGGCAGAAACTCCTTTTGATTGTCTTAGCTTTCTCGGCTGTAAGCGCCGTACCTATTTCAATCTTATATTTCCTCGAGAAACGCCAAAACGAGCTCGTTTACAACCAGCTACTGGGATACCAGCTGGCCCAAGCGCTTACCAACGTCATCCAGCAAGTAGGGGAGCACCGCCGCTACAGCTTGGATAACCGGCTCCTAGGTAGCAAGGTTGACCTGGTCAAAGAAGCTACCGATGTAGATGGTGCCCTAGCACGGCTCGTGCAGCTTAACGAGGGCACGCAGGATCGCTTTGGCATCGCCGAGTCGATTTCCAATTTTAGTCAAAGCTGGGCCAGGATAAAAAACCAAAACCTAGCTGCCGGCAACAACGCCCTGTTTGAGATGCACCACCAGGCAATTGGGCAACTCCAACAAACCCTCGAAAAGCTGAGCCTGTCTTCAGGAATGTTGTTGAATACCAGCAAAGAAACATTTCTTCTCACTGAAATCACCCTACGGCATCTACCCGAGCTGCATGAAAACCTGGCTGAGTTGCGCTTCTTGGGCATGGAGGTACTGGCTCGAGGTTCAGCTTTGATTTACGAGCGGGAGCAAATTATTAACTTGCTCGAGCGAGTATCTAAGCAAACCGAGGACACCCTGCTGGCCCTGACCCAGAGCAACTTGGGGCAGGTTCGCGGCTTGGAAGCAATAACCCAGCAGACTGAGCAAGTCATCACAGAAATAGACTTCATTAGTAGTTTCGTTACTAACTCCATTCTAGCTACTGCTCGCCCTACGCTTCGTCCAAGAGAGTATGGCAGCACCTTCAACCAGATCGACAGCAGCCTCACAGAGCACAAGCAAAACGCCTTACAGGTATTGAGAAATAATGCCCTGCAGGAATGGCAGCAAGTCCAGCGCGGGCAGGCTGTGCTATTTATAATGATCGCGCTGGCCCTAACGCTGGCGCTGGGAATTGTGGGGGCCGTAGTTCGCTCAATTACAGGCCCGGTAGGGCAGTTGTTTAACGCCTCTCTGCGCCTGCGTAAGGGCGATCTGGGGGTACAGGTGCCCATACAATCCTCTGACGAGCTGGGCTCGCTGGCCCGTACTTTCAACGACACCGTAGTGCAGCTCAAGGCCAAGGCCGAGGCCGACGCCGAGCAGCTTCGCCAAAGCCAGCTATTGCAAGAAAACATCGGGGCTTTCTTGAACGTAGCCATGGATATCGCCCAGGGCGACCTGACCAAGCGCGGGCGCGTAACCGAGGACGTGCTGGGCAACGTGGTAGACGCGGTAAACCTAACCATCGAAGAAATCGCTTATCTGCTCAAGCAGGTACAATCCGCCGCTGAGATGGTTAACCAGGGCGCCGCGCAAATGGCCCAAAGCTCTGCAGCCGTGCAAGAAAAAGCCGAGTCACAGGCCGAGCTTTCGGCCCGGGCCCGCATTGAGGCGCTCGATACCACCGACTCCATCCGCAGCATGGCCGAGCAAATCGTGCAGGGCTCCGAGCTGGTCATGCAGGCTAAAGAAGCTGCCCTGGAGGGTCAGGACGCCGTACAAAACACTCTCAGCGGCATGCAGAACATTCGACGCGAAGTGCAAAGCATCTCCAAGAGCATCAAGGGGCTCTCCGATCGCTCGCTTGAAATTTCCGAAGTGGTAGACACCATCTCGCGCATTGCCAAGCAAACCAACCTGCTGGCTCTTAACGCCGCCATCGAGGCCGCGGGTGCAGGTGAGGCCGGGGCTCGTTTCGCAGTTGTGGCCGATCAGGTGCGTAAGCTGGCCGAGGACTCGGCCCGGGCTGCCCAGCGCGTTAACCTGCTGGTCAAGGGTATTCAAACTGAAATTCAGGGTGTGGTGATCTCGGTAGAAGGCGGTACCCGCGAGGTGGAGCAAGGCTATCGTATTGCCACCGAGGCCGGAAGCAAGCTCGAGCAAATTGCCGCTCTGGCTCAGCAATCCGCCGAGGCTGCTCGTTTCGTCGCTCAGGCTGCTCAGGAACAGGTGGCTCGAGTGGAAGAAGTAACCAGTGTGGTGCAGGATATCTACGACACCGCCCTACAAACCGACCAGGAAAGCCGCAAAGGCCGCCAGATCGCGGAAGAGCTGCAAGTCCTAGCCCAACAGCTCAGCCGAAGCCTGACCCGCTTCCGGCTGCCCGCCTAAAGGAATTCACTATGGCATTGCAACGCGACCTTCGCGAGGTAGAAGTCAAGCAAGTAGGGCTCCTGGGTGCCCAAAGCCGCAAGGTGCGGGTGGATGCCGAAACCCTCGAGGCCCCCTATACCGGCTTCTTTGGCAAACTCCGTGTCCCTTATAAGCTGGCACTGCTGGTCGTTCCCTTGCTGCTGCCCATCTTTTATTTGCTTTTCGCACTGGTTTCCGAGCAGCGCAACGATATTAACTTCGTACGAACTGAAAAGCAGGGGGTCATCTTTCTGCAAAGCACCGGCAGTCTGATCAAGGCCATGGCCGAGCATCGAAGCCTGAGTGTGGCCACCCTGTCCGGAAATCAAGAACTTGTTGTTCCACGCACCCAGAAAGCCGAGGAGATAAACCGTGGCCTACAGTTGCTCGTCAAGATGAACCAAGCCGAGGGAGACTCCTTTGGCATCGGGGAAAGACTCGAGGCGCTCAAGACCAGTTGGGATACGCTACTGGCTGTACCGCACTCCCCTACTCGAAGCTTCCAGGAGCACACCCGGCTCATCGGGCAGTTTTTAAGGCTTTACGAGCGAATTGCCATCAGCTCCAACCTGATCCTTGATCCAACCGCGCAAAGTTACTGGCTGGTGGACTCGGTGGTCTATCGGCTGCAATCGGTCATGGAGACTCTGAGTCAGGTACAGGCCATTGGGGTTATCGCCTTGCAGTCCAAGCAGCTAACCCCAGAGCAAGAAAGGCGACTGAGCGGGCTTCTGGCCTCGCTGGCCAATCGGGATACCGGCTTCGGTGAGGTGGCATCGGTAACGGCAGCCCTCGAGCGCTCGGTGCAAAACGCCCTGGCTACCAACCCGGCGCTGGGCGAAGGCCTGGGCGAGCAAGTCAACTCGGCCAAAGCCATCACCGAATCGGCGGTTGAGCTAGCCCGCCGGGAGATATTGAGTAAGCGTTTTGGCCTCGAGCCCGCCCTGTACCTCGACCAGCTAAGCCGCCCCATTGAAGCCTACTTCGCCGTACAAGCGGCAGCTTTGAACCAGCTTGACGACCTGCTCGATGGGCGCCTGGGACAGCTGGTCAACCAGCAGGTGCTTAGCTTGTTTATCGTAGCTGCAACACTACTGCTATCTGCATGGCTAATTGTTGGAGTTTTGAACTCGATTCTTGCTCCAGTGCGAGAGCTTACAGCAGTGGCCCAAAACCTTGGGCAGGGCAATCTTTCCACCCTGGCCCACCTTCGCTCCAACGACGAGTTGGGGCTGGTTAGTAAAACCCTGAACCAGTCCATCCTAACCCTGCGCTCCCTCCTGGAGCAGCAGGAGGCTGAGCGCCAGCGGAGCTTACAGCTCCAGGAAAACGTACGGCGTTTCATGGAAGTCGCCACCGAGATTGCCCAGGGTGATCTTACCAAGCGAGGCCAGGTCACCAACGACGTGCTCGGCAACGTGGTAGACGCCGTAAACCTAACCATTGAGGAGATTGCGCATCTGCTCAAAGCAGTGCAGCAGGCAGCAGAGTCGGTCAACCAGAACGCGATGCAGATGGATCAGATCACGGCCTCTATCGCTGCCGGGGCCCTTTCGCAAGCCCAGGAAGTAGTCCGGGTACAAAATCAGACCCAGGTCGTGGCTCAAAATATTCGTCAGATGGCCCAGAGCGCAAGCATCACCGCTGAGGCCGCCCGCCGCACGCTCGAGTCGGCCCAGCTAGGCCGCCAGGCCGTAACCCAGACCCTCTCAGGCATGAGCGACATCCGTAGGGAGATGCAGGCTATCGCCGAGAACATTACGGCGCTGGCCCAGCGTTCTGCCGAGATCGAAAACATCACCAAGGTGCTCGAGGACTTCGCCTCACAAACCAACCTGCTGGCCCTCAACGCCTCCTTCGAGGCCGCAGGGGCGGGCGCAGCAGGTCGCCGCTTCGCCATCGTGGCTGATGAAATCCGTAAGCTGGCCGAGGAATCGGCCCGTGAGACCAGCCGAGTTAATAACCTGGTACAGCAGGTGCAGAGTGATATTAGTCGGGTGGTTGAGCTGGTGCGGGAAGGGGTACGCGAGGTGGAAACCGGCTATAGCACCGCCAACAGCGCTGGCAGCCGCCTCGAGGAAATCGCAAAACTGGCTGAGCAGTCCGCTAGCCTGGCGCAGGAAATCTCGAGCCTGGCCCAAAACCAGGTATCGGTGGTGGAACGGGTCGACCAGGCAGTGCAAAAAATTACTCAGACGGCCCAGCAAACCGGGGTCGAAAGCCAGGAAGGACGGCAGTCCGCCGAGGCGATGCGGGTGTTGGCTCAGGAGCTTTCTAAAAACCTGGGTCGCTTCCGCCTACCTGACTAGGAGTGGTCATGTCTACTGCAGCCGCGCCCGATCTGTTGCAAAGCTTTCTCGAGGAGGCCTGGGGAACCGTGGCCGTCTTCGAGCAGGCGGCCGAGTTCCTGGCCATAAAACGCCACGAGCCCCTGGTAGTCATAGCCCATCGCCTCAAAGGCTCGGCGGGGTTGTATGGCTTCCCCCAGATTGCCAACCTTGGCGCTCTCGCCGAGCGAATCCTGGAGGCCGCCCCCCGCTACACCGAGCAACAGCAGGTCAAGGTTGTCGAGTTTATCGATCAGCTCACGGCCGTACTGATTACTGCGCTGGAAAACATAGCCATCCACGGCCAGGAAGGTCGTGTGGGCCTCGAGCTAGGCCACCTGGGGGCAGCGAACCTTATCCAGGAGCTTACGACCCTCAACCCCGAGGCCTTTGCAGTGGATAGCCTCGAGCCCCCCGAAGCAGCAGCCCTCGAGCCTCCCCCATCCCAGGTAGGAGTGGTGGAAGAGTTGCAAAACTTCTATCGGCAAAACGCCGAGTTCTGGGAGTTTTTTGCGCCAGAGACCCTCGAGAACCTCGAGCTTGTCGCCAACACCCTGGTCAGCTTGCAAAAAGGGGACGAGAGCGGAGAGCACCTGCGGGCTTTGTTCCGGGCTATGCACACGGTCAAGGGAGCCGCCTACTCGGTGGGCTGCAAGCCCATTGGAGCCTTGGCCCACCAGCTCGAAGACCTCATGGTGGCGGTACGCGAGGGGCAGCAAACCTGGAGTGATCCAATTGCACAGCTCATTCTGGAGGGGTCGCAGGTGCTGGGCCAGATGCTGATGGTAGCCGAAGGCAAAGACCCCCTGGCCACCCAGACCCTTCATCACCGGCTCTTTGAGTTACAGGGCCGCCTGGCCCACCTGCTAGATAAAGAAGCTCCAGCGCCTACCCCTGCTAGCCCCACACCATCTGCCCCACCCACTCCAGCAACGCCAGCTCGGCCCGGCCAGAGCACATCGGTACGGGTGAGCCTCGAGCGTCTGGATACCCTGCTCAACCTGGCTGGTGAAACCCTCGTAGCGCATTCGCGCTTGGAACTGCTGGCCCGGCGCTTCGAGGAGATGGATCAACTGTTGGAGGCAGCCCGCCAACGGCTCGAGCGCACCACTGCAGACTTTGAAGCTCGCTACCTTAATCCACGTCTCGCCCTTGCCAAAGAAGCTCAAACGCCCCAGGCCCAGAGCACCCTGGGCAAAACCGTACAGGAGCTTTTTTCCGAGCTCGAGTTCGATCGCTACGACGACCTTAACATCCTGGCCCGCTCCATCCAGGAGATGACCAGCGACCTGGCCGAGGTGCAAAATGCCCTCAGTGACCAGATCAAGGCCTTTCGGCAAGAAACCGAGCTGTTTGGCAAGCTTACGCAAGACTTGCGCGGAGAAGTAGGCCGGGCTCGCCTGGTGCCCATAGGGCGTTTCTACACCCGAATTACACGTCAAGTACAACAGATAGCTGGCGAGAAGCAGGTGCATATACAGTTGCAGGGCGAACAGGTCGAGGTTGACTCCGTACTGCTCGATGGTCTTTCGGAGGCGCTGCTCCACCTGGTTAGCAACGCCGTAATTCACGGCATAGAAAGCCCCGCCGAGCGCCTGGCTGCTGGCAAAACGCCTAAGGGCATCCTGACCATTCGCGCCCAGCAACAGCGCAGTAACCTGATACTGGAAATCAGCGACGATGGCCGCGGCATCGACCTCGAGGCCATCAAACAAAAAGCTGTGGAAAAGGGCTTGCGTACGCAGGCCCAGGTAGAGGCTCTGCGCCCAGAAGAAGCGGTGGAGCTTATCTTCCTCCCCGGCCTTTCCACCGCCTCGGCAGTATCGGATGTGGCCGGGCGGGGGGTGGGGCTGGACGCCGTAGCCACCATCATCCGCCGCCTGCGTGGCGATCTGGCCGTCGAAACCCGCAGCGGTCTGGGTACCACTTTCCGCCTAAAGGTTCCGCAGAACCTGGCAGTCTCAGACATCCTGCTGCTTCAAAGCGGTGGGCAAACCTTTGCCTTACCGCGTGAGAGTCTGGTAACCCTGCTCACCGCGCCCTCTGGCCAGCAGGAGGTGATCCACGAGGGAAGCGCCCTCCCCATCAAGCATCTCAGCGAACTACTGGGCCTACCCCCTGCCGAGCAAGAGGAGTATACGCTGGCCGTAGTGGAGGGGCGTGGCGGCACCTTGGTAGCTCTGGCTGTCGAGCGCTTTATTGGGTTGCAACAAGCCCTGGTTAAGCCCCTCGCCGCGCCTCTTTCCGAGCTGCCCCATCTGATTGGCGCAACTGTTTCAGCTACCGGCCAGGTAGTTCTGGTGTTGAGTCCAAGCGGTCTGCTAAGCCTGAGCGCCCCTTTGCCCATCCAGGCTCGCATTGAAACCCCAGCCAGCCGACACCTGCCTGTGTTGCTGGTCGATGACTCACTTTCGGTTCGCAAAATAGTAGCCCAGATGCTACGTAAAGCTGGCCACCAGGTGGTTACCGCGTCGGACGGCCAAGAGGCCCTCGAGCTACTGGAGCAACAGCCATTCCAGGCTGTGGTGACCGACCTCGAGATGCCCCGCATGTCCGGCTTCGAGCTGTTAGAGGAGGTGCGCCGCCGCCCCGGCCTCGCCCATCTGCCCATTGCCGTATTGACCACAAGGGCTTCGGCCAAGCACCGCGACCTCGCCATCGAACTTGGTGCAAATGCCTACCTGACCAAGCCTGCCGACGAGGTAGAATTGGAACAGTTCTTGCGAGAGATCTAGCTATATGCGTTTCAGGTTCCTCCCAAATCCACTTGCTTGCTGTGAGACTCCCTTGAAAAAGGAGTTTTTTCGATGAAAGCCCTGATCCTGACCGGTCAACCCAAGCGTGGCATCGCGCTCAAAGACAGCTTTACGCTGTCGGGGTTTGATGCCCAGGTCGAGGATAGTGCTCTTTACGCCATGACCCTGTTGGAGCGCCACCGCCCCGATGTGATCGTTAGCACGGCCTCACTAAGCGACCTAACAGGGGCGGAATTCTTCGATATGGTGCGTTCCGACCCCCAGCTTGCTTTAGTTCCTTTTGTTCTACTCAGCGATACCACCCCGACCCAGGTTGGCGACCTCGACCTGGTCTTGCCCCCAGATACCCCGGCTGCGGAGGTGGTTCGGAGTGCATATAAACTGATCCTCGAGCTCACCCGCAAAACTTATATCAGTGAGCCCACCAATCCCGTAGCGCATCAAGGCATACAAGGGCAGTTAGGCGATATGAGCCTGTTCGAGCTAGCCCAGTGGCTGGCCAAGTCCGCCAAAACCGGACGGCTTCGGGTCGAGCTTCAGGGTGATAGTGCCAGTTGGCTGTTTAGCAAAGGACAGCTCATCCACGCCGAGTACGCAGGAAAAAGTGGCGAGGATGCCGTACTGCACCTACTGCTCCAGGTCGAAAATCATCCTACCGGTCACTTTCGCTTCGAGCCCCTAACCGAAGCCGACTTCTTTTTGGAACCCGTTACCATACGCAAAAGCACCGATCAACTGCTGCTCTCCCTTGCCGTTGAAATGGATCACCGCCAGCAGCGAATCAATTAGATCTAGAGTGGTTCTCGAAAAGAATCTGGTAGTCTCTACGAAATTCAAAAAAGGCACAGGACTAGCTTTTTGCCGTCAATGCTGGCGGCAAAAGTCAGTTTGAGCGGCAAAATATGTTGTACCCGTAATGGTCACACATCACTGGGTAAAGCCTGTGATGGCCCTACCATTAGGGTGCTTATGCAAGGAGCCAAAGTCCTAGTTGTTGATGACAGCACCAGCGTACGAAAGGTGCTCGAGAAGCTGTTGGCGTCCCGTGGACTGATTGTCACGACCAGCGAATCTGCCGAAAAAGGCCTCGAGGCGATCAACCACAGCGCCCCCAACCTGATCATCGCCGACGTAGTGATGCCCGGTATGAGCGGCTTTGAACTATGTCAGATGATCAAAATGCGGGCTTCCACTAAAAGCATACCGGTGATTCTAATTTCCGGCATCATCAACGAAGGTGTAATAACCCAGGCCCAACAAGCCGGAGCCTTCGATGTGGTCTCTAAACCCTTTACACCCGACGATCTCTTCCCCAAAGTTGAGCGAGCGCTTAACGCTGTCAAGCAGTCGTTCTTGGCCGTTGATGAGGCGGTGTCAATATCGAATCCTGTCACCACACCATCCCCCACACCAGCCGAGCCTTTCGCCCCACCTCCACCTGTTCCCAGTCTTGCCAATCAGGAACCCTCTCCACAAAGTGTTCCTAAGCCCTTAAAGACCCCGCCCGCCCCAAATTTGTTGGACGAGCTCAAGCCATTTTTGGACAAGCCCGAGATCGAAAGTGTTTTTGTGATTGATAGTACAGGCCAGTTAATAACCTGGCTAGGGCAAACCCTAGACGAGCCTGAGCTGCTGGCGACTTATGTACACACGCTTTTATCCATCAGCAATGTTATGGGCGAAAAATACCATCTCTCCTCAGTCCAAAGCCTGAACCTCGAGTATCTTGGGAAAACCCTTATCATCAACCGCATTGGCGATAAGTCATCGCTGGCGCTCATACTGCGTGGTACCGGTGGAACGGGTGTAATTCGCTACCTGGTGCTAAAGCAAATGCCCCAACTCAAAGCCGCTTTAAGCGGTTAGGTAGGCTTTTCCCGTTGCGGGGAGTTGTACATCCCTGCACTTTTTTACTCAGAGGTGTTGACAGATTTTAGGGTATTCGGTACTCTCTTCGTTGCGCCGCGATACGAAGTCAGGCGCGAGGATCATGAAAAAGGGGCTGTAGAGGAAGGAAGGAAGTCCATCCCAGGCTTCTATTTGCGATAGCGGTAGAGGTGTTATGGGGTGGGTTGGAATAGACCTTATCTTCAGGGGCGACTCTGAGGAGGGAATAAAGGTCAAGATAGAACGGGCACACGGTGGATGCCCTGGCACCTAAGCCGATGAAGGACGTGATTACCT